>NZ_SBKP01000010.1 GCF_004122115.1 Sphingobium fluviale
AATGACGGCGATCCCATAGACGACCTTCTCCCCGGCAACTGGCAAGATACCAATGCCGCCGAAACAAGGTTCGAAATGAGTTACATCCCGCAAGCCGCCTGATACGTGCCAGTGAAAATGCGCTTACTATGACGGGAACCTTCGTCAAGGCGGGGCAGCGCATTGCCGGCGCGCTGCTAGGCGAGGATCGCAAGGCGTGGCTGCCGCATATGGCGCTGTGGCTGGCGCTCGTGGGCGGGGCGGTGGCGGGCGCGGCGATGCAGACGCTCTATGGCGCGGCGGCTTTGTGGTGCGCGGCGGCGGTGGCGGCGGGCTGCTGCCTTGCGGCGGGGCCGCTCGATGATGCGGCGACAGCGCGTTCCGCCGAATAGAGTGCCGGGCGCGCTACACAGCTTTACTAGGGTTTTAAGCATTTTCCGCTATCAGCCACGCCATGCGAGACGAAACGGCTGTGGGCGATTCGCCGGTGCGCCAGAGCAAGGGGCGCTTGATCGAGCTTGATGCCTTGCGTGGCATTGGGGCGATCACGGTCGTGCTGTTTCACCTCACCACCCGCTTTCCTCAGGTATTTCCGGGCGTTGACCATGTGCCCTTCTCATTCTGGGCCGGGGAATATCGGGTGCTGCTGTTCTTCGCGATCTCCGGTTTCGCGATCTTCTTTACGCTGGAGCGGGTCGGCACTGTTGCCGATTTCGCGGTGAACCGATTCTCGCGCCTGTTCCCTGCCTATTGGGCGACACTGCCCATCGTGCTGGCGTTCGTCTGGCTGGGGGATGTCGAGCGGCTGCAGATATCGCCGATGGCGGCGCTGGCCAACATCACGATGTTGCAGGGCTTCCTCTATCTGCCCGCGATAGACGGCGCATACTGGACGCTGACGGTGGAGCTGGGTTTTTACGCCAGCATGACGGGGCTTTGGCTGTTCCTTGGCAAGAAATTCGACCATCTGGAGCTGATGATGCTCCCGTGGCTGGCGCTCAAAGGGCTGATGTTCCTGTGGGAGGGGATGCCCTCGCGCATCGCGATGCTGCTGGTGCTTCAGTTCGTGCCCTATTTCATCATCGGCATGCTGTTTTACCGCATCTGGTCTGGCCAGCGCAGGTGGTTTCAGCAGCTACCCTATTTTGCCGCTGCGCTGCTGACGCTGTTGCTGACGGACCAGCGCGACATGTTCCTCGCCGCATGTGCGCTCGTCATCACCTTTGCGGCGACACTGGGCGGGGCGCTGCGCTTCCTCAATGTGCGGCCGATCCTGTGGTTCGGCGCGATCAGCTATCCGCTCTATCTCGTGCATGAGAATATCGGCTTCGTCATCCTGCTGAAGGCCCAGGCTGCCGGGCTTGATCACTGGAGCGCGCTGGCGCTGGCGCTGGGCGTTATCGTGCCGATCGCCGCTGCATTGCATTACCGGGTGGAGCTGCCCGCGACACGATGGATCAGCGCGCGCTGGAAGGCGCATCGTGCGGCGCGCGCTGTGGCGGGTGCGGAGGCGCTGAGCGCCCGGTAGATCAGGCTCTGGCGGAGAGCGGCAGGCGGGGTATATCGCCCCGGTGGCCGCGCTGATAGGCAACATCTTTTATCATCGCGATCAGTTCTGCGGCCTGAGTGACCATCCGTGATTTGTTGAAGCATCCGGCGGCGCCCTTGGCCTCGGCCTCCACGCGCATGGGGTCCCCCTCGCGCATCAGTGATGACAGCATGATGACCGGGCGCGGCTCTTCTTTCATGATGCGTTCCAGCACAGCCATGCCATCCATGCCGGGCATGGCGACATCCAGTGTAATCACATCGGGGTCGGTTTCGCGAATCAGGTGAAATGTCTCCTCGGCGTCGCTGGCGATACCGACAATGCGCAGACTCTTGTCCTGCTCCAGCAAAACTTCGAGCATGGCGCGGATTGTGACGGAATCATCGACGACAAGGATTGTTGTTAGATTCATGAATGTCTGTCTCCGTCGCCTCTGCTGACCCTTTATTGGAGTGCGACACTGTCATTTTCCGATATTTTGGTTAAGTGAAGGTGAACGCTGCCTGTTGCTTGACAGGGATTAACCGAGTCGATAAGGGCATCCGCTTCCGATACATGAGAGGACGGCGGCGCAGCAAAGAGCGCAGGCCGTGCTTTTGGTGTCCCGGATTGTCGTCGTTGCGCCCTTTTCTGTCAAACAGGCATGTCGCGCAACTTGAAGCTTTGAGATGGAGCGCTCGCCAGGCGCCCCGTGGAGCAGGAGAACAATTTTTATGGCACGTATTGCGGGCGTCAACATCCCGACGAACAAGCGCGTTATCATCGCGCTCACCTATATTCACGGCATTGGCCGCAAGACCGCGGTAGACATCGCAACCAAGCTCGGCATCGACGAGAGCCGCCGCGTGCAGGATCTTTCGGACGCCGAAGTGCTCCAGATCCGCGAAGCGATCGACGCGAGCTACACGGTGGAGGGCGATCTGCGCCGCACCACCGCGATGAACATCAAGCGCCTGATGGACCTCGCCTGCTATCGCGGCCTGCGTCATCGCAAGGGGCTGCCGGTTCGCGGACAGCGCACGCATACCAATGCGCGCACCCGCAAGGGCAAGGCCAAGCCGATCGCGGGCAAGAAGAAATAAGAAAAAGTCCGGGGACTTTTTCGATTTCTTCTCCGCCGGATGGCGCAAGCCTTGGGCACTCCATCCGCCAACCAGTTTTCTGAAGTAGGATAAAGAATATGGCACGGGAACCTCAGCGCATCAAACGTCGTGAGCGCAAGAACATCTCGGCCGGCGTCGCGCATGTGAACGCCAGCTTCAACAACACCATGATCACCATCACCGATGCGCAGGGCAACGCGATCAGCTGGTCGTCCGCGGGCATGATGGGCTTCAAGGGCAGCCGCAAATCCACTCCTTATGCCGCGCAGGTCTGCGCCGAGGATGCGGGCCGCAAGGCTGCCGAGCATGGCGTGCGCACGCTTGAGGTTGAGGTCAAGGGGCCGGGTTCGGGTCGCGAATCCGCTCTCCGCGCGCTTCAGGCCGTGGGCTTTACCATCACGTCGATCCGCGATGTGACGCCGATTCCGCACAACGGCGTGCGGCCATCCAAGCGTCGTCGCGTCTAACAGAACCTCCCGTCAGGGCGGCGGACGCGCCGCTCTCGCTTTTGCACCGGCCGGGGTTCTCTTCTTCACTGAAGGCAGAGCTCCCGCCTCATTCCCAGGGGAAATACATGACTGTCAACATGAAGAACTGGCAGGAATTGAAGAAGCCCAGCAGCCTGGAGATCAAGTCCTCCGGCGATGGCCGTCGCAAGGCGACCTTCGTCGCAGAGCCGCTTGAGCGCGGCTTTGGCTTGACACTCGGCAACGCGCTACGGCGTGTGCTGCTGTCCTCGCTTCAGGGTGCGGCTGTCACCTCGATCAAGATCGAGAACGTGTTGCACGAGTTCTCCAGCCTCGCGGGCGTCCGTGAGGACGTGACCGACATCGTCCTCAACGTGAAGCAGATCGCGCTGCGCATGGAAGGCGAGGGGCCAAAGCGGCTTCAGCTTTCCGTCACCGGCCCAGCCGATGTGAAGGCAGGCGATATCGCGGTATCGGGTGACATCGAGGTGATGAACCCCGATCTCGTCATTTGCCACCTCGATCAGGGCGCCTCGCTCAACATGGAACTGATCGCGGATGTCGGCAAGGGCTATGTCCCCGCCGTTTCCAACCGCCCGGCCGATGCGCCGATCGGCCTGATCCCGGTCGATGCGCTCTATTCGCCGGTGCGGCAGGTGGCCTACAAGGTCGAGCCGACCCGCGTGGGCCAGGAGCTGGACTTCGACAAGCTCAGCCTCACGGTCGAGACTGATGGCACCGTCAGCCCCGAAGACGCCGTGGCCTATGCCGCGCGCATCCTGCAGGATCAACTTCAGCTCTTCGTCCACTTCGAGGACGCGCTGGCCGCGCCTGCGCCGGTTGCGATGGCTGGCGCCGCTTCTTCGGGCGGCGAGAGCGATGGCAATGCCAACACCATCAACCGCTACCTCCTCAAGAAGGTGGACGAGCTGGAGCTTTCAGTCCGTTCGGCCAACTGCCTCAAGAACGACAACATCATCTACATCGGCGATCTGGTTCAGAAGACCGAGGCGGAGATGCTGCGCACGCCGAACTTCGGTCGCAAGTCCTTGAACGAGATCAAGGAAGTGCTCTCCTCTATGGGTCTGCGCCTCGGCATGGATATCCCCGGCTGGCCGCCTGAGAATATCGAGGAAATGGCCAAGAAGCTTGAGCAGGAGCTTATGGGCTAAGATGTGTCGGGCCAAAGTGGTACTTTGGCCCGGTTCAAAGGGAATGGTCGACTTCCCCAAATGTCACCGGGTCTGGACTACCTGATACGGGTCCATAACGAACGAAGGAATGAACAATGCGTCACAAGGTAGGACATCGTAAGCTGCAGCGCGCATCGGGCCATCGCACGGCCCTGCTGCGCAACCTCGCGGCCTCGCTGATCAAGCATGAGCAGATCACCACCGGTATCGCGAAGGCCCGCGAGCTGCGCCCCTATGTCGAGAAGCTGATCACGCTCGCGAAGCGCGGCGGCCTCTCCAACCGTCGTCTCGCCCACGCCCGTCTTCAGGACGACGCGCAGCTCTCCAAGCTGTTCGAGGTGCTGGCCGAGCGCTATAAGGGCCGCAACGGCGGATATACCCGCATCATCAAGGCAGGCTATCGCGCATCCGACGCCGCGCCGATCGCGATCATCGAACTGGTTGACCGCGATATGGATGCCAAGGGGCAGGATAGCGGCCCGGTACAGACCGCCGATATGGACGAGATGGAAGCGGCGTAAGCTTTCCGCTCGTTACTGAGCTTCACGAACGGGTCGTCGGCTGCCAAGCTGGCGGCCCGTTTTGCATATGTGCATTGGGCCGGGGCTGGACAGGCGCGGCGGCCCGCCGTATCGGCACCCTATGACAGGCCAGCACCACGAATCCATCCTCATCGTCGACTTTGGCAGCCAGGTGACGCAGCTTATCGCGCGCCGCGTGCGCGAGGCTGGCGTCTACTCCGAAATCGCCCCATTCACGCAGGCAGAGGCGGCGTTCGAGCGAATGAAGCCCAAGGGCATCATCCTTTCCGGCTCCCCGGCAGGCGTGCCGGAGGAAGGCAGCCCGCGCGCGCCGCAGATGCTGTTTGAGGCGGGCATCCCGATCCTTGGCATCTGTTACGGCCAGCAGGTGATGTCGCATCAGCTCGGTGGAGAGGTGCGGCCCGGCCATGAAACCGGCGAGGGTGGCGAATTCGGGCGCGCCTTCCTGACCGTGACAGAGCCGTGTGTGCTGTTTGACGGGCTGTGGAATGTTGGCGAGCGGCATCAGGTGTGGATGAGCCATGGCGACAAGGTCACGAAATTCGCGCCCGGCTTTCGCATCGTGGCGATCTCCGATGGTGCGCCCTTTGCGGTGATCGCGGATGATGAACGCCGTTTTTACGGCACCCAGTTTCACCCCGAAGTGGTGCATACGCCCGATGGCGGCAAGCTGATCGCCAATTTCGTGCGCCATGTCTGCGGCTGTGCGGGGGACTGGACGATGGCGGAGTTCCGCGCCACCAAGATTGCCGAGATCCGCGCGCAGGTGGGGCAGGGCAGGGTGATTTGCGGCCTGTCTGGCGGGGTAGATAGCGCGGTAGCGGCGGTGTTGATTCATGAGGCGATCGGGGATCAGCTCACCTGCGTCTTCGTCGATCATGGCCTGATGCGGATGAACGAGGCCGATCAGGTCGTTAGCCTGTTTCGCCAGCATTATGGCATCAACCTGGTTCATGTGGATGCGTCTGAAACCTTCCTCGGTGGCCTCGCGGGCGTCACGGACCCGGAAGCCAAGCGCAAGTTCATCGGCAAGGCGTTCATTGACCTGTTCGAAGAGGAAGCGCGCAAGGTCGGCGGCGCGGATTTCCTTGCGCAGGGTACGCTCTACCCCGATGTGATCGAGAGCGTCAGCTTCACCGGCGGGCCGAGCGTGACGATCAAGAGCCACCATAATGTCGGCGGCCTGCCAGAGCGCATGAACATGAAGCTGGTCGAGCCGCTGCGCGAGCTGTTCAAGGATGAAGTCCGCGTGCTGGGCCGCGAACTGGGCCTGCCGGAGATTTTCGTCGGGCGGCATCCGTTCCCCGGCCCCGGCCTCGCCATCCGCATTCCCGGCGAAGTGACGGAGGAACGGTGCGACATATTGCGCAAGGCAGACGCGATCTATTTGGAGGAAATCCGCAATGCGGGCCTCTATGACGCGATCTGGCAGGCGTTCGCCGTTCTGCTCCCCGTGCGCACCGTCGGCGTTATGGGCGATTATCGCACCTATGACAGCGTCTGCGCGCTGCGCGCCGTGACCAGTACAGACGGCATGACGGCGGATATCTATCCTTTCGACGCGGCCTTCCTCAGCCGGGTCGCCACCCGCATCATCAACGAGGTGAAGGGCATCAACCGCGTGGTCTATGATTATACGTCGAAACCGCCGGGCACGATCGAGTGGGAATGATGCCATCTCGTCAAATTGCTCCGGCGCAATAGTGTATTATATAGCCGTGCGATGTTGACCAACCCCTCCTCCCTCTCCGAAGCGGACGCCGCCAACCGCCTGATGCGGCTTGCGAAGGAGATCGCGAAGCACAACCGCCTTTACCATGCCAACGATGCGCCGGAGATTTCCGACGCGGACTATGACGCGCTGGTGCGGGAAAACAACGCGCTGGAGGCTGCCTTCCCGCACCTTATCCGCGCGGATAGCCCCAATGCTCAGGTCGGCGCGTCGGTGGAAAGCTCGCCGCTCGCCAAGGTCGCGCATGAAAAGCGGATGATGAGCCTCGACAACGCCTTTGCCGACGAGGACGTGGCGGAGTTCATCGCGCGCATCCGCCGCTATCTCGCGCTGGGCGAAGACACGCCGGTGGCGATGACGGCGGAGGACAAGATCGACGGGCTGTCTCTCTCCATCCGCTATGAGGACGGGCGGCTGGTGCGCGCGGCGACGCGGGGTGACGGGCAGGTGGGCGAGGACGTGACCGCCAATGTGCGCACCATCACCGACATTCCGCAGCAATTGCCTGCCCAAGCGCCCGCGATCTTCGAGGTGCGCGGCGAGGTCTATATGGCGAAGGCCGATTTCACGGCTTTGAACGAGCGGCAGGCAGCGGCGGGCGAGAAGATCTTCGCCAATCCGCGCAACGCGGCGGCGGGGTCGCTGAGGCAGAAGGACGCAAGCGTCACCGCCGCACGGCCGCTGCGCTTCCTCGCGCATGGCTGGGGCGTGGCGAGCGCGCTGCCGGGCGATACGCAGACGCAAGTGATGCAGGCGATCCATGACTGGGGCTTTCCGCTGTCCGAACATTTCGTGCGGCTGGAGGGGGCGGAGGCGCTGCTCGGCCATTATCGCGCGATTGAGCGGCTGCGCGCCGACATGCCCTATGACATTGACGGCGTGGTCTATAAGGTCGACCGGCTGGACTGGCAGGAGCGGCTGGGCTTTGTCGCCAAGGCGCCGCGCTGGGCGATTGCGCACAAATTCCCCGCTGAAAAGGCGCAGACGACCCTCGAAGCCATCGACATTCAGGTGGGCCGCACCGGCAAGCTGACCCCCGTAGGCCGCCTGACGCCGGTGACGGTGGGCGGCGTCGTCGTCTCCAACGTGACGCTGCACAACCGGGATGAGATCGCGCGGCTCGGCGTGCGGCCGGGCGACCGCGTGGTGGTGCAGCGCGCGGGCGATGTGATCCCGCAGATCGTCGAGAATCTGACGCGCGACGAAGCGCGAGATGCCTACCCCTTCCCCGATCATTGCCCGGTCTGCGGCTCCGAGGCGGTGGCGGAGGAAGGCGAGGTCGATGTGCGCTGCACCGGCGGGCTCATCTGCGGCGCGCAGCGGATCGAGCGGCTGAAGCATTTCGTGTCGCGCGGCGCGCTCGATATCGAGGGGCTGGGCGAGAAAAGCATCCAGGAGTTTTTTGACCTCGGCTGGCTGGAGCATGGCCCGCCGGACATCTTCCGGCTGAAGGCGCACCGGGCGGAGCTGCTGGGGCGCGAGGGCTGGAAGGAGAAGTCGGTCGATAATCTGCTCGGCGCCATCGAGGCGAAGCGCCAGCCAGACGCAGCGCGGCTGCTGTTCGGGCTGGGCATCCGCCACATCGGCGCGGTGACGGCGCGGGACTTACTGAAGCGCTTCGAGACGCTGCCGCATTTGCGCGAGGTGGCGGAGCGGGCGCTGGACGATGAGGCGGCGCGGGCGGAACTTACCAGCATCGAAGGCATCGGGCCTGCGGTCGCCAAGGCGCTGGGCGATTTTTTCCACGAGGCGCATAATCGCGATGTGTGGGATGATCTGCTGAGCGAAGTTGAGCCGCCGCCCTATGTCGTAGAGACGCTGCAAAGCCCCGTTTCCGGCCAGACGATCGTGTTCACCGGCAAGCTCGAAACCATGAGTCGCGATGAGGCGAAGGCGCAGGCGGAGCGGCTGGGCGCGCGCGCGGCGGGATCGGTCAGCGCGTCGACCAACCTCGTCGTGGCCGGGCCGGGTGCGGGATCGAAGCTCAAGAAAGCGGCGGAGCTGGGCATCCGCGTGATCGACGAGGCGGAGTGGGCGGAGATTGTCAGGGCGGCGGGGTAGGGCTTTACCCCAGATCGAGCTTCCATTCCCAGCGCAGCGGATCGCCGTCCATCACCTCTACGCCCTGAGCGCCAAGCGCATCGCGGATAGCGTCTGACGTGGCGAAGTCCTTGGCGGCACGGGCCTGCGCGCGGCGGTCCAGTTCGGCTTCGATTTCGCTTTCCGTGAGGGTGGCGGATTTGGGGCGGATACGCAGATCGGTTCGTTGAAGTCCCAGTAAATTGAGGCCAAGAACCTCGTCGATTGTAGCAACTAGATGCCACCTGAGCGAGTTTTCGATACCCTTGTCGGACAAAACCTCTTCAATGAGTGGGAGGCATTTAGCGGTATTTAGATCATCGCTAATCGCCTCTTCAAAGTCCCGCAGAACTCCGGTTATATCGGCATCTTTACGCTGCTCTAAAGGTATGGGCAGAAATTGCTTTGGCGGATCGACCGCCTCTCCAATTTCTTCGTATTCTTGCCAAAGCCTCACAGCGACAACTTTTTGCATCCGCTTCAACCGGGTCAGCGCCGCCGCCAGGTTGTCCCAGCTGAACTCCAGCTCGCTGCGATAGTGCGCCTGCAGGCACAGCATGCGGTAGGCGAGCGGGTGAAAGCCCCGGTCAATGATGGTCTGCAGCCGAAGAAACTCGCCGGACGACTTGCTCATTTTCCCCGTGCGGTCGATCAGGAAGTTGTTGTGCATCCAGATGCGCGCGCCGCTGTGCTCCGCGCAATCGAGCGACCCGCAGCCGGTGATCGCCTGATTCTGCGCGATTTCGTTGGGGTGGTGGATTTCGCGGTGGTCGATGCCGCCGGTGTGAATGTCAAACGGCAGGCCGAGCAGTTCGCGGCTCATCACGCTGCACTCAAGGTGCCAGCCCGGCGCGCCTTTGCCCCAGGGCGAGTCCCACTCCATCTGGCGCTTTTCGCCCGGCGGTGTTTTGCGCCAGATCGCGAAATCGGCTGCATGGCGCTTGCCCTCGACCGCCTCGATCCGGCCTTCCCCCTCCTCGGTCGCGGCGCGGGCCAGCCGCCCATAGTCCGCCACGGTTGAGGTGTCGAAATAGAGGCCGCTTTCCAGCTCGTAGCAGTGTTTTTCCGCAATCGACTTCGCGAAATCGATCATCTGCGGCACATAGTTGGTCGCGATCGACCAGTGCGCAGGCTGGCGGATATTGAGCGCCTTCACGTCCGCCCAATAGGCCTCTGTATAATGCTGCGCGATATCCCAGATCGATTGCGCCTTGGCGGCCGCCATCTTCTCCATCTTGTCCTCGCCCGCATCGGCATCGTCGGTGAGGTGGCCGACATCGGTGATGTTGATGATGTGGCGAAGCTGATAGCCCTTGAAGCTCAGCACCCGGCCCAGCGTATCGGCAAACACATAGGCGCGCATATTGCCTATATGGGGGTAGTTATAGACCGTCGGCCCGCAGGTATAGACGCGCGCCTCGCCCGCATGGACAGGCACAAACTCCTCGATCTGGCGGGTTAGGCTGTTGAACAGGCGCAGGGGGGATGATGTATCGGCAGTCATGGCCCGCACATGCGGCGCTTTGCAGGCAAGGTCAACGCCCTTCAAAAGCCGATGAAGCGCACCTGCTCATCGAGCGGCACCCGCTCACGCGGGAAAGCGTTGATGGGCGCTTGCGCGTCGCGATAGCCGATTGCCATGCCGCAAAAGAAGATGTGGGTCTCATCGGAAACGCCGATAAAGTCCTTGATGAGCCGCGCATGTTGCCACAGATATTCCTGCGGGCAGCTATCCAGCCCTTCCTCGCGCAACAACAGCATGATCGTTTGCAGCCACATGCCGACATCGGACCATTGCGGCGGCCCCATGAAGCGCGGAAAATAGCAGAGCAAGACGGCGGGCGCATGAAAGGAGACGATATTATCCGCCACAAAGGCGCGGCGGGCGTCCTTGTTTTCGCGCGTGATGCCCATGGCACCATACATGTCCTCGCTCACCGCGAACAGGCGCGCCTTGTGCGCGGGCGAGATATTGGGGCCGGACCAGTCGTACTCCGGTGGGTCTTGCGGAGCAGAGGCCATCATTTTTGCTTGCAGCGCCTTCAAAGGTTCGCCGGTCAGGATACTCGCTTCCCACGGTTGGAAATTGCACCCCGAAGGCGCAAACCGCGCCTTATCCATCACGCGCGTCAGCACATCCAACGCCACCGACTTGTCTAGAAAGGCGCGGACAGAGCGGCGGCTGGCTACGGCATCACTTACACTCATTGTCATAGTTCAATCCTCATCAAACAAACCCGCGAGCTGCTCCACCATCGTGCCGCCCAGCTGCTCGGCGTCCATGATCGTCACCGCGCGCTTGTAATAGCGGGTTACGTCATGGCCGATGCCGATGGCGACGAGCTGCACCGGAGAGCGCGTCTCGATCCACTCGATCACCTGCCGCAGATGGCGCTCCAGATAGACGCCGCTGTTGACCGAAAGGGTCGAGTCATCGACCGGCGCGCCGTCAGAGATCACCATGAGGATGCGGCGCTCCTCCGGGCGGTTGACCAAGCGGCTGTGCGCCCAGAGCAGCGCCTCGCCGTCGATATTCTCCTTCAATAGCCCCTCGCGCATCATCAGCCCCAGCGAGGTGCGCGCCCGCCGCCAAGGCTCGTCCGCCTTCTTATAGACGATATGGCGCAGATCATTGAGGCGGCCGGGGAGCTGCGGGCGCCCGGCGGCGAGCCAATCCTCACGGCTCAGCCCGCCCTTCCACGCGCGCGTGGTGAAGCCCAGTATCTCGGTCTTGACGCCACAGCGCTCCAGCGTGCGCGCCATGATGTCTGCGCTGATCGCCGCGATGCTGATCGGCCGGCCACGCATGGAACCTGAATTATCGATCAGCAGCGTGACGACGGTGTCGCGAAATTCGGTGTCGCGCTCCACCTTGTAGGACAGCGAGTGCGTCGGGTCGATAACGATGCGCGCGAGGCGGGCGGCATCGAGCATCCCCTCCTCCTGATCGAACTCCCAGCTACGCGACTGTTGCGCCATCAGGCGCCGCTGGAGGCGGTTCGCAAGCTTGGTAACGACGCCCTGCAGGCTCGCCATCTGTTGATCGAGGAAGCCGCGCAGGCGCACCAGCTCGTCCGCGTCGCACAGGTCCGTTGCGGCGACCACCTCGTCATGCGCGGTGGTGAACGCTTTATAGTCAAAGCCGGGCGGCAGATCCGACATCGGGCGGTTGGGCCGCACCGGCAGCATGCCTTCATCCCCCATGCCGTCCGCATCGTCATCGCTCAACGAATCGATGTCGTCGCTATATTCGGCCTCGCCGTCTTCGCTCTCGCCCTCGGACTGTTCGCCGCGCGCTTCAGTGGTAGCGTCGCTGTCGCCGGGCTGTTCCTCGCCTTCGTCGCCTTCCTGGCTGTCGTCCTCCTCGGCGGAATCCTGATCGTCCTCGCCGCTCTCGTCGGTCGGCTCTTGCGGGTCGCTCGATTCGACCAGCGAGAGATGTTCCAGCAGGCTAGAGGTGAGCTGCTGGAAGGCGTGCTGATCGTCGAGCGCGAGCGGCAGGGCATCGAGATCGCTGCCCGCCTTCTCCTCGATCCATTCGCGCACCAGCTCCACGCCCGCGCGCGCGGCCTCAGGCGGAGCATCTCCGGTAAGGCGCTCGCGCATCATCAGCGCGACGGCGGTGGAGAGCGGCACTTCATCTGCGTTGCGCGCGCGCGTGATGGCATCAGATTTCAGGCGCAGGTCCAGCGCATGAGAGAGGTTGTCGCGCACGCCTGCCATGCTGCGCGCGCCCAGCGCCTCTACCCGCGCCTGCTCGGCGGCGTCATAGACGGCGCGTGCAACCGCATCCGCCGGCGCGTGCCGGTTATGGAGCGCGACATTGTGGTGGCGCAGCTTGAGCGCGCTCGCGTCCGCGAATCCCCGCGCAAGCGCCACCTGATCACGCGGCAGAGCGCGGCCCGGCGCAGGGACCTTGATCGCCTTGCCCGCCAGATGCGGGCTATCCGCCGTGAAGCCGACCTCCGCCTCCGAGTCGCGCGCAATTGCGCGGGCGGTGCCGGAAAGAATCGCCTTGAAGGCATCGAGCGGAGTTTGGGCAGCCATGCAATTGGGCTGCGCGAGGCGAAGCGGCAAGTCAAGCCCTGGCTCGTTTCAGGACAGGGGCGTGTATGGCTTTCGCGCTGCGGCCCGAACTTGTCTCAAAATGAAACAGAATGAACTCCAGCCTGTCTCGGAATGGATCAAAGCACCGGCTCAGACAAACGTGGTTAACGGCATGTAATGATTGCGTTTATTCTGTTAGACATGCACTCATAACCACAGAGACAGGTATGAACATGCGCAAGCTTTTGATCAGCACCGCCCTTACCGGGGCCTTCTTCATGGCTCCCTCGGCACAGGCCGTAACGGTCCTGCCCGCCTGCTCCATGACAGACATTAACGCGACTCCGGCGCTTTCCAGCCAGAGTTGTTCGGGTTTCTATCAGGGCAACCTGCTCAATCAGGCCAGCAAAAGCACTCTTGTGCCGATCCTCAACGGTCTGTTGGGCAGTACGACCTTCAGTGTCTCGACCTTCCAATTTGGGTCGTTCACGACGAACTCGAACCTCAACGGGGCCAAGAGCGTGGATTTCTCCGCTCTGCCCTTCAGCACCAAGCTCAATGGCATGACCCTGATCGGCATCCATTACGGTGCTGGCAAGGGCTCGCCCAGCGACGTCGCGGGTAACACGCGCAGCGACAAGAGCGATTCGACCGCATTCTATTATTTCGACGCAGGCACTAACCTCGACAAGATCAACCTCAACTTCGGTGCCAGCTCGACACTGACCCTGTTCTCGACTGGAACGGCGGGCGCCGTGCCGGAACCGGCGACCTGGGCGCTGATGATCCTCGGTTTTGGCGGCATCGGCGCGGCGATGCGCCGTGGCAAGGCCAAGGTGCGGGTCGGCTACGCGATGGTCTGAGCGACCTTTTCACAGCAGATAGAGTTGGCGGCTGCTTCCATGGGAGGCTGCCGCCTTTTTATGTGGGGACAGCGGCTATAACGACGCGCGCTGACGGGCTGGCTGTGGGGTTCAAGCCTTCCCCACAATGCTTTCCGGCAGGTCTTTCCCAAACACGCGCTGATAATATTCCGCCACCAGCGCGCGCTCCGCCTCATCGCACTTGTTGAGGAACGAGAGCCGGAAGGCGAAGCCGACATCCTTGAAAATCAGCGCGTTCTGTGCCCAGCTGATCACGGTGCGCGGAGACATCACGGTCGAGATATCGCCGTTGATGAAGCCCTGCCGCGTCAGTTCTGCGACCTTGATCATGTTCTCGACCTCTTTACGGCCGCCCGCATGATCATATTCGCCGGATTTTGCGAGGACGACCTGCGCCTCCACCTCGGCGGGCAGATAATTGAGCGCCACGACGAGATTCCAGCGGTCCATCTGGCCCTGGTTGATCTGCTGCGTGCCGTGATAGAGGCCCGACGTATCGCCCAACCCCACCGTATTGGCGGTGGCGAACAGGCGGAACCATGGGTTCGGGCGGATGACGCGGTTCTGATCGAGCAGGGTCATCTTGCCGTCCGTCTCCAGCACACGCTGGATCACGAACATCACGTCAGGCCGCCCCGCGTCATATTCATCGAACACCAACGCCACCGGCCGCTGCAACGCCCAGGGGAGCAGGCCCTCGCGAAACTCCGTCACCTGCTGGCCGTCCTTCAGCACGATCGCGTCACGCCCGACCAGATCGATACGGCTGATATGCGCATCGAGGTTGATGCGGATGCACGGCCAGTTGAGGCGCGCTGCAACCTGTTCGATATGCGTCGATTTGCCGGTGCCGTGATAGCCCTGAACCATGACGCGGCGATTGAACGCAAAGCCCGCGAGGATGGCGAGCGTGGTGTCGGCATCGAACACATAGGCCGGGTCAAGATCGGGCACGCGCTCGTCTGCCTCGGAGAAGGCGGGCACCATCATGTCGACATCGACGCCGAACAGCTCGCGCGCGCTCACCTGTTTGTCCGGCGCTTCCATCAGCGTTTCGCTGCGCATATCGGGGTTGGCGTTGGGTATGTCGGTCATCAGTCGGCCTTGAAGCATTGAAACAGGGGTGACTCACGCAAAAGCGGGAGCCTTTCGCAGGTGCGTATAGGCGGCGATCACATCCTGCAACGCCTTTTCGTGGGATCGGTCCCCGCCATTGTGATCCGGGTGATAGCGGCGGACCAGCGCGGCGTAGCGGGTGCGCAGCGCCTTGCGGTCCGCGTCTGTGCCCAGCTCCATCACGCGCAGCGCCTTGCGGTCTTCCGGGGACAGCGGCTTGCCGTCCTGCCGGGAGGCCATCTCGGCGCGCATCGCGTCCATCTTTTGCCGATAGCCCGCACCGATGGCGTCCAGCGGATCGGTGAAGTCCGCCCATTTCGGCCCCGGCGGATGGGCGTTGGACGAGAAGGCGCGCGTCTCGCGCTCCCACCCCGCATAAGGCCGCTGGGCAGCAGCGATTTCATCTGCGGACATGCCGGAGAAGAAATTATACCCCGCATTAAACTCGCGCACATGATCGAGGCAGAGCCAGCGCCATTGCGGCGGGCGGTCTGCGGGCGCATCAAGATCGCGCGCGGCAGGCGCGCGGAACTCACCGGGATAGGGGCAGCCTTCCACGGCGCAATGCTGCGCTGCGCCCTCCACCCGACCATGAAAACGGGTGCTGCGGCGCGGCGGATCGGTTTCGGCAGGCAAGTTGAGGCTATCCCGGCAGGTGCAAAACGCCTATATAGGGCGGATGGATAGCCAAGCGAAAGGCCCGGTCGCCACAGAAATTGAGTCGCGCCTGCGTCTGGCGCTCAATCCGTCGCATCTCCTCATTATCAACGACAGTGAGAAGCATCGCGGCCATGCCGGGCACGATGCCTCTGGCGAGAGCCATTTCACGGTGGAGCTGGTGTCGACAGCGTTCATCGGCGCGAACCGGGTGGCGCGGCAGCGGCTGGTGAACGATGCGTTGCGGGAGCTGCTGGTGGACAAGATTCACGCGCTGTCGATCCGCGCGCTGGCGCCGGGGGAATGACTTCTCCGCCATCAGGCCCGGTCCTTGAGACTCTGATCCCGTCGAGCCACGATCTGGGCGATTTCACCGTGCGCCGGTCCCTGCCCGCGAAGGCGCGCACGATGGTCGGCCCGTTCGTGTTTTATGACGAAGCTGGCCCGGCGACGCTCGCGCCGTCAAAGGGCATTGATGTTCGGCCGCACCCGCATATCGGCCTCGCCACCGTCACCTATATGCTGAAGGGCGCGTTCGTGCACCGCGATTCGCTGGGCAGCACGCAGCTGATTGAGCCCGGCGCCATCAACCTGATGACCGCAGGGCGCGGGATCGTCCATTCCGAGCGGTCCCCCGATGACGCGCGCGCCGCGGGCGGAGACCTGTGGGCGATCCAGACATGGCTCGCCCTGCCCGATGGGCAGGAGGAGCGGGACCCCGCCTTCGAGCATGTTCCGCAAACCCGCCTGCCGGTGATTGCCGGTGATGGAGCGCAGGCGCGGATCATAATGGGTACGCTCTGGGGCGAGACAGCGCCTGTCACCACCTATGCAGGCACCATCTATGCGGATATCGCGCTGGAGCCGGGTGGGGCCATCCCGATCGACGCGCTGGCGGACGAGCGGGCGCTGTATGTGCTGAGTGGGGACGCGAGCCTGAACGGAGACGCGCTTGCGCCCGGTGCACTGCATGTGCTCCGTCCGGGCGTCGCGGCGACGCTGCGGTCTCAATACGGAGCGCGCGTGATGCTGTGCGGAGGCGAGGCCTTTGCCACGCCCCGCCATGTGTGGTGGAATTTCGTTTCGTCATCCAAGGATCGCATCGTTCAGGCGCGCCAGGATTGGGAGGCGATGCGCTTCCCCCTGATACCTGACGATAATCTGGAGTATATCCCGCTGCCGCATGGCCGCCCCAAGACCGTCAGCTATCCCTGAGCGCATATTCTGTTTCTGTGCCGTTTCGGGCAAGTAAAACCCCTGCTATCCGCCCCCGACTCTTTTTCTACTTTGCGGCTTTTGTGCGACTGTCGTAGGAAGTGACGCATTATGGCCCCTCCAGGGGTGCAGAGGATATCCGAACCTATGGCCAGCGCCGCTGAAATCTTGACCCCACGCGCAACCGAGGGGGCTCTTTCTCCCGAATCCGTCGTTGTCCGTTTTGCAGGTGACAGTGGCGATGGCATGCAGCTTACCGGCGGTCAGTTCACGCTGTCGACGGCATTGGCGGGCAATGACCTCGCCACCTTCCCCGATTTCCCGGCCGAGATTCGCGCGCCGCAAGGCACTTTGTTCGGCGTCTCGGCTTTCCAGATCAACTTCGGTTCGTCCGACATCACCACCGCGGGCGATGCGCCCGATGTGCTGGTGGCGATGAACCCGGCGGCATTGAAGACCAACGTCAAGGATTTGAAGCCGGGCGGCCTCATCATCGCCGACACCGGCGAGTTCACAAAGCGGAACCTTGAGAAGGCAAAATATGAGGTAAGCCCGCTGGAGGATGGCTCGCTTGGCCAATGGCGGGTGCTGTCGTTCGATATTTCCCAACTCACGATGGACAGCGTGAAGCCCTTCGGCCTTGGCAACAAGGAGGCGCTGCGCTGCAAGAATATGTGGACGCTGGGCCTCGCGCTGTGGATGTTTGACCGCAGCCGGGAACCGATCATCGCGTGGCTGAAGGCCAAGTTCGCGAAGGCGCCTGAGCTGGCGGAGGCCAACATCGCCGCGCTCAATGCAGGCCATGCCTATGGCGAGACGGCGGAGATCGGCGCGGAGGGCATAACCCTGCCGCAATACAGCCTCGCCGCCGCGCCGCAGCCGCAGGGGCTATATCGCACCATCACCGGCGCCGACTCTATCGCCTATGGCCTTGTCGCGGGTGCGCAGCTTGCTCAGCTTCCTATGTTTTATGGCGGCTACCCCATCACCCCGGCGTCGGCGGTGCTTCATTCGCTGTCAAAGCTGAAGGAGTTTGGCGTCACCACCTTTCAGGCGGAAGACGAGATCGCCGCGATCGCCTCGGCCATCGGCGCAAGCTATGCGGGGCAGCTGGGCGTAACCTGCTCGTCCGGCCCCGGCATCGCCTTGAAGGGCGAGGCGATGGGTCTTGCGATCATGACCGAGCTGCCGCTTGTCATCGTCAACGTCCAGCGCGGCGGGCCATCGACCGGCCTGCCCACCAAGACCGAGCAGTCGGACCTTTATCAGGCGGTCTATGGCCGTAATGGCGACGCGCCGCTGCCCGTGATCGCCGCGCGCTCGCCCGCCGACGCATTCGAGTGCGCGATAGAGGCATGCCGCATTGCCACGCAATATATGACGCCGGTTATCCTGCTGTCTGATGGCTATATCGCCAACGCTGCTGAGCCATGGAAGGTGCCGGACGTGAGCAGCTTCGCGCCGTTCCCGGTCGCGTTTATGGAACAGGCGCAGGAAGGCGGGCTGATGCCTTACGCGCGGGACGAAAAGCTGAAGCGCCCGTGGATCAAGCCCGGCACCCCTGGCCTGATGCACCGCATCGGCGGCATCGAGAAGGCGCAGAACAGCGGCCATATCGACTATTCACCCGCCAACCATCAGGCGATGACCGACATTCGTCGCAACAAGGTGGCCGGCGTAGCGAACAGCATCCCCGATCAGACGGTCGAGCAGGGTGCGGCCGGCGGCAAGCTCGCCGTCGTCGGATGGGGCAGCACGTTCGGGCCGATCCATCAGGCCGTGAAGCGCGCGCGCGCCAAGGGGCAGGATGTGAGCCACATCCACATCCGCCACATCTGGCCGATGCCCAATAATCTGGGCGATCTGCTCAAGAGCTATGACAAGATATTGGTGCCGGAGATGAACACCGGGCAGTTGAAGACCGTGCTGCGCGATCAGTATCTGGTCGATGCCCGGCCATTGAACAAAACCTCCGGCCAGCCCTTCCGCATCGCGGAGATCGAAGCCGCCATCGAGGAGCTTCTCAAGTGAACGACATGACCCCTCCGCAGAAGATGACCGCCAAGGATTGGGAGACCGATCAGGAAGTACGCTGGTGCCCTGGTTGCGGTGATTACGCGATCCTGAAAGCCGTGCAGCGCACGCTGCCGGAGATCGGCGCGCGCCCGGAGAATACCGTGTTCGTCTCCGGCATCGGCTGTTCCTCGCGCTTCCCTTATTATGTTGAGAGCTATGGCTTTCACACTATCCACGGCCGCGCGCCTGCGGTGGCGACGGGCGTCAAGCTCGCCAACCCGGAGCTGGACGTGTGGATCATCACCGGCGATGGCGATGCGCTGTCCATCGGCGGCAACCACACGATGCATGTGCTGCGCCGTAACCTGAATTGCCAGATCCTCCTCTTCAACAACGAGATCTATGGCCTCACCAAGGGGCAATATTCGCCCACCAGCCGTGAGGGCACAAAGTCGCCCTCCACGCCCTATGGCTCGGTCGATCATCCCGCCAAGCCCGCCGCGTTCGCGCTGGGCGCGGGTGCGCGCTTCGTGGCGCGCGGGTTCGATGTGTCGAAGAACCTGCCCGATGTGCTGAAGGCCGCCTATGCCCACAAGGGCGCGGCGTTCGTCGAGATTTTCCAGAACTGCATCGTCTATAACAAGGACGTGTTCGAGGATTTCGCCGCCCCCAAGGGCGCGGAGGACCGCCAGCTCTGGCTGAAGGACGGCGAGCCGATGCTGTTCGGGTCGGACAAGACCGGCGGCGTCAAGGGCATCGCGCTAGACCGCGAGAACCTGTGCCTCAAGGTCGTCGATGTCTTGGACGGAGACTGGCAGGCGGCGGGCGTGATCGTGCACGATGTGCGCAACCGCTCGATCGCGCATATGCTGGTCGAGATGCCCTTCGGCGCCTTCCCGATGGCGCTGGGCGTGCTGTATGATGACCCCGCGCCGAGCTTTGAGGAAGGCGTGATCGCGCAAAACGAAGCCGCCGCCAAGGGCAAGACGCCCGACCTGCAAAAGCTGCTCTCGTTGGGCCAGACCTGGGTGGTCGGCCCGGAAACTGAAGCGGCGGACGCAGGCAGCGCGGGCAGCGGGCACGAACTGTAACGGCCCGGCGTCCATCTGTCTCAGGATGGCTCACCCGCCCGACAAAGGTTAATTGCCCTCGCAGCATGAATGTTGCAGAACTGCGACTCATGAACGCGATTGACCCCCGGAGAGGCCAACATCTTGTGAAGGCGGGCAAACGCCGCTTTCGTGCGCCTTTGCCATTGAGCCGGGCGGTGATGGCGCGGATGGGGCATGCGCTGCTAGACCGGATAGACAAGCGGCTGGAACAAGGGCGGTTGGAAGCGTGGCTGCCCGATGGCACCTTCCGCGTGTTGGGCGGCAGAGCGCAGGGCTGGGTCTGCGAGGTGCATCTGCGCGACTGGCGGGCGCTGGCGCGGCTGGTTACGGCTGGTTCGGTCGGTTGGTATCGCGCATGGGAGCTGGGTGAATGGAGCAGCCCTGCGCCAGAGCGCCTGTTCGCGCTGTTCATGGCAAATGGCAGAACTCTGGGTGGCGTTGCCCGCTCGCATGGGCCGCTGCGCTGGGCCATGCGCATGTTTCATTGGCTGCACCGCAACAGCCGTATGGGCGCAAAGCGCAATATTTCTGCGCACTACGACCTCGGCAACGATTTTTACCGGCTGTGGCTCGACAAGGGCATGAACTATTCCTCCGCGCTGTTTGACGATCCTGAGCATCCCGATGAAGGGCTGGCTGCCGCACAGATCGCCAAGAATGATGCGGTGCTGGACCGGCTGAGCCTGAAAGGCGGGCAGCGGCTGCTGGAAATAGGCTGCGGCTGGGGTGCGCTTGCAGAGCGGGCGCTGGACCGGGCCGATATAGATTATGATGGAATCACCCTCTCGCATGAGCAGGCCGCATGGGTGCGCACCCGCCTGCCGCGCAACAGGGCGGCTGTCTACCTGCGTGATTATCGCGATGTGCGCGGCCAATATGACGCGATCGCCAGCATCGAGATGGTGGAAGCGGTAGGGCAACGATACTGGCCGGAATATATTGCCGCGATCCATAGGCTGTTGAGGCTTGGTGGGCGCGCGGTGGTGCAGTATATCAGCATCGATGACGCGCTGTTTGATCGTTATGCCCAGAGCGCCGATTTCATCCAGACCTATGTTTTCCCCGGAGGCATGTTGATCTCGGAAAGCCGCTTTCGCGCGCTGGCAGAGGCGCAGGGGCTACAGTGGCTGGATCAGCGCGATTTTGGTATGCACTATGCCACCACGCTGCGCCTGTGGAGAGAGCGGTTTGAAGCAGCTGTGGACGGCGGGCATCTGCCCCGTGCGTTTGACGAACGCTTCGTCAAGTTGTGGCGCTATTATCTGATGTATTGCGAGGGCGGCTTTGCTGGCGGAGGCATCAATGTGGCGCAGGTGACGCTGGTGAAGCCCGCAGCATGACATAGGGCGATTTCAGTCAGATGGGTATGCATGTGTCAGCATGCTTGCGCGTCTGGCTATGCTGATGCGTCTCCATCGGCCTCTATTTCGCGGTCCAGTGCCGCTTCGATCTCGGCATGGTTTGGGTGCTGCGGCGCGAGGCGCAGCAGCATATAGCCTGCCAGTGCGGAGAGAAACGACCCCGCGAGAATACCGAGCTTTGCCTGCTCTATCAGCTCTGGCGCGGCTGGAAAGGCGAGCGCGCCAATGAACAGGCTCATCGTAAACCCAATGCCGCACAGCAGGGAAAGGCCATATATCTGCGCCCATGTGGCCCCCCGCGGCATCGGCGCAAGCCCGCTGCGCACACATAGCCAGATACTGCCGAATATGCCTATTTGCTTGCCGATCAGCAGCCCGGCGGCGATGGCGATGGGAAGTGGCGCGGAAAGCCCGTCAAGGCCTGCCTCGCGCAGGTCCACACCCGCATTGGCAAAGCCGAACAACGGCACGATGAGGTATGCGCTCCACGGATGCAGGGCATGCTCCAGCCGGTGCAAGGGGCTGTCCGCCGCGTCGGGTGTGCCGGGCGTCAGGCGAATGGGAATCGCCATCGCCGCTAGTACCCCGGCTATGGTTGCGTGTACGCCGGACATCAAAACCGCCACCCACAGGGCAAGGCTGAGCGCCAGATAGACTGGCAAGGCCGTCACTTTATTGCGATTGAGAATCATCATTACCGCGAAGATCGCTGCCGCGCACGCCAGCGCCCCGCCATGCAGCGTTTCTGTATAGAAAAAGGCAATGATAACGACCGCGCCAATATCGTCCACAATCGCAATGGTCGTCAGCAATAATTTGAGCGACGTAGGGGCGCGCTTGCCAAGCAGCGCCAATACGCCAAGGGCGAAGGCAATGTCTGTCGCCGCTGGAATAGCCCAGCCTCTCGCCAGCCCCGGCTCACCACCCGCCAGCGCCATATATACAGCCGCCGGCACCGCCATGCCTCCTGTCGCGGCGATCGCGGGTAATAGCCTGCGGTTCCAGCCTGAGAGGCGCCCGTCCAGCCATTCACGCTTGATTTCGAGGCCAACGGCCATGAAAAACAGCGCCATCAAGCCATCGTTGATGATATGAACCGCGCTCATCGAGCCCAGCGGCATATGGATTATGGCATGATAAAGATCTGCCCCGGCGATCCCGCTATTGACGAGCAACAGAGCAAGCGCCGCTGCGCCGATTAGCAACAGCCCGCCAGCCGCCTCTCCTGTCAAAAAGGCGCGTAATGCGGATGGGTGAGCAAATGCGCGGGTCATGACATTACCCTATCTGTTCCTCCTTATGCGGTCAAACCGGGCAAAGGTTAACCGAGTTTGAGCAGGCGCTCGCATACGATATCACGAAAAAAACCGAATCGCGGGCCGCAATCGAAAAAGCCATATTCCATGCAAAGGGGGCATGCTTGGGATTGTTGGATAGCGTTGCGAGTATTGTCGCTGCATTGCATTATGAGTTGTTGCTGTTTGCACTTGTCGGCCTGCTGATCGGCGGGTTGGATGATTTTCTGTTTGATCTTGCCTTTCTGGGCCGCGCGGCATGGCGGCGGGTTTTTGTCTATTCCCGCCATGCGCGGATGACCGGGGCCAGCCTTCCCCCCTCCGAGAGACCCGGCACCGTCGCGATATTCATACCGGCGTGGAACGAATCCGAAGTCATTGGCGCTATGTTGCGCACGTGCCTCACCCGCTGGGCGGTGGCGGATTTTACGGTCTTTGTCGGCACCTACCCCAATGACCCGGAAACTATCCGGGAGGTTGCCGCCGTGGCACAGGCGGATGATCGTGTGCGCACCATAGTCCTCCCCCATGATGGACGGACCACAAAAGCCGATTGCCTCAACCATGTCTGGGCAGCGATGGTGCGCGAGGAGAAGGCGAGGGGGCGGCGCTTCAAGGCGGTGGTGCTGCATGATGCGGAAGATGTCGTTCATGCCGACGAGATCCGTCTGTTTGATACGATGATTGACCGTTTCGATATGGTCCAGCTTCCGGTGATGCCGCTGCTTTCCAGCCGTTCGCGCTGGGTTGCGGCGCATTATGCGGATGAATTTGCCGAGGCGCATGGCAAGCACCTGATCCTGCGCGAGGCGATTGGCGCGGCTGTGCCATCTGCCGGGGTGGGATGCGCCTTCGCGCGCGATATGATCGGCGCTATAGCCGAGGAGCGGGGCGGGCAGCCATTTGATGCCGGTTCTTTGACAGAAGATTATGAGATCGGCCTGCGCATTGCCGAGCGCAAGGGCCGGACCGTCTTCGTTTCGATGCAGGACTCCAAAGGGCAACTAATCTGTACGCAGGAGCATTTCCCTGAGACCGTAAAAGACGCAGTAAAACAGAAAGCGCGCTGGCTCACGGGTATCTCGCTCGCGGGGTGGGATCGCCTCGGCTGGAGCGGACACTGGCGCGAGCGATGGATGCGGCTGCATGACCGGCGCACCAGCCTGTCTGCGCTGGTATTGTTCGCCGCCTATTGCGCGACCATTGGCTATGGCGCCGCGCTGATGCTCTCGCTGGCGGGGATCGCCTCGGCACCACATATGCCCGAATGGCTGGATACGGCGCTGACGGCCACCGCAGCGTTGATGATCTGGCGTCTGGCCATCCGGGCATACTGGACCGGCCGCACTTATGGCTGGCGCGAGGGGTTGCGCGCGATCCCTCGTGTGATCGTTTGCAATGTCATCGCTATGCTGGCGGCACGGCGGGCAATGGCGGTGTATATAGCACAATTGCGCGGTGGCCAGGTGATATGGGAAAAAACACGACATCGGTTCCCTGCAGAGGCGGATTTGTATGGACGCCACGCTGGAACATGATCTTGCACAACGCGCACCGAGGGGCATGCCACTGCGCTTTCTGGCGGCGGTGCTGATGCTGTGGATAGGCGGGCGCATTGCTGCGTCCTCATCGCTGATGGGGGATTGGAACGCGCAACAGGGTCGTGCGTTGCCTATGGCATCCACAGCAGCCGGGGCACATGAACTGCTGAACAGGGTGGCTGGGTATGCGCAGGGCAAGGCGGTGGCGGATGCCAGGCCTGTATGGGTGGCAAGAATTGACCGTGCTCCCGTTATGCGGTCTCGTCGTATTTGGGTTGCGCGGATAGATCGCGCGCCGATCATCCATATCGCGGCAGGCACTAAGCCGGACGCAGAGCAGAAGCCGCGTCAAGCCATGGCCGAAAACGCGAGGGCGCCATCAAGCTCTGCTGTCTTACAGCGGGTCTCACTGCCTGCATTGTTGCCTCCTCCTGCCGCATCTGAGGGCGAACCGCGCTGGAGCGGGTCGGCATGGCTGTTCTGGCGCGGCAAGGGCAGTGGTGCTGCGCTTAACGGCGCCGGGCAGCTTGGGGCTGCGCAGGCGGGTGTGCGGATCGACCGGCGGATTGCCAGACTGAGTATAGGTAAACACAGCATGCCTGTGGCGGTCTATGGCCGGATGTCTGCTGCGCTGGACACGCCGCACCAGAGCGAGGCTGCGCTGGGCATTGCGGTGCAGCCATTTTCAGGTCGCGCGCCGCTCAGGCTCGGCATTGAGCGCCGGATTGCACTGGAACAGAGCGGACGCAATGCCTTTGCGCTCATCGCGGCCGGTGGCCTTAATCCCACCCGTGTTTTCGGTCCGGTCGTAGCAGAAGGCTATGCACAGGCGGGCGTAGTCGGCTTGTCACGGCAAGATCTGTTTGCCGATGGCCGCCTCACGTTCGGCCTTCCGCTGGATCGTGCAGAGCGGACGCGGCTTGGTTTTAGCCTCTCAGGAGGCGCGCAGCCGAATGTGGCCCGCCTCGACATCGGCCCGATGATAGAGACGCGTTTGCCGCTTGGCGCGACCAGCCCCCGACTGGTGCTGGAATGGCGTCAGCGAATCGCCGGGCAGGCGCGACCAGGTTCTGGTCCATCCGTCACCCTTGCCAGCGATTTTTGAACACCTCCCGTAAATAGGTTCCCCGCTCTCCAAATTGCGGTAAAGGATTGGGCATGGATATATACCTTCCTATAGCCAATCTGCCCGTCAACATGCTGGTGATTATAGGGCTGGGTGGCATAGTGGGGCTCCTTTCAGGCATGTTTGGCGTGGGTGGCGGATTTCTGACCACACCACTGCTGATATTTTACGGGATTCCGCCTACTGTGGCGGCGGCATCTGCTGCGACACAAGTGACCGGGGCGAGTGTCTCCGGGGTGTTCGCCCATCTCTCGCGCGGCACTGTGGATCTGCGTATGGGCGCTGTGCTCGTGGCTGGCGGTGTAGTGGGCGCGGTAATAGGTGCCGGGCTTTTCAGCGTGTTGCAGTCTGTGGGGCAAACAGATACGGTGATTGCCATACTCTATGTGCTTTTGTTGGGTTCCATCGGCGGGCTTATGGCATGGGAGTCGGTTCAGGCTCTGGTGCGGCGCAAGCGGGGGCTGGCAGCCCCTCCTGCCAAGCGGCGGCATCATCCATTGGTAACGGCGCTGCCGATGCGTTGGCGATTTTATAAATCGGGCCTGTATATTTCTCCGCTCGCCCCACTGTTGCTCGGCATGGCGACAGGCATATTGACGATGCTGCTGGGCGTGGGTGGCGGGTTTGTGATGGTGCCGGCCATGATCTATCTGCTTGGCATGCAGACACAGGTGGTGGTGGGTACATCGCTGTTTCAGATATTGTTCGTGACGATGGCAACGACATTGGTGCACAGCGTGACGACAAAAGCGGTCGATCTGGTTCTGGCGCTGTTGCTGCTGGTCGGCAGTGTCACCGGTGCTCAGCTTGGCACACGCATCTCCCGTACCGTGCGGCCCGAATATCTGCGCATCATCCTTGCGTTTATCGTGCTGGTCGTGGCGATCCGCATGGCGCTGGGCTTGGGCTGGCGACCGGATGAGATTTATACGCTGGAGCCGGGCTGAGATGAAGCTGCATGTCCGCTCCCGCCATAGCCTCGCGCGTCTTGCGACGCTGCCTGCCATGGCTCTTGCCCTGACTGGGGCAGAGGCGCCCGTGCTGGTGCCCGATGTGTCTCAGCGCCAGATCGACATTCAATACAGCTTCAGGGGCGCAGAGCTGCTGCTTTTTGGCGCTATCGTCTATCCCGGCGGGCGCCCCCCTGACAAAAGGGCAGACATTGTTGTGGTTCTCAAAGGGCCTGAACAGCAGATAAGAATGCGTGAAAAGAGACAGGTGGCGGGCATATGGGTGAATGCGGACAGCATGCAGTTCCAATCCGCGCCGAGCTTTTACGCCATCGCCAGCTCCCGCCCCATCAAGGCCATTACAGACGCACGCACGGCAGCGATTTATGAGCTGGGCATAGACAATATTCAGCTCTCCCCCACGTCCTTTGCCGACACAGACGAGATTGCCCGCTTCGAACGCGGCCTGGAAGATCTGCAAGCGCGGAAAGGGTTGTTTGTGCAGGCGCCGGGCACCGTAGAGATCACGGATGGCGTGCTCTATCGCGCGCACCTGCCGCTTTCGGCCCGTGTGTTGGTAGGCGATTATACGGCCGAGACTTTCCTCATTCAGGATGGCCGCGTTGTCGCGGCTGCCGTTCGAGACATTGAGGTCCGCAAATCAGGGCTGGAGCGGTTTGTGGCGAGTGCGGCGGAGGACTGGTCCCTGCTCTACGGACTGGCGGCTACGGGTGTTGCGGTGCTCATGGGCGTGCTGGCCGGGTGGGTAGGGCGAAGAGTATAGCAATCTTTCCCGCATTTATGCTGGCGCAGGCGGAACGATGCGCTAGATAGGGCCGCATGTGGCGTCTTTATCAATTTCCGCTTTGCCCATTTTCCCGCAAGGTCCGGCTGCAACTCGCCGAAAAGGGTGTGGCCTATGATCTGGTGCGCGAGTTGCCGTGGGAGGGGCAGGACGCCTTTCTCGATCTGAACCCGGCAGGCACCACGCCGGTGATGGTGGATGACGAGAAAGGCGCGGTGCTGATCGATAGTCAGGCGATCTGCGAATATTTCGAGGAAACGGTCGAGAAAATGCCGCTCATCAGCGGCAGCCCGACCGGGAGAGCGGAAATCAGACGCCTGACAGCCTGGTGCGACCAGATTTTCTATCGTGATGTGGTGGCGCCTTTGCTGGAGGAGCGTATGCGCAAGCGCATCGTCCATCGCGCTCCCCCCGATGCCGGACGCCTGCGTGATGCGATGCGCAATGCCAACACGCATATGGATTATATGGATTATCTGCTCGACCATCGCAGCTGGCTGGCGGGCGGTACGATGAGCCTTGCGGATATTGCAGCCGCTGCGCATATCTCCGTCGCCGATTATCTGGGCGGGATAGACTGGGCGGGGCATGAGCCGGTGAAACGCTGGTATGCGGGGTTCAAATCGCGCCCGTCTTTCCGCCCATTATTGTCTGAGCGGATGGAGGTGATTGTGCCGCCGCCTTATTATGACAAGCCGGATTTCTAGGATCTTCACCCATTTTTAACTGCGATGCGTCATTTTTCCGGTTGTTTCCGAACAGCGGAGTTGTGGGATGAGCTTCTGGGGGCCGACGATCAGCCATGATGAGGCCGCGCGCCTCAAGCGGCTTTATGAGGAAATGGGTTCGCTTCAGGCGGTGGCAGACGCGGAAAATGTGCGCACACGCTGGCTGGGGCGGGTGCTTTTGGCGCATGACCGCCGTGTAGCGGGTTCAGACAGGGATTATGCCGGGCCTGAGCGTCGCAAGGCCTGACTGACCATATCCAACGCTTGTCTAGACGGCTGAGTATGCCGCCAAGTCGATCTCTTGCTATTTGAGTATCGTGCGCAAAAGTGGGAACCGGTTTTGCGCTAAAACGATACGATAAAACAAAAACTTAGAGCGTTCTGACTGATCCAGATTTAACGCAGCGCGCTCTAGCCCAGAGAGACATTAGGCGGGGCCACGCTCAGTCTGCCGCCTCAAGCTTGCATACAGCGGCGCGTCTGCCATTTCCTGCTGGCCTTCATGGCTCCTTTCGGATATGTGGCCGCCTTTCGTGATTTCCTGAAAGCTTGAGTCTTAAAAACATGCAGACCGTTGAGACGTTGAACGAAGGCCTGAAGCGCGCCTACACCCTCACCATTTCCGCTGGCGACATTGACGCGCGCGTGGACCGCGAAGTGGCGAACATCGCCCCGCAGATCCGCATGCCCGGCTTCCGCCCCGGCAAGGTGCCCGCCAACCTCATCCGCAAGATGCATGGCGAGCGGTTGCAGGCAGAGGCGCTCAACACCTCCATTCAGGAAGGTGTGCAGAAGGTCATTGCCGACAACAAGCTGCGCCCCGCGATGCAGCCTGCCGTTGAGCTGGACGAGGGCTTTGCCTTTGGCAAGGATGCCGAGGTGAAGATCTCGCTGGAAGTTCTGCCTGAGATCGCCGCGCCCAAGGTCGAGGATCTCGGCCTCAAGCTGGAACGGCTGGCGGTGGCGGTCGAGGACGCGGCCGTGGACGAAGCGGTGAACCGCATTGCCGAGCAGCAGAACGCGTTTGCCCCGCATAAGGATGGCGCCAAAGCCAAGACCGGCGACATCGTGGTGATGGACTTTGCCGGTAAGGTTGATGGCGTCGCGTTTGACGGCGGCACCGGCGAGGGCATGAAGATCGAGATCGGATCGGGCAACCTCATCCCCGGCTTTGAGGATCAGCTGATCGGCCTCAAGGTGGGCGACGAGAAGGTCGTCTCCGTCACTTTCCCGGAAGACTATAATGTCGAGACGTTGAAGGGCAAACCCGCGACATTCGACATCACCGTCACCGCGCTGCTCGACAAGAGCAAGCCGCAGGCGGATGACGAGTTCGCCAAGTCGCTCGGCCTCGAAGGGATTGAGCAGCTGCGCGAGCTGATGAAGGGCCAGATCGAGCAGGAGCATAACGGCCTCACCCGCACTCATATGAAGCGCAAGCTGCTCGATCAGCTCGCTTCCAGCCATGATTTCGATGTGCCTCCATCCATGGTGGAGGCAGAGTTCAACCAGATCTGGGCGCAGCTGGAGCATGAAGCGGGCCACGAGGAAGACAAGGACGCCGCGCTGGCCGAGCTGGAGAAGGACAAGGACGAGTATCGCGGCATCGCCGTGCGCCGCGTGCGCCTCGGCTTGCTGCTTTCCGAGATCGGCCAGGCCAATGGCATCGCGGTGAACGACCGCGAGATGCAGATGCTGGTGCAACAGGCGGCCCAGCAATATCGTCCGCAGGACCGCGAGCGCTTTGTGCAATATATTCAGAACGAGCCGATGGCCGCTGCCCAGCTGCGTGCGCCGCTCTATGAGGACAAGGTAGTCGACTTCCTGTTCGACAAGGCCGAGATCACCGAGCGCACCGTGACCAAGGCCGAGCTGGAAGCCGCGATCGAGGCGGAAGACGGCGAGACGAAGGGCCATGTGCATGGGCCAGATTGCGGCCATGATCATGACCATGATCACAAGCCCGCGAAAAAGGCCGCCGCCAAGAAGGCCGCTCCTGCTGAAGGCGAGGCTGAAGCCAAGCCGGTGAAGAAGGCAGCGGCGAAGAAGACGGAAAGCGCCGAGGGTGAGGCGGAGGCCAAGCCAGCGAAGAAGGCTGCGCCCAAAAAGACCGCCAAGGCCGAGGCTGAATAAGCCCGCGGTGACGGCTCGCGCATGATTCCCGGCGGCGCATCGGATGGCTCGGCATGGCCGGCTGTGCGGTTGCCCGCCGGAGTGCGGGTCGCGGTACTGCTCCCCTGCTACAACGAGGCGGGCGCCATCGCGCAGACGGTGGCGCAGTTTCGCGCGGCGCTGCCGAGCGCGGCGATTTATGTCTATGACAACAACAGCACGGACGGTAGCCGGGAGCTGGCGGCGCAAGCCGGGGCTATCGTGCGGCAGGTGCGGCAACAGGGCAAGGGCCATGTCGTGCGGCGGATGTTTGCTGATGTGGACGCCGACATCTATGTGATGGCAGATGGCGACGCGACCTATGAGGCGTCCGCCGCACCCGGCATGATCGGCATGATGCTGGAGCACAATTTCGACATGGTTGTGGGTGCACGGCGCACAGAAGTCGAAGCCGCTTACCGGCGCGGCCATCGCCTGGGCAATGCAATGCTGACCGGCCTGCTCAAAAGCCTGTTTGGCCGCACCTTTACCGATATTCTCTCAGGCTATCGCGTGTTTTCCCGCCGCTTCGTCAAGAGCTTTCCGGTGCTCTCCTCCGGCTTCGAGATCGAGACGGAGATGAGCGTCCACGCGCTGGAACTTGCGATGCCCGTGACGGAGCATGTAACGGCCTATGCCGCGCGGCCTGAGGGATCGACTTCCAAACTCTCCACCTATCGCGACGGCTGGCGGATTTTACGCACGATCATCACACTCTATCGGGTCGAGCGGCCGATCTGGTTCTTTGGCTTTGTCGGCGGGTTGTTTGCGGCCGTGGCGCTCGGCCTCGCGGTGCCGCTGTTGCTCACCTATCTGGAAACCGGCCTAGTGCCGCGGTTCCCCACCGCGATCCTCGTGACCGGCATGATGATCATCGCCGTGCTCAGCTTCATGTGCGGCCTGATTCTCGATACGGTGGTGCGCGGGCGGCGCGAGGTGAAAAGGCTTGCGTATCTAGGCCACAGCGCCCCAGCGGATTTATCGATCGGGCAATAATCCTGCATTAACGGGTGGTCATTAGAGTGGGGTGCGGGAAAGCCCCTTGAACCTGCCTCGTTTTGGCACGATGTAGGCGAAGCACAACACCGTCTGAAAGAGCATCATGCACAATAGCACTTTTGATCCGATGGCCGCGCTGGTCCCCGTCGTTATCGAACAATCCAACCGGGGCGAACGCAGCTTCGACATCTATTCCCGCCTGCTGCGCGAGCGAATCATCTTCGTAACCGGGCAGGTCGAGGATCATATGGCCTCGGTGATCGTCGCCCAGCTTCTGTTCCTCGAATCGGAGAATCCGAAAAAGGACATCTACATGTACATCAACTCGCCGGGCGGCGTGGTGACGGCGGGCATGGCGATTTTCGACACGATGCAATATATCCGCCCCAAGGTCGGCACCGTGTGCATCGGTCAGGCGGCGAGCATGGGCAGCTTCCTGCTGGCGGCGGGCGAGCCGGGCATGCGCATCGCGCTCGCCAATGCGCGAATCATGGTGCATCAGCCGTCCGGCGGCGCGCAGGGCATGGCGTCTGACATCGAGATTCAGGCCAAGGAAATCCTGCGGATTCGCGCGCGGATGAACAGCCTCTATGCCAAGTTCACCGGCCAGCCGCTGGAGAAAATCGAAGCGGCGATGGACCGCGACACCTTCCTCGAAGCGGACGAAGCCAAAGCGTTCGGCATCGTCGATCAGGTGTTTGACAAACGGCCTGCACCGGCCGACGCAGAAGGCGCATAAAGGCTTCATAAGGGTGCGTTAATCCGGGCGCGTTATTCTCCCCCTTGTGAAACATGGAAATCGCGGTCTAGGATGCCGCATATAGCCCGGCCAGAAAGGGCAACCTCATGTTGCCCCGGCCGGGTCAGGAAAGACAGGAATGACCAAGCTGACCGGCTCTGACTCGAAAAGCACCCTCTATTGCAGCTTCTGCGGCAAGTCCCAGCATGAGGTGCGTAAGCTGATCGCGGGGCCAACCGTCTTCATCTGCGATGAGTGTGTCGAGTTGTGCAACGACATCATCCGCGAGGAGACGAAAAGCGGTCTCGTCGGCAAGAAGGATGGCGGCGTACCCACTCCGCAGGAAATCTGCGATGTGCTGGATGATTATGTCATCGGCCAGGCGCGGGCCAAGCGGGTGCTCTCGGTCGCGGTGCACAACCACTACAAGCGGCTGAACCACGGCGCCAAGGGTGCGGATGTGGAACTCGCCAAGTCGAACATCCTGCTCGTCGGCCCCACAGGCTGCGGCAAGACGCTGTTGGCGCAAACGCTCGCCAAGACATTCGACGTGCCCTTCACGATGGCGGATGCCACGACGCTGACCGAGGCGGGCTATGTCGGTGAGGATGTCGAGAACATCATCCTGAAGCTGTTGCAGGCGTCTGACTATAATGTCGAGAAGGCGCAGCGCGGCATCGTTTATATCGACGAGATCGACAAGATCAGCCGCAAGGCCGAGAACCCCTCGATCACGCGCGACGTATCTGGTGAGGGTGTGCAGCAGGCATTGCTCAAGCTGATGGAAGGCACCACGGCCTCGGTGCCACCGCAGGGCGGGCGCAAGCATCCGCAGCAGGAGTTCCTGCAGGTCGACACCACCAACATCCTCTTCATCTGCGGTGGGGCGTTTGCGGGGCTGGAAAAGATCATCGGGGACCGGCTGGAGTCGAAGTCCATCGGTTTCGGCGCGCATGTCGCCGCGCCTGAGGAACGCCGCACGGGCGAGCTTCTCCGTCAGAGTGAACCGGAGGATCTGCTGAAATTCGGGCTTATCCCTGAGTTTGTGGGTCGTCTGCCAGTGATCGCGACGCTGGAAGACCTCGACATTTCCGCGCTGGTCAAGATCCTGACCGAGCCGAAGAATGCGCTGGTGAAGCAATATGCCAAGCTGTTCGAGATGGAAGAGGTGGACCTTTCGTTCACCGAAGACGCGTTGACCGCCATCGCCAAGAAGGCGATCGAGCGCAAGACAGGTGCGCGCGGCCTGCGCTCGATCATCGAAGGCCTGTTGCTCGATACGATGTTCGATCTGCCTTCGATGCAGGGTGTCGCGGCTGTGGTGGTGGATAAGGATGTGGTCGATGGCCGCAAGGAGCCTGTCCGCGTGTTCGCCGAGAAGGACAAGCAGGCAGAAGACGCGGCTTAGGGTTTGATCCGAAACGCGCCGCTGCTGACTTCGGATGGAGACGCGTTAGCCCTTATGAACTGCCGTTCAGCGGGATTTTGAAATCGATCACGCAACCTTGCGGCTGAACTCGCTCGATGCGTCACGCAGCTTGCCGAGCATTGTCTGTGCCGTGGCAAAGCCTTGTTCTAGATCATCAATCTCGCACGCCACCACTTCGGTATCGCGGCGGATGGCGGCGATGGTGCCGGACATCGAATCCGCCGCCAAAGCCGTTTCATCGACGGCGGCAGTAATCATGGTCACGGTCTGCGCCTGCTGCTCCATCGAAAGGCGGATGCGCTCGGCACTGTCCTGCACATCGCTCACCGTCTCGCGGATGCGCTGGTTGGTATCGACCGACTGACGGGTAGAGCTTTGGATGGCGGCGATCTTGCCGGCAATATCGTCGGTCGCGCGGGCGGTCTGGCTGGCGAGCGATTTCACCTCCTGCGCCACCACCGCAAAGCCGCGCCCGGCATCGCCCGCGCGGGCCGCCTCGATCGTGGCATTGAGGGCGAGCAGATTGGTCTGCCCCGCAATATCGCGGATGAGGCCTAGGATCGATTCGATCGCCTTGGCATGATCTGACAGCGTGGCAGACATTGACACCGCTTCGCCCGCCTGAAGGCTGGCGCGTTGCGCAACTTCGGCGGAGTTTTCGACCTGCGCGCGCGTCTCGTCGATGGCGCGGATGAGGCCGGCGGAGATATGCGCCGCCTCGCGCATAGCTAGGGCAGATTGCTCCGCCGCGGCGGCAACTTCGGATACCTTGTCGAGCATGCCGCGCGTCGCATCGGACGCATGCTTGGCCTGATCGCGCAGGCCTTCGCCAAAGCGCGACGCATCGCCCACCTCGCCCGCAATCCGCTTTTCAAACAGCTCGCCATAGCGTTTGCGATCTTCGACATCCTCGCGCGACTGTTCTTCCGCGATAAAGGCGCACATCATCTCCGCTTCAATAAGACCCATACGCATCAGGCTCTGGAGTAGGCGATGACACCCGGCACTATCGTCAGGCATATGGTGACGGAGGCTGTCCGCGATCGTTTCCTGCGCTGCGCTCAATGCTGCGAGCATGGAGCGGAACGGAATCTTGTGCTTGCGAGCATGCAGCACGCACTGCCGCACGGATTGCGCCCAGGCGCTTTCCTCGAATGCGACGAACTTCACATGCATGTAGCGTTCGGTTTCGGCGCGCAGGGCCATGAGCGCATCGGAGGAGAGAATGGCATCGAGCCCGGAATGGCCGACATAATAGGAATAAAAGGCATGCGCGGCGGCGCTGTCCTGTTCGGTCACGGCCCAGATTTGACGAGCATCCGCCGCCAGCCGGGCCTGCGGATCAAACTCCGCCAGCCTCTCCCGCATATCGATATTCGCCGATTGCGCTTCGTTCACCGGCATCATGATCCTGTCCGCCCACTGGTGTTTCATAAAGTCTCACGCGATTTTAGGGAACCATAGTGCCGACAGGTTAATCTTTCATTATCCATAACCTGTGCTGCGGCCACGCGCTGCATCAGAGTTTGCACCTGCGGTAAGTGCGCGCTAAAGGAGCCTGATTCTGGTTGTTACAGGGGAATGAGACCGGCATGGCTCAGGCACAAAAAGGCGCGAAAAATCGGCCATTATCGCCGCATCTGGGGATTTGGCGCTGGGGACCGCATATGGCGATCTCGATCCTGCATCGCATCACCGGAGATGGGCTGGCGATTGTCGGCGCGATGGGCCTCGTATGGTGGCTGGTCGCAGCGGCGACTGGTGCAGAAGCCTACGCAACATTCCTGATCTGCGCTACCAGCCCTATCGGCTATGTCGTGATGATCGGCCTCACTTGGGCCTTTTTCCAGCACCTGCTCTCCGGCCTGCGCCATTTCGTGCTGGATATGGGTGCGGGCTATGAGTTGCAGACCAACAAGACCTGGTCCGTGCTGTTGCCATTGCTCGCCATCGTCATCACGGCGAGCATCTGGCTGATGATTTTTGCGAGGGAAATCTGAACCATGGGTAACGGCACCTCCATCGGCCGCGTGCGTGGCCTCGGCTCTGCCAAATCGGGCGCGCATCATTGGATAGTCCAGCGCTTTACCGCGGTAGGCAACCTTCTGCTCGTTTTGTGGCTGATCTTCTCGATCCTCCAGATGCCCGGCCTCGATTATGAAAGCGTTGTCGGCTGGCTCTCGCAACCGCTGGTCGCGGTGCCGATGGCGCTGATGCTGGTCAGCATTTTCTGGCACCTCAAGCTCGGCCTTCAGGTGCTGATCGAGGATTATGTCCATGACGACGGCTTGAAGTTCGTCGCCATCATGGCGCTCAATTTTTATGCAATTGGCGGGGCCGCTCTCGGCATTTTCGCCATCGCCAAAATCGCATTTACGGGGGGCGCTGCGGCATGACCGAAGCCTACAAGATCATCGACCATATCTATGACACTGTGGTCGTCGGCGCGGGCGGATCGGGCCTGCGCGCTACCATGGGCAGCGCGGAAGCAGGCCTCAAGACCGCGTGCATCACCAAGGTGTTCCCGACGCGCAGCCACACGGTTGCGGCGCAGGGCGGCATTGCGGCGTCGTTGTGCAACAACACGCCGGACCACTGGACCTGGCACATGTATGACACCGTCAAGGGGTCTGACTGGCTGGGCGATCAGGACGCAATCGAATATATGGTGCGTGAGGCGCCAGCCGCGGTATACGAGCTGGAGCACGCGGGCGTGCCCTTCAGCCGCAATGCCGATGGCACGATCTATCAGCGTCCGTTCGGCGGCCACATGCAGAACATGGGCGCGGGCCCACCGGTGCAGCGCACCTGCGCCGCCGCCGATCGTACCGGCCACGCGATGCTGCATGCGCTCTATCAACAGAGCCTCAAATATGCGGCGGATTTCTACATCGAATATTTCGCCATCGACCTCATCATGGAAAATGGCGAATGCCGGGGCGTGATCGCGCTGTGCATGGAGGATGGCTCCATTCACCGTTTCCGCAGCCAGGCGGTTGTGCTGGCGACTGGCGGCTATGGCCGTGCCTATTTCTCTGCAACCTCGGCGCACACCTGCACGGGTGACGGTGGCGGCATGGTGCTGCGCGCGGGCCTGCCATTGCAGGATCTGGAGTTCGTACAATTTCACCCCACCGGCATATATGGCGCGGGCGTGCTCATCACCGAGGGTGCGCGCGGTGAGGGCGGCTATCTGACGAACTCGGAAGGCGAGCGCTTCATGGAGCGCTATGCCCCCTCCGCCAAGGATCTCGCGAGCCGCGACGTCGTTTCCCGCTCGATGGCGATGGAGATGCGCGAAGGGCGCGGCGTCGGCCCGAACAAGGACCATATCTATCTGCACCTCGATCATATCGACCCGAAGGTGCTGGCCGAGCGTCTGCCCGGCATCACGGAAAGCGGCAAGATTTTCGCGGGTGTAGATCTTACGCGCCAGCCGCTGCCCGTCTGCCCGACGGTGCACTATAATATGGGCGGCATCCCGTGCAATTATCACGGGCAGGTCGTCACCAAGGTGGGCGATGACCCGGAAGTGGTTGTCCCCGGCCTCTATGCGGTGGGCGAGGCGGCCTGCGTTTCCGTCCACGGCGCGAACCGGCTCGGCTCCAACTCGCTGATCGACCTTGTGGTTTTTGGCCGCGCGACTGGCCTGCACTTGAAGGAAACGCTGAAGCCCAATGCCGCGCAAAAGCCGCTGCCCAAGGACAGTGCAGACCTCGCGCTCGGCAGGCTCGATCATTTCCGCAACGCTTCGGGTGGTTCCTCCACCGCCGAGGTGCGCCTGGACATGCAGCGCACGATGCAAAAGCATGCCGCCGTGTTCCGCGACAGCGCGCTACTCTCTGAAGGCGTGCAGCGTATGGAACAGGTCAACAAGCGCCTAAGCGATGTACGCGTGTCTGACCGCAGCCTGGTCTGGAACACCGACCTGGTCGAGACGCTGGAGCTGGACAATCTGATGTCTCAAGCGGTCTGCACCATGGTCGGCGCCGAAGCCCGCAAGGAATCGCGCGGTGCGCATGCACACGAAGACTTCCCCAACCGCGATGACGCGAACTGGATGAAGCACACCGTGAGCTGGTTTGATGGCTGGGGTGGAGGCGCCAAGGGCAGCGGCACGGGCAAGGTTACGCTCGATTACCGACCGGTGCATGATTATACGCTCACCGACGAGGTGGAGTATATCCAGCCCAAGGCGCGCGTCTATTAAGCGTATAGGCAAGCGCGCTTACGCGACGTTGTCTATACCCAGCTCGGTCAGTTTGCGATAAAGTGTCGAGCGGCCGATGCCCAGCCGCCGCGCGACCTCGGTCATGCGGCCGCGATAATGGCCGATAGCGAGGCGGATCACGTCTGCCTCGATATCCGCGAGCTGACGGATATGGCCGGTCTGTTCATAGAGGGTGATTGCGCCGCCGTCGTTATGATCGGCATTGTCTGCCGCATTTGTATGGCCCGGAATCAGTGTACGGGCCTGCGCGGCGATCTGAGGGAAATCCTGGGGACCAAGGAAATCGCCCTCGCATAATACCGCAGCGCGAAACAGCACATTCTGGAGCTGGCGGACATTACCGGGCCAGTCATGCTGCATCAGCAGGCCAAGCGCCTCGTTGGTGATGCTCAGGTTCTTGAGGCCGTGCTGGCTGGAAAGCCGCGCGAGCAGATGACGTGCCAGCGCCGGAATATCCGTGCTGCGCTCCCGCAACGGCGGCACGGTGACGTGCATCACGTTGAGGCGATAGAACAGGTCTTCGCGGAAGCGCCCGGCGGCGACTTCCTCCTCCAGCACCTTATTGGTCGCTGCGATGACGCGCACGTCAATGTGGGTGGGCAGGCGTGCGCCCAGTGGCTGCACCTCGCCATCCTGCAAAACACGGAGCAGCTTCACCTGCGCATCCAGCGGCATTTCGCTTACTTCATCGAGGAAGATAGTCCCCATATCAGCGTCTACAAATTTGCCGATCTGCCGCTCGAACGCGCCGGTGAACGCGCCGCGCTCGTGGCCGAACAATTCCGATTCGACGAGGTTGGCGGGAATGGCGCCGCAGTTGACCGCGACCATGCGGTTGCGGTGGCGAGGCGACGCGGCATGGATAGCCTGCGCGATCACTTCCTTGCCGACGCCGCTTTCGCCCTCGATCAGCACCGGGACGCGGGCACGCGCGGCCTTGGCGGCAATGGCGAGCGCGGCTAGGAAATGCGGAGCGCCGCCGACTATCTCGTTGAAGGCCAGCGGCGCGGTTAGCTTTTCCGTCAGTGGACGCAACTCACCGGAGCGTTCCTCTGCGCGGTCCAGCGTGGCGTTGAGTGCCGCCAGCAGCCTGTCTGGCGCGATAGGCTTGGCGAGATAGTCGCTCGCGCCTGCGCGCATTGCCTCCACCGCATCCAGCACATCGTTCTGAGAGGTTATGACCAAAATAGGCAGAGAAGGTCGACGTTCACGGATTTGACGGATGGTCTCCACCGGCTTCATGGCGGGGTTCCAATGGTCTATCAGCACCGCATCCAGCTGCATTCCGTCGCGCGTGCCAAGTGTGGCGAGCGCGGCATCCTGATCGCTGGCATAGATGGTGCGCCATCCCGCACGCGCTGCCAGCGCCGAAACCAGGCGCTTCTGCGCCGGTTCGTCGTCTATCAGCAGCAATAGCGGCATACCATTGAGCGCCATCAATCATCCTAATATGGTGACGCACCGGAATAGTCTGCCAAGGTAAAAACGATGTTAATCAGTAAAGCATTGTGCGATTCTGTCCTTGTCGCAGCCGCATGATACCCCTAAGTGAAGCGTTTGGGATCAAATAGACAGTGTGATACGGGGAGTTAACATGGCATCTGGCAACGATATGAAGATGGCGGAAGAAACCTATTCGGGCTTCATTGGACTCGTCAAATGGGGCACGATCCTTACTGCTGTCGTCGCGGTAATCGTCGTCCTGCTCATAGCCTGACGGTCATAACAGGGGACCAACTGTGAAAATAGCGGTATTGAGGGAGCTTGCCGTTGGCGAGCGACGGGTTGCTGCCAGTCCTGAGACGGTGAAGAAGTTCATCGCGCTGGGCGCTGAAGTTGCTGTAGAAGCAGGTGCGGGCCTTACCGCATCCATCGCGGATGCGGATTATGCAGCTGCTGGCGCCAGCGTCGGGGATCGCAAAGCGACGCTGAAAGAGGCCGATATCATCCTAGGTGTGCAGGGGCCTGCAGTTGATTCGCTCGGTGGGCAGAAGGCAGGCGCGATGCTGGCGGCGGGGTTAAACCCGTTCGGTGAGCGCGCACGGGTGGATGCCTATGCTGCGGCCGGGATCGAGGCGCTGGCGATGGAGTTCATGCCGCGCATCACGCGCGCGCAGTCGATGGACATTCTCTCGTCGCAGTCGAACCTGTCCGGCTATAAGGCTGTGCTTGATGCCGCCGCGGAATATGGCAAGGCCTTCCCGATGATGATGACGGCGGCAGGCACGGTCAGCGCCGCCAAGGTGTTCGTCATGGGCGTGGGCGTTGCGGGCCTGCAGGCAATCGCGACCGCGCGTCGTCTGGGCGCTCAGGTCTCGGCCACGGATGTTCGTTCGGCGACCCGCGAGCAGATCGAAAGCCTCGGCGCCAAGGCGATCTTCGTTGAGGACGTGAAGGGCATCGAAGGCGAAGGTTCGGGCGGCTATGCCACCGAGATGTCCGATGAATACAAGGCTGCACAGGCAGCTCTGGTCTCCAGCCATATCGCCAAGCAAGACATCGTGATCACCACCGCGCTGATTCCGGGACGCCCGGCCCCGCGCCTCATCTCCGACGCGCAGATTGCGAGCATGAAGCCGGGCAGCGTGATCGTCGATCTTGCTGTCGAGCAGGGCGGCAATGTCGAAGGAGCAGTCGCTGGCGAGGTCGTCACGGTGCATGGCGTCAAGATCGTCGGCCACAAGAATGTGCCTTCGCGCCTCGCCACCGATGCCTCGGCGCTGTTCTCGCGCAACATCTTCAACTTCCTTTCTGCCTTCTGGGACAAGGAAAAGAACGCGCCAGTGCTCGACGAAGAGATCGGTAATGCTATCCGCCTTACCAAGGATGGCAAGGTCGTCAACGAGCGGCTGCTGGGGTGAGGGTACTAGGCCACTTAGTGGCTCTCGTTTACGCTTGTCTTACTTGGGCGTTTCCCAGCGCAGGCATGGCGAAGGGCGTAACTGCCTTTAGCAACGTCTGGATTGTGGTTGCTGAGAGCGCACCTGCCGACGAGTTTGTTGTTCACCCCAAGGAAGTGGTTTTTAAGCAGAGAGTTCTACCGACTGGAGCCGCGCAAATTCAAAGCGACTACGAGGGTATTGATGGAAAAAATGCCGCGCAAAGTGGTGCGCAGTTAATTGAACTTCGAGCAGAAGGCAAAGCTATTTTCTGCTCAACAGATATGGGGCACGACTTTGAATATAACAATACATGGATTGGACGCAAAAACAGAGTAAGATGTTTTTCTGACGATGACTTAGATGGAGATTTCGACCAAAGTTTTTGGGGATATAATTCTGTAAAAGAACTCCCTACGCTCGTTGGTATAATTCCAGATAAGTTGGAGCAGGCAGTTTCTATTCCTTACTCCCGAATAAATCCCAATGATTTTAAACAAAAATACTTTGTCGCTGTGTTTTTTACAGGAAAGTCGTTCATCAGGGGGAATCTTGAGTTTGATATCAGGTATGGTGAAGATGGTCGGTGGGGTTACTTTAATTCCCCTAAAATATCTCCCGGACAGATTAAATCTTACCCTGATATTATGACGATAATGGGATCGATTATCTCGGCTAAGCGTGCAGATGAATCCAGTGTCCGCGTAAAAGTTCTGCGCATGATGCCAGCACAGCCATTTGGTATAACTGTGATGAAGTTTACGTACTTTATGTAGGGGAATATCATGGATTTCATTTCCATACTTTCGATTTTCGTGATGGCCTGTTTCGTCGGCTATTATGTAGTCTGGTCGGTTACGCCGGCTTTGCACACGCCGCTGATGGCGGTGACGAACGCAATTTCGTCGGTCATTATCGTCGGCGCGCTGATCGCGGCTGCCGAGGGCGGTGATGGCCTTGCCAAGTGGCTTGGCCTTGCGGGCGTTGTCTTCGCCAGCGTGAACATCTTCGGCGGCTTTGCCGTGACAGAGCGCATGCTTGCCATGTACAAGAAGAAGGAGCGCAAGTGATGCATGAGGTAGCTCAGCTTCCCTGGGGGGTGGCGCTGGCCTATTTGGTGGCAGGCGTGCTCTTTATCTTCGCGCTGCGCGGGCTTTCCAGCCCGGCGACCAGCCGCGCGGGCAACCGCTATGGCATGGCAGGTATGGGCATCGCGATCGCGACTACGCTCTATACCCATGATGTTGTGGCTCTGCCTGAGATCATCGGCGCGATCGCCATTGGCGGCGTGATCGGCTTTATCACCGCGCGCAGAATCGCGATGACGGACATGCCTCAGCTTGTGGCGGCGTTCCACTCGCTGGTCGGCATGGCGGCAGTTGTGGTGGGTGCGGCGGCTTATCTGAGCCCGGCGGCTTTCGGCATTGCTGACCCGGCGACCGGCGAGATTTTCGCCGCCAGCCGCATCGAGATGGGCCTTGGCGTCGCCATCGGCGCGATCACCTTCTCAGGCTCGGTCATCGCGTTCCTGAAGCTCAATGGCAATATGTCGGGCAAACCGATCCTGCTGCCTATGCGCCATGTCATCAATCTGGGCACCTTGCTCGGCATCCTCGGCCTTGTGGCCTATTTCACGCAGGATCAGGCGCCTTGGGTGTTCTGGACCGTGACGGCATTGAGCTTCCTCATCGGCTTCCTGCTCATCATCCCGATCGGCGGGGCGGACATGCCGGTCGTCGTCTCGATGCTGAACAGCTATTCGGGCTGGGCTGCCGCCGCCATGGGCTTCACGCTTGGCAACACCGCGATGATCATCACCGGCGCGCTGGTGGGTAGCTCCGGCGCGATCCTCTCCTACATCATGTGCAAGGCGATGAACCGCGGGTTCCTCTCCGTAATCGCGGGCGGCTTCGGCGCCGAAGCCGCTGTATCCGGTGGCGAAGCGAAGGAACAGCGCCCGTGGAAGCGTGGTTCGGCGGACGACGCCGCGTTCCTGATGCAACAGGCCGAGAGCGTCATCATCGTCCCCGGCTATGGCATGGCGGTGTCGCAGGCGCAGCATGCGCTGCGCGAAATGGGCGACCTGCTGAAGAAAGAGGGTGTCTCGGTCAAATATGCGATTCACCCGGTCGCGGGCCGTATGCCCGGCCATATGAACGTGCTGCTTGCCGAAGCGAACGTGCCTTATGATGAGGTGTTTGAGCTGGAGGACATCAACAGCGAGTTCAGCCAGGCAGACGTCGCCTTCGTAATCGGCGCGAACGATGTGACCAACCCGGCAGCCAAGACCGACAAGACCTCGCCGATCTACGGCATGCCGATCCTTGAGGTCGCCAACGCCAAGTCGGTGCTGTTCGTAAAGCGCAGCATGGGCGGTGTTGGCTATGCCGGTGTCGACAATGACGTTTTCTACATGGACAACACCATGATGCTGCTGGCCGACGCCAAGAAGATGGTCGAGGATATCGTCAAGGCGCTCGCGCACTGATCCAACAAAAAAGGGGGTGCGGCCCGAAGGCGCGCACCCCCATGAAGTGCCGAGGAGGAGGCGTGGGAAGACGCCTCTGACCGGAAGAGGAAACGGTGTTTCATCCGCTGGTCGATTGCTTGGCTACACCGCGTGCGGTCAAGCTTCGTTGACCTGCATCAACAATGCGCCTCAACCGAGAAATTTCCTCACCGCCGCCGTGAACTTCTCCGGATGGTCGAGCATTATCTGGTGCGCGCTCGGCCCTATGCCCGTCAGAGTGAGGGCCTTCACCCCCGCATAGGCCGCCTTAAATCGCTGTAATTGCGCCCTATCAAGCCGGGGTGTGCCGGGCAGCGCAGGTACAACGGTCAGTGGGCAGGCAAGCGCGCGCAACTTCGCGGTCAGGTCTGTCTGCGCCAGTTCGGTCAGCGCCTGCGCGATCACCCTTGGGTCGCTATCCCGCCCGCCCGGCGTTTGGCGCACCATATCGGTCAGCATCTGTCGCCCCGCCTTGGTGCCGGTGAAATAGCCGTTCAACTGCGTGGCGAGATAGCCATAGCCCTGCGCTGTGCCACCTAGCATTGCCGCCCCATCGGGCAGCATATCCACCACCATGATGCGCGCTGGCTTCACGTCTGGGCGCAGGCCAAGCATCAGCGCAACTGTGCCGCCCATGCTGTGTCCGATGATCGCCGGCGCGCGCAGCCCATGCGTGTTGATATAGCGTGCCAGATCTGCAGTGAGTGGATCGAGCAGCGGCCCGGCTGCGTTGGCGCCTGCGGGGCGTTTGGCAAAGCCGCTGACATGCACGAGATGCAACCGATGGCCGCTGAGCCGTTTGACGAGGGACGCCCAGATTGCGGGGCTGCTGGCAAGGCCGGGGATCAGCAATATGTCGCGCCCGCCAGCCTTCAGATCCCCGCGAAGTATCACGCCAATACGCTGGGACGTGAACGGAGCGTTCGCCGTCGCCCTTCCTCCCAGCGAGCCTAAAACGCCATAAGCTGCGGCGCCCAATGCGCCGCGAATCACTGCGCGCCGTGTGCCGTCAAATTCGGCTGCTTTATCAATCATCAAGTCGTCACTGCCATGATATGCCCCGCTGTGCGCGGCGGGTTCCTCAAATTAACCGATTATTTGAATCATTCGTCGCATAATCCCTCCATTGAGCGCGAAAAACAGGGCTAAACCTGTTCTTGGGGCACCGTGCGGCATAGATATAAGCACGATTGCAGGGTCGTCGAGGGCAGATAATCGGGTGTGCGGGTCGAATGAAGGTTAAACGAGGCGGTAAGGCCGATTATCGGTGTGGCAGCGGAAAGCAGAGCCAGAGTCGGCAGCATTGGCCCAAAGCTCTCGCGGCGTTCATACTTGCGGGCGGCATGATGGCAGCCAGCACATTTTCTACCAGTCAGGCCGTGCCGCCTGCCTCGTTCACATCTCCGCTTCGCTTAACTGAAATTTCGCCACAGGAGCGCCGAGCAAAGGCGCCTGCCGCCTTGCGCGTCCAGATCGAGACGCTGGGCAGCAGCTTCAATGGCACGGTGGCGATTTCTGTGCGCCCGGTCGATGCCGACTGGGAGGCCGCCTACAACGCAGATAGCCTGATGCCGCAGCAGAGCGTGTCAAAGCTGTGGGTGGCGATGGCAGCGCTCGATGCCGTCGATCGCGGCAAGCTGACGCTGCTTGATCCTGTTACAGTCCGCCCCGATGATCTGACGTTATTTCATCAGCCGCTCGCCGCGATGGTACGCAGCACAGGCTACACAACTGATGTGGCGGATCTGATGACCCGCGCCATGACCGAGAGCGACAATACCGCCAACGATGTGGTGCTACGCCAGATAGGCGGGCCGGAGGCGATTCGCGGCTATCTCGCGCGGCGCTTCCTCGCCAATATCCGGTTTGGCCCCGGCGAGCGGGTGCTGCAGAGCACTACGGCGGGCCTCGAATGGAATCAGAGCATGGCGATGGGCAGAGGGTTTTATGCCGCCCGCTCCGCCCTACCGAAATCGGTGCGGGAAAAGGCGCTAAACGACTATCTGGCGAATCCGATGGATGGCGCGGCGGCGAGCAGCATTACGCTGGCGCTGGCTCGGTTGAAGCGGGGAGAGATGCTCTCGCCCGCGTCCACGGCCTATCTGCTAGCCGTGATGCACGAGGCCAAGACCGGCCGCCAACGCATCAAGGGTGGTGTCCCCGCGGGCTGGAGCTATGCGCACAAGACCGGGACCGGACAAGAGCTATACCCCCGTGCGACCGGCTTCAACGATGTCGGCATCATGACCGCGCCCGATGGGACCAGCTATGCGGTGGCAGTGATGATCGCGAGCACGACGGTCTCGATCCCGGAACGCTGGGCGGTGATGCAGGGCGTGGCGCGTGCAGTAGCGGCTTATCATGACGGGCCGGTGATGGATCAAAGGTTCAGCTACGCCACCAAATAAGCTTTGATTTGGCAGGGGCAGCCTGCTCGGCTATCCCGCCATCATGTCCGATCAGAATCATCTCTATCTTGTCGATGGCAGCGGCTATATTTTCCGCGCCTATCACCAGCTCCCGCCGCTGACCAACAAGCATGGCGTGCCCGCGGGCGCGGTCTATGGCTATACGACGATGCTGTGGCGGCTGGCGAAAGATTTGCACGAGGCGGATGGCCCCACGCACATGGCGGTGATCCTCGATAAATCCGGCACCACTTTCCGCAACGATCTCTATGATAAATACAAGGCGAACCGGCCGCCGCCGCCGGAAGACCTTGTGCCCCAGTTCCCGCTGATCCGCGAGGCTACGCGCGCCTTTTCGCTGCCGTGCATCGAGGAGCAGGGCTTTGAGGCGGACGACATCATCGCGAGCTATACAAGAGAGGCGCTAGCGCGTGGCTGGCATGTGACGATAGTGTCGTCCGACAAGGATCTCGCCCAACTCATCCAGCCCGGCGTCGACATGCTCGATACGATGAAGAATGAGCGGCGGTCAGACAATTATGTGCTGGGAAAGTTTGGCGTTGGTCCGGACAGACTCGGCGATGTGCTGGCGCTGATGGGGGATGCGGTGGATAATGTCCCCGGTGTGCCCGGCATCGGTCCCAAGACCGCATCCAAGCTTATCAATGAATATGGTACATTGGACGGTGTATTCGCTGCGCTGCCGACGATGAAGCCATCGAAGATGCGCGACAACTTGATCGAGCATGAGGCGATGGCGCGGCTATCGCGCCAGTTGGTGGAACTGCATGCACAGGTGCCGCTGCCCGATCCGCTCGACGACCTGAAGCTGGGCGAAATTCCGCCAGATCCGCTGCGCGCGTTTCTGGAGGATCAGGGGTTCAACTCGCTGCTTGCGCGCCTCAACAATGGCAGTGCACCGGCAGGCCGTGCGCCCAATATGACGAAGGCGGCGATAACTGCGCCTGCGTCCGGGCCTTCCGCACCCGCCAGCCCAACACTGCCCGCTATCGACCGCAGCCTCTATGAGACGGTGACGGACCTTGCCACGCTGGAGCGATGGATAGTGCAGGCGCGGGCCGAGGGCGTGGTCGCAGTTGACACCGAGACCGACGCGCTTGATTCGGTTGCGGCTAATCTGGTCGGTATCAGCCTCTCTACCGGGCCGGGCAGGGCATGCTATATCCCGCTGGCACATGGCGGCACCGATATGTTTGCCGAGCGGCCTGAGCAGATAGACACCAAAGCCGCGCTTGCCGCGCTGAAGCCGATGTTGGAGGATGAAGGCGTCCTCAAGATCGGACACAACCTTAAATATGACATCAACGTGTTGGAACGGGCGGCGCAGCTTGCCGGGCTGGGCGGCATCACGATCCGTCCCTATGACGACACGATCCTGCTCGCTTTCGACCTTGAAGCGGGCAAGGGGCTGGGCGGTCAAGGCATGGATGAACTGGCCCGCACCCAGCTCGGCCACGAGTGCATCAGCTTCAAGGACGTAACCGGCACCGGCAAGAAGGCGATCAGCTTTGCCGAGGTGCCGCTGGACCGCGCGACCGAATATGCTGCCGAGGACGCGGAAGTGACCTACCGCCTGTGGCAGATGCTGAAACCGCGCCTTCATTCGGAGCATGTAACCCGCGTCTATGAGCTGGTGGACCGGCCACTTGCGCCCGTAGTCGCGCAGATGGAGCGCGAGGGAATAAAAGTGAGCCGCGACTATCTCTCGCGCCTGTCGGGCGAGTTTGCCGAGGGGTTGGCCGCCTTGGAGGGCGAGATTCATGGCCTTGCCGGGCAACCCTTTGTGATTGCCAGTCCGCAGCAACTGGGCGCAATCCTGTTTGACAAGCTGGGCTACAAAGGCGGCAAAAAGGGAAAGACCGGCGCTTATTCCACCGACGTCACGGTGCTGGAGAAGCTGGCGGCAGAAGGCGCGGTGATCGCGCGCAAGGTGCTGGACTGGCGGCAGCTCGCGAAGCTGAAGTCCACCTATACCGATACGCTGCAGGCTCAGATCAATCCTCATACGGGCCGTGTCCACACCAGTTATAGCCTCACCGGCGCGCAGACCGGGCGGCTTTCCTCTACCGACCCCAACCTGCAAAACATCCCGATCCGCACCGAGGCGGGGCGGCAGATCAGAGAGGCGTTCATTGCCGAAGAGGGCAATGTCCTGCTGTCTGCCGATTATAGCCAGATCGAACTGCGGTTGGCCGCGCATATGGCCAATGTGCCTGCCTTGAAGGAGGCCTTCGCCCGCGGAGAAGATATTCACGCCGCCACCGCGCAGGAGCTGTTTGGCGAGGTCAACCGCGATACGCGCGGACGGGCGAAGACGATCAACTTTTCGATCCTCTATGGCATATCCCGCTGGGGGCTGGCCGCGCGGCTGGAGATTTCGCCGGACGAGGCGCAGGACATGATCGCGCGTTATTATGAGCGCTTTCCCGGCATCGCCGCCTATATCAACGAGACGCTGGAGAAAGCGCGGGCGGATGGCTTCACCTGTACGCTCTTTGGCCGCAAGACCTGGTTCCCGCGCATCACGGCATCGGTGATGCACGAACGCCAGGGGGCGGAGCGCGCGGCGATCAATGCGCCGATCCAGGGCACCTCGGCAGACATCATCAAGCGCGCGATGGTGCGCATGGGCCCGGCTCTGGCGCAAGCCGGGCTGCATGACGTGAAAATGCTGCTGCAGGTGCATGACGAGCTGGTGTTTGAACTGCCCGAAAGCGATGTGGAGCGTGCATCGCCTGTCATCCGCGAGGTAATGGAAAACGCCGCCGCGCCGCTGGTGCATATTTCTGTGCCGCTGGTGGTGGAAGTGGGCACTGGCAAGAGCTGGGGTGCTGCCCATTGACCGAGGTCAAGGATACCTTCTCCCGTCCAGTGCATGAGGGCATGCTCGCAGGAGGATGACCTTGGACCAACCCACTACAAAGCCGGCCACGCCCTATGAAGCACTGGGCGGCAGCGACGTGATCGAGCGCATCGTGGCTCGTTTCTATGACCTTATGGACAACGACCCTGCCTATGCGGAACTGCGCGCGATCCATGCAGAGGACCTGGGACCGGTGCAGGCCGGGCTGAAGCAGTTTCTGGCCGCGTGGACGGGCGGGCCGAAAAACTGGTTCGATCAGGGCAAATGCGTGATGTCGCTGCACCGCGCCTTTCCGATTTCAGCCGAGATCGGCGAGCAATGGGCCGATGCGATGGCCCGCGCAATTGCTGAACAGCGCGATATCGCGCAGGACTTGAGCGAGGCGATGCAAATCCGGCTGGCGCAGATGGCGCGGGCGATGGTCAATCAGCAGAAGGATGCCGCCGCAAGCTAGCCTCCGCGCTTCTTCCGTGCGCAGAGGATATAATTGAGATGGGTATTGTCACTCAAGGCAAAGCCCGTGCGCGGGTCAAAGGAGATTCCGCGCAGATCGAAGCTCTCCAGCCCAGCGTCGGACAGCAGCCCTTGCAACTCATCGGGCGTCAGAAACTGTTTCCATTCATGCGTGCCCTTGGGGATGAAGCCCATCCCTTCGCCCATAGTGATCATCGCGAATCGTGAGAGCGCGGTGCGGTTGGGCGTGGAGAGGATCATCAGGCCGCCGGGCGCCAACGCCTCAGCCAGCCCGCGCACGAACAGGGCAGGGTCGGTCACATGCTCGATCACCTCCATGCTGGTGACGAGATCGAACGCACCCTCCATGCCAAGCGCCTCTATGCCTGCGCCACGATAGTCTATGCTCAGGCCTTGAACCTCGGCATGGGCTTTCGCCGCCGCTATATTCTCCTGCGCCGCGTCGATTCCTGTCACCTGAGCGCCAAGCCTTGCCAGCGGCTCGCAGAGCAGCCCGGCTCCACAGCCGACATCGAGCGCATGCTTGCCTTTCAGCGGGCGGATATCCCGCGCGTCTGCCCCCCAGTGCGCATCAATCGCCTCCCTGATGTAGCGGAGGCGCACGGGATTGAGCTTGTGCAGCATCGCGCTGCTTCCCTTGGGGTTCCACCAGTCTGCCGCCAGCGCGCCGAAATGCCTTGCTTCTTCCGGGTTTATGGTTGTCTCTGGCCTGCTTGCCATATTGGTCCTTGCTGACTATAGCGGCGCGGTTTTCACGCGGGGGGCGCTCGCCTTCCCGCTTCTTAACGGCAAACAGGTCTGGCAGCAAATATGGCGCGCATAGTCATGAAATTCGGTGGCACCTCGATGGCGGGGATGGAGCGAATTCGCAATGTGGCCGCGCGTGTCAAATATGTGGTCGATCAGGGCCACGAGGTTGCGGTCGTCGTCTCCGCTATGGCGGGCGAGACCGATCGGCTGGTGGGCTTCTGCAAAGAAGCCAGCCCGCTTTACGACCCCGCCGAATATGACGTGGTGGTAGCCGCCGGCGAGCAGGTGACGAGCGGGCTGCTGGCGATGACGCTCAAAGCCATGGGCGTCGATGCGCGCAGCTGGCTCGGCTGGCAGTTGCCCATCCGCTCCGGCGAGGCCCACGCCAAGGCGCGGATCGAGACGATCGAGACCGATGCGTTGCTCACTGCGATGCAGAGCGGGCAGGTTGCCGTCATCCCCGGTTTTCAGGGCATGATGGAGGATGGCCGCATCTCTACTCTGGGCCGGGGCGGGTCCGATACCTCGGCTGTTGCTGTGGCTGCGGCGGTGAAGGCGGATCGCTGTGACATCTATACCGATGTAGACGGTGTCTATACCACCGACCCACGGATCGTCAGCCGCGCGCGCAAGCTCGATAAGGTGACGTATGAGGAAATGCTGGAGATGGCCTCGGTCGGCTCCAAGGTGTTGCAGACCCGATCGGTAGCATTAGCGATGAAGGAGAAGGTGCGGGTACAGGTGCTCAGCTCCTTCGATGAACCCAGCAATGACGACGAACCCGGCACGATGATTGTCGGCGAAGAGGAAATAGAAGGAAGCGACATGGAACGCCAGCTCATCACCGGTATCGCGGTCGACAAGAACGAGGCGAAGGTCATCGTAACGCGCGTGCCGGACAAGCCCGGCGCGGTGGCCAGCATCTTCGGTCCGCTCGCCGATGCCAGCATCAACGTCGACATGATTATCCAGAACGACAGCAAGGACACCGCCGAAACCGACGTGACCTTCACCGTGCCACGCGCAGATCTGGCGCGCAGCGTGGACATATTGGAAAGCCGCAAGGACGAGATCGGCTTCAACCGGCTGATCACCGATGCGGAAGTGGCGAAGGTGAGCGTTGTGGGTGTCGGCATGCGCAGCCATGCGGGCGTCGCGGCAATCATGTTCAAGACGCTGGCGGAACGCGGCATCAACATTGAGGCGATCTCTACCAGCGAGATCAAGGTATCAGTCTTGATCGACGAAGACGAGACCGAGCTGGCTGTGCGCGTGCTGCACACCGCCTATGGGCTGGACGCGGAGCAGGCGGCTTGAGCGCTGCCCTTGGCGCACTGATGGCGCGCGGCACCGCGCTGTTGGGGTCCGAAGTCGCGATCATCTGTGGCGCGATGAGCTGGGTGAGCGAGCGTAACCTAGTCTCCGCAGTCAGCAATGCAGGTGGCTTTGGTCTCATAGCTTGTGGCGCGATGACGCCGGAGTTGCTGGACAAAGAGATCGCGGCGACCAAGGCGCTTACCTCCAAGCCCTTCGGCGTCAATCTGATCACCATGCATCCGCAGCTTATGGACCTGATCGCCGTCTGCGCGAAACATGGAGTGACGCACATCGTGCTGGCGGGCGGATTGCCGCCCAAGGGCAGCATCGAGGCGATCAAGGCGAGCGGCGCGAAGGTCATCTGCTTCGCCCCGGCGCTCTCTCTGGCAAAAAAGCTGGTCCGTTCCGGTGTGGATGCGCTCATCATAGAGGGGATGGAGGCGGGCGGGCATATCGGCCCGGTGGCAACCAGCGTGTTGGCGCAAGAGATATTGCCGGAGTTGGCGTCGGAGGTGCCGATCTTCGTCGCGGGTGGCATCGGGCGAGGCGAGGTGATCGCCTCTTATCTCAAAATGGGTGCCGCAGGGGTTCAGCTCGGCACGCGGTTCGTTTGCGCGACTGAGAGCATCGCCCACCCGGACTTCAAAAAGGCGTTCATCCGCGCCAATGCGCGCGATGCGATCGCCAGTGTGCAGATCGACCCACGCCTGCCGGTAATCCCCGTGCGCGCGCTCAAGAATGTCGGCACGGAAGCCTTCACCGCCAAGCAGCGCGAAGTGGCGCAGATGCTCGATGAGGGCAAGGTCGACATGATGGCCGCGCAGCTAGAGATCGAGCATTACTGGGCGGGCGCGCTACGTCGTGCGGTGATAGACGGCGACGTCGAGAACGGTTCGCTGATGGCCGGGCAGTCGGTTGGTATGGTGAGCAGGGAGGAACCCGTTGCCGCCATTCTTGCGGAGCTGGTCGCACAAGCGGAAACCGCGCTTGAAGCAAGCTGAGGGGCGACTTCACCCAATATAAAGCATTTTTCTCTATGGGCCTTTCGCACAAACAGGTTGCGAAAGGAAGAGACGTGTCCAACGTCGAAATGGTAGAACAGATCAATAATGCAATCGGTGCGCACGGCTCATGGAAGCTGAAGCTGCGCGTTGCAATGTCCAGCGGCAGCAGCGAGATCGATCCAGACAGAGCCTGCCGGGACGACAAATGCCCCTTTGGCCGATGGATCCATGGCGATGCCATCGACCCGGTGACGAAGCAGGGCAAGCCCTATCAGGTAGTGCGCCGCCTGCACGCCGAATTTCACCAAACCGCGGCCAATGTGCTGCGTCATGCCATCTCTGCGCGCAGAACCGAAGCGGAGCAGCTTTTTACAGGCGAGTTTGCCGAGCGCTCTGAAAAGCTGGTGCGCGCGCTCGCCAAGTGGAAGGGCGAATTGCTCTGACGCAATCAGACTGATCCGGGATCGGATCTGCAACCCCTTGGCATCTGCGCCCGCTTTCTGATAGCGATGGCTTATGCCCGATACGCCTGCCGCCGCCGCCCGACAGATATTGATCCGCCTGCATGAGGTGATGGCCGCGCGCACCAATGCACAGGTCAAGCTCAACAAGGTTGTGGAGATCATCGGTGAAGCACTCTCCAGCGAGGTGTGCTCGATCTATCTGCTGCGCGAAGGGGTGATGGAGCTGTTCGCCACCCGCGGTTTGAAGCAGGAGGCGGTTCACGTCACCCGGCTTGCACCTGGCGAGGGTCTGGTCGGCACCATTGCAAAGAATGTCGAGACGCTGAACCTTGATGAAGCCGCCGCCCATCCAGACTTCGCCTATCGCCCCGAAACGGGGGAAGACCTGTTCCACAGCTTTGCCGGCGTGCCCATCGTGCGGCGGGAAAATGCGGTGGGCGTGCTCTGCGTCCAGCATGTAGACCCGCGCCGTTATGAGGAAGTGGAGATCGAGGCGCTGCAGACCGTGGCGATGGTACTGTCAGAGCTGATTGCCAACGCCGGGTTGGCCGATGAAGGGCCGAGCGATGTGCGCATCGGCGGCACAGGTACGCAAATCGTCTCCGGTTTGCAGCTCGTCATGGGCATGGCGCGGGGGCAGGCGGTGTTTCACCAGCCGCGCGTTACTATCGAGCATACAGTGGCGGAGGATGTGGAAGCAGAGCGTGCGCGCGTCTATTCCGCCTTCACCAAGATGCGCGAGCAGATCGATACGCTGGGCAGCACCTCTGAATTCGGTGTGGATGGCGAGCATCAGGAGGTGATCGCCACCTACAAGATGTTCGCCTATGACGAGGGCTGGTCGCGCCGCATCAACGAAGCAATCGACAGCGGCCTCACCGCCGAGGCGGCGATAGAGCGCGTGCAACAGCGTACCCGCATGCGCATGCGCCAGATTGACGACCCGTTGTTGCAGGACCGGATGCACGATCTGGAGGACCTCTCCAACCGCCTTTTACGTATCGTCTCCGGTCAGCTTGGCACGGCGGCGCAGCTTGGTCTGCGGCAGGACGCCATCCTGATCGCGCGCAATCTCGGCCCTGCCGAGCTGCTGGAATATGACCGGCGGCGCCTGAAGGGAGTGATCCTTGAGGAAGGCTCGCTCACCGCGCATGTCATTATCGTGGCGAGAGCGATGGGCGTGCCGGTGCTGGGGCGGGTGCGCGATGTGCGCCACCTCATCAACGAGGGTGATCTGATCCTGATGGACGTCACCGAGAACCGGTTGTTCATCCGCCCCTCGCCAGACATGGACGAGGCGTTCGAGAGCAAGCTGCAGCTCAGCCAGAAGCGCCGCGCCAAGTTCGCCGAGATGCGCGATGCGCCCGCCATTACCAAGGACGGAGTGCGTATCGAGCTGATGGTGAATGCGGGCCTGCGCGACGATGTCGGCGCGCTCGACGTGACTGGCGCGGATGGCATTGGCTTGTTCCGTACCGAATTTCAGTTTCTCGTCTCCGCCACCATGCCGCAGCGCGAACGGCAACAACGGCTCTATCGCGATGTGATGGATGCGGCGGGAGATCGCCCTGTGATTTTCCGCACGCTTGATATCGGTGGGGATAAGGCGTTGCCCTATCTGCATCATGATGACGACATGGTAGAGGAAAACCCGGCTATGGGCTGGCGCGCGGTGCGGCTCAGTCTGGAGCGCGACGGATTGATGAAGGCGCAGGCGCGCGCGCTGCTGGAAGCGGCGGCGGGGCGGACGCTCCATGTCATGTTTCCGATGATCTCCGAACCGTGGGAGTTTGATGTCGCCCGCGCCTTGTTTGAGCATCAGCGGCAATGGCTGATCGAACGGCGCAAGATGTTGCCGAGCAGTATCCGCTATGGTGCGATGCTGGAGGTGCCTGCGCTGGCGGAGGTGCTGGACATATTGTTGCCCAAGCTCGATTTTCTCTCAATCGGCACCAATGACCTGACGCAGTTCCTGTTCGCGGCGGACCGCGCCCACCCCAAGCTGGCCGAGCGGTATGACTGGCTGAGTGTTGCGATATTGCGCTTCCTCAACCGCATTGCGCGCGCGTGTGAGGCCGCGGCGGTGCCTGTGGGGGTATGCGGAGAGATGGGTGGGCGTACGCTGGAGGCGATGGCGCTGATCGGTCTCGGTATCCGCCGCCTGTCGATCACCCCGGCGTCGGTTGGTCCTGTGAAAGCTATGATCCGCTCGCTGGAGGCGGTGCCGTTAAGCACGGCGGTGCAAACTATGCTCGTCAGCCCGCCAGAGAGCATGCGAAAGGCATTGATCGCATACGCACAGCAGGCGAGCGTGGATCTGGATTGAAAGCTTGATACGAACCTTCGGTTCACCTGGGCCTGGATCAGGCACTGAGAAGTTAACGCGTTTGACAGGCAAAAAACCGCCCAATTATACAAGTGCGCGCGATTAACAGCGCGAAGCCGTCGACAAGGCGCTTCTAGTCTCGTTGACAGTTGCCTCTGCGCATGGGAGGTGTTCGCGTAACGGGCGGGGAACAAGATAAAGAGGTCGCATCAGCGGCCCCTGTGTAGGGGCGAGGACGTGAATGACATTGTTCTGGATTTTGAGCGCGCAGCCGAAATGATACCGGACCGGCCCGGCGATATTCTTCGCGCTGCCCGCGAGGAGCGGGGCATGACGCTCGCACAGGTGGCTGAGGTTACGCGGATTGCCCAGCGCCAGCTCGAAGCGATCGAGCGCAGCGACTTCGCCGCCTTGCCCGGAACACCCTACGCAGTTGGTTTCGCCCGCGCCTATGCACGCGCAGTGGGTGCAGATGAAGTGGAGATCGCGCGCGGTGTGCGTGAGGAATTGGGCGCGGCTGACCCCACGGATCGCTATGAGATGTTCGAGCCGGTCGATCCGGCGCGTATTCCACCGCGCAAGCTGGCGTGGACTGCGGCGATCCTCGCTCTTGTGCTGGCCACAGCTTATGCGGTGTGGCGTGCCCAATTTTTTACGGCATCAACCGATCAGGAAGTGTCTGACCTCGCCAATCGGGCGAGCGAACAGGCCGCCTCGGAACAAAGGCAGGCGCAAGCTGGCCCGGTTACGCCGCTTCCACTCGTAAACGGCCCTGTTGTTCTGACAGCACAGCAGGATGTTTGGCTGCGTATTTATGACGCTGCGGGTGTACGCCTGCTTGAAAAGCAGATGCTGAAGGGCGAGAGCTATACAGTTCCTGCGCAGGCCAATAATCCGATGATCCTGACAGGGCGGCCTGATGCGCTGGCGGTGACTGTGGGCGGCAAGCCGGTAGCGCCGCTTGGCCCGCCGGAAAAGACGATTGCTGATGTGCCGATCAGTGCCGCTGCGCTGCTGGCTCGGCCGGTGCCGCAAGCACCTGCGCCAGCTGCACCCACCTTAGGCGCTACGGCACCCGCCAATCCGGCGGTGCGTGCACCCGTATCCCTCAGCCCTGGGGCGCAGAGGGTGCTCGATGAGGCGGCGTCTTCGGGCGCGCAAGACACACCGCCTGCCACTTCTCAGTAAAATCTATCCGGCACGGGGCGTGCATTCCTTCCATTTTCGTGCGGGCCTGTTTATGGTCGGCGCACGTCATCTTTCGGGGTTGGTTCTGCCATGCGTCATATCATCAGTGGGTTTTCGGCACTCTGTTTGGCAACAAGCGCGCTAGCGATGGCGGGCCATGCAGGCGCGGCAGAGCCTGTGGTGCCGATCGACAAGCGAGTGGACCGGCTGGAAAAGGAAGTGCGCGCGGTGCAGCGCAAGGTGTTTCCCAATGGCGCGCCGGTGGAGCCGGATATTACCGCTGCCTCGCCCGATGCCGCGCCGCTCGCCCCGGCCTCCACTCCCGTGAGCGATCTCATCGCGCGGGTGACGTCGCTCGAAAGCCAGCTTGCCACGCTGACCGGCCAGACCGAGCAGAACAGCTACAAACTCAAGGTGCTGGAGCAGAAGTTCGAGGAATTGAAGGCTCAGCTCTTCCCGTCCGTGGCGGCTACTGAGCCTGGTGCCGCTGCGCCTGTCGCAAATCCGGTCGCTGCACCTGCGCCTGTTCCAGCCGCGGTGAGTACCGCGCCGGTGAAGGTTGCCGCGCCTGCTCTGCCGAAAGCCGCGCCTGCGCCCAAGCCTGTCCCCGCCAAACCAGCGCTGGCTGATGAGGCGCGCAAGGCAGCTGTCGCCGCGATCGAAAAGCCCGATACGGGCGACGCGGCGGGTGACGCCTATACCTATGGCTTCAGACTGTGGAGCGCCAAATTCTATCCCGAAGCGCAGGCGCAGCTCAAAACCACGGTCGAGAAATATGGCAACACCTCGGTCGGCAGCCGTGCACAGAACCTGTTGGGTCGCGCCTATCTCGATGATGGAAAGCCCGCTTTGGCATCTGTTGCGTTCTACGAGAATTACCGCAAGCGCCCGGAGGGCGACCGCACCGCACAGAGCCTCGCATATCTGGGCGAGGCGTTGATCCAGCTCAAAAAGCCCGCAGACGCGTGCAAGGTCTATGACGAGCTGGTTAAAAGCTATGGCACCAATCTGGCGTCCGATCTGCGCACTATGATGGAGAAGGGCCGCGTCCGTGCCAAGTGCGGCGCCTGAGCAGACGATTGAGCGTTTCCGCAACGATTATATTGCACTAATCGGTAAGGCAGAGGCTGAGACGGCCCGGATCGGAATTGCGGTGTCAGGCGGGCCGGACAGCATGGCGCTGCTCTGGCTCGCGGCCAGCGCCTTTCCTGGGGGCGTGGAGGCTGCGACTGTCGATCATGGTTTGCGCGCCGAGGCCCGCGAAGAGGCCGAAATGGTTGCGCGTTGGTGTGCGGATCAGGGCATCGCGCACAGGATACTCTCCCTCTCTGCCCCCATCACTGGAAGCATACAGGCCTCGGCGCGGGCGGCGCGCTATGGGTTGTTGCATCAATGGCTGGAGGAACGAGCGCTAGGTTGGTTGCTCACCGCACATCACGCCGATGACCAGCTTGAGACCATGCTGATGCGCCTGAACCGGTCATCCGGCGTTGGGGGGCTGGCGGGTATCCGGGCACGCAACGGCGCGGTGCTGCGCCCATTGCTGGGCTGGCGGCGGGCTGAGCTGATGCAGGTGGTTCGTACGCACAATCTACCCCATGTGCATGACCCCAGCAACGACGATGCGCGGTTCGACCGGGTGGAGATGCGCCAGCACCTCACCCGCGTGGACTGGCTCGACCCGCTCGCGGCAGCGCGCGCGGCCGCTGCCTGCGCCGATGCGGAAGATGCGCTCTCCTGGCTGGTGAACGATCTCGCCGCGCGGCATATTCGCACTGACGGAAATGCTCGGTGGGTTTTGGATCATCATGACTTCCCGCGCGAGGTGCAACGACGGCTGATCGGGCGCATGCTGATCGCCGCCGAGCCGGATGCGCCTCCCCCGCGTGGAGAGACGATCGATCAAGCACTTGTTCAGCTATTGCGTGGTAATAAGGCCAGCATCGGCCAGTGGCTGCTTGATGGCGGCGGCAGGTTGTGGTCACTTTATGCTGCGCCGCCGCGATCAGGCGGATGAGCCATTGTACTTTGCGCTGCCCGCCTTATCTTGGCGGGACGACATGAGGGTGAAATGAACGACGACAAAGAACCGCAGCAGGGCAATCCCTGGGTCAAGAGCGCAATGATATGGGCAGGCGTGGTGTTCGCGTTACTGCTGGTGGTATCGCTGGTGGAAAATCGTGATGGCGCTACTTCCGGCACGGCTATCGCCTATTCTGATTTCCGTTCCAAAATCGAGGGCGGCCAAGTCAAAGAGGTCTCGGTTGGCCCCGATCATATTTACGGCACCCTCAACAACGGCTCGAAATTCTCCACCGTGCCGGTCAACGATCCCGGCCTCATCCCCCTGCTGGATGACTATGGCGTAAAATATAGCGGCAAGGCCGAGGAGCAGCCGAGCTTCTGGATGGTGCTGCTGTATCAGTCGCTTCCGTTCCTGTTGATCCTTGGTGTTGCTTTCTTCGTGCTTCGACAGATGCAGAAAGGCGGCGGTGCGGGCGGCGCGATGGGCTTTGGTAAGTCCAAGGCCAAGCTGCTGACAGAGAAGTCTGGCCGCGTCACCTTTGACGACGTGGCGGGGATAGACGAAGCGCGCGAAGAGTTGCAGGAAATCGTCGAGTTCCTGAAAGACCCGCAGAAATTTTCGCGCCTAGGCGGCAAGATTCCCAAAGGCGCACTGCTGGTCGGCAGTCCCGGCACCGGCAAGACCCTGCTCGCCCGCGCGATTGCGGGCGAAGCGGGCGTGCCGTTCTTCACCATCTCTGGCTCGGATTTCGTTGAAATGTTCGTCGGCGTCGGCGCCAGCCGTGTGCGCGACATGTTCGAGCAGGCGAAAAAGAACGCGCCCTGCATCGTCTTCATCGACGAAATCGACGCCGTGGGCCGCCATCGTGGCGCAGGGCTGGGTAATGGCAATGATGAGCGCGAGCAGACATTGAACCAGCTTCTGGTCGAGATGGACGGCTTCGAATCGAACGAGGGCATCATCATCGTCGCGGCAACCAACCGCCCTGACGTGCTTGATCCCGCGCTATTGCGCCCCGGCCGGTTTGATCGGCAAGTGGTGGTGCCGCGCCCTGATATCGAGGGCCGGGTCAAGATCCTTGAAGTCCACATGAAGAAGGTGCCGCTTGCGCCCGATGTCGATGCGCGCACGATTGCGCGCGGTACACCCGGTTTCTCTGGCGCAGATCTTGCGAACCTTGTCAACGAAGCGGCGCTGATGGCGGCGCGTCGTGGCAAGCGCCTTGTGGCCAGCGCGGAGTTTGAGGCCGCCAAGGACAAGGTGATGATGGGCGCGGAACGCAAGTCGATGGTCATGACCGAGGACGAAAAGAAGATGACCGCTTATCATGAGGCGGGTCACGCTATTGTCGCGGTTCACGAACCCGCGTCAGACCCGATTCACAAGGCGACCATCATCCCCCGCGGCCGCGCACTGGGCATGGTGATGCGCCTGCCGGAGCGGGACAATTATTCCTATCACCGCGACAAGATGTACGCGAACCTTGCCGTATCCATGGGTGGCCGCGTGGCCGAGGAGATCATCTTCGGCTATGACAAGGTCAGCTCCGGTGCGTCCGGCGACATTCAGTACGCCACCCGTCTTGCGCGCGACATGGTGACGCAATGGGGCATGTCGGACAAGCTTGGCCCGCTGCAATATGAAGAGCAGCAAGGCGAAACCTTCCTTGGATATTCGCAGAGCCAGCGCGTTCATATGTCCAACGAGACGGCAAAGGCAATCGATCAGGAGATCCGACGGATCGTCGAAGCGGGCTATGACCGCGCCAAGAAGGTGCTGTCCGATTTCGAGGCGCAGTTGCATCTGCTGGCTAACGCGCTGCTGGAGTATGAGACGCTGTCTGGCGACGAGATCAAGACGCTGCTCGACAAGGGCGAGATCACCCGCGACGATGGCACCAAGATCAAGCCCAGTCCTATCCCGGTTGTGGGTACGTCGATCCCCCGCTCTGGCCGGCGCGGCAAGGGCGGGCTTGGCGGAGCGGCGGCGGCGGGGGCTTAATCAGTCCCCCGCACTTGCGTGGTCTTGCTCATCCCGTATATGCGATGAGGCAGGGTGTAGTGCCGCACTGGATTAAGCCGCCGCTTGGGGGAAGCCATGAAAAAATTCGGATTGATCGGCGGGCTAAGCTGGAGCTCGACAGCGCGCTATTACGAGATCATCAACAAAGGCGTGGCCCGCCGGCTTGGTGGCTTTCACAGTGCGCCATTGGTGATCGAGAGCCTAGATTTCGCGGAAGTGGCGCGTTGCACCACCGCTGAAGACTGGGACTGTGCGAGCGGGCCTCTGATCGCGGCAGCGCAGCGTCTGGAGGCGGCTGGCGCGCAAGGCATGGTGATCTGTGCCAACTCCATGCATGTGATTTATGACCGGGTGGCGCAGGCCGTCTCGGTGCCCGTGCTTCACATCGCTGAAACGGTTGGCGCCAAGATGCAGGCAGATGGTGTCAAATCTGCCGCCATTGTCGGCACCCGCAACGTGATGACCGAGAAATTCTATCGCCAGAGGCTTGTTTCCTGCGGAATTTCGCTTTTGCCGCCGGATATGGAACTGGCCGAGCGGGTCGATAAAATCGTCTATGACGAGCTGGTGCATGGCAAGGTTTCACGCGAATCCGAACGCTTCATGAAATCGGAACTGACCGACATCGCCAAGCAACAAGTGCAAGCAGTGGTGCTGGCCTGTACGGAGCTGGAACTGATCGTCGATGTGCGCGCGAATGTGCTGCCGATTTATGATTCCACCACCATCCACGCACAGGCAGCGCTGGATTTCATCCTGAGCTAGATTTTTGCATAGGCTGGCGCAGCCTGATGCGCCCCTGTTGCAGTGCCAGCGGATAGAGGATGTCGTTTTCCTGCGCGATCCGTTCGCGCAGGCGGCCGATGATCCACTGGGTGGCGTGGGCGAAATTGCGCCAGTCGATGTTGATGTTGTCCGGCGTCCATTCGTGCAGATAGAGCGCCCATTCTTCTTTGAGATCCGCGAATGTGCGTTCAAAAGCAGTGACTTCTTCATCGAGCCGGCCCGGCACTGCGGCGAAATGGTTGGCGTAGAGGAAGCCCTGTTCGGCGGCGAGATGCTCATCGAGACAGGCGGACAGGCGGCGGATTAGAGAAAACGCCTCCTCAGCGCGCGGCCCAGAAGACTCTACCAAGGCCAGCAGATCCTCCGCCAGCCCGTCCATTGCCTTATGCTCCTGAATAAGCCGTTCGATATCGTGCATCCGCGCCTCCGCCTGAAACATTATAGGCAGCGATACGGAGGGCACAAAAAAAGGGCCGGGAAAATCCGGCCCTTCTTGTAATGTGTGAAGCTGACTTAGCGCTTGGAGAACTGGAAGCTGCGGCGCGCCTTGGCCCGGCCGTACTTCTTGCGCTCCACGGTGCGGCTGTCGCGGGTGAGGAAGCCCTCGGCCTTCACCGCGCCGCGCAGCGCAGGCTCATATTTTGTGAGCGCCTGTGCGATGCCGTGCTTCACCGCGCCGGCCTGACCGGAGAGGCCGCCGCCCTTGACGGTGCAGATCACATCATACTGGCCCTCGCGATCTGTGACCGAGAAAGGCTGGTTGATGACGAGGCGCAGCGTGGGGCGCGCGAAATAGATTTCCTGATCGCGGCCATTGACCGTGATCTTGCCGGTGCCTGGCTTCACCCAGACGCGGGCGACAGCATCCTTGCGGCGGCCGGTGGCATAGGCGCGGCCCTGCTTGTCGAGTTCCTGAACGCGCAGCGGAGCGGCTTCCTGAGCGACAGGCACAGCGACGGCGGCACCTTCCGCACCGGCGGCCAGACCCTGAAGGTCAGAGAGCGAATTGACGGTATCGGACATTATGCACCCACCTTGTTCTTGCGGTTGCGGGAAGCGAGATCGAGCACTTCCGGGTTCTGGGCTTCGTGCGGATGCTCTGCGCCCGCGAAAATGCGCAGGTTGCGCATCTGCTGACGGCCAAGCGGGCCGCGCGGGATCATCCGCTCGATTGCCTTTTCAAGCACGCGCTCCGGGAAGCGGCCTTCCAGCACCTTCTGCGGGGTGGTTTCCTTGATACCGCCCGCATAGCCGGTGTGCTTGTAATACACCTTGTCGGTCAGCTTCTTGCCGGTGAACTTCACCTTGCCTGCATTGATGATGATGACATTGTCACCACAATCGACATGGGGGGTAAAGCTCGGCTTGTGCTTGCCGCGCAGAATGTTGGCAATGATCGAGGCGGCGCGGCCGACCACGAGGCCTTCGGCGTCGATCAGCACCCATTTCTTTTCTACCGTTGCCGGTGTGGCCGGCTTGGTGGTTTTCATCAGCGCCTTCATGGCCCGAAAACTCCTGATTGATGACATGCCCCGCAAGCCAAATGCCTGCGAGCGGAAGCGCGCTATTGGCGAGGTGCATGCAAAGAGTCAAGAAAAAGCGGTAGTTGTAAAGGAGGTAAAATAATACCCCATTCTTGTGAGCTGCCGAAACGAGTCGAAGAAAGCGTCAGCCGCGACCGGGATTTTTTTGGCTCACACTGTGTGCGGCCCACACTGCTGCCACCAGCAGCAATGCACCCACCAGCTGATGAGCGACGGCGAGCGGCAGCGAGATTCCACTCCATACCGTGGCGATGCCGAGCAGTATTTGTGTGCCGACTGCTGCATTGACCGCAACAGACGCGCGCCTATTTCCGGCCAATTTTGCCTCACGGGCCAGCAGGATGAGCAGCAGCGCTGCGCCCCATGCCCACCAGCGATGGAGGAAATGCACCAAATAGGGGTCGCTGGTGATCGTCAGCCAGAAGCTTCCCCACCAAACTATGCCCTCCGGAACGAAATGATCGTTCATCAGCGGCCACGTGTTCGACACATAGCCTGCGCGCAGGCCTGCTGTGATCGCACCGAGGAAAATCTGCACAAACAGCGCAGCCAGCGGGATCGCCGTGGCCCAGCGCAATATTGCCTTGCGGCGTACAACTTGCTTCGCCTCTGCAGCCATATCCAGAGCAGTCCAGACTATCGCACTGAGGAGCAACAGCGCCATCAGGAGGTGCGCGGCCAGCATCGCGGGCTGCACATTCACCCTATCGGTCAGCCCGCTCTTGACCATCAGCCAGCCGATTGCTCCTTGCGCCCCGCCGAGGACTAGGAGCATCAGGAGGCGTGGTCCATAGCCCTTCGGGATGGCGCGCTTGGCCGCAAACCACAGGAGCGGCACGGCAAAGGCAAGCCCTAGCAAACGCCCCATGAGCCGATGGAAATACTCCCAGAAATAGATCTGCTTGAAGGCCTCCAGCGTCATGCCCTTGTTCATCAGCACATATTGCGAGCTGTTTTTGTAGAGCGCGAACTCCTTTGCCCATTGTGCATCGTTCAAAGGCGGCAGGGTGCCGGTAACGGGCTTCCACTCGGTAATCGACAGGCCCGATTCAGTAAGGCGCGTAATGCCGCCTACCGCGACCATCAGCACAATAAGAGCGGCGATGATGAACAACCAGCGAGCGACGGCACGGGGTTGGGTATTTGAAGAGGTGGCACCAGTGATCACAGTCGCTTTCATACCCGGCAGATGCGCCTGGCGTAAGCGGTTTTCAAGCAGAGAATCCCGTTGTAGCGCAATGTTATATTGTATCTTTGATGATGCAGCGCTACATGCGCTATACGAGGAGATATGATGACCCAGAGGCCCGCCTATCTGCACTGGCTCGACAAGGCTGCGATAACCCTCTCCGGGTTTTGCGTTGTGCATTGCGTGGCGACCATTGTTCTGATTGGTACACTGACCTCGCTGGGGCATTTTTTTGCCAATCCTCTCATTCATGAAATAGGTCTTTTGTGCGCTACGCTGCTGGGGGCGGTGGCGCTGGGCAGCGGCATCATGCGCCACCGGCGGACGCTCCCTGTCTTTATCGGTGTGCCGGGCCTGGCGTTGATGGCTGCTGCGCTGTTTGCTCCCCATGGCTATGGCGAGGCACTGTTGACCATCCTGGGTGTATCGCTGGTGGCGGGCGCACACATGATGAACGCCCGAACCTGCTAAGAATATTTGCGCAGCGCTCGTTCATTTCCTATCTGGGCGCATGACCGAGCTTCATCCCCAGCCCATCGCCCGCGCCATAATCCTGAGTGCGGGGCAAGGTTCCCGCCTTCTCCCCCTCACGGCCGATCTGCCGAAATGCCTCATTAGCCTCTCCGGCAAGACCTTGCTGGCGTGGCAGGTGGAGGCGCTGTTCGCCAATGGAGTGAGCGAGGTTCATGTCGTCACGGGGTTTCATACCGAGGCGGTGGAGCAGGAGCTGCGGAGACTGGCGCGGCCGGGGCTGGTTTTGCAGGCCCATTTCAATCCCTTTTTCAAGGTAGCGGATAACCTCGGCAGTTGCTGGATCGCGCGTGAGGCGATGACAGATAACTATCTGATATTAAACGGAGATACTCTTGTTTCTCAAGCCCTGGTAGAGCGAGTCCAGCAGGCTGGAAACTGGCCCATCTGTGTGACGGTGGATGTGAAGCCGAATTACGACAGCGACGACATGAAGGTGGAGCGCGATGGCGACCGCCTCGTCCACATCGGTAAGACACTGACCGCCGACCAGAGCAATGCCGAATCGATTGGCTTCCTCGCCTTTCGCGGCGAGGGCGGCGCGCTGTTCCGCGAGGCGATTGAGGCGGCGATGCGCACGCCCGCAGGGGTGGAAAACTGGTATCTGAAGGTGATCGATCAGCTCGCGCCCACCGGCAAGGTCGGCACGCTTTCCATCGAGGGCATGGAATGGGGCGAGGTCGACTTCCTCAACGATGTCGATGTGGCGGAGAAGCTGACCGCCGGCTGGCTATAGGGCCGCTCCGGCCGTCTCGCTCCACAGTCCCTGCAGCCACTCCGCCAACCCGGCCTGCTGCGCCTCCGAAAGCGTGAGCGCGGACTTGAGATCGGGCGGGCCGGGCCAACCCGCGTCGGCGAGGCTCAGCGCACCCTGCGCGCGTGCGCCCTCATAACGGGGCAGCACATGGAAATGGACATGGGGGTCCACCATCATCAGCATCAGCCAATTGATGCGCTCATACCCCACGCCCGCACGCAGCATCGCCTCCACCCGGCGCGACGCTTCGGCCAAACCGGCATGAAATTCTCCCGGTAATGCGCCAAAAGCGGTTGCGTCCGATTTCGCCGCCACTACCAGCGACCCCAGTGTCACCTGTGCGGGCCTGAGCAGCACCACCCAATGCGCCGTCTCGCCGATCAGCGTTGCGGGATAGCCGAACTTGCGGATCGTATCGTTCATCGCGATTGTTCCAGCCAGCTTGTGATAGGCCTTCCGGCCTTGCGCGCCTGCACCAGCTGCATCACCTGCACCATGTGCACCAGCAGCGAGAGGATGGTCCACCATGCCACAGCGATCAGGCCCAGATCGGGCCTGCCCGCGATCATGCTGACGAACAATATCACCATATTGGGGTTGCGGCGCGCAGTGATGAGGCGAAACCAGCTGTCGAACGGTCGCCAGACGTGCATGTCCATCGCGGCATATTTGAGGAAAATGCCCTCGCACAGCCGCTGGAGCACATAGCCCGCAACGATCGCGACCATAATCGTGGCGAAGGTGCTGACGGGCAGGGCAAGGCCGACGTGGCCCAGCCCCAGCCCCCATGCGGCCCACCAGAAGGGTGGGTGAACGAGGTCTATGCCATGGTCGAACACATTGCCCCATTTGCTGGATGTGATGGTGCAGCGCGCAAGCTTGCCGTCCACCGTGTCCAGCACCATGAATACAAAGCCCGCGCCAATCCCCTCCCAAAACGCGCCGTTATAAAAGAATATCGTCGCCAGCACGCACATGATGGCGCCGATGCCCGTCACCATATTGGGTGTCATCTTGAGTGCGGCGGCGAGGCGGGTGAGGTGAAAGGCCAGCTCTGGCCAGAGATATTTGGTGAGAAGGTCCGTCACGCCCTTATAGGCGCCGAAATAGCTCGCCCGCTCGATGGCCGTGCGGGTTTGCGGTGAGACGCGGATGGCAAAGGGCCGCTCGGTCTTGCGCAGCTTTTCGTTGTAGAACCCTGTGGAGGTGCGCAGATCAATGCGCTCTGACGGCGCGCCTTCATCCGGCAACTGGCCGATCACCAGCGCGTCGCCATCATCGAACGCGACGCCCGGCCGCGCCAGTGCGAGGCGCAGCAGCAGCGGATCAAACGCGTAATCCAGGTTGATATGCAGGCTGTGGCCGGATGCGATGCGCGCCCCGGCGGGAACATCGCGCACGAGCATCCGGCGCACGCGCTCCGCCGATGTCATGCCCCAGACCTGCTCCTGGCCCTCGCCAAAGCGCGTCACGCGGCCAATATCCATATTCTCTGTCATACAGTCGCGGCTATCGCATCCGGAGGCGCTTGAGAAGTCTCTTTGCGGCTCAGGCTTGCGCGCGCAGAAAGCGCAGGATCGCCTCCGCCCCCCGCCGCGACGCGCCCAATGGATTTTCGCCAACCGACAGGGCGAGGGTTTGTTCCTGAATCGCGCGATAGCGGAGATGCTCGGCTTTCGCCTGCGCGATCGCCTCCATCGCCTGCCCCACATTTGTGGCGACAGCGCCCAAATTCCAAAACAGATAGTTCGGATCGCCCTGCCACCGGACATTATGGGCGTTGAGGAATACGCAGGGGCGCGGCGTGGCAAGGAACTCGTAAACCTGGCTGCTGACATCGCCGAGATAGATATCGGCGCCTCCGGTATAGCTCATGTCCACCAGCCGGTTTGAGCCGACATCGACGATGATCTTCCCCGGAACCGCGAGTGACTCGATCTTCGCCTTCGCCGCCTTGCTGGCGCGATGGAACAGGCGGATATGTGGCGCAACCACGAGGTTAAAGCGATCCTGCGCGGCAAAAGCCTCAATTATCTGTGTTCCCATCACCGGCCAGGAGGACTGGTCTGGCCGGAAATGCGGCGCATAGAGCACGGTGGGGCGATCATTGTCGAACAGCGGAGGTCGGCTGGCCGCGAGCTTCGCCATGAAATCGAGCTTTACATAGCCGTTGACCGCATAGCGGCCCGGTGTGATCGTTCCCGCTTCCAGCAGCCTTTTCTCGCTTTTCTCGCCCGCCACCAGCACGAAATCGAAAAAGCGATCGCGTGGATCGAGCATGATCGCCTTGTCACCCGCGCCATGCGGGGTGAAGATAAGCTTTGTGCGGGTGGGCAGCAGGTGACGGATGATCGTGGTGGTGCGCTCTGGAGCCACAATTGCATCAAACTTGCGCAAATAGTTGATATGCCTGAGCAGGGAGACAAGCCTTGGCGGGTCATCAGTGCCCGTGAAAAATTTTTGCGCCGCAGAAATGGCGGGTATCGCCAGCTTCTTCGCATGCGGGGCAAACGCAGGGTAAGCGTCTTGCACCAGATCCATCGCCCAACCATGCGCGTTGCCTGAGACCGCGACTTCCAGTTCCACTTCCGGTGCGATCGCCTGCATTTCCGCCGCAATTGGCAGCGCATGCAACGCCTGATGTGCTTCACCAATTAACAAAAACAAGATACGCACGCGACAGCATTCTCCAAACAGCCGGCTGACAACCTTGCCTCCATGCCGGGTTGCGGCGCACTTGCCAACAGGAGATCGCGCGTGTCCAGTCTTGACAGGTGCGCATGAAATGGCGCTTTGAGAGTGAAGGGGAGCATATTAAAAGCATGCTATGGGTCAGCAACGCCCCCTTGGAGTAACTGTCTGAATGTGGAATACTCTGGTCCGCACTGTGGCGCTGCTGGCGCCTAAGGACAGAAGGCGCGGCGCACATCTTCTCGTGCTGGTCGTATTGATGGCGATGAGCGAGACGTTCGGCATAGCGATGCTGTTGCCGTTCTTCATGGTGCTCAGCCGCCCGCAGATGATCGAGATCCAACCGGCCATATCAGCCATTTATCATGGGCTGGGGTTTACCGATCATCACAGCTTTCTCCTCGTGTTCGGTCTGGTGGCCTTTGCCGTTGTGGTGCTGGCGGCGGTCATCCGCATCGCCACCACGTTTATGATGAACCTGTTCGCGCAAAAGAGCGGACACAGAATGGCCGAACGGCTGCTCGAAACCTATCTGCGCCAGCCCTATGTCTTTTTTCTCCAGCGCCACAGCAGCGAGCTGACCAAGAAAATTACGGCCGATTCGCAAATGCTGGTCAGCTATGTTGTGCAGCCGGGCATGTATGTGATCGCCTACACGCTCGTGGTCATCACCATGACCGGCGTGATGCTGGCGCTCGATCCCTTTGTAGCGCTCAGCGTAGGCGGCGTGATCGGCGGCATGTATGTGCTGATCTTCCGTGCGTCAAAGCGCATGCTTGCACGCATAGGGCAGGAGCTGGATGTCGCGAACAACCAGCGCTTCTCCTCCATCGAGGTCGCCATAGGCGGTATCAAGGACATCAAGCTGATGGGCCGGGAAGATGTGTATCTCGACCAGTTTCGTCCCGCCTCGCTTCGCGCCGCGCGCCATCAGGCGATCAGCGCCGCGCTGGCTGAATCGCCGCGCTATCTGATCGAGGCAGTGGCGATAGGCGGTGCGCTCACACTGGCGCTGCTGCTGCTCGCCACTGGCAGGGGGACGGCCCTCGTGCTGCCGGGCTTGAGTGTCTATGCGCTCGCCGGCTACAAGCTCATACCCTCGGCTCAGCGGGTCTTTAGCGGCCTCAGCAACCTGCAAGTCGGAGATTCGGTGCTGAACGCGATCCGAGACGATTTCGCGCAGACAGTGCCGCCTCAACCGCGGTCCACAACGCTGGTAGAAGCGATGCAGCCTGCGCGAGAGATAGTGCTGCGTGATGTCGGCTTTTCCTATCCCAACATGCGCAAGACCGCGATAGAGGGCATTACGCTCAGCATCGGGGTCGGCACATCGGTGGGGCTGATCGGCGGCACAGGCGCGGGCAAGACGACGCTGGTGGATATCATCCTCGGTCTGCTGCGTCCTTCGGAAGGCGCCATCATCGTGGATGGCGTGCCGATTGACGAGAGCAATCTGCAAAGCTGGCAACAGGCCCTGGGGTATGTGCCGCAATCGATCTTCCTGGCGGACACGACAGTGGCAGAGAATATCGCGCTCGGTGTGCGCAAGGATTCCATCGACATGGCGAAGGTCGAGGAATGTGCGCGGATGGCGCAGATCCATGATTTTGTACTGTCGGACATGTCTGATGCTTATGAAACCCGCGTGGGAGAGCGCGGTGTGCGCCTGTCGGGCGGGCAGCGCCAGCGCATTGGCATCGCGCGCGCTCTCTATCGCGATCCATCGGTGCTGGTGCTGGATGAGGCGACCAGCGCGCTCGATACGTTGACGGAAAAGGCGGTGATGGAGTCTGTGCAGGCGCTGAGCCACCAGAAGACCATCATCATGATCGCCCATCGTCTGACCACGGTGCGCCCGTGCGACACAATTTTCATGCTCGACAAGGGCCGACTGGTCGAACAGGGCAGCTATGACGAACTGCTGGCCACTAGCCGCAAGTTCAAGGCCATGGTGTAGGAGTTACGGTAATTCGCCCCATATGGGCCTGCAAAGCTCGATTTCCTGCGTTTCGGTGCTCACGTACTTTGAAGTACGCTGCGTTGAATCGAGTCACGTGCCTCGATTCAAGATACTCGGAAATCAGTCTTTTGCCCTGCGGTCGCCTGTGGCCCCAGCTCCATCTGAACCAAATTCCCGCAACTCCTGAAAGAAGCCGTTAGCTCTTCCGCCGCAGGATGATGTAGAGCGCGCCCTTGCCGCCGTGGCGCGGGTGGGCGGTGCGCACGCTGGCGATGCCGTCTGCATGGCCTGAGAGCGCCAGCCAGTCGCCGATCTCCGCGCGGATTGCGCCACGCGCCTTGTGCCCCAGTGGGCCGACATGCGCCGGGCGTGGATTGCCCGTCACCACCAGCAACACCCTGTGGCCGCGCGCGATGGCAGTGCCGAGCGCATGGTTGAGCCGCTGATGCGCGGTGTCGAGCGTGTGGCCGTGCAGGTCTATCGTAACATCGGGCGCGAGGGTGCCGTTGCCGATGCGACGCTCCCAGCTTGAATCGAGCACAGGCGCAGGAGCAGGGCGATGGGGCGGTGCCGGGCGCGCGGGTGCCTCGCGGCTCAGCTGAGATCCGGGTGCGGCCTTGGGGGCGACGGCTGTCTGCATTGGGGTGGGATCGGGAGAGACTATGCGCCCTGCCAGTGGTGTCACACTACGCGCGAGCCGCGCCCAGATTTCGCGCTCCTCAGGGCTGAGGCGTCGCGGCGGCATTATCGCGCCGAGGCATTGATCCGCGCCACGGTCCCGATCGGCAACAGCAGCCATGATGTGCCGCGCGCCGACATGCCGCCCGCGATCGTGCGCGCCCGCTCGCCCGCGCCCCAGAACGTGTCAAACCGGTTCGCACCCTTGATCGCGCCGCCGGTATCCTGCGCGATCCAGACGCCGTTCGGCTCCGCCCGGTCCATAGACAGCAGTACAGGCGCGCCCAGCGGCACATAACGCGGATCGGCCGCCACCGTGGCCTCTGCCGTCACCGGCAGGCCGAGCGCACCAAGCGGACCCGCCCCGTTCACTTCACGAAAGAACACGAAGCTCTTGTTCTCGTTCATGATCTTGCGCCCTTCCTCAGGGTTGGCGCGCAAATAGGCCATGATGTCCTGCATCGAGCCGGCCTTGATCAGCCCGCGATCCTTCATCAGCTTGCCGATGCCGGTATAGTCGCGTCCGTTCTGCCCATCATAGCCGATGCGCATGATGCCGCCGTCCGGCAGGCGCAGACGCCCGCTGCCCTGCACTTGCAGAAAGAAGAACTCGACAGGGTCCGCCGCCCAGGCCAGCTCCAGCCCTTTGGAAGAGAGTGCTGCGCTGTCTACAATGTCCGTCCGCGCGAAATAGGGAATGAACTTCTGCCCCTCTACCCGGCCGCGGATGGTCTTGCCTTTCAGGCTGTCGCTGAACTGGCCGAGATCGACATCGATGAGGTCTGGCGGGCGGCGATAGATCGGCGTCTGATATGCGCCGCCGGGCGAGCGGGCGCCCAATATCTCTGGCTCGTAATAGCCCGTTGCGAAGGCCGCTCCATTGCCCACCTGCACGGCCTCGAAATAGCGGGCAAAGAAATCGGCAGCGGTTTCGACCGGCCAGTTCGCGGCGGCGGCGCAGGCAGGCGCCCAGTCCTGCCCCTGGCTAAGGCCGGATTGGTCAGTGCGACGAACCAGCGACGGGCAGGAGATACGGAAGGCGGCGAGTGCGGCGGCGGTGCGCTCGTTTTGTCGCACCAATTCGCTGACGGAAGGCCCCGGCATCACTCCTGCGGTCAGTGCCGTTTCCGGTGGTGCCGCAGGTTGCGCCGTGGGCGGAGTGGGGCGAGGTTGTGTGGGCGCGGTAGGTTTAGGAGCCGGAGCCGGCCCACGGGAGGGGGGGATTATCCCGCCCGCGCAGGCCGAGAGGAGGAGCGCGCCGCCGATGATGGCGATCGCGCGGGTCAACACGCTGCGCCCCGCCATCGCCACGCTTATGCCGCCTCGTCTGTTTCGCTCAGCTTCCAGTTCGGGTCGGCGTGGCCGATCTCGCGGGTGAAGGTCCAGATATCATGCGTCGGGACTGCATCGCTCATGGAACCGGCGATAACCGCGCCATCCTTATTGCGTGTCACAGCCGCGATATCAGCATCAAAGCGCACCGTGATGTGGGCCATGCGCCCGTGCAGAGCAGCGTCCACAATCTGCGCCTTGTCGATGCGCACCAGCCGGTTGTCGATCACCTCGCCCGCTTCCTCGCGCGCGGTGATCGCGTCCTCAAAGGATTGCGCGACATCCGAGTCGCACAGCCAGCGCAGCTCGTCGCGCTTGCCCTTCCAGAAGGCTTCGAGGATCATGCCATAGGCCGCGCGGGCACCTTCTGCGAACTGTGGCACATCAAAATGCCTGTCTGCGCCGATGATAGCGCGCACGCCAGCCTCGGCCTCAGGCGCGATCATGCTTTCCGCAAAACGCCCGGTAACGGCGGCTCCGGCTGTTTGAATCTCCGGGTGGGCAGGCTTGGGCGCCACGCGATCATCATGCTGCAGCGGCGCAGGCTGCTGTTCATGGCCCGTGCGTCGGCCAAGTACCGAATAGAGCCGCAGCGCGAGAAAAGCAGCGGCGAGAGCCAGTATGACGATCATGTACACGGTTATAGCCTGTCCCGGTTAAAGAAGGGATGAACCCGCAACATAGGCAAAGCGATCCCGATTTTCAAACCCGCGCTGTGAAAAAGGCAGGATGGAGAACTGTCGCCCGCATTGCCCTTGGCCGTTGGTGCTGCTAAGCGCGCGCCAGACGGGTGCTCGCTTGGCGTTCATCCTCCAGCATTTCAGTCAGGGAAGACATACTCATGGCCGACGACGCCACCACCACCGAACCCCTTGCAAACGGCGCAGACACCTCGCCGACCATCGGCCTCATCACCCAATATGTGAAGGATCTTTCCTTCGAAAACCCGAATGCGCCCGCTGTCTATCAGTGGCAAGAGCAGCCGGACATCGACGTTCAGTTCAACATCGCTTCTGAAAAGCCGGGTGAGGATGTGTATGAGGTCTCCCTCAAGATCGAGGTGAAGGCCAAGACCGCGCAGGGCACCGCTTTCGCCACCGAGCTGACCTATGGTGGGCTGTTCGGCATCCGCAATGTGCCCGATGACCAGATCCACCCGTTCCTCTTTGCCGAGGCGCCGCGTCTGCTTTTTCCGTTCGCCCGCCGCGTGCTGGCCGATGCGATCCGCGATGGCGGGTTCCAGCCGCTGATCCTCGATCCGATCGACTTTAACGGCCTCTATCTCCAGCAGCTTGCAGCGCAGCAGGCCGAGCAGGCACAGGGCGGCGAGCCGGTCATCGGCAACGCCTGAGATGAGGCGGGCGCGCTGACCTCATGGGCTTGCTCCGCGCATCCGGCACCATAGGCGCGCTCACGCTCGTCAGCCGGGTGCTCGGCATGGTGCGGGACATGGCGGTGGCGCGCTATCTCGGCGCGGGAATGGCGTCTGACGCGTTCCTGATCGCGTGGCGGCTGCCCAACCTGTTTCGTGCGCTGTTTGCGGAGGGTGCATTCTCCGCTGTGTTCGTGCCGATGTTCAACCGGACGATGGCGGAGGCGGACTCGGAAAGCCCCGGCTCCGGCAAGGCGGCAGCGGTAGCTTTTGCCGGGCAGGTGCTTTCGGTGCTGTTCCCGTTTCTTGTCCTCTTCACGATCATGATGATGGTCTTCGCCTCGCAGATCGTGTGGGCGATGACCGGTGGCTTTCCTGACGGCGGGCCAGTGAAGTTCGCGCTGGCGGTCGATCTGACGCGCATCACCTTCCCCTATCTCGCGCTGATTTCCATCGTCTCATTGCTGGGCGGCATATTGAACTCGCTCGATCGCTTCTGGGTCAATGCCGCCGCGCCGATATTGCTGAATGTCTGCATGATCGCGGCTGTGCTGTTCTTCCGCGGAGAAACGCCGGTAGAAACGAGCTATACGCAGGCGGTGGCCGTCACCGTTTCAGGCGTGATGCAGCTCTTGTGGCTGATGTGGGCCTGCGCACGCGAAGGCGTGGTGCTGTGGCCGCGTATGCCGCGCCTGACGCCGCGCGTAAAGCAGATGCTGGTCCTGATCCTGCCCGCGGCGCTGGGGCAGGGGGCGATCCAGTTCAACCTGCTGATATCGACTTCTCTGGCTGCGCGGTTTCTTCAGGAAGGCGCGGTGAGCTATCTCTATTATGCGGACAGGCTCAATCAGTTGCCGCTGGGGCTGATCGGCATCGGGGTGGGCACCGCGATCCTGCCCGCGCTCTCGCGCCAGATCGGCTCCGGCAACGAGAGCGCGGCGAAGGAGACGCAAAACCGTGCGATCGAGCTGGCGCTGTTCCTCGCGCTGCCTGCCGCGGTGGCGCTGTGCGTGGCGGCGACGCCGCTGATCCGGGGCTTGCTTCAGCATGGCGTCTTTACCGCGCAGGACACATCGGGCGCGGCGTCGGCGCTGGCGGTATTTGCGCTCGGCGTGCCGGCCTATGTGCTGATCAAGGTGCTCACCCCCGGCTTTTATGCGCGGCAGGACACCAAAACGCCGGTGCGCGTGGCGCTGTTTTCGATGCTGTTCAACCTTGTCGGCAATCTGATCCTGATCTGGCCGCTGGGCCATGTCGGGGTGGCCGCCGCTACCGCGTTTTCCGCCTGGGTCAATGTGCTGATCCTCTATTGGCTGTTGCATCGGGGTGATCATCTGCAGGCGGACGCCCGCCTGATCTCGCGCGGTGCCCGCATCATTGGCGCAAGCGCGGTGATGGGCGCGGCGTTGTGGTATGTGGTGCCGCTGGCCGACACATACATGACCGGCGGGTTTTTCAGTCGCGTGATCGCGCTTGGGGCATTGTGCGGCGGGGGGGCGATGGTCTATGCGGTCGCGATCTTCGGCACAGGCGCCTATCGCCTGTCCGAGCTGAAGGCGCTGGTTTCGCGCCGCAAATAGTACGAAAGACATATTCATGCGCGTCCTTTCCGGCATCCAGCCCACCGGCAACCTGCACCTTGGCAACTATCTCGGCGCGATCCGTAACTGGGTGAAGATGCAGGATGAAATGGACGCGCAGAGCCAATGCTTCTTCTTCCTCGCGGATATGCACTCGATCACCGTGCACGAGGGGCGGGAGCAGCGCCTCACCAATGTGCGCGAGATGGCGGCAGCGCTTGTCGCCTGCGGCATCGACCCGGATCGCTCCGTGCTGTTCAATCAGGCGCGCGTGCCCGCGCATGCCGAGCTGTGCTGGTTGTTGAACGGCACCGCGCGCATCGGCTGGCTCAACCGCATGACCCAGTTCAAGGACAAGGCGGGCAAAAACCGCGAAGGCGCGTCGATCGGGCTTTATGTCTATCCTGTGCTGCAAGCCGCCGACGTGCTGCTCTATCAGGCGACGCATGTTCCGGTGGGCGAGGACCAGAAGCAGCATCTGGAACTGACGCGCGACATCGCGATCAAGTTTAACACCGATTTCGAGCGCGAGGTTTTCACCCTGCCCGATCCGATCATCCCCAAGGAGACGGCGCGGATCATGAGCCTGCGCGATGGCTCCGCCAAGATGTCGAAGTCTGACCCGTCGGACCAGAGCCGCATCAACCTGACCGACGACAACGACACCATCGCCCAAAAGGTGCGCAAGGCGAAGACAGACCCGGAGCCTTTGCCCTCTGAAGCGAAGGGGCTGGAGGGGCGGCCCGAAGCACAGAATCTCGTCGGCATCTATGCCGCAATGGCGGGCATGAGCGCGGATGCCGTCTGCGCGCAGTTTGCGGGGCAGGGCTTTGGCGCGTTCAAGCCCGCGCTGGCGGATCTGCTCGTGAGCACGCTCGCGCCGATTCGCGATCGTTATGTGGCGCTGAAAGACGATCACGCCGCACTTGACGATATTTTACGCAAAGGCGCTGAGAAAGCCGCCGCCGCCGCTGAACCGACATTGCGCGCCGCGTATGACGCTATGGGCCTGATGCGCTGAACTGATCCCTTCCTTCGTTCAATCGTCGTTCAGTTGCGCAATGGCACCTTTGCAGGCATGATTGGAGTGTCGCGCCCCACGCGCGATCACCAGAAGGCAGGACAGGATCATGAAAAGCCGCAAAACCATTATGATTGCGCTCGCGGGAGCCACCCTGATGCTGACGGCAGGGTGTGCCGAACGCTTCAAGGCTGATGTCGCCCGCTTTCAGCAGCTCCCCCCTGCGCAGGGGCAGAGCTTCACGATCGTGGCGGATGATCCGCGCCTCGCGGGCGGTCTGGAGTTCGGCCAATATGCTGCGCATCTGGCGCAAAAGCTGAGTGGAGCCGGCTATGTTGCCGCCAGCGATGCGGCCAAGGCCGATCTGGTGGTGAAGATGCGCTATGGCGTGGATGGCGGGCGCGAGCGCGTGCGTTCATCCGGCTTCGGGCCTGATCCCTTCTATCGCGGCTATGCTGGATATGGCCGTTATGGCTATTGGGGCCACCCCTATCGCTGGGGCTTTTACGATCCCTTCCTGTTCGGCGGGCTGAGCAGCTATAATGCGGTGGAGAGCTATACGGTCTATACCGGCACGCTGGAGTTGAAGATCGACCGCGCCAACGGCGGGCAGCGCCTGTTCGAGGGCAAGGCCGAGGCGCAATCTCTCAGTAATAAGCAAACCTATCTGGTGCCGAATCTTATTGATGCGATGTTCGTGAACTTCCCCGGCACATCGGGAGAGACAGTGAAGATCACGCTGGCGCCTGAGAAGAAATAAGTCTTCGCCTTTTCCGCAAGACGGGTGCGACAGGTCTGAAACTTCGCTAAGGCAGGCTTCAGACCCTATCCTGATTGCGGAGCCAGCATGTATAGCGACCAACTTATCCTCAGCCTCTCCTGCGCGGATCGGCCCGGCCTGGTCGCGCGGGTGGCGGGGTTTCTGGCCGAGCGTGGATGCAACATTCTGGAGGCGCAGCAGTTTGACGACAGCCTCAATACCCGTTTTTTCATGCGGGTGGAGTTCAGCGCGCCGGCAGGCAGCCTCGATGCGCTGAAGCAGCAGTTTGCCGACGTGGCGCAGGAGCTTTCGCTGGACTGGCGGCTGCGCACGGCGGGCGATGCGCCCAAGGTGCTGATCCTCGTCTCGAAATTCGATCACTGCCTCAGTGATCTTGTCTATCGCCAGCGCATCGGCGAGCTGACAATGGACATTGCGGGCATTGTCTCCAACCACCCGCGCACCGCGCTGGTCGCCAGCATGACCGACGGCCTGCCTTATCATCACCTGCCCGTAGCGCCGGGCAAAAAGGCGGAGCAGGAGGCGCAGATCCGTGCGCTTATCGATGAGACAGGGGCCGATCTGGTGGTGCTGGCGCGCTATATGCAGATATTGTCAGATGAGATGGCGGCATTTCTGTCTGGCCGCTGCATCAACATCCACCACAGCTTCCTGCCCGGCTTCAAGGGGGCCAAGCCCTATCATCAGGCCCACGCGCGCGGGGTGAAGATGATCGGCGCGACGGCGCATTATGTAACGGCGGACCTCGACGAAGGCCCGATCATCCACCAGGATGTCGAGGCGATCAGCCATGCGGATACGCCAGAAGAGCTGGTGCGCAAGGGCAGGGACATTGAGCGCCGCGTGCTGGCCGAGGCGGTGCGGCTTCATCTGGATGACCGTGTGTTCATGAATGGCAATCGCACGGTGGTTTTCCGGGGCTGATCCCCCATATGCTATGGTGTGATATAGAAGGGAGCATTTCATGATCGAACTACACAGCTGGCCCACGCCCAATGGCCTTAAGGTCTCGATATTTCTCGAAGAGGCAGGTGTCGAGCACACGATATTCCCGGTCAATATCGGCAAGGGCCAGCAGTTCGATCCGCATTTCCTCTCCTTCTCGCCCAACAATCGCATCCCCGCGATCCGCGATCTCGATCCACCCGGCGGGGGCGAGCCGATCACGGTGTTCGAGAGCGGGGCGATCCTGTTTTACCTCGCCCGCAAATATGAGAAGTTCATCCCCACCGATCCGCGCGGCACGATGGAGGTCGTCCAGTGGCTGATGTGGCAGATGGGCGGGCTGGGGCCGATGGCCGGGCAGAACCATCATTTCAACATCTATGCGCCGGAGAAAGTGCCATATGCCATCAACCGCTATGTCAACGAGACAGCCCGGCTCTACGGCGTGCTGGACAAGAGGCTGGCGGACCGGGACTATGTAGCGGGAGACTATTCGATCGCCGATATGGCCATCTATCCGTGGATCGTGCCGCATGAGAACCAGAAACAGAATCTCGACGACTTCCCCAATGTGAAGCGCTGGTTTGCGGCGGTGCAGGCACGACCGGCGGTGGCGAAGGTCTATTCGGAGAAAGACGCGCTCTATCCCGCTGGAGAGCCGCAGACCGAGGAAGAAAAGGCGAAGCTGTTCGGCTTGAAGAAATAGCTCAGCCGACCAGACGCAGCGGCTCGCGTGCGGGCATCTGGACACCGGCGATGCCCGGCAGCGCGCGCAGCCGCTCGATGGTTTCGGCGTCGATCTGGAAATCCCGGCCCAGCCGCAGGCTCGCGATCCTGCCCTGCGCATCGCGCGAGCGGATGCGCACCTCGCCGCGTCCGCCACGGCTGCCTGACAGCAGCAGCGCGATCTGCGCCATGGCGGCGGGGTCTTCCACATCGATCCACAGTTCGATCCGCATGCCGCTCGCCGCAGATGCGAGCGATTGGACGCCGCGCACGGTAACGCGCGGCACTTCCTCGCCCGGCATCCGCTCCAGCTCGACATTCAGCAGCGCACAGTCACCTGCATCGGCGAGATCGGCGATCTTGGTGCAGCCCGCCTCGTCAAAGCAGCTCGCCTGAAACTGACCGCTGCTGTCAGAGAAGGTGGCGGAGACATAGCGCGCGCCGCGCTTCGTCTCGCGCCAGCGCACATCCTCGACCAGCGCGGCCATCATCGCGCCGCTGCGGCCATCGGACCCTCCGCTGGGCGGTTGTGCGCAGATCGAGCCGAAGCTGCGCGCGCCGCGCGCCTGCGCGATATGGGCATAGCGATCCACCGGGTGCGCCGAAAAGTAAAAGCCGAACGCATCTTTTTCCTGCGCCATGCGGGTGGCAGTGGACCATGGCTCATGCGGCGGGATGCGCACCTCTGCATGGGGCGTATCCTCGCCGCCGAACAGGCCGCCTTGTCCACTTTCCCTCGCTTCATGTGCGCTTGACGCGACAGAGAGGATGATCTCCGCCGCCGTATGAACCCCGGCGCGGTCGGCATAAATGCCGTCGAACGCGCCTGCTGCGGCAAGGCTTTCCAGCTGGCGGCGGTTCAGCACGCGCGGCTCGATCCGGTCGGCAAAATCATCAAGGCTCAGGAACGGGCCGTTGCGCTCCCGCTCCTCCACCAGTTGCTCCATCGCCTTTTCGCCGACGCCCTTAAGGCCGCCCAACGCATAGCGCACGCCATAGGCAAGCCGCGGATCGTCGTCCTGCGCCTCTACCCGCTCTACGGTAAAGTCCGCCCCGGCGCGGTTGATGTCTGGCGGCAGGCACGCCACGCCGGTGCGGCGCATATCGTCCACGAATACCGTCAGCTTGTCGGTAAGGTGAATATCATAGGCCATCGAGGCGGCGTAGAATTCCGCCGGATGATGCGCCTTCAGCCACGCCGTGTGATAGGCGAGCAAGGCATAGGCCGCCGCGTGGCTCTTGTTAAAGCCGTACCCTGCGAACTTGTCGATCAAGTCGAACAGCTCATTCGCCTTGGCTTTCGGGATGTCTGACCGCTCGGCGCAGCCTTTGACGAAGCGGTCGCGCTGGGCGTCCATCTCCGCCTGGATCTTCTTGCCCATCGCGCGGCGCAGCAGGTCCGCGTCTCCCAGCGAATAGCCGGCGAGGATCTGCGCGGCCTGCATTACCTGCTCCTGATAGACGAAGATGCCGTATGTTTCCTTGAGGATCGGCTCCAGCAGCGCATGCGGATATTCGATGCTCTCCTGCCCGTTTTTCCGTCGACCGAACATCGGGATATTGTCCATCGGGCCGGGGCGATAGAGCGAGACGAGTGCAATGATATCGCCGAAATTCGTGGGTTTCACCGCCGCGAGCGTCTTCCTCATGCCCTCCGATTCGAGCTGGAACACGCCGACCGTATCGCCGCGCTGGAGCAGATTATAGACCGCCTCGTCGTCCCACGGGAGCGCCGCAAGATCGACCTCCACGCCACGCCTGGCCAGCAGCTCCACTGCGCGTTGCAAAACGGAGAGGGTTTTGAGGCCGAGAAAGTCGAACTTCACCAGCCCCGCCGCCTCGACATATTTCATGTCGAACTGCGTCACCGGCATGTCCGAACGTGGATCGCGATAGAGCGGCACGAGCTGGCTCAAAGGCCGGTCGCCGATCACCACGCCCGCCGCGTGGGTGGAGCTGTGGCGCGGCAGACCTTCAAGCTGCATCGCGAGGTCGACGAGGCGCCTCACCTGCCGGTCCGCCTTCACCTCGGCCACGAACTCGGTGCTGCCGTTCATCGTGCGCTCTAGCGTCCACGGGTCGGTCGGGTGGTTGGGCACCAGCTTGGCGAGGCGATCGACCTGGCCATAGCTCATCTGCAGCACGCGGCCGGTATCCTTCAGCACGGCGCGGGCCTTCAGCTTTCCGAAGGTGATGATCTGCGCCACATGATCCGCACCATATTTCTGCTGGACGTAGCGGATCACCTCGCCGCGCCGCGTTTCGCAGAAGTCGATATCGAAGTCCGGCATCGAGACGCGCTCAGGGTTCAGGAAGCGCTCGAACAGCAGGCCCAGCTCCAGCGGATCGAGATCGGTGATGGTGAGCGCCCACGCCACCACGCTGCCCGCGCCCGATCCACGCCCCGGCCCCACGGGGATGTTGTTTGCTTTCGCCCACTGGATGAAGTCCGCGACGATCAGGAAATAGCCGGGAAAACCCATCTGGATGATGACGTTCAGCTCGAAATCGAGGCGGTCGAGATAGGGCTGGCGCTTTTCCTGCGCTTTGATGCCGGCCTTCTCCAGCCGCGCATCCAGCCCTGCCGCCGCCATATCGCGCAGCATCTGCGCCTCACCCTCTATATCGCCCGCGAGGCTGGGGAGAATGGGCTTGCGCTTGGGCGCCATCACGGCACACCGCTGTGCCACTACCAGCGTATTGGCAATCGCCTCCGGCAAATCCTCGAAGATATGCTTCATCTCGGCGGCGGGCTTCATCCACGCATCGGGCGATGAGCGCCGCCGGTCCGCGCTTTCCACATAGGCGCTCTGGGCGATGCACAGCATCGCATCATGCGCTTCGTGGAAGTCCGGCTCGGCAAAGCAGGTGGGGTTGGTCGCGACGAGCGGCAGATTGCGCGCATAGGCAAGGTCGATCAGCCGTGGTTCGGCCTTGCCTTCCACCGGGTCCAGCCTGCGGCACAACTCTATATAGAGCCTGCCGGGAAAGAGTGCCTCCAGCGCGGTGCAATAGTCCTGCGCGGCATCTGGCTGATCCTCGGCATAAAGCCGCGCCAGCGCGCCCTCGGCCCCGGCGGTGAGGCAGAGGAGGTCATCGCTCAAGCCCTCCAGCGCGGCCATCGTTACATGCGCCTGTTCCTCGATCGGCCTGTCCAGATGCGCCATCGAGACGAGCGCGCAGAGATTGTCATAGCCGCGTGTGCCCTGCGCATAGAGTGCCAGCCAGTCATAGACCGGCGCCGCGCCCGGCGGCCGGCCGGGGCGCGCCACGCACAGCATGGTGCCGATGATCGGCTGCACCCCATCACCCTTGCACGCATCGGAAAAGGGCATCGCCGCGTATAGTCCGTTGCGGTCGGTCAGCGCGGCGGCGGGAAAGCTGAGCTTCTTGGCCTGTTTCGCGATCTGCTTCGGCTCTATCGCGCCATCGAGCATCGTATAGCTGGAGAAGATGCGCAGCGGAACGAACGAGGCGTGGGATGGCGCGGCGGGCATGGCCGAACGGTAGTAGAGCCGATGCGCTTGGGCAAGGCTGCCGCGGCAGTTATCCACAAGAGATGGTTAGCGGGCTTGCGGGACGTATTACGCTCTCTTACATGTCTGAACGGGTCAACCCTTATCCTGTTCATCCCCTGTCGGCGGGGAGAGGCCGGGGAGTAGGCGCGAGACCGGAGCACAAGGGGGCTGTAGCTTATGGTCGATTTTTCCCGCGTGGCGTTTTACGCCAGCGCAGTGACGGGGGCTGTCGCCCTGGTTTTCGGCGCGGGACTATTCTCGGCGCGCGGTGACAATGCGGTCGCGCGGGCGGCCTTTGGCGTGTATGACGATACCAAGGCGTTGATCCGCGAAATTCCCAACCTCACTGGCGAACGCCCGATCCACTTTCTTGCGCCCGCGCGCTACCCCGGCAAGGGCGTGACGCTGAACAAGACCTCCGGCGACGATCTCGTCCTGCTGTCAGGCTTCATTGGAGACAACCAGCACGCGCAGCTGATGCGGCGCGACGGATCGGTGCTGGCAAGCTGGAATTTGTCGCCGCTGGAGCAACTGCCGAGCGCAGGGCAGTGCCGCAATGTGCCGCAGACCAACTGGAACAGCGCGGCGCACAATGTACTGATCGGGCAGGATGGCTCGGTGCTGTTCAGCTATGAATCCTGCGGCATGGTGAAGCTCGATCGCTGTGGCAAAAAGATTTGGGCGACTAAAGAACTCACCCATCATTCACCCAATCTGATGGCGAATGGCGAGATCGTCATCGGCGGGAGTGATTATATCAGCAAGCCGACGCGCTGGCCCTTTACGGAACCCTATTGGGAAGACGTGATCCGCGTCTATGACGCCCAGGGCAAGCTCATCAGGCAGCGCGCGATCACCGATCTGTTCGCCCGCAACGGCATGCTTGCGGCGCTCACCTCGCACTCTGACGACAACCCCAAGACCGATGGCGAGTTTCATCTGAACGAGGTGGAAGAGCTGCCTGCCGCACTCGCCGGAGCATTTCCGATGTTTGCGCCGGGCGATCTGCTGATCTCGATCCGCAACCTCAACATGATTCTGGTGGCAGACGCGAAGCTGGAGCGGATCAAATGGTATCGCGTCGGCCCGTGGATCCGCCAGCATGACCCGGACTGGGGCGCAGACGGGCGGATAACGGTGTTTGACAACCACCCTGACGGCACGGAGGATGGCACCCGCTTCGGCGGCAGCCGCATCATCGCCGTCAACCCCGCAACGGGCGAGACGCAGACCCTTTATGGCGGGCGCAAGGGCCAGCATTTCTTCACCAACCAGCGCGGACTGCACCAGATGCTGGGCGATGGCAGCATGCTGATTACCGAGGCAAACGCGGGGCGGGCGTTTCAGGCCGACCGCGCCGGGCGGATCGTCTGGCAATATGTCAATCGCTATGACGACAAGGAGGCGGCGTGGCTCAATGGGGTAGAGAGCTATCCGTCCTCATACTTCAAGGTGAAAGACTGGTCCTGCAGCAAATAGGGAACGAACAGATCGGAACATTTCGCAGGCCCGCATGAGCGGAATGTTAGTGCCGGAAGTGGCGCATGCCTGTGAATACCATCGCGAGGCCCGCCTCATTCGCCGCAGCGATCACCTCGTCGTCGCGCATGGAGCCTCCCGGCTGGATTACTGCCGTAGCCCCCGCTTCGACCGCTGCCATCAGCCCGTCCGCGAACGGGAAGAAGGCATCTGACGCCACCGCGCTGCCCACGGTGCGCGCGTTCGCCCAGCCGAAAGTCTGTGCGGCTTCCAGCGCTTTTGCAGCGGCGATGCGCGAGCTGTCTCGCCGGTTCATCTGCCCCGCGCCGATGCCCGCCGTCACGCCGTCTTTTGCGTAGACGATGGCGTTGGACTTCACATGCTTGGCCACTGTCCACGCGAACAGACAGTCGGCGATTTCTTGGCTTGTCGGCGCCCGCTTGGTCACGGTCTTCAGCATGTCGCGCGTCAAGCGGCCATTGTCGCGATCCTGCACCAAAATGCCGCCGGCGATCACGGTCACGCTCTGGCCGGTGCGCGCCGGATCGGGCAGGCCGTCGGTCAGCAGCAGGCGCAGATTTTTCTTCTTGGCGAACACGGCCTTCGCGGCATCATCGGCGCCGGGGGCTACAACGACCTCGGTGAAGATGCCGCTGATCGCTTCGGCGGTCGGGCCATCCAGGGGCCGGTTGACCGCTATGATGCCGCCAAAGGCCGAAACGCTGTCGCACTCGAAGGCGTTCTTATAGGCTTCCGCCAGCGTAGCCCCGGTGGCAACGCCGCACGGGTTGGCGTGCTTTACGATCACTACAGTGGGCGGCCCATCGCGAAACTCGGCGAGCAACTCCAGCGCGGCATTGGCATCGTTCAGGTTGTTGTAGCTCAGTTCCTTGCCCTGCACCTGCTCAGCCTGACCAATGCCGGAGACATGCGGCCCGGCGGGCACATAGAGCGCCGCCTCCTGATGCGGGTTCTCGCCATAGCGCAGCGGCATGATGAGCTTGCGCGTCATCGAAACGCTGGAGGGAAACTTCTCGCCCTGGTCGACGGTCATGAACCAATGAGAGATCATGCCATCATAAGCGGCGGTGGCTGCATAGGCCTTGGCCGCACACAGGCGGCGGAAATCATAGGTGGTGGCGCCGTCATTCGCAGCCATTTCCTCGATCAGGCGGGCATAATCGGCGGGATCAGTGACGATCGTCACGCTCTCATGGTTCTTGGCGGCGGAGCGGACCATCGACGGACCGCCAATGTCTATATTCTCGATAATTTCCTCGCGGCTCGCGCCCTTCGCCACCGTCTGGGCGAAGGGGTAGAGGTTCACCACCACGAGGTCGATCGGCTCGATCGTATGCTCGGCCATCGAGGCGACATGCTCGGCATTGCCGCGCACGGCAAGCAACCCGCCATGCACATTGGGGTGCAGAGTTTTCACCCGCCCGTCCATCATTTCGGGGAAGCCGGTGAGGTCCGATATATCCGCCACGTCCAGCCCAGCCTCACGCAGCGCCTTAGCCGTGCCGCCGGTGGAGACGAGCGCAACGCCATGCGCGGCCAGCGCCTTGCCCAGATCCACAAGCCCCGTCTTGTCGGACACAGACAACAGCGCCCGCCCGATCTTTACATTCGTCATATTGGAGTTCCCCGTTATCCCACCCGTTTCAGCAGCCAGCCCAGCGAGTTGCCGCCCGGCTCGGCCATGGCGCTGACGACAAGCTGTTTGCTGGCATGCGGGCGGCCCTCGCCATCGACCCACAGGCTGTCTTCGATAGAGAGCTTGCCGGTGCCGCAGCGAAACTGCCACAGCGCCGCCATATCGATACGCAGCAGCGCGCCCTGTTCGTCCGCCGTCAACGATGCGTCGACATGCGGCGCGAGATGAAAGCGCAGCACGAACGGCACGGTTGCCGGCTTCTTGCGCCGCTGCGCGGGCAGCAGCATGTCTTCACCGCGAATATCCTTGCCATCGCTGCTCACCAGCAGCAAGCGGCGGTGCATATAGCCCAGCCGCCGCACATAGCCATCATGACTGATCTCGATGCGGCTGCCGTTCTCCAGCTCCTGTCGGTGCAGCTCCACCTCTGTCACGCCCCGGCCCAACGTGCCATCGGGCAGGATCGCGGTGGAATTGCGCTCATCCAATATCAGCGTGCTGTGCGCGGCGGTGGTGCGTAGCCCCTGCGCGAGGTCATCGGGGATATGCGCTCCCGCAAGATCAGCTCCGCCACAGCTCACGATCAGCCTATCCGGCCCATCGCTCAGCTCTATCGCGCCGGTGGACGCGCAACCAGCGCCCGCCATCCGCGTCGCCGGGGGCGGCGCGGCATCGACCAGCAGTACGGTCGCCCCGGCGGCGATGCGTTGATAGCCCCAGTCCCTCGCCTGCCGCAGCGGGCGGGTGCGAACGCTGCTGGCCTGCACAATCTTCTCGACCTGCGCCGCATCGACTGCGCCCGCGCCCTGCCAGCTTGCCAGCCCGCCATCGCCATGGGTGATGCCCAGCAACGCGGCGACAGTGCGCGCCAATGTCTCGGTGAGCCAGCTCGGCGCTTCCTCGCGCACCGCATCATAGGCGGCATTCAGCATCGAGAGCAGCTCGATCGCGCGCAGCAGATCCGTCGGAGAGCGGCTGATGATGCCGCCGTCGCTGTAGAGGGTGCTTTCCAGCGTACGCTTGAGACCTGCCTCGGCAAAGGCGCGGCGCGGGCCGCCGCCCGGCAGCAGCAGACCAGCCGCCACGATCCCGCCCCAGCCGACAAGGCGCGGAAGGCCGACCGGCGCCTTGTCTGCGCTGCGATCCAGGTGGCGGGCGGTGCGCGCAAAGCAGGTGAGCAACAGCGAACGATAGATGAGGTCGTTGCTGGAGAGGATATAGGGCGCGTAGGCCGCCCAGAAGATCAGCCGCCAGCCCGCATTTTCGGGTGCCCATGCGGGTTCGCTCGGCTTTTCGGCATGCGCGGAGAGCCAGCGGCGCAGCACCCCTTCTGCAATGGACGCACCTTGCTCGCGCGTTGCGACGGTGGCGAGATCGCGCAACCAGCGGAAGCCATGCAGATACTCCGCCAGCGGAGCAGACATTGGCGCGGCAAAATCGACATCGGCAACCGGCAGCTTCTGCCCGCGAAACAGGAAATATCCCGCGCGGATCGCCTTTCCGGCGCGTGCCTCGCCCGCCACCTTGTCTTCCGGCACGGCAAGCAGCTTGAGCGGATATTTGCCGCGCAGGCGCATGCTGTGCAGAGGTGTGCGCCATGTCAGGCGATAAAACTGATTGGCAACGCGTTCGGCCAGCGAAATGCCCTGGTCATTGGAAAGGCGGATGAGGCGTTTGCCGGTCTCTATGCCGTCCGCCTCTTGCGTCTCGTTCTGGAAGAAGGGGTTGGACAGGTCGTTCATGCGCCGCGCAGACCCCTGATGTTGGCGGCATAGGCATCTGGGCCGCCGCGGAATGTGGCCGTGCCCGCCACCAGCACGTCCGCCCCGGCGGCGATGACACGAGGTGCGCTATTCTGGTCCACCCCGCCATCCACTTGCAGATGGATCGGCTTGCCAAGCTTGTCGATGCTCTTGCGGATCGCCTCGATCTTTCTGAGCTGGCTCTCGATGAAGCTCTGCCCGCCAAAGCCGGGGTTCACGCTCATCACCAGCACGAGGTCGATTTCCTCCAGCACATAGTCCAGCATCTTGGCCGGAGTGGAGGGATTGAGCGAAACACCCGCCTTCTTGCCCAGCGCCTTGATCCGCTGGATCGTACGATGGAGATGCGGCCCGGCCTCCTGATGCACAGTGATGATGTCGCTTCCCGCCTCTGCAAAGGCATCGAGCATCGGGTCCACCGGGCTGATCATCAGGTGTACGTCCATCACCTTGGCCGTGTGCGGACGAAGCGCCTTCACCACCATAGGGCCGATCGTGATATTGGGCACGAAATGCCCGTCCATTACATCGACATGAACCCAATCCGCCCCGGCAGCGTCAATCGCGCGCACTTCCTCGCCCAGACGGGAGAAATCCGCCGAGAGGATGGAGGGTGAGATGAGAACCGGCCTGCCCATGAACGCATCGCCTTACCCTTGCGCGCGCTGCGGCGCAACAGGGCTTACTCCTCGTTATGCCGAAATTTCGGCACGGTAAGACGAGGTGAAGGAGCAAGCGGATCATCTATTTTTGGCATAGGATGACAATTTAATGAAAAGATACGATTTTCTCTTGATAGTTAACCCTTAATTAGGACAGAATTGTAAAAAATGGCCGCTAAAGCATAAGTGTCGGGAAGTTCAGGGGGAGGATTCACACGTGCTGAGGTGAATCCGTTTATGCAAGACGACATTTTGAAGCTGGCGTTCGAGGTTTCCCGCATCACGGGGGAAAAGATCGCGGTGATAGACCGGATCATGATGCGGACCCGGATGCTTTCCATGAATGCACGGCTGGAATCTACCCGCGCGGGCGAGGCGGGCCTTGGCTTTGGCGTCGTGGCGCGCGAGATGGGCGTTGTGGCAGAGGAAGTGAACGCGCTTTCCGCCCAGCTTCAGAGTGAAATCGCCGCCAACACCGCCCGCATCGAGAGCGCCGGACGCCACATGATGCAGGAGTTCAAGGGCCAACGCTTTGCAGACCTCGCCCGCAACGTGGTGGAAATCATCGATCGCAATCTTTACGAGCGCTCCTGCGATGTGCGCTGGTGGGCCACAGACAGCGCGATGGTCGGGGTGCTGCAACAGAAAACGCTTGAGGCATCGGCTTACGCCTGCGAGCGTCTGGCGACGATTTTGCGATCCTATACCGTCTATCTCGATCTGTGGGTGGCGGATCGCTCTGGCCGTGTGGTCGCGACCGGGCGCGGCAGCCGCTTTCCCAATGCGATCAACCAGAATGTCTCCGAGACAGAATGGTTCAAGAGCGGCCTTGCCACCCGCAGCGGCGATGATTTTGCGGTGTGCGACATCACGCGCAACGGCGTGCTCGGTAATGCGCAGGTCGCTACCTATTCCACCGCCATCCGCAAGGGTGGGGCAACCGATGGCGAAGTGCTCGGCGTGCTGGGTATCTTTTTCGACTGGGAACCGCAGGCGCGCGACATTGTGCAGGGTGTGGCGCTGACAGAGGCAGAGCGGGCGGAGACGCGGGTGATGCTCTTGAACTCAAAACATCAGGTGATCGCCGCGTCCGACAAATCCTGTTCGCTTAGCGAGGTTTACCCGATCAAGTCAGATGCCAAGCAGGGCTTTTATCAGGAAGGGCAGCGCATGGTCTGCTATGCGCTCACCCCAGGCTATGAAACCTATCAGGGGCTTGGCTGGTATGGCTGCATCGAGAGCAAGGTGGGTGGTGGTGCTGGCGGAGACGGCAGCTTTCAGGTCAAGCATTAAGCACAAGCCGCGCGACGAAAAACCCGTCCGCGCCGCCTAGTTCCTCAAGCGTGCCCGGCAGGGTGCGAACAAAGCCCTCAGGCGTGGGCGCGATCCCGGCGGGTAGCTCTTCGGTCTGAACTGGCTGGACTGCAAAGCCCGGATGGCTGGCCAGAAACGCCGCAATCTGATCTTCGCCCTCCGCGCGTTCCAATGAGCAGGTAGCGTAGATCAGCATGCCTCCCGGCTTGAGCCAAGCTGCCGCGCGATCCAGCAGTGCTCCCTGCAACTCTGCCATTTCCGCGATCTGCCGTGGCCCCGCGCGGTAGAGCACATCGGGATGGCGGCGGAAAATGCCGGTGGCGGAGCAGGGCGCATCGAGCAGGATCAGGTCTGCGGGCGCCGCAGGCTCCCATGTCAGCGCGTCTCCCTGCGCCACCTCCACCTGGGTGCCAAGGCCGCTGCGCACGAGATTCTCGGCCAGCCGCTCCAGCCGCTTGGCGCTCTTGTCCAGCGCAGTGACGCGCCAGCCCGCTGAGGCAAGCTGCATGGTCTTGCCGCCCGGCGCGGCGCACAGATCAAGCGCTATGCGCCCCTCACCCACCCCGGCAAGGCGCGCGGGGAGGCTGGCGGAAATGTCCTGCACCCACCAGTGGCCTTGCGTGTAGCCCGGCAGGTCTGGCACGGATACATCATGATCGAGGCGCACATGGCCAGGCATCAGCGAGGTTCCGCCCATCATGTCGGTGATGCGCTCCGCCTCGGCAGCATCGGCAAAACTCAAGTCTATTGGCGCACGGCGGGCAAGCGCACGGGCTGCCACACTCACCATTTCTATGCCCCATTGCCCGGCCCAGCGCTCTGTTACATCGGCAGGCAGGGTCGGCACTTCAGGCAGCTTTGCCTCAGCGCGGATCAGGCTGCCCAGCACGCCATGTACCAGCCTGCGCGGCCCGCCTTCGGTCAAGGGCAGCGCGGTGGAAATAGCGGCGTGGGGCGGGGTTTCCAGCAGCAAGATCTGCACCAGCGCCATGCGCAACACCATACGCGATTTGACATCGGGCGGGATCGGCTGCTCGGTCACAGTGTCGATCAGCGCATCGAGATCGGGCAGCCAACGCAGCACATCTGCTGCGATTGCATGGGCCAGCCCCTTGTCCGAGCCGCGCGTCAGCCCTTGCGTCGCGGCATGGAGCGCTGTCTCCAGCGGTTCGCCCCGGCGCAGCACCGCATCAAGCAGGCGCAGGGCAGCCCTGCGCGCGGCAAGGCCGGGAACATCGGCTTCTTTCAGGGGGCGGCGGCGCCTGGGCGTAGAGGTTGGCTTGGGCATCCCTCGCCTTAGCGTCTTTCCGGGCCGCGTAAACCCCACCACCTTGTATGCCGCGCCATCCAGTAGTATGCCGCGCCGCAGATACCCTCTCATTTCGGAAGAAGCCTCCATCATGGGCAAGCGCCCCGATCATGTGCGGCCACCCGCCTATCTCTCCAAAAGCCCGCCGGTGCCAGCGCCCGATCCTGTGGACGCCGCGCCCAAGGTGACGGAGGAGCTGAGCCCTACCCGCTATGGCGATTGGGAACGAAAAGGCATCGCCGTCGATTTCTGAAGCGGGGCGTCAGAAAAACCTCAACCTTTTACAACTATGAAGTGCGCCAAACGCGAATCAATATCCTGAGTGAAAGGCTCTCATGGCTCATAAACCTATCCGCAAGGCCGTGTTCCCCGTGGCGGGCATGGGCACCCGTTTCCTGCCTGCGACCAAGGCGGTGCCAAAGGAATTGCTGCCGGTGGTGGACCGCCCTCTGATCCAGTACGCGGTCGATGAAGCGATCGAGGCGGGGATCGAGACGATGATTTTCGTAAACGGGCGCGGCAAGGGCGCTATCGAGGATCATTTCGATATGGCGTTCGAGCTGGAGACGACGCAGGCCGCCCGCGGCAAGAGCGTCGATGCTCTCAAGGGCACCCGCCTTACCCCCGGCAACGCCGTGTTCGTGCGCCAGCAGGAGCCGCTGGGCCTTGGCCACGCGATCTGGTGCGCGCGCGACATCGTGGGCGACGAGCCGTTTGCCATTTTGCTGCCCGACGAATTCATGCACGGCAAGCCGGGCAAGGGCTGCCTCAAGCAGATGGTCGACGCCTATAACAAGACCGGCGGAAACCTCATCTGCGCGCTGGAGGTGCCGATGGAGCAGACGCCGAGCTATGGCGTGCTTGACCCCGGCGCGCGCAACGGCGCGCTGACGGAGGTGAAGGGGCTGGTCGAAAAGCCCGCAGCCGGGACCGCGCCATCCAACCTCATCATCGCCGGGCGCTATATATTGCAGCCGCAAGTGATGCAGCATCTCGCGCGGCATGAAAAAGGCGCAGGCGGCGAAATCCAGCTAACGGACGCGATGGCGGCAATGATCGGCAATCAGCCGTTTCACGGCGTTACCTTCGACGGCCAGCGGTTCGATTGCGGATCGAAGGCGGGCTATATAGAGGCGAACCTTTCGCTGGCGCTGGAAAGCCCCGAAATCGGCGCGCACATCCGCGAATTTGCGCGCAGGCTGGTGCTGTAGTTGAGCGAACTGGAAGGCCAGACCTGAGGCAAAGAAACGGCGGAAAACCGTGGAGCGGGTGAAGGGATTATAACAAGTCACTACAAATAAACAACATTTTTTGCTACAATGACCCACACAGAACCTACACAGGTACGGCATATCAAGCACTTACGCCGCCAATCTGCACAGTTTCTGCACAGTGGGAAGCGGAGAAATGAGTTTCATCCTCGATAAAGAGCAGATCAAGCCCGGCCTTATCATCTTCCGACGCGGTGACGTCGGGCACGACCAGTATTACTGCCGGATCAGAATCCAGAACGAAGACCGCTACAAGACAATCTCGCTGCGGACGGCGGACCGGCAGACGGCGCGGGATCGCGCGATGGACGAGTATGCCGACATCCGTTTTCGTGTGAAACACGATGTTCCCGTATTCAACCGCCCCTTCTCGCAGGTGGCGGAGGAATACGCCGACGCACAACAGCGCCGCGCCAACGCGGGCGAGGTCAGCCAAGCCCGCTGCAAAAATATCAGAAGCAAGATCGACGGCCCTCTCAAGGCCTATGTCGGCAGCACACAGATTCATCTGGTTACGCAAGACCGCTGGTCAGAATATCCGCTGTGGCGGCGCGAAAACGGCGAAGGCCGTCGCAAGAGCGTCATCAGCGATTCCACTATCCGCATCGAAATGACCATTTTCGCAGCCATCATGAACTTTGCGATCAGCAAGCGATATGTGCCCGCGCATCATCGCTTCGAGGGCATGCCAAAGCTCAAATCGAACCGCCGCGACGAGTTCACGCTTGAGGAATACCGCAAGCTGCACACCAAAGGCCGCAAGTGGATGAAGGAGGCGACCACGCCGCAAGGCGTCTGGTATCGCCAAGTCTGCTACAATTTCATTCTTATTATGTGCAATACGGGGATGCGCCCGCCAGAAGCGAAGAACCTACGCTGGCGGGACATCACCACCGCAAAAGACAAAGACGGACAGGAAATCCTTGTCCTCTACGTTCAGGGCAAGGGCAAAACCCGCAAGCTGATTGCTCCGATCAGTGTCGGGAAATACCTCGACCGCATCCGCGAGCTTTCCAAGGCGACCAAGCCGGACGATCACGTCTTTACGATTATCAACGGCAAACCGGCAAAATGGCTCTATCGGGACACCGTCGAAGAGTTATTGAAATACACCGACCTTCGCGAGGGACCGAGCGGCATTCCCCGCACGACCTATTGCTTCCGCCATACCTACGCCACGCTCCGGCTCTCCGCCGGTGTCGATGTCTATATCCTCGCCCAGCAAATGGGCACCTCCGTTAAGATGATCGAACAGCACTATGGGCATGTGAACACCATCAAACATGCCGACCGCGTGCTTATGGGCATCGGCGGGTGGGATGCGATGCATGCCGAAATGAACGCCGAAATCGACGAGCTGGAAGCCAAGGCCAAAGAGGTGCAGTCCATCAAAGCCAAGCAGACGGACAAGCCGAACCGCCCCAAACGCTAGCGCGCATCGCACCAGCCATCGAGTTCGATGGCCGATGCAACAGAGCTATGCGTTTCTGCCGGAGGTCACGACGCGCCGCTGGCGCTCCCCGGTCGTGGAGTCCGGCCAAGCGGGCACGGGAAAAAGGCGCGCCGAGCTTCAAGCGCCCCTGTGATCGCGTCTTTCCGCGAAGCCGTTGCCTCAGCCGCTGGCGAACCAGAGGCAATGGATAGCGGGGCCTGCCTTCATGCAGGCCACCCTTACCCCCAAATCGCTATATCTCAGGATATGCCGCTGACCTCTAGAACTGCCACTTACGCTTTGCAGGCGTTGGCATTGTTCTCGGCTCCGTCCTGAATTCCCCTTGTCTTGTTTGCATTCCCATCGGGCAGCGTCATGCCCCCTGCCATGCGCGGGCGCTCATGGCGTCAACAGGAAGCCTCGGCTCCCCCGTCCGCAGGCGTCCGGTCCCCCCAATTTTCCTGTGTGACGCCGCGCCATCGCGCCTGGCTCTCCGTGGGCACGCCCGAAAGGGAAACGCAAACCAAGGAGAAAAAACATGACGAAAAAATCCGAAACCAAAGTGCCCGCGCTGATTGCGTGGCACGTCAGAGAAGCCAAAGGCGGCAAATCCTTCTGGACGCGCATCGGGGCCGCTTGGCCCCACCAGAACGGCGACGGCCATACCCTGCAACTCGACCTCTATCCGCTGGACGGTCGCATTGTTCTGCTCCCCCCGAAAGCCGACGAAGCGGCGGAAGGCGGTGCAGCATGACCCGCAGCCAGCGCCTCTCCAGCGGGCTTAACAGCATCTTTGACCACGTCAGCTTTATGCTCGACAACTACGATAGCATCACCGGCGACGCACGCCGCGACCTCCAAGAGGTACTCTACATCGTCGGTGCGGCTCAGGACGAAGCCGCCCAACTTCCCATCGCAGAGGGAGGTGCAGCATGAGCCGCCTCTGCAAACGCTATATGGAGCATCACGAAACCGTCTGGAACGGCGTGACCATTTCCATCAGCTACGAACCGCGCTGGCTCAGCCTTTCCGACGACTACGGCCTCGACACGGCCCACCTCGAAATCGAGGCCATCGCGCCAGAGCGCGCGCCGCTTCCCATCACGGAAACCGGCTACCGCTCGCACTTCACGACGGCAAATGCCGTCGCCGCCATGGGCGGGCCGGTGGCCCTTGTGCGTACATGGCTGGACGAGGAAGCGGCCTCGCCAGACTGGCGGCGGCACGAGGCCGCCGCGCGCCAGCTCACCCTCTTTTGAGGGTGATGCTGGTGGCGGGCATCAGCAATGCTCCATCAGGTCTTCAATATTTCTGGCCCTGATATAGCTGGCAGGATTTTCGTCAACGGCGAGTGCCTTGTGCCAGCGCAATTCATGCCCGCGAAGCTCGGCAATACCCACGGCGCGCGCCGAGGGACAACGCGTTGGTTGGCAAAGCCAAGGGGTGAACATATTGGAGCCGTAGGCAAAGTAGAGAAAACTATCCGCGCTCATCACAGGCTCCTCACGTCGAGGATGCCGTTCTGATTGAGGATTGCCGCCATGTTGGCCTTAGCCACGTCATCGGCGAAGCCGGAATCCTTAAACACGACGCGGGTATCTACGGCGGGCGCAAGCTCCTTCCACCAATTGACGATGCCGTTTGCGACGGCTTCGAAGCTGTCCTTGGTAAGTCCATCGGCGAGGCAAACGATTAGCGCGCCGCCCCCGATGGAATGGACGGCCTTTCCGGCAATGTCCTTCCTCTCGATGGGAACGCAGAGGTCGAGGCCCAGCTTGAGCAACAGCTCATAGAGCACGTCCTGTTCGGTGCGGCCCGGCACAAGATGTTCGGCATTGGCGAGTAACGTGCCCTCAAGGTCGGTCGGTTCGGGCTCCCATGCGATGATATTGGAAGGAGCAAGCTTATAGACGCGAAAGCCAAGGTCGCCATCGAATGCGGGTGCCCCCACCTTCACCGACGCTGCAGCCCGACGAAGGCGTTCCTTCGTCAGCTCAGCGATGTTCAGTGGTTTTCCAAGGTCTTTGCAGAATGCCGCTGCCACTGCTTGGCCCTTGTTTTCCGGGTCCAGAGGCTCAGGAAGCTGGACCAGCACATACCTGCGGCGGGAATTGTCCAAAGCGTTCTGCGCCATAACAGAGTGGGCGGTCGTTCCTGAGCCCGCAAAGAAATCCATGATGACATCATCGTCACCCGTCATCATCTCGATAAGCTCTTGGAGGACGGTTTCATCCTTCGGAAAGTCAAAGACGTCCTCGCCCATCAGAGTGCGAAGGCGTTTGGTAGCGGCCCGTCCATCCTGATAAAATACACTATAGGGCGGCTGGTATTCTCCGTCGCGTAAGTGCTTCTTGAGCGTTGGGACGGCTTTTTCATCCTTTCCGAATTCAACGCGATCATCCGCAATCCAGTCCTGCATCTTTTTAGGGTCTGGTGTGATCCATCCTCTTGCGGGAATCGTGACAGGCTTCTTGGTTGCCGGGTGCAAGACTTCGTATTTTGGGCCACCGCCGCCCGGCCAAGAAATATCCGCAGGGAAAAATACACCGCGTTTGTCAATTCGATTGTAATGCTTATGAGCCTTTGCAGGGTGGCTGTCTGACAGGTTCTTATACCAAGCCTTCAGCCCTGCGGTCATTGCGGCGTAGTCGGTTCCGTGTGTTTTACGAAGGCGTTCATATTCGGCATAAATGTCCTCAAGTCCCTTCTTTCGCTGCCGCCATTCGACCTTCAATTCCGTGAGATAACCCTTATCGCGGGCGTAACACACGATGTATTCGTGGGAGACTGAGACAAGCCGAGAGTCGTTTTTTCTGCCAGCGGCCCAAACAAAGTCGGCAACGAAGTTTTCTTCGCCAAAAATCTCGTCGAGTGCGACACGAAGCCGAGGATGTTCCGCTTCGTCGCACGATACAAAAATAGCCCCGTCGCGCTTGAGCATCGTCTTTCCGAGCCTCAAGCGAGGATACATCATATTCAGCCAGTCCGTATGGAAACGGCCTGAGGATTCGGTGTTGGAGGATGCCTTCTGCCCGCCTTCGTCAATCTGGCCGGTCAGGCTGAGATAATTCTTGATGCTATCGTGAAAGTCGTCGGGATAAACAAAATCCTTCCCCGTATTATACGGTGGGTCGATGTAGATGAGCTTGACCTTGCCCGCGTAACTCTTTTGCAAGAGTTTCAGCACCTCAAGGTTGTCACCCTCGATCATGAGGTTTTGCGTCGTATCCCAATCGACGCTTTCATCCGGGCACGGCAGCAGCGTGCCGGTGGAAGGCGTAAGCGCGATCTGTCGCGCCTTGCGCTTGCCGTGCCAGTTGAGGCCGTATTTCTCGTCTTTCTCATCCACGGCTCCGCCCAGCAGTTGCCGGAGCACGTCGAAGTCAATGCCACCTTCCTTGAAAGCATCGGGAAGCAGGGCTTTCAGGGCATCGACGTTTCCGGCGACGATGTCGGCGCTCTTGGTGTCGGGGTCATCCAGAACGAGTTTTTTGATTTCAGGCATGTGAGATGGATTCCCCCTTGGCGTCACAGTTGGTTTGCATAGGCAGCGAGGTCAGCCTCGCGCTGTTGGATTTCGAGGTTCAGGTCCACGCGGCGGCCGAGCTGCTTCTCGCGCTTGGCCTTGGCGCGCAGACCTTCGATTTCTTTGGTGAGCCGCAGATGTGCGTCGAGCGCGGCGCGGCGGCGGTCAATCGCTTCCTGATCGTCGGTCGCGGCGAACGTGCCCGTCAGGCGGGCGGCATTGACGGCTTCGATCCGGGCAATCCATCCCGCATAAAGGGTATACAGGTCGGCGCGCGGCTGCTGCACCAGCGCAAGGCTTTTCAGGAACGCGACCTGCACGGAATCTACCGCGTCGGCGTGGAGGCCGCTGGCTGCGACGACATTCTCGATCACCGTGCGGCCCGCTTCGTTTTGTGCATGGCGCTTGTGCGCCGCCGATACGGCAAGGCCGCTCTCGTCGGCGGTGACGAGCAACACCGGATAGGGAATGGCGCGGTGGATCAGTTCGATCAGCCGTGCAGCCTTGGCACCGGAACGGAAAGCACAGCCAATAACGGCGATCTCAAGATATTCGCGGGTATCGTCGGCAAACGCCGGAACGCCAATAGTGGCGGGCTTGCATGCGGCGAACCACTGCAATTCGTCGATACCGTCCTGAATGGCGCGTTTGTCGGCGGCGGTCGGCGCGCCTTGTTCGACCAGCAGCTTTTTCGGCACACGCGCATCTACGCGCGCACCGGATGGAAGCCCCAGCGCATTGACGATGGTAAGAAAACCTGCGCCCGCCGTCATGCGGCCTCGCTTCCCGGCAGGATGACAAGGAAGGCGACAACCTCGAAATCGTTGATACCGGCAAACTCGCCTTTCAGGGCGTGGGTACCGCCGGGACTGAAGAGGCTGGCGACGGCGCGTTCCTCGCTCTTGCCAGCGATGGAGGCAACGGCGCGTGCAAGAAGCGCCTGATAGTCCTCCATATCGCGCCCGTGCCGGGTGGCTTTGTCGAAGCGTGTGCAGGCTTCGGCATCGGGTAGATCGCGCCCGATGGCTGCCTTCTTGAGCCGGTCGAGCACCTGCTTGGCCTGTGTATAGGGGAGAAGCACCTCGCCATCGTCGCCGACATGGACAACGAAATTGGGACTCAGCGGGTAGCCGGGTTCGGCGGCGCTCTCCGCCGCGTCGCCGACAGCCCGCAGGCAGAAAATGGCACCGGAAGGCAGATCGCTTTCGGGCGCGGATGCGTCGGGCGCAGGCACCACGGCATAGGTGCCAGGCGGCAGGCTTTCCAGCCGCTCCCTGTGCTCGCGCATATATCCGGCAAGGTCGATGCGGAAATCGTTGAGCGTGAGGTCGGCGATGGAAACCCCGCTCGACAAGTCCTCAAGGTCGATCACTGCGTCCTGCAATTTTTGCAGTTGGGCGCGGCGATATTCGAGGTCATTCATCTGGTTTCCGGCCTGAAACTCGATGACATTCTCCTCGCCGGTCGCGGACACGTCGAGCAGCACCATGCGCCCGCTGACGCGGGATTCGAGGTCGAGATACTCGTCCAGCTCCATGTTGGGCCAGAAATTAACCAACTGGATGCGGGTGTTGGTCGAGCCAATACGGTCGATACGCCCGAACCGCTGGATGATCCGCACAGGGTTCCAGTGGATATCGTAATTGGTGAGGAAATCGCAGTCTTGAAGGTTTTGGCCTTCTGAAATGCAGTCGGTGGCAATGAGTAGGTCGATCTGGCCTTCGGCGCTCATTTCCTCCGGTCGCTCTTTCGAGCGAGGCGAGAAAGCGGAGAGGATTGAACTCATGTCACCACGCAGTCCGCGCAGGGTCGTCTTGTTGGCGCCCGTGCCGCTGACGACAGCGGTTTCGAGGCCAAGCTCGTTCTTCGCCCAAGCAGCAAGCTGGGCGTAGAGATAGTCCGCCGTGTCCGCGAAGGCCGTGAACAGCAGGATTTTGCGGTTCTCGCTATTGATCGGCGTGGCGACCTTGCTGGCGATCACCTCACGCAAGGCGGCCAGCTTGGCGTCGCGTTCCGGCGTGACTGCCTGCGCGGCAGATAGCAACGTGGCGAGCCGGTTGCGGTCCTCGATTAAATCCTGCCGCCAGCGAACACGGTCCACGTCATGCAGCAAGACCTTGACCTTGCGCCCGATCAACAGAGCCTCGAAGGCGGGATCGTCTATATCGACATCGTCGATGGAAACCTCGTCCACGCTTTCATTGTGGGCGTCGATCTTTGCCAATAGTGCGTTCACATCGGCAAGCTGGCGCTTGATAGTAAGCGCGAAGGACGCGACGGAGCTTTCCATGCGCTTAAGGATATTGACGCGCAGCAGGTGGATAAGGCTTTCCTCGCGGTCAACCTGCCGGAAGAAGCTCTCGCCGCCCCTAATCTTGGTACTGTATTTCTCGTCATAGACGGACTGCTTGTGCGGCAGGACGTAGCGCAGCGGCGCATAGGCGGCGAGCGTGAGCCGCCTGATTTCGTTGTTGATCTCGCGGATAGGTCGGAACTCTCCGGCAAGGTCCACGTCGGCCTTGATGTTGACTGGCCGTAGGCGTTCCGGGAACTGGCCCGTTTCCTCGGTGCCGTAATAGCGTTGGACGTGCTTGCGGGAACGGGCGATGGTCAGCAGGTCGAGCAACTTGAAATAGTCGAAGCCGAGCATGTCCATCAGCCGCGTCGGGCGGCGGTCTGTTTCCGGCAAGTCCAGCCAACGGTTAAACTGCGTTTGCGCCTTGCGGATGGTGGCCTCAATGCTCTGAATTCCGTGACTCATGAGCGCGAGGTCGTTGCCTTCGGTCATAAAGGCAATCTGGTTTTTAAGATCGGCAAGGCGATTGTTGACCGGCGTAGCCGACAACATGAGCACCTTGGTTTTGACGCCCGCTTTGATGATCCGCTTCATCAAATGGTCGTATCGGGTGTCACGATCTTTATGGGTCGCCTTGTTGCGGAAGTTATGGGACTCGTCGATCACGACAAGGTCGTAGTTGCCCCAATTTACATGGCTGAGGTCGATGTCCCCGGACATCCCGCCGTCGCGCGACAGGTCGGTGTGATTGAGCACATCGTAGTTGAAGCGGTCGCTTGCCAGAATGTTTCGCCGGTCGTTGGCCTTGTAGAGCGTCCAGTTGTCGCGCAGACGCTTGGGGCAAAGGACAAGGACGCGGTCGTTGCGCAACTCGTAGTATTTGATGACGGCAAGGGCCTCGAAGGTTTTGCCAAGGCCGACACTGTCGGCGATGATGCAACCGCCGATGCGCTCTAGCTTGTCGATAGCGCCGACAACGCCGTCACGCTGGAACTTGAAAAGTTTGTTCCAGACGGTGGTGTTCCGAATACCAGTGGCGGATTTGATAATCCGCTCCTCGTCAAGCTCGTCGCCGATGTCGCGGAAAAGCTCGTAAAGCACCTTGAAATAGAGGAGCGCAGGCGGGCGATGGTTCGCTGCATCGTCGAGGCGGGCAGCAAGCTGGCTTCCTGTCGGCTTAAGTGCATTCCAGCTCGCTTGAAACCAATCGGCATAGGCCGCGGCTTCCGCGTCCATATCGGATAACTGAACAAGGCCAAGCTGGTCGCCGGGCGTGATGCCCAGACCTTCGGTCGTGAACGGGCATGTGCCGGTCAGGACGTGGCGGTCGTCGTTGCTAGAAACAACGATCATGGATTGAGGTGGGGCTGTCGGCGCGTGCCGAACCTCGGCGTGCTTGTTCAACCATTCACCGGCTTGTTTTGCCAGCCAACGCCCTTGGAGTTTGCCGCGCGCGGCAATGTCACCTGATCCGCCGTAAAGGGTTTCAGCAAGGGCTGCGTCTGAACCGAGGAGAAGGCGGCAGCGTCCGGCTTTCTTCAAATGATCGTGGGTTTCGGCAAATGCGTAGAGCGAGAACTCCGGCGACATAAGGTCAACCGCCGAATCCGGGTGAAGCCATTCTCGCAGCTGATCAATAACCCGCTCATTTCCGGTGTTACGCAGAAGTTTCATCAGCGATCCGCTCTAACAAACTCTTTGCCGTTGAAACTCAGCTCCGTCATGCCCGCCCCTTCGTGTTCAGTCCTGAATATCGCTCGACTTTAAGGTCTCCCGCCCGCTTGCGCGTTTGGGCGATGTCGTAGCTGTTCTGCATTCGCATCAGCGTCTCCATGGAGACGCCAAACGCCTTCTCGATCCGGAGCGCCATTTCCGGCGACAGGTGCGCCCGCTCGTTGAGCAGCGCAGATAGCGCAGGCCGCGTCACGCCGAGCACTTCGGCGGCATCCGTCACGGACAGGCCGTGCGGTTTCAACACTTCATGCTTCACGAAGCCGCCCGGATGGGCGGGTTCCTTTAGCCGAACATCGGCCTGATTTGGCATGTGCGGTATCCGGTTGAATTGCCCCTTGAATCGGCTTTCAGCCTATCGGACGGATCGTTTCCTGTAAAGACACGCTTTACATAACCTGCGACGCGTGGGCCGTGTCCGGCTTCCGGCACAACAGCGCATCCACCGCCGCGTTTGCTCCTGCGGTGTTGTTCCGCTCTCAGTCATGCCGCGCACCTTTGCGTCGGGCCGCGCCCTCGCGGCTGCTATTCTTGCGGCCTTTACGGCCTCACACCTTCACGAAGCGCGAACCGACAATAGCAGCGCGGGCGGTTTCATCGCTCCATGCCATGCGGTCTATCTTGCCTTGGCCGATTTTCCCGCGTTGGCGACGTATCGCTTCGCCGCGTTTGAGTGGATAGAGCGGGCGCAGCCATTGCGGCGCAGGCTCGACCGTGCAGGCCGTGACTTCAATATGCACCCAGCCGCCCCGGTCAATCTTGACGACTTGGCCCGTGATAACGCGGTGGCCGGTGATGACCGGCCTTTTCTTGGAATGGCGCGGCTGGGGTTTCCAGACCGGCTCGCGCCAGCGGATCACGTCCGCCACGATGAAATCAGTGCCGCAGGATAGCCATTTCACGTCTCCCCCAATCCGGGGGCGCTTCACCTGCGCGATGCCGCAGCGGCATCTGCGCATGCGCGCCTCTGTATGGTAAGCTTGACGCGCCCCCTGTCTCTTTAGATTGTGAAGGGGAAAGACGTTTGTGCGCAAGTACATCTGCAATGTCCCTGTCTACGATGCAGGACATGGCAAAGATTTACCAAGGCGGGTTGCCGCTCCGCACAAACATACAGACGTATGTTTACTCACGGGGGCATCATGCCGGAGGACAAGCCAAGCGCACCAACCGCAGATGAAGCGCTAAGCGCTTGGGAACAAGGCGCAGGTAATACGCCTGATGCGCCGCCGCACCCGAAGCTCGCCCATATCAAATCCCTCTTCGCCGCGCATACGGATGTATGCAGCTTGGAAGACGCGCTTTCCGTCGCGATGAACGACGCGGGCGACGCCGTGCCCGTGACGGTGGAGGTGCAACCGGGATTGCTCGCGCTACTCGCCCACATCGAAGAACTCGATTCGGCCCGAGTCGGGCGGAGTCCCGCGCCGCCGTCGCGCTTGCTGACGCAGATTGTCAGCAATCACCTCGAAAATCTGCTGCATACCATCGTAACCAACCCGACCAGCCATCCGCACTATGCGGAACTGTGGAACGCCCTCTGCGCCGCCGAAGGCGCGCCGGAACTGGCGGTGCCGACCGGCGATGCAGCGGACGGGACGCCGCCCGCTGACGGAGGGTCGTTCTGATGCGCGCGGCGACGAAGCCCTTGCGGGCCGTCGCCGTATCGCTGGCGCTTGCCGCGTTGCCTTTGTCCGCCGCCGCGCAAGAAGCCGCGCCAAGCTGGCAGAAGGATAATCCGATATTCCGGCAGGGCGGCGAGCCGCGCGGTCTGGTGCTCCTGCCCGCGCAGCAGCGCGTCTTTGACCGCGATGCGGCGTTGCTGGCCGATATCCGCGTGGAGCTTGCGGAGGGCGCGTATCGCCGCAAGGCAGGCGAGATTGACGCGGCGGCATGGCGTAGCCGCACTAGCGAACTGCAAGGGGCAGAAACCGCCCTGCGCCGCAAATGGCAGGGCATCGGCACGGGCCAAGACCTCATGCTGAGCAGCGCCGCCGACAGCATCGCCCGCGCGCGCATGGCGGCGCTGCGGGCGCAATACGACCCGCCCAAAGAACCGACCCCTTGGAACTACGTCACCGAGCTTGCAGGGATTGGCAAGGACATGGCCGTGGGCCTGTTCCGAGACAGCATCGGCTTTCTCGGCAGTCTGTTTTCCAGCCTGTTCGGCCCGCTGGCCATGCTCGTGGGCGTCGTCGGGCTGATTTGGCTGGTGAAGGACAAGCGGCGTAAACCGAAGCCAAAACCCGCCCTGTCCGACAACTACGGCAGCGCCCGCTATGCGGAGGTACGCGACCGCCTTGCCGACCCCTACGACGGCCATCGGGGCGTGTTTTTCGGCAAAAGCAGCGCGCCGGAGCTTTCTGCCATCCCCATCGAGCAGCAGACGGGCGCGCCCGTGCTCTCGACGCCGGAACACCATACGCTGATTGTCGCGCGCACCCGCACGGGCAAGGGCACCCGTGTCATCGTGCCGACGCTTTTGCGCTATGGCGGCTCGGCCATCGTCATCGACCCCAAGGGCGAGAACGCCGCCATCACGGCGCGCATCCGGCGCAGTGCGCTCAACAGCGCCGTGCACGTCATCAACCCGTGGGGCGAATTGGCGGAGACGTTCAAAGAACGCGGCCTTGCCCCCGCGACCTTCAATCCGCTGGACGTGCTGGTGCGCGACGACCCTAACGCCGTCGCCGTCGCGCAGGCGCTTGCTGCGGCGGTCTGTCCAACGACCCCCGGCGACAAAGACCGCTATTGGCAGGGCAGCGCCGCGAATGTGCTGACCGCCGTGCTCCTGTGGATCACCGACCAGCCGGGCGAGCAAAAGACGCTCGCCCGCGCGCGGGAGATTGTGAGCCTCAGCCGGAGGGATTTCACGGAGAGGTTTCTGGTGCCGATGGCGGCCAGCAGCGCCTTCGGCGGGGCGATACGGGAGATGGTCAGCCCGTATCTCGATCTTGCCCAAGAAACTTATTCGGGCATCATGTCCAATCTCTCGGAGGCGACCAAGTTCCTCTCCGACCCGCAGGTGAAGGCCGCGACCGCCCAATCATCCTTCGACATGGCCGACCTCATCCGTGAGGCGGTGACGGTCTATCTGGTGATACCGCCCGACCGCATCGACACCCAGCGTACATGGCTGCGGCTCATGACCACGGCGGCCATGCATACGTTCAAGCGGTATCCCTTGGGCGGGCGTCCGCCGCACCGCTGCATGATATTGATGGACGAGTTTCCAGCCCTTGGCCGCATCGAGGATTTACCCCGCGATATCGCCACCATGTCGGGCTACGGCATCGACTTCACCCTCATCGTGCAGGGCCTTGACCAGCTCAAAGACCTCTACGGCGCGGCGGCGGGCACCATCCTCTCGAACTGCGCTTACAAGTGGTTTTGCAACGTCAACGACCTTGAGAGCGCGAACTACCTCTCCGAAACCTTGGGCAAAGTGACCGTGCAGACGGTCGGGCATGGCGAGGGCCAGAACTTTGGCCCCGGCGGCGGCGGGCATAGCGAAAACCTCAACTATGGGGAAACAGGCCGCCCGCTGCTCATGCCCGACGAGGTGCTGTCACTCGGGCGGGACGTGGCCATCGTCCTGAACCCCGCAGACCGTCCGCATTATGTGCGTCCGGTCGATTACTGGCGGCTTCCTGATGCCTTCGCCTCGCTCGCCGGCGTCTACCCGCATCTCTATTGGGAGCCGCCCTTAGTCTACGACGACAACCCGTATTTTATGCGTGGCAACAAGGACGGCGGCCAACAGGGCCGCCAGTCCGGCGGCGCGCGTCAGCGCGCCGCAAAACCCAACGGCAAAATGACGCGCGCGGAAGCGCTCGACCTTCTCGGCCTTGCGGAAGGCGCAACCGCCGCCGAAGTCCGCGCCGCATGGAAGCGGCTTATGCAGAAGGTGCATCCCGACACGGGCGGCTCGGCCCGTTTTGCGCAGATGCTCAACGAAGCCCGCGACGTGCTCGCCACAGGCGGCGGCGACGAGGGCCGCGCGGGATGAAAGCATCGCCACATCCTCCGCCTTCGTGCTATCCTGCGGCTCATCCCGCGCTGAGCGATTCACATACGATTGTATGCAGACGGCGATACCCGCCCTTGCCGCAAGCGCTCGCTACCCCACACCCCAGCACGTCCCGTGCTATCCTAAGTTATGGCTTAGGAGACGGTGCAAGCCATGTGCGGACTGACCGTCCACACCCCGCACCTGATGGTGCTGGCTTGGCAAGGAAGGCGCTTCGCCCTCCCGTTGCATCCCTCCCGAGCAAGGGGTTTCACACCCCTGCACCCGTGCGGGGAGCCTTCGTGCTCCCTGCGACCCATGACCCGGGCTTTGCCCCCGGACCCCACCAAAGGAGCTATCGCGCTCCCTTGGAACCCATCGACCAAGGCACGTCGTCCTTGGAACCAGACAAGGGGTTATCGCCCCCCTCGACCACTCGCCGGAGACTTCCGCGTCCCGGCACCCACGGCCAGAGCTTGCGCGCTCTGGACGACGCACAGGCGGCTTTCATGCCCCTGCACCCTGACGGAGGGGGATACCCCCTCGACCCCGCAGCCGGATACATCCGGCAGAAAGGAGATGCGCTTGAGCGATAGCGGCTCAGAGCACAGCCCTTCCGGGCGGCGCAAGTCGGAGCGGCGGCAACGCACCGCCACTATCTATGCCCGCGTCACGCCCGACGAAAAGTCGGCGTTTCTCGCCCGCGCCGACAGGGCGGGCATGGCCGCCGCCGCCTTCGCCCGTGCGGTGCTCATCGGCGAAGCCGGTCCCCGCGCGCAGCGGCGCACCCCTGCCGACAGTGCTGCGCTGCGTCAAATCCTCGGCCACCTTGGCAAGACCGGCAGCAATCTGAACCAGATTGCCCGCTACCTGCATACAGGCGGCGAGCCGGAAACCGTCCTGCCGGACCTGCGCGAGGCGCTGGCCGACTTCGCGTACATCCGCAGCCTCATCTATGATGCGCTCGGCAAGGAGCCGGATAGCGCGCCAGCGGCGACATCGCCGCTGGCCTCGGCATCCGCACCGGCTCCAATCCCGGCACCGACACCGGCACCGGCACCGGCAGCGCCGGAGGCCATCCCGCCTGCGGGATTGTCCAAGTTCATCCCGCCGCCCAAACCGTGAGGCGGCGGCATGATTATCAAAGGAGGCTCACGCGCCGGACCCCGCCAGCTTGCCGCCCACCTTCAGCGCACCGACACCAACGAACGCATGGAGATGCTGGAACTGCACTCCGGCCTCGATGACCTGGCCGCAACCTTCCGCGACTGGCAGACGCTCTCGGAGGGCACGCGCGGCAAGAAGGGCCTTTATCACGTCAACATCGACCCCGACGCCCGCTATGAGATGACGCCCCAGCAATGGGCGCGGGCTGTGGAAGTGCTGGAACAGGAACTCGGGCTGGACGGCCAGCCCCGCGCCGTCGTCCTGCACGAGAAGAAAGGCCGCCAGCACATCCATATCGTCTGGGCGCGCACCGACCTCGAAACCATGACCATGCGCTCGGATAGCAACAACTATCTCGCCCATGAGCGCGCCAGCCTGAAACTGGAACGCGAGTTCGGCCATGAGCATGTGCCGGGGAAGCACGCGAAGCGCGACCGCGCCAAGCAGCCGGAGTTCCCGCGCGCGGAGGTCAGCCATGCGGAGCATCAGCAGGCCGAACGCAGCGGCCTTTCCACCCAAGAGCGGCGGGCGCAGCTTGCGGCGCTCAAATCATCCTGCGACAGCGGCATGGCTTTCAAGGCCGCCGTGGAAGAAGCGGGCTATGTGCTGGCGCGGGGCGACAGCAAGGACTTCGTGCTCGTCGGGCCGGAAGGCAGCGTTTACAGCCTGAGCCGCGAACTCAAAATGAAGGCCGCCGAGGCGCGGGCATTCATGGCGGATGTGAACCGCGATACGCTCCCCACCGCCAGCGAGGCCAAAACCCAGCAGCGGCACCGGCATATGGATGCCGAGCCGCCTGCCTTCGAGATGCAACGCCCGCCCGTCGAAGATCTCGCGCCAGCGCCGGAGGCGCAGGGCGAGATACCGGACGCGCAGGAGCAGGATTCCGGCACGCCGGAACTCGCCCTCGCCGTCGCGGCGCCCTTGGTCGCGCGCGAACAGGCCGAGGCCGAGAAACTGGCCAAGTGGCATCAGGCCGAATTGCGCCAGCTCCGGCATGTGCTCGTTCTTGAGGCACGCGAAAAGATAGACGGCCTGCGACGCCAGCAGCAGGCCGAGCGCGCGCGCTTCATCCGCGATGGAAAATTATCCGGCATCGAGGGATATATCGAAGCCCTGCAAAACCGCCTCAAGCCGGGGCGCGGCGCGGAGAAGCGCCTTGAGCGCGACACCGCATGGAAACACCTGCGAGAGCGGCAGGCCATCGAACGCGCCGATCTTCGCACATTGCTCCGGCAGGACAGAGCCGAACACATCGCGGAACTGAAAGAACGCCACGACCAGCAGCGGCGCGACCAACAGGCGGGGTTTGCGCGGGAGCGTATCCGTTATGCGGAAGATTCAGCCCGCGCGGCGCGACTGCTCGCGCAGGTAGAACAAGACCGCCTTGAAGCAGAGCGGCAACGGCAGGAGGGGCGCGCGGCGGAACCGCCGCCAAGACCCGCAAAGTAAGCGGCTCGCGTTTCCTGCAACCAGAACCGGGCCGCAAGAAAAAGAAGAAAAAGGTTGCCACAGGTCAGCAGGGCGAAGCCGCCGCCGAAGGGCTGTTCGGCTGGCTTCCCGATATGGCGGCAATATCCGCAGCCATGTCACGCTTCCTGCATCTGGACGCGATGCAATCATCGGAACTGGCAGATGCAAGCGCGACCGCGAAGGACAGTGAAGGGTTTGAAGACCCGCCCGAGCTTGTGCCCACGTTCATGCCGACGGTGCGCCGCGTGCTCTCGCGATTCATGAATCCGGCCAAGAAGCGCAGCGTGAAAAACCGCCGTGCGCGCGGTCTTCGCGCACTTCTTGCGCGTACAGGGTTCAGGTCGAAGTTTCTGGCGCAGCCATCACCGCCGCCTGCACCGAAACCGGCTCCGCCAAAACCGCCGAAGCCGGTGGCACAATCAGCTACATCACAATCGTCGCCAAGGCCCCAAACACTGCGCGGTAAGTTCAACATGACGCCACGTCTATAACGTATTATAGAAATAAAAAATAATGTTATTGAACTAAAGTGCGCCGTCGTGTCATCGTTATCTCAATTTTTATCACGTTAAAATTTGATTCTCGCCTAATACTAATATTGATTTTATTTTCGAAAACAAATCGAAAATAGATCGAGTGTGCAATTTTAACGTGAGTTTAATACGAATGTCTCAAATACGTTTTGCTACCAAGCGATTTTTGGTTTCCATCTGTGCGGCTTCGGCTTTGATTTTCACAATGGCGTCCTGTGCGGGTGCGGGCGGATTTTCAAACGAAACGATCAGGTACAAGATGACCGTGACGGTCGAGACGCCAGAGGGCATCAAGACCGGCTCCGCCGTGCGGGAAGCCATCCGCTATACCGAGCCAAGCATCCTGCCCGATCAAGGCGGTACTTTCTACAACATCACCAAGGGCGAAGCTGTTGTCGTTGATCTTGGGCATCGTGGGGTTTTGTTTGTCCTGATTGGAGGCGAATGGGAAGCAAGAATTGTTTTCAAGGCGCTTGAAACATCTAATAAAGTAAATATGCAAGATTTAGACCCACTTATTAAGAAATGGGGCGCGCCAAGATTTGTCTATTTCAAAGACATGAATGACCCTAAAACCGTCGCAAGCGCGAGTTATCTAAATTTGCAGAGAGATTTTGGATATGGCGTTTCTCTTAAACAGATTGAAGTAGAAACTGTAAATACTCCTGCAAGTTTCGGTAATGTAGAACGGCTTTTGCCATGGCTCTCAGAGAGGGCAAATCTTCCTGGATCTATAGGATCAGACCCTGATAGTCCCTTTAAGGATAAAACCGGTCTCTGGCTAAAGTCTATTGAATTCAAGAGAGGATTTTAAAAATGGCAATTGAACCTAATTCACCACTCTTTCAAGCTATACTAGCGATGGACTCCTACAGCAGGGGATACTTATCTGGAGTTGATTTACGTTTAAGGGAGGAGAACGGAAATCTTGTGGTGGACGAGAACGGTGCACCTATTCCATCCGATACTATCGGAAACACGCTAGGACATTTAACAATTATCGCAAATTCCTCTGAAGCGTTTCCATCTGGAGATGATCAAAAGGCGGGATTCTACGCCATAGCTTATCAGTATACGGATGCAAACAGTCAAATAAAAACAATTATCTCTTATCGCGGTACTGATCAGTTTTTTACAACATACGATGCTAATAACAATCCTTTGGTGGGTGGTGACATTGCCAACGCCTATCTAGTCGGTAGCGGAGCAGCAGAGCAGACCCAAGCCCGACTGGCGATAGAGTTCTATAAATCAGTTGCAGCAGCTATCAATCCCCAGAATCCTGACCCTTATGCCGCGAACATTGTCGTCACCGGCCATTCTTCCGGTGGCGGCTTGGCGGGACTTGTCGGCGCGATATACCACAAGGAAGGCGTGGTCTTTGACAATATGGCATTTGTTGAGGCCGCCCGAAACCTGTCTTTTTATAATGGTAGTCCGAGCAGCCCGAATGATCCATCCGACCTGTTGCGCCCGCTTTACAGCGAAGATTTCTATCAGCTGATTAACGGTACCAACGGACCTGTTTTGATTGATGGAAACGGGCAGCGGTCTCTTGATCCGCGCTGGCAGTCTGGCGGAGATTTCTATGCGAAATTTGAGGGGCTAAAGGCTTACACGATAGCGGGGGAAATCCTCGCAGAGGACTTTATTCCCGGCGGAAATGCGCATCAAGACCCCGTGAAACCTGTTGAGCTTTCCCTCGCAGCAGATGTTGGATGGTTCAACCTGATTGGTGATAATGGCATAGACCCCTTTGACGCTCACAACGTGGCCACACTTGTCATTCGCATGTTCGCAGGCATAACGCCCGCCGAGGAAGCTGCATTCGGACATGCTTGGAAAATCGCAGCGCCGCATTTTTGGCCGGTGATGTATGATAACCAATTCAGCCAAAGTATCGGCGTTGGCGTAGCGGATGGCGGAAGGTACATCGCAGAGAACGGGCCGCATGGATACGACAAGACGATGCGGACTTATATTGCCTACTCAGCCATCGATAACGGCGCTGATGATTTATCTGCCCGCCCTTATGGCGATACTGCGATACGCGCGCTCTACGACGACGCGAGCGATCTTGGCGTTGCGATGGGGGTGGCCTCGAAAGGCGCAGCCGTCCTTAGATATGCGGAACAGCTCAGCAAGGTTTTTGTCGAGTTTGCGGCGAAGCTGGCCATGGAAAAGGTGCTGCAATCAAGTGATTACGCAACGGAACATAATGCTCTGCAAGGCATATTGAGCCTGACGGAGGGAAACACGGGCATAACCGCTGATTTTTCATCTGCGAAATGGCAATTTGACAACGAGGCCCCTTCAAACATTATTTCAAAGCAATTATTGCTCGGAAATCTGCGTATTGACGACCTTCAGAAGCAATACATTCTGGATCAGTTTGAACATATTCAGAAAATAACAATTTCAACGACACGGGATGCTTTTAACTATGTCATCCCGGCATCGGGCGGCAATTCTACGCAGATGTTCATCGAAAATTCGACGTCTGAATCTACAAGCGGCGCACAGATCGTTGTCGGCGGCGCAGGGAACGATGCTGTTTACGCGCGTATCGGCGGAGATTTTGTTATCGGCGGTCATGGTATCGATACAGTGGACTACTCCGGCATTTATATTGCTCCGCCGGAGGGGGAGATTTACCCCGCTCCCAATTATGACCCCTACAGCTACACTACCGGGCTGGAAGCGGATTTTAGCGCCGCAGCGGAATCCGGGTTCGGCACGGTCAAGCTGATGGGCTCCATGCATACTGTCAAAGACTACCTGTTCTCGGTCGAGCATCTGACACTGACAGATTATGACGACGGCTTGTGGCTCAGCACCCCTGTGGCGGGTGTGGAGCGCTGGTTTGACGGCGGCGCTGGCGGCGATACTGTGTTTTATGATACATCAAACCTCATCCGCGACGATGTCAATTCCGTTGTGCAGAACATTAACGGAACTGGCAAAGACCATCTGTTGAACGTCGATTTCTTCGGATTTTCTCCCAGTCAATACTATGACATTGTAAACGGTAATCTGCCCGGCCCTGTGCTGAATATGGCGGCAAAATATATTATTCCGGATGTTCGTTATACATACGATGTCAACGCATCGTCTGCGAGTACGCTGGATTACTCTACCTCGGCGGCCAACATTCTCTTTACGCTTGGCGTGCAGTACAATACCGCAGAGATGTTTGACGCAAGCGGCGTGCATACACATCTGATATCAGAAACGCCCTCAATGGTTATAGGCAGTAACGCTGTCGGTAACACTATCTCTTTCTATGGCACAGGTGCATTTACCGGCGGGATTCAGGACGACACTATCGTCATTCAGACCGGCGGTTTCGAGACGATGGGCCGCATTACGATTGGCTATCAAGGTGGTTATGACCAGATTGTTTCGTATGGTAGCGAGCTTGCACCCGGCCTGAACCCTGTAAATGCGCCACTGCTGATCCTTATGGCGAATGGCATCTTGCCAGATCAGGTTTCTGTCGAGTTCTTCAATCAAAGCGAACAGGACGGCGACCCTTTGGTTGGCACCTATTTCCCCGTTACCTATGCAGACGCATTGATTACGGTTGATGGTTACGGCACCATTTCGATTGAGGGGCTAAAGCTCTATAACAACGGTTCGTTCGTGCCTTTGCAAATCGCCTTCGGTGATGGAACGACTTGGGAATGGGGCGAGACTGGACAACCGGCATCGCTCTTTGATTATGACACGTCTTTCTTTGGCAAAGGGAACTGGGACAACAACGTTCTGACGGGCTACGAAGGGCAAGACAACACGCTTCACGGCTTTGGGGGCGATGACACCATCATCGCTAGCTATGGCAACGATCTTGTTTACGGCGGTGACGGAGAAGACTTTATCGATGCTGGTATGGGGGTTAACACCGTTTATGGCGGATTTGGTGCGGACACCGTTGTTATGAGCCCCTACAGCGTGACCAACTTTGTGGATTATACCGCGGCGCAGAAAGATATTATCATTCTGCCATATACGGTATCCGACATTTCGCAGCTCGTGACGTCGTGGTGGACGAGCCCTCATGGCGCTCAAGGTTTGGAGCTCTATGCGGATAATACCTCTATGCTGCTCGGTATCGAAAGACCGGAAGCAGAGGACGAAGACGCCGTTGTTCGTGTGCAGTTGAATAGCGGCACCAAGCTGTCGCTTGCCGTGGATCGTGACGGCCTTATTACCAGCGTGACATCGATCGGCTCCGGCGGTGACGACGATGGCATTTACGGCACGCCGGACAACGATACACTGCATGGAACAGCCTGGCGCGATTTCATCTACGGTCTCGCTGGCGACGATGTTATCTGGGGCTATGCGGACGATGATGTGATCGTGGGCGGCGCAGGAGATGATACGCTCTATGGCGGCGTGGGCAACGACAACTACTGGTTCAATCTAGGTGACGGTTCCGACACCATTGTTGATGAAGGCGGATCATTGGATCGCATCCGTTTCGCTGCGTCGGTCGAATCTTCGAGTGTGTCCTATTATCAGGACGGGGACGATCTATTCATCAGATACGGCGCTGGCTCGGACGAAATCACCGTGACGGGATTCTTTGCGAGCGACGAGACGCGCATCGAGGAAGTGGCCTTCATGGACGGCACAATTCATGATGCAGCGTACATCCTTGCCGCTGTTTCCACAGGGACAGGTACGATCACGGGCACGTCCGGCGCGGACCTTCTAGAGGGCACTGAGGCAGCCGATATTCTTCGCGGTCTAGGCGGCGCTGATACTCTCTATGGCTATGATGGCGACGACATTCTTATCGGTGGAAACGGTCACGACAGTCTCTATGGAGGCATCGGTAACGATATCCTGCGCGGCGGTAGTGGTAACGACCTTCTTATCGGCGGCGCAGGGAACGATATTCTCAAAGGCAGCGCGGGGAATGATATTCTTCGTGGCGGTAGTGGCGATGATATCCTGCGCGGCGGTGACGGAGACGACCGTCTAGTCGGCGGACGCGGCAGCGATACGCTGGATGGCGGCAACGGTGTGGATACCTTCGTGTTTCGTGCCAACCATATCGGCACCGGCGTAGATACGATCAAGGATTTCAGCTTGGCGCAGAACGACAAAATCGACATCAGCGATCTTCTATCCGCCTATGACCCTCTAACGGATGCGCTGGCAGACTTCGTCCAGTTTACCCGCAGCGGCAAGAAGTCGAATATGTTTGTCGATCTTGATGGCGCAGGCGCGGAGCACGACTGGGTGCATGTGGCAACGCTTCAAGGCGTGACAGCTTTGCCCGATGTGGACACGCTTGTTGCCAACGGCCACCTGCTGGCCGCGTAGCGACGACCCAGTTTTGGGAAAAGAAAGCCGCCAGCTGTTCCATCCGCTGGCGGTTTTCTTTTAGGCGGGGCTTAAAAGCCCGGCCCTTTGACGCGGCGCGTGATGATCGCGCGGTTGATGTTTTCGAGGGACGCCAGCGCATTCGCGCGCTCGGTGGTGGCGGGCTCGGTGAAGGCCAGTTCCTGCTGCACGCGGTAGAATTTGGAGTGCAGAGCGGTTTCCGGCAGGTTGTCGAGTTCGGAAGCGACGATGAGGCGCATGGGCTGTCTCCCTATTGCTTGAGGCCGCAACCACTACGGCCTTTCATGCCCCCCGATGACGCCAGCGGCATTGCCGGGCGCATCCGTAGGACCGCAACGGAGAGAAGAAGCCCGCACGGGCTTGCGCCCAGCAGGCAAAGCCGCTGGCAGGGTGCATGATGGATAGGACGTATGGGTGCAGACACGCAGGGAGATTGTCCCGCGCCGGTTTCTGACTTGCCCTGAACCTCGTTTCCGCCGGAGCACGATGGCCTGCCTGCCTGCCTGCCGCGCGCGGATGGAAGGGCTTCATCCCCTGAGCATATTCGCCGCCTGCGTGTAGTTGTACGCCTCGTAGAGCGTCCACAGCCCGCCCGCGATGAACACGACGCCGATCAGGAAAACGAGCGTCATCACGCCGAGCGCGATAAGCGTCACGCCCATCAGATAGCCGACCGTCGTCGGGATGGTATAGACAGCGCGTGTCTTGTCGTTGCGCAGCGCCAGCGCCTTGAACACGCCGTTCTTCTCGCGTCCGGCCAGTGTTACCTCATCGCCATCGCGGATGTCCGGCACATCGGCCAGCTTGATTTGCGCGGAGCGCTCGCCAACGCGAAAGGCGATGACCTGCCCGGTTTTCACAGAGCCGCCATTGCGGCCCACCGTGCCGCGCGTTTCGGTGGAATGGCGGATACCGCTGACAGGCCCGCTCAGTGTGGTGAGTTCCATATCTGTCTCTATGTTCAGCGCGTCACGTCGCTGATGTCATTGGCGCGCCAATCAGGCGGCATGCTCGATTGGGTGCAGTAGCGGGCGCTGTGTTCCCAGCCGCTCGCGCTCTTGGACGTAAACGCCGTATCGCCCTTGAGCGTATAGGTCGTGACGCTGGTTTCTGGCGGGGCGTTCTCCTGCAAATCCCCGCAGGCTTCCGTGACGCGAAACGTGTTCGGCCCCGTTTGCTCGATCTTCTTGAACTCGCAGAAGTCCCGCGCGCCGCCGATACCCTCACGGCGCAGCAGCGTCGTGGTGGCGTTGGAGGCTTGGCCGCACGGCGTGTCGCTGGCGACATAATAGCCGCGCTTGAGCGGGAGCACCGTGACCACGGCTGCTTGCACCCGAGCCGGAGGCGTCTCCGGTGTTTCGGGTGCGGAGACAGAGGTTGTGGTGGCAACTTTGGTTGCTGTGGTTGCGTCCGCCGCGTTGCCGGTCGCCGGTGCAGCTACGTCCTCTGTGACGGTGGAATTCTCCGCCGTCGCTGCGTTCTTATTTTCCGCCGTATCGGCGGGCTGGCCGCAGGCGGCAAGCCCCGTCGCCAAGATCAGCGGCATTATGATGAAACGGGTTTGGCTCATGACATCTCCGCGCGTGAAATTCCTTTCCGTCATGGTTAAGGTGGCGCGCGCGGTCATTCGTCCCCTAAACAGGGGAGAAATCACGCAGCATCGAACAATGCTGGCGCGCGGCGTTGTTCAGGTGCGGTTATTTGAAGTGCGGATAAGGTTAACTGTTATCAGCGCATAAATACGGGGGGCGTTACGCGGCCATGCTGTCCGAAGAAATCCTTGAACCCCGTCTCTCGGGATTAATCGCGCATCTATACGATGCGGCAGTGGATGATAGCCTTTGGGCAGGAACGGCTACGCGCATCGCGGAAACGCTCGGCTCGACCAGCACCGTTCTTAAACTCCACGGTGACAATGCCAGCGTGAACCTGCTGGAATGCACTGACAACCTCATGGTGTCCGCGCGCGAGCAGGCATGGGCGGATGACTGGCACCGCAAGGATTTATGGGTGGAGCGCAGCGTGGCCTACGGCATGTCGCGCATCATCACGGATGAAGATTTGGTGACGCGCGAGGAACAGGCGCGCAGCGGCTTTTATCAGGAATGGCTCCGGCATCTTGATATTCATCACATGATTGGCGCGGTGTTTTCCGCAGCAGACGGCGCGATTGGCGTTCTCGGCATCCACAGACCGCAGGGTGCCGGAGCTTATACAGGCCATGAACGGCGGCAGGCTGCGCTTGTTCTGCCGCACTTGCAGCGGGCGCTGCGTCTCGGGCAGCGCTTCGCGGCAGTATCCCAAAGCCATGCGGTGACATTGCAGGCGCTCGACCGTCTGGATACCGGCGTCCTCATGGTGGACGGCGCTGGCCGCATCATCCACGCAAGCGACATGGCGGAGCGGCTGCTGCGAGAAAATGCGGAGCTTGCCGTTATTCGCGGACGGCTGGCGCTGCGTCCGCTAGCCCTTCACGACAAGCTGCTGGCACTGGTGCGCGGGGCGATGGACACGGCGCGGGGCAAGATTGCCAAACCCGGCGCAGCCCTTTCCATTCCGCGCCCGCATCGCATGCCGCTGGCGCTTGAGGTTGCCCCTTTGCGCCCATCGGCTTCCGCCTTTGGCGAGCAGCGGCCTTGCGTTCTGGTATTCATCCGCGACCCCGAAGCACCGATTGCCGCCGCGCGGTTACGCGAACTCTTCGGCCTGACCCGCACTGAAGCGGCGGTTGCCGCCGCCCTCGGGCGCGGAATCTCTCTTGAGGATATTGCCGCAAACATGGGCATCGGACTTGCGACGGTGCGCAGCCATCTCAAGCGGATTCTGGCCAAGACGGGAACGCATCGGCAGGCGGAAGCCGCAGCTTTGCTGGCGCGTAGCGTTTCGACGGTTTCCAATCACTGACAATATGGGCGCGTCCGGCATAGCCGGATTGGGCTTTATGCCTTGCGGCACCGAGCCGCCGCGCAGCCGCGTCTCGGCCATCCGGTAACAATCCCGCGCGCAGATAGTGCGCGGCCTTCGTCCGCAAACTTCTTTCTTTTCGTTGAGGGGCTGCGCCCTTTTTCGTTTGGGGGCGTGCCGCCCCTTCACCGTCAAGACCAAGCCCCAAGGGGCGGAAAACGCTGGCCGTGTAGTCGCTGCGCTCCGGCCCGCGCCATCCACCGTTTTCCGGTCTGGACGGCAGAATCCCCGCTCATTGCCGCGTGGCTAGTCGGTTGCATGCGCAACCCATCAGCCAAGGAAGAAAAGGCAATGAAACAAGATGTTTATGAACGTGTAACCGCTCAAATCGTGACCGCACTGGAAAACGGCGTCCGCCCGTGGTTTCAGCCGTGGAACGCCGAACATGCCGCAGGGCGTATTACCCGCCCGCTGCGCGCAAACGGCCAGCCCTACCGTGGTATCAATGTCCTGATGCTGTGGGGCGCAGCCTGTGAGCGCGGTTATAACGCACCCATCTGGATGACCTACAAACAGGCGCAGGAACTTGGCGGGAACGTCCGCAAGGGCGAGAAAGGCAACCTTGTCGTTTACGCCAATACCATCATCAAGACCGAAACCGACGAGAACGGACAGGAATCGGAGCGCGATATTCCTTTTATGAAGGGCTATACCGTGTTCAACGTGGAGCAGGTGGACGGTTTGCCCGCGCATTTTTATGCGCTGGCCGAACGTCCCGCCGATACCGTGCAGCGCATCGCGCATGCGGAGGCTTTCTTTGCCGCGACCCGTGCGGACATTCGCCACGGCGGAACCCGCGCTTATTTCAGCCCCGCACAAGACTTTGTGCAAATGCCGCCCTTTGAAGCCTTCCGCGAAGCCGAAGCCTATTACGCCACGCTTGCCCATGAAATGACCCACTGGACGAAAGGCGCGAACCGCTTGGAGCGCGACTTTGGCCGCAAGCGCTGGGGCGATGAAGGATATGCGATGGAAGAACTTGTCGCGGAGCTTGGCGCGGCCTTCCTTTGCGCCGACCTTTCCCTGTCACCTGAACCCCGCGACGAACACGCCGCCTATATCAGCAACTGGCTCGGTTTATGCTCACCTCGCCATAACTTCATTAATCGCGAGGTGTCGATAATGTGAAGGAGCGCGGCCAGATTGGCCGAGTTCTGGGGTTTCCTGCAAACGTTCCTTCACATTATTTCAAAGCGTGTCGAGCCAGGCGAGCACGCTTGTATCGCGCTT
>NZ_SBKP01000011.1 GCF_004122115.1 Sphingobium fluviale
ACCGGCGACTGCGGTCGGTCCCACCACGGAAATCAGCGGATCAGCCTCCGAAACCGGGGCTCACCATCCTCTCATGCGCCTTCACGTCGATATCATGCCAAAATCAGGCGGTTCTTCGAGGTGTCCAGCTTTTTGACCTTTGATAAAGGCCAGGCTCAATCCCATCCCTGAGAATAGACCCGCCCACACAGGCTGCTCTGTCTGTTTCTGTGAAAAATGGTGCACCCGGAGCGATTCGAACGCCCGGCCCTCAGATTCGTAGTCTGATGCTCTATCCAGCTGAGCTACGGGTGCACACTGCCTATACGGCGGGGGCTGCTGCCCCTTGGAGGTGCCGCAGATAGAGGGGGATGCCGGTTATGGCAACCCCCTTTATCCGAAATTATTTGCGGGATTTGCGCGCCGCCCGCGCCGCAAGAGTCATTTCTTCGCGAGGGCAGCCTGTGCGGCGGCGAGGCGCGCGATCGGCACACGATAGGGAGAGGCCGAGACATAATCGAGGCCGGTCTGCTCGCAAAAGGCGATGGAGGCCGGATCGCCGCCATGCTCGCCGCAAATGCCGAGCTTGATATCGGGCCGGGTTGCCCTGCCCCGCTCCGCGGCGATCTCGATCAGCTGCCCCACGCCCTCTACATCGAGGCTGACAAACGGGTCCCGCGCGAAGATGCCCTTGTCGACATATTGCGTCAGGAACCGTCCGGCGTCGTCGCGGCTGATGCCGATTGTCGTCTGCGTCAGGTCGTTGGTGCCGAAGCTGAAGAATTCGCCCACCTCGGCAATCTCGCCAGCTTTCAGCGCGGCGCGCGGCAGCTCTATCATCGTGCCGACGAGATAATCGATGCTCTGGCCACGCTCGGCGAAAACCTCCTTCGCCATGCGGTCGACGACCTCTTTCATCAGCTCCAGCTCGCGCCTTGTGGCGACGAGCGGGATCATGACTTCGGGGATCGGCGCCGCGCCGCTCTTCGCCGCCACATCGAGTGCCGCTTCAAAGATCGCCCGCGCCTGCATTTCGTAGATTTCGGGATAGGTGACGCCAAGGCGGCACCCGCGATGGCCGAGCATCGGGTTGAACTCGTGCAGCTCGCTCGCGCGCTGCTTCAGGGCCACCACGCCGATGCCGGTCGCCTTCGCCACTTCCTCGAACTCCGCCTCTTCATGGGGCAGAAACTCGTGCAGCGGCGGATCGAGCAGGCGGATCGTTACCGGAAGCCCCGCCATCACCTCGAAAATCTCGGTGAAGTCGCTGCGCTGTTCGGGCAGCAGCTTGGCCAGCGCCTCGCGCCTACCCGCCTCGTTCTCGGCCAAAATCATCTGGCGCACGGCGGTGATCCGCCCAGCGTCGAAGAACATATGCTCCGTGCGGCACAGGCCCACGCCCTCCGCGCCAAAATCGCGCGCGGTGCGGCAATCGAGCGGCGTCTCGGCGTTGGCGCGCACCTTGAGGCGGCGCACCTTGTCTGCCCAAACCATCAGCGTGCCGAAATCGCCCGCCAGCTCCGGCTGAACGGTGGGCACCTCGCCTGCCATCACCTCGCCGGTCGCGCCATCGATGGTGAGGATATCGCCCTCTTTCAGCTCTCGGCCCGCAATGCGCATCGTCTTGGCCTTCGCGTCGATCGCGAGGCTGCCTGCGCCGGAAACACAGGGCCGGCCCATGCCGCGCGCCACCACGGCGGCGTGGCTGGTCATGCCGCCACGCGCGGTGAGGATGCCCTTGGCCGCGTGCATGCCATGAATGTCTTCCGGCGATGTCTCGATGCGCACGAGGATCACTGCCTCGCCCAGCTCGGCCCGGCGCTCGGCAGTATCGGCGTCAAACACAATTGCGCCCGATGCCGCACCCGGAGAGGCGGGCAAGCCCTTGGTCAGAACATCGCGCGGCGCCTTGGGGTCCAGCGTGGGATGCAGCAACTGATCGAGCGCGGACGGATCGACGCGGGCGACGGCTTCCTGCTCGGTGATCAGCCCCTCGGTCGCCATATCGACCGCGATCTTGAGCGCGGCCTTGGCGGTGCGCTTCCCTGAGCGGGTCTGGAGCATCCAGAGCTTGCCCTGCTGCACCGTGAACTCGATGTCCTGCATGTCGCGATAATGGGTTTCGAGGATGTTGAACACTCGCGCCAGTTCCGCGTAGGTCTCTGGCATCGCCTCTTCCATCGAAAGCGGCTTGGCCCCTGCCCGCTCGCGCGCAGCCTTGGTGAGATATTGCGGCGTGCGGATGCCCGCCACCACGTCCTCGCCCTGCGCGTTGATCAGATATTCACCATAATAGGCGTTCTCGCCGGTCGCGGGATCGCGTGTGAACGCTACTCCGGTCGCCGAGGTGTCGCCCATATTGCCGAACACCATCGCCTGCACGTTGACGGCCGTGCCCCAGTCGCCCGGAATGTCGTTCAACCGGCGATAGACCTTGGCGCGGTCTGCCTGCCAAGACCCAAACACCGCCGAAATCGCGCCCCAGAGCTGGTCATGCACATCCTGCGGGAAGGGCTTGCCCCACAGCTTCTCGACCAGCTTTTTATATTCCGCGACCAGCGCCTTCCAGTCATCCGCGCTCATCTGCGTATCGAGATGATAGTCGTTGTCTTCCTTCGCGATCTCCAGCGCTTCCTCGAATGCGCCGTGATCGAGTTCCAGCACCACATCGGAATACATCTGGATGAAGCGGCGATAGCTGTCCCACGCGAAGCGCTCGTCGCCACTGGCCGTAGCAAGGCCGATCACCGTCTCGTCGTTAAGGCCGAGGTTCAGCACCGTGTCCATCATGCCGGGCATCGAGACGCGCGCGCCGGAGCGGACGGAGACGAGCAGCGGGTCCGCCTTGTTGCCGAACTGCTTGCCAGTCACGCCCTCGATATGCGCGATGCCGTTCGCCACTTCGGCCCGCAAGCTGTCGGGAAACACCTCCCCATCCGCATAATAGCGGGTGCACATCTCGGTCGTGATCGTGAAGCCGGGAGGGACGGGCAGGCCGATAGAGGCCATGCCATCCAGGTTCGCGCCCTTGCCACCGAGCAGGTTCTTGTTGCCATTGCCGCCGTCATTCGCATCGCCGCCAAAGCGATAGACATATTTGGTCATGTGCCCTTTTCCTTGGTTTTTTCGTCGCTGCCCAGGCGCTGCACCGCTAGTGGCGCTGCCCTATTAGCCGCCAATTCTTGAAAAATCAGCTACTTTGTGCACTGCAACGCGAACGCGCTGCAACAGGGCAAGGCGCGCGGCGCGTTTGGCGGGATCGGGATCGTTGACGATGACGCTCTCGAAGAAGGAATCGATGGGCACGCGCAGGGTTGCAAGCGCGGACATCGCCCCCTCGAAATCCTCCGCCTCGATGGCGGCGGCGGCGCGCGGCTCTGCAGCATCGAGCGCGACGGAGAGGGTGGATTCGGCGGGTTCTGACAAGTAAGCCGCTTCCGCACCGTCATGCCGGACCTGATCCGGCATCCCGCTACCTTCATCGGTGAATGAGCGGGACCCCGGCTCAAGGCCGGGGTGACGGCTGGTGGGGGCGTCATAGCCCTCTTTCTTGAGGATATTGGCCGCGCGCTTGTATCCCGCGAGCAGGTTCGCGCCGTCCGGCGTCTCGACAAAGGCCTGAAGCGCACGGACGCGGGCGAGCAGGCGGACGAGATCGTCCTCGCCCCCAAGCGCGAACACGGCGTCGATCAGATCATGGCGGACACCCGCTTCCTTTTGCTGGACCTTGAGGCGGTCTGCGAAGAAGTCCAGGAGTTTGTATGGCTTATGATTCCGTCCCCTCAGTATCTCCTCTGCACGACGTACAGCATTAGTCTTTTCGACTGCCAATCGCGCAATCAATTTACCATTTTTATATACATTGTAATGGCTTGCATCATCATCAAAAACCACCTCATCACCATCATAAATTTCCAATGGCTTGAAGTCGTCATTGGAAAAATTTTTCGATTGTGCACTAACTCTAATGACATATGCGGGATCGAATATTTTTAATAATGGCAACCGAATATTATTTTTGATCAGCAAAGACAAAACGCCAATTGCAGCCCTTCGCAGTGCAAATGGATCTTTTGATCCTGTTGGTATTTCATCAATACTAAAAAATTCTAATAATGTATCCAGCTTATCCGCCAGACTGACCGCCACTGTCACCGGCGCGGTGGGGACATCATCCCCCTGCCCCACAGGCTTGTAATGATCGCGGATCGCATCGGCGACTGCATCGGGCAGGCCTTCTGCCCGCGCATAGTATCCGCCCATCAGCCCCTGCAATTCAGGGAACTCGCCAACCATCTCCGTCACCAGATCGGCTTTAACAAGCCTGCCCGCTTTCTCTGCTTCAGTAATATTTTGCCATTCAATTACACCACCCTCCACCAGCCAGCGCGCCAGCTTGGCCACGCGCTCGACCTTGTCGGCCACGGTGCCGAGTTTCTCGTGGAAGGTAATGCGCGAGAGCTTCTTCGCGTGATCCGCGAGCTTGGTCTTCTTGTCCTGTTCCCAGAAGAAGCGCGCATCGGAGAGGCGCGCGGCGAGGACCTTGCCGTTGCCCGCAACAATCGCCGCGCCGCCGTCCTTCGCTTCGATATTCGCGGTGCAGATGAAGGCAGGGGCGAGCTTGCCGTCCGTGCTCCGCAGCACGAAATATTTCTGGTTGATCCTGAGGGTTAGCTGAATAACCTCAGGAGGCACCTCAAGAAACGCGGGGTCGAAATGCCCCAGCAGCGGCACTGGCCACTCGGTCAGCCCCGCATTTTCGGCGACCAGCCCGGCGTCCTCGATGAGTTCATAGCCAGCATCGGCGGCCAGCGCCTTCGCGCGGCTTTCGATGATCGCCTTGCGCTCCTCCTGATCGACGATCACATGGGCTGCGCGCAGCTTTTCGACATAGTCCGCCGCACTGCCGATGGTAATAATGCCGGGATGATGGAAGCGGTGGCCGACCGTGGCATAGCCGGAGGTGACGCCCTCGACCTCTATCCCCACCAGCTCCTCACCCAGCAGCGCGACGATGCCCTGAAGCGGGCGCACCCAGCGCAAGCTCTCAGTCGTCTCGCTCGCCGCGCCCCAGCGCATCGACTTGGGCCAGGGGAAGGCGCGAATGATCGCGGGGATGGCTTGCGCCAGAACGTCGGTGGTCGCTCGACCGGGCTTCTCGACAACCGCGAACCACACGCCATCGCGGTCTTCGAGCTGATCCTTGGTCAGCCCCGTCTTGCGCAGAAAGCCCTCCAGCGCCTGCTCCGGCGCGGAGGTGCGCGGGCCTTTGAACTCTTCGCTCACCGCCTGCGTCTGAAGCGGGAGGCCATGCGCGATGAGGGCCAAACGGCGCGGCGTGACGTAGGAAGTGATGCGTTCCGCCTTCAGACCCGCCTGTGCCAGCTGTTCGGTAAACAGCCGCGCGAGATCGTCCGACGCCTTCGCCTGCATCCGCGCCGGGATTTCCTCACAGCGCAGTTCGAGAAGAAAATCCGCGCTCATTCCGCCCACCCGTTCACCTGCATCCATGCGGCGCAGCTGCCCTTGGCGAGATCACGCACCCGGCCGATATAGTTCGCCCGCTCCTGCACGCTGATGACGCCGCGCGCCTGCAGCAGGTTGAAGAGATGGCTCGCCTCGATCGCCTGATCATAGGCAGCCAAGGGCACGCCCGCCGCGATGCTGCGCTGGCATTCCGCCTCCGCCGCCTCGAAGCCGCGCAGCAGGCTGTCCGTATCCGCCACCTCGAAATTCCATTTCGACATCTGCTGCTCGTTGGCGAGGAACACATCGCCATAGCTCACGGCGGGCCTGTCTCCCACCGCATTGTTGAAGCGCAGGTCATAGACGCTGTCGACGCCCTGAATATACATGGCCAAACGCTCCAGCCCGTAGGTCAGCTCACCCGCGACCGGCTTGCAGTCAAACCCGCCCATCTGCTGAAAATAGGTGAACTGCGTCACCTCCATGCCATCGCACCAGACCTCCCAGCCCAGCCCCCATGCGCCCAATGTCGGGCTTTCCCAGTCATCCTCGACAAAGCGGATATCGTGCAGCAGCGGGTCTATGCCGATGGCGGCGAGGCTGCCGAGATAGAGCGCCTGCAGATCCGGCGGGGATGGCTTCATGATCACCTGATACTGGTAATAATGCTGGAGCCGGTTGGGATTCTCGCCATAGCGGCCGTCGGTCGGGCGGCGGCTGGGCTGAACATAGGCGCAGTTCCACGGATCGGGGCCGAGGCTGCGCAGCGTGGTGGCAGGGTGAAAGGTGCCCGCGCCCACGCGCATGTCATAGGGCTGAAGGATCACGCAGCCCTGCCTGCTCCAATAATCATGCAGGGTAAGGATCAGCCCCTGAAAGCTGAGTGGTTCTGCCGCCTGTTCAGCCATGTTGCCCTTCGCGCGCGGGTGAAGAAAGTGGCGCTCGCCTTGGCCCAAGGGCGCGCGCGGGTCAAGAGAAGGCTTGCATGGCGCCGGGCATTGCGGCCATGAAGCGGGGATGATCGCACGGATGCTCCGTTTCATGCCGCTGTTGACGACGGTCGCGCTCGCCTGTTCCGCCCCGGTTTCGGGCGGGGCGAAGACGGGTGCGGTTCCGCCGAGCGATGGCCTGATCCACGCCACGCCCGCTTTGTGGGCGGTGAAGGATGCCGATACGACCATCTATCTTTTCGGCACCGTGCATCTGCTCAAGCCCGATGTGCGCTGGTTCGAGGGCGATGTGAAGGCCGCGTTCGATAGCGCCGATACGCTGGTTATCGAGGTGTCTCAGGATGACCCCGCCAAGCTCGCCGCCACCTTCGCGCGCCTCGCCACCAATCCGAACGGTCCCACTGTCAGCCAGCTTCTCACCCCCAAGCAAAATGCGCGCTATGCCGCCGCGCTCAAGACATACAATATTCCGCCTGAGGCGATGGAGCGCGTTGACCCGTGGCTGGTGGCGATAAACCTCTCGGTCACGCCGCTGATGCAGCTTGGCTATCGGCAAGAGTTAGGCGCGGACAAGGTTTTGGAGGCCGCCGCCGCGCAATCGGGCAAGGCGGTAGTGGGCCTTGAAAGCGCGGAGGAACAGCTCGGTATCTTCGACGCCCTGCCGCGCGATGTGCAGATCGAGTATCTCAACGCCACGCTCGAAGGGCTGCCCGAAGCGGAGAAGGAATTCTCCACCCTGATCGGCAACTGGTCACGCGGGCGGGCGGATGCGCTCGCCAGGCAGATGAACGAGTCGCTGAAAGACACGCCGGAGCTGGCCAAGCCCCTGCTGCTTGATCGCAATGTGCGCTGGGCCGCGTGGATCGAGAAGCGGATGGATCAGCCGGGCACGGTGTTCATAGCGGTGGGCGCGGGGCATCTGGCCGGCAAGGGCAGCGTGATCGAACTGCTGGGGCAGAAGCGGTTAGTGGTGCGGCGCTCAACGAAGTAGAGGAATACTGCAATTTAGGCTCGTTCGCGATTTTATTACTGTAATAATTTTGTATTTTTTACTTTATACACAGATTCTAATATTGTTCTACGGGAGTTTATATGCGGATCGCCATCATATCGTTTAGCGTATTCATCGCCGTTCTCCCATCGACATCTACTGCTCAGGCATGGAGGAACTGTACTCCCGGATCTATCGGACCCGGAGGATGCGACTCTATCGGCCCAGGCGGAGGGCAATCCATTGGTCCCGGCGGTGGACAGTCCATCGGCCCTGGGGGCGGGCAATCAATTGGACCCGGAGGGGGTCAATCCATCGGTCCGGGAGGAGGGCGCTCGATTGGACCCGGAGGGGGTTTGTCTTCGGATCGCGACTGGAGCAAGGGCCTTGATCCCGACACTCTGAAACCTGCGCCAGACGGTCGTAACCCTCGCTGGTAAAGCATGCGGCCCGCTTGATCCTCGACCCCGTTGCACGAGTTAGATTGATCACAATATCTAACCCTCCCTTGCTTTCCCGCGCATTTCTGCTAAAGGCCCGCCTTCCCGTCATGGTCATCCCTGGAGGCGTGGCGGGTTGAACTGCAAACCAACACTTGGAGACATGCAATGAGCGATGTGCTTACGCTGTCGGCCGAGGCACGCGATCGGGCTGGCAAGGGAGCCTCCCGCGCTCTCCGCCGAGAGGGCCGCGTACCCGCCGTCATATACGGAATGAACGAAGAACCGACTCTGGTTCATGTCGAGGAAAAGCTGCTGAACAAGCTGCTTGGAACCGGCCACTTCTTCAACTCGGTCGTCATGGTCGAGGTGGGCGGCAAGGCTGTCCGCACGCTTCCCAAGGACGTGGAGTTTCACCCCGTCACGGATCGCCCGCTGCACGCGGATTTCCTGCGCGTTTCGGAGCATGCCAGCGTGCATGTCAACGTGCCTGTGCACTTCATCAACGAAGAGAAATCGCCCGGCCTGAAGCGCGGCGGCGTGCTCAACATCGTGCGCCACGAGGTAGAGCTGATCTGCGATGCGGCGGAAATCCCTGATGACATCACGGTCGATCTCACCGGCTTCGATGTCGGCGAGTCGATCCACATCAGCGCAGCGACCCTGCCCGCAGGCGCCAAGCCCGCGATCACGGATCGTGATTTCACCCTCGCGACCATTGTTGCGCCCTCGGCGCTCAAGTCGAGCGAAGGCGACACCTCGACCGAGGGCGAATAACCCTCCCTACTTGCGGGCAAAAGCCTGTTCAGGGTCTTTGGAGATTGAGTTCAGGCGGAGCCGGGAATGGTGGATTTCGAGAACCGGAGCGCAGTGTACTTTGAAGTACATGAGCACCGGAAGCACAGAAAGCCACCGTTCGCAGGCCCGCATGGGCTCAATATGCAAAGACCCTGATGCAAATCTGGGTTGGCCTCGGCAATCCCGGCGCTCAATATGCGCTCCACCGGCACAATGCAGGCTTTATGGCACTTGATGTCATTGCCGGCCTCTATGATTTCTCCCCCTGGAAGAAGCAGTTTCACGGGCTGACCGCCGAAGGGCGGATCGGCGGGCAGAAAATACTGCTGTTGAAGCCCGAAACCTTCATGAACGAAAGCGGGCGCGCCATTCGCGCCGCGATGGATTTCTACAAGTGCGCGCCCGAAGACGTCACCGTCTTTCATGACGAGCTGGATCTTGCGCCCATGAAGGTGAAGGTTAAGCGCGGCGGCGGCGCGGCGGGGCATAATGGCCTGCGCTCAACAGACGCACATATCGGCCCGGATTTCCGCCGTGTGCGGCTTGGAATAGGTCATCCCGGCCACAAGGACCGGGTGCACGGCTATGTCCTCTCCAACTATCACAATAGCGAGACAGACGCGCTGTCCGACATGCTCGGCGCGATCGGCGCGGAGGCGGGCTGGCTCGCGGCGGGCGATGACGCCCGCTTCATGAACGACGTTGCGATGCGGCTGGCGGAATAAGCCATTGCCGTTGTATATTTCATCGATCCAGTAGCCGTTTGGGCTGCGCGCTCCTCGTGTTCCCGTGAAAACGGGAACCCAGAGTCAGGATAAGCTGCACGACAAGCCCTGGGCTCCTGCTTTCGCAGGAGAACAATGATGTTCTATCCCGCCTTCTTCGCCGCAGCTTTCTTCGGCGCGGCCTTCTTGGCGGGCGCAGCTTTCTTTTTCGTCGCCGGTTTCTTGCCCTTCTTCGCCGGTGCCGCCGCAGCGCGCGCATCGATCAGCTGCGCGGCCTCCTCCAGCGTCAGCGCATCCTGCTCGATGCTCTTGGGCAGCGTGGCGTTGGTGGTGCCGTCGGTCACATAAGCGCCAAAGCGCCCGGCCATCAGCTTGATCTCGGCTTCCGTGCGCGGATGCTTGCCCAGAACTTTGAGCGGCTCGCGCGATGCCCCGCCCGCGCGTGGGCCTTTGACCGCTGCCTCGGCGAGCTTAACGACGGCAGCGTTCATGCCGGTCTCGAATATCTCGGCGGTGGAAGACAGCCGCGCATATTTGCCGTCATGCAGCAGATATGGCCCATAACGCCCCAGATTGGCGACGATCGGCAGGCCGGTCTCCGGGTGGTTGCCCACCTCGCGCGGGAGGCTCAAGAGCTTCACCGCCCAGTCCAGCGTCAGCTCACCATCGGGCAGATCCTTGGGTATGGAGCCCCGCTTGGCGTCCTTGCCCGATCCCATCTCGACATACGGCCCAAAGCGGCCTGATTTCTTGACGATGTCCTCGCCCGTCTCCGGGTGCTTGCCCAGAATTTCCGGCCCGCTGTCCGCGCCCTCGCCCGTACCGCCCGGCTGGCCGAACTTGCGGGTGAACTTGCATTCGGGATAGTTGGAGCACGCAATGAACGCGCCAAAGCGCCCGCCGCGCAATGACAGGCGCCCTTCGCTGCACAAGGGGCAGGCGCGCGGGTCTGTGCCGTCGCCCTTGTCGGGGAACAGCATGGGGCTAAGGAATTCATCGAGCGCCGCCGTCACTTCAGACGGCTTCTGCTCCATCACCTCCGCCGTCTTGGGCTTGAAATCACGCCAGAAGGCATCCAGTACCGCCTGCCACTGCGCCCGCCCGCCGGAAATATCGTCCAGCTCCTCCTCAAGCCCGGCAGTGAAGTCATAGCTCACATAGCGGTCAAAGAAGCGCTCCAGAAACGCCGTGACCAGCCGCCCGCTTTCCTCTGCGAAGAAGCGGTTCTTCTCGACGCGGACATAGTCCCGGTCTTTCAGCACCTGAATGGTCGATGCGTAGGTCGATGGCCGCCCAATGCCCAGCTCCTCCAGGCGCTTGACCAGCGACGCCTCGGAATAGCGCGGTGGCGGTTGGGTGAAATGCTGCTCGGCGCTCACCGCCTTCTTCGCGGGCGCATCGCCAGCATTGAGACGCGGCAGCAGTTTGCTGTCGTCGTCCGCATCGTCATCCGTGCCTTCCTCATAGAGCGAGAGGAAGCCGGGGAAGATCACCACCTGGCCCGTGGCGCGCAGGCCGTGGCTGCCGGTGCCATCCAGCATCTCGACCGTGGTGCGCTCCAGCCGGGCAGACGCCATCTGGCTCGCCAACGCCCGCTTGAAGATGAGGTCATAAAGCCGGGCATGATCGCCGCTCCCTGCCTTATCCTTGGCAAAGTCCGTCGGGCGGATCGCCTCGTGCGCTTCCTGCGCGTTCTTGGCCTTGGTGGTATATTGGCGGGGCTTGTCCGGCAGATATCCACCATCGAATCTGTCCGCTATCGCCTTGCGCGCAGCGGAAATGGCGCTGCCGTCCATCTGCACGCCGTCGGTCCGCATATAGGTGATCGCGCCGTCCTCATACAGCCCCTGTGCCACCCGCATCGTATGGCTGGCGGAAAACCCGAGCTTGCGCGCGGCCTCCTGTTGCAGGGTCGAGGTCGTGAACGGCGGCGGCGGATTGCGGGTGAGCGGCTTGGTCTCGACGCTCTCGACCGTGAAGCGCCCGGCCTCGACATCGGCCTTGGCGGCGAGCGCATCGCCTTCCTTGCCGATGGTCAATCGCTCGATCTTCTCGCCGCGCCACTTGACCAGCCGCGCGGTAAAGGTCCGCCCATCCTGCTCCATCTCGGCGGCGACGGACCAGTATTCCTGCGGCGTAAACGCCTCTATCTCGCGCTCGCGTTCCACAATCAGCCTAAGCGCGACCGACTGCACCCGGCCAGCAGACTTCGCGCCCGGCAGCTTGCGCCACAGCACCGGCGAGAGCGTGAAGCCGACAAGATAATCGAGCGCCCGCCGCGCACGATAGGCATCGATCAGGTCATGATCGAGATCGCGCGGGGCAGCCATCGCCTCGGTCACGGCCTGTTTGGTGATGGCATTGAAGGTCACGCGCACCACATCCTTGGGCGCCGCCTTCTTGGCTTTGAGCACCTCCAGCACATGCCAGCTTATCGCCTCCCCTTCCCGATCAGGGTCGGTCGCGAGGATAACGCGGCTCGATTGCTTGGCGGCATCGGTGATGGCTTTGAGCTGGCGGCCCTTGTCGCCATAATTTTCCCATTGCATCGCAAAGCCGTCATCAGGATCGACCGATCCATCCTTGGGCGGCAAATCCCGCACATGGCCGTAAGACGCGAGGACATGATAATCCCCGCCCAGATATTTCTCGATGGTCTTGGCCTTGGCGGGAGATTCGACGATGACAAGCTGCATGGGGGTGTTGGCTTCCTTACGCGTACACGCGCGAGGATGTAGGGGGTTGGGCCGAGCCGTCAAGCGATAAGCGAGGGCCACCCCGATCCGTCTGCCAGCGCAGGCTGGCATCTCGTGCGGCGATGTGCCAAACTCTGATGCATGCGCGGCGGATGGACCTACATCATGACCAACAAACCGTGCGGCGTTCTTTATGTCGGCGTTACGAGCCGCCTGCATGCGCGGATCGAACAGCACAAGCGAGGCAAGGGATCGGAATTTTGCCGCCGCTATAACCTGCACACCCTTGTGCTGGCCGAGCGACATGAACGCATCGAAGATGCCATCGCGCGGGAAAAGGCAATGAAGGCGTGGAAGCGGGAATGGAAAATCCGCCTCATCGAGGAGCAAAACCCTGAATGGCGAGATTTGTTCTCATTGTTGGCGTAAAACTCTGAGACCCCAGCCTTCGCTGGGGTGACGGGAAGGATCCACCCAACATTTCATCGTCATGCCAGCGCAGGCTGGCATCTCATGCCGTCAAGCGATAAGCGAGACTTTGCCGCCCGCGTGCCGCTCCAGCCTGCCCGCCAGCTCCAGCTCCAGCAGCGCCATCTGCACGGCGGTGGAGGGCTGGCCGGACTGGCGGATCAGCTCATCAAGCGGCACCGGAACTGGTCCCAGCAGCGCGATGATGTCTGCCGGGTCAACCGCTTCGGCAGCGGGCTTTTCCCCTGCAAAAAGCGAGAGCTGCGGCGCGCGTGGTCCTGCGCGGGGATCGAGGTTGCTCAGCGCCTCCATCACATCGGCGGCGGACTGGATCAGCGTCGCGCCCTCGCGGATCAGCAGGTTGCACCCCTGCGCGCGAGGATCGAGCGGAGAGCCGGGCACGGCCAGCACCTCGCGCCCATATTCGCCCGCCAGACGCGCGGTGATGAGCGAGCCGGATTTCGGCGCCGCCTCTACCACGATCGTCGCGCGAGAGAGGCCCGCGATCACGCGGTTGCGATGCGGGAAATAGCGCGCCTTCGGCTCTGTGCCGGGCGGCTGCTCGGCGATCAGCAGCGCAGCCTCGGCAATCTGCTCCTGCAGGTCAGCGTTTTCGGGCGGATAGTGGCTGTCGATCCCGCCCGCGATCACCGCGACGGTGCGTTCCTCCGCCCCATGATGCGCGGCGGTGTCTATCCCGCGCGCGAGGCCGGAGACGATCACCAGCCCCTCTCCCGCCAGCTCCCGCGCCAGCCCCCGCGCAAAGCGGCAGGCAGCGGCAGAGGCATTGCGCGCGCCCACCATCGCGACGCATGGGCCGTTCGCCAATGCTATGTTTCCGCGATAGGTCAACACCGGCGGCGCGTCTTCCGTCTCGGCGAGCAGCGCGGGATAATCCGCATCGCCCCAGACAAGCCATCGCGCACCCAGCCGCTCTGCCGCCTCTATCTCAGCGGCAATAGCGCGTTCGTCCGCCCGTTCGCGCAGCGCCCGCAGCGCCTCGCTGGCGTTACCGAACCGCCCGATCAAATGCCGATAGCTGACAGGCCCGATGCGGGGCGAGCGCGCCAGCCGGATCGCATCGAACCGCGCCTGATCCATCTGCGGATCAGGCCTTCTTGCTGCCGATGCGCGGTTCCTCGCCCTTGATCAGGCGCGCGATGTTCGTGCGGTGCCGCCACAGCACCACCGCCGCCATCGCCGCACAGGGAATGACCAGCTCTGGCCGTCCGCCAAGCATTGCGGCTGCAGGCGCGCTCAGAGCCGCGCTCATGCCGCCCGCCGAGGAAATGCGGGTGAGGAGCAGCATCCCGATCCAGACAGCCGCAAACACAAGCCCCACCGGCCAGGCGAGCGCGAGGCACACGCCCATCATCGTCGCCACGCCCTTGCCGCCCGCAAAGCGCAGCCAGACCGGGTAGCAATGGCCGATAAACGCCATCACGCCCGCCATCGCCCCGCCACCACCGGGCAACAGCGCCTCACCCAGCATTACTGCCGCCGCGCCCTTGCCCAGATCGAGCAGCAACGTCGCCGCCGCCAGCCCCTTGCGCCCGGTGCGCAGCACATTGGTCGCGCCGATATTGCCAGAGCCGATGGCGCGCAGGTCTCCCGCCCCGCCAAGGCGCGTCAGGATGATGCCGAAGGGGATCGAACCAAGGAAATAACCGAGCGCCATGATGAACGCGGGCATCTGCCACAGGGTCATGAAATCAGGCTCCGTTGCATCCTCTATCTCCCCATCCATAGCCGCGCGGAGGCGCTTGTCACTCGTTTTCGAGCGGCACCGAATATTCGGGGAGAGACTTGAACGCCTGTTTCAGCGCCGCGCCCCAGCCGCGTGAAATCTCGTTATAATAGGGGTCGTCCGCGCCGATCCGCGTCTCGAAGCCGACGCGGCAGGTTCCGGCAGGCACCACCTGTAAATCGAACGGCAAGCCGACCGACAGATTGGCCTTCAGCGTCGAATCAAAGCTGACCATCAACAGCTTGGCGGCCTCGGCAAAAGACATGCGCGGATCATATGCGCGCACGAGGATCGGGCGGCCATATTTCGTCTCGCCGCTCTGGAAAAAGGGCGTGTCGGCCGATGCCTCGATGAAATTGCCTTCGGGATAGATCAGGAACAGGCGCGGCGGGCTGCCCAATATCTGCCCGCCCAAGATGATCGTCGCATCGAACTTGCTTTCGGCCTCGCTGCCGCTCATCGCGCCGGAGCGGATCGTGTCGCGCAATGTCTCGCCTACGATATTGGCGACCTGAAACATGCTGGGCGCTTCGAGAATCGAGGGCCGACGATCAGCCGGCCGCTTGTTGCGCTCCTCAAGCTGGCTGACGACCGACTGGGTGGTGGCGAGGTTGCCCGCGGTGAGCATCGTGATCACGCGCTCGCCCGCCGCCTCCCAGGTGAACATCTTGCGGAACACCGAGATATTATCGACCCCTGCGTTGGTCCGCGTGTCAGACATGAAGATCAGGCCTGCATCCAGCTGCATGCCCACGCAATACGTCATTGTGCTCCCCTTCGTACCCCTATGGTTCAGCGCCAGCCCGCTCCCCCTCCCAATCTCCCATAAGATAGCCTGTCGGGAGGTTGGGCGGGGGAGAGGGCCGGTGCCGTCCCCGGAAATGCGCGTCAGCGCATTTCGATAAAATACCTACTGATCGACGCGCAGAGATACAAGCATAGTTGAATCGCCCCCGCCGAAAGTCATCGCATGCACCGGCGACGCATCGGCATAATCCCGCCCGGTCGCGACGCGGACATAATGCTTGTCTGGGCACACCCGGTTAGACACATCGAAGCCGACCCAGCCCAGCCCATCCAGATAGGCCTCGGCCCATGCGTGGCCTGCCTCCTGCTCCACCCGGTCTTCCATGAACAGATAGCCCGACACATAGCGCGCCGGGATGCCCAGCAGCCGCGCGGCGGCGATAAAGATATGCGCATGATCCTGGCACACGCCCTGCCCGATCTGCATCGCCTCCTCCGCCGAAGTCCGGGCGTCGGTAAAGCCGATCTGGTAGGCGACGGCATCGGCTATGGCGTTGCTGAGGCCATGCATCAGCGCAACGTCGCCCTCATGCCCCTCTGCTTTCACTCGGTTCGCCAGCGCGCTCACGCTTGCGCCCGCCTTGGTGAGTGCGGTGGGCTGGCGAAACAGCCAGAGCGGCGTATAGCCCTGATGCGCACCAACGACGCCGTGATAGTCTTCCACCGTCTCCACCTCGCCGGAGCAGACGATCGCTACGCTGCCCGCGCCCTCTTCCACCCGGATCAGCGAGCAATGGTTGCGGTGCGCATCATCATATTCCGCCTCGCATGTCCCGCCCTGCACCTCCATCGACCAGCTTACCACCTTCTGATGCGCGTTGTCCTTGGGCTTCAGCCGCACCCGCTGAAGGCCATAGGGAACCGGCTGGTCAAAGTGATAGGCTGTGGTGTGATGAAAGCGGATCTTCATGAAACTCTGTGCGCCCTTGTCCGTTCGCTGATGCCGTTATTCGGTAAAGCGGTAATCCTTCTCGATCTGCCATGCGATGGCGGCGTTACTCGCCATGAAATCCTGCAGAAACTCGTGCAGCCCGCGCTCGAATATCTGTTCGACGCTGATGCTCTCAAGGTCTTTTGCCAGCTTCAGCGCCTGCGCATGGACCGGCTTTTCCTCGTTATAGTCAAAGCCAAGCCATTTCAGATTTTCGCTGATCTTGAGCGCGCAGAACAGGATGGAGCGCGGGAACCGCCCGTCGAGGATGAGGAAACGCGCGATGTCGATCGCCTTGGTCTCGTTGGGATTGAGCCAGCGATAGCTGCGCTGGGCCGAGAGCGAGCGCAGCAGCATATCCCACTGGTTGGTATCGAGCGTGGAGCCGACATGGCTCAGCGAGGGCAGCAGCAGATAATATTTCACATCCATGATGCGTGCTGTGTTGTCCGCCCGCTCCACAAAGGTGCCAAGGCGCGCGAAGTTGTAGATGTCGTTGCGCAGCATCGTGCCGTGCAGCGCCCCGCGCACCAGCGCGCTGTGCTGGCGGATCATGCCCAGCGCCTGCGGCATATCCGCCTCGCGCAGAGGCCGCGCCATCGTGTCCCGCGTGGTGATGAAGCACTCGTTCGTCGCTTCCCACACTTCGCGGGTGATGGCGGTGCGGGCTATGCGCGCATTGTCGCGCGCGCGTTCGATCATCGAGAGCACGGATCCACCCTGATTACGCCCGCGCAGCAGGAAGTTCACCACCTGGGCAGGCTCATAGGCCAGCCCCGTCTCTTCATAGGCCTGCGCCAGCCCGACAGTTGTGAGCACAGAGCGCCATTCCTGCACCGCCGTGTCGCCGCGCGTCAAAGACATGCGCAGCCCGGCCTCCGTCAACCGCGCCAGATTTTCGCTGCGTTCGAGGTAGCGAAACATCCAGAACAGCGCGCCGGCGGTTTTGCCAAGGGTGGTCATGCTGCGCTCACTCCCCCAGCACCCAGCTGTCCTTGGTGCCGCCGCCCTGGCTGGAGTTCACCACCAGCGAGCCTTTCTTGAGCGCCACGCGGGTCAAGCCACCGGGCGTGATGTCGATCCGCTCTGGCGAGACGAGCACGAACGGGCGCAGGTCGACATGCCGGGGCGCCAGTCCCTTTTTGGTTAGGATCGGCACGGTCGAGAGCGCAAGCGTCGGCTGCGCGATATATTTGGCGGGCGCGCGTTTGAGCTTGGCCGCAAAGTCCGCCAGCTCGCGTTTGCTCGCCGCCGGGCCAACCAGCATGCCATAGCCGCCAGAGCCATGGACCTCCTTCACCACCAGCTCGGCGAGATGCTCCAGCACATATTTCAGCGAGTCCGGCTCGGAGCAGCGCCACGTCGGCACGTTCTGGAGCAGTGGCTCCTCGCCTGTGTAAAAGCGCACGATATCGGGAACATAGCTGTAGATCGCCTTGTCATCGACAATGCCCGCGCCCGGCGCATTGGCGATCGTGATGCCGCCCGCGAGGTAGATGTCCATGATGCCGGGCACACCCAGCGCCGAATCCGGCAGGAACGACATCGGATCGAGATAGTCATCATCCAGTCTGCGATAGAGGACATCAATCGGCTGATAGCCCTGCGTCGTGCGCATCGCGACCCGGCCATTGACGATGCGCAGATCATGCCCCTCGACCAGCTCCGCCCCCATCTGGTCCGCCAGAAACGCATGCTCGAAATAGGCGCTGTTGTAGATACCCGGCGTCAGCACCGCGACGACTGGGTCGCCCTTGCACGCTGGCGGCGCGCAGGCGGAGAGCGAACGGCGCAGGCGCTTTGGGTAATCGGACACCTCGCGCACCTTCATCTGCGTGAACAGTTCGGGGAACATGCGCATCATCGTCTCACGATTTTCGAGCATGTAGGATACGCCCGACGGCGTGCGCGCATTGTCCTCCAGCGCGTAAAACTCGTTCGGCCCGGTGCGCACCAGATCGACGCCGACAATATGGCTATAGACCCCACCGGGTGGCGTGAAACCCACCATCCGGTCGAGGAAGGCGCTGTTGGTGCTCACCATATGCTCCGGCAGGCGGCCCGCCCGCACGATTTCCTGCCTGTGATAAATGTCATGCAGAAAGGCGTTCATCGCCCGCACCCGCTGCTCTATCCCGCGCGAAAGCCGTGCCCATTCGGCGGCGGCGATGATGCGCGGCACGATATCGAACGGGATCAGCCGCTCCTCGGCCTCCTCCTGCCCATAGACGGCAAATGTAATGCCGGTCTTGCGAAACAGGTCTTCAGCCTCATAGGCCTTTTTCAGCAGCTTGGCCGGCTCCTGCTGGGCCAGCCATTCGCCATAGGCAGTAAACGGGGGGTGAGGCTGTCCGGCCTCGTCATACATCTCGTCGAAGAAACTTTTATCCGTCCCCATGCGCGCATGATGTCGCGCGATTCGCCGCTTGGCAAGAATTATGTTGCAAGTGCGAAATGATCCTGCCGATCAGGCGAGATCTATGACCTCGACCGCCGGAAGCGAGGGCGGCGCCCCCAGATATTGCTCTGGCCAGTGTGCGAAGGGCCGCACAGCGCCCGCCTCGCGCCATTGATCGACCTTGGCGCAATCCACGGCGCCATAGGTCCAGCCGCTTGCACCCTCCTCACCCAGACTGAGCACACCATCGTCAGGGGTATTGAGCACGGGCGGCCCATAGAGCGCTGCCAGTCCGTAATTCTCATCCACTGCCGGGGACCACGGCGCCATGCCCACGGTCGGCGCCTGCGCGACATGAATCTGGTTTTCCAGCGCGCGAGCCTGCGCGCCTATCCGCACGCGCCAATAGCCCTGCATGCTGTCCGTGCAGGAGGGGGTAAGGATCAGCCGCGCCCCTGCCTCTGCCTGCGCCCGCGCAATCAGCGGGAACTCGACATCATAGCAGATCGAAACGCCGATAACGCCGAGCGCGGTGTGGAACACACGCAGATGATCGCCCCCGCTGATGCCCCATTGCTCCCGCTCGAACCGGGTCATCACGATCTTGTCCTGATAGCCACTGCGGCCATTGGGCGCGAACAGGCGCGCCCGGTTGACGATGCGGCCGTCATCGAGCGCGACCGGCCTGCTGGCGCCGAGGATATGCACCTGATGCGTTGCCGCAAGCGCCGCGTGATGCGCATCCATCGCCTCGCCCGCGTCCATCACGGTGCGCAGGCTGGCATGCAGGTCGCCCATCGTCGCCGGGGCGCTCGCCGCGATTTCCATCGAGCCATATTCGGGAAACACCAACAGCGCCGCCCCACCCTGCACCGCTTCCCCTACCCAACGTCCAATCTTTTCCTGCCAAGCATCAAGGCTCGCCATTGGCTCGATCGGATATTGCGCGCAGGCGATGCGAAAGCCGCTCACAGGTCGCGCATCCAGAACTGCATCGGGTGTGCCGTCTCGCCCGGCTGATCGATATCCTTCCAGTCGAAGCTGCATGTCAGGCCATCGACCGGGGCATAGCCCCGCGCGCGCCAGAAGGGGTGCAGATCCCGCGCGTCAACGGGACGCAGCGGGTGGTCCTGCGGGCGCAGCACCGCGCAAAATGTCGCCGCCTTGGCTCCCGCCGCCCGCGCCGCCGCCTCACGCGCATCGAAAAAGCCGTGGCCGATGCCAAGGCCGCGAAACCCGCTCTTCAGCACCGACTCGCCGAAATAGAACAGGCTGCCTGTATCAAAGCCCCGCTGCTCGAATGGCGCGCGAAATTCCGCCTTCTGCCCGGCCATCGGAGAGGCGGTGGCGGCGCCCACAATCGCGCCACCCACTTCCGCCACCACCAGCACCGATCCCGCCTCGGCCATGAACTCGGTCAGATAGTCCGCCTCATAGTCTTCCGTGCCGTCATAGAGATAGGGCCAATCACGGAACACCTCGATCCTCAGGGCCGCCAGTGCAGGCAAAGCCGCCTGCCGCTCGGCCGCATCGGTCAGGGTGCGGATCACCGCCTTCATGAAACCTGCGCGATCCAGTCGGCAAGATTGTAATAAACGGAAACGCGGGCGATCAGCCCGTCGCGCACCTCGAAAAACGCGCCGGCGGGCAGCACATAGCTCTGCCCATGCGCGGGCGGCAGGCCTTCGTCTGCTTGTCTGTAAACCCCATGCACCACAAACTCGGCGGCAGCGCGCGCGCCATCCGCGCTGGTCAGCAGCACGATGTCCTTGAGCTGCTCGGCATAGGCGGTGTCCATCCGCCCAAGGAAGGTGCGAAAGGCATCCTTGCCAACCTGCCGCTCGCCCTGGTTGATGTCATGCGCCACATCATCCGCGAGGCAGCCCAGCATCGCCTCATGATCGCCCGCGTTAAATGCGGCGTAATAGCGGGCAAGCAGGGCTTCGGTCTGGTCGCGGCTGGTAGGCATCGTCTCTCGCTCATCGGGAAAATGGTGGGCCCGGCAGGACTCGAACCCGCGACCTAGCCGTTATGAGCGGCCAGCTCTAACCAACTGAGCTACAGGCCCCACCTGACGCGGGGGATTAGCCGCCGCCATGCGCGAAGGCAAGCCTATCTTGGCCCGCATGCCGCAAGAACATCGCCCAGCGCGGCTGGGGTCACTCCGCGCCGCGCCAGATGAAGCAGCACGCTGTCCCACCAGCGATAAAATGCAGCAAGGTCCGCCTGCGTGCGCACATAAGGCGTGTTGCCCGGTGCCAAAGTGGGCGAGTGAAAGCTGAACAGCAACAGGCGCGCACCTTCCGAGAGCAGCGCATCTATGCCGCGCGCGGTTTCCTCGGCGCTCACCCCTTCGGGCGTCAGCGGTATGCGCTCCAACAGGCGTGCGCGGGATAGCACTCCCGCCGCCAGCCCGCCGCGCTCGATCATGGACTGAAGCCTGCCCCCCATCCGCCCCAATGGCCCTGCCCATGCTGTGGAAAGCGGCAGCTCGATCAGCGCCCTGCCCGGCCCCGCGCGCCACGGCTTTACCGGCAGCCCGGAGAAATCCGGCCCCGCCTGCGCGCTGTAATCGAAGCGGCTGCGCACCGAGGTATCGAGCCGGAAGCCGAGATCGGCAAGAATCCGCCCCGTGTTCGGCCCCACCCCATAACGCCCCGCGCGAAACGCCAGCGGCGCGCGGCCTGTGACCTCGGTAATGCGATCCCTCAGCAGTGCGATCTTCGCCCGCTCCAGCGCTTCTGGCAGATTGCCCGCAAAGCTGTGCGCGACGCTCACCACCTCCTCATGCGGCGGATTGACCCAGGGGTGGCAATGCGCGCCGACATCGGCCTCGCCGTTCGCCTGCCACTCGCCCAGCATAGGCCCGGCCTCTGCGTCGTCGATTACCGGATAATCCGTGACATAAAGCGGCTTCACCCCCGCCGACTTGAAATAGTCCTGCCCGCGCCGCATCGGTTCGCAAATCGTGACCGAGCGGCTTTCCCGATTGAACGGCGCGCCCCAGTCAAACTCTTCTTCGGTATCGACCACCAGCATGAAGCGCGTGCCGAAATCAGGCGGCAAGGCGATACAATCCTCCGGCGCGGGCGGCGCGCGCAGATCATCTGGCAGGAGGGCGGATGCGCTCATACCCGATCGCCTATAGCATAATTCTTGCGATTGGCTTGATAGCGTCGCTCAGGCCGGGCCGACATCTGCCATTGCGTCGCCCTGCGCCACCGGCATTTCAAGCAATATGCGCTCCGCCTCTATGCGCAGCGCGCAATCCTGCGCCTGCGCCAGGCTGCGCACCAGCCGCATCGAGAAGCCGAGGCCAAGCAACGGTGCATCGGGCCAGTCTCCGTCCGATCCATAGCCGGGATCGAGCAGTTCGTGCTCATCCAGCCCCTTCAGCCGCGCGGGCCGGTCAAAGCCGAGGACCAGCCTGCCGCCCGCGCCATCCGGCTGAAACCACAGCGCGCCCTGCACCGGCTCCTCGCCCTGCGTCAGCGGCATCAGCGTGCGCACCAGATGCTGGATCATGCGCTCTGCCTGCACCGGCTCGATATAGGCGCACGGCAGATCGGCCGAGGCGGCGATGCGCAGGCGCGATGCCCCCTCGTTTTCAAACAGCGCGGTGGCCTGATCGACCAGCGCCCCCACATCGACGGCGCTGCGTTCGGCTGCGGCCGAGCCATCTCCATCATGGGCGGCGGCGGCGCGGGCAGCGGCGTCTATTTCTTCGAACGCAGCGAGCAGACGGCGCGCATCGGAGAGGATATTGCCCGCCATCTCGCGATAATGCACGCCCGCCGGGCCAAAGAGCTGCTGCTCGATGATCTCGGCAAAGCCCAGAATGGCGTTCAGCGGCGTGCGCAGTTCATGAATCAGCTGCCGCACCGAATCGAGCGAGGGCTGCGGTGCCGCAACGGGCGCAGCACCAGAGGCAGTATGCGGGATCTCGTGCACCAGTGGCCGCCGCGCCTGCCCGCGATAGCCCTGAAAGCGCCCCGACGCAGGATCGAAGAACGGCACGGCAGACAGGCGCCACTCGCCTTCATAAAGCCCCTCTCCTATGAAGAATCGACCATGCTGAAAGCTGCTGCGCCGGGCAAAGGCGCCGGCGACATGGCCATCCGGCCCGGTTTCGCCCGGCAGCGCGATCTGCGCGATAGACAGGCCCACCAGTGCCGGGCGCGAAGCATCCCCCACCCAGATGAGCGTGCCTTCCGCATCCGTCTCAAACGGAAAAATGCGCAGCGCCGCCTGCTCGCTCGCCCGCTGATCTGGCTCAGCGGGCGTCCCGATGGCCCTTAGCCTGCCGGTGCTGGTAAACCGCTCAATCCGCTCGACCAGCTGGCGGATCTGGCTGCGCTCGCCCTCCTGCCCGGTCGGCTGGGGCGTATCGAGCACCAGCTCCTGCCCCAGATCGGCCACGCCCGCCGAGCCGAGATCGTTCGATACGACAGCCGCGCCATTATCGCCCAGCACAAGGTCGGTCGGCCCAAAGGCATCGAGCGCGCGCCGTGTCTCCGGCCCCATGTCGCGCCGCCCACGCAGCACGCCGCGCGCCGTCGGACCAAGGCGGGAGAGCAGCACCGGCCACATCGCATCGGGCAGGCGCGCGCGCGCCAGCGCGGCGACGCAAACCGCCGGGCGGTCGGTCGCGAAAAACTCCACCAGCGCGGGCGAGCGCAACCGGCTGCCCAGCTCCACCACGCTGGCGATGCGCTGTGCCTCGCTCAGCTCCGAACGCAGATCATGCAGCCGCGCCACCAGCGCGGCGCGGTCTTCCTGCCGCAGCATAATCTTGCCCGCCTGATCGTGCTGGGCCAGCATATCGACGCACTGGCGCCACAGGCTCCCGGCGGCGGTGCCGGTCCTGTCTTCCACCGCAAGGATGGTCTGCGTCAGATCGTTGAAACGCACTGCCAAGGTCTCCATCGCCCCCCAAGGTGAATCCCTCGCTAAGCCTTTTCGGGCTTATTGACTTCGGCGTCAAAGGGAAAGGGCAGTTCAGGGTTAAAATCAATCCGTCGCATTGTGGGACGGTTGCAAAGACGGGGAATATTATTATCGTGCTGCCAATCAACCGATAAGGAAATTACCGTGACCGCCGGCTCCAGGCTCGACGAAACCGATTTTGCGATCCTCGCCCTGCTCCAGCAGGATGGGAGGATGACCAACATCGAGCTGGCGACCAGCGTCGGCCTCACCGCCCCGCCCTGCCTGCGCCGGGTGAAGGCGCTGGAGCAGAGGGGCGTCATCCGCTCTTATCATGCCGATCTTGATGCCGCCGCGCTGGGCTATGGCATCACCGTGTTCGCGATGGTCAGCCTCAAGAGCCAGGCAGAGGCAGACCTGCGCGCGTTCGAGGATCATGTCGCCGCGCTGCCACAGGTGCGCGAATGTCATATGCTCAACGGCGAGATAGATTTCATGCTCAAGGTGGTGGCGCGCGATCTGCAAGGCTTTCAGAGCTTCCTCACCGCGCATCTCACCTCCGCGCCCAATGTCGCGAGCGTCAAGACCTCGCTGACGATCCGCACGTCGAAAAGCCTGCCGGGCGTACCGATAGATCGCTAATAGAAAAGGGCGGCAGGATCGCTCCCGCCGCCCTGTTTCGGTTGCAGTCGACAATCCCTATGCGGCAGGGGCGCGGCTCAGCCATTTCAGCCAGTATTGCGCAATTGCGCCGCGCGCGCCGCCCGTCACCTTGGCGAAGCTCGCCTTGGCCGCTTCGATGTTGCCCGCGCGCGCCTGCACGATGCCGAGGCGGGTGTTGACCTCAGCCGCATCAACGCCGCCTTTTTGCAGCGCCATTTCATAAAGGCTGATCGCCTTGGCGTTGTCGCCATAGCCCATATAGGCATCAGCCGTAGCGGCCGCGATCTTGCCGGTGGCAGACTTGGCGGAATCGGCCGCGGCGGCGCCAAGCGTCGCCTTATCGCCAGCGATCTTGCCCGTGGCTACGGTGTAGTTTTCCACGCCATCTACCGAGGTCAGGTAGAAGTTGCTGCGTGCGTCGCGGGTGGTGCGGCCCGTCTCGATCACGGATTTCACTTCGCCATAAATCCCGCCCTTGAAGGCCATTTCGGCATATTCGAGGAAGTCCCCCTTCACCGCAAGGCCGCCGGAATATTGCATCAGCCTGAGCAGATCCAGATTCTCGCGATTGCTCATCGTCGGGTTGTCACGCTGAAAGATGCGCAGCACGGTGCGCAGGTTGTCGCCAGACGGCTTGGCCTCATAGGCCATTGCCGCCCACTCGGTGATTTGTGGCAGATTGGCGTTCGAGGCCTGCTGCACGCCGACCTGATACCATTGCGGATCGACGGTCATCCCCGCGGCCTTGCGCGCCTCTATGCCCTTTTTGAAATAGTCCAGCCCACGCGCGACTTCGGCAGGGTTGCGGTTCGCTTTGCCCCATATCGCCTGAGCCATGATGATATTGGTTTCCTCAGGCTTGTAGCCCAGCGCCAGTGCCTTTTCGGCATAGCTGATCGCGGTGCCATAATCCTTGGCATCTTGGGCACGGCTCGCGAGAATTGCACTGAACTGACCCTGCTGTTCGACAGGCGTGAAGCCGGATTCCAGCATGCCCTTCAGTGCCTCACCCTGCATCGCGCCGTCGTTGGCCAGGATGCTGAGGTTGAGCTTCATGGAATTGAGGTAATAGGCGTCATCCGGTGTCTTGGCGGCAGCCTGCGCGACGGGCAACGCGGCCTGCGCGGCGGCGACATCCTTCTTGTTGATCGCCTCCTGAAGCTTTTGCACCGGGCCGATGAACCCCGCGCTCGGCTTTGCCTGAGGCGCTTTCGGCGCCTTTTCCTTGGCGATGGCGACAGGCGCGGATACGCCCAGCGATACCCCCCCCAGTGCCAGCATCAATCCCAGTGCGACCGGCGAAACTTTACGCATCCATTCTTCTCCTCTTGCGCCGGCAATATCCGGCGGAAAGCTCTGCCTTCACGCTGGCAGATACTGGCTGCAGCGTGAATGGCGGTTGAATGGCGGCTTGCATAGCGAGCGCAAGAGCGCTTGTCATGCGTGGTGATGCGCTTTAACGCCGCCTTGCCTCGTTCCGTCGCCTGCCCCCTCGCGCGCGTACACGCGAGCGCACGCGCGAGGGGTGACATAGCGTCCCGAACCGGCTAGGACGTGCCATCATTCTGTAACAGCCTCCAACCGAAAAGAGAGTCGCCTTGACCGACGGGACATTGCTCGCCGAACCTTCAGACATCAGCCCGATCGACATCGTCGATGAGATGAAGTCCAGCTATCTCGATTATGCGATGTCCGTTATCGTGTCGCGCGCGCTGCCCGATGTGCGCGATGGCCTGAAGCCCGTTCACCGCCGCATCCTGTTCGGCGCGCACGAGCAGGGCTTTGTCGCGGGCAAGCCCTATCGCAAGTCTGCGCGCATCGTCGGCGATGTAATGGGTAAATATCACCCGCATGGCGACAGCTCGATCTATGATGCGCTCGCCCGCATGACGCAGGATTGGTCGATGCGGGTGCCGCTGATCGACGGTCAGGGCAATTTCGGCTCGATGGACCCGGATAGCCCGGCGGCCATGCGCTATACCGAGGCGCGGCTGGCGAAGGTGGCGAACGCGCTGCTCGACGATCTCGACAAGGATACGGTCGATTTCACGCCCAACTATGACGGGTCTGAGCTTGAGCCGCAGGTTCTGCCCGCGCGCTTTCCCAATCTGCTGGTCAATGGCGCTGGCGGCATCGCCGTCGGCATGGCGACCAACGTGCCGCCACATAATCTGGGCGAGGTGCTGCGCGCTTGCCTCGCGATGATGGACAATCCGCTGATTGCGCTGGAAGAGCTGATGCAGATCGTCCCCGCGCCCGATTTTCCGACCGGCGCGCTGATCCTCGGCCAGTCCGGCGCGCGCAGCGCCTATGCAACCGGGCGCGGATCGATCATCATGCGCTCGCGCCATGTGGTGGAGGAAGGGCGCGGTGATCGCCGCTCGATCGTCCTTACCGAAATCCCCTATCAGACCGGCAAGAACGGCCTCGTTGAAAAGATCGCCGAGGCCGCGAAAGACAAGCGGATCGAGGGGATCAGCGACATCCGCGACGAATCGAGCCGCGAAGGCGTCCGCATCGTCATAGACCTGAAGCGCGACGCAACGCCCGACGTGGTTTTGAACCAGCTCTGGCGCCATACTCCGGCGCAATCTTCCTTCCCGGCCAATATGCTGGCGATCCGCGGCGGCAGGCCGGAGCTGTTGAACCTCAAGGACATCATCGAGGCGTTCATCAAGTTCCGTGAGGAGGTCATCACCCGCCGCACCAAGTTTGAGTTGAACAAGGCGCGCGAGCGGGCGCATCTGTTGCTGGGCCTCGTCGTCGCCGTCACCAATCTCGACGAAGTAGTGCGGATCATCCGCGGGTCTTCCAGCCCGGCGGAAGCGCGCGAAAAACTGTTGGCGCGCGAATGGCCGGTGGCGGAGATCGCACCCTATATCCGCCTGGTCGAGGCGATAGAGACAGAGATCGAGGGCGATACCTATCGCATGTCTGAGCTTCAGGTGCGTGCCATCCTCGATCTGCGCCTGCATCGCCTCACCGCGCTGGGGCGGGACGAGATCGGCAACGAGCTGCAAGGGCTGGCGACCGCGATTGAGGGCTATCTCGCGATACTTGCAGACCGGGCCAAGCTCTATGCCGTGATGCGCGAGGAGTTCGAGGCGATCGAGGCCGAATTCGCCACGCCGCGCAAGTCCACCATCGCGCCCGCCGCAGACGGCATTGACGACGAAGACCTGATCGAGCGCGAGGACATGGTCGTCACCGTCACGCTGCAAGGCTATATCAAGCGCACCCCGCTCGATGCTTTCCGTGCGCAGGCGCGCGGCGGCAAGGGCCGCGCCGGCATGGCCACCAAGGACGAGGACGCGGTTACAGAGCTGTTCGTCACCAGCACTCACACGCCGGTGCTGTTCTTCTCCACGCTGGGCAAGGTCTATCGCATGAAGGTGTGGCGCCTGCCCGAAGGCGGCCCCGCCACGCGCGGGCGGCCGATGGTCAACCTGCTGCCCCTGAGCGAAGGCGAGACGATCCGCACCGTGCTGCCGCTGCCGGAGGACGAGGAAAGCTGGAAAGACCTGCACGTGATGTTCGCCACGGCGAAGGGATCGGTGCGGCGCAACAGCATGGACGCCTTCACCAACATCCCGTCCAACGGCAAGATCGCCATGAAATTCGAGGGCGAGGATGCCGATGACCGGCTGATCGGCGTCGCGCTGCTGACCGAGGGTGACGACGTGCTGCTCGCCAGCAGACAGGGCAAGGCGATCCGCTTCATGGGGTCCGACATCCGCGAGTTCCAGAGCCGCTCGTCCACCGGCGTGCGCGGCATGAGCCTGAAGGCGGGCGACGAGGTGATCTCGCTCTCTATCCTCCATCGCTCTGGAGCCAGCTCAGACGAGCGCGAGGCCTATCTGCGCTTCGCCCCATGGAAGGCAGAGAAGGAAGGCGAGCCGGATCTCGCGCCGGAGCGCTTTGCCGAACTGGCCGAGAAGGAGCAGTTCATCCTCACCGTCTGCGCCAATGGCTATGGCAAGCTTTCTTCCGCCTATGAATATCGGCGCACCGGGCGCGGCGGGCAGGGCATAACCAACATCGACAATATCGCCCGCAACGGTCTTGTGCTCGCCAGCTTCCCCGCCACGCGCGAGGATCAGCTGATGCTCGTCACCGATCAGGCAAAGCTCATCCGCATGGGCTTGGGCTCCATGCGCGTGATCGGGCGCGGATCGGCGGGCGTGCGCCTGTTCAACGTGGCGGATAACGAGCATGTCGTCTCCGCCGCCAAGATCGGCGAGAGTAGTGATGGCGAGGAGGCCAGCGAGCTGGATGCTTCCCCGGCATCCGAATGACCGATCTCTTCGCCTATAAAGTCCTGACGCGCGAGCAATGGACCGCCTTTCGTGAGGAAGGAACGTTTACTGGCGCTCCGGTCGATCTCGCGGATGGCTATATTCACCTCTCCGCGCGCGAGCAGCTTATGGAAACAGTCGCCAGGCATTTCACCGGTCAGGATGACCTCGTGCTGGCGATGATAGACCTGCCCGCGCTGGGCGATACCGTCAAATGGGAGCCATCGCGCGGCGGCGCGCTCTTCCCTCATGTCTATGGCCCCATCCCGATGAGCGCCGTCACCACCAAGGCGACCCTGCGCCTTGGCGCAGACGGCAGCCACGTCTTTCCCGCGGGGTTTTAGGGCACCCGCATGACGCATCAGGTTCACATCATCGGCGGCGGGATGGCCGGGTCCGAGGCGGCGTGGCAGCTTGCCCAGGCGGGAATAAGGGTACGCCTCTCCGAGATGCGCGGCGCGGGGCATATGACGCCCGCGCACCAGAGCGACGGCCTTGCCGAACTCGTCTGCTCCAACAGTTTCCGCTCTGACGACGCGCAGAACAATGCCGTAGGGCTGCTGCATCAGGAGATGCGCGATCTCGGCTCCATCATCATGCGCCAAGCGGCAGAGGCGCGCGTGCCCGCCGGATCGGCCTTGGCTGTAGACCGGGACATCTTCTCCGGCCTCGTCACCCGCGTCCTGTCCGAGCATCCCAATATCGAAATCGTGCGCGAACGCATCGATGCCCTCCCCGCCACCGGCTCCACCATAATCGCCACCGGCCCGCTCACAGCCGAGCCATTGAGCCACAGCATCGGCACGGCGACGGGGATGGACAGCCTCGCGTTTTTCGATGCCATCGCGCCTATCGTCTATCGCGAGAGCATCGACATGAGCATCTGCTGGATGCAGTCGCGCTGGGACAAGGGCGAGACCAAGGATTACATCAACTGCCCGATGGACAAGGCGCACTATGACGCCTTTGTGCAGGGTCTGCTCGATGGCCCCAAGACCGAGTTCAAGGAATGGGAGACGAACACGCCCTATTTCGAGGGCTGTATGCCGATCGAGGTAATGGCGTCGCGCGGGGTCGAGACATTGCGCCACGGGCCGATGAAGCCGATGGGGCTGGATGATCCGCGCACCGGGCGCTGGCCCTATGCGGTGGTGCAATTGCGGCAGGATAATGCGCTCGGCACGCTGTGGAACATGGTCGGTTTCCAGACCAAGCTCAAACATGCCGCGCAGGTCGAGCTGTTTCGCACGATTCCGGGTCTGGAAGGGGCGGAATTTGCCCGGCTGGGCGGGCTGCATCGCAACACCTTCATCCAGTCGCCCAAGCTGCTCGATGGGACTTTGCGCTTAAAGTCCGCGCCGCATATCCGCTTCGCCGGGCAGATGACCGGGTGCGAAGGCTATGTCGAAAGCGCCGCCATCGGGTTGATCGCAGCGCGGTTTGCGGTGGCGGAATTAGGCGGACGAACGCTTCCCCCGCCGCCGGTGACGAGTGCGCTGGGGGCATTGCTCAGTCATGTGACCGGGGGAGCTGAGGCCGAGACGTTCCAACCCATGAACGTCAACTTCGGTCTGATGCCTCCGCCAGACGGGCGTGTGAAGAAAAAGGAGCGCAAGGCCGCTTACACCGCGCGGGCGCGGGCGGATTTCGGCGCATGGGCGCGCAAGTGTGGGCTGTTGGAGGGCGCGGCCCTGCCCGCCTGATCTGTTGGAAACGCCCCTGTTGGAAACCGGGCTGTAGGATCGCCAAAAACACGTTTCCACATGGAAAAAGCCCTCTACTAGCACCGGCACCTTGGCTTGGGTTCCGGCTTCGGCGCGGTCGTCGCAAACTCCGCGCGCGTCAGCCTCCCGTCGCCATTGCCATCCGCTCCGGCAAAGCGATCCGCCGTCTTCACCGCCCACTCCTCAAAGCTCAGCAGATTGTTGCCGTCCGTATCCAGCTTCTTGAAATCCTTGGTCCGGCTGCCCAGCATTTCCGTGCGGGTAATAATCGCATCCCGGTTCCTGTCATAGCGGTTGAAGCGCTGTGCCTCGCGGTCTTCCGCACGCGCTTCCGGCGGCATCGGCGGCGCCGCGCCAAAGGCGTTCTCATCTCCCTCCGGCAGCCCCTCATCCGCAAGTACAGCGGCTGAGACTGGCGGGCGCGCGCTTTCTCGCTGGCTCTCCGCTTGCCCCTGCCACCAGAACAATCCGCCCGCGGCCATAAGCAGGCCCGCCACTCCACCCGCAACAAACCGGTTCATAGTCCCCTCGCATCGCTCTATCGCCCGAAAATATGAAACCGCATCATCCGGGCATAGAGGCCGGGCGTCAACACCGGTGGCGCGCCCCTGCCCCGCCGCACGTCAGAGAGAGCGGGGCCGACCAGCATCGTAATTATGCGCGGCAGTCCGGCAATGTTTGCACTCTCGGCAATCTGACACGCCAGCCCAATCGCAGCCTCTCTCAATGCCGCATCGGTCACATGCCCAGCCAGATCCCATAATGCCCAGACCTGCCCTGCCCTCGCGCTGCGCTCCGCATATTCCGGGACCAGCGCAGCAAGCAGGCCCGCCCCTCTCCCTGCCGCATAAGCCAGGAGCATATCCCGGTCGTTTCCGTCGCCGCCTGCTATCAGTTCCTCCCAGCCGTCAATTATTGCGACAAGGCCGAGCCGCGCCTGCGCAAACTCATCGATCGACCGAAGAGCTAACATATCCGGCGCAACATGCTGAGCCGAGAGCGCCTCTGCCATCAGGCCATCCCGCCACCACGCGAGACGAATCTGCGCCATAATCGGCTCCGTAACCGTCCGCGCAATCTGGGCGCAGGCATTGTCGAGCGCGAATATCCCGGCGGCACGCCCGGCCTTCCTCCCCGCCGCCGTGCAAACAAGTCTCTGAAACGGCGAAATTTCGGACATCTCATCCATGTGTTAAGAGTATCTTCATTCCACTGGAACACCAAATTTTAAGACCACGGCCCTATTCCCTCAGGATAGCTCGTAATGCGTCCGCATGGCGGATACCCGCCGCTGCGCGCCATTCGGGATGTGGGACCAAGGCAAGATGGGCAATCGCATGGCACGGAAACCAGATGGGCAAAAGGGCTTTCTCGCCCGCCTGCTGAGCAATCAGGCAGGCAATGTGCTGTTCATGACGGCTGCCTTCCTGATTCCTCTGCTCGGCCTTGTCGGCGGCGGCGTGGATATGAGCAGGCTTTATCTTGCCAAGACACGGCTTCAGCAGGCATGCGATGCCGGAGCGCTTGCCGGACGCAAGGCCATGGACACTGGCGCCTGGACCGCCGGGACCGGTCCATCCACTACTGAGGGCCGTGCTCTCAACATGTTTTCTGGCAATTTCAAGGATGGAGACTTCGGCACCGGCACGGTCACGAAGAGCTTTACCGAATCCGGCGGGGTCGTCAGCGGCACCGCCTCGGTTACAATGCCGATGATGGTGATAAAGGTATTGGGCATCACGTCGAAGACGATCAACGTCTCATGCACCGCCAAGATGGAAATCCCGAATACCGACGTGATGTTCGTGATCGATAACACCGGTTCGATGAACTGTCAGGTCGCACACAGTGGTTATAGCTGCCCAGGTGGCGACAATAACGGCGTGGAAGACAGCACAGCCAAGATGAAGGGGCTTCGCTCTGCCATAAAGTGCTTCTATGAGGCGCTGGCCAAGATCGACACAACCGAAAATTGCGGATCGACGCCTGCCGGAACAGTAACGGCACAAATCCGCTTTGGATTCATGCCCTATTCGGTCAACGTCAATGTCGGTAAGCTGTTGCCTAACAGCTACTTCGCCGACACATGGAATTATCAGTCGAGAGAGCCTGTTTATACGACGGTTTACGCTTGGACGGCGGGCACCGAAAGCCCTGTTTCGTGGGGAAGCTGGCCGTCCAACCCTTCGAGCCTTACGAACGCAGGCACGTATTCTGGTTGGGGCGATATCAACACATCAGGCGGATCTACCGTCACCGTTAACGGTATAGCATATACCAAAAGGCCCGCCGGTCTTAACAACACTACCTGTCTGGCGCTCAATACGATGACGCCGACCACGTTGTTGACCTATAGCTATACCACAAATATTCAGACTCCAACATACACCAGTAGCACGCCAACTTATCCAGCGGATACGAACCAGACACTAAGCTACTCGGAGGATGACAACCGGCAGGCGATTGGTTATCGTTACAGATGGAATTCGAGCGGAACCGGCACCTGCCGTCTCCAAAGTTCCAACAATTATAATTATACCGTCACTCGCACTGGCACCTCAACCAAGCCTTTGACTTGGACCAGCCACAACAACCTTACCGGCTGGACATACAAGCAGGTTGCCCACAACATCTCAGGTCTGAAAGCTGGCGGATCTAGTTGGAATAACAGTGTTGCGCTGCCTTTAGCGACTGCGAATGGTGCTAGCGTCACCCTCTCTGGTTCGACCACAGCAAGCTATCTTAAGACTGTAGCGAACACAAATATCGATTGGGACGGCTGCATAGAGGAACGCCAAACCTTTCAGAATACAAATAATACCACCATCACCACGAGCGACTGGAATCCGATCCCCGCCACGGCCTATGATACGGATTTCAACACAGTGCCGACGGCGATCACTCCCGCAACCTTGTGGGGGCCGATTTTGGATGGTGCTGTTTGGGCGCGCTATACGGGCAGCGGTTGGTCTTCGAGCAACACAGTTGCAGATGTGGTCACGGCGGCTTCCCCTGACCTCAGCCGCAACTTCAGCTATTCCTGCCCCACACAGGCAAAAAAGCTTCAGGTGTGGTCCACTGCCAGTGCATTGGAAACCTATCTGGGCACGTTGGTAGCGGGCGGCAACACATATCATGATATCGGCATGGTCTGGGGTGCGCGCTTCATCTCTCCCACCGGCATTTTCGCCAGCGAGAACGCGGCAACGCCCTCTGGCCAACCGATTCAGCGCCACATCGTTTTCATGACCGATGGTGACACCGTTACGACTACCAGCAACTACTCCGCTTATGGCGTAACATGGTGGGATCGCCGGCAGACCAGCTATGCGCCCACAAGCACAGACACAAACAACATCGTCAACGCGCGCACTACTGCGCTATGTAACGCGATAAAAAATCAGAATATTACGCTCTGGGTGGTGTCCTATGGCGGCGGCGTGAATAGTACCACGGAAGCGCGCTTGCAGAACTGTGCCTCTACCCCAAACACGCCCGGCGCAGCGAACACCCACTTCTTCAGCGCGACAGACACAGCGACGCTGATCGCCAAATTCCAGCAGATCGCATCCGAAATCGCGGATCTGAGGTTGATAAGCTGATGACTACGCTTACCCTTAAATCAAACGAGGAAGGCATAGCCGCAACGGAGTTTGCACTGATCGCACCCGTCTTTGCCATGCTCCTAATGGGTGCGCTTGATATCGGCCACACTCTCTATATGCAGGCTGTGCTTCAGGGTACAATCCAGAAGGCGGCCCGCGATAGCTCGCTGGAGTCAGGCACTGCCACTGCCACACAAACCACGATTGACACACGCATCCGGACTGCTGTCAAGCAACTCAATCACTCTCTTGCGGATGCCGACATTGCAATCACGCGTCGGTATTACAAGACGTTCTCGACAGCCTCCGCCGCTCTGGCAGAGACCTGGACTGATACGAACACGAATGGCACCTGCGATGCGGGCGAACCCTATACCGACGCCAACAATAACAGCGTGTGGGATCGGGACGGCGGCAATGCCGGCCAGGGAGCGGCGCGAGACATCACCGTCTACAATGTCACGGTCACTTACCCCCACATGTTCCCCCTGTGGAAAATGCTTGGTACGACCAGCATTAGCACCGTAAGGGCGACGACAGTCGTGGCAAACCAGCCTTATGGTGCGCAATCGCAATATGGCGCCGCGACGGCGAGGACTTGCCCGTGATCCGCCCTTCTATGATCCGCAGGGTCCGCTGCCATCTGCATCGCCTTCTGCGAGACAGTAGCGCGCTCGCTATCGTTGAATTTGCCACTGCCCTGCCATTCATCCTCGTTACTATGCTGAGTGCAACGGAACTGACGAATTTCACGATCGTGAGGATGCGCGTAGGACAAACGGCACTGCAAATAGCGGATAATGCTTCACGCATGGGCAGGGTTAGCCTGACAGGTAACCCACAGGTTACTGAAACGGACATTAACGACCTGCTGACCGGCGCTGATATGCAGGCGCGCAACCTCAATCTATACACTCACGGCCGCGTTATTGTTTCCAGTCTGGAGCCGGTATCCAACCCCAATTCGTCTCCGCCAAAATTCAAGATCCGCTGGCAGCGTTGTCGGGGATTGAAAAACTCGACATCCACATGGGGTTTGCAAGGAGATTCCAACCTAGATGGCATGGGGCCAGCTGGCCAGATCGTCACTACGCCAGATGACACGGGTGTAATGTATGTCGAGGTCTTCTACGACTATCAGCCACTATTTACATCAGGATTGGTCCCGCATACGACCATTCACGAATTTGCCTCAATGATCGTCCGCGACAGCCGCGATTATGTTGGCCCGACCAGCGGTCCGGGCGCTAACGGCGGCATCTATAATGTCGAGGCAGCCACTGCCCACACCTGTAACATCTATTCCACCACCTGATCATCCAACAGTTTTATTATTTGTTTCTATTTTTTGTTCAATTCAACTTAGGTTGAATAATTAATTATTAACTATCATGCACTATTTGCTTAACCATAGCGAATGGCTCTGCATGAAGTTTATTCAAAATTTCAAACAAGCCCTGAGCGAACAAGACTATGTGGGCAACATAACGCATGTTTCAGGGGCAAGCTAAAATAGACCGTTTTCTGCTTCGATTGAAGCTGAACCAATCGGGCAATGTATTGGCGATTGTTGCTGCCGCGATGATCCCCGTTATTGCCATGATCGGGGGAGGCGTCGATATAAGCCGTTATTATATCACAAAGTCTCGACTGCAGAATGCCTGTGACGCTGCTGCCATGGCGGGTCGCAAATCCATGACTGGAACGACGTGGGCTAGCGCAGATGAAACATTGGCACGCAATTTTTTCAATACCAACTTCCCGAATGGAACTCTTGGTAGCAAAAATTCCAGCATTACTTTCAATGTGAATACAGCAGGAGTTGTGACAGGCACGGCTGTCGCGACTTCTCCATCCACTATCATGGCGCTGTTTAATGTTGGCGACAAAGTCCTGAGTACAACCTGCAAAGCAGAACTTCAGCTTCCAAATAGTGACGTCATGTTCGTGCTTGATACGACTTTGTCAATGAACGAGACAAATCCAGGCGACACACAAACCCGCATCGCTGCAATGCGGGCAGCGGTTCAAAATTTTTACACCAATCTGGAGGCAGCAAAGGCCGCAGGCACACAAGTGCGATATGGATTTGTGCCCTACTCATCCACGGTAAATGTAGGACTTCTTCTCAAGCGAGAATGGATGGTTGACCAGTGGACCTATCAAAGCCGCGTTGCAGACATAAAGGAAACGGTGCCGGGCAATCCACAATCGCCAACAATTACAAATTCAAATAACCCCCCTTGGGTTCCTGCTGCAACAGTGACGCCTTCCACAGTCGTATCGGAGAGCTGCAATGCTCCGGCCAACATCGGCTATTCTTCGAGCAACGGATCGTGGTCTGCCTGGTCACCCGATGCTACCAGCCTGCCGCGAACGCGCACCAGAACGGAAACCCGCAACGGAACGACCTTCAGCGCCTCTCGAAACAACTCTACGGGTGTGTGCACCATTACACGCTATGATTATAACAACAGCTCACGCACAGTAACCCAGACAGTTTCCGCCAATCCGAACGCAGGCCAAACGTCTGGAGATACATATCGCTATTGGTTCAATTACCAACCCGTCACCTACGACGTCTCTTCACTTAAGGGCAGCCTTTCAAGTGGTCTGATGGCCGGCGGAAGCTTCGTCGTTGCAAATTTCAACGCTGGATCGAACAATGCCGCGGGCACATTCCAGCCCCAGACCATTAACTGGGGTACAACTGCCAACAACGGTTGTATCGAGGAGCGCGCTACACTGCGTCCAGACGAAACAGTCGGAACAGCATATGATCTCGACATTGATCTTGTTCCGATTGCCGGAAACAGCGCAACACAATGGCGCCCATCCTTGCCCCGGCTTGTCTATGCACGCTCGGTAACAAACTATTATCCGACAGCACCTGCCACGATCTCCGGCTGGAGCTACACATACCCTGTGCGAACAACAACCAACTACATCACGCCGAGCAGCTATCCGTCCGACTTCGCTTCCTGCCCTACTCAGGCGCGCAAGCTCGCTGAAATTACTTCAGCCAATCTGACGACGTATCTCAATTCGCTTACCGCTTCGGGCAGAACATATCATGACGTTGGCATGCTTTGGGGCCTGCGCCTGCTTTCAGCTCAGGGGATTTTTGGCTCCGAGAATATATCTGCTCCCAACGGAGGCTCTATTGCGCGCCACGTAATATTCATGACCGATGGGGCAACAGAGACTAACATCGCAGATTATGATGCCTATGGCCTTGCTGCACTGGATAGACGCCGGACAGCCGCACCTTCAACCACTATTCCAACTGACTCTGGGCAAAACACGATTGTTGAGAGCAGACTTGGCCAGATATGCACGGCAGGAAAAGCGAAAGGCATAACTGTGTGGGTGATAGCCTTCGGTACGTCATTAACCGATCTTCTGCGCGATTGTGCTACCTCTAGAAACAACCATGCTTTTCAGGCGAACAATACGACTGAACTGGAGTCTGCTTTCTCAATCATCGCTGGTGAAATTGCCCAGCTGCGCCTGACGCAATGAGGCGAAAGACCGACATGCTTTGTTGTAAACGCCAGTCCCAACTCATCTCAAGAAATGAGCAGGGAGCAACCATTGTAGAGTTTGCCGCCGTGTTACCACTGCTTACAGTAATACTTCTTGGTGGGTTTGATATTGCGTATCAGCAATATGCCCAGTCAATACTGGATGGTGAAGTAGCGAAAGCTGGACGTGATAGTGCGCTTGAGTCTGCGAGTCAGACAACACGACAGACAGCGATTGATACCAAGGTACAAAACGCGGTTAGATCGGCTGTTCCAGACGCTACACTTGCATTTTCACGCAAGTCATTTTCTTCCTACATGCGTGTTGCGAGTCCCGGCGAACCATTCATTGACGCCAACAGCAACGGCCTGTGCGACAATGGTGAGGTCTATGAGGATTCCAACCGGAATGGCACACGCGATATTCAAGGCAGTGTAGACGGCTTTTCCGGAGCAAAGGATGCCATGGTCTACACTGTCACAGCAACATATGAGCGGGTATTCCCGATGGCAAATGTTCTGGGCTGGAGTGAAAATGTCACGATAAGCTCGACTACAATGCTTAAAATTCAGCCCTTCACCACCAAGGCAACGATACCTCAAAGGGCTTGCTCGTGATTTTGCGTCGCAACCGATTGAGAAAATGCGAGTCTGGCATGGCGGCTGTTGAGTTCGCTGTAGCCGCTCCGTTTCTGCTTACGCTATTCCTTGGCGGCAGCGAGTTGACGCACAATATTATCGCTCGCAAGAAAGTAGCGGAAATTGCCCTCATGGTGGCTGATAACGCATCGCGTATGGGCGATGACACGGTCCTCACCAATAAGCCCATTACCGAAGCGGAAATCAACGAGGTTTTCCTCGGCGCCCAGCTTCAGTCTGGTTCACTGGATTTACATGCTAACGGACGCATCGTTCTCTCCAGTCTTGAACGAAACAGTGATGGTGGCCAATGGATCCACTGGCAGCGCTGTTACGGATCGGCCAGTTTCACACCCACACATGCTGAAGGAACTGGAGCAACGGGCACTGGCTTGGCGGGTTTGGGCCCTGCTGGTAATCTTGTGGCAGCGCCTGCTGGGGACGCAGTGATGTTTGTAACAGTGGTGTATGACTATACGCCTATCGTTCCGATAGGCTTTGCAAATTATACAACTCAGCGTTTCACATCGACAGCGGCCGTCATGGTACGTGATGATCGGGACCTCGCAGGCGTTACCAATCCAATCCCGACAGCGACAGTTGCAAACTGTTCCTAGCCCAACGGTTCTAGCGCCACAAACCTGAGGATATACATCTCAGCATATCCTCTTAGCTGCAGCGACCACCCGCCCCGCATCTATCAGCGCAGCCTTCTCAAGATTTGCCGCGTAGGGTAGCGGCACGTCCTCGTTAGTCACGCGTTGTACTGGGGCATCAAGGTCATCGAAGCCTTTTTCCATGCAGACAGCCATGATCTCGCTCGCGATCGAACAGACGGGCCAGCCCTCTTCAACCACCACTAAGCGATTGGTTTTCTTGAGACTTTCGAGCACAGTCTGCGTATCGAGTGGGCGCAAGGTACGCAGATCGATCACCTCGGCGCTGATGCCCTCTGCCGCCAGCGTTTCTGCCGCTTCCAACGCCAGTCCTACACCAATCGAATAGGAGACCAGGGTCACATCCGTGCCTTCGCGCATCACGCGTGCCTTGCCGATGGGGAGGACATAATCATCCAACACCGGCACGTCGAAGCTGCGGCCATACACCAGCTCGTTCTCAAGGAACACGACCGGATCGGGGCAACGGATCGCCGCCTTGAGCAGCCCCTTGGCATCGGCTGCGTCATAGGGCGCGATGACGATGAGACCGGGCACCGCCGCATACCAGGGGGCATAGTTCTGGCTATGCTGTGCGCCCACGCGGCTTGCCGCCCCATTGGGCCCACGAAATACAACCGGGCAGCGCATCTGCCCGCCAGACATATAGTTGGTCTTGGCAGCCGAATTGATGATCTGGTCAATCGCCTGCATCGCGAAGTTAAAGGTCATGAACTCGATAACGGGCTTGAGACCCCCCATCGCCGCACCAACGCCGACGCCGGCAAAGCCATGCTCAGTAATCGGTGTGTCAATGACGCGCCTGGGGCCGAATTCCGCAAGCAAACCCTGCGTGACCTTATAGGCGCCCTGATATTCCGCGACCTCTTCGCCCATGACGAAAACGCGATCATCGGCGCGCATCTCCTCGGCCATTGCATCACGCAGCGCCTCGCGCACAGTGAGTTTCACCATCTCTGTTCCAGTAGGAGGGGCAGGATCAGCCACATTATGCGCAACGACTTCGGGAGCGACGGGATCAGGCTCAGGAGCATCTGCCACGGCCACGGGCGCAGATGCAACCGGTGCCTTCACCGCTGGCACTTCGCCTGCCTCACCTGCCATCACCGCGATAACCGTGCCAACTTTCACATTCTCTGTTCCGGCGGGAATGAGCAACTGCCCCATCACACCTTCATCGACCGCCTCGAATTCCATTGTGGCCTTGTCTGTCTCAATCTCCGCCAGAAGATCACCAGACTTTACGACATCGCCCTCTTTTACCAGCCATTTCGCGAGCGTGCCCTCCTCCATGGTAGGCGATAGCGCAGGCATTTTTATCTCGATCGCCATCTCAATATGCCTCCACCAGAACGTCGGTATACAATTCTTTCGCTTCTGGTTCGGCCGCCGTTTCAGCAAAATCTGCGCTGTCGTTGACGATCTTGCGGATACTCTGGTCGATGGCCTTGATCTCGTCCTCTGTGATGCCCGCTGCGTCCATATGCTTTTTAATGCCCTCTATCGGATCGGATTTCTCTCTCATTTCCTGCACTTCCTCGCGCGAGCGGTATTTGGCGGGGTCGGACATGGAATGGCCGCGATAGCGATAGGTTTTCATCTCCAGCAAGATCGGCCCATTGCCGCCCTGCACCCATTTCAGCGCCTCTTCAGTCGCCCCCCGCACGGAAAGAACATCCATGCCATTGACCTGAAGGCCGGGTATCCGAAAACTCTCTCCCCGGCGGAAAAGCTGATCCTCTGCCGACGAACGATTGACCGAAGTGCCCATCGCATACTGGTTGTTTTCAATCACGAAGATGACCGGCAGCTTCCACAGCTCGGCCATGTTGAAGCTCTCGTACACCTGCCCCTGGTTAGACGCGCCATCACCGAAATAAGCGACGCATACGCCACCATCGCCCTTATATTTGTGGGCGAACCCTAGCCCTGTTCCCAACGAGACCTGCGCGCCGACAATACCATGACCGCCGAAAAATTTATGCTCGACGCTGAACATATGCATCGAACCGCCCTTGCCCTTCGATATGCCGGCGGCTCGCCCGGTGAGCTCTGCCATGATAAAGTTGGGATCGATACCATAAGCGAGCATATGACCATGATCGCGATAGCCGGTAATCACACTGTCCTTACCCGGAGTGAGAGCAGACTGAATACCAACAGCGACTGCCTCTTGCCCGATATAGAGATGACAAAATCCACCGATCAGCCCCAGACCATATAGCTGACCGGCCTTTTCCTCAAATCGACGGATGAGAACCATCTGACGATAAAATTCGAGGAGCTCTTGCTTGCTGGCCTTGTAGTCCTCAGGAAGAGCGGGACGCACAGAGGCAAGAGGCGCTTCGGGAACAGGGGCAGAAGTAGACACGGCATTGGGCAGCGGCTTTTTTGCCGCGCGCGCTGTCGGATTTTTTGCCAAAGTAGAGACATCCTTCTTTTCGCTGGGGAGTACGGAAGGATTATAAGAGGCGCCCATGGATAATCCATTAAAATGCGCGTCTTGTCACCTATATGGCTAAAAGAGGAAAAATTATCTCGCCAAAACTGGAATTATGGATGGACAGCGCCCTATCGCAGCGGAACTACCACCTCATCTGGATGCCCGACGTTCAGTTCCTGCCGAATCATTTCATCAGCAAGATCCGGGTCCACGTGGCGAGGGTCCAATAGCTTCACCCTGTTGAGAATACGGTCCCGTTCGGCCTGCACAATTTTAAGCTCAGCCATGCTGTCGTGAAGCTTGCTGCTGTATCCGCCCCACGCCAGCAGGCCGTTACCACCAAATATCGCATATCCGAGCAGCACCGCCACCAGCAACACCGCCATCGCGGGTCCGAAAGCCGATGAAAACAAGCTTTTAAGTTTAAGCAGATGCGCCATGGCCCTTTGAATCACACATGATTCCCTCGCGCAACCGAAAAATGGTTAACGTCTGAATTTCGTCAATTGTGCGGAATACCAAGGCTGATGCGATCAGCGGAAAATAGCACGTCCCGCATAGTGCGCCACGTCGCCCAGTTCTTCCTCAATACGGATGAGCTGATTATATTTGGCAAGCCGATCAGAACGGGCGAGCGAGCCTGTCTTGATCTGGCCGCAGTTTGTCGCAACGGCCAGATCCGCAATCGTCGCATCCTCTGTCTCGCCGGAACGATGCGACATAACCGCCGTATAGCGCGCGCGGTGTGCCATATCGACCGCAGCCAGCGTCTCGGTCAGCGTTCCGATCTGGTTGACCTTGACCAGCAGGGAGTTGGCGAGGCCTTTTTCGATACCCATAGCAAGGCGTTTCGGGTTGGTGACGAACAGGTCATCTCCAACAAGTTGAACCGTGCCGCCGATCTTGTCTGTCAGGATTTTCCAGCCCTCGAAATCATCTTCGCCCATGCCATCTTCGATCGACTTGATCGGATAGCGGGCGCACAGATCGGCCAGATAATCGGCCATTTCGGCGGGAGACAGGCTCTTGCCCTCACCCACCATTTCATAACGGCCATTCTTGAAGAATTCGGTCGAGGCACAATCGAGCGCCAGCATTACATCGTCACCCGGCTTGTATCCGGCCTTCTCGATCGACGCGAGAATGAAATCCAGCGCGTCCGTTGTGGAGGAGAGATTGGGCGCGAAGCCGCCCTCATCGCCCACCGAGGTCGCGAGCCCCTTGTCGTGCAAGCCCTTCTTGAGCGTGTGGAAGATTTCCGCACCGATCCGCACCGCATCGGCAAGGCTTTCCGCCCCCACCGGCATGATCATGAATTCCTGAAAGTCGATCGGGTTGTCGGCATGTTCGCCGCCGTTGATGATATTCATCATCGGCACGGGCAGCACATGCGCCTGCACCCCGCCGACATAACGATATAGCGGAAGGCCGCGCGCATCGGCCGCCGCCTTTGCAATTGCCAGCGAGACGCCAAGGATCGCATTGGCGCCAAGGCGGCCTTTATTGTCTGTGCCATCGAGCGCGATCATCGCGGCATCGACTTCGCCCTGATCCTCGGCATCCATGCCGACAACCGCCTCCGCAATCTCGCCGTTCACCGCTTCAATGGCCGCCAGCACCCCCTTGCCGAGATATTTGCTCTTGTCGCCATCGCGCTTTTCCATGGCCTCATATGCGCCTGTCGATGCGCCGGACGGAACCGCCGCACGACCGAAGCTGCCATCTTCCAACAGCACATCGACCTCCACAGTCGGATTGCCCCGGCTGTCGAGTATCTGGCGGGCATGGACATCAAGAATGGCGGTCATACGTGTTTCCTTATGTCTGGCGCAGGCAGAACGCCTTGATTATTGCGCGCCCGCTTAGCCAGAGCAGGCGGCCAAGGCAAGGTGCACCCGCGCATCACGCATCAATTTTTGATCCTGACAGGATGAAATTCGGCAAGGGAACTGTTATCTCTCTGAAAGAGTATATATGACTTCAGACTTAGCCATAACATCGGAAGGATATTCCCATGGCCGGAATTACAGATGCACCATCGGCTCCCAAGCGCCGGGGCCGGAAACCTAACGCAGAAAAATTGGGCAAGCAGAATACAGCCAATGCTGCCGAGCCGGGTTTCACGGAGTCGGTTCAGCTTGCCACTGCCGCTGTAAGCGCGGCAAAGAAGGCCGCGCGCGCTAAAGTGACGAGCGCCAAAACTATGGCCACCGACAAGGTTCAGGCCGCAAAAGAAACTGTCTCGGCCTTTGACTGGAAAAAGCAGGCCGAGGAAGTCACTGCGCAGGCTGGCAAGATGGCGCGAGACACCGCCACCACCGCAAAAACGAAAACCTCATCCGCGATGGACGGCCTTGCCAAACTTATCACGGAAACTGCGCAGACCGTCGATAGCAAGCTGGGCCCGCAATATGGCGATTATGCCCGGCAAGCGGCGAATGCCGTAGCAGGTGCCGCCAAATCGCTGGATAGCAAGGATGTCGATCAATTGCTGGGTGAAGCCCGCAATTTTGTGCGCAAAAGCCCTGCCGTCGCAATTGGCGCGGCTGCCATAGCGGGTTATGTCCTCATGCGCCTCGCCAGAGGATCGTCTGAAGAGGATTGAGCCTTCGGAGGAAACGGGCGGTGAAACGCGAGCAACGATCAGGCTGGGCGCCTGAGCCTCCTGCCGAACAGGACATAACCGAAGCCAGCATTTCTGTGTCTGGCGACGACGGCCTGGATACTCCTATCGGAGAACTGGTGCGGCGGGTTGTCACCGAGGGGCGCGCATACGCCGAAACAGAATTTGCGCGGCAAAGGCTTCGCGCCCATATTGTGGGGACAGCAGGAAGGGATGCTGCACTGCTGGTTCTTGCCGCGATATTTCTGTTGTTTGGAGCAATGACGGCCCTTGTTGTTGCGTGCGTATGGATATTGGCCCCGCATTTGGGCGTAGCGGGTGCGCTGGCCGTAACAATCGCAGGCGCACTCCTCTGCATAATCGCTCTGTTGGCCGCTGCGCGCGCACGGATGCGCCGGGCACTGCATATCGCATTAGGCAAAGAGGGTGGGCATGAGTAACGCTCCTTTGCCCAAAGAACATATGCGGGATCTTGATAGTCTGGCGGAGGAGCGCCGACGCGCATTAGAGCAGAGTGTTGCCTTGTTGCGGCGCAGAACAGCCCCCGCTCACCTCAAGGCGCGTGCCCAAAACCGGCTGCTTGACGGCACCCTCAATCTATTGGCCCGTGCAAAGGGGACTATACGGGAAAATCCTGTCCGGACCCTGGGAATAGCCGCTTTGCTCGGAGCCATATTGGCGCGAGGACCGATAATGAAGATTGCTGCACGAGGCGCTCTGTGCGCTGCAGATTATTTTAAGAACCTATACCGTAGGCATGGCACATCAGCCAGCGAAGAGGGCAGAAATGAGTAAGGATATGCAAGACAATTTGCGCCGCGTTCGCACAACCACCGTCAAGAATGTCAAGCGCGCGACTTCCGGGCTTACCAAAAGCGCAAAACAGGTCCGCGCGCGCGCCAAAGCAGCGAGCGAAGGCGCCGGCGACAAGCTGGACGCTGCGAAATTGCAGGCGGACAAGGCGGCAATGGAAGCGACACGGATCATTACCGAGCATCCTTTCGCTGCGTTAGCAGCGGCAGCCGCAGTGGGCGCTCTCGCAGCAGGCCTGCTGCCCCGTTTCATGCGAGGCAAGCGCAACCAAACGCCTGAATAGGCTATCCGGTTGATTTTGGCTTGGACGGTGCGTAAACGATTGCCATGAGCAAGATGCACCTCGTCATGGGGGGGCGCGTAAGCGACCCCCGCACCCTCGATTTTGAAGATCTGGACGCCATCGATTTTGTCGGCGTTTTTCCAGACTTTGCTACTGCAGAAAAAGCATGGCGCGGCGCGGCGCAGCGTACGGTCGACGATGCCGAGATGAAGTATGTGATCGTGCATCTGCATCGCCTGCTCGATCCCTCGACCGATCACGAGGGCGGCGACGCGCACTGAGGCAGATCAGACCGCTTTTGGGCGCCTGCCGAACCGGATCATGAGCAAAGGGCGCGTCAACAGAAGGCCTGCCACAAAGCCGCCGACATGCGCACCGACGGCCACAGCGGCCCCGCCAGTTCCAAGCCCCATTGAGCCTGCGCTGGACGCGATCCCTATCAAAAATTGCAGGACCGTCCATCCCGCCCCCAGCCATAGCATCCGCAGGGCACTCGCAGAAAATGGCCCCCAGGCTTTCACCTCGCGGCTGCCAAACAACAGCGCATAGGCGCCGATTACCGCAGAAATTGCTCCGCTAGCGCCTATCATCGGCACTGGCATATCCGGACCCAGCGCCCATTGCCCTGCCGCCGCCGCATAAGCGCCCGCGCCATAGAGCGTCAGTATCAAGCGGCCGCCCAGCACCTGCTCTACCTGCCGCCCACAGAACACCAGCATCAATATGTTGAAGCCCAGATGCAGCCATCCCCCGTGCAGCAATGCCGAGCTGAGCGGCGTCAGCAACACTGGCACGATTGGAATAGCAAGATCCGCCTGTGCCAGCAGGTCTGGCTGTGCGATACGGGCGGGAATGAACCCTGCCGCGTAACTCAGCGCAGCATCATAGCCGCTGATGCGAGCCACCACAAACGCAATCACAGTAACCACTGCGATCTGGCCTACCGTGCTAGCGAAAGCCGAGGATGATGTCGTTGGCCGCATGGCACTCCGAGCTGATATCAGCTCTCAAATAAACTCGATCTTGTCGACGCTGTAATATTTCTCGCCGGAGGGTACGATGACCTCAATGTCCTCGCCCACCTGCTTGCCGATGAGCGCGCGCCCCAGCGGGCTGTTATATGAGATCATGCCTAGCTTGGCGTCTGCCTCGGCCTGGCCGACGATCTGATAGCGCACCGGCTTGTCGTCCTCGTCGAGCAGAGTCACGGTCGCGCCGAACACGATCTTGTCTCCGGAAAGTGTCGTCGGGTCGATCACCTGCGCGCGGGAGAGCTTGTCTTCCAGATCCGCGATTGACGCTTCGACATGCCCCTGGCGCTCTTTGGCAGCATGATATTCCGCATTTTCTGACAGATCACCGTGCGCGCGTGCTTCCTCAATCGCATCGACGATCTGGGGCCGTTCCGCCTTCAGGGCGCGCAGCTGATCGTTCAGCTTTTCGTACCCTATCGCCAGCATTGGCATTTTTTCAACGGTTGCCATCAGAAAATCCCCAATAAAACATCGTGCCGGATACCGAAGCGCACCGACGCATAATCGTCATCCTGATCGGAATTCACTAGTCAGGGTTAGTGATAATAGGATTGCAACGCCCTTACTTCAAGGGGATGCGCCTTCAAAGCTTCTATTGCATCCACCACGGCGACACTTGCCGCAGCGGTGGTGAAGCTCGGTATCTTCATCCTCAGCGCGCTTGTGCGGATAGCTTGGCTGTCTTTCAGCGATTGCCAGCCCTCGGTGGTGTTGAAGATCATAGCGATTCCGCCATCGGTTATACGATCAACGATATGTGGACGACCCTGTGCCACCTTGTTGATCGTCTCGACCGCAATGCCCTTCTCCACCAGATAGCGCGCGGTGCCGCCGGTGGCGACGATAGCAAATCCCATCGCGGCGGCTTTCTGGACCGCAGGCAAGATCACCGGTTTGTCGCTGTCTTTCACCGAGACGAAGATGGCTCCCTCGCGCGGCAGGACAGTGCCCGCGCCGAGCTGTGACTTCGCAAATGCGGTCGCGAAATCGCTGTCGATGCCCATGACCTCACCCGTACTTTTCATTTCCGGGCTGAGCACCGGGTCAACACCGGGGAAGCGGTTGAACGGGAACACCGCCTCTTTCACCGCGATGTGCGAAATCGCGTTGCGATCGATCTTTGGCAGATTCGCGAGCTTTTCTCCGGCCATGACCCGCGCGGCGATTTTCGCGACCGGCGCGCCGATCGCCTTGGCGACGAAGGGGACGGTGCGGCTGGCGCGCGGGTTTACCTCGATGAGGTAGACCGAGCCGTCCTTCACCGCGAACTGAATGTTCATCAAACCGCGCACCTTGAGCGCGCGGGCGAGCGCGTCGGTCTGTCGTTCAATCTCTGCGATTATTTCGGCAGAGAGGCTGTAGGGCGGCAGGGAGCAGGCGCTATCGCCCGAATGGACCCCGGCCTCCTCGATATGCTGGAGGACGCCCGCCACCACGACATCATCCCCATCGCAGATCGCATCGACATCGACTTCTATCGCGTCGCGTAAATATTGGTCGATAAGTACCGGAGAATCCCCGGAAACTTGCACTGCCGTCGCGATATACTCCTCCAGCTGTGCCTGCCCGTCGACGATCTCCATCGCCCGCCCGCCGAGCACATAGGAGGGGCGCATCAGCACAGGATAGCCGATGCGATTGGCGACCGCGATGGCCTCCTCCCGGCTCCGCGCGATGCCGTTGGCGGGTTGCTTCAAACCCAGCTTCGTCACCAGCGCGGCAAAGCGTTCGCGGTCTTCAGCAAGGTCAATCGCGTCCGGCGTGGTGCCGAGGATCGGGATGCCCGCATCCTCCAACGCCTGCGCCAGCTTTAACGGCGTCTGCCCGCCAAACTGCACGATAACGCCCACCAAAGTGCCGTTCTGCATCTCTTTCTGCAAGATTTCGAGCACATCCTCGACCGTCAGCGGCTCGAAATAGAGCCGGTCAGACGTGTCGTAGTCGGTGCTCACCGTTTCGGGATTGCAGTTGACCATGATCGTCTCATAGCCTGCATCTTCGAGCGCGAAACAGGCGTGGCAGCAGCAATAATCGAACTCGATCCCCTGCCCGATCCGGTTCGGCCCGCCGCCGAGGATCACGACCTTCTTGCGGTCAGTCGGCGCGCTCTCGCACTCCGGCTCGCCAAACGAAGGCGCCTCGTAGGTCGAATACATATACGGCGTTTTCGCCTCAAACTCCGCCGCGCAGGTGTCTATCCGCTTGAACACCGGGCGTACGCCGAGCTTGTGACGCAGGGCGCGGACCTCGGACTCAGTTGTTGCGCCGGTCATCGCCTTCACCGCATCGTGCAGCAGGCCGTGGCCCTTTGCCGCCTGCGGGGCGAGCAGATGCGCCGATTGCAGCGCGAGGAACGACAGCCGCGCGTCGGAAAAGCCCATGGATTTGAGCTTGCGCATCCCTTCCGCCGTCTGCGGCAAGCCGTTTTCCAGCACTTCAGCCTCGGCCTCGACGATCTCCTTGATCCGCTCAAGGAACCACGGGTCGAACTTGGCGACCGAGTGGATCTCCGCCACCGAAAGCCCCTCGCGCAATGCCTGCGCGGCGATGAGCAGACGATCCGGCGTCGGCTGGCCCAAGGCCGCGATAATGTCATCCTTGGGCGCGCCGACCAGATGATCGACGATGTTGAAGCCGCTCAGCCCCGTCTCCAGCCCGCGCAGCGCCTTTTGCATAGACTCATGGATGTTGCGGCCGATCGCCATCACCTCGCCGACGGATTTCATCGCCGTGCCGAGCAGCGGCTCCGCGCCCTTGAACTTCTCGAACGCGAAGCGGGGGATCTTGGTCACGACATAATCGATCGTCGGCTCGAAGCTGGCAGGCGTCGCACCGGTGATGTCGTTCATGATCTCATCGAGCGTGTAGCCGACGGCAAGCTTTGCCGCGACCTTGGCAATCGGGAAGCCGGTCGCCTTGGAGGCAAGCGCCGAGGACCGCGAGACGCGCGGGTTCATCTCGATCACGATCAGGCGGCCATCCTTGGGGTTGACTGCGAACTGTACGTTCGAACCGCCGGTCTCGACGCCGATCTCCCGCAACACTGCCAATGAGGCGTTGCGCATGATCTGATATTCCTTGTCCGTCAGCGTCAGCGCAGGCGCGACGGTGATCGAGTCACCGGTGTGTACGCCCATCGGATCGACATTTTCGATGGAGCAGATGATGATGGCGTTGTCGTTGCGGTCCCGCACGACCTCCATCTCATATTCTTTCCACCCCAACAGCGATTCCTCGATCAGCACCTCGGTGGTGGGCGAGGCATCGAGGCCGGTGCCGACGATGTGACGGAACTCGTCCTTGTTATACGCGACGCCACCGCCGGTGCCGCCCATGGTGAAGCTGGGGCGGATGATCGCGGGCAGGCCGGTGAAATCCAGAGCCTCCATCGCCTCTTCCATGCTGTGCGCGATGCGGCTGCGCGCGCTTTCGAGGCCGATCTTGTCCATCGCATCACGGAACTTGAGACGATCCTCCGCCTTGTCGATCGCCTCCGCATCCGCGCCGATCATCTGGCAGCCATATTTCTCCAGCGTGCCATCGTTGAACAGCGCTAAAGCCGTGTTGAGCGCGGTCTGGCCGCCCATGGTGGGCAGCACGGCGTCCGGCCGCTCCTTCTCAATGATCTTGGCGACGATCTCCGGCGTGATCGGCTCGATATAGGTCGCGTCCGCGAGATCGGGATCGGTCATGATCGTCGCGGGGTTGGAGTTGACGAGGACGATGCGATAGCCCTCCTCTTTCAGCGCCTTGACCGCCTGCGTGCCCGAATAATCGAACTCGCACGCCTGACCGATAATGATCGGCCCCGCGCCAATGATGAGGATGGAGGATATGTCAGTTCTTTTGGGCATTATTGGCCTATTTATAAAGTGTCATAAGAGAAACAAAAAATGAGCCTATTCCGGTAATAGCACTAACAACTTGCACTATCTTCCAAATCAATTCTGCAGGCGGCTCAGGTGCGTCAGCCAGCGCATGTAACGCTAATATATAGGCGCGGGCTTGAGCTTTTTCTTGGTTTGTAGCACCCGACTGCATGACCGCATCTTCAACTATAATTAGCGCCGTCTTGAGCCTCCCTGCTGACTCTTCGGTAAGCACTCCAACTTTCGTTACTCCCGTCCACATCGAGCTATCAAATGAAGAGCCATTGTTGCTGGTTGGCGCTGTATCAATTACTAAATCATCTGAGAAACCTGCACTCTCGTAAACATAATGATCTGTGACGCGAAAAAAATTTTCTCTGACCGGTAGTCCTGAGCGAGCTTCTAAAAGGTCATCGCTGATTGCTTGCTCTAGTGCTTCCACAATATCCTCAAAGAGCACAATAGGGATATATCCGTATTTATTTCCCTTAAACTGCCATCTGGCCAACGACGCTGCCATTTCGTTGAAGCCAACCCATTCGGGATTACCATTCTCATCAGTGCTATTGGACAAAAATTGAAGAATGGCCTCAGCAAGGCCTTCAATCCTATCTCTCACCTCAATCCCCCCACAAACTTCTCGAACAGGTAGAAGCTGTCCTGCGGGCCGGGGGAGGCTTCGGGGTGGTATTGTACGCCGAAGGCTTGTCTGTCGGTGAAGGCGATGCCGCAGTTGGAGCCATCGAACAGGCTCACATGCGTTTCGACCACATTGTCGGGCAGAGTCTTGGCGTCCACCGCGAAGCCGTGGTTCATGCTGGTGATCTCCACCACGCCTTTTTCCAGATGCTTGACCGGGTGGTTCGCGCCGCGATGGCCTTGGTGCATCTTGATCGTCTTGGCGCCGCCCGCCAGCGCCAGCATCTGGTGGCCCAGGCAGATGCCGAAGATCGTCATGTTGGCGTCCAAGAGCTTGCGGATTACCGGGACGGCATATTCGCCCGTCGCCGCCGGATCGCCGGGGCCGTTGGAGAGGAACACGCCCGCAGGATTGAGCGCCATGATGTCTTCGTAGCTCGCCGTGGCGGGCAGCACGGTGACGCGCGCGCCGGCCTTTACCAGCGAGCGGAAGATATTGTCCTTCGCGCCATAGTCTATCGCGACGACGTGGGGCTTCTCGCTCCCCTCGCCCTGAGCATAGCCCTGCCCCAACGACCACACGCCGCCAGCCCATTCGCGTTGCGCGCCCGTCACGCTGATCGCGAGGTCCATACCCACCAGCCCCGGCCAGCTCTTTGCCTTCTCATGCAGCGCGGCGAGATCGAACTTGCCCGCCGGATCATGCGCGATCACGGCGTTGGGCGCGCCCTGCATCCTGATGCGCCGGGTGAGCGCGCGCGTATCCACGCCCGAAATGCCGATGCGCCCGGTCTGCGCCATCCATGCGTCGAACCCCTGCACATTGCGGAAGTTCGACGGCTCGGTCACATCCTCGCGCACGATGCAGCCCAGTGCGTGCGGCGCCTCGCGCTCCACATCCTCCGGGTTGGTGCCGACATTGCCGATGTGCGGGAAGGTGAAGGTGATGATCTGCCCGGCATAGCTCGGGTCGGTCATGATCTCCTGATAGCCGGTGATCGCGGTGTTGAAGCATACCTCGCCCACCGCATCGCCCACCGCGCCAAAGCCCCGGCCAAAGACGCATGTGCCATCCGCCAATACCAATACCCCGGTCGCTCCTTTAGGCGTGATAGGGTATTTGGCGGTTGCCATGATCGTTCGTTCCTTGCTTTTGCTCTGTGGGCTTTTGCTTTGTATTGGGCCGCGCTTCTATCGCAAGAAACGCAGGCTAAACGGCCGGTTCCCTATGCCTTTGCTGCGGCGCGGTCAATGACTGTTAAAAAATGATTTCACCGTTATATGTGGTCCTTTATTTCCTAGCATCAATGAAGGATTCGCACCGTCATGATCCGTGACGATATCAAGGCCGCGCAAATCGAGGCGATGAAGGGCGGGGATAAGGAACGCCTTGCCGCCGTGCGCCTCATCCTCGCCAAACTGAAGGACCGGGACATAGAGCTGCGGACCGCATCCCAGGTGCCGGAGGATGACGCTGTCGTCGTCGATGTCTTGCAAAAAATGGTCAAGCAGCGGCGCGAATCGATCACTATGTATGAGCAGGGCGGCCGCGCCGAGCTGGCGGCGAAGGAGCAGGCCGAGCTTGATGTGATCGAGAGCTTTCTTCCCCGCCAGATGAGCGAAGACGAGACCAAGGCGGCGATCGAGGCGATCAAGGCCGAGGTCGGCGCGGCATCGGTCAAGGATATGGGCCGCGTGATGGCGCTGCTGAAGGAACGCCACGGCACCGTGATCGACATGAGCAAGGCGAGCGGCCTTGTGAAGGCGGCGCTCGCCTAAGCCTGTTGGTCAGAAGCCGGGCGGCAAGAAAGGCTCCATCGGCCGCTGCGCGCCGGGGGTGCCCGCGACGACAGCCTGCGTGACGGCCCCGCCCCAGTCGCTGAAGGCCAGCACATCGGCAACAAGCTGAGTGAGGAGGATGGCGCCTATGCCCCACGCCCACGCGGGGTGAACGCGGCCTGTGCGGCGCCTGTCCGCAATCATGCCCGCTATAGGAAACACCAGAACGAGCATCTCCGAGATCAGGAAGGCATAGGGGATCATATACGGCATCGGCAGCAGACGCCCAAAGCCGGGGCCGACGAGAATCGCCATGCCGGTGAGCATCAGGCGGGGGTGCCAGCCGGTACTGCGCGGCATGCGCAATGCTGTGATCGCCAATATGCCAAACAGCCACAGCATCATGATATTGGCGAACAGGAACTCGCGCTGATCGAAGAAGAAGGGAGAGCCGGTTCGCCGCAGCGAGGTGAGAGAGAGCACGGTGCCGAGTACAACCATCACCGGGACGAACGCATAGGCGAACTTGCCCAACTTGCGGTGCAGGCCGATATTGCCCCGCGCTATCGAAAAGCTCTGCGCGAGGTACAACGCGACCCACCCGAAAAAGACAAAGGCATGAAAATGAAAGACCGGCGGGACCGCGAAGGTCGATCGGCCCATAGCCAGATTAACGGAAAATCCTGCAACGATCAGCAGCGCCATGATGACCGCGCAAATCGTAAAGAATGAAGACTCGGTGCTGCGGGCGCTGTTGCCCGTGGATGTGGCGTTGTTAGCAGTTGCCATGGTTGCCCCCCCCCATCAGTTTTGGTTGTTATACCGTTATTGAAGATTGAAACCAACCCGGTTCGGGGTTACACCAGTATAATAGGTCATGTCCTTATCGCCCCAGTTCCTTGACGAGTTGCGCGCGCGAACAACGCTCTCTACCCTCATCGGCAAGAGCGTGAAGGTGACGAAGGCTGGCCGCGAATATAAGGCCTGCTGCCCCTTCCATAACGAGAAGACACCCAGCTTCACGATCAACGACGAGAAGGGCTTTTACCACTGCTTTGGCTGTGGCGCGCATGGCGATGCGATCCGCTGGATGACCGATAATCGCGGGCTGCCGTTCATGGACGCCGTGAAGGAGCTGGCGGATGCGGCGGGCATGCAGGTTCCCACGCCCGATCCACGCGCCGCGCGCCAAGCAGAGGCCGCGAAAGGCTTGCACGAGGCGTGTCAGGCTGCGCAGGACTGGTTCGAGGGCCAGTTGGGCGGGATAGAAGGCGCAGAGGCGCGGGCTTACCTTGAGAAGCGTGGCATAACCGACGCCACGCGCCGCGCCTTCGGCTTTGGCTATGCGCCGGATTCGCGCGGCAAGCTCAAGGCCGCGCTGAAGGAATTTCCAGAACCGCTGCTGATCGAGGCTGGGCTGCTGATCCAGCCCGACGACAAGGGCCGCGAGCCGTATGACCGCTTTCGTGGCCGGTTGATGATCCCGATCCGCGATGGGCGCGGGCGGGTGATCGCGTTCGGTGGACGTATTATCGGAGCGGGCGAGCCGAAATATCTGAACTCCCCGGATACCCCGCTCTTCGACAAGGGGCGCACGCTCTATAATCTAGACAAGGCGTTGCCTGCTGCGCGCTCTGCGGGGCGGATCATTGTCGTTGAAGGCTATATGGATGTGGTTGCGCTGGCGCAGGCGGGCATCCATGAGTGCGTTGCGCCGCTGGGCACAGCGCTCACCGAACATCAGATAGAGCGGCTGTGGAAGCTGGCCGATGTGCCGATCCTCTGCTTCGACGGTGACAGTGCCGGGCAGAAGGCGGCGGACCGCGCGGCCTTGCGCGCCCTGCCCCTGCTCCAGCCGGGCCGGTCTTTAAGCTTCGTGACGCTTCCGCAAGGCATGGACCCTGATGATCTGGTGAAGGCAAGAGGTGCGGCCGGGTTTGAGAGCTGTGTCGCCTCCCCCACTCCTCTGGTCGAGCGGCTGTGGCTGCATGAACAGAGCGCAACGCCCGCCACTACACCCGAAGCCCGCGCGGGACTACAACAACGGCTCAATGAACACGCAAGCACCATCGCGCATGATCTCGTCCGCCGCGAATATGAGCGCGCGCTCAAGGACCGCTTTTGGGCGGAGTTCGGCTGGAAACGCCAAGAACGCGCGGCCGTTCGCGGCTTCATCAATCGTTCGCGCGATGAAATCCGCGGAGGCAACGGCACCCCCGGCGATCTCGGCAATATGGCGGTTCGGATCGACCAGATGGTCAAACGGGCTATTCTGCTCGGTCTCTCGCGCTATCCCGGCGTGCTCTATACCCACCGCGAGCAACTGAGCGCTCTCGCTATGCCCAGCCCTGTGCTGGCCGAGTGGTCTTCGCTGCTCATTCGCGCATCATTTGAGCGCGCGGCCCTTGAAGAAAGCCTGATAGACGCCATATTGGCCGATGCCTCGCTTGCTGAACCCGAACGTCGGAGCATTGCTCATGACATGGCTTTTTCCTTCTACAGAGCCGATGGCGACAAGGAAGTGGCGGAAAAGGATTTGGGAGAAGTTATAAATCTGCTGGTGTTTGAGCAGGAATATCCGCCAAAGCTTGAACGATTGACAACAGAGCTTTATGCGCATCGCGACGATGACACCAGATATGAGGCCTTGTGGCAGGACCATCTCAGCCTGATCGCCAGCAAGCGACAGAATGACGAGCGCCTCAAGGAACTCAAGGCGAATATAGAAGAACAGCTCATGGCCGCCTGAACGGCCATCAGAAACACAAGGCGAATACATGGCGAGCAAGGCGAACAAAGGTCAGGGCGATGAACTGGAAAGCGGTGATGCGCCGCTGCTTGATCTTAACGAGGCTTCGGTCAAGAAGATGATCGCCAAGGCCGTGAAGCGCGGCTACATCACGGTAGACGAGCTGAACGCTGCGCTGCCGGAGGATCAGATGTCCTCTGAACAGATTGAGGATGTGATGTCGGCCTTGAACGACATGGGCGTCAATGTCGTCGAGAACGAAGAAGTCGGCGAAGAAGGCGACGATGCTCGCGATGAAGAAGTCGAGGCTATCGACTCTTCCGGCGATGAGGCCACCGAAGACAACGAACTGCTCGTTACCGAGAAGAAGAAAGAAACTGTCGACCGCACGGATGATCCGGTGCGCATGTATCTGCGCGAGATGGGCGCGGTCGAGCTGCTATCGCGCGAGGGCGAGATCGCGATTGCCAAGCGCATCGAGGCCGGGCGCGATACGATGATCCTCGGCCTGTGCGAAAGCCCGACGACCTTCCACGCGATCATCGAATGGTCCAACGCGCTCAATAATGGCGAGATGCAGCTGCGCGAGATCCTCGATCTGGAGGCGATGCTCTCCAAAGACCCCGCGCCCGAAAGCCTTTCTGACGACGATGAGGGCGACGACGACGGGGAAATCTCTGAAAAGACCGCCGGCCCCAGCTTCAAGGACGAGGACGAGGTAGAGGAAGAGCCTGAAGCCTCTGACGAGGACGAGGATTCGCTGGTGGAGCGCCGCGCGCCGCGCGTTGAGGAAGAAGACGAGGACGACAACACCCTCTCGCTCGCGCAGATGGAAGAAACGCTGAAGCCGATGGCGCTGGAGAAGTTCGCCGCCATTGCCGAGATTTTCCACCAGTTCGCCGCTGCGCAGGCCGCCCGGCTGGAGGCGATGGCTTCGGGTGAGGCCATCAGCCAGAAAGACGAGGATAGCTACCAGCAGCTGCGTGAAGACCTCACTGCCGAAGTCGAAAGCGTGCAGTTCCACCAGCAGAAGATCGAATATCTCGTCGATCAGCTCTACAGCTATAACCGCCGCCTCACCACGCTGGGCGGGCAGATGCTGCGCCTGGCCGAGCGTCATAAGGTGCCGCGCAAGGACTTCCTCGATAACTATATCAACCACGAGCTTGACGAAGGCTGGATGGAGAAGATCGCAGGGATCGACAAGAAGTGGGCCGCCTTCGCTGCCAACGAGGCGCATGCGGTGGACCGCATCCGCAACGAGGTCGCCGAAATCGCGCAGGCCACCGGCATGGCGCTCAGCGAGTTTCGCCGCATCGTCAACATGGTACAAAAAGGCGAACGCGAGGCGCGCATCGCCAAGAAGGAAATGGTGGAGGCAAACCTGCGCCTCGTCATCTCCATCGCCAAGAAATATACCAACCGAGGGCTGCAGTTCCTCGACCTGATTCAGGAAGGCAATATCGGCCTGATGAAGGCTGTGGACAAGTTCGAGTATCGCCGCGGCTACAAGTTCAGCACCTATGCGACCTGGTGGATCAGGCAGGCGATCACGCGCTCGATTGCGGATCAGGCGCGCACGATCCGAATCCCCGTGCATATGATCGAAACGATCAACAAGCTGGTGCACACATCTCGCCAGTTCCTGCACGAGCAGGGCCGCGAGCCTACGCCGGAGGAAATGGCCGAGCGCCTTTCGATGCCGCTCGAAAAAGTGCGCAAGGTGATGAAGATCGCCAAAGAGCCGATCTCCCTCGAAACGCCGATCGGCGACGAGGAAGACAGCCATCTCGGCGATTTCATCGAGGACAAGAACGCGATCATTCCGGTGGACGCCGCGATTCAGGCGAATCTCAAGGAAACCGTCACCCGCGTTCTCGCCAGCCTGACCCCGCGCGAGGAACGCGTGCTGCGCATGCGCTTCGGCATCGGCATGAACACCGATCACACGCTGGAGGAAGTGGGCCAGCAGTTCAGCGTGACTCGCGAGCGCATCCGCCAGATCGAGGCGAAGGCGCTGAGGAAGCTGAAACACCCCTCGCGCAGCCGCAAGATGCGATCCTTTCTCGATCAGTAACCATAGAATATTGGTTAACGCCTCAAAGCGGGACAAAAGAGACAGGATTTCTGCGGCCAATTGAAAATCCGCATAAACCCGTCGTTTACTGCGCTGCCATATAATCGATCCTCGAACCCCAGGGCCAAAAACAGGGGAATGAACGAGGTAGAACATGCAGCACACGAACTTTTCCCACGGCGCGCGAACTGACGCCATGGATTCAATATTGATGGCCCTGGTCGAGGCGGATGGCACGGCGGCACAGCCGCATGTCCAATCGCTCTGCGCAGATGCCGGCAATCATGGCGCACGCCCGCTCGCTGCGCTGGCCGATGCCGCACATTATCTCTGCCTTCTGCATGGGCGCTTTCCGGGCGTTGTCGATCATGCCGCTACACGCAGCACAGATAATGCCGCGCGCAAATGGCTGTTGCAGGTGTGTGAGGCCTTTGCCGATGAACGCGCTACCCTGACCCGTGTTTCCGTTGCGCTTGGCCCGGTGCCGAGCACGAGCGGCCAGAACAACTGCGATTCGGCGGTGCTGCAACAGCGGCATGCACTGGAAATGCTCTCCCAGTCCGATCGTCGCGGTTGCGCGATGGGGGCCGCGCTGACCTTGGTTCTGGACTGGGTGGGCGTGCGCCATCTACTGGATCGTGCGGCGATCCGCGCCGGGATCGAACCGAGCAAATGCGCGCTGCCGTCTGTGGAAGATACGCTTTCCGTTGCGCGCGCTATCGCCATTGATGAGGCCTCGGCCCGTGCCATCCAGTTCGGCGCGCGTCAGCTCCTCAACCAGCATCGCGGCCTGTGGGCGCTGATGCAGGCCCGTGCGAGCATCCGCACAACCGAAGGATAAGCCCGCCCTTCTTCGCTTGCTCTGGCGGCCAGCCCGTTCTACGCCCCGTGCAGTGCAACATGGGGAAGACCAGATTCATGCGTTTTGAAGGCACCGCCGATTATGTCGCCACAGCTGACCTGAAGGTCGCGGTTAACGCCGCCGTGTTGTTGCGGCGACCGCTATTGGTGAAGGGCGAGCCGGGCACGGGCAAAACCGTGCTGGCACAGCAGATCGCCGCCGCGCTCGACGCACCGCTGATCGAGTGGAACATCAAGTCCACGACCAAGGCGCATCAGGGCCTCTATGAATATGACGCCGTGGCCCGCCTGCGTGATGGGCAACTGGGCGACGAACGCGTCCATGACATTTCCAACTATATCCGCAAGGGCAAGTTGTGGGAGGCGTTCACCTCCCCCAAGCTGCCGGTGCTGCTGATCGACGAGATCGACAAGGCCGACATCGAGTTCCCCAACGATCTGCTACAGGAGCTGGATCGGATGGAGTTCCATGTCTATGAGACGGGCGAGACGGTGAAGGCACAGGAGCGCCCGATCGTCGTCATCACCTCGAACAATGAGAAGGAGCTGCCTGACGCCTTCCTGCGCCGCTGCTTCTTCCACTATATCCAGTTCCCGGACCGGGAGACAATGCAGGCGATCATCGACGTGCACTTCCCCGGCATCCAGAAGATATTGGTGAGCCGCGCTTTGGAGATTTTCTATAGCGTACGGGAGGTGCCGGGCCTCAAGAAAAAACCCAGCACGAGCGAGCTGCTCGACTGGCTGAAGCTGTTGCTGGCAGAGGACATGCCGCTCGACGTGCTGCAATCGCAGGATACGCGCAAGGCCATCCCGCCGCTGCACGGCGCATTGCTGAAGAACGAGCAGGACGTGATGCTGTTCGAGCGGCTGGCGTTTATGAGCCGGCGGGGGTGACGACATGGCGATAGAAGGCGGATGTTTGTGCGGCCAAGTACGGTTCAGGATCAGTGCTGACCCCATGGGTGCGCGCATGTGCTGGTGCCGCGACTGTCAGAGGATTGCCAGTGGTTCAGCGACCGTCAACGTCCTTTTCCCAGAGGAAGCTGTTACCTATGTAGGGGACATCGTAACCTTTGCGATGATTGCAGACAGCGGCAACCGGGTGGAGCGTGGATTTTGCCCGAACTGCGGCGCGCAGATGTATAGCCGCACGATTGAGCCTGCCGGCTTGCCGATGCGTGTGCGCGCGGGCACCCTCGACAACCCTGAACTCATGCCACCGCAAGCGATCATCTGGACGACAAGCGCACCGTCATGGGCACAGCTCGACCCTGCTTTGCCGCATCATCCGAAGGGGCCGGAGTCCGCGCCCCTGAACCGGTAACTTATGCTCCTTAACTTCCTCGATGAACTCCGCTCTGCCGGCATCCCTGCCTCCGTCAAGGAGCATCTGGTGCTGCTCGATGCGCTGGAGAAGGAGGTGATCGAGCGGACGCCGGAGGCGTTTTACTATCTTGCCCGCGCTACTTATGTAAAGGACGAGGGGTTGATCGACCGGTTCGATCAGGTGTTCGCCAAAGTGTTCAAGGGCGTATTTTTGGACATTCCCGGCAATATCACCGGCGATATTCCGGAGGACTGGCTGCGCGCCGTGGCGGAGAAGTTCCTCAGCCCGGAGGAGATGGAGAAGATCAAGTCGCTGGGTGACTGGGACGAGATCATGGAGACGCTCAAGAAGCGCCTCGAAGAGCAGCATGGTCGACATCAGGGTGGCAGCAAGTGGATTGGCACCGGCGGCACCTCGCCGTTTGGCAACAGCGGTTATAATCCCGAAGGCGTGCGCATCGGCGGCGAATCCCGCCACAAGCGCGCCATCAAGGTATGGGAAAAGCGCGAGTTCCAGAACCTCGACTCGACGCGCGAGCTGGGTACGCGCAACATCAAGGTCGCGCTGAGGCGCCTGCGCCGCTTTGCGCGTGAGGGCGCTGCGGAAGAGCTGGACATGGGCGCTACCATCGAGGGCACGGCAAAGCGCGGTTTCCTCGACATCCAGATGCGGCCAGAGCGGCGCAATGCAGTGAAGCTGCTGCTGTTCCTCGATGTCGGCGGATCGATGGACCCGCACATCAGGCTGACCGAGGAGCTGTTCAGCGCGGCAACGAGCGAATTCAAGAAAATGGAGTTCTTCTATTTTCACAACTGTCTGTATGAGGGCGTGTGGAAGGACAACCGCCGCCGCTGGTCTGAACGGATCAATACATGGGACATCCTTCACAAATATGGCCATGATTACAAGGTGATCTTCGTCGGCGATGCCGCGATGAGTCCATACGAGATCACGCATGCTGGCGGCAGTGTCGAGCATATGAACGAGGAGGCGGGCGCGGCTTGGCTGGAACGGGTTGCGCGCACCTATCCCGCAACCGTGTGGCTCAACCCCGAAAAGCGCGATTATTGGGACTATAGCCAGTCCAACCGCATGATCCGGCAGTTGCTAGACGAGCGGATGTTCCCTCTCTCGCTCGACGGGCTGGACGACGCGATGCGTGAATTGAGCCGCAAACGCTGACCCCTCTCCTCTGATTTGTAAAATCATCGCACCGTAAAAATACTGACTCAACATCGTGCGTTTATATGATATGGTTAACGCAACATATTGCTTTTGATACGAATTGATGCCGGGGAACAAGCGGGGGTTAATTCAATGAAGCAGAGCAGAAACCGCGGACGCGGTGCTAACAGTCGTCGTCGCAGCAACGCACCTGCGATCATTTGTCTTCCGCATACGAAACCTCCTGTCACCCCTCCCCGCAAGGAGCCGGAAGCTCTTCGCGCCTTTGCGCTACCCCGACTGCGCGAGCCACTGACAAGGGGAACTGAGGCCTCCCCTGACATTGGCACCACCTCCCCAGCCCCGCTTCCGCGTAATCGCGCGCTGGTGGTGCAGAGAAAAGGTATCGCGACACTCGGTCAGTGGCTGCGCAAGCTGGTGATGAAGCCCAAAAAGGCCGCGCTCACTATCGACAAGGCATCGGCGAAAACACAGGTGAGAGCGCTTCGGGTCGAAGTGGCGCAGCTCCAGCGGTCTCTGGATCAACTCATGGCGCAACTTAAACAAGCGCAGTAGCGCGCATATTCATTCGCTTGGAGTCGTGTTCGATCTGATCGAACAGATCATTTGCTTAGCAGAGAGGCTGCTTTGCGGGCATTTTCCTCTATGCCCGCCAGATCAGCTAATCCACTCGGAACAAGCCAGCTACCACCGACACATAAAACCTGCTCATGCGCCAGCCACGATGCAGCGGTCTCAGACCGAATTCCGCCCGTGGGGCAAAACTTCACGTGCCCAAACGGGCCGCACAGCGCCTTGAGCGCCGGAAGGCCACCGCTCGTTTCTGCCGGGAAGAATTTGAAATGCTCCAGGCCAAGGTCAAGACCGCGCATCAGCTCCCCAGCAGTCACTATGCCAGGCAAGAAGGGAATGGCGCGCTCAATAGCCGCCAGACCCAGCCGTTCAGTAAGGCCAGGCGCAACGATAAATTCCGCCCCCGCCTCAATCGCCTGATCGAGAGTAAGCTCATCAATCACCGTACCAGCGCCAACGATCGCGCCATCGACCCGCCTCATTTCACGAATGACATCAAGGGCCGCAGGGGTGCGCAGGGTTACTTCCAGCACATTCAATCCTCCCGCAACAAGCGCGCGCGCTATGGGCTGTGCATCTGCGGGATCGTGAATTACCAGAACCGGAATTACCGGGGCTGATCGCATGATCCGTTCGACTGGTTTCATAGTCCATGCTCCTGTGCGAAGGCGGCGGCGGCCCCGTAAAGTCCCGGCTGAGGGTGCGTGATAATGTGAACGGGTATCGTTTCCATCAGATGCTGAAAACGCCCCTTGGCGACAAAACGGCTCATGAACCCGGACTGGCCAAGTTGCTCCGCAATACGAAGACCAAGGCCGCCAGCTATCACCAGTGCCCTGCCGCCCTGCGCCAGCACAATATCCCCTGCAACGGAGCCGAGGCTCAGGCAAAAGCGCTCAAACGCCGCCGCAGCAAGACTATCGCTGCCTTCAAGCGCGCGGGTCCATAATTCGGCATCGCTCAATGCCACGACAGAGCGCCCCTCTTGGGCTGCCAGCACATGATAGATCACGGAAAGGCCGGGGCCGGATACCACCCGCTCGGCTGAAACGCGGGAAAACTGCTGGCGCAACCGCGAGAGGATCGCGTCCTCGATCGCGTCGAGTGGCGCATATCCGATATGCCCGCCTTCCGCTTCAACTACATGATAGTGATCTTTTCCGAGGACCAGGCTGGCAACCCCCAGCCCTGTGCCGGGGCCTATCACGCTGATAACAGCCTTGTTACGCCATGACTCAGCCGGGCCAGCGAGGTGTGTAAACTGAGTGTCAGGCAGGGTTGCGACAGCATGGCCCACCGCGCCGAAATCATTGATGAGCACGTGCCGGTCGACCTTCAATATTTGGCTGATCGTTGTGCGCTGGATGATCCATGGATTATTGGTGAGCTTGAGGACATCCCCGATAATCGTGGTGGCCAGTGCAATCGACGCCGAGCGCGGCAGTTCACGCCCAAGCATCTCGCCATATGCGTCCCAGGCGCTCTGCAAGCTGGCATAGTCTGCTGTCTTCAGCGTTACGGGTTCATCAAGCCGCACGACTTCGCCGTCGGATATTTCGGCGATTGCGAAACGGGCATGGGTTCCGCCAATATCGACGGCAACGATCTCGTGGCTCATAGCCCGGCTTCCGCAAGCATGGCGGAACCACCCTTCTCCGCGCAATCGGCATGATGCCGCATCAGTGCAAACAGCTCTCGCCCCACTCCGCTCGCTTCGGAAGGCTTGATACCATTCGGGCGTGCCGCCAGTTCTGCCGGGTCGATCAGGACATCCAGTGCGCCGTTAGTCGCGCAAAGCCGGATGACGTCGCCATCCCGTAGCTTAGCGAGTGGCCCACCCCGTGCCGCTTCCGGTGTCACATGGATGGCGGCAGGGACTTTGCCACTCGCGCCGGACATCCGGCCATCGGTCACCAATGCTACCCTGAAACCCTTGTCCTGCAGCACGCCGAGTGGGGGCGTAAGTTTGTGCAGCTCTGGCATCCCATTGGCCGCTGGCCCCTGCCAGCGCACCACAACGACCACATCACGATCAAGCTCCCCAGCTTTGAACGCAGCAACCACGGCATCCTGATCGTCAAAGACACGACACGGTGCCTCAATAGTCCAGCGCTCTGGCTCTACTGCGCTGGTCTTGAACGTCGCACGGCCGAGATTACCCTGAACCAATCGCATCCCGCCGTCCGCGCTGAAGGGGTCAGCCACCTTGCGCAGAATCTCGGCATTTTTGCTGTGCGCTTCGGCTGGACTACAGCTAAGCTGATCACCCTCCAGCGTCGGTTGCACCGCGCCATCCGACAACCCAGCCCCATAGACAGTCAGAATGTCGTCATGGGCGAGGCCCGCATGTATCAGCTCACGGATCACGAAGGGCATCCCGCCTGCGGCCGCGAAATGATTTACGTCACCCGCGCCATTCGGGTAAATGCGCGCGATCAGGGGGACCACAGACGATAGCCTGTCGATATCTTCCCAGTTTATGATGATGCCTGCAGCGCGCGCGATAGCTGGGATATGAAGCATATGGTTGGTAGAGCCGCCTGTCGCCAGCAAGCCCACGACAGCATTGACAATAGCCTTCTCATCCACGCACCGCCCCAATGGCCGATAGTCGTCCCCCTCTTGGCCGATTTCGGTCAGACGATGGATCGCAGCACGGTTCAGTTCCTGACGCAGCCTGGTGTTCGGCGGCACGAAGCTGCTGCCGGGCATATGGAGGCCCATCATCTCCATCATCATCTGGTTGGAGTTTGCCGTGCCATAAAAGGTGCAGGTGCCGACGCCATGATAGCTCTGTGCCTCGGCTTCAAGCAGCTCTGCCCTGCCCACCTTGCCCTCTGCAAATAGCTGACGAACGCGCGCTTTCTCCTTGTTGGCGAGGCCCGACCCCATAGGGCCAGCGGGAATGAGGAGCGTTGGGAGATGCCCAAAGCGCAGCGCCCCGATTAACAGACCCGGCACGATCTTGTCGCAGATGCCTAGCAATGCTGCACCCTCGAACATGCAGTGGCTCAGTGCCACCGCTGTCGACATGGCGATCACATCCCGGCTGAACAGAGACAATTGCATCCCGGCCTGCCCCTGCGTCACGCCGTCGCACATGGCAGGAACGCCGCCGGCAACCTGCGCAGTGGCCCCACGCTCACGGGCGAACAGCTTGATCTGATCGGGATAGCGACCATAGGGCTGATGCGCCGAGAGCATGTCGTTATAGGCGGTGACTATACCGATATTCATTGCCCGCGCACTGCGAATGGCCGGTTTATCCTCCTCTGCTGCCGCAAAGCCATGGGCAAGGTTGCCGCATGACAGCCGCGAGCGATCGCCGCCTTGCTCCCACGCGCGGTCTATCATGTCGAGATAGCGGGCGCGCCCCGGTCTGGAGCGTTCAATAATGGCTTCCGTAACAGCCGCGACAACGGAGTTCAGTGTCATAATATCTACTCTGTCCAGAAGATGCTGACTGGAGAGCGGGCTGCTGCAAGAAGGTCTGCGATGGGAAGCCCTCGTCGTCCCGCGATCACGCTTTCCAGAATTTCACGCTTCTGCTGCCCACGGACAACAAGGATGATTTCTCCTGCATCCGTGAGGGCGGAAAGTGTTAAGGTCAGCCGCTCAAAAGGTGCCTCTGGCGGCATCGGGTCTGGCATGACAGCAACAACCGCAGGCGGAAGCTCAGGAGACGGGGCGCTGCCCGGAAAAATCGAGGCGATATGTCCGTCCTCACCCATGCCGAGCCAGACCAGATCAAAGCGCCCTCCGGTCCATGGCCCGTCCGAAAGCGGCGCGAGTTGAACAGGCTTGCCTGCAAATGCGCGGGACAATAGCCCGAAATTGCTAGCCGGATGGTCAACCGGCACAATCCGGTCGTCGACCAGATCAATCCGCAGCTCATGCCAGGGAAGATCGAAGGTCGTAAGGCGATCCATGATGCCGACAGGCGTTTTTCCTCCCGGCACGCCTAAATGGCGCGCGCCTGACGCTATCTTCTCTGCCAGATAGCGTGCGACGGCTGCGTCGCTGCCATCAGGCGCCCACTGCACCTCAATCATGCCAGCTCACCCCGTCGCGTTCGGTCAGCGCGATAGCCCCTGTCGGTCCCCAGCTCCCGGCTCCATAGCCCTTGGGCGTTGCCTGCGCCTTGTCCCACTGAGCCCGTATTGCATCGACCCACTGCCACTGCGCCTCCACCTCGTCCCGATGCACAAAAAGGGTCTGGTCGTTGGCAATAAGATCCAGCAAAAGCCGCTCATAGGCTATGCGCCGCACTGTGCCTGAGAAGGCGTGGGTGAGCGAAAGGTCCAGCGGCACTTCGCGCAACACTATCCCTGCCTCATCAATGCCCGGCTCCTTGGCCATAACCAACAGCCGCACATATTCTTCAGGCTGAAGGCGGATGATCAGACGATTGGCAACGACCTGCCCGCCGCGCGCCGCAAAAATATTATGCGGCACCGGCTTGAACTGGATCACGATTTCGCTGCGCCGCTCACCAAGGCGCTTGCCGGTGCGCAGGTAAAAGGGCACGCCATGCCAGCGCCAGTTATCAACATGGGCCTTAATCGCCACAAAGGTTTCGGTCCGAGATGGCTTTTCGAGTTCTTCGATATAGCCTTTGACCGGCTGGCCGTCGACTGCGCCTGCGCCATATTGGCCGATCACCCACTCCTGCTCGCCCACAGGGCGCAACGAACGCAGGACTTTCACCTTTTCATCGCGGATCGCCGAAGCGTTGAATTCGGCGGGCGGCTCCATCGCGGTCAATGCGAGAAGCTGAAGCATGTGATTTTGCACCATGTCGCGCAACGCGCCCGCGCCATCGTAAAAATCCGCGCGCCCCTCAAGGCCCACTGTCTCGCTGATCGTGATCTGGATATGCTCGATCGTCTGTGCGCTCCACAGTGGTTCAAACAGCATGTTGGCGAAACGCAACGCCAGCAGATTCTGTACCGTCTCCTTGCCAAGATAGTGATCGATGCGAAATGTCTGCGCCTCTGTGAACGCCTGAGCCACCGCTTCGTTGATCTGCCGCGAGCTCGCAAGATCGGTGCCGAGCGGCTTTTCGAGGCCGATGCGCACATCTTGTCCCGTTAGCCCTGCTTCTTTCAGGCCGCGCAGCGTCGCCTCGAACAAGGAGGGCGCGGTAGACAGAAAGATCGACAGGCCATCCGAAATGCTGCCGATGCGCGCCGCCAGCAAGCCGAAATCTTCTATCTTCGTTGCATCGAGCGGCTGATAATGCAGGCGCTCGACAAAGGCTTTCATTCCTACTTCGTTCTTGCGCCCCTCCGGCAGAAACTCCTCCAGCGCCGCATATGCCATGGCCCGAAAGCCTTCATCATCGAGGCTGCTGCGCGCCGTGCAAAAAATACGCAGATCAGGCGATATCAGCCGATCAAGGCTCAAGGCATAGAGCGAAGGCAACAGCATACGCCGGGAGAGGTCGCCCGTGGCACCGAACAGCAATATCGTGTTGCTATGGCGGCGCGCCGGTGCTGGCTGCATCATACCATTGCCCCGGCAACAGGCTGAAGCTTACGCCCAGAAAAAATGTTAGTTTCTTGCATTGATTTGCACCCTAAAACGGCTTTGTTGCATAACGAGGTAGCAGATTGCCTTGGTATGCAACTCTTTAAAGCCTTTCAAAACCGATGAATGCAAGCAAGACGTCTTCGCACTTGTCCAAGCATACCCAAATGGAGCTGATTGGTCGCGAAAGTTGCGGCGGTTAGACAGCCAAGAGGGATTGCCCGCTTCAGCAGGGCTTGCCAAGGGTGGCGCGGGTTTCGGCAGCAACGGAATGGATACGGCAGGCTGTTCGGGTCAGGCTGGCTTCAATAACTGCCTGGATACAGTCCGCCGTCCATCAGGATGTTCTGTCCGTTGATATAGCCGGCATAGTGGCTACACAAGAAAGCGCACATCGCGCCCATTTCCTCTGGGTCGCCCACACGCCCCGCCACCGGGTTCTTGGTGAGATGCATCGTGATTTCCTTGCTGTTGCGCAGACGTCCGGTGTCGAACGGGCCAGGCAGAAGGTTGTTGATCGTCACACCCTTCGAGGAATATTGCGGCACCAGGCCGAAGACAAAGTTGGTGAGGCCAGCGCGGGTGGCATTGGACATGCCAATCACCGGAATGGGTACGCGCACCGCCGAGGACGTAATGTTGACGATGCGACCGAAGCCGCGCTCGGCCATGCCGTCTATCGTGAGGCGGATCAATTCGATGGCGGAGAGCATGTTCTGGTCCACCGCCGCGATCCAGTCATCGCGTGTCCAGTTGTGGAAATCGCCCGGCGGAGGGCCGCCGGCATTGTTGAGCAATATGTCGATTTGCGGAAAAGCCGCGGCCAGTGCCTCACGGACGGACTGATCGACCACTGAGCCTACGACAGTCTTGATCGTTACATCCGGTGCCAGCGCGCGAATTTCAGCGGCAGTTTCGTCCAGCGTATCAGCGGTACGGCCATTGATGACGATATTCGCACCCTCGCGCGCCAACATTGTGGCACAGGCACGGCCAATCCCGCTGCTTGCCGCGCAGACTATCGCGTTTTTCCCCTTCAGTCCCAGATCCATATAGGTTTCCTTATGCTTGTTCTTTGATCATATCGAGTGCGACATCGACGATCATGTCTTCCTGCCCGCCGACCATGCGGCGGCGGCCGAGTTCGACCAGTATCGCGCGGGTATCGACGCCATAGTCGGCGCTGGCCTTCTCCGCATGGCGCAGGAAGGAGGAATAGACGCCAGCATAGCCGAGAGAAAGCGTTTCCTTGTCCACACGCACCGGGCGGTCCTGCAAGGGGCGGACAAGATCTTCCGCCGCGTCCATCAGCTTGAACAGATCGCACCCATGGTTCCACCCTTTGCGCGCGGCGGCGGCGATGAACACTTCCAACGGCGCATTGCCCGCGCCCGCGCCCATGCCAGCTAGGCTGGCGTCCACCCGGATAGCGCCCGCCTGCACCGCGACCATCGAGTTGGCAACACCAAGCGAGAGATTGTGGTGCGCGTGCACGCCGCGCTGAGTTTCGGGTTTGAGCACCCGGTCATAGGCCTCCAGCCGGGCGCGATAGGCATCCATATCCATCGCGCCGCCGCTGTCGGTCACATAGACACAGGTGGCGCCATAATCTTCCATCAGCTTGGCCTGGCTCGCGAGCTGCTCCGGCTCGATCATGTGGCTCATCATCAGGAAGCCGATGGTATCCATGCCGAGAGTGCGGGCCGCCTCGATATGCTGCTTCGATACATCCGCCTCGGTGCAGTGCGTGGCGATGCGCACCGAGCGCGCGCCCAGTGCATAAGCTTGTTTCAAATCATGCACCGTGCCGATACCAGGCAGTAACAACGTGGTGACGACAGCATTCTCCACCGCATCGGCCACCGCCTCGATCCATTCCCAGTCGGTATGCGCGCCAAAGCCGTAGTTGAAGCTGCTGCCCTGCAAGCCATCGCCATGCGCGATCTCGATCGCGTCCACGCCCGCATCATCGAGCGCTTTGGCGATCTTGCGGCAATGCTCGATGCCATATTGGTGGCGGATGGCGTGCATGCCGTCGCGCAGCGTCACATCCTGAATATAGAGCTTGGTCTGTGTGGGGTCGAACACCATCACGCAGCCTCCTTTTCCATGCGGCGCGCCGCGATTTTTTCGGCCGTTTTGAGACCGGCAGAGGTCATGATATCGAGATTGCCGGCATAAGCGGGCAGATAATGCGCGGCGCCCTCCACCTCAAGGAACACGCTGGTCTTGATGCCTTCGAACGCGCCGATGCCGGGCAGCCTTACCGGATTGTTGGAGCCGAAACGCTCGAACTGCACCTTCTGCTTGAGGCGATAGCCGGGCACATAAGCGTTGACCTTGGCAATCATGGCCTCAATTGCAGCTTCAATCTGCGCTTCATCCGCGCCGGATGACAGCGTGAACACCGTATCGCGCATGATCATCGGCGGTTCGGCGGGGTTGAGGATGATGATCGCTTTGCCCTTGGCCGCTCCGCCTACCTTCTCGATCCCCGCGCTTGTCGTCTCTGTGAACTCGTCGATATTGGCGCGCGTGCCCGGACCAGCCGACTTGGATGAGATCGACGCGACGATCTCGGCATAATGCACAGTCGCGACCGAAGACACCGCCGCGACGATCGGGATGGTCGCTTGCCCGCCACACGTCACCATGTTGACATTGGGTGCATCAAGATGGTCGTCGCCATTCACTACCGGAATGACATAAGGGCCGATGGCGGCAGGTGTCAGGTCGATCATCACCTTGCCCGCGCCGGTCACGACATCGCTATGGGCCTTGTGCGCTCCGGCAGAAGTCGCGTCAAACACCACGCCGATCTCCGGCCATACATCGAGCTTCTGCAAGCCTTCGATTCCTTCATGCGTGGTAGCAACGCCCAAGCGCTGCGCGCGCGCGAGGCCATCCGACGACGGGTCGATGCCTACCATCGCGCCCATTTCCAGCACTTCGGAAGTCCGCATGATCTTGATCATCAGGTCCGTGCCGATATTGCCCGATCCGATAATCGCGGCCTTAATCTTTGCCATGTTCAGGCCCCCTTGCCATAAGTGAACGATACGCTGCCAAGCCCGCCGATGCTCGACTTGACCCGGTCTCCCGGTGAGAGCGTCACCATAGGTCCGAGCGCGCCTGTGAGCATAATATCGCCGGCGCGCAGCGGCGAGCCATTGGCGATCATAACCTGCGCCAGCCACGCAGCCGCATTCAGCGGATGACCAAGGCAGGCCGCTCCCGCGCCGACAGAGACAATCTGGCCATTAATTTCCAAAGCCATGCCGCACGTAAACAGATCTAGCCCGTCCAGCGGCTTCTTTTCGCGGCCCAGCACGAAAAAGGCCGAAGAACCATTGTCGGCCACGGTATCGGCAAATGTGATCTTCCAGTCCGCAATGCGGCTATCGACAATTTCGATCGCTGCCACGGCATACTCTGTGGCCGCTGCAATATCGTCTGCGGTCACATGCGTTTTGGCAATGTCCTTTCCCAATACGAGCGCAACTTCCGCCTCCGCCTTGGGTTGAATGACCTTGCCATCAGGCAGCACGCCGCCATCCAAAATCTGCATATCGTCGAAAAGCACACCATAATCTGGCTGGTCCACCCCCAACTGCGCCTGCACCGCCTTTGCGGTCAGCCCAATCTTGCGGCCAACGATCCGGCGGCCATGCTCTACCCAGTGGCGAGTATTTATGTCTTGAACGGCATAGGCCCCCGCACCGTCTGTCGGTTCCAAACCGTCACGCAAGGGCGGGATCGCTCCAGTGGTGTAGGCCTCACGCAGACGACGAGCGAGATCGTCGTGAGAAGTGACTGTTATGGTCATCGGCATCCTTTCTAGATGCATAGCTATCGCATCTTACATGCAAGACAAAGCTTGCAATAGCAGCATATGCTCATATAGTGAGCATATGGCTCAAGGAACACAGTCGCTGGATCGCGCGCTGGCACTGTTTATCGCTCTTGCCAGCGACGATGGCGCCACCCCCGCATCGGAGGTAGCCGGAACACTCGGCCTGGCACCCTCCAGCGCCCGCCGCATGATTGCCGCGCTGGAGCGACAGGGTCTGCTGGCTCGTATTGCACATGGTCGCTATGCGGGCGGCAGCCAGCTCACCAATCTGTCTGCCCGCATCACCCGTTACCGCAGCCTGATCGAGACTGCACGACCAGTGCTTCGCAAGTTGGCCGCAGCTGAAGGCCGGACCGCGCATCTCGGCGTTTACGCATCCAATGATATGGTGACCTATCTGGTCAAGGAGGGCGGAAAATCGCTTTTCACGCGCGAAGGGGCAGAGCTGGAAGCCTATTGCACGGGCATTGGCAAGGCTCTGCTCGCTATGATGCCTTCGGAGCAACTGGATGCCTATCTGGCGGGTAATTTCATTCAGTTAACACCATATACCCTGATTGACCCCCTGCGTCTAAAGGAGGAAATAATACGTACACGCCAGCGCGGTCATGCGATCGATGATCGCGAGATGGACGAGGGCGTCGCCTGCGTGGCTGTGCCATTGTCTCTGCCTGATGCGACGCTCGCGGCAATATCGCTTTCTGGTACGCCGGAACATTTTGGTCTCAAAGACATTGAAAACCAAGCCCGCCGCCTCAAGATCGCCGCTCGCCAAATCTCTGAGCGGCTAGAGCATTTTCAGAATGACCGTAACACGGTCATTCGGTTCGAAAATGCTCTCGTCATAGAGTCTGTCCGTTTTCCGAACCGGTGAGCGTTCCACGCTCATCTTGAAAACGGTCTAGAGCGGCTGGTCGCCCACCCTTACTGAATATTGGCCGCGGGCGTTGAGCCAGGACATACGGACGAGCGCAACGATCGTTTCGGCCTCTCCTTTGTCGCGCGGGGCATAGATCATCACTGTGTCAGGCGAAACTGTTGGCTGCCCAGCAAGCGGGTGTGGCTCTGCCCAGCCAGCGTCTAATACTGCCCGCCTCAGCGGCTCAGGCAAGATTGCATGAAGGCTGCCGTCATCCTCGATATGGACATGCGCGAATTCCCGGCCCAGCAAAAAGGCGCGCTCCGGCCCACATCCGCAGCAATCGCCCAGAAACAGGCCGATGGTGCCAGGGGGAGCCCGCAGGCTCGATCCGAAAACCACGTGATCGAGGCTGGACAACTGATCCAGCATCCAGCGGCTCAGTTCGCGGCCAAGCGCGGGCGCTGGAAGCTGGCTTATCTGGGTGTGGGGCAGGCGGAGATCCGTGATCGGGCGCTCGCCTGCGCGTTGAGGCACCGTAAATATTGTATTTGTCACAGTTTGATCCTCCATGGGCGATGCAGCGCAGCCGCAAAGTGTAGACACCAAAAACCGCTTTGTCCTCAGCATCTCAAGATGGCGTCACAACACATTCGAGACGAGAGCCGGGGAGTGCGCGTACCTTGATAGTCATAGTATCATAGCCCTCCATTGCGCCGTTAGGGCTAGCGGCGCTCAGCTCGCCAGCGACAGCAGCTCTGGCTCCGACTACATAGGTATCGAGCATGTCAGGCCGGTAATGGTCCGCCAGAAAAATTACTGCCTTTCGGGAAATTTCAGCAATCTTATCGACAATGATTTGCGCCATCGCGACTGCATCTTGTCTCAAGGCTGCTTCACGCAGTTCGGGAAAGCGGTTCGCAAGCGGGTAAGGCGGAGAACTTCCAGAGAGCGTATAAAGCTGTCTTACGACCGCCAGTCGATCGAGAATGTCGTTGATCAGCTGCTTCACATGAGCTCCCGAATGACGACACAGAACCGTCAAAAGTCGCCTGAATGCGATACGCCGCCGCTCATCTATCCCCATAGCGCGGCCATCATTGTCGCCCGTGCCTGCCCCCAATGTTTCTATGCGATCAATCGCGCGCTCAATAGTTGCGACATCGGCTGCAGTGAACCGCCCCTCACCCATCCGAATGGCCATCGCGGCATTGAGTGCCAGCATTGCGCATAGCTGCTCAAGATCGGACGCTGAAAAACTGACGATCCGCACCCTCTGATTGGCCTCTGCTTCAATCAACCCTTCACGCTGAAGCATGCGCAACGCTTCTCGCACAGGACCGCGGCTCGTATCGAACTCCTGAGCCAGCTGAACCTGTGATAGAGCCTCTCCGGCGCCCAACTTTCCGGCAAAAATCATTTTACGAATGCGCCGGTAGACAGCCATGGAACTATCGCGAGAGCCGACGGATGCAGATGTGTTTAATGTGTCCATGTGCATATCCTAACGGCCACTGTGCGGAGTTCAAGGCTCAATGTGTTGACATATTATAAATATCTGTTCACACTTTTGAGCAAGGAGAGTCGAAAATGGATGACCAGTTCGCCGTATGGGCCACGATGAAAGCAAAGCCGGGTAAGGAAGAGGCCGCCCGCGCATTCCTCACTGAAGCCAGCCAGCGTCTGGCCAACGAACCTGGAACGACCAGCTTTCGCGCGATGGATCTCGGCGAGGGTGCATTTGCGATATTCAACAGCTTTCGCGATGCCGCATCGCTCACCGCGCATGTTGAGGGGCCGACAGCGCGCTGGGTGATCGAGCAACAGGACGTTCTGTTCGTTGAGCCTTATGCGATCACGAAGGCGCATATATTTGCCCAGATGCACAAACGCCAGCTTCAAAGAAAATAGTCGGAAGGGAGACGGAGATGGTACAGCCCGGTCAATGTCAGGTTCTTGTCGTCGGCGCCGGCCCCACAGGCCTGATGGCGGCGGTACTGCTCAAGCGCGCGGGCGTCGATGTCCGTATTGTCGAGCACCGTATGGAAGCGACACGCGAATCCCGCGCTTTCGCAGTGCAGGCCCGTTCGATGGAGCTTATGCAGACTCTTGGCCTATCTGATGAAATGCTGGCGCGGGGCGTCATCTGCAACTCGGTAGAACTGCATGTCAAAGGACAGCATCATGGCGGCATAGACGCCGACATGGCCGGCGCGGCGGATACACCCTTCCCTTTTATCTTCATGATCCCCCAGTCAGAAACTGAGGATATTCTGATCGCTGAACTGGAGCGGCTTGGATCTGCTGTAGAACGCGGCGTTGAGGTGAAAGATGTCCGTCAAGACGCATCAGGCGTCACTGCAAGCATGGTCCAGCCTGACGGCACGGAGACCGAAATCAAGAGCGCATATGTGATCGGCGCCGATGGCTCACGGAGTGTGGTGCGCAGCGCATCCGGCATTGGCTGGGAGGGAGAACTGCTGCCCCAGCGCTTCCTGTTGGCTGACTGCAAGGTCGACTGGCCGCTCGATCACAACCGGTTTCGCGTGTTCCTGAATGGCAAGCGGATCGGCCTTTTTCTGCCGCTTTACGGCAAGCGGATGTCGCGTATCATGGCGACAGACCTCAGCGGCAGCTTCGGCGCGGAGGACGCCAGCAAGCCTGCGCCACTGGATCTGGCCGAAATGGCCAAGGGCTTTACGGAGGCGACAGGCCTACCTGTTACACTGAGCGATCCGGTATGGGTAACCCGCTATCGCGCCCATCATCGCAATGTAGATCGATACAGCGAGGGCCGCGTGTTCGTGGCGGGTGACGCCGCGCATATCCACTCACCTGCCGGTGGTCAGGGCATGAACACTGGCTTTCAGGATGTTGAAAATCTGGCGTGGAAGCTCGCGCAGGTGCTGCAAGGTGCCGACGCAGCGCTGCTCGACACCTACAACAGCGAGCGCTTGCCGGTGGGGCATATGGTCGTCAAATCGACCGGGCGTTTGTTCGCCGCAGCCGCCGGGCAGAAAGGCGTCAAGGCGTGGCTGCGCGATACGGTGGCACCATTCCTCATCCGCAAGATCTCGCGCACACCTGCTATTCAGCGCAAGGCGTTCTTTCGTATTTCCCAGCGTAACATCGTCTATAGCCAGAGCCGGTATGTGGCGGAGGGTACGGGGCTTTCTGTCGGTCCTGTCGCCGGCGCGCGGGCTCCCAATGCCCGGATTTCAGACACCTCTGACATATTCTCGTTGCTGAAGGGCTATCATTTCACAATTCTTGCCTTTTCGCGCGAACCGCTGGCGCAGGACGAAATGACGATGCTGAAGGGGCAACTGGATGCAATTGCCGATGCCTTGCCGCGAGCGCAAGCGCACCTGATTGCACGCGCGGCAATAGGCAGGGATGCCTCCGCGGTTTTCACGAGTGATCCCGATGCCTTCGACCGCTATGGTGTCCCGTGTGGCAGCGGTAAAGCGCTCTATGTCATTAGGCCCGACGGCTATGTGGCCTGGCGCAGCGCGGGTATTGAACTTTCGGGATGCGCAGAGTTTCTCAAGCGCTTTGCCTGAGCAGTGGTTATGATTGACCGCCCCTTCCTCAAATAAAAGTAAAGGGCGCTGACACTAAGCCAGCGCCCTCAATATTTTCCAGCAAGCTATTGCTTCAGAACTTATAATCCGCGCGCACACCAAATGTGCGTGGCTTGGTGTAAGCCGTGCCGGCATTGGTGCCGATGAAGCCGGGGCTGACATAGACGTTGCTTTTCTCGATATCGTTTTCGAGGTTGGTGACATAACCGGTCACCTTCAGGCCAGTCTCTGCGACCTTGTATGTAATCGTAGCATCGGTCTTGCCGTTCGCCTTGACATCATCAATCCCAGCAACAGCAAACTCACGCAGCCACTTCTTGGAATGCCAGGCATGGTTGGCGGCAAGAGTAAGCTCGCCCGCCGAGCCGAGATCGAGTGTATATTGCGCGCCCAGCGTGATGCCATGCTTGGCGACATAAGGCACGCGCTTGCCGCTGAGATCTATGCCCAGCAAACCCTTGGCCGCACAGCTGGCGGCGGTGGGTGGCGGTGGCACGTCGCGCGGGTCGCGGTTACACAGATCTTGGAACTTCGCGTTGGTATAAGCATAGGTGGCCGACAACAGCAGTTCGCGCGTGATCTTGAACTGCGTGTCCAACTCCAGCCCGTAAATGCGGCTCTTGCCCGCGTTCACCGTAAACTGGCCGGGTGCGGCAGTTGGTCCATATGTACCAAGTGTCGTCAGCTGCATATCCTTGTAATCATAGTAAAAGCTATCAAGGTTGATGCGCACCCTGCGGTCGAACAGGTCGGTCTTGATGCCAAGCTCATATGCTGTGATTTCCTCTGGATCGTAAGGCGAGGAGTCAGACGAGATATTGAAACCGCCCGCCTTGTAGCCTGTCGATACGCTGGCATAAGCGAAGATGTCTCGCGAGACATCATATTCCAGCCCCAGCTTCCAGGTGAACTTGTCGAAGGTCTTGGCAAGTGGCGTGTCTGGCGGCAGCGGCTGGCCGAAGTTCGATTTGGTGAGTTTGGTGCCGCTCTTTTTATCCTTGGTGTAACGCCCGCCAACCGTGGCGCGCAATGCTGGAGTGAAGGAATAGGTGAGCGATCCGAAAGCGGCCTTGGTCGTGCTCTTGCCCCACTCGTCGAGGTCGAAGTTAGGCAGTGTGATGATCCCGCCGGGCGTCAATCCACGCAACGTGACCAAGCGGTTGATGTAGGTATCCTCGGTGAAATAATAGACGCCGGTGATCCATTTCAGCGGGCCATCTCCGGTTGATGCGAGGCGCGCCTCGACACTCCCGGCATCGCTATCCTGATATTTGCGGAAATAGCCGACATTGACAGACGAGCCGTCGAAATCCTGCACAAGGTCACTTGTCTGCCACATCTTGCCGAACTGCACGACCGCCTCAACTCCTCCGAAATCCTTGGTCAGTCGAACGAAGGGAGTGGTGGTTTCCACATCCAGATAGCCAGGTGTGTTATTGTTGGTGATCAGCGGGTTCGGATTGTCCGCAGGGATCGTTGCAGCAAGGGCGCGCACGGGCGGCGCGCCAGTATTGATGCGCCTCTCCAGATAGGACAACGGCACGCCCGTTCCATTAAGCTTGCTATGGGTAGCAGAGAGCAGCACTTCGATTTCATCCGGGCTGCCCACCAGCAACTGTCCGCGCAGAGTAAGGTCGCCGTCCGTGCCGAAAAGATCCTTCGTGCCCGGCACAGTGGACACATTTTTCACATAGCCGTCTTCCTTGGTGTAGACGGCAGAAATACGCGCTGCGGCGATCTCGTGCAGGGGAACGTTGACGATACCGCGCACCTCCCAGAGGTTGCGTGTGCCATAGCTTGCACCGACCTGACCTTCAAAATCCTTGGTGGGAAGTTTGGAGATCACGTTGACGACGCCGCCGGTGGCATTGCGACCATAGAGCGTTCCCTGCGGACCACGCAGCACCTCGATGCGGTCGATGTCATAAAAGATGGCGCTACCGCCCGCTGGTCGCCCGATATAGAAATTGTCTGCATAGAAAGCGACGCCGGAGTCCGAGATGGAGGTCGTTCCCTGCAAACCGATGCCGCGTAGCGAAATCTTGAAGCCATCCTGCTCGCGCCCAATATGCAGATTTGGCACATAGGATTGCAGATTATCGACATCGTCAATGCCGCGCTCCTCAAGCGTTTCGCCGGTGAATGCTGAAATTGCAATCGGCGTATCCTGAAGGCCGCTGCTGCGCTTTTGCGCAGTAACGATTATCTCCTCAAGTCCATAACTGCTGGCGTTATCAACGCCTTGCGATGCCGCCTCCTGAGCGACCGCGCTGTGCGTAGCCAGAAAAACTCCGACCGCACTACTACCCAGAAGCATAGCCCTGCTTAATGCACTCATGTATCTTCTCCTCTCCCGTAACCAACTGTTTTTTAATAAAATTGCGATGAAATCTTTGCTTGGCTCGCGCTGAAGCCCTCCGTGTATCGGCGCCTGTCGACTGTCATGCTGGAGTAACCGGCTATCACTCTCAGACGGCACTGATCCCGCCTGTGCTGTCAGGTGATGATGGTATCCCTCATCATGTCTTCATCGCGCCACCGAGCTATAAGCTGCTCATACTCAAGCGGGCCGCCACCATAGGTGCCGCCTATATAGGTTGGCTTTTCCTTGAAGTTGCCTTCGTTGTTGAGGAAGCCTGGCGTACATTCCTCATAGAATTTCTGGTGATCGACATGCTTGGCTTCAATGATGCCGTGCCAACGCTCCTCCGCTTCGGGCGTCACCTCCATCGTTTTGATCCCGCGATCCAGACAATAGTTTATAATGGCGATGGCGTGTTCAGCCTGCATCTGCAGCGTGTGCGTGAAGTTGAATGCCGTTGTGCCTTGCGCGGTGCCGCCTACAATGTGAAAGTTCGGAAACCCGTTGAGCTGCGTACCGTGGACTGTGCGCAGGTCGTTACTCCACTTTTGCTCCATCGTCAGGCCGTTGCGGCCCAGTACCTCATATTCGCCGACCTTGTGCGGCGGCGCACCCACATCAAAACCTGTTGCCAGGACAATGAGGTCCAGCTCGTATTCTCTCCCGTTTGCAATGATGCCCTTTTCAGTGATGCGCTCCACGCCGCGACCGTCAGTATCGACAAGAATGACGTTATCGCGATTGAAAACCGGCAGAAATTCATCGCTATAGAGCGGGCGTTTGCAGAGAAAATTGTACCAGGGCTTCAGCTTTTCAGCCAGCTCAGGATTCCTGATCTCGGATGCGACCCGCGCCCGCATCTGCTCCATCTTCTCGAAATCCGCCTGCTGCATCAGCGTTTCCGGCGAGACATCGCCGCCGGGTTTGAAATGCGCGTGCATCAGCTCGCCAAAGCGCAGCCACAGATCACCCCAGTGATCGTTGACCAGATTTTCGCTCACAGGGACACCCGTCACGATCGACAGGAAATTTTCCATCCGCTTGCGTTGCCACCCGCTTGGCTGGCTCTTGAGCCATGCCACGTCAGTCTTGCTGTTATTGCGGATATCTATCGCTGAGGGTGTGCGCTGGAAGACATACAACTCCCCAGCATATTCGGAGACCTTGGGCACGATCTGAACCGCTGTGGCTCCCGTTCCCAGCACGCCCACCTTCTTGCCTGTAAGTTTAGTCAGGCCGCCTTGCGCGTCACCGCCGGTATAACCATAGTCCCAGCGCGCCGAATGGAACATCTTGCCCTTGAAGGCGCGAATGCCGGGGATGCCAGGCAACTTCACCTTTGCGAGCGGACCCTGGCTGATCGAGACAAAGCGGGCCCGGATCGTATCGCCGCGATCGGTGGAGACGATCCAGCGCGCGGCATCTTCGTCCCATGCCATTGTTTCAATCTTGGTCTGGAACAGCGCATGTTCATACAGGCCGAAGTGGCGGCCAATCGCCTTGGCATGCTCGAAGATTTCGCTGCCGACAGCATAGCGCTCGGTCGGCACAGTGCCGACCTCCTCGATCAAAGGCATGTATATATAGGCTTCGATGTCGCAACGGACGCCGGGATATCGGTTCCAGTACCATGTGCCGCCGAAATCACCGGCCTGCTCTACAATTTTGAACGATGTCACACCACGTTTCACCGCCTCAGCTGCGGTTTGCAATCCACCCAGACCACCACCGACGATCAGAAGGTCCACGTCCTCGATAATAGGTTCTCGCGTAAAGCCAGGCTCCACATAGGGATCGGCGACAAAATCCTCATAGTCACCCGCAGCCTCGATATATTGGCCATCCTTTTCTTTCTTCAGGCGCTTGTCCCGCTCTTCGAGGTATTTTTTGCGCAGCGCCACCGGATCATAGCTCACATTCTCTCGGCCAACCCCGTCCATCATCGTCTCCCAAGGTCTATCAACATGTGTTCGCACAGTAGCCACATTCGCGCTCCGAGGAGAGCGAATGACTGTCGTTCATGTCTATGGAAAGATTACTAGCATGTAAGAATGTAAGCATGCAAGTGGCGAGTTAGATTGCCAACACAGACAAATATATCGGGCTTATCCGGACAATTCGACTCTCAATCGCGCATCGCAGCGAGGAGAACTCCCGCTATTCCAGAGATATGATTTTCCGTGAGCGCCCGCGCCTTGGCAGGTGATTGCATTTCGATTGCGTCAATAATCTCCTGATGCTCCTGCGCCGCATCACCCGTGAATTTTCCGAATCCAACGAGCTGATTTATAAAGAAATCCGACATGTTGAAATTATTGCGCTGACGCTCATCCAGTAAGGGTGAGCGGGCCATGACATGAATGATCTGGTGGAATTCGCGATTAAGCGATCCATAATCTTGACCGGCCTGGGAGTTGGAAAAGTTAATGCCCATGATCCTGCGGTGAAGCGCTTTTAAGTCGTTCATCTGCGCTGATGTCCTCCGCGCAGCAGCGAGTTCCGCCAACAGCCCCTCCATACGCTCAAACATAAGGTAAAAATCAGCGATTTCAGAGCGGCCCGGATTGATAACTTCGCAACCGACTTGAGGTATAATCTGAACAAATCCCTCCGCATCCAGTCGATTTAGCGCGGCCATGATGGGTTGACGACTCACCCCTAGTTCCGCCCCAAGTTCCTTTACTAGCAGTCGCTCGCCAAACTGGATTTTTGCGCTTAATAACAGTGATATAATTCGACTGTAAACTTCATCTCGCTTGTTCAAAGTCGCCTCTTTCTCTTTGATATTGAGTGCAAAGCCCACCCCGTTCGACAATAGTCCACGCTTTTTGCGTAGCAGAGAGCCATGCCGACGTGCAAGCTGCGCGATGTCATGCGCCAGATGCGACTAGACCCTCCAATTTGAGCCATTAATTCCGGTTCAATCATACGCCGATTTTTCGCGCTTTACAGCTCTTTCTAACATGCTAGTATGTAAAAAACGGAATCAGGAGAGATTTTCAGTGTATCTTTGGCCTCAGCTTGCAGCCGGCACAATGCGTCTGGGATATGTTCAAGCGGGATTGGTCCGCACGCGCTACATCGAAGCGGGCGACCCCAGCGCCAGCGAAGCTGTGGTATTCATCCCCGGCACTGGTGGACACCTGGAAGCGTTTACGCGCAATCTTTTGCCCCATGCGGAGCATTATCGCACCATCGCGCTCGACATGATCGGTCATGGTTATTCGGACAAGCCAGACCATGATTACGAAATCCGCCACTATGTAAAGCATCTGCTGGACTTCTGTGATGCGTTAGGCCTGGCGCGAATCCATGTACATGGCGAGTCTCTCGGCGGATGGATCGCGGCTCAGTTCGCTATTGACCATCCAGATCGCACTGCGTCACTGACGCTCAATACCGCAGGCGGCCTCAATACTGATCCCAAGGTGATGGAGCGGGTCTACAATGTCACAATGAAGGCGGTTGCCGAAGCGAGCTATGAAACTGTGCGCGCGCGTCTCGAATGGCTGATGAACGATCCCTCGCGCGTGACCGAAGACCTCATTGAGTTGCGCCTTGCCATCTATACCCAGCCCGGATTTGTGAAGGCGATGGAGCATATCCTCTGCCTGCAGAACATGGATATCCGCATGCGCAATGTTCTGACCGAGGAGAGTCTTTCGCGCATTACTGCCCCGACATTAGTGATCTGGACCGATCATGACCCGACTGCTCCTGTGGCGACGGGAGAACGTTTCGTGGCGGCGATTCCCAAGGCAGAGCCACTCGTAATTATGGACGATTGTGCGCACTGGCCGCAGTGGGAAAAAGCAGACGAGTTCAACGCGCTGCATCTCGCCTTTCTTGCCCGGCACTCCTGAGGAGCCGTTGCCATGCCTGTCCGCATGATTTGCGCCAGCCACACCCCGCTTATGGATCATGTGGAGGCGGACCCGCAGGTAGATCGGGATGTGCGCGCGCATTTCCGTGCCTTGGGCGAAGAAGTGAGGGCCTATGACCCTGAGTTGCTGATCCTGTTCAGCCCGGATCATTTCAAGGGCTTTTTCTATGATATGATGCCGCCCTTCACGGTAGGGATCCGGGCAAGCGCAATCGGTGATTATGACATAGGTGGCGGGGATTTCGACGTGCCGGAAGACCTTGCGCTGGAATGTGTGGATTATCTCCTCCAACATGACATCGACATGGCCCTTTCCTACAGGATGCAGGCCGATCATGGGTTTGCGCAGATCCCGGTGCTGTTGACGGGGGATGTGGCGACCTATCCAACGATCCCGATCCACATCAACTGCGCCGGGCCGCCACGCCCGTCGTTTCGGCGGGTGCGTGACATGGGCTATCAGGTCGGTCGCTGGGCAGCGGGGCTGGACATGCGCGTGATGATTATCGGGTCGGGTGGCCTTTCGCACGATCCGCCGATACCCAGCATCAAGACGGCGCCTCCGCCGGTGAGGGAGATGCTCATTGCCGGGCGCAACCCCTCGATGGAAGCGCGGCGCGCGCGAGAGGAATCCAACTTCGAAATTGCGCGCAAGCTGGCGAGAGGCGAAGGCGATGCCCTCCCGCTGAACCCGGAATGGGACCAAGCCTTCATGCGCCAGATGGCTGCGAACGACTTTGATGCTATAACCGCGATGAGCGACGATGAACTGACCGCCATCGCTGGATGCGGTGGGCACGAGGTCCGCACCTGGGTCGCGGCCTATGCCGCCATGAGCGCGGCGGAGCAAAGCGACCATCAATTTGTATACTACGAGGCAATCCCGCAGTGGAACGCCGGCATGGGCATAGCAACTGCCTGAAGCAATCATCCCCATCGGGGACCATTGGAGACAGACATGACGAAGGTATTGATACTCTATTATTCAAGCTATGGTCACATTGAGACAATGGCGTCTGCCGTGGCAGAGGGTGCAAAACGCGCGGGTGCCGAGGTGACTATCAAGCGCGTACCAGAAACGGCACCCGCCGAGGTCGCTCAGGCGGCGCATTTCAAGCTGGATCAGGCAGCGCCTGTCTGCACTGTCGATGAACTGGCCGATTTCGACGCGATCATCCTTGGCGCGCCGACGCGCTATGGCAGGATGCCTAGCCAGATGGCGGCGTTTCTCGATCAGACAGGCGGCTTGTGGGCGCGCGGAGCGCTGAACGGCAAGGTCGGTGCGGCCTTCTCATCCACAGGTAGCCAGCACGGCGGGCAGGAAACCACCCTGTTCTCGATGATCACCAACCTGCTGCACTTCGGCATGGTCGTCGTTGGCCTGCCCTACAGTTTTCAGGGCCAGTTGCGCATCGACGAGGTCACCGGCGGTTCGCCATACGGCGCCACCACCATCGCGGGCGGCAAAGGCGAGCGTCAGCCATCGGAGAACGAACTGGAAGGCGCGCGTCACCAGGGCGAGCTGGTCGCCCGCACGGCGGCAAAACTGTTCGCCTGAGCGAACACCCGCAGCACAGGGCAGCCAAGCCCAAAATTGGGAGGAGAGGATATGATCACGTCGTTGCAGCACATTGCACTCGGCATTCCCGACATGACGGTGGGTGTTGATTTCTATGAGGCCTTTGGGCTGGAACGCGTCGACCGGCCCAACCATGTCGCGATGCGGTGTTTCGGGCGGGATCAGGATCAGGTCGTGCTGATCGAGACAGGGCAGAAGCGCAAGTTTCACCATTTCTCGCTAGGCACGACCGCAGCCGGGATGGAGACGATTGCGCAGCGCCTGCAGGAGCGCGGGATCACACGGCTCGATCCGCCCTATGCGGGTGCTCCCGCTGGCCTGTGGTTCCGCGATCCGGAAGGCAGCCTCGTCAATGTGCAAATAGCCGAAGCGGCTGACTTCGTAAGGGACACCCCAGCACCTCTCAAGAACCGGCCCGGCCTCTATGCCCGCCTTGGCGAGAAAGGCTGTCCGCCGTTCGATATACAGCCGCGCCCGCGCCGCATGGGGCACTTCATCCTGTTCGCGCAAGATGTGATCGCGCAGTCACACTTCTATTGTGAAGTACTGGGCCTGAGGCTGAGCGACAGGATCGTGGATGGCTATGCGGCCTTCATGCGCACGAGCGGCGACAGCGATCATCATGTGGTCGCGCTGCTCAAATCCGCAGCGCCCGGCTTTCATCATGCAAGCTTCGAAATGGGGGATATCGATGAGGCTGGGGTTGCCGCCACGCGCCTGCTGTCAAAGGGCTACAAGCACGTCTGGGGGCCGGGGCGGCATGGCGTGGGCTCCAACTATTTCCACTATTTCCGTGATCCTTGGAACGGCATGGCCGAATATTTCCACGACATAGACTACATCCCGGAACAGGCGATGTGGGAAGCGCAGGAATGGACCAAAAAGGACGGCATGTTCCTGTGGTCCGCCGATGGCCCACCGCCTGCGGACTTTGGCACCAATTACGAAATGGATTGAGCGACGGGCTGGGTGCGCAGTGCGCGCTCAGCTATCCCCATCAACCGCGCATTAAGCGCGCGGTCTGCGCCGCCCGCGGCAAAGTCATCGAAGGCATGGTCCGTCACCGGGATAATATGGCGCGCGATAAAAGGCGCACCCTCGGCGGCGCCTGCCTCTGGATGCTTGAGCGCACATTCCCATTCCAGCACCGCCCAACCGGAAAAGTCATAGGCAGCCATCTTCGCGAAGATCTGGCCGAAATCGATCTGCCCATCTCCCAATGAGCGGAAGCGCCCCGCCCGCTCGACCCACGGCTGATACCCGCCATAGACGCCGCTGCGTCCGTTAGGCCGGAATTCGGCATCCTTTACATGAAACGCCTTGATGCGCGGGTGATAGATATCGATGAAGGCCAGATAGTCGAGCTGTTGCAGCACGAAATGCGAAGGGTCGTAGAGGATATTCGCGCGCGGATGGTTGCCGACACGATCGAGAAACATCTCGAAGGTGATGCCGTCGTGCAGATCTTCGCCGGGATGGATCTCGTATGCAATATCAACGCCGTTTGCATCGAAGTGATCGAGGATGGGCCGCCAGCGCCGCGCCAGCTCGTCAAAAGCATCTTCCACCAAGCCCGCGGGCCGTTGCGGCCACGGATAGAAATAGGGCCAGGCCAGCGCGCCGGAAAAGCTCGCATGCGTGGTTAGGCCCAGCCTGCGGCTCGCCACCGCAGCCTTTTTGAGCTGATCGACCGCCCACGCCTGCCGCACGCGCGGATCGCCACGCACATGGGGGGCGGCAAAAGCATCGAACTGCGCGTCATAGGCCGGGTGAACCGCAACCAACTGGCCCTGAAGATGGGTGGAAAGCTCGGTGATCGCCAGCCCCTTATCGGCCAGCATGCCCCTGATCTCATCACAATAAATCTGGCTTTCCGCAGCCTTTTCCAAATCGAACAGCCGTGCATCCCAACTGGGGATCTGTATGCCCTTGTAGCCCAGCGCCGCCGCCCAATCGGCAATCGATTCGAGCGTGTTGAAGGGAGGCGCATCGCCCGCAAACTGCGCGAGAAAAATGCCTGGGCCTTTGATGGTACGCATAGCTTATACCTCGAAATTGATCCAGCCGGCGCGTTCGCGGCTGGCGTGGACGGATAGATGGATCAGCGCCATACCGCGCAAGCCATCCTCAATGCCTGGTATCAGGCTTCCAGATTCCCCCCGCAACACACGGGCAAAATCACGATACAGGTTGGCGAAGGCTTCGAGATATCCTTCCGGATGGCCGCCTGGTGTCCGGCTCGCCCATTTGGCATCACCCGAAAGGGACGCATCGGCCGCCTGAATCAACTCGGTTCGACCATCGGCATGATGCAATGTCAGCCGGTTGGGTTGTTCCTGCGACCAGTCTATCCCGCCTTTGTCACCATAGACGCGCAGACGCAGCCCATTGCGCTCCCCAATCATGATCTGCGACGCCAGCAGCACACCCCGCGCACCATTGTCAAAGCGCAGCAGGATTTGGCAATCGTCATCCAGCGTGCGGCCCGGAACGACGCTGGCGAGATCAGCCAGAAGCTGAGTCGTTCGCAGCCCGGTCACGAATTCCGCAAGGTGAAAGGCATGCACGCCGATGTCGGCAATCGCCCCGCCCTCTCCCGCCTGCGCCGGATTAACGCGCCACTCCGCCTGCTTGCCCATTGCCGCGCCCGCCAGCCAGCCTTGCGCATATTCGACCACCACTTTGCGCACCGCGCCGATCCTGCCCGCAGAAATCAGGGACCGGGCCTCCCGAACAAGCGGGTAGCCCGAATAGGTGTAGGATAGCCTGTAGGGCTGGCGCGTGTTGCCGATAATCGCGGCCAACTCCCGTGCCTCGTTAAGGGTCGCTGTGGCCGGTTTGTCGCTCATTACGGCGACGCCTGCCTCCAAGGACAATCGCGCGGCAGGCAGATGGTGCGCATTGGGCGATGCGATCGTAACGAAATCGATGCCATCGTCTCTGCCACGCTCAGCGTATAACATGGTCGCAACGTCAGCATAGGCTCGTTCAGGATCGATCCGATAGCTCTCCCCGCCCAGCCGTGACCTGACAGCATCGCTGCTGAACACCCCGGCGACCAGCTCAATTTCGCGATCCAGTTCTGCCGCGATTCGATGGATAGGCCCAATGAAAGCGCCGGGGCCGCCCCCTATCAATCCCATCCGCAATCGACGCATCTTCCCTCCTTATAAACTATTATACTGTACTGTTTTTAGGTCATAATTCTGAGGTTTTGAGCCTATCCACCCTATTGATGAGCGCAGCAGTTTTTGGCTATTGACAACCTTGCTCAATAATAGAACAATAGTTCTTATTCCAAAATAAAGCCGTCCAGTCAATCGACGGTAATGAGATGAGGATCACACAGCCAACCAACCACTTTTTGCATGCATAACATTGGTGCCAGTCGCCAACGATTGGGCCTGCAAGACAGTGGGGCTGTAAAGGCCAACAAAACTATGGGGAGGTTTACAATGATCAACAATCAGAGACTCTCGGCACGTCGTGCCACGTTCGTTTGCAGCCGGCTGCTTGTTTCGGCAGCATTTTTTAGCGCGCCTCAGTTGGCCTATGCTGAAAACGCCCCGCCGGAAGTCGCAATTGAAGACATCGTGGTTACGGCCAACCGGGTCGAGTCGCTCGCGTCCAAAACCCCGACCGCCCTCTCCGTCCTGACGTCCGACAACCTTCGTGATCAGGGCATTTCCGACCCCACGCGGCTCGCAGACGCAGCGCCCAGCCTTTCTGTGGACCGGGTTAATGGTAACGGGCTTCAGATAACCATTCGCGGGGTAACCAGCGCAGACGTGTCGGAAAAGGGTGATCCATCAGCCGCGTTCCTGTCTGACGGCGTGTATATCGCCCGTCCGCAAGCGCAGGAAACGAGCCTGTTCGATCTGGAGCGCGTTGAGGTTCTGCGCGGGCCGCAGGGCACGCTCTATGGCCGCAACACCACCGCTGGCCTCATCAATGCAGTGTCGGCACGACCCAAGCCAGAGTTTCAGGCATCTGCCGACATTACATACGGCAATTACGACACCGTTCATGCGTCTGGCATGATAAACCTGCCGGTCGGAGACAGTGTGGCCGTTCGCGCAGCGGTAAATTATAACCGCCGCGACAGCTATATCCTGAAGGGGGCTTCCGCACCCTCGCTCAACCCCGGCAAAGATGATCTGTCGTTCCGCCTCGGCGCGAAATTCGATTTCGGCGAGAGCGTACGCCTCTATGTGAAGGGCGACTACAGCACAATGAAGGGCAATCCGACAACCGGCGTAGCCCTAGCCAATTTTTATCAGATGCCGATCCTCGGCCCGGCGCCGGGGCAGCGCGGTGCAACGCCCGTCTATCGTTCGGGCCGCAGCTCCAGCGAATATCGCACGCTGGGTTATACTCAGGGAAGCAAGGCCACCAGCGACAATGACACCTGGGGCCTGATGGGTGAGTTGGAGGTTGACCTGTCCGACTCCATCACCGCAACCTATGTCGGCTCCTATCGCGAGTTCACGCGTGACGAGGTGCAGCGCGGCTATGTTGGCCGCCTGCTGTTCGGACCGTTCGCCGGGCAATATCCGCTGAACGCGACCTTTGAGGGCGATTATAAGCAGCAGTCGCACGAGCTGAGGTTCGCTTATAACTCAGATCGCCTCAAAGCGCAGGCGGGCGTCTATTATTTCCGCGAAGAGTCTGGCGTGGACTTCCTGCTATTTGGCACGCGCTTCTTCCAGCCCGGCCAGCGTGGCTATATCTATGGCTTCTCGCAGCATCCGACGATCTCCAAGACTCTCGGCTTTTTCGGGCAGGGGACTTTCAGCGTGACCGACACGCTGAGACTGACGGCGGGTATTCGTCACACCAGCGACGACAAGTCACGGCTGGGCAACACGATCAATCACGCCAACCTTACCGATCCGCTCGATTATAGCACGGGCGTACAACCGGGCACCACGAACCCCGGCAGCCCTGCCACGGGTTTCCAGCCGGTGCGTGACTCGCTCAACAACGCCTCGGTAAGCTATAGCAAAGTCACATGGAAGGTCGGTGTCGACTATGATCTGACGCCTGACACACTGCTATATGGCTCTGTATCAACGGGCTACAAGGCCGGAGGCTTTAACGAGGGGTGCCTTGCAGGGCAGACAAACTGCAACCTCGCTGCGCCCAGCAAGGACTTGTTCTACAAGCCGGAGACTCTCACCTCATACGAGATTGGCATCAAGGCCAATCTGAGCAGAGCAGTGCGGTTATCGGCGAATTACTTCCACTATGATTATTCCAACCTGCAGTTGAGCCAGATTGACGCTACCTATTGCGGCGGCCCGTGCCTCGTCATCAAGAACGCGGGCAAGGCCAAGATCGACGGCGTAGAGATGGAAACCACGCTCCAGCCGACGCGCCGCAACCGTTTCTCCTTTGCGGCTGTGTGGATGAATGCACGCTACACCAGCTATCAGGTTGCGCCGGGCGTCGAATTCAAGGGCGAGAAGCTGGATCGTTCGCCGACGTGGACAGCCTCTGCGGGCTATGAATATACCCTGCCAATCGGCGAAGGATCGCTAGTGGCCGGTGTCCGCACACGGATCAGCGACAGCTATCACCTGATCAGCACCGGTCTGCGCGGCTTCTTCCGCCAGCCCAGCTATACCAAGACCGATCTTTTGCTGACCTACAACAGCTCCGGCGACCGCTTTTACGTTCAGGGTTACGTCAAGAACATCGAAGACAACATCACATTGGGCAGCACCTCGCTTTCAGCGAACTTCCCCAACTTTACCGATGGCTCTGCCTTCGTTGGCGATCCACGCACTTATGGCTTGCGCATCGGCGTCAAGTTCTGACCCGAACCGGATGGAGATTTACTAAATGAATGCCGAACCTCCGCGTACCAACAGGAACCAGGCCGATAGAGCGAAGCAAGGTATCTTCGTCTTCTCCGGTCTGGGTCAGCGCGATCTGTTCGCGTCCAACCGGATTGAACAGACCGACGCGGGGTGGCGGCTACTCATCCGTAACCCCTGGTATACTGGCACCCATCTTTCCACCGTGTCTTCACTCGGCATAGCGGTGAATGGCCATAATGTATCGGAGGGGCACATCTTCCTCTCCCTTCGCGGGCAAATGGTGCCTGCAGCGTATGCCAAGAATTTGCATGAAATATGGTGGGGCATGGGTGAAGTCGCGGAGGTCTTTTTGACCGATCCGGCGATCCCTGCCCTCCTCAAAGACACAAACGAGATAGGCGTCGAAATCGATATGCGCACGACCTTCAGCTATGGCTTTCCTGATGACACGTTGCCTTATCGGCTTACCGGCGAAGTGGAGCGTGGTTGAATGAAACTTGGGCTTACCCTCTACAGCTTTGGCGCCGATCTGCACGCGGGCAAGATGGACGTGTTTGACGCCATTCGCAAAGCCGCCGAGCTGGGATGCGACGGTGTCGAGATCATAGCAGAACAGCATATTCCGGGCTGGCCAAACCCTAGCCTGGATGACCTGACGCAGATCCGGGAGCTGGTTGAATCTCTTGGCATGGAGATATTCTGCTTCAGCTGCTACTTCGGCAAGAACATCCGCAGTGATCGTCCGCAAACCTTTGAGGAGCTGGTGCATCACGCCAAGCGGATGATCGCCCTCACCGCCTATCTTGGCGCACCGATCATGCGCCCTGCCTTCAATGCCAACCCCGTTGGACAACTCATCGACTTCGTGAACGCCGTATTACCCTCTCTCGAAAAGTACGGCGTGATCTGGGGGGTCGAGCTGCACGCCCCGCATCCGCCGTCCTATTATCAGGAAGCATTGGATGCGGTCGACTCCCCCTGGTTTCGCCTCGTGCCGGATTTCTCCTGCTGGCAGGGACCAAACGCACCGGGGCAGATACAGAGCAACCCGCTCTCTACGCTCGAACCGCTGCTTAAATATACCGTACACTGCCATGCAAAGGCGCATATGTTTACCGCGGATGGCGAGGAACCCAACACGCCATACAAGGAGTTGCTGGGCATGTTGAAAGACTATGGCTTCAAGGGATCGGTATCCGGCGAGTATGAAGGCTGGTTCATCAAATATGCCCCTTCGGAACAGCCGGCGAAAACGCTGTTCAACTTGCTGGAGAAATATGGCCGATAGTGCCGCGGCAATGGGCATTACGGACCAATAACAGCCACGTGACGCACCGCCAGAGTACAACCCCGCCTCGCTATGGCTTGGCGGACGAGAGAAGGAACTCAGATGTCCGTTTCCGTGCCAGAGGCCACGCTCGCTCCTGATAAGCCTTCGTCGACCGCTGCTTTGCCCAGCCTGCGTGAGCTGCGCCTTGTCCCGTTGCTGACGACGCTCGTTTTCGTTGCTGTCGTCCTTTTCGTGTTCTGGACGGCGCTTCAGTCCGTATTTCTTGCACTTCAAATTCAGCAGATCGACCCCAAAGGCGCGGCCGGCGGGCTTGCGCTTGTCGTTGGGATAGGGGCCATCGGCGCGCTGCTATCGGCACCGATAGCGGGGGCGTTGAGTGACCGGACTCGCACGAGAATTGGCGGAAGAGCGCCCTGGATGCTGGTCGGCGCCGTGGCGACGGTCGTCCTCGCGATATTGCTGGCCCAGGCAACAAGCATCACGGAGCTTGCGGTCTACTGGCTCCTTATACAAGCCAGCACCAATTTTGTTTTCACCCCGATACTGGTCCATATCCCTGAGCGGGTTCCCGTGGCGCGGCGTGGCATATTCTCGGCTTCGGTCGGCCTCTCGCACCTGCTGGGTGTGCTGTTCGGGCAGGTCGCGGGTGCGGTGTTCGCGGATGAGCTACTGCTCGGCTATCTCGCGGTCAGCGCCTTGCTGCTGGTTGCGGTACTGACATTTGCGCTGGTGAACAAGCGCTCCAATCTGGGGGTTGAAAAGCCGCCGATGAACGCCGGGATTCTGCTACGGACATTTTGGGTGAACCCGGTGCGCTATCCGGCATTCGGATGGACGTTCCTTGGACGGTTTCTCATTCTGACCGGCTTTTTCCCCCTCACAGTCTATTTGCTGTATATTCTTCAGGATTATGCCGGGCTGGGCGCGGCGGCGGTTAAAACCATGCCGCTGATGGGCCTCGCCGGGATGCTAGGCTCTGCGGTCGGTACGCCCCTCGCGGGCTGGCTCAGTGATAGACTGGATGTCACCCGCCCACTCATCTACGCCTGCTCTGCCGTGATGGTGGCAGCAATTGCGGTGCCGCTCGCCTTCCCCAATTTTGCCGGGCTGATTGTATACAGTTTCCTCATCGGCGCAGGCTTTGGCGGCTTTGGCTCGGTGGACTATGTCCTCATTACCAAAGTACTGCCGTCTCAGGACGATGCCGGAAAGGATCTTGGCATCATCAATACTACCACCACCCTTTCACAGACGCTCGGCGTCGGCCTCGCAGGAGGAATGGTGAGTTTTGTGGGAAGCTACTCGATCCTTTTTGTCATGGGCATCGTGTTCATCATACTCGGAGCAGCGTGCGTCGCCTTCATTCGAGACGTGCGATAACGCCTGAGAGCGGAGAAATATCTATGCAAACGAACTCAGCAGCCAGCAATCAGGAACAAATGGACCGCTATGCAAGGCCGCGCGCCCTTATGCATTGGCTGCTGGCCCTGATCGTCATCCTCATGCTTGCCGGAGGTCTGAAAGGAATTGCCCCGCTTGATGATGCTGACCCGGCCAAAGTCGGCGTGCTGCGTCTCCATGTGATGATGGGGCTCACTACACTGGCGATATTCTTGATCTACGCCATCACCGCAGTCGTGTTCCGGGCACCGCGGAAGGCAACCTCAGGCAGCGGCGCGCTCGATCTGCTGGCCAAGGCTGTACACATCGTCTTGCGGCTGGGCGTGCTGGTCATGCTCGCAAGTGGTATGGCCACTGTAAAGATTTCGGGTCTGGGCGACATACTTTTTGCAACCGAGGCAGGAGAACTGCCGACACATCTTGCGTCTCTTCCGAGTGCGCAGGTGCACGCATGGGCAGCCCGGTTTCTGCTCGTCCTGATTGGGCTGCATGTTGTTGGCGCGGCCTATCATCAGCTTGTGCTCCGCGATCGCCTGCTAAGCCGGATGGCATTGTGGGGCCGCACCAACAAACCGCAGGATTGACGCGCACCACGCATGAACCCGCTTCCTTCAGCCCTATTGCCGCTCTCGCATCTAGAACGGCCCAATTCTTACAGGACATATCATGAGCGAATTCGATGGAAAGACCACTACTGACGACGTGATGGCAGGCATGGACCTATCCGGCAAGCGAGTGCTCGTTACTGGTGTTTCGGCTGGTCTCGGTGTAGAAATCGCCCGCGCCTTTGTCGCGCATGGAGCAGATGTCGTCGGCACTGCGCGCAACCTTGCGAAGGGTGAGGCCGCAACAGCAGGCGTTCGCGAAGCGGCTGTCAATGGCGGTAGCTTTGACTTGATTGAGCTGGACCTTGCATCGCTTGCAAGCGTCCGCCACGCGGCCGATGTTCTTGTCAACGACGGCAGGCGCTTTGATATCATCATCGCCAATGCTGGTGTAATGGCAACGCCATTGGGCAAAACTGCAGATGGCTTTGAAATGCAGTTCGGCACCAACCATCTAGGCCACTTTGTACTCATCAACCGCATTGCGCAGCTCATAAACGATGGCGGCCGGGTCGTGACGCTTTCAACCGCGGGGCATCGCTTTTCCGATGTCGATCTCAACGATCCCAATTACGAAAACACCGATTATGACAGATGGGATGCTTATGGGCGCTCCAAAACCGCCACTATCCTGTTCGCGGTCGAATTTGACCGGCGCCACAAGTCGCGAGGCATCCGCTCTGTCGCTGTGCATCCCGGTGCGGTCAACACGGATCTCGCCAGCCACCTGTCCTCCGAAGACATGGACGCGCTGCGCGCTCGCATAAAAGCGCTTGTGCCGGGCACTGGCGGCCCGCCCATGGAGATGAAGACGGTAACACAAGGCGCGGCCATGCCGGTCTGGGCCGCTATCGTTGCCAATGGCGATGAGGTTGGCGGGCGATACTGTGTTGATTACCGGATCGCCAAGGTCGCGGACGGCGTAGGCACGCATGACAGCGTTCGCTCTTATGCGCTTGATCCGGCTAACGCAAAAGCACTGTGGGCAAAGAGCGAAGAAATGGTTGGCGAGAATTTCTGATTCGCTGCCGGGGGATAGCCGCGCTCAGCGCGCTATCTCCCGCTCGCTATAAGTTCAGCCGCACGCTGGCCGATTGCCATTGCAGGCGCGTTGGTGTTGCCAGAAATCGGCGTCGGCATAATCGAGCAGTCTACGACCCGAAGTCCATCGACGCCATGCACCCGGCAGTCATCACCGACAACTGAGTTTCTGTGATCCACACCCATGGAACAGGTGCCAGTACCATGCAGGCCTGGGTCCGTCATCCGGCGCAACGCATCCATGATTTCACTTTCGCATTGCACCGCCGCACCGGGCGAACGCTCCGCGCCCACATAGTGCGACAACGCGCTGGCACCCGCCAATCTACGCAACAAGCCAAACAACAGGCGGGCTTTCGCGATATCCCGCTCGTCGCTCCAGAAGCGAGGATCAACAAGCGGCGCATCGCGGTAATCGCCACTGCTCAGCTTCACATTGCCTCGCCCTTTCGGCCGCAGGTCAAAGCCTGCAAAGGTAATGCCTGGCCTTTCGGATATCGGACTGCCGGGTCTCGCCGCCATTTCCTGCACCGTACGCATCGCAAAAGGCGATGCTGCCAGCTGTATGTCCGGCCAATCCGGCTCACCCTCGCTGGATACCATTGCGGTAATCGGCAGGCCAACGCGCGCTAGCGGGCCAGTCCCGGTCGCAAAATATCGCAGCGCATTGCGCGCGAGGCGCCAGCCACGAAATTCTCGGTTGAGGCCGGGATGATTTTCCAGATCGAAGGAAATCCCCATCTTCTGATGATCGCATAAATTTTGGCCCACCGCTGGCAGATCTTGCAACACCTCAATACCCAGTTCCGACAATTGGGCACCGGGACCGATACCTGACAGCATGAGCAGATGTGGCGACCTGTAGACCCCGGCGGACAGAATGATCTCTCGGTTCGCGCAATAACGTATACTCTGCCCTCCAACCTCACATTCGATAGCAACGGCACGGCCAGCGTCCATAAGGATTCGCTTGACAGTGCAATCCGTCATGATCTTCAGATTAGGTCTGTTACGAACCGGAGCCAGAAAAGCTTCATAGGCCGATGCGCGCTTTCCTCTCCTGTCGACAGTATATTGCGTACGGCCCACTCCGCTGCTGGCTGGAGTGCAGATATCATCGGTCCATGCAACGCCCTGTTCGTTGCAGGCCGCGACAATCGCATCGAACACCTCCGACTTGTACGTCGATTGCGTGATCTGGAGGGGGCCACCGGTTCCGCGGGATTCATCGGCTCCGGCACACCGATAATCCTCGATTTTCTTGTATGCTGCCGCAATGTCATCCCACCCCCATGAAGGAAGCCCCATCGCCCGCCAGTTGTCAAAGTCGCGGGGGTGGCCCCGCAGATACCACATGCCGTTGACCGCCGACGAGCCGCCGAGGCCCTTGCCATATCCATGACGCTCCAGGGGGCGATCTGGCTGCGGAGTAACGGGGAATGACCAGAAGTACGCAGGGTTGCCCATGATCTTCGCGAAGCCCGCAGCCATTTTGATAAATATGCTCTGGTTGGTTCCGCCTGACTCTACCAACAGTACGCGGCTGGCGGGGTTGTCGCTCAGCCGCCGGGCCACAGCACAGCCGGAGGAGCCAGCACCCACAATGATATAATCAAAGTTTTCAGCCACTAATTCATCCCATCACGGTAGATTGTGTATCAAACTCGAATTATTATTCTAATAATAATTTAAAGACAATGGGGAATTGATTTTGTAGGGGGATTGAGCAAGAGGGTCATCATGATGAGCGATGTAGGACTGGCTAAGACATTGCGAGCCCCCGTGCAGGGGCGCAGCAAGGCGTCGTATGAGCGTATGCTGGCTGCTGCCGAGGATCTTCTCCGCAGTGAAGGTTCATGCGACTTCACGCTCAATGCTGTGAGCCGCAAGGGCAAGGTGTCGATCGGTTCGATATATAACCGCTTTGAAAGCAAGGAAAACTTGCTGCACGCTGTGCAGCTTCGTGTGCTGCAACGCGTGGACGCAGATATGCACCGCCGTCTCGCTATGGCCAAAGCCCAAACGCGCGATCTGCCCCATCTGATAGTCGGTCTGGTGGAGGCGCTAGCCGAAACCCTTCGCGAACATCACGAAGTCATGCGCCCTTTCATGATGCGCGCCACTGAAGACCCGCTGATCGCGCAGACAGGCAAAGATTCTTATGTGCTCGCCGCCACTGCAATAAAGGACGCCATGCTTGAGTATGAGGACCAGATCCAGCAGCCAAGCCCTAAGCGCGCCGTCGACACAGCCTTCACGGTGACATATTCCGCCATCACCAGATATCTGGGGCTGGGACTGTCAATAGTAGGCTCATGGGAAGGCGAATGGGATGTCCTTAAAGAGGACCTCGCACAGATGATAGCCGCATTCCTTGTTCATCCCCCGATCCGTTAATGATCCGAACCTGATGTCAGCTGCTTTGGCTCAAACGCGTGGCGGATAAAGCAGAAACGGACGACGCTCCTCTCGCCACGCCGCTTCATCCGGCAGCACCAACGCATCGAGATCGGCAGGCGTGGCGGCGGCATCGTCCACCCATTCGCGCAACAGGGGCGAGCCGTTGATAACGTCTATGGGCAGCTTGCCAAATTCATATTCATAGGGGAAATCGCGCCACAGCTCATAATCCGGCCACAGGCGCCGGATCGCCTTGAACGCCAGCGCCTGAACGCGCCAGGGGCGGAAGGCGGCGTGGTCATAACTCCCGCCCTCGGCGTGGATGTGCACACCGTTGCACTGGTGGCCAACATGCTTGTGGAATGTCGGCTCGAACCAGATGTCACGCAGGGCACATCCCATAAGCCACTCCGGTGCAAGCCGTTGCATCTGCGTGATCACGGCGCGCGCATCAATATCGGGCGCGCCAAATATCTCCAGCGGGCGGGTGGTGCCCCTACCCTCGCTGAGGCAGGCACCCTCCAGCATCACCGTGCCGGGATAGGCGCGGGCCATGTTGAGGTTGGGCGCATTGGGACTGGGGTTGATCCAAAGGCGATTGGGCGGCCAGCCATAGCCGGGCGCGGCGTCTGGCTCCCAGCCCTCCATCGCAATGACATGATAATCGACGTCGAGTTTGTAATGCGCGATGAACCAGTGGCCCAGCTCGCCCAGCGTCAGCCCATGGCGCATCGGCATCGGCCCCGCGCCTACGAAACTCTCCCAGCCGGGGCGCAGGCTTAAGCCTTCTACCGGACGACCAATGGGGTTGGGTCGATCCAGCACCCACACAGTCTTGCCATGCGCGGCGGCAGCCTCCAGCACATAGAGCAGCGTGGTGATGAAGGTATAGATGCGACAGCCCAGATCCTGAAGGTCGATCAGGATCACATCGAAGCTGCTCATCATCGCCTCTGTCGGGCGGCGCACCTCACCATAGAGGCTGAACACGGGGATGCCGTGAACAGGATCAGCGAAGTCAGGCGACTCCATCATGTTGTCCTGCTTATCGCCGCGCAGGCCATGCTGCGGCCCGAAGGCAGCGGAAAGCGTGATGTCTTCGCACATGGCGAGCGCATCCAGACTGTGCGTCAGATCCGCCGTCACCGAGGCGGGATGCGCCAGCAAGGCAACCCGTCTTCCAATCAAGGGTTTGCGCGATTCAGGGTCGGCAATCAGCCGGTCAATGCCATTTCTCATCACGAATTCGCGTCCGCCGTCGCCGGGCCATCTGAGGCAGGCAGCTCATAGGCCAAGCAGGAGGGGTGATGAAAATCAGGCTTGCCGGGCGGGTGTGTCAATGCCCAGAAGGATTTGTGCCCGTCCTTTTCCTCGATGACTGCGCAGGCGCCGATCATCTGTGGACCCAGCCGGGGAGACACAAAGGTGACATCCACCACCAGTTCATCACTCTTGTGCAGCGCCTCAATACGTGGCGCCCAGATATCGATGGGGTGCATGCCTTTACGATAGTCCGCAAAGCCGTATGCCGCCCAAAGGCGCGAGGGCGAAAAATTATACTCGCGATAGGCGATGTCACCCACATCACGGGTAAACAGCTCAAAGCAGGTCGTTTGCCACAGACCGTCCGCGCGGCCCGGCTCCATCTCGGCCGGCAGGGCTATATGCCCGATAGTCCCCTTCACATGATAGCGCACCGTGATGAAGCCCCCGGTTGCGCGTGTGCCGGATACGACAATGCCCGTCACCGTATCCGTTGGAGTATCCGGATGGCAAACGAGGCTCGCTATATTGTCCAAATGGCTACTCCATGCTAACCGCCCGCGCCATGACCGAATATCGCTCCGATCTGCTGCGCTTACTCTCTTCACGCGGCTATATCCACCAGATCACCGATGCGGAAGGGCTAGATGCGCTTGCTGCGCGGCAAATCGTACCCGGTTATATCGGGTTCGATGCTACTGCGCCTTCGCTCCATGTCGGCAGCCTGGTGCAGATCATGATGCTGCGGCGCTTGCAGCAGGCGGGCCACAAGCCGATCGTGCTGATGGGTGGCGGCACCACCAAGGTGGGAGACCCTAGCGGCAAGGACGAGAGCCGCAAGATGCTGACCGCGCAGGATATTGATAATAATATCAGCTCTATAAAACGTGTATTTGAGCATTTTCTGAACTTTGGCGATGGCCCGACCGACGCGCTGATGGTCAACAACGCCGACTGGCTCGATGCGTTGGAATATGTTCCGTTCCTGCGCGATATCGGCCGCCATTTCACGATCAACCGCATGCTGACGTTCGACTCCGTCAAGCTGCGGCTGGAGCGGGAACAGCCGCTCACCTTCCTCGAATTCAATTACATGATCCTTCAGGCCTATGATTTTCTGGAGCTATCCCGCCGCTCTGCCTGCCGGTTGCAGATGGGCGGGTCTGACCAGTGGGGCAACATCGTCAACGGAATAGAATTGTCTCGCCGTGTCGACAGTACGGAGGTCTATGGCCTTACCACGCCGTTGATCACCACGGCGGACGGCGGCAAGATGGGCAAGACGGCGAAGGGCGCGGTGTGGCTAAATGCCGATCAGCTGCCCGCTTATGACTATTGGCAGTTCTGGCGCAATACGCAGGATGCGGATGTAGGGCGGTTCCTGCGCCTGTTCACCGACATGCCGCTGGACGAGATCGCGCGGCTGGAGGCGCTGGAAGGCGCGGAGATAAACGACGCGAAGATCGTGCTGGCGAACGAGGCCACGACGATCCTGCATGGCCGCGCTGCGGCAGAAGCGGCGGCAGGGACGGCGGCCGCGACATTTGCCGGCGGCGCGGGCGCGGATTTGCCGAGCATTGCGGTGAGCGTGGCGCCCAATATCATCGCGGCGCTGGTCGCACTGGGCTTTGCCGCCTCCAACGGCGAGGCCAAGCGCAAGCTGGAGGAAGGCGCGGTGCGCGTGAACGATGAGGTGGTGCGCGATGGCGCCCACGCTCCGCAGGCGGGCGACAAGATCAGCCTCGGCAAAAAGAAGCACGGGATGGTGACGGGGGCTAGCCGCCTTTGAGCAACCCAACGGCCGCATCCCGTTCAAAAAGATAAAGACACATGCGCGCAGCCTGACCGCGGGCGGAGGCCAGCCCGCCGTCACGCTCTATCAGCAGGCGCGCGTCATCCCGTGCCATGTCTATGAGGTCCGATATGTCGGCGTCCCCCGCAAGGCGGAACTTTTGTTCGCCGGATTGGCGCGTGCCGAGATAATCCCCTGCCCCGCGCAGGCGCAGGTCTTCTTCGGCGATAAAAAATCCATCGTTTGAATTCTTCATTATTAGAAGACGCGCCTTAGCGGTTTCGCTGATCTTTTGGTCGTGCAACGACCCCTTGCCAGATACGCCCCACAACAACAGGCAGGTCGACGCCTTGTCGCCCCGCCCTACCCGCCCGCGCAACTGGTGCAGCTGCGCCAGCCCAAAGCGATCCGCGCCCTCGATGATCATCAGCGTGGCGTTGGGCACATCGACACCGACCTCGATCACGGTGGTGGCGACCAGCACGCTCGCCTCCCCGCTCGCGAATCGCGCCATTGCGGCGTCTTTCTCCGGCCCCTTCATCCGCCCGTGGACCAGAGCCACCTTATCGCCGAAGCGCGCCCGCAACGCCTCCGCCCGCGCCTCTGCCGCAGCCTGATCGGAGACCGCGCTTTCCTCGACCAGCGGGCACACCCAATAGGCCTGCCCGCCGCCCGCGATATGGCGGCCCAGCCCCTCGACCACCTCCACCAGCTTGTCGATGGAGCTGACGGTGGTGCGGATCGGCTGACGGCCGGGCGGCATTTCATCGAGGCGGCTCACCTCCATGTCACCATAATAAGTAAGGGTGAGCGTGCGCGGGATCGGCGTTGCCGTCATCACCAGCATATGGGGGTTGAGCCGCGCTTTCGACGCCAGCATCATGCGCTGGACGACGCCGAAGCGGTGCTGCTCATCGATCACCACCAGCCCCAGATGACGATAGCTCACCGCCTCCTGGAAGATCGCGTGTGTGCCAACTAGAATGTCGATGCTGCCATCCGCCAGTCCCATCAACGTCGCCTCACGCGCCTTGCCTTTGTCTCGCCCGGTCAGGATGGCGAGGTTGATGGGCACGCCCGACAGCATATTACGCAGCGTCTCGTAATGCTGGCGGGCGAGGATTTCCGTCGGCGCAAGGAGCGCGCCCTGCATCCCGCTCTCGACCGCGCCGAGCAGCGCCATCAGCGCCACCCATGTCTTTCCGCTCCCGACATCGCCCTGCAACAGCCGCAGCATCGGGTGATTTTGTGCGCAGTCGCCATCTATCTCCGCTACAGAGCGGCGCTGCGCACCCGTCGGCGCGAAGGGCAGCTTTACCGCGTCCCGTAGGCGTCCATTCGGGCGGATCGGCTCGGCCCGGCGCTGGCGCGAAGCGGTGCGCACCAACATCAGCGCGAGCTGGCCGGAGAAAATCTCGTCATAGGCGAGGCGGCGGCGGGCCTCGCGGTTGTCTGGTGTGGCGTGGACGCTGAGCAGACTGTCGTGCCAGCCTTTCCACCCGTGCGAGCCGAGCACCGAGGCATCGATCCACTCCGGCATATCCGGCGCGCGGGATAGCGCCTCACCAACAAGGTCGCGCATGCGGGCGTTGGTGATCCCTTCCGACAACGGATAGACCGGCTCCATCACCGGGATCTGCAATGCTTCCTCGGGCAGACCCACGTGATCCGGGTGAATGATCTGGAGCTGATCGCCATAGGCCTCCAGCTTGCCGGAGATGACGCGCGGCTCGCCAATGGGCAGCAGCTTGCGCGGCCATCCGCTGTTTTTTCCGAAATAGACCAGCGACACGCCATTGCCCTCGGCATCCACCGCCCAGACACGGAATGGCGCGCGCGGAGAGCCTCCGGCGCGATAATCGGTGGGCGTCAGCGTGATGATGATCGTGCGACCAATATCGTTGTGATCGAGGCGCGAAACGCGGTGCCGCTCCACCCAGCCGGTCGGCAGATGAAAGGTAAGATCAACCATCTTGGTGAGGCCCAGCCGGTCGAGCGGCTTCGACAGCGCGTTGCCCACGCCCTTCAGCACCGAAATTTCGGCAAACAGCGGATTGAGTAGTTCGGGTCTCATGGCTATGCCGCTGTGCTTAGCTCAGCCCGATGGCGGGAGCAAACACCGATGGGATGATGAAGCCATGCAAGAGAACCCCCGCCTGCGCCGCCTCCATTTCCGCGCATGGCATCGCGGCACGCGCGAGGCGGATTATATGGTCGGCGGCTTTTTCGATCGCTATGGCGCGGGCTGGGGCGAGCCTGAGATTGCATGGTTCGAGGAACTGCTGGAAGAGCAGGATGTCGACATCATGGCGTGGGGGCTGGGAACGGCTTTGGTGCCCGAGCGGTTTGAAGGGCCATTGATGGATCAGTTCAAGAAGCTGGATTTTATCGCAATCCCGCGCTGATGTTTTATACGGGCGTCGTCACCCTGAACTTGTTTCAGGGTCCATTTGCCCTATTAGGCCAGATCCCTCATTGAAAAATGGATGCTGAAACAAGTTCAGCATGACGTGTTGGAAAAGCCGAGTGCCCGATCTTAACCGCATCCTCTCTTCACATGCGCCACTGACATTATCGGGCGCGCCAACCGGCTTCCTGCCATTGCTTCTGAGCGATCTGGCGCGCGCAGCTGCGGGAGGCGGCTCCGCGCGCCGCGCCGTGTTCGTCGCGCCTGATGAGCTGGCGATGCAAGCGGTGGCGGATACGGCGGGCTGGTTCGCGCCGGAGCTGGAGGTCGTGACCATCCCGGCGTGGGACTGCCTGCCCTATGATCGCGCATCGCCCTCGCTGCGTAGCGCGGCACAGAGGCTTGCGGGGTTGCATGCGCTCGCCGCGCCTATCAAGGCGCCCCAGCTTGTGCTGACCACAGCAGCGGCGATCACCCAGCGCACCCTCACGCCATTCCGGGTGCGGCAGCTTGTCGCGCGTCTGGCTCCGGGCGAGCGCATTGCCATTGAGGCGCTGACGAAACTGCTTCAGGCGAACGGATATAGCCGCACCGATACCGTGCATGATGCCGGCGAATATGCGGTGCGTGGCGGGATCGTCGATCTGTTCCCCGGCGGCGCGAAGGAGCCGCTGCGCCTGGATTTCTTTGGCGATGAGATCGAGACGCTACGCAGCTTCGATCCCGCAACCCAGCGTTCGACCGGCGATGTGCCGAGTTTCACGCTGCTGCCCGCATCCGAAGCACTGTTGGACGAGGAGACGATAAAGCGCTTTCGCAGCCGCTACCGGGAGCTGTTCGGCGCATCGGCCACCGGCGATCCGCTTTATCAGGCGGTGAGCGAAGGACGGCGGCTCGCGGGAATGGAGCACTGGCTGCCGTTGTTTGAGGAGCGTCTTGTGCCGCTCACCGAGCATCTCGGCAAGGATGCGCTGGTGGTGCGCGATAGCGGCGTGACCGGGGCGGCACAGACCCGGCTGGAGGCGATCACCGATTATCATGCCAACCGGGTGGCGGCATTGAAGGGCGATCCGGGCAGCTATCGTCCGCTTGAGCCGGGCCAACTCTATCTCACGCGCGAAGAATGGGACGCCGCGATCACCGCGCAGCCCATGCACATGATATCGCCCTTCTATGAGCCGGAAAGCGCATCGGTGCTCGATTTCGGCGTCGATGCCGCGCGGGATTTTGCGCCCGAACGCGCGCAGAACGCGAATGTCTATGATGCGGTTGCCGTGAATATCGAGAACCAGCGCAAGGCCGGGCGCAAGATCATTATCGCCAGCTATTCCGGCGGCGCGCGAGAGCGGCTTTCCGGCCTGTTGACCGAGCACAAGGCGGGCGCGCTCGCTCAGGCCGACAGCTGGCAGGAGGCGCAGGGACTGGCCTCCAAGGGCGCGACGGCGCTCGTCGTCCTGCCGCTCGATCATGGCTTCACCACCGCCGATGTTACGTTGCTGACCGAGCAGGATATGCTGGGCGACCGGCTGGTCCGCCGCGCCAAGCGCAAGAAAAGCACCGATGCCTTCCTTGCCGAGCTGGCGACGCTCACCCCCGGCGATCTGGTCGTTCATGCCGATCATGGCATCGGCAAATATGAGGGGTTGACGTCGATCCCGGTCGGCAACGCGCCGCATGACTGCGTGGCATTGGAATATGCGGGCGGCGACAAGCTCTACGTACCGGTCGAGAATCTCGATGTCCTCTCCCGCTATGGCGCGGAGAACGAGGGTGTCGCGCTGGATCGTCTGGGCGGCGAGGCGTGGCAGCGGCGCAAGGCGCGGATGAAGGAGCGCATCCGAGAGATTGCGGGCGAGCTGCTGAAAGTGGCGGCGGCGCGCGCGCTGCGCGATGCCCCCGTGGCTGAACCGGATGCAGGTGGCTACCCCGCGTTCGTCGATCGCTTCCCCTATGACGAGACCGAGGATCAGGACCGCGCGATTACAGACGTGATCGAGGACCTGGCTGCGGGCAGGCCAATGGACCGGCTGGTCTGCGGAGACGTGGGCTTCGGAAAGACCGAGGTGGCGCTGCGCGCAGCCTTCGTAGCGGCAATGGCGGGGATGCAGGTGGCGCTCATCTGCCCCACCACCCTGCTCGCGCGGCAGCACCATCGTAACTTCGTCGAGCGGTTCGCCGGTTTCCCGCTCAACATCGGCCGCCTCTCCCGCCTCGTGCCCGCAGCAGAGGCAGCGGCAACCAAAGCGGGCCTCGCCGATGGCACGATCGATATCGTCGTCGGCACCCATGCGCTGCTCACCAAGGGGCTGGAGTTCAAGCGCCTTGGCCTTGTGATCGTGGATGAGGAGCAGCGCTTCGGCGTCGTCCACAAGGAACGGCTGAAGCAACTCAAGACCGACGTGCATGTGCTGACGCTCACCGCAACGCCGATCCCCCGCACATTGCAGATGGCGATGTCTGGCCTGCGCGAACTCTCCGTCATCCAGACGCCCCCCGTGGACCGCCTCGCCGTGCGCACCTATGTGATGCCGTGGGATGGCGTGGTTATCCGCGAGGCGCTGCTGCGCGAGCATTATCGCGGCGGGCAGAGCTTCTTCGTCGTCCCGCGCATCACTGACCTGACGGAAATCGAAGACTTCCTCCGTGAGCAGGTGCCGGAGGTGAAGCCGGTCGTCGCACATGGCCAGATGGCGGCGGGCGAGGTGGAAGAGCGCATGTCCGCCTTCTACGACAAGAAATATGACGTGCTGCTCTCCACCACCATCGTCGAGAGCGGGCTGGATATCCCCAGCGCCAACACGCTCATCATCCACCGAGCGGATCGCTTTGGCCTCGCCCAGCTCTATCAGCTGCGCGGACGGGTGGGGCGCAGCAAAACACGCGCTTATGCCTATTTCACCACGCCCGCCGACCGGATCATCACCGAGACGGCGGAAAAGCGCCTAAAGGTCTTGTCAGACCTTGATACGCTGGGTGCCGGGTTTCAACTCGCCAGCCATGACCTCGATATTCGCGGCGCGGGCAATCTGGTGGGCGATGAGCAGTCCGGCCACATCAAGGAGGTGGGGTTCGAGCTGTATCAGTCGATGCTGGAGGAAGCGATTTTGGAAGCAAAATCCGGCGGATCGACGGATTTCGTGCCACGCGACGCCTATTCGCCGCAGATCACGATCGACGCACCGGTGCAGATCCCTGAAGACTATGTACCCGATCTAGATCTGCGCATGGGGCTATATCGCCGCCTCAACGATCTGGAGGACGCGCGCGGGGTAGAGGCGTTCGCGGCGGAGCTGATCGACCGGTTCGGTAAGCTACCCACCGCCACGGAAAATCTGCTCACCCTCATCCGCATCAAGCAAAACTGCGTGAAGGCTGGCATTGCGCGGCTCGATGTCGGCGGCAAGGGCGCGCTGGTGGCGTTCCACAACGATCAGTTCGGCAACCCTGCCGGACTGATCGACTATGTGCAGCGGCTCGCTGGTGCCGCCAAGCTGCGACCGGACAACAAGCTCGTGATCTCACGCGTGTGGAAGGACGGCGCCGCGCGCCTGCATGCGGGTTTACAGCTTTCCAAGGGATTGGCGAAGGTGGCAGGTTAGGCGATGTCTGCCCACCCCCAACCCCTCCCGCTTGCGGAAGGGGAGCGAGACTTGCCAAGACGCAGACGCGGCTAGTCGCAGCGGAGTGGGAGGCCTCAGACCGCCTTTTCCACCATCTCCACCAACTCGGCGCTGGTAACGGCGCGGGATCGCAGGAACCCCTGATAGATATCGCACCCTTCTCGTGCCAGCAGGGTGAGCTGTTGCTCGCTTTCCACTCCTTCAGCAATCACCGTAAGCGCAAGGCTACGCGCCATCGAGATAATCGCGCGCAAAATGATCCGGTCTCGCGGCGTGCCGAGGATGTCGCGGCTAAGGCTGTGATCAATCTTGAGATAATCGGGATGCAGCGCCTTCAGATAGGCAAGGCTGGAGTAGCCGGTTCCGAAATCGTCGATCGCGACGCGCAGCCCCTCCTGCCTCAGCGCCATTAGCAACCCGCCAGCCTGCTCGATATTCTCGATGAGGCCACTCTCAGTGATCTCCACCGTGACCCGGTCACGCGGAAAGCCGCTGGTATCGACCATTGCGAGCATATGCGATTTGAAATCCGGCTGCGCCAGATCGACTGCCGTGACGTTGACAGAGAGGCGCAGGCTGGCGAGGCTTTCCGGCCATCGCCCCGCTTCCGCCAGCGCGCGGGACTGGATATGGCGCGAGAGGGGCAGCAGGAAATCGGCGCGATCCGCAGCCTCGAACAGGGTTCCGGCATCGAGCTGGCCCAGTTGCGCGTGGTTCCACCGCGCCAACGCCTCCACACCAATGATCGCGTCTTTGATGCTGTCATATTGCGGCTGATAGACGATTCCGATCTCGCCCCGGTCCAGCGCCAGCCGCAGATCCGCGTCCAGCCGATCATGCTCGTCGCCACCAGGCACCAAACCGGAACGCACACAGATCTCGCTGGTGGCTGAGCGGCGCGCATCGGCCAGCGCAGCGCTCGCCCGGCGCAACAAACCAGACGCGTCATCTCCCGGCACGGGGGCTGCGATCCCGCAACGCGCGGTAAGGCGTATCACGCTGTCTTCCGCAACGAACGGGCGGGAAACAGCGGAAAGGATCAGGCGGGCGATATCCTCCGGCTCCGCTTCCGCAGACGCCGGGCAGGCGACAAGAAATTCCGTGCCGCCCATGCGCGCGATAAGTGCATCATCGCCCAGCATATCGGCCAACTGTACCGTGATCGCTTCTGCGACACGGAGCAAAATGGCGTCGCCCATCTGGTGCCCATAGGCAGCGTTGACACTGGCGAACTGGCTGATGCCGACAAGGATACAGGCGCGCATCCGCCTTTCGTCTGCTCCCCCCAGCCGGCTATCCAGCCAATCGCGCGCGGCGGTGCGCGAGGCAAGCCCCGTCAACGCGTCTGTCTCGCCCTGATATTCCGCCATATTACCGATGCCGCCGCGCGCCAGAAGGTCTGTATAAAAACCCATACCGGCATGAGGTTACTCATCGCTTAGCACAGCGCAACAAAAGATGTCCCGCATTCGCACAGAGCCTGCCTTAGCGCTTCACCGCTTGCGAACATGGGCAGCATGACCTAGCTATACGGCATGGAGACTAGCACCCCTGGCCCGCATAAAACTATGATCGACGGCTTCGGCCGCCGGATCGAGTATCTCCGTATCTCGGTAACAGACAGGTGCGACCTGCGCTGCCGCTATTGCATGGCGGAGAAGATGACCTTCCTGCCGCGCAACGAAGTGCTCAGCCTTGAGGAAATCGCGATCATCGCGGACAGGCTTATCGCGCGCGGGGTGCACAAGATCCGCCTTTCCGGTGGCGAACCGCTGGTGCGGCGTGATTTCATGGAACTCGCTAGGCGGATCGGGCGACATCTGGAGGGCGGCGGGCTCAACGAACTGACGCTGACCACAAACGGCACCCGCCTCGCCGAGTATGCCGAAGCGCTGTTCGATGCGGGCATGCGGCGTATCAACGTCAGCCTAGACAGCCTGGAGCCTGACCGCTTTGCTCATATCACTCGTGGCGGAGACCTAGGCAAGGTGCTGGGCGGCATTGCGGCAGCGAACGCTGCGGGGCTTCGCATCAAGATCAACATGGTCGCGCTTAAGGGGCTGAACGATCATGAGTTCCTTCCGATGCTGCGCTGGTGCGCCGATCAGGGACATGACCTGACGCTGATCGAAACAATGCCGTTGGGCGATACCGGCGAGGACCGCACGGACCGCTATATGCCGCTCGCAGAGGCGCTTTCCCAGATCGAGGCAGAGCATCCGCTCGCCCCCGTGCTCTATCGCAGCGGTGGCCCGGCGCGCTATTTCGCGGCTGAAGGCATGGAGCATATCCGCCTCGGCCTCATTACCCCGTTGAGCGACAATTTCTGCGCCGGCTGCAACCGCATGCGCCTCACCTGCGAGGGCAAGATTTTCATGTGCCTCGGCCATGAGGATCATATCGATCTCAAGACCGCCTACCGCAAAGGTGGTGTGGGCGCGGTGGATGCAGCGCTGGATCGAGCGCTGATAGCCAAGCCACTGGCTCACGCCTTCGCTATCGGTCCCGATGGCACAAAAGGCGTAACCCGTCGTCACATGAGCGTTACTGGCGGATGAGCAGGGCACTTCTGGTTTCGCCCAGCCCTGCCGCGCGCGCGGCGGAGGAGCGCCTGCGCGCGACGTATGAGTTTGTGCCTCCGGCCGAGGCGGAGATGATCGTCGCGCTGGGCGGGGATGGCTATATGCTTCAAGTGCTGCATCACATGCTTGAAAGCCGTTCTATCAAGCCGGTTTTCGGCATGAATCTTGGCACTGTCGGCTTCCTGATGAACGAATGGCGGCTGGATCGGCTGGAACAGCGCATCGCCAGCGCCAAGCCATTCAAGGTCAATCCGCTCAGGATGAGCGTCATCACAGTCGAAGGTGAAGAAATCTCCCTGCCCGCGATCAATGAAGTCTCGCTGTTGCGCGAAACTCGCCAGACCGCGCGGATTGAAGTGTCCGTCAATGACAGGGTCGCGCTGCCGGAACTGGTATGCGATGGTGTGCTGGTGGCAACCCCTGCCGGCTCCACCGCCTATAATCTCTCGGCTCATGGCCCGATTCTCCCACTTGGTTCAGGCCTGATCGCCCTGACACCGATCAGCCCTTTCCGTCCCCGTCGCTGGCGCGGAGCGATTTTACCCGAAAGCACGAAGGTACGCTTTCGTATCCTTGACCCTCATAAGCGACCGGTCAGCGCGGTGGGGGATCAGCGCGAGGTGCGCGATGTGGCGACGGTTGAGGTGGCGATCGACCGAACCACACCGCTTACCCTGTTGTTCGATCCAGAACATACGCTTGACGACCGCATCGCTGCCGAACAATTTATCGCGTGATGCCTCTTGCCATCTCGCGAAAGGCGCTGCTATAGGCGCGGCCTGCCTTGCGAAAGCGGGCTGCTCCCCGATAGCTCAGCGGTAGAGCATTCGACTGTTAATCGAATGGCCGTAGGTTCGAATCCTACTCGGGGAGCCAATACCGCTCAAAAAATCGCAGAAATCTGCCATTTATTTGCCCTTTTCTGATAGTTTGCCATTTTCGTTTGCCAACCCCAGCGCATCTGAGACGATGGTTAGGGCGCGATGCGCCATGATCTTGTCGTTCGCTTTCTTGGCGTAATGCGCGAACATGGCGTCCGATTTATGACCGGTCACTGCCCTGCCCTCCAGCGTTGAAACACCTGCCTCAGCGAGCCTGCGCGCCATAGCCTTGCGGAGCCCGTGCGCTGTGCAGTGAGGAAGCCCCGCCATTTCACACCGCTCGCCGAACCAATTGCCAAAGCCTGCCGCGGTGAAGGGCTTGCCGAAAGCCGTGACCAGATAGGTGAGGTGCTGCACCTCGATCGCATCCAGCGCGCGCGCCAGCGGCGGCAGGATGGGGATCACGGTGTCAGACTTGTTCTTGCTGTGCCGCAGGATCAACAGATTATCCTGCCGGTTCTGCCTCCCGATTCGCACGATGTCGCTGCGGCGAAGCGCGGTATAAAGCAGCAACTCCTTCGCCAATCTCTCCCGCGTGCCCAGCGCCCAGCGCGTGTCGAACCGGGCGATTTCATCTTCGCTCCAGCAGTGATAGCCCTCGCTATCCACGCGGATTGCCTCGGTCGCATTGACCGGGTTCGTCTCGCGCAGACCGAGTAGGATGGCGTGCTTCATGAGTTGATTGAGCATCTTGCGCAGATCGTTGGCGGCGTGAGGAGTATCGGATATCTCCATCATCCACTTGTCGATATGGCGTGCCTGTAATGCAGAAACAGGTTTATCACCATGCTTGGCCCGGAAGCGCTCCAAGGCGTTACCGCGCACCTTTTGATAGGCATCCCCCATCCGCGCCCACTGCTTCGACTTGTAATAGCTCTCGATCAAGGCATGGAAGCTGCCACGCTCGTACCTCACCTTCTCGGGCAGGATGGCTTGTTTCGCCGCCTGATATTCAGTCATAAACTCAGGAGTTCCCGGCTCGGCGCGAAACAGATAATTGGGAAGCCCTTTCTTGCGAAAACGGTATCGCACCCGACCGCATTTATCGGTGAAAGGGGTTACGTTCTCTGGCAGCCAGCGACGCTTCATATCAATCCTCATCAAACGGGTTCCCTTCGGAAGACTTCTCCCCCGATTCGCCGATGATGACCTCGATCTTCTGATTTGCCAAATCCATGATGATCCGCGCGCGCTCATAGCCGGCAGCTTTCACCGCCTTGGCGGCCCGCTCCATGTCGGCCTGGCAGATGCGCGCAGCGGCTGTCATCGCGCGCCCCCCATCCCCAACCCTTGGTCGCGCGCAGCGTTGAGCCGGGCCATTGCGGCGTCGCTGCCGCCACTATCCGGATGTGCCGACTTAGCCTTCTCTCGATATGCGTGGCGGATTTCTTCTGGAGTAGCGTTCTGACGCACGCCAAGAACTTGGAACCACTGTTCCGGCGCCGGTAGCGACTGATAGCCCGCGAACGCCTGGGCCATGGTGCCGACGCCCCAGCGGTCCATACCGCGCAGAGCCTCGATATGCTTGGCGATCGCCACGATGTTGTCGGCAACTCGATCCCATTTATCGCAAGCAAGTACCGTGTCCTTCCCCGCCAGTCGGAAATAGACCGCAACGCCAGGGTCATCCGGATCTCGCCGATCGCTGCGCGGCTGACCATCAAGCCGAAGCTCCACATTCGTCGACAGAGTGGGATAGGTCGCGCGCAGCAGGTCGAGTTCGCGCTGGAGCCGATCGCGCGCAACAGCAACCGTCACATCCTTGGTCTCGTTATAGCGGCCGTTGCTGACCTTCTGATTGAACTTGGCGGCGGTCCTCGCCTTGGACCGTGGCCATCCTGCTGGCCACTGCAAAGGGAAAGCTGTTACGCTCATGATCCCTGATCTTCATTGTAAGTCGCCCTCACACCCTCCGGCGCCGGCTCATCCACCTCATCAAAGCGATTGCGAACCCCATCGGCGATAATCCGCATCAGACGGTGGAAATAGCGGCTATGCCGACGCTTTTGGCTCTCCCGATCGATCCATTCGGCGATGCCGTCCCGAGTTCCCATTGCCTTGACGATCGCCTGAGCCGCAGCGTCATCTACGGTGTCCGCGAAGTGAACACCGTTGCGGAGCACTTCCTTGCTGTTGGC
>NZ_SBKP01000012.1 GCF_004122115.1 Sphingobium fluviale
ACTCTAACCCGGTCCCTTCACGACCAGCGGTTTTGCGATCCGTCCCCTTCCGTCCGGTCCGGGGTGGCCACCCCGGACCGGACATCGCATCCTGACCCGAACGGACCACAAAGTCATAAGACAAGCGTTTTTCAGTCAGATGGCATCATCTGACGATTCAGAAATCTCGGTAAAACAAAGAATGAGAGCAGACTATCCGATTCGATCAGATCGAAAACGGCACTAATTTCTCGGCACCGCAAGAGTGACTTCTGAAAGGGCAATGCCATGCTCGACAGATGCTTCCAACGCTGTGCCTTCCGGAATGACAGCGCTACGACCGGTAAAGCCTGGCGAGAGAACAGCCAGACCAATGACAGCGCCAGCTGTAACACTGCCCTTTTCCGAAACCGCGCCTCCCATTCTTACAAAATCGTCCCCCATCCGAATGTAGAGCGGACGGAGCGCTAGCTTACCGTTCATGCCCATGGCGCCTTTGGCGCGAGCCTCAACAACCTGTCCCACCACTTCGGCCCCCTTGGGGATAACGACATGTCCATCGACCATGATGTCTGCAGCAGTTTTAAGCTTTACCAGATCACCTTTTACATGAGTTTTGCTCGATAGCGGCTGCGCAGTAACCAGAGGAATAGATGTTCCGGCACGGAGCAAATATCGCATGGGTTCCTGCGCCAGTGGGACCGTCGGAACAAGCAACATCATGGCGACGGCTATGGCTAAAAAACGGAAAGGCGATTTCATTGCTGGGGCACTTGTGTGGCTTGCAGTGCAGATACACGTTTGATCGGTGCCGATGACAAATCCAGCGATACGTCTTCGGCAATAAAGCCGGTTAAAATTTTTCCGGCCTTGATCTTGGCATTGTTACCACGATGAAAGAAGCCTGCCCAACCCGTGAACAGGATCGCTAATCCAGCCGAACCGGCACCTGTGCCTTTATCACTGGTTTCACCTTCCAGCGGAATCTCCGCATCGCCGAGTTTGAGATAGAGCAGTTTGGCTGTCATGCGGCCTGATTTTCCAAGACCGCCGGAATCTTCTGCAGCCGTTACCATACCATAAGCGAGACTGCCTTTAGGGGCTATGATTTTGCCCGCTACCGTAATCGGTTGGTTGAGCAACAGTTTGAAACGTTTGCCTGGAGCAGAGTCGGCTGTACTGACCTCGCTATAGGCCATCAGTTCAACGGGCGTATCACGCTTGATCGTCACAAGTGATTGTGGCGAGGGAGCAGTGATCTGGTCAGAGCCAGCAACTGTGAGAGCAGCGTCGGAAGGAGTGGTCTGCGCCTCAACACATACACTTAAATTCGCTAGCACAATTGCCAGCACCAATGGTCTTCCCATGTTACACCCCCCCCCGGTTGTAATTCCTGCAGCGTGCATGCTTCCTACAAGCCGCATCGTCAACAGGCACTTTCTTGTCAAATTGACATAGTCAGAATTCTTTGCTCAATCCTTGGCTCCATGTTGGAGGGACCAAAATGAAAACTCTGAAATATTTGCCTCTCGCCGCGATGCTGGCGATCTATCCCGCATCCTCGACCTTCGCCAAAGAAGCGAAAACCTATGCTGTCGTGAATGAGGATGTCGGTGTACCGGTCTTTCCAAACGACATCTCTGATCGCCCCTACACGGTCATCGGAGAGGTGACTGCGGGTGTACGCAAGGCCACTGTGTTCAGCAAGGAAGCTTCGCAAAGCAAAATCTATCGCGAGCTTTGGGAGAGAGCAGAGAAACTTGGCGCCGATGCCGTTATCAATGCAAAATATGGTGATTCCCATATTTCAGCATTTAGCTGGGGCAAGACAAATGCAACCGGAACGGCTATCAAGTTCACGGCTGTGCCAGCGGCTCCTGCGGAGGCCGCTCCGGCATCGACTGCTGCAGCACCAACCGTCCAGTAATTCTACACGGGGGCGGGCTTCACCCGCTCCCGCTTGAATATCCATTACTCTTAGCCCCTCTTGGAGTCAGCCAAGAGTTCCAGCCTCAGCTCCAACCCGCACCACTCTGCTCTTACCAATCGTGCGATATGGCATGGAGAGAAAATCGCGATCCCAGATTATGCCATTAGCTATGTGTATTGAGGCTATCAAGATTACAGGAAGTCGCCAAATCTGTTTCGCAAAGGTGTGTAAACAAGGCTGCTTACGCACACAAAATTGGGTGGACTAAAGGGTGAGCGGGATTTTGAACAACTCGCTAACACCTTGAATTTCTTTGGTGAATTCAAGGGATTGGTGCGGTCGAGAAGACTCGAACTTCCACGGCCTTTCGGCCACAACGACCTCAACGTTGCGCGTCTACCAGTTCCGCCACGACCGCACATCACATAGGAAACCGGCCCTTTAACAATAAGGCGCGGCCCCTGGTAGGCGGTGGCCATTAGCAAAGCGGGGGGGGGCATGCAAGCGCCCTGTTAGGATGTAACTGGAAATTGGCTTTCCCAGCGACTCCGGACGTAGTTTCAGCCTTCCTCGCTCTAGGTACTGTGGGGATTCAGTTCAGATGGAACCACGGCCGCAGGCGACCGCAGAGCAAAAGGGGTTTTCGAGCATCGGAGCGGTGCGTGAGCACCGAAGCACAGAAAATAGCGCTTTGCAGGGCCATATGGGCTGAATCCCCACAGACCTTAGTGCGCAGTGACGAAGGCGAGGGTTATATTCTCAACACTCTTGGGAATATCGAGCCGGCTTTCATTGAGATTGGCTTCTTCGCCCGGCTTCAGCTCAGCCTTGTCGGCACGGGTGGTCCAGCTGAAGACCAGCCGCCCCTGCCTATCGCGCAATTGCACCTCAACTGGCGGAACCGGCTCTACATTTGCACCGCTGTTGAGGATACGCGCACTGAATGCGAAATACTCCGCCCCGTTGGATAGCGTGCGCCACTCGGCAGGCTTGGTCAGACTGAACAACAGCACTGGCTCGTCATTATCGGCCAGCAGCCCGGCACGCACCGCCCACTGCGGAGGGCCGAAATAGCTGAGCGCGCCTGCTGCGGCCGCGATCGACAGCGCGAACAGGATTGCTGCCCATGTCCACAGCTTCGCAGGGTTACGGCGCGGGCGGAATGGCACATCATCGTCGGCGTCGTAACGCGCATCTTCAGCAAGATCAGCAGCCCGCTTACCCGCCATCTGGTCTATCACGCGCGGATTAGTGGGGCCGACATTGGCGACATCCACCTCTTGCACATGGCCCTGCGGGGGGGCACCGGCTGCTCCGTCTGCCACCGCCTCGAAGCCGAACTCATCCGCAACGCTATCGACCGGGATCGCTGTCCCTGCAACGTTCGCGTCGGCCTGAGCGGGAGCGGAAGCCGGAGCGGATACCGGAGCCTGAGCAGGCGCGGCGGGCTTTTCTTCACGCGGGGCGAGGACGACGCCCTCCTGAAACCAGCTATGTTTGCATGATGCGCAGCGCACCTGCCGCCCTTCAACGCCAATTGCCTCGTCCGGCACAAGATAGCGCGTCGCGCAATTGGGGCAGTTCAGGATCATGCCTCTTATTAAGCGCGCATCGGACTGGCGCGCAAGCCATATGAAGAGACGTTAACCATTGTGTGCTCCGGACGCACAGGCTTTACCTCTAACGGGGCTTGTGCGATGGCATAGACGCATAAGGGTTCGGGCGGGGTCGTAGCTGGTTGCACATGGAAAGGATCATCCAGTTCGAGAATATCGGCCTGCGCTATGGCGCGGATGCAGAGGTGTTGTCCGACATCAGTTTTTCCCTCACCACAGGCGGCTTTTATTTTCTCACCGGCGCATCGGGCGCGGGCAAGACCTCGCTCTTGAAATTGCTCTATCTGGCCCAGCGGCCTACGCGCGGCGTACTCCGGCTGTTTGACGAGGATGTGGTGATGATGCCCCGCAGCCGCCTGCCCGGCTTTCGCCGCCGTATTGGGGTGGTGTTTCAGGATTTCCGACTGGTGCCGCATCTGTCCGCCTTTGACAATGTGGCTTTGCCGCTGCGCGTGGCGGGAATGGACGAACGCGAGATCGCCGGGCCGGTGGAGGAGATGTTGACCTGGGTCGGGCTGGGCGGCCGGCAGGGTGCGCTGCCCGCGTCGCTTTCCGGTGGAGAGCAGCAGCGCATCGCCATCGCTCGCGCGGTAATCGGCAGGCCAGACATTTTGGTGGCAGACGAGCCGACGGGCAACGTCGATCCCGATATGGCGAAGCGTCTTATCGAGCTGTTCGAAGCGCTCAACCGGCTGGGAACAACAATCGTCATCGCGACGCATGACATGCCGCTCATTGGCCAGATCAGCCACGCGCAGATGATGCGGCTGGACAAGGGGCGGCTCATAGATCCGACCGGTGCATTGCGCTTTCCCCCCGCTTCTGGCGGGCGTGACGAGCGGGCAGGCCTGCCGCTGGGCAGGCCGCAATGAGCGGCGCCCGCCCTGCCCTGCTGTCCGCCAAGGCCGCCCAGCGCCGCTGGCTGCCGGAAGGGCGTCGCGGGCCGATGCCGTGGATCATCGCGATCATGATGTTCCTGACGGTGCTGGCCGCCGCCTGTGCGCTGGGGCTGGGGCATGCGCTGTGGAAAATGCGGGGCGATATGGCGGGCGGTTATACCGTCCAGATCGTCGAGGCCAACGCGGCGAAGCGGGCGGAGATGGTGCGGCAAGTAGAGGGCTTTTTCCACGCAGAAACGTCTGTGCGATCCTACAGGGTCGTGTTGGAAAGCCGGTTGCGCGAACAGCTCGCCCCGTGGCTGGGCGAAGAGGCGCAATCGGGCGACCTGCCGATCCCCGCGCTGATAGACCTGAGCCTGAAGCCTGACGTAAGCCCTTCAAAAATAGAAGAAATCCGTCGCGAAATCATCACCCGCGCCCCCTCGGCGCGGATCGATGCGCACCAGAGCTACCTCGCCCCGGTGGAGGCGCTGATGCGCGCGCTGATGTGGGCGGCGGCGGCGCTGGTGGCGCTGATGCTGCTGGTGACGGGCGCAGTGGTCGTCCTCGCCGCGCGCAGCACGCATGACGCGCATCGCGGCACCATCGACATCATGCACATGCTCGGCGCGACCGACCTGCAAATCGCCCGGCTGTTTCAGCGCCGCATCGCGCTCGATGCGCTGCTGGGCGCCATTGTCGGCACCATTGCCGCCGCCGCGCTGTTGTGGCTGCTTGACCGCAACCTTGCCGCCGCCGGGTCAGAACTCGCCGCGCTGATCGCCCTGCCCTGGCGCTCTGCCGCCGTGCTGCTCGGCCTGCCGATCTTCGCGATGCTGGTTGCCGCCGTTACCGCACGGATCACGGTGATGCGCGCGCTGGAACGCAGCCTGTGACGGCGCGCCTTTCCGCGCTGATACTGCTGGTGTGGGCGCTCGGCTTTGGCTGGTTCGCGCTGTTGCTGCCCCAGCCGCTCGATGGGCGCACGACCGACGCGATCGTGGTGCTGACAGGCGGGCCGGGACGGCTCGACCGCGGCCTCAAGCTGATGCAGGATGGCGCGGCGCGGCGCATGCTGATCTCCGGCGTCGACCGCGCGGTGAAGCCGCACGAGCTGGCCGTGACCTATCAGGTGCCGGACACGCTGTTCGCCTGCTGCATCACGCTGGGCCGCGAGGCGATAGACACCCGCTCCAACGGCATCGAAACCGCGCAATGGCTGGAGCGGCGCGGTTATGACACGGTGCGCCTCATCACCAGTGACTGGCACATGCGGCGCGCCGCGTTTGAGCTGAGGCTGGCGCTGCCCGCCGATATCGTGCTGGTCTATGATGCGGTGCCGAGCCAGCCGAGCTTTTCGACGCTCTTCATGGAATATAACAAATATGTGCTGCGCCGGGTCGCGGCCCTGATCGGGATTTGAGGCGAATGGCAGGCACAATGCTGGCGGCGGCGCGATCTGCGCTGTTTGCGCTGTTATTTTATCCGCTCACGGCTGTGACGGTAGCGGCATGTGGGGTTGCGGGGCTGTTTTCCGCGCAGCTGCTGCGCCGGGTGGCGCGGCTGTGGGGGTTCATACACCGCTTTTTGTGCCGCTTTGTGCTGGGCCAGACAGTGCGGATCATCGGCACGGTGCCGACCGGGCCGGTGCTGATCGTGTTCAAGCATGAGTCGATGTTCGAGACGATTGACCTGCTCTGCCTGTTTGCCGAGCCGGTGGTGATCGCGAAGCAGGAGCTGCTCGACATTCCCGGCTGGGGCTGGGCCGCGCGGCGGCACGGGGTGATCGGCCTCAAGCGCGACGATGGCGCAAAGGCCATCCGCCACTTGCGCACAGAGATTGCGAAGGCAACCGGCTCTGGCCGCCCGATATGCCTGTTCCCCGAAGGAACCCGCGTGCCGCATGGAGAGCGCCCGGCGATTCGCGCGGGGTTTGCCGCGCTCTATCAGTTGCTCGGCCTGCCGGTGGTGCCGATAGCGGTCGACAGCGGGCTGATCTCGCCGCGCCGCAGCTTTATCAAACGGCCGGGCATCATCACCTACAAGGTGGGCGAGACCATTGCCGCAGGGCTGCCCCGCCACGAGGCGGAGGCGATGGCCCATGCCGCGATCAATGCGCTGAACCCCACAGCCGATTGACCTGAATCAAGGACATTGCGGCCCATCGCCGACATGATCCGCCCTCCAACGAGGAGGGTTATGTATGAACATTCTGCACGAACTGCCGCTGATGGGCGCCATCATTGCCGCCGGAATTTTCATGGCGGTGATGATTTTCGTCTCGGTGGAAGACGCCCTCAAGCACTGAGAGAGGAGGGCCGCCCTCAGCAGCGGCGGCCATCACCCTTGTCTATGGCGTGGCCCGCCACCGCGCCGATAGCCGCGCCTATTACCGTGCCAGTGGTCCGATCTCCACGACCGGCAACCTGATTGCCGAGCAGGCCGCCCGCAACCGCGCCGATCACCGCGCCGCCCTTGCCTTCATCGCGGCAGCGATAGCGGCCCTTGCTGTCATAATATCCACGGTCATAATTGTAATAGCGGCCATCGCGCCGATAGTCCGCGCGGCGATAATCGCGATAATCGCGATCATAGCCGTTCCAGCCATGCCCGCGGTTATACCCGCCATAATAATCGCCGGGGCGATAATCATGACGATCATGACGCGCCATCGCAGGGGTGGCGCTCATGGCGCCCGCGCACACCAGCCCCATAGTGACTGCTGCGATCATCTTTTTGCTGAATATGTGTGCCATCGCGCCGCTCCTTTTCATACTGAACTCTGCCTAGATGCCTTTTGTGCCTGAACCGGCTTGAGCCGATGCTGAATAAGGCTGTCAGCCTATGTTCAGCATTGTACAGGCGATATTTGCGTGAATTCCCCAGATTTATAGCCTATGCCCGCCACACATGCGCTGGTTCCTCAGTCTCTCCGTCCTGCTTATCATGCTGTCTATCGCAGCTTCGTCGATCAATACCAAGCCGGCGACGCCTACGCCCGGCCCGGTTGCCATCGCGATAGAGCCGCTGGTGCTCAACCCGGATGATCCCGCGCAGCTGACGCTCGGCGCGCTGCGCTATCTCGGCGGGTGGCGGCTGACGAGCGGGCGGACGCTGTTCGGCGGCCTTTCTGCGCTGGCGGTAAAGCCTGACGGGCAAATCTGGGCGCTGAGCGATGGCGGTGTGGTGTTCGAGCTGCCCCAGCCCGGCCCGGCGGCCAAGGTGATTGTGCAGGCGCGGCTCTTGCCGATCAACAAGCCCAAGAAGCACTGGATGCCCCGCCCGGAAGACAGCGAATCGATGACGGCGGACGGGGACTTCACCCATGTCTGGGTCGGCTATGAGCTGTTGCAGCTCATCTGCCGCTATGACACCGGCCTCAAGCAGATCGGCCCATGCCGCCGCCCGCACCAGCTCTCCGGCTGGCCGGAGACAGAGAGCATCGAAACGCTCGCGCGGCTGCCCGATGGGCGCTTCATCGCGATATCGGAGGGCGGATCAGGCCCGGCAGGCGGGCGCGACATGCTGGTGTTCGCGGGCGACCCGGTCAACATCGCGACACGGCGGCCGCTGCGCATGAGCTATATGCCGCCCGTGGGGTATGACCCGACGGACGCGGTCTATATCGGCGACGGCAAGCTGATCGTGCTCAACCGCCGCGCGACGCTGTATGACGGTTTCACCGCCGTGCTGAAGCTGATCGATCTGCGCCAGATGCGCGAGGGCGCAGCGCTTAACGGCCCGGAGATCGCCCGCTTCGCGCCGCCGGTGCTGGCCGACAATTTCGAGGGGCTGGCGCTGGAGCGGCACGGGAAACAGCGGATCTTGTGGATGGTGTCTGACGACAACCATCTGTTTTTCCAGCGCACGCTGCTGTTGAAATTCGCGCTGGATGAGGATCTGTAGGGGGGCGGCACCAGTCCTCTCCCCCTCCCAACCTCCCGACAGGGTATCTTATGGGAGGCTGGGAGGGGGAGAGGGCTGGTGCCGCATATCCGAGCGCCGCGCAGCGGACGCGCTCGGATCAAAAAAAGCGGCCCCAAAGGACCGCTCTTTGAAAGCTTATGCTGATTCGCGCGAATCAGGCAGCGGCGGCGCTGGTGCCCTGCTTCTTGACGATGTCGCGCTTCAGGCGGCGCGCCTTCAGCGAGAGCTTGTCGTCAGAGGTCTTGAGCAGCCAGTTGTCCAGCCCGCCATTATGCTCCACAGAGCGCAGGCCCGCAGTCGAAACGCGCAGCTTCACACTGGTTCCCAGCGCCTCGGACATCAAAGTGACGTTCTGGAGGTTGGGCAGGAACACCCGCTTGGTCTTGTTGTTGGCGTGAGACACATTGTGGCCCACCATGCGGCCCTTGCCGGTCAGTTCGCAAATGCGCGACATATCTACAAATCCTGTTGCTCGGAAATTTCCGGGAAGCGGGGCCGATAGCGGGAATGACCGCGCGCGTCAAGCATGGGATCGGTTGCAAGCGGGGCTTTTTCCGTCGATAGGGTGGGCATGAGCCAGCCCTTTCCCTTGCCCCTGCCCATGCAGCGCGCGCTCCAGCTTGCCCGTGCGGCGGAGCAGGCGGGCGAGGTGCCGATCGGCGCGGTGGTGGCGCGCGGGCAGGAGATAGTCGGCGAGGGCGAAAACCGCAACCGGCGCGACAACGACCCCAGCGCCCATGCCGAGATCGTCGCGATTCGCGCGGCGGCGGCTCGGCTCAATGACTTCCGCCTGACGGGCTGCGACCTCTATGTGACGCTGGAACCCTGCGCGATGTGCGCGGGCGCGATCTCCCACGCGCGGATCGAGCGGCTCTATTATGGCGCGAGCGACCCTAAGGGCGGCGCGGTGGAGCACGGCGCGCGCGTCTTCACCCACCCGCAATGCCACCACAGGCCGGAGGTTTACGGCGGACTGGGCGAGGGCGAAGCGGCGGGGTTGCTTAAGGGGTTTTTTGGGGGGAAGAGGTAGGGGTGAGGCGGGGTTGCAGTCCTGCCCACCCCGCTGCGACTAGCCACGCCTGCGGCTTGGCAAGTCTCGCTCCCCTCCCGCTTGCGGGAGGGGCTGGGGGTGGGCCTCATTCAATCCGATACAGCCGATAGGGCAGCGCAAAGCCGCTTTTCAGCTCCACCGGCGTGAGCCACTTGGGCAGGTCGCCCCGCTCGATCCGGTCATACATGCCGCCTTTGCTCCGCGCGCGGTAGATGGTGCCTTCGGGGAAATCCGGGCACAGCAGAAAATAGCGCGCGCCATGCCGCCGGGCGGTGTTTAGGAAGGCGGCTTCGTCGCCATCATAGGCGTGGTGCAGATCGAGGATCGCCGTGCCGTTGCGATGATACGGCCCGGCAATCGCGCTGTGATGCGTCACGGCGATGAGGCGGGGGCCGAGGTCCACCAGCGTCATGATCGTCGCGGGCGGGAGCTGATTGAGCGCGACGAGCGCGGGTTGGGTGCGGCAGCGGCCATTGGCCTGATTGATGCGCTTGAGCCGCTCGGCCCGCGCCTTGGACGCGGGGGTTGCGGGCGCGGGCTTGGCGACGAGGCCTGCATTCTGAAGCTGAGGATAGACCCAGCCGCCGTTGAACGAGAGTGCGACGACGCCGATGCCCGCCAGCGCGGCAATGCGCTCTCCCCATGATCCGCGCACCAGCCATTCGAGCGCGCCATAGCCCACCCACGCCACCGCCGGGATCGCGATGAGCTGTGCCGCCGGGGCGGAGCGGATCTGCCAGAGCATCAGGATGAGCGCGAAGCCGACCATCAGCATCACGCTGGCCCACGCCCACAGCCGCTCCCTGTCTCCGCGCGCGGCGATGCACCCCAGCACCGCCGCCAATAGCCCGCCGATAGGCAGCGCCAGCATCGGGATGGCGGCGGAGAGCGTCTGGCTGGTGATCGGCTTTGCCTCGCGGATGTGCGAGAGCCAGAGCCGGTCCAGCTCCGGCTCGATCTGATAGGCGCTGGTGAGGCATTGCGGCCAGAAATAATAGCTGAACGCCATCACCACGCCGCCGACCACCGCGCCGGCCGCCAGCCGCCGCGGCCAGCCTTTGAGGCCCAGCAGGCTCAGCAGCACCATGCCGCCTGCCGCGAGGCCGAGCGTCGCGACCCAGTTGAGCGAGATGGAATCACACACGATGCCGCGATTGTCATGGCTCGCGAAGGCGACATAGAGCAGGCCGGTGCCGCTGCCCAGCGCCAAGGCATAGGGCGCCATCCGCCGCGCCGCGCCCTCCTTGAACACCCAGCGCAACGCGATGAGGCCGCCTGCACCCGCAAGATAGACCATCATCTCCATGCCGATCGCGACCGAGAGCGCGCTCGCCGCCCCGGCGACGAGGCCACCGCGCAGCCATTTGCGGTCGACGATGCCCGCGAGCATGGCGACGACGAGAGCAAGCTGCCAGCCATGATGATCGACCCGCAGCGGCATATACATGCCCAGCCCCATCGGCGCGCCCAGCGGCCCGAAGGCGGCAATGATCCATGCCGCGCTGCGCGGCGGGGCCAGCCTGCGCGCGATGAAGGCGAGGCCAAGCATCAGCGGCAACAGGGGGAGCAGCGGCGCGACCGCGCACGCCCATTTGTCCGCCAGCGGCGCGCTCATGAACAGCCGGAAGAGCAGCATCAGCGCCGCGATCGGCAGATCGACGATGCGCGACCAGTGGATATTCGCGCCTTCCGGCGGATTCATATGGTGCTGGCGCAGATCGAACCAGCCTTGGCCGTTCAGCCAGTCCCGCACCTGCGCATAGCGCATATTGTCATCGGTATCGCCCAGCGCGAACCAATGCACTGCGTCTGCCCGAAGGCTGAGGTAATATGCGCTCACGCCCATCCAGATGAGGAGGACGATGAATTTCCAGTTGGCATTGGCCCAGCCAAGCGCCGCCGCTCCGCGATTTGCGGCTGGCCCCCGTCCGTACATCATGGCGCTTTCCCTCATGCCTATCAGGGATTAGAGGGCTTGCACCAAAGCGCAATGGGATTGTTGCGCTGCAACTGCGGGGAGCCGCCGTGCATCTGGCCGGACTGTGGAAGAAAGTTGCCCCTGCGCGGCGCGCGCTGATCGCCCAGCTGGTGCGCTATGCGCTTGTGGGCCTTGGCGTAACCAGCGTTCAGGCGCTGGTATACTGGCTATTGGCGGAGCAGGCCCAGCTGCACAGCCAGATTGCGAATTTCGCGGGCTATTTATGCGCGGTGGGCTGCGGCTATGTGCTTCACGGGCGCTATACCTTCTCCGGCGCGGCAATGCCCGAAGGCGGCGCGGCCCATGTTGCGCGCGGCGGGCGGTTCGTCGTCGCTTCGCTGGTGAGCTGGGGGCTGAACGCGCTGTGGGTGTGGCTCTGTGTCTCGTGGCGCGGCTGGCCGACATGGACGCCGATCCCCGCGATGCTTTTGGTTACGCCCGCGCTGGTGTTTGTACTCAACAAGAAATGGGTCTTCAGATAGGGCGGACGAAGTCGCTCTCTGAGCGTACCTAAGGGGCGACAAGCAAATGATCGTCATGCTGAACTTGTTTCAGCATCCATTTGGCCGCAGGCTCGGTTTTATCATAGCGAGAGATAGCTGCCGTCGGCGACCTTCCAAAGCCTGCTCTGGCTTCGCCCCTTTGGGCACGATGGATGCTGAAACAAGTTCAGCATGACGCAGGTAAGCGTAAAGAGAAGCGGGACCCCGGATCAAGTCCGGGGTGACGAAGGTTAGGAATTAAACGGCAATCCCGTTCGCCCAAATACCAGACTGCTTCAATGCACGAACCGGGCGACGACATCGCGGTAAGACCGGCTCACCTTCACCTGCGCGCCCGATTCCAGCACGAGGAAGCACTCGCCATTGGTATGGGGTTTTACCTGTCGCACCTGGCTGAGGTTGACGATGGTGGAGCGGTGGACGCGCTGGAAGTTGCGCGGATCGAGCCGTTTTTCCAGATCCTTCATCGTCTCGCGCAGGATCAGGGAATTGTCCGCCGTGTAGATGCACATATAGTCGCCCGCCGCATCGATCCGCTCGATGCTGTCCACGTCTACCCGGAAAATCTGGCCACGATCCTTGATGTTGATGAGCTTTTCAAAGCGGTTGGCGGCGGGGGCATCATCCTCGCCCGCGTCGAAATGCTGCATGGCATCGGGCGCGACCTCGGCGAGCACTTCGCGCAGGCGCTCTGCCTCCTGCGCCTGCCGCTTGTCCGCAAGGCGCTGGCGCACCCGGTCGAGCGCGTCGGCAAGGCGCTGTTCGTCCACGGGCTTGACGATATAGTCCACCGCCTGCGCCTCGAACGCCTTTAGCGCATGATCCGAATAGGCGGTGACGAACACGAACAGCGGCGGCTCCACATCCATCGTGCCCTGCACCACCGAGAAACCATCAAAGCCGGGCATCTGGATATCGAGGAACACCAGATCCGGCTTGTGCGTCTTGATCGCGCGGATCGCCTCGCGCCCGTTCTGGCAGGTTTCGACGATTTCAACGTCTTCATGCGGTTCAAGGCGCAGCTTAAGCCCCTGTATCGCGAGGCTTTCGTCGTCTACAAGGATGGTGCGGATCGTCATGGCGTCACTCTTGTTGTTGCTTGAGGTGCGGCAGCTCGATCGTCACGACAAAGCCTCCGCCGGGGGTAGAACGCGTTTCGAAGCGATGTCGTTCCCCGAAGGCCTGCGATAATCTGTCGCGGATGTTGGCGAGGCCAACGCCGGTGGACACCACATCGATGGGGAACTCCGCGCCAAAGCCCGGCCCGGTATCCGAGACGGTGATGCGCACATTCTCGCCCGCCGGTTGCGCGACGATGCTGATGTCCGCCCCTTCCTCGCGCGGGGTGACGGCATATTTGATCGCGTTTTCCACCAGAGGCTGGAGCAGGAGCGAGGGCAGATGCGCCTTTTCCACCATCGGATCGATGTCAAAGCTGGGGCGCAGCCGGTCCTCGAACCGCATCTTCTCGATATCGAGATAGAGCTTCAGCGTCTCTATCTCCTGATGCAGCGGCACCAGAGCCGTCGGCTCGTTGATCAGGGTATAGCGCAGGAAGGAGGACAGGCGCGAGAGCATCGCGTTTGCTGGCTCCGTCTGTTTCAGCAGCACCAAAGTCGAGATGCTGTTGAGCGTGTTGAACAGGAAATGGGGATTGAGCTGATACCGCAGCATCGCGAGCTGGGCAGAGGAGGCCTGGCTTTCGAGATGCTGGAGCTGGTCCGCCTGCTCCTCCACCGTGAGGTAGAAGTTGATCGCGTAATAGAGCGCAGACCATGCGAACAGCAACGTCACCGTCAGATAATAAGCGCCAAGCAGCAATTGCAGGCTGGCAAGGCCGCCGCCCCGGTTCTGCATCGTGAACACCCATGCGTCGATAAAGGCGCCGATCGCGGCGGCGACGAGCACCACGAGGATCGAGACCGTCCAAGTCACCAGCGGGCGCTGGTTGAGCAGTACGCGGAAGATCACCGCCATCACCAATGTGAGCGAATAGCCGGTGATCGTGGAAATCAGCACCGGGGCCAGAAACGAGATCGGCTGGCCATTGGCGAGGCCGGAAATGCCGCGCAGGATGAACGCGCCCGCCCACCCGGCAAGCTGAAGGTTCCAGAACGCACGGTTCTTGTCCTGAAAGAAAGGCTTGGGCTGAAACGGGTTCACGGACATCGCCGTTTGTTCATAACCGCGAAAATCCGATATGCGAACCCGTTTCGGTACATTGCCAGATTTACGGCACAGGTAGCGGATTATTATGGGAAATCGGCGCATCGCGGGATTTTTTTGTTGCGTCGCAACGGCATGAGGCCGCATCCTCGCGCGATATGTTGCGCCAGTATGAACTTGTCGAAAAAGTAAAACGCTATGATCCGCAAGCGGACGAGGCGATGATCAACCGCGCCTATGTCTTTTCGGTGCAAAAGCACGGCAGCCAGAAACGCGCGAGCGGCGACCCCTATTTCAGCCACCCGATCGAGGTGGCGGGCATCCTCACCGACTTTTACATGGACGACAAGACGATCGTCACCGCGCTGCTGCACGACACGATCGAGGATACGCTCGTTACCTACGAGGAGATCGAGGCGCTGTTTGGCGAGGAGGTCGGCCGGCTGGTCGATGGCGTGACCAAGCTCTCCAAGATCGAGGCGCAATCGGAAAACGAGCGCGCGGCGGAAAATCTGCGCAAGTTCCTGCTCGCCATGTCTGACGACATCCGCGTGCTGCTGGTGAAGCTGGCGGACCGGCTGCACAACATGCGCACGCTGCACTTCATCGCCAACCCGGACAAGCGCCGCCGCATCGCGCGCGAGACGATGGAAATCTATGCGCCGCTGGCCGAGCGGATCGGCATGTATGACTTCATGCGCGAGATGCAGCTCCTTGCCTTCAAGGAGCTGGAACCCGAAGCCTATGACAGCATCACCCGCCGCCTGACTCAGTTGCAGGAGGGCGGGGGAGACAAGGTGGCGCGCATCGCATCCGGCCTGCAATTGCTGCTGGGCAGCGCGGGCCTCAAGGTAACGGTATCAGGGCGAGAGAAGCACCCCTACTCCATCTGGCGCAAGATGCAGGAACGCCACATCAGCTTCGAGCAGCTGACCGACGTGATGGCCTTTCGCGTCATCACCGCCAATACCGACGATTGCTATCGCGCGCTTGGGGTCATCCATGGGCGCTACAAGATGGTGCCGGGCCGCTTCAAGGACTATATCTCCACCGCCAAGCGCAACGGCTATCGCTCGCTTCACACCACGGTGATCCATGGCGAAAATGCGCGCATCGAAATCCAGATCCGCAGCGCGGAGATGCACCGAGAGAGCGAATTCGGCCTTGCGGCGCACTGGGCCTACAAGACTGGCGGCACCGCCACGCCCGATGGGCAAGCCGGGTGGCTGCGCGATCTGATCGAGATCCTCGACCAGAGCCATGATGCCGAGGAGCTGCTGGAGCATACGCGCCTTGCGATGTATCAGGACCGCATCTTCGCCTTCACCCCCAAGGGCGAGCTGCATCAGCTGCCCAAAGGCGCGACGACCGTCGATTTTGCCTATGCGATCCACACCAGCCTTGGCGATCAGACCGTAGGCGCCAAGGTCAATGGCCGGGTGGTGCCGCTGCGCACGGTGCTGGAAAATGGCGATCAGGTCGAAATCCTCAAAAGCGAGGGGCAGGAGCCTCAGCCCGGTTGGCTTACCTTCGCAATCACCGCCAAGGCGCGCGCCGCCATCCGCCGCTATATCCGCCACAAGCAGCGCGACGAGACGGTGGCGCTGGGCGAAAAGCTGTATGAAGATATTCTCGAACGCCTGCCGGTGGAGGTGGGCGACAAGGCCGTGAAGGCGGCATTGAAGCGGCTGAAGCTGGAAGATCGGCCTGCACTGATGATCGCCATCGCCACCCACCGCGTGACCGACGGCGAGGTGATGGAGGCGCTGATCCCCGGCTCTACCCAGAGCGAGGGCGTGGACCCGCATGGCCAGCACAAGCCGGTCTCGATCCGCGGCCTGACGCCCGGCATCGCCTATCAGCTGGGCGATTGCTGCCACCCGGTGCCGGGCGACCGGATTGTGGGCATCCGCCAGACCGGCGAGCCGATCGAGGTGCATACCATAGACTGCCTGGCTTTAGAGAGCGGGCAGGACGCGGACTGGGTGGACCTCGCGTGGGACAGCAAATCCAAGGGCGGCACGGCACGGTTGCAGGTGATCGTCAAGAACCAGCCGGGCGCGCTCGCCGCCGTCACCAATATCTTCGGCGTCAACAAGGCGAACATCCTCAACCTGCAACTGGTGAATCGCGAGGGGCCGTTTCACACCGACATCATCGACCTAGAAGTGGCCGACGCCCAGCACCTGATGCGGATCGTCTCGGCGCTCCGCGCGCTGGAGTGCGTGGCGCAGGCGGACAGGGTTTAGGGGGGCTGTCTGGAAGGGCGACCACGCCCGCTATCCTTAGCGTCACCCTGAACTTGTTTCAGGGTCCATTTCTCCAGATTAGACAAGGCTTTGTGGTGCGCGATGTGTTGTCGAGGCACGTGACTCGACAGCACTGAAACAAGTTCAGCATGACGAATGAGGCAACGTCTCCTTCCCCCAACAAAGCAGACCTGAACCCCCTTCAAAAACTATCCTTCGCGCTCCTTAGTCGCGCCAGTTCTTCCACGGTGCCTGCGCGCATGAACGGGTTGGTGGCGCGCTCCTGCGCGATTGTGGTGGGCACGGTCGGTTCGCCGCGTTCGCGCATGGCGGTGACTTCCGCCACGCGGGCCGCGATCTCCGCATTGTCCGGCTCCATCGCGGCCGCGAATTTGGCGTTGGAGAGCGTATATTCGTGCGCGCAATAGACGCGGGTTGCGCCATCGAGCGTGGCGAAGCGCTGCATATTGGCGAACATCTGATCCGCCGTCCCCTCAAACAGCCGCCCGCAACCCATGGCGAACAGCGTGTCACCGACGAAAATCACCCCCGCGCTCGGCAGATAATACGCGATGTGGCCGGCGGTGTGCGCGGGCACATCCCACACTTCGGCGCGCAGGCCTCCGATGGTCGCGATGTCGTTGCCCTTCACGGTCGCGTCGAGCGTGTCGATCTTCGCCGCCTCGTCTGCCGGGCCTGTGATCCGGCATCCCGTCGCCGCCTTAATCTGCGCGTTGCCGCCGACATGATCGGGGTGCCAGTGGGTGTTCCAGATCTGGCTGATGCGCCAGCCGCGCGCATCCGCCTCCGCCAGCACCGGCTCAGCCACGGCAGGGTCTATCACCACCGTTTCGCCGGTCACTTCCTCGTGCATCAACCAGACATAATTGTCATTGAGCACCGGTACGCCCACGATCTCGATCGTCATCACCATTCCCCTGTATTGGGCATCGACGCCCACGGCTCTTGCGGCGCCAGCGCGCCTCCCCCCTGCAACAGCTCCACAGAAATACCGTCAGGCGAGCGCACGAACGCCATATGCCCATCGCGCGGCGGGCGATTGATCAGGACTCCCCCGTCCATCAGGCGCTGGCAGGTCTCGTATATATTCTCAACCCTGTAGGCGAGATGGCCGAAATTGCGCCCGCCGGTATAGACCTCTCCCACGCCGCCTTCGGGTGGCCAGTTATACGTCAGCTCCACCTGCGCATCTTCATCGCCCGGCGCGGCGAGGAAGATAAGCGTGAAGCGGCCTTGCGCGCTGTCCACGCGGCGCACTTCGCGCAGGCCGATAAGCTCGAAGAAGCGGACGGTGGCATCGGGATCCGACACACGGATCATGGTGTGGAGATATTTGGGCATGGCCAGCATTTAGCAAAGCTGCCACGCAGATACCATGCCCTTACGACTAAAGCGTTTTGCCTTTAGCGCCCCTGATTGCGCCAGCGGTGGATAGTGCGGCTGAGAATATCCTCTTCACCGCCGCACTGCTTCCACAGGTCAGAGAAGCTGGGATCGGCCGACGCCGGGCGCTTGCGCTCCTCCAGATCATCGAGCGAGACGCGGATCGGGATAGACACACCCTCGCCGCAGATAATGCACTCACGGTTGCGCAGCGCGGGGATCGAATCGAGGAAGCCGCGCGCGCCTTCGGGCATGGCTGCGCGGACGAACGCCTGGTCGCGGTCGTTGTTGAGGCGCAGCGAGATGATGGTGCCGCATTGCGAGAGGACGCCCTCGGCAAGGTCTGACGGGCGCTGGGTGATGAGGCCCAATGACACGCCATATTTGCGGCCCTCCTTGGCGATGCGCTCCAGAATCTTGCGCACGGATTGCCCCACGCCGATGGTCGAATTGGGGATATAGCGGTGCGCCTCCTCACAGACGAGCAGAATCGGCCGCTTCGGCTCGTTGCGCGCCCAGATCGCGTAATCGAAGATCAGGCGCGATAGCACCGATACGACCACCGAGGTGATCTCAGACGGCATAGCCGAAGTATCGACAATCGAGATCGGCTTGCCATCCGCCGGCATGCGAAACAGCTTGGCGATGAAATCCTGCATCGTATCCGCCACCAGCATGCCGGAGAACATGAAGCTGTAGCGCGGATCGGTCTTGATCTCGTCGATCCGGCCCTTGAGGCGCATATAAGGCAGCGAGTTGGTGCCCTTGTCGAGCTTGCCCATCTCGTTGGAGATGATGGTGGTGAGGTCCGAGAGCAGATAGGGCACCGGCGAATCGACGGTGAGGCGGGCCATGCCCTCCGCCGCGCGGTTCTTGGCGCGGGCGGCGAGCAGGCACTTGGCGAGGATCTCGCTGTCGCGCGCGTGGTCGTCTCCGGTCGAGGTGACGAACACCTCGCAATGCTCCTCGAAGTTCATCAGCCAATAGGGTAGCGCGAGGTTGCTGGCGTCATACAGCGCGCCGTTCTGGGTGAAGGCGGCGGAATATTCGCCGTGCGGGTCGATCATCACGATATGCCCCTTGGGGGACTGTTCGCAGATCTTGTGGAGTATCAGCGCGGCCGATGTCGATTTACCGGTGCCGGTGGAGCCCAGCAGCGCGAAATGCTTGCCCAGCAGCGCATCGACATACAGCGCGGCGCGGGTGTGGGTGGTGGGATAGACGGTGCCGATCTGCACATGCGACCGCCCGGTGGCGGCGTAGATCTGGTCCATATCCGCGCTGGAAACCGGGAAAATCGGTGTGCCGGGCGTGGGATAGCGCGTTACGCCCCTGCGGAAATTGACGATGACGCCAGTGCCGAATTCCTCGTTACCTTCGCCCAGAAAGTCTATGTCCGCCACGACGCGGGTGGAATCGCGCCGGTCCAGCACCATCGATCGGATGTTGGCGATGATCCACATATGCCCCAGCCGCATCTTCACCTGGCTGCCAACCTGGCCGGTCATGGCGATGCAGGGATCCGGATGATGGCCGAGTGCGTCGATGCTCTTGAGGTCGATCAGTATCTGGGAGCTGCTGCCCGCCACCTGAAAGACGAAGCCGATATCCTCCAGCGGGGTGTTGTCGCTCCGCTGCTCCGGTGCGTCTGCCTTCGCCGCACGAAGCTGCGAAGCCAGCGAAAAAGTACCGGTCATGTCATTCATACATCATTCCATCGCCCACGGCGCCGCTCTGGGCGACCGCAAAGCAATAGACAATCAAGGTAAAGAAGTGTTTTAGACGACGAGAAATAGTTGGTGGCACCAGATGGTGCGAAGACGCGTCTACGCCAGATGGGTGCGAAACCAGTCCGCCAGTTCTTCTTCGCTCAGTTCTCCGGCGGCGAGGGCGAGGAACACCACGACCAGCTCGGCATCGGATGCGGAAAGTGCGTAGCCATTCAGCACCAGAAACGTTTCGCTGACCACTGCAGCCGTACGCTTGTTGCCGTCTACGAACGGATGATTGCGGGCAATTCCAAAAGCATAGGCCGCGGCAAGAGCGGCGGCATCTGGTTCCCCATAAACCGCCAGGTTGCGCGGACGCGCCATGGCGCTCTCCAGCGCTCCTGGGTCGCGGACACCCTCACCGCCGCCATGCTCCGCCAATTGCTCGGCATGCGCCGCCATCGCCACCGCATCGGCGACCCAGATCCAGTCCTGCGCCATGATCTTACTTTGCGAGTTCGCGCAAAGCGCGCTTGCGCCGCGCCATAACATCGCGCGCAGCAGCCATCTGCTGATCGAAATCGGGATCGGCAGCGCTCAGCTCTATACCGCGCGTGGTGAACACCACGGTCAGGTTCTCACCAACGGCAGCGTTGAGATGCGCAAGCACCTCCTTGGGCAGGATAAGACCGGCGCTGTTGCCGACTTTGGTGATCTTGAGCGGCGCGTTCATACGGATGTTATAACAGAAGGCAGCGCCGGAGGCAATGGGGCGACAGGATGGCGTCGCCCCGTGCCGTGGTGCTTATTGCACCGTGACCGTCACCGCGCGGCGGTTTTGCGCCCAGGCGGCTTCATCTGACCCCAGCGCGGCGGGGCGTTCCTTGCCATAGCTGATGGTAGTGATGCGCGCGGGGTCCACACCCAGCGAGGCGAGATAGTTCTTGGCGGCGTTGGCGCGGCGCTCACCCAGCGCGAGGTTATAGTCGCGCGTGCCGCGCTCGTCTGCGTGGCCCTCGACCGTCACTTTTGCCGCAGGGTTGGCGGCGAGCCATTGTGCCTGACTGCGCAAAACGTCCTGATCCTGCGCATCGACATCATATTTGTCGGTATCGAAATAGATTTTGTCCGCTGCCACGCTCGCGAGGAAATCTTCCTGGCTGCCCTTCACCGGTCCTGTCGGCGTCGTTGCCACGGGCGCCGTTTCCGCCGGGCGGGCGGTTTCGACGGGCGCGGGAGGAAGCTCCTCAGGCGCTTTTTTGGAGCAGGCAGAGAGCGCGATGAAGGCGGATGCCATCATCAAAGTGCGGGCGAGCGGAGTCGCGATAAGGGTCATGGGGCGTTTCTCCTTCTTTTACAGTAACTAACATAACGGCATTCGGTTTCAGGGCAAGAGCGGGCCCCAGGCGGGGTCGGAGCCGCTCAGGGGTGTGGGGATGCGCCGCTCGTTGACGCCGGTGAGATCGACCTGCCAGACCTGGGCCACGCCTGATGACCCCTGGCTGGTGCGGAAGAATTGCAGCACCCGGCCATTGGGTGACCATGTCGGCGCTTCGTCCTGCCAGCCGCGCGTGAGCACGCGCTCGTTGCCGCCATCGGGGGTCATCACCGCGATATTGAAATCTCCCGCCATTTTGGTGAAGGCGATCAGGTCTCCGCGCGGCGACCATTCTGGCGTGGCATAGCGCCCGCCGCCATGGCTGATCCGCTGCTGGCCGGAACCATCGGCGTTCATCACATAGATTTGCTGGCTGCCCGAACGATCGCTCTCGAACACGATCTTCGAGCCATCGGGCGAATAGCTGCCCCCCACGTCGATGCCGGGAGAGCTGGTGAGCCGCACCGGCACGCCGCCACCCGCTGGCACACGGTAAATGTCTGTATTCCCGGCAATTGCCATCGAAAACAAAATAGAGCGGCCATCGGGCGACCATCTGGGCGCGAAGGTGGGGTTGGTGCTTTCCGTCACCAGCCGCTGTTTGCCGGTGCCGATGTCGTAAACGAATATCCGCACCCGATCCTGAACATAGCTCACATAGAGCAGAGAGCCGTAATCGGGCGAGAAGCGCGGGCTGAGCGCAATCGCCTGGCCGTTGGTGATGAAGCGGTGATTGGCGCCGTCTGAATCCATGATGGCAAGGCGCTTGACGCGGCGCTCCTTCGATCCGCTCTCGGCGATATAGGCGATGCGGCTGTCGAAGAACGGACTCTCGCCGGAAAGGCGGGCGTAGATGGCGTCGGCGCATTTGTGCGCGGCGCGGCGCCAGTCACGCGGGGCGACGACATAGCCCTTGCGATCCAGCTCGGTTGTGAGGGCGATGTCATAGAGATAGCAGCCGACCGTGATGTCGCTCTCTCCGCCCGCCGAACGGACAAAGCCCTGCACCAGCGCCTCATAGCCGCCCCAAGAGGGATAATTCGGCGCCATCACCTCGGTCATGGCGATGGTGCGCGTGCCTTCTGGCCCGGTGGGGGCGAACAGGCCGGAATTGCGCAGATCATCCGCGATCACCTGCGCGATCTTGACGCCCAGCTCGTCGGTCGTGCCGGCGGGGGTCGAGACGCTCTGGCTGGTGGGCAGGGCAGGCACGGCGATCTTGAGCGAGGCTGAGCCGCTATCGTCCGTCACGTCGACGGAGAGCTGCGCGGCGGCAGGCGCGGCGAAGGCCAGCAGGACGAGGGTAAGGAACGATGCAAACCGGATCATTGCGAGAGCTTCCTGTCCACGGTGACACTGAGCGACTTCCAGCCCTCATACAGGTCTGGCGGCAAACGGAAAGGCGCGGCGAGGCGCACCGCCTTGATTGCCTGCTCCTGATGCAGCCGCACCTGCCCCCTGTTGCTGGCGGTCTGGCCGGTGGTGCTGATGATCTGCGGATCGCCCACCAGTGCGCCATCGCGCGCAAGGCGGACGGCGAGGGTGGTACGCAGCAGGTCGGCATCCGCGCCGGTGGGGGCTTTCCAGAAGGGCTTGATCTGACGGCGGATCTCGGCGGCGAGCGCGCTTTGCTGGGCCGGGCCTATGCTGGAGGCAGGCGCTCCATCCGTGGGTTTGGCCTGCGGGTTCGCGCCTGCGGAGGGCTTGAGCCAGTCGCTCGTATCCAGCTTGAGGCCACCCGCTTTCGGCTTGGGCGGCGCGGCGGGCGTAGCCGGTTTGGCGGGCTGGCGCGGGGCAGCCACCGGCTTTGGCGTAGGAACGGGGGTTGGCTCCGGCACGGCATCTCGCGCGGCGGGAGCGGGCGGGGCGGGGTCTGGCTCTGTCACCGCCTGATCCGCGCCGGAAGGCGGCGGCGGTGCGTCGGCAATCCTGGGCGCAGCGGATTGCAATGCCACTTCGTCCGCGATGCTGATCTCGATCGGCGCGGAATCGAGCGTCAGCGGGTCTGCCGCCAGCCAGCCAGCCGAGAGCGCCGCGAACAGCAGAACATGGCCCGCCCCCGCTATCCCCAGCCCGATTGTGTCCGCGCGTTGCATGCCGCCTACCCTAGCAGCCTATTCTGAACGCGGGCTGACAGGAGGAGCAGCGGGCGCGGAAGCGCCGCCCGCCTGCGCCGTGCTGACCAGCGCGATGCGGTTCAGCCCCTCGGCATTGAGCGCGCCCATCACCCGCATCACCCGGCCATAATCGAGCCGCGCGTCTGCCCGCAGGAAGATTTGCGGAGGCTCCAGACCGGCGTTGGCGGCGGCGATCTCGGCGATGCGATCATCCAGCTCAGCCTCGTCCACGCGCGCATCGTTGATATAGGCCTCGCCCGCCGCGTTGAGCGAAATGACGGTAGGCTTGTCGTTCGTTTCCAGCGCCTTGGCCCGGTTCTGCGGCAGCTTTACCGCAACGCCCGTCACCAGCAGCGGCGCCGTCACCATGAAGATGATCAGCAGCACCAGCATCACATCGACCAGCGGCGTGACGTTGATCTCCGACATCGGCGGGCGGCGTCTGCCCCGCCGCGCGGAGGGAGGCGCGCCGATCATCAGGCGCGCTCCAGCTCACGGCTCAGCGTGGCGTAGAGGCCATCGGCAAAGCGGCTAAGGCTGGCCTCCAGCCGGTTGATGCGGTGCGAAAAGCGGTTGTAGGCGATCACCGCCGGGATGGCGGCGAACAGGCCGATGGCGGTGGCGAACAAAGCCTCGGCAATACCCGGCGCGACGACGGCGAGCGAGCTGTTCTGCTGCGCCGCAATCGCGGTGAAGCTGCGCATGATGCCCCAGACCGTGCCGAACAGCCCGACGAACGGCGCCACCGCGCCCACCGTCGCCAATATGTTGAGCCGGTCCGCCAGCGCATCGACCTCCATGCTCACCGCGCTCGCCATCGCGGTGGAGAGGCGGTCGCGCGTGCCTTCGCGGTCGACCGAGCGGCTGCGGGTAGAGCGCCGCCATTCGCTCACCGCCGCCGCAAACACCCGCGCGCTGGGCACGGCTTCCTTGCCGCGCTTGTCGTAAAAACCGTCTATGTCCTCGCTGCGCCAGAAGTCCTTTTCATAAGCGGCGCATTTGCGCGCCAGCCCGCCCGCGCCGAGCCAGAAGGCGATGATGACGCCCCAGACCCAGATGCTCGCCAGCAGCAGGCCGACCATTACGGCCTTGACGACGATATCCGCCTGAAGGAACAGAGCGAGCGGCGAGAGGGTGGCGGCGTCTGTGGCCAGAGCGAGCGCGGGCATGGTCATTGCGGGCTGAGTTCCCCTGTTGTGATGCTGGTGAAGCGCGCAACCCAGTCTTTGGGCTGGCGTTTGGGTCGGCCCTGGGCCGAGAGAAAGGCGACGGTGACAGCGCCGTCTGTGAGCAGCGTCTCGCCCCGCATCACTTGCTGGGCGATGGAAACGGTCGCGCCGCCCACCCCTGTCATGCGGCTGATGACAAGCAGCTCATCGTCCAGCCGAGCTGGCGCGCGATAGTTTATGCTGAGGCTGGATACGGCATAAGCGCCCTCGCCCGCATCCAGCGCGCCGCGCTGGCTGATGCCGAGCAGCCGCAGCATGTCAGATCGAGCGCGCTCCATGAAGCGCAGGTAATTGGCGTGATAGACGATGCCGCCCGCATCCGTATCCTCGAAATAGACGCGCACCGGAAAATGATGCGCCCCGCCCGCGAAAACGCCGGAGCCGGGCAACAGATTTGCGGGGGCGGGTTGCGGCGCGGACATGCGCGCCTGTGTAACCGAGGGGCGACTCACGGTCAAAGCCGGAAATACGCGCCCAGCCTATCCATCGAACAGCCCGTCTTGGCTTTCGGCCGGCGGATTGAGGCCGAGATGCTTCCAGCCGCCCGCATTGAGGCAGCGCCCACGCGCCGTGCGCGCCACGAGGCCGAGCTGGATGAGATACGGCTCGATCACCTCCTCGATCGTGTCGCGCGGCTCGGAAAGCCCGGCCGCCAGCGTCTCCACGCCGACCGGGCCGCCTTTATAAATGTCCGCGATCATCAAGAGGTAGCGCCTGTCCATCGCATCGAGGCCGAGCGCGTCCACCTCCAGCCGGTTGAGCGCGGAGTCCGCCGTGCGCGCGTCAACTTCCGCCACGCCCGCGACATCGGCGAAATCGCGCACGCGGCGCAGCAGCCGCCCGGCGATGCGCGGTGTGCCGCGCGAGCGCCGCGCCACTTCGACCGCGCCATCGGCCGTGATGCCAAGGCCCAGCAACCGCGCCGCGCGGCTCACCACCTGCACCAGCTCCTCGACACTATAGAATTGCAGCCGCACCGGGATGCCGAAGCGGTCCCGCAACGGCGTCGTCAGCAGGCCTTGCCGCGTGGTGGCGCCGACGAGCGTGAATTTCGGCAGGTCGATCCTCACCGAGCGCGCGGACGGGCCCTCGCCGATCATGATATCAAGCGCGCGGTCCTCCATCGCGGGGTAGAGGATTTCCTCGACCGCGGGATTGAGGCGGTGGATCTCGTCCACGAACAGCACATCGCCCTCATCGAGATTGGTGAGCAGCGCGGCAAGATCGCCCGCCTTCGCAATCACCGGGCCGGAGGTGGCGCGAAAGCCGACGCCCATCTCCTTGGCGACGATCTGCGCCAGTGTGGTCTTGCCGAGGCCGGGTGGGCCGAAGAACAGCACATGATCGAGCGCCTCGCCGCGATTGCGGGCGGCCTCGATGAAGATGCGCAGATTCTCGCGCGCGGCCTTCTGGCCCACGAATTCGTCGAGGGTTTTCGGGCGCAAGGCGGCGTCTATGTCTTCAGGCTTGCGTGACGCGGAGAGGAGGGGGGAGGAGGTCATTTTAAATATACCCCCATTGCGATTGCTCCGACTAAGAAACAAATCGCTGAAATCCATCCGACAAAGCTAGATGCCAAGTTGTAATGCCTCGTAGCAGAAACAAATTGCTTTTTTCGCTGCTGTAATAGTTCCTCGTCAAATTCACCGCTCCACATAGTATCAACCCAGAATCCTGCGATTTCTCCTGTAGGCTTAACGCCTTTTTCGCAGGACTTCATTGTGAAATAAGCGAGCAAAAGCGCAAAAAAAATTCCCGTCACGAAGCTAACACCAGAAACCAACTTTCCACATTTTGTAATATTATCTGAAGAAAACCCCGCCAAGGCGGCACCGCCATTGACCGTCAACAATGAAGCAAAAATCCAACGAAATGCAGCGCTGTTTTCATCGAGAAGGCGATTGCGCGCTTCGAGCGAAGAGGACAACTCTAATTCTGCGACCTTTACGATCAACTCGGATGGAATAGAGCCCTTTCCGTCTTCCATCACTTCGCCGCCTTCCTCAGCGCCAGCCGCACCAGCGCGTCGAGGGTCGCGCCCTCGCCCAGCTCCGCCTCCGCCGCCGCCACTGCCGCGCTCGCCTCATAGGGCTTGAAGCCAAGGCCGGTGAGCGCGCTCAGCGCGTCTGCGGCGATGCCGCCCGCAGGCGCTACGCCGCCCGCGCCCGGCGCCATGCCCGCCCCGCCGATTGCCATCGGGCCGGTGAGGATTGTGCCGGTCTTGTCCTTCAGCTCGCGCACGATCCGCTCGGCAAGCTTCGGCCCCACGCCGTTCGCGCGCGCGACCATCGCCTTGTCCTGCGCCGCAATCGCGCGGTGCAGCTCCGCGCCATCCAGCGCCGACAATATCGCCAAAGCCACCCGCGCGCCGACGCCCTGCACCCCGGTGAGCAGGCGAAACCAGTCCCGCTCCTCCGCGGAAGCGAAGCCGACCAGCCGGATGAAATCCTCGCCCACCAGCATCTCGGTGTACACCGTCACCGCATCACCCACCACGCCCAGCGCCGAGAGCGTGCGGCCCGAAGCGCCAAAGGCATAGCCGACGCCATTCACGTCCACCACCGCGCCATCCGCCCCCGTCGACGCCAAAATCCCTTTGAGATGCGCGATCATCATATGACCTTAACGATGTTCCCGGTTCGTTTCCATCACAAAGTGAGTCGGCGGGCGTTCGCTGAATGATGGGCATGGGTGATGGCGACGGCGAGCGCATCCGCCGCGTCCGGCCCGCTGATCGCCGTGCCGGGCAGCAGCCGCAGGATCATTGCGTGGACCTGGTCCTTGGATGCATTGCCGATGCCGACAACGGACTTTTTCACCAGCCGCGCGGCATATTCGCCCACTTCTATTCCCGCCCGCGCGGCATTGAGCAGCACGACGCCGCGCGCCTGCCCTAATTTGAGCGTCGATTGCGGGTTGGCATTGACGAACACCTCCTCCACCGCCGCGCCGTCTGGCTTGTAGGCGAGGATGAGGTCGGTCAGCGCGGCATCGAGCGCGAGCAGGCGGGATGCCAGCGGCGCCTTCGCGTCTGTCTTGATCTGGCCGTTGGCGATGTGGGACAGGCGGTTGCCATCGGCCATGATCAGCCCCCAGCCGGTGGTGCCGAGGCCGGGATCGAGGCCGAGGATCAGACTTATCCCAGCTTCTCCATCACCGCGTCAGAGATGTCGTAATTGCCCCACACGGTCTGGACGTCGTCGTCATCCTCCAGCGTGTCTATCAGCTTCATCAGCGTGGCGGCGGTGCCTTCGTCTACTTCGACCGAGGTCTGCGGCTTCCACGCGAGCTTGGCGGCCTCCGCCGGGCCAAGGCTGGCTTCCAGCGCCTTCGCGACCTCGTGCAGCGCGTCCATCGCGGTCCAGATGCTGTGGCCGTCTTCCGACGACTCCACATCCTCCGCGCCCGCCTCGATCGCGGCTTCCAGCACCTTTTCCTCGTCCCCCACAGAGGCGGGATATTCGATAAGGCCCATGCGATCGAACCCGTGGCTCACCGCGCCGGATGCGCCAAGGTTGCCGCCATTCTTCGAGAAAGCGGTGCGCACATTGGTGGCGGTGCGGTTGCGATTGTCGGTCAGCGCCTCGACGATGATGGCGATGCCCGCCGGGCCATAGCCCTCATAGCGCACTTCCTCATAATTCTCGCCATCGTTTTTGCTCGCCTTGTCGATGGCGCGCTGGATATTGTCCTTGGGCATGGACTGCGCCTTGGCGGCGTTGACCGCGAGGCGCAGGCGCGGGTTCATGTCCGGGTCTGGCATGCCCATCTTCGCCGCGACGGTGATCTCGCGCGAGAGCTTGGAAAACATGGCAGAGCGCTTTTTGTCCTGCGCGCCCTTGCGGTGCATGATGTTCTTGAATTTGCTATGGCCTGCCACGGCCTGCTCCCTTGCCTGATTGTCTCTATGGTGCGCCCTACTAGCGGGCGAAGTGGCAAGCCGCAACCATCAGACGCGCACCGCCGTGCCGGTGGCCGACACCATCAGCATAGAGCCGTTGGAGCCGAGCACCTCATAATCGAGGTCTACGCCCACGACAGCGTTCGCGCCCAGCTCTGCCGCGCGCATCCGCATCTCTCCCAGCGCCTGCTCGCGCGCGCTTTGGAGCACATTCTCATAGGATGAGGCCCGGCCCCCTACGATGTCCCGGATGCCGGCGAACAGGTCACGAAAGATATTCGCGCCGACAATCACCTCGCCGGTGACGATGCCCAGATAGTGTTGCGCCGGGCGGCCCTCCACCGTGGGAGTGGTGGTGACGATCATCTCGCCGCCGCTGCCTGCGGGGGTTGCGCCCCAGGGGGAACTCGCCATATCTGTCTCCTGTCTTTAGGCGCCAGTCATACCGGACCGAGCGCATCGGCTTTGTGAATGATCCCCCGGATCATTCGATTCCCAAGGCCGATTTATATGTCTCCAGCAGCGCCTCTGCCTCCTGCCGTACGTGGCTCTCCAGTTTGCGCAGGCGCACGATAGCGCGCATCGTCTTCACATCATAGCCGGTGGCCTTGGCCTCGGAATAGACATCCTTGATGTCATCCGCGATGCCCTTTTTCTCTTCTTCCAGCCGCTCGATACGCTCGATAAACAGGCGCAGCTGGTCTGCGGCTACGTTGCCCTCGCTCATGGGGTCTCCTTATGGTGAATCGGGTCGGCGTGACCCTTAATGACTCGCTTTGTTCTTTGCCACGCTTTCTTCCATGCGGGTGAGCTGTTCTGGCGTTGCCTCGGCCTGGTGGGCCTTTTTCCACTCGGCATAGGGCATGCCGTAGATCGCCTCGCGCGCGGCATCCTTGCTCATCGCGCCGTCCGCCTCGGCCAGCCAGTCGGCAAGACAGTTGCGGCAGAAGCCCGCCAGCCCCATCAGATCCACGTTCTGTGCGTCTGTTCTGTGTTGCAAATGGCTGACCAGCCTGCGGAAAGCCGCCGCAGCCGCCGTGTCGTTGATCTTCGGTTCGTTCATGGTTAACACTTTCTTGGTAGCACCCCTGCGGGGCGGCGTTGTTCGCCATAGAATAGCAATATAGCCATCGTCATACAAAGCCGGGAAAGCATTTTGAAAACTCTCTCTCCACGCGCACGCAAGGTTCGTATTCTCGCCACTCTTGGTCCGGCCAGCAGCAGTGCGGAGATGATTCGCGAGCTGTTTCTCGCGGGCGCGGACGCCTTCCGCCTCAACATGAGTCACGGCGCGCACGAGGATCACGCCCGCAACATCATCCATATCCGCGCGCTGGAAAAGGAATTTGGCCGCCCCACCACAATCCTTGCGGATTTACAGGGGCCGAAGCTGCGCGTCGGCACCATCGTCGACAATATGGTGATGCTGAAAGCCGGCCAGGCCTTCGTGCTGGATCGCAACGAGGCGCCAGGCAACACCAAGCGCGTCAACCTGCCTCACCCGGAAATCTATGCCGCGCTCCAGCCCGAAACCCGCCTGCTGATTGACGATGGCAAGCTTGTCCTGCGCGTGAAAAACGTGGAGCCGGAGCGGGTCGAGACGATCGTCGAGATCGGCGGGCCGCTCTCCAACCGCAAGGGCGTCAATGTGCCGGATGTCGTGGTGCCGATGGCGGCGATGACCGAGAAAGACCGGCGCGACCTCGCCTTCGCCGTGGAGCAGGGGGCAGACTGGATCGCGCTGTCTTTCGTGCAGCGGCCGGAGGATCTGGCCGAGGCACGTCGGCTGATGGGCGGCTATGGCGCGCTGATGGCGAAGATCGAGAAGCCCGCCGCCATTCAGCGGCTGGACGAGATACTGGAGCTGGCCGATGGTGTGATGGTCGCGCGCGGAGATCTGGGTGTGGAGCTGCCGCCGCAGGATGTGCCGCCGCTGCAAAAGCATATTGTCGCTTGCGCTCGCCGATTGGGCCGCCCGGTCGTGGTGGCGACGCAGATGCTCGAATCGATGATCAAGGCGCCCACGCCCACCCGCGCCGAAGTCTCCGACGTCGCGACAGCGGTGTATGATGGCGCCGACGCGATCATGCTCTCGGCCGAGACGGCGGCAGGAGACTGGCCGCGCGAGGCGGTGGCGATGATGGACAGCATCGCGAAAAGCGTGGAGGGCGACCCCGGCTACCTCGCTCGGCTGCACTTCACCGAAACCAAGCCTGACGCCACCACGGCAGATGCACTCGCGGAGGCAGCGGGCAGCATCACCCGCACGGTCGATGCCAAGGCCATCGTCTGCTTCACCTCATCGGGCAGCACGGTGCGCCGCGTCTCGCGCGAACGGTCACAGACGCCGATCCTTGCGCTCACGCCCAAGATGGAGACGGCGCGGCGCATGGGCCTGCTCTGGGGCGCGCACGCGGTGCGCACCAAGGACATCGGCAGCTTTGAGGAAATGATCGGCAAGGCCCGGCGCATGGCGTTGCGCCACAAGATGGCAGATGCGAGCGACAAGATTATCGTGCTGGCCGGCGTCCCCTTCGGCACGCCCGGCTCCACCAACGTGATCCATGTCGCGCATGTGCATGGAGACGAGCTTAAGGGCCGGGAGGAGTAAAGACTACTCCTGCCCCTCTTCCTGATGGGACAATATCTCCGCCCTGATCCGCACCACGGACGAGCCGAGCCGCGTTTCGACTATAAACAGCGCGAAGGCGATGCCGACAGACAACATTGCACCCACGAACATCAGCGCGATCGGGGTATCCAGCCGGTTGGAAAAGAGCTGGTTGGCGAACAGCAGCGTCACCACCATACACACGAGGCAGGCGCTCACCACCGCCAGCGAGATGCTGGCGTTACAAACCCCTATCCGCCTGTCGAGCGTACGGATTTCATGCAGCAGGCGGTCATGCTCCGGCCCGTGCGCGCGGGTCAGCCGGTCTTCCACCACACGAGCGCGGTCCACCACCCGCGCCAGCCGCGCCGCGCAGACATTGAGCAGGCCGCCTATACCCGCGAGCAGAAACACCGGCGCGACCGAGAGCTGGATCGCCTGCACGACATGCGAGACATGGGGCACAGCCTGTATCATCGGTGTCGCGCCAATGCTCAACCGTCTGTACCCGTGGTGGCCGGCCCGTTGATGCCCATGCTCTGCAGATATTTCCTCACGTTGCGGGCGGCCTGGCGCAGACGTTGCTCATTCTCGACCATCGCGATGCGCACAAAGCCTTCGCCGTCCTCGCCATAACCGACGCCGGGCGCGACCGCGACCTTGGCGTGGCTGAGCAACTGCTTCGAGAATTCGAGGCTGCCCATGTCCCTCAAGGCGGGCGGCAATGGCGCCCAGCAGAACATGCTCGCTCTGGCAGGCGGAATATCCCATCCCGCGCGACCAAAGCTCTCTACCAAAACATCGCGCCGCTTGTGATACAACTCGCGGTTCTTCTGCACGATATCCTGCGGCCCGTTCAGCGCCGCGCAGGCCGCCGCCTGTATCGGCGTGAAGGCCCCATAATCGAGATAAGATTTCACCCGCGTCATCGCCGCGATCAGCTTTTTGTTGCCCACCGCAAAGCCCATGCGCCAACCCGCCATTGAATAGGTCTTGGACATGGAGGTGAATTCAATCGCCACGTCCTTCGCGCCCGGCACCTGCAGGATCGATGGCGTGGGGTTGCCATCGAAATAGAGCTCGGAATAGGCAAGGTCTGACAATACCCAGACCTTGTTCTCCTTCGCCCACGCCACCAGCCGCTCGTAGAAGGCGAGATCGACCGTCTCCGCCGTGGGGTTGGAGGGATAGTTCACCACAAGGATCGACGGGCGCGGCACGGTGAAGGCCATCGCCCGGTCCAGCGAGCGCCAGTAATTCTCATCCGGCGTGGTCGGCACGGAACGGATCGTCGCCCCGGCGATGATGAAGCCGAAGGTGTGGATCGGATAGCTGGGGTTGGGCGCGAGCACGACATCGCCCGGCGCTGTGATCGCGGTGGCGAGGCTCGCCAGCCCTTCCTTGGACCCCATGGTGACGACGACTTCCGTCTCAGGATCGACATCGACACCAAAGCGGCGCGCATAATAATTTGCCTGTGCCTTGCGCAGGCCGGGGATGCCCTTGGACTGGGAATAGCCATGCGCATCGGGCTTCATCGCCACTTCGCACAGCTTCTCGATCACGTGCGGCGGTGGCGGCAGATCGGGGTTGCCCATGCCGAGGTCGATAATGTCCTCTCCGGCCGCACGCGCTGCGGCCCGCATCGCGTTCACTTCCGCGATGACATAGGGGGGCAGGCGCTTGATGCGGTAGAATTCCTCGGACATGGGTGTGACTTTCCTTAATTGCTGCACTGCAACATCCTATTGTTGCACGGTGCGCCCACAGCTATATACTGCGATTGCGCCGGTCGCCAGACCCGGCCAAGGATTTTAGATGAATTGCGGGAGTGCGGCGGTGAGCGATGGGATAGTCAAGAGCGAAACCGGCCCGCTGCCTGCGCTGCCCACGCTGGATGACATGCAGCACTGGACCCGCTCGATCGGCCAGGCGCAGCAGCTTCTCCTTGAATATGCCGCCGGAGCGATGACCAGCCAGAAGCCGCTCGAAGCAGCGCAAACCGCGACACAATCCGCATTGACCTCCGCCCCGCTGATGTTTCAGCCGGAGCTGCTGGCGAAGGTCCAGAGCGATTTCGCCAAGGAGTCCATCGCGCTGTGGCAGCGTTTTCTCGATGCAGACCCCTCCAACAACGCTCCGCCTGAGAACAGCCCGGCAGCCCGCAAGGACCGCCGCTTTGCCGATCCCAAATGGAGCGACAACCCCTTCTTCGACCTCATGCGCCAGAGCTATCTATTGCTGTCGGACTATATGCTGCGCCTGTCGGATAGCGTCGATGGACTGGATACGCAGCACAAGAACCAGCTCAAATTCGCGACACAGGGGCTGATCGATGCGCTCTCCCCCAGCAATTTCCCGCTCACCAACCCGGTGGTGCTGGAAAAGACGCTGGAAAGCCGGGGCGAAAATCTCGTGCGCGGCCTGCACCATATGCTGGCAGACATGAGCAAGGGCCAACTCACCCACACCGATGGCAGCAAGTTCGAGCTGGGCGTCAATATCGCCAACACGCCGGGCAAGGTCATCAAGGAAACGCCGCTCTATCAGCTTATCCAGTATGAGCCGACGACCAAGAAGGTGCTGGAGACGCCGCTGGTCATCTTCCCGCCGTGGATCAACCGGTTCTACATCCTCGATCTTGCCCCGCACAAAAGCTTCGTCAAATGGGCGGTGGATCAGGGCATCAGCGTTTTCATCGTCAGCTGGAAATCTGCCGACGCCAGCATGAAAGATCTGGAGTGGGCCGATTATATCGTGCGCGGTCAGGTAGACGCGATCGACACGATACGCGAGTTGCTGGACGTAAAGAGTGTCCACACCATCGGCTATTGCGTGGCGGGGACGACTCTGGCGGCCACCCTTGCATGGCTTGCGGCGCGGGGCGAGGCGGACAAGGTGAAGAGCGCAACCTTCTTTACCGCGCAGGTCGATTTTCAGGACGCGGGCGATCTCAAGCTGTTTGTCGATGACGAGCAGTTGAAACTGGTCGATCAGCTCGCGGCACCCGGCTATCTCGACGGGCGCTATATGGCCGCGACGTTCAACCTGCTGCGCGGGCGTGACCTCATCTGGAACTATGTCGTCAATAATTATCTGCTCGGCGCCGATTATCCGCCGTTCGATCTGCTCTACTGGAACGGCGACACCACCAACCTGCCCGCCAAATGGCACCGGCAGTATCTCACCGATCTGTATCGCGACAACAAGCTGGCGACGCCGGGCGCGATCAGCATCGAGGGCGTCCCTATAGACCTGCGAAAGGTTACGACGCCTGCTTATATACAGGCAGGCCGGGAAGATCATATCGCGCCACTGAAGAGCGTATGGAAGCTGATGGAGCATTTCTCCGGCCCGGCGCGCTTCCTGCTCGCCGGGTCCGGCCATATCGCGGGGGTGGTGAATCCGCCCGCTGACAATAAATATCAATACTGGACCTGCGCAAAAACCGCATCCACTTTGGACGAATTCATCGCATCCGCGAACGAAACCAAAGGAAGCTGGTGGCCAGACTGGGTAGAATGGCTCAAGACTCAGGACGATGCGACTGTTCCCGCAAAGGGCGCCAGAATCCCTGGAAAAGGGGCATTAAAGGCGCTGGAACCGGCCCCCGGACGCTATGTGAAAAGCCGCTGACGCGCCGCGCGCGATTAGCTGTGTTTCATTTATGTTGCGCTGCACAAAATCCACTTGACAGCGGTCACGAATTTTCCTATGTTGCAATGCAGCATAAGGGAGTTCGTGATGACTGGCAAATCCAAAACGCCGCGACGCCCGAAGATGGCCAATACCGGGACTGTCGCCGCAAAGACACCCAGAACCGTCACCCGGAAACGTGCGGCGGTTACACCAGAGGCTCCGGCGCCCAAGCCGGTCGCGATGGCCGAACCGGCCCCCGCGCCCGAACCGACGCCTGAACTCACCGCGGCGGATCTCGCCCCGGCCGAGGACATAATAACAGAAACAGAACACGTTATAGAACCAACAGTTGAGCACATTGAAATTACGGCTCCACCCCCTCCAGCGGTTGAGGCGGCCACCGAAGAGGTGAGCCAGGCCCTGACCGAAACCGAGGAACGAGCCGACCAGAAAGGAACGAAAATCATGACTGACGTACTCGAATCCACCAAAAAGTTCGCCGAAGAAGCCAAGGGCCGCTTTGAAGCCGCCTTCGCCGAGATGAGCGAAAAGACCAAGGCCGGCGTGGAAAAGTCCAGCAAGGCGATGGAAGAACTGAGCGCGCTGGCGAAGGGCAATGTCGAGGCGCTGGTCGAATCCGGCAAGATCGCCACCAAGGGCGTTGAAACAATGGGTCAGGACGCCGCCGAATATGGCCGCGTGACCTTCGAGAAGGCGTCTGCCGCATTGAAGAGCCTCGCGGCGGTGAAGACCCCGGCCGAGTTCTTCCAGCTGCAGAGCGAGCTGCTCTCCAGCAGCTTCGATGCTTTCGCCAAGGAAGCCGCCAAGAACAGCGAAGCGATGCTCAAGCTGGCTGGCGACGTGGCCCAGCCGATCAGCACCCGCGTATCGATCGTGACCGAGAAGGTGCGTTCGATCGCCGCCTGATCTTTCCGGCGCACAGTAAGAAAAGACCCTGCCTCCAGCCCGGAGGTAGGGTTTTTTTCATGACTTGGCGCGCTATAATGGCTGAATATGATTTTACAGCCTCGATTAGTCTCGCCACCCCTTGCCGAAATTGCTCTCTCCCGCCATATTTGGCCCGATGAGAGATGAGCGCGGAATCTACGGGCAGATGCTGAGCATTACGATGGCCGCCGATCGTGGCGAAGACGACGGAGGCGCGTCTGGCCCCGGCGTCAGTGTTGCGACCCGCACGCGCACACGCACCAAACGGCCATCGCATTACAAAGTATTGATGCTCAACGACGATTATACCCCGATGGAGTTTGTCGTCCATGTGCTCCAGCGGTTCTTCAAGATGGACATGGAGGAGGCGACCCGCGTGATGCTGCATGTCCATCAGCGCGGGGTCGGCATCTGTGGCGTGTTCAGCTATGAAGTGGCCGAAACCAAGGTGAACCAGGTGATGGACTTCGCCCGGCAAAACCAGCACCCGCTGCAATGCACGCTGGAGAAGGCCTGAGCGCCTGATCCGATCCCCCCGGCTGCGCTGGATTTCTGACCCGTTATGAGTTTGCGTAGGGGATTCGGCCCATATGCAATCATATGCTTGGCGAACCCTCTGGCCTGCGTTATGAGCGGAGCCATGCTGTTCAAACTCCCCCGCCCCTTCGGCCTCGCCCTTGGCGCACTTGCCGCCGCTACCCTGCTCTCCGCCTGCTCCACGGGCAAGAACAAGGGCGATACCCATTATGTCGCGCGCGATGTTTCGACGCTCTATAACAGCGCGAAATATCGGCTCGACTCCGGGCAATATAAGCTGGCCGCGCAGTTGTTTGACGAGGTGGAGCGCCAGCATCCCTATTCGCCATGGGCGCGCCGCGCGCAGCTGATGAGCGCTTTTTCCTATTATATGAACCGCGATTTCACCGAGGCGGTTTCGGGTGCGCAGCGTTTCCTTGCCATTCACCCCGGCAACAAGGACGCGTCCTACGCCTTTTACCTGATCGGCATCAGCTATTATGAGCAGATCGCCGACGTAACCCGCGACCAGAAGGTGACGGAGCAGGCGCGCGATGCACTGGGCGAGCTGATCCGCCGCTATCCGCAGACCGAATATGCCGCCGATGCGCGCCTGAAGCTCGACCTCGTAAACGATCACCTTGCCGGCAAGGAAATGGAGATCGGCCGTTTCTATCAGCGCCGTGGCCAGTGGCTGGCCGCCACCACCCGCTTTCGCAACGTGATCGACATCTATCAGACGACGACCCACACGCCCGAAGCACTGGAGCGTCTGGTAGAAAGCTATCTCGCGCTGGGTATCCCCGAAGAGGCGAAGAAAGCCGCGGCTGTGCTGGGCGCCAACTATCCAGGCACCAAATGGTATGAGCATAGCTACAAGCTCATCCGGGAATATGGCGCCGGGGTTTGAATTAGCGCGGCGATGCTGACCGCGCTTTCCATCCGCAACGTGGTGCTGATCGAGGCGCTGGATCTTGAGTTCGCGCCAGGCCTTGGCGTTCTGACCGGCGAAACGGGGGCCGGCAAATCCATCCTGCTCGATTCTCTTGGCCTTGCGCTCGGCATGCGCGCGGACAGCGGGCTGGTGCGCAATGGCGAGGCGCAGGCCAGCGTCACCGCCAGCTTTGAGCCGGGCGGCGCGGGTGCGCGCATCGCTGCGCTGGCCGAAGAGAGCGGGCTGGAGGTGGAGCCGGGAGAGCCGATCCTCATTCGCCGCACCCTGAAGGCCGATGGCGGCAGCCGCGCCTTCCTTAACGATCAACCCTGTTCCGTTGCGCTGCTGCGGGAAATCGGCGCGATGCTGGTCGAGATCCATGGCCAGCATGATGATCGCGGCCTGCTCAATCCCGCCGGGCACCGCGCCCTGCTGGACAGCTTTGGCCGGTGCGACAGCGCGGGCGTGGCGCAGGCCTATGCCGCATGGCGCGCGGCGGCGGACGCGCTGGAGGCAGCGCGCATCGATATCGCCAATGCCGCGCGAGACCGGGACTATCTCACCCATGTCGTTGCAGAGTTGCAGGCGTTCGATCCGCAACCGGGCGAGGAGGCGCAGCTCGCCGAAGAGCGCGCGATGATGCAAAAGGGCGCGCGCCTGCTCGATGATCTGTCCGCAATAGAAACGCTGTTCGGCGGCTCGGAAGGCGGCCTTGCCCAACTGCGGCAGGCGGCGCGGCGGCTGGACCGGATCGGCGCGGAGCATCCGCTGCTCCAACAGGCGCTTGCCCTTCTCGACCGCGCGCTGATTGACGCCAGCGAGGCGGAGGACGTGCTCACACAAGCCGCAGAGGCGCTGAACGCCGATCCGGCGCGGCTGGAGGCGGTGGAGGCGCGGTTGTTCGATCTGCGCGCGCTGGCGCGGAAGCATCAGGTTCAGGCGGATGACCTTGCCGCGCTGGCCGAGGAGCTGGCGGCAAAGCTGGCACGGATCGAAGCGGGCGAGGAAGGGCTGGCCGCGCTGGAGGCATCCGAGCGAGCGACGCGCGCGGCTTATGAGGAGACAGCGCGCACCTTGTCTGAGCGGCGCACCGAGGCGGCGGCGCGGCTGGATAGGGCAGTGGCAGGAGAACTGGCCCCGCTGAAGCTCGACGCCGCGAAGTTTCGCACCAGCGTCGAGCCGCTGCCGACAAGCCAGTGGGGCGCGGGCGGCGCGGACCGGGTCGAGTTCCTCATTTCCACCAACCCCGGCGCGCCCTTCGCCCCGCTTACAAAGATCGCGTCCGGCGGAGAGCTGTCGCGCTTCATCCTCGCGCTGAAAGTCGCGCTGGCAGAGCAGGGGGCTGTGCAGACGATGATCTTTGACGAGATCGACCGCGGCGTCGGCGGCGCGGTGGCATCCGCAATCGGTGATCGGTTGGCGCGGCTGGCGGAGGCCAAAGGGGGCAATGAAAGTCAGGTGGTTGTCGTCACACATAGCCCGCAGGTCGCGGCGCGGGGGGGCAGCCATATGCTGATCGCTAAAAGCTCGGAAGGCACCGTGACCCGTACCGATGTGAAACCGCTCGATGAGGCGGGCCGACGCGAGGAAATCGCGCGCATGCTCTCTGGCGCAGACATCACAGCCGAGGCCCGCGCACAGGCGGACAGATTGCTGGAGCGGGTGTGATAACAGAACTATAGCGTTAGGCACAAGACAAACGCCAGAATATTTGACGCAAGTCCTTGTGTGGCAAAATTGCCACATTACCTCTGATCCCGAAAGGTTGGAGGACAGCATATGAACCTCGAAAAATTCACGGACCGGGCGAAAGGCTTTTTGCAGAGCGCGCAGACGGTCGCGATCCGCATGAGCCATCAACGCATCGCGCCAGAGCATTTGTTGAAAGCCCTGCTGGAAGACAGCGAGGGCATGGCCGCCGGGCTGATCAAGGCTGCTGGCGGCGACGCCAATGTGGCGGTGCGGGAGACGGACGCGGCGCTGGCCAAGGTTCCGGCGGTGTCGGGTTCCGGCGCGCAAGCTTCGCCCGGCCTCGATAATGACGCGGTGCGCGTGCTCGATAGCGCCGAGCAGATCGCGCAAAAGGCGGGGGACAGCTTCGTGACTGTAGAGCGCATGCTGCTCGCGCTGGTGCTCGCCTCCACCACGGCGGCGGGCAAGGCGCTCTCTGCCGCAGGTGTGAAGGCGGAAGCTTTGAACGGTGCGATCAACCAGCTACGCGGCGGGCGCACGGCGGACACCGCCACCGCCGAAGACCGCTATGACGCCTTGAAGAAATTCGCCCGCGACCTGACGCAAGCGGCGCGCGACGGAAAGCTCGACCCCGTGATCGGGCGCGACGAGGAAATCCGCCGCACGATCCAGATCCTTGCGCGCCGAACCAAGAACAATCCCGTCCTGATCGGTGAGCCGGGCGTGGGCAAGACCGCGATCGCCGAAGGCCTTGCGCTGCGCATCGCCAATGGTGACGTGCCCGATACGCTGAAGGACCGCGCGCTGATGGCCCTCGATATGGGCAGCCTGATCGCAGGCGCCAAATATCGCGGCGAGTTCGAGGAGCGGCTGAAGGGCGTGCTCGATGAGGTGAAGGGTGCGGAAGGGCACATCATCCTGTTTATCGACGAGATGCACACGCTGATCGGCGCAGGCAAATCCGAAGGCGCGATGGACGCTGGCAATTTGCTCAAACCCGCCCTTGCGCGCGGTGAGTTGCACTGCATCGGCGCGACCACGCTCGATGAATATCAGAAATATGTCGAGAAGGACGCCGCGTTGCAGCGCCGGTTCCAGCCAGTGTTCGTCGGCGAACCTACGGTGGAGGACACGATCTCGATCCTGCGCGGATTGAAGGAGAAGTATGAGCTGCACCACGGCGTGCGCATCACCGACGGCGCGCTGGTGTCTGCCGCGACGCTTTCCAATCGCTATATCTCGGACCGTTTCCTGCCGGACAAGGCGATCGACCTGATGGACGAGGCCGCGAGCCGCCTGCGCATGGAGGTGGAGAGCAAGCCGGAGGAGATCGAGACGCTGGACCGGCGCATCATCCAGATGAAGATCGAGCGCGAGGCGCTGAAGAAGGAGAGCGATCAGGCATCGAAGGACCGGCTCGCCACTCTGGAGGAAGACCTAGCCAATTTCGAGCAGCAATCGGCGGAACTCACCGCGCGCTGGCAGGGTGAGAAAGACAAGATCGCCGGAGAACAACGCCTCAAGGAGGAACTGGACGCCGCGCGGCTGGAGGTGGAGCAGGCGCAGCGTTCTGGCGATTACTCACGAGCGGGCGAGCTGCAATATGGCCGCATCCCCGATCTGGAGCGCCAGCTGGCCGAGGCACAGGCTGCGTCTGCGGGCGCGATGCTGCGCGAGGAGGTGACGGCGGAAGACATTGCGGGCGTCGTCAGCCGCTGGACCGGTATTCCCGTCGACAAGATGATGGAGGGCGAGCGGGAAAAGCTGCTCAGCATGGAGGCCGAGATCGGCAGGCGCGTGATCGGGCAGGCAGATGCGGTCAAGGCCGTCTCCACCGCCGTGCGCCGCAGTCGCGCAGGCCTGCAAGACCCCAACCGCCCGCTGGGCAGCTTCCTGTTCCTCGGCCCTACGGGTGTGGGCAAGACCGAGTTGACCAAGGCGCTCGCTGGCTTTTTGTTTGACGATGATAGCGCGATGGTGCGCATCGACATGAGCGAGTTCATGGAGAAGCACTCAGTCGCGCGGCTGATCGGCGCGCCTCCCGGCTATGTCGGCTATGAGGAGGGCGGCGTGCTCACCGAGGCGGTGCGGCGGCGGCCTTATCAGGTCGTGCTGTTCGACGAGGTGGAAAAGGCACATGGCGACGTGTTCAACGTGCTGCTCCAGGTACTCGACGACGGGCGCCTGACCGACGGGCAGGGCCGCACGGTCGACTTCACCAATACGATCATCGTGCTCACCTCCAATCTCGGCAGCCAGTTTATCGCGAACCTGAGCGAGGGCGAGGATGTCGAGAAGGTAGAGCCGCAGGTGATGGACGTGGTGCGCGCGCATTTCCGGCCTGAGTTCCTGAACCGGCTGGATGAGATCATCCTGTTCCATCGGCTGGGGGCTGAGCATATGGCGCCGATAGTCGATATTCAGGTTAGCCGCGTGGCGAAGCTGCTGAAGGATCGCAAGGTGACGCTGGACCTGAGCGAAGGCGCGCGCGGCTGGCTGGGGCGGGTAGGCTATGATCCGGTCTATGGCGCGCGTCCCTTGAAGCGGGCGGTACAGAAATATCTGCAGGACCCGCTCGCCGAGCTGATCCTCTCCGGCCAGGTGCCGGATGGATCGACCGTGCATGTCGGCGAGGGCGATGGCCAGCTGTTGCTGAGCGTGGGGTAGATATTTCAGGCGGAAAGGCGTTTCAGCGCCTCGTCCCGCCCGATGAGCGGCAACAAAGCGGCCATATCAGGCCCGTGATCGAGACCGGTGAGCGCGCGGCGCAGGGGCAGGAACAGCGCCTTGCCCTTGCGCCCGGTCTCGGCCTTCAGCCGCTCGGTGAGGGCTGGCCACACGCCTGCGTCAAACGGCAGGCTGGCGAGCGCATCGGCAGCGGCGGCAAGATAGGGCGCATCCTCCGCCTCCGCCACGGGGGCAATAATCGGCCCGGTGACGATCCGCCACCAATTCGTAATGTCCGCTACAATTTCGAGATTGGGGCGCAACGCGAGCCAACCCGCCTCGCTCACGCCGTCAGGCAGGCGGTCCTTGACCGCATCATAATCCAGCAGATGCACGATCTTCTGGTTGAGCAGCTTCAGCTCGCCCTCATCAAACCGGGCGGGTGCGCGGCCGAAATGGGCGAAGTCGAACGCGGCGATCAGCGGCGCGGGGTCCGCCACCGGGATGACCGGGTCCGAGGTGCCGATACGCGCCAGCAGCGCGATCAGCGCTTGTCGCTCCAGCCCCTGCTCGCGAAATGTGCCCACGCCCAGCGAGCCGAGCCGCTTGGAGAGCTTGCCCTCGCTCCCCACCAGCAGCGCCTCATGCGCGAAGGCGGGGGGCGTTGCACCCAGCGCGGCGAACATCTGAATCTGCGCGGCGGTGTTGGTAACATGGTCCTCACCGCGCACGACATGGGTGATGCCCATATCGACATCGTCGATCACCGAGGGCAGCATATAGAGCCAGCTGCCGTCCGCGCGGCGGATGACGGGATCGGACAGTAGCTTCGGGTCAAAATGCTGTGACCCGCGCACCATGTCTTCCCACGCGATCGGCGCGTCATGATCCAAGCGGAAGCGCCAGTGGGGCGTGCGTCCTTCTGCTTCATAGGCCGCGATCTGATCGGGCGTGAGATTGAGCGCAGCGCGGTCATAAACCGGGGGCAGGCCGCGCCCCAGTTGCACCTTGCGTTTGAGGTCCAGCTCTTGCGCGGTTTCGTAACAAGGATAGACCCTTCCTGCCGCGCGCAGCTCTGAAAAGCGCGCTTCATACAGGGCGAAACGGTCTGACTGCTTCACCTCGTCGTCCGGCGTGAGGCCGAGCCAGGCAAGATCGGCCCGGATGCCATCGGCATATTCGGGACGGGACCGCTCGATGTCGGTATCGTCGAGCCGCAGCAGGAAGCGGCCATTATGACGACGCGCCCACATCCAGTTGTGGATTGCCGTGCGCAGATTGCCGACATGCAGATGCCCGGTGGGCGAGGGCGCGAAACGGGTGATGACGGTCATGGCGGCCTTAGCTCGTCCGGAAGGCGTTGGTGATGGGATAGCGGCGGTCGCGGCCGAAGTTGCGGCTGCCGAGCTTGACTCCAGGAGGCGCCTGCCGCCTTTTGTACTCCGCGATATAGAGCAGCCGCTCGATCCGCGCGACCGTTTCCCGGTCAAACCCACGCGCGACGACCTGTTCGACGGACAACTCGCTCTCCACCAGCCCATGCAATATGGGGTCCAGCACCTCATAGGGCGGCAGGCTGTCTTCGTCCTTCTGGTTCTCGCGCAGTTCCGCCGTGGGCGGCTTGGTGATGACGCGCTCCGGCATTACCGGGCCGGAAGGGCCGAGGCCGATGGCGGGGGTGTGCGCGTTTCTCCAGCGCGAGAGATCGAACACCGTCGTCTTGTACGCGTCTTTCAGCACCGAATAGCCGCCCGCCATGTCGCCGTAGATGGTGGCGTAACCGACCGACATTTCGCTCTTGTTGCCGGTGGTGAGCAGCATGTGTCCGAACTTGTTCGACAGCGCCATCAGCGTGACGCCACGGATGCGGGACTGGATATTCTCCTCGGTGAGGTCTTTGCCCCGCCCCTCAAACACGCCCGCCAGCATCGCGTCAAAGGATTTCATAGCGTCTGCTATAAAAATACTGTCAAGCCGGACGCCGAGCATTTCCGCGCAGCTTGCCGCGTCATCGAGGCTGTCCTGGCTGGTAAATGGCGAGGGCATCATCACGCACCACACCCGGTCCGGCCCCAGCGCATCGACGGCAACGGCGGCGCTCAAGGCGCTGTCGATCCCGCCCGAAAGCCCCAGCACCACGCCGGTGAAGCGGTTGCGGTTCACATAATCGCGCAAGGATACGATCATCGCGCAATAGACATCCTCAGGATAGGGCGCGAGCGGGGCGATATCACCCGGCGCGCAGGCCCAGCGGCCATCTGCTTGCGCCTCCCAGCGCGTGAGCCGCATCTCTTCTCGCCAGTCGGCCAGCTGATGCGCGAGGCTGCCGTCGCCATTGAGGACGAACGATGCGCCATCGAACGCCAGCTCGTCCTGCCCGCCAACGCGGTTGAGATAGGCGATGGGCAAGCCCGTTTCCTGCACCCGCGCCGCGCACACCTGCGCCACGCGGCGCTCATCCTTATCGATCTCGTAAGGGCTGCCATTGGGCGAGATGAGGAGCTGAGCGCCCTGAGCCTTCAGGTGTGCGCAGACGAACGGATACCAGACATCCTCGCATATCGGCACACCGATCTTCACACCCCGGAACTCGATAGGCTCCGGCAGCGGCCCCGGCGCGAACAGGCGCTTTTCATCGAACGTGCCGTAATTGGGAAGCTCGCGCTTCTGCCGCACCGCTGCGATCTCTCCACCATCAAGCAGCACCACGCAGTTGAACAGCGCGCCCTGATTGGCGATCACAGTGCCGACCAGCATCGCCGGGCCGCCATCCGCGCTCGCCCGCATCAGGCGCAGCAGCTCATCGCCCGCGCGCTCAACCAGGGCGGGTTTCAGCACCAGATCCTCCGGCGGATAGCCGATGAGCTGGAGTTCCGGGAACACGACCATATCCGCGCCCTGCTCCGCTGCGCGAACGCGCCATTCCAGCATGGCATCTGCATTGCCCACCAGATCGCCCACTGACTGTGTGGACTGGACAAGCGCTATGTTCAGTGAATCCGTCATCGCTCCGGCCCTAGAGTATTTTTGTTCACGGCAAAAGCCTTGCCCTTTGCGTGTGCGCCGCTAAAGGGCTGGCTTGTCGAGCGTCACAGGATCGTAACGAGGGGCATTCCATGAAATTGATGACGGGTAACAGCAATCGGCCACTCGCGCAGGCCATCGCCGATTATCTTGAAATGCCGCTCACCAATGCCTCTGTGCGCCGCTTTGCCGACGAGGAAGTGTTTGTCGAGGTGCATGAGAATGTCCGCGGCGAGGATGTGTTCCTGATCCAGTCGACCAGCTTCCCGACCAACGACAATCTGATGGAGCTGCTGATCTGCATCGACGCGCTCCGCCGCGCGTCTGCCAAGCGGATCACCGCCGTGGTGCCTTATTTCGGCTATGCCCGGCAGGACCGCAAACCCGGCCCCCGTACGCCGATCTCGGCCAAGCTGGTGGCGAACCTCATCACCGTGGCCGGGGCGGACCGCGTGCTGTGCGTAGATCTGCATGCAGGCCAGATCCAGGGCTTCTTCGATATCCCGACCGACAACCTGTTCGCCGCGCCGGTGATGTCTGCCGATATTCAGGCGCGCTTTGGGGCTAAGAACATCATGGTCGTCTCGCCGGACGTGGGCGGCGTGGTGCGCGCGCGCGCGCTCGCCAAGCGGCTGGACAACGCCCCCCTCGCCATCGTCGATAAACGGCGCGAGCGCGCGGGCGAATCGGAGGTGATGAACATCATCGGCGATGTATCCGGGCGCTTTTGTGTGCTGATCGACGATATCGTCGATTCGGCGGGCACGCTGTGCAACGCGGCGGCGGCGCTCAAGGCCGCGGGTGCCGAGGATGTGGTCGCCTATGTCAGCCACGGTGTGCTGTCTGGCGGCGCGGTGGCGCGGGTCGAGGCGTCGCAACTGCTGGAGCTGGTGATTACCGACTCGATCCTCGGCAATGAGGTGGTGCAATCCTCCAAGAAGGTGCGCCAGATGCCGATTGCGCCGCTGCTGGGCGAGGCGATCAAGCGCATTTCCGACGAAAGCTCGGTGTCCAGTCTGTTTGATTGATCCGCTCACGCGGATAGTCGGCACCAGCCCTCTCCCCCGCCCAACCTCCCGATATTTTACCGTGTCGGGAGGTTGGGCGGGGGAGAGGGCTGGTGCCGTACATCCGAAACGCAGCGCAGCTGCTTGTTTCGGATCAAATCACGCCGGCCCGACCAGTACCAGCGGCAGAGCCAGCATCAGCGCGATGCAGGCCGCCGCGCGTTGTTTGCCGTTGAGGAAGTCAGAAAGCGGATATAGCCGCCACAGGGCCGGACAGGAAAAGAAGCTCGCCACGAATAGCCCGGTCGAGATCGTCTCGCCCAGATGGCGCGGCAAATCCATCTGCGCGGCGAGGGCGCCGAGGAAGCTTCCGATACAGATGAGCCATCCGAGCATGGTGTTGCCAGTCTCCGTCCACGCATAAGAACGGCGCAGGCGGCGCGGGGTTTAACCCGTCAGTCGTAACCTTCGCCTAAGTGCTGCGAAATCCACCACAGATTGCCCCACGCATCGCGCACGCCGCCCTGCCGATCGCCATACGGTTGATCCGCCACCGGCATGATCTCGGTCGCACCTGCGGCAAGGGCGCGCTGTTGCGCCGTGTCGGCATCGGCAACATAGATATAGTAGGATGCAGGCATGGCGGGCCAGTCGTTAGTCGCCTCGCTGACCATGACCGTGGTGGTGCCCAGGCGCACCCGCGCATTGGCGATGCGGCTCCCGGCCATCGTGCGGCCGATTTCTTCGCCACCCAGCCCAGTGACGAGGAAAGCACAGAAATCTTCTGCATTGCTCGCGAAAAAATAGGGGAAGACGGAGCTGTAACCCGGGGGAATATTCGTCATAGTACGCTCCGCACGTTTGCTCTTGCCATAAGCTAGCTGAAACAAGAGAAGGCGTCCATGAGCCTGTCCGACGATCTTGCCCTCGCCCATGCCCTCGCCGATGCGGCGGGCGCCGCCATTCGCCCCTTTTTCCGCGCGCGTTTCGATACGGATTATAAGGCCGACACTTCGCCTGTGACCGAGGCAGACCGTGCCGCCGAGGCCGCCATACGCGCGATTCTGGAGCGCGAGCGGCCCGCTGACGGCATCATAGGTGAGGAATATGGCGCGGTGCGCGAGGAGGCGGAGCGGGTGTGGATCCTCGATCCGATCGACGGCACCAAGAGCTTCATTGCCGGGCGGCCGATCTTCGGTTCGCTGATCGCGCTTACTACCGGCGGCTGGCCGGTGCTTGGCATCATCGACCAACCGATCGCCAAGGAACGCTGGGCAGGCGCGGCGGGCCAGGCGACCACGCATAACGGCCATGTGGTAAAGACCCGCGCCTGCCGCGAACTGTCGCAGGCAATTCTTGCTTCCACCGGGCCGCAATATTTCCCGCATCCCACCGGCGAAGCCTTCGCCCATCTCGCGCGCGATTGCCGCGACACGGTGTGGGGCGGGGACTGCTATAATTATGGGCTGGTGGCGAGCGGCCATATCGACATCGTGGTCGAGGCCGGGCTGAAGCTGCATGACATCGCGGCGCTGGTGCCTGTGGTGGAGGGCGCGGGTGGGCGCATGTGCGACTGGCAGGGCGATCCCTTGACCGACACCAGCGACGGCAAGGTCATCGCACTGGGCGACCCCGCGCGGCTCGATGATGTGCTGGAGGCGCTGCACGAGGGGCACCATCACCACCACTGAACGCTTGCCAAAGCGGGGCTTGGCCCCTATAGGCGCGCCTTCGTCCAGCGTGCTGGATGATTCTTGATGGGACGAGCAGGCTGATAGGGCTGCCTTGTTTGTCCGCAAACGTCAAAGGCTTATGGCCTCAACGAAGGAGACGAAAATGCCCAAGCTCAAGACCAAGAGCGGTGTGAAGAAGCGCTTCAAATTCACCGCGACCGGCAAGGTGAAGCATGGCGTCGCTGGCAAGCGGCACCGCCTCATCAGCCACAATGCCAAGTATATCCGCCAGAACCGTGGCACTTCCGTGCTCGCCGATGCCGACGTGGCTCACGTCCGCCTCTGGGCGCCCTACGGCCTCAAGTAAGGAGTAGAGAGAGATGGCACGCGTCAAACGGGGCACCACCACCCGCGCCAAGCACAAGAATATCTTGGAGCAGGCAAAAGGCTATTATGGCCGCCGCAAGAACACGATCCGCATCGCCCGTCAGGCCGTCGAGAAGGCCGGGCAATATGCCTATCGCGATCGCAAGGTTAAGAAGCGCAGTTTCCGCGCCCTGTGGATCCAGCGCATCAACGCCGCCGTGCGCATGGAAGGCCTGACCTACGGCCAGTTCATGCACGGCCTCAAGCTCGCAGGAGTCGAACTGGACCGGAAGGTCCTCGCCGACATCGCGATGCACGAGGGCGAGGCGTTTAAGGGCATCGTGGCGCAGGCCAAGAGCGCCCTTCCGGCCTGATAGATGCAGAAGCAGGTTATAGAGCGCCGGGGGTTATCCTTCGGCGCTTTTTTTGCCCAGATGTTACTCTGGGATTTATCGAGACATTGCGCTCGACGCCGCCTGAATCGCTTCATTGTCCCAGAAGGCCTTGCCGCACGCCGGTCCCCGCGCGGCAATGCCCGCGGCGGCTTCTGTCGCACGCTGGGCAAAATCCTCGCCGTCGAGTGCAACGATGGACCGCTTGCCCAGGCGTTTTTCGCTCATCACGATCCGCCCGCGGTCCATACGGACGAACTGCATGGCTTCTTCCTGCAGCGAGGCAGCAAGAGCAGTAGAAATCTTGCAAAGCGTGGCGGCGTCGCGAATTTTTCCGCTGGCGGCGGCGGGTAACGCCTCGGTGGGTGCGGGCGGCGAGCCGCCATCGGGCTTCAGCACGCCCATCTTGTCCAACGCGTCGCAATCATTCTGGGTCAGCGTCGCGGGCGGCAGCCACACTACCGTGGGAATCGCGCCCGTGCGCACGACGATTCGGCCGGTACGTGGATCGCGGACATTATAGGCCGGGCTTTGCATATCGGGCGGTCCGATATACCCCGCACGGACATTCACGAAGCAGGTCAACACCTTACCGTCCGAGAGCTGCACCCTGCCGCGCACCTTCGGGTTGAGGCCCGCCTGCGCGGCTGCTTTCATCTCGTCAAGAAATTTCGGCCCCGCCATCGCCGGTGCGGCGGTGCTCATGATCAGACACGCGACAATAAAACGCATTGCTCGTCCCCCACGGTCTCAGCATCATAATGCAAAGGCTTCTTTTCGTCGCGGGCAAAATCCGCTACCCGCGCGCCATGACTGAAGTAAAAGCATTGCAAGCAGGCCTGCTGGCCGAAATCGAACGGGCCGACACGCTGGCGCAGGTCGAGGAATTGCGCGTCGGCGCGCTGGGCAAGTCTGGCGTGGTGACGGCACTGTTGAAGACTTTGGGCGGCATGTCTCCCGAAGAGCGGCTCGAAAAAGGCCCGCCGATCCAGGATTTGCGCGAGAGTGTGACCGCAGCCATCGCAGCGCGCAAGGCCGCGCTGGAGGCAGAGGAGCTGAACGCCCGCCTAGCGTCCGAGCGGCTGGACATGACGCTCCCCGCAGAGACCGCGCCGCAGGGCAGCGTGCATCCCGTCTCTCAGGTGATGGACGAGCTGGCGGAAATCTTCGCGGACCTGGGCTTTGCCGTCGCCACCGGGCCGGAGATAGAGGACGACTGGCAGAATTTCACCGCGCTCAACATCCCGGAGACGCACCCGGCGCGCGCGATGCACGACACCTTCTATTTCCCGGACAAGGACGCGCAAGGCCGCGCCATGTTGTTGCGTACGCATACCTCGCCGGTCCAGATCCGCACCATGACGTCAAACCCGCCGCCGATCCGCATCATCGCGCCGGGGCGGGTTTATCGCTCTGACTCGGATGCGACACATACGCCGATGTTCCACCAGATCGAGGGACTGGTGATCGACAAGGGTATTCACTTGGGCCACCTCAAATGGACGCTGGAGACATTCCTCAAGGCCTTCTTCGAGCGCGATGACATCACGCTGCGGCTACGCCCCAGCTATTTCCCGTTCACCGAGCCTTCGGTGGAGGTCGATGTGGGCTATACCATCGAGAAAGGCCAGCGCGTGATCGGCGGCAGCGGCGACGCGCCCGGCGGCGGCTGGATGGAGGTACTCGGCAGTGGCATGGTTCACCGCAAAGTCATCGAGAATTGCGGGCTGGACCCGGACGAGTGGCAGGGCTTTGCCTTCGGCACCGGGGTCGATCGGCTCGCAATGCTGAAATATGGCATGAACGACCTGCGCGCCTTTTTTGACGGCGATTTGAGGTGGCTGAGGCATTATGGGTTCAGTGCCTTGGATGTGCCCACGCTTTCGGGGGGAGTAGGCGCATGACAGCTTTTCGGGTGCCTTTCTGTGTTCCTGCGGAGGCAGGAACCCAGGATTCGGAGTGCGGCGCTTGGGGCTCTGGGCTCCTGCTTGCGCAGGAGCACGGGTTACTCGCGAGGGAGATACACGCATGAAATTCTCCCTCTCCTGGCTCACATATTATCTCGATACACAGGCCGATCTCGATACGATCCTCAAGACGCTCAATGCCATTGGCCTTGAGGTAGAGGGTGTCGAGAACCCGGCGGAGAAGCTCAGCGGCTTCAAGGTCGCGAAAGTGCTCACCGCCGCGCCGCACCCGCAGGCCGACAAGCTTCAGGTGCTGACCGTCGATCAGGGCGACGGAAACCCGCTGCAGGTCGTGTGCGGCGCGCCCAATGCGCGGGCGGGCCTCGTCGGCGTGTTCGGCGTCGAGGGCGCGGTGGTGCCCGCGAATGGCATGGTGCTGCGTAAGGCGGCGATTCGCGGCGTCGAGTCGAACGGCATGATGTGCTCCACACGCGAGCTGGAGCTGGGCGATGACCATGATGGCATCATAGAGCTGCCCGCTGACGCGCCCGTCGGCGCGGCGTTTGCGGACTATGCCAAGCTCGACGACCCGGTGATCGACATTTCGGTGACGCCCAACCGTCAGGATTGCATGGGCGTGATGGGCATCGCGCGGGATCTGGCGGCGGCGGGCCTTGGGGTTTTCAAGCCGGTCGATGTGCCTGCCATCGCGGGCGACTATCCCTGCCCGGTCGAGATTCGCACCGACGATCCGGCGGGCTGCCCGGCTTTTTATGGCCGCGTGATCCGGGGCGTGAAAAACGGCCCGTCACCCGAATGGATGCAGGCGCGCCTCAAGGCGATCGGCCAGCGGCCGATCTCCGCGCTCGTCGATTGCACCAACTATCTGATGTTCGCCTGCGGGCGGCCGGCGCACGCCTATGATCTGGCGAAGCTTTCCGGCCCGGTCGTCGCGCGCCGCGCCCTTGAAGGCGAGCGCATGACCGCGCTCAACGGCAAGGACTATGCCCTCACCCCGGATATGACGGTGATTGCCGATGACGCAGGCGTGCATGACATCGCCGGGATCATGGGCGGCGAACATTCGGGCTGCGCGGATGGCACGACCGACGTGCTGCTCGAAATCGCCTATTTCACGCCGGAACACATCGCCCGCACGGGGCAGGCGTTGCAGCTCACGTCTGATGCGCGCACCCGCTTCGAGCGGGGTGTGGACCCGGCGTTTCTCGATGATGCGCTCAATCTGTTGACGGACCTGATCCTGCAGACCTGCGGCGGCAGCGCCAGCGAAGTGGTGCGCGCGGGCGAACCGCCGGTTGCGCGGCGCAACTTTTCCTATGATCCGGCGCAAACCCTGAAGATTGCGGGCGTTGACCTCGCGGCGGATGCGCAACATGCAATCCTTGAAAAGCTGGGCTTTGAGGTAAGTGCGGACTGGGCGATCGCCGTGCCAACCTGGCGGCGCGATATCGATGGCGCGGCGGATATCGTCGAGGAGGTGGTGCGCATCCACGGCCTTGGCAATGTGCCCTCTACGCCACTGCCGCGCGCGCCCGGCGTGGCGAAGCCCACGGCAACGCCCGACCAACTGACCGAGCGCCGCGCCCGCCGCGCCGCCGCCGCGCGGGGGCTGAGCGAGGCGATCAACTGGAGCTTCATTTCCGAGAAGGAGGCGGCGTCTGTGGGCGGGGGCGACTGGACGCTCGCCAACCCGATCAGCGAAGACCTAAAGGTCATGCGCCCCTCGCTGCTCCCCGGCCTGCTCTCGGCCGCGCGGCGCAACATGGACCGGGGTGCGGCATCCGTGCGTTTGTTCGAGATCGGGCGGCGCTATTTCCGCGCGGAGGATGGCAGCAGCATCGAGAAGCTGACGCTGGGCATAGTGATGGCGGGCGAGAAAAGCCCGCGCGGCTGGCAAACAGGCAAGGCGCGCAGCTTCGATGCGTTCGATGCGAAGGCCGAGGCGCTGGCGCTGCTCGGCGCTGCGGGCGCGCCGGTGGCAAATCTGCAAATGTTTGGCGAGGCTGGCGGCAACTATCATCCCGGCCAGTCCGGCACCTTGCGGCTGGGGCCAAAGACGGTGCTGGCGGAATATGGCGTGCTGCACCCAGCGCTCACCAAGGCGTTTGACCTTGGCGGCACGGTGGTTGTGGCGCAGCTTTTCCTCGATGCGATACCGGCGAAACGCAGGACCGGGTTCATGCGCGCGCCCTATGCGCCGCCCGCATTGCAGGCGATAACGCGCGACTTCGCGTTCCTTGTGCCCGAAGCGCTGGAGGCCGATGCACTGGTGCGCGCCGTGAAAGGCGCCGACAAGAAGAGCATCGTCGATGCGCGGTTATTCGATCTGTTCACCGGCGCGGGCGTGGAGCCGGGGATGAAATCGCTGGCGGTGGAGATCACGCTGCAACCCGGTGAGAAAAGCTTCACCGAGGAAGAGCTTGCCGGGATCAGCGCTGCGGTGGTGAAGGCGGCGGAGAAGCTGGGCGGGGTTTTGCGGGGCTAATCCCCACCAGCGGCTCGTGCGGCTCATAACGTTCCATCGCATCGAGCAGCGTGGGCAGGCTGTCCCGCGCGATGATGATGCCTGTATGAGCCGGGCGGATGAAGCCGCTAGTCGCCATCTGACCGTAAAAGGCGATCAGCGCATCATAAAAGCCGCCCATATTGAGCAGGCCGACCGGCTTGTCATGATAGCCGAGCTGCGCCCAACTCACCGCCTCCCATAGTTCGTCCATCGTGCCCACCCCGCCGGGCAGCGTGAGAAACCCGTCCGCCAGCGTGGTGAACAGCGCCTTGCGGCTGTGCATATCGGGCACGATATGCAGCGCACTCAAGCCCTGATGCGCTAGCTCTGCATGGACCAGCGCTTCAGGGATCACGCCCGTCACCTCGCCCCCAGCGCCCAGCGCGCCATCGGCCAGCGCGCCCATCATCCCGACATTTCCGCCACCATAGACGATCGCGACACCCCAGCGCGCCAGCTGCGCGCCCACATCACGCGCGCATTCCAGAAACTCCGGGCTATTGCCCGTTGATGAGCCGCAATAGACCGCCAGACTCGTCAGTTTCCTCAAAGGCTTTCCTCCATCATCGCCTGCGCCGCCAGCCGCGCCCCGCCCAGCACGCAGGGGATGCCAGCGCCAGGGTGCGCGCCCGCCCCGACCAGATACAGGTTGCGCACCACCGCGTCGCGTGCCTGTGGGCGCAGCCTCAGGCTCTGGCTGTTCAAGGGTGCGAGCGAGAAGGCGCTGCCCAGATGCGCGCGCATATCCGCCGCGAAATCATTGGGCGCGACGTGAAATTGCGTGACGATGCGCGTATGAATATCGGGGATAAGCCGCTGCCCGATCTCGTCCAAGATCCGCCGGGCATAGAGCGGCGCCATATGACCCCAGTCGATCGGCAGCTTGCCGGTGTGCGGCACGGGGACCAGCGCGCTGAACACCGAGCAGCCTTCGGGCGCCAGGCTGGGGTCTGTCACGCTGGCATGGTTGAGGATGATCATCTGATCAGCGGGCAGTACGCCATGCTGGAAAACATCAGTCAGCCACTCTTGATAGTGTGGCCCAAACAGCACGCTGCGATGCGGGATGCCGGGCCAGCTACCGCGTATGCCGAAATGCACCGCAAAGAGCGCGGGCGACCACTGCTTGCGCGCCAGCTTCTCCGTCTTGCGCGGCCCGCGCGGATGCTGGCCCAGCAGATCACGATAGCTGTGCATCAGGTCCGCATTGCTCGCGACGAGATCGGCGTCGCCGCGCCATCCGCCCTGCGTGACGACGCCGGTGGCCTGATCGCCCCTCATCTCTATGCGCGATACCGGATCGCCCAGCCGGATCACGCCGCCGATCCGCTCGAACAGCGCGACCATCGCCATCACCAGCTTGTTGAACCCGCCGCGCGGATGCCACAGGCCGGTGTCCCGCTCCAACCGGTGCCGCCACCCGTGCAGCGCGCTAACCTCCAGCGGGTTGCCGCCCGCGAGCAGCGTATGAAAAGAAAAGGCCTGCCGCAGCCTGTCGTTGCCGATCTGGCTCGCCACCAGCCCATATACGGAGCGCCAGCCCTGATGATGCGCCAGCGGGGGAAGCGCCTTCAGCATCGACCGCATATCCGGGAAGGCCATGCGCCCCAGCCGCCCCGGCCCCTCGCGGAGGGCCTCGCCGCCATAGTCGAGCAGCCGCTGCGCGCCCGCCAGATCCCGGCCGTCGAGCTGCGCTATGGCCTGCCGCATCGCCGCGTCGTCTGCGCTCAGGTCCAGCTGCGCACCATCGGGCCAGCTCAAGCGCCAGAGTGGGGCGACCGGCTCCAGCGTGACATCCGCCGCCATATCCTGCCCCGAAAGGCGCCACAGCTCGGCGAAACTGTCAGGGTCCGTGATCGTGACCGGCCCGGCATCGAATACAAACCCCTCGCGCGCTTGCCAGCTGGCGCAGCCGCCGGGGCGCTCCCGCGCTTCGAGGATGGTGGTGGAAACACCCGCCGATTGCAGACGGATGCCCAGCGCCAGCCCGCCCAGCCCCGCGCCGATGACGATGGCGCGCTTGCCCGGCGGGCGCGGTTCCAGGGGCGCTGTCATGCGCGGGCCGGTCTCACCACAGCTTGCATGGCGCCCTTATGCGCATACCGGCGCGCCGAGACAAGCCCGCGCGAGAGATTGACGTCAATGCGGCAGGAGGCGTAGTCAACGCCCATGAGCACCGCCCCACCCGAACATACCCATTATTACGACCATATCTATCTGCCGCACACGCATGAGCGCAACGCGCGGCGCACCAACTGGGTTATCGGCCTCACCATGGTGACGATGGCGGTGGAAATTGCGGCGGGATGGCTCACCGGCTCGATGGCGCTGCTGGCCGATGGCTTTCACATGGCGACCCACGCGGGCGCGCTGGCGATAGCGGCGCTGGCCTATGGCTTTGCCCGCCGCCACGCACGCAACGCCCGCTTTACCTTCGGCACCGGCAAGGTGGGAGATCTGGCGGGGTTCGCCTCCGCGATATTGCTGGCGGTGGCGGCGCTGGGGATTGCGGCGGAATCGACGGCGCGGCTTTTTCATCTGCGAAGAATTGATTTTGACGAGGCGTTGCTGGTGGCGGCCATCGGGCTGGCGGTGAACCTCATCAGCGCATGGATGCTGATGGATCGCCATGACCACAGCCATAATCATGCCCACGACCATCATCATGCCCACGCCGATACCAATTTGCGTGCCGCCTATCTCCATGTGCTCGCCGATGCGCTGACCTCGGTTGCGGCGATCGCAGCCTTGCTGGGTGGGCGCTATCTCGGATGGCTGTGGCTCGATCCGCTGATCGGCATTGCCGGCGCGCTGATCATTTTGCGCTGGGCATGGGGGCTGATGCGCGATGCGGCCGCCATATTGCTGGACACCGCCGAGCCGGAACATGCCGCCGCAATCGAGCGGATCGTGACGGAAGCAGGCGGTGGGATAGCGGACCTGCATGTCTGGCGTTTGGGGCCGCATGCACACGCCGCCATCGTCAGCCTTGTGGGGGAGGCGGGCGATGCGCAGGCGATCCGCCACGCCATCCATGCCCTGCCGCACTTCGTGCATGTGACGGTGGAGCGCCAACCGGGAACAAGCCTTGCCAGCCGTTAACCTCGGACAAAGACCGGAATTTTAACGATATGCGCGCAGCATTGGCATATCATGCGTGGAAATGCACCCTTGATCGCCGGGCTGGCAGTGCTGGCACTGGCAGGCGTCCCCTCCTCCCCCGCATTGGCGCGATCGGCACCGAACGGGCCAGAGGCAAGCGCGGCCCCCATATCCCAGGCCGTGCGCCAGCCACAACGTGCCTCGAACGAGTACGCTGCTCTTCCCATAGAGGGAATGGTGAAACGCGATGGCGCCTATTATCTTGATATCGACGTTCGCGCGCTTGAGCGCGAGGGTTTTGATACTTACGCGACTGTAGGCGGCAGTCAGGCAGGTTTTGCCCGGCTCAGCGCCGGACTGGTGACAACCGCCCCGCTATCGGGCGCTCTGTTCGATGGATGGACCCTAATCGGCATGACCGGCTATGGCCGCCGCACCGACACTTCGGTTCTGCGCAATCTCGAAAGCGGCAATCAATGGGTCGGCGGTCTGGGCTTCGGCTATCGCTTTTAAGCTTCGACCCGAATCCGTTCACCGTTAGGTGCGTTGCGCATGACGAGGGCGAGGATGTCCTTCGCCACGACTTCCGGCGCTTTCACCGTCTGCGGGTCTTCGCCGGGGAAGGCCTTGGCGCGCATCGCGGTGCGCGTTGCGCCGGGATCGACGATGTGGGTGCGGATGGCGGAAATATTCTTCACTTCCTCGCCATAGGCCAGCACCAGCGCCTCCAGCGCCGCCTTGGTCGCGGCATAGGCGCCCCAATAGGGCCGCGGATTGCGGGCCGCACTGCTGGTGAGTGCTACCACGCGCGCATCGGCGGAAGCGCGCAACAGCGCGTCGAACGCGGCGATCAGCGCCTGATTCGCGCTGATATTCAAGGTCATGACCTTCGCGAATTCCTTGGTGTCGATTGCGGGGACAGACGCGAGGCTGCCCAGTTGCGCGGCATTGAGCACCAGCAAATCAAGCGCCTTCCAGCGCCCGGCAATAGCGGTCGCCAGCCGGCCGATGCTTTCTCCATCGATCAGGTCCAGTGGCGCGATGGTGGCGCTCCCGCCCGCATCATGGATGCGCGCCTCGACCTCTTCCAGCCCCTCTGCTGTGCGCGCGACGAGGATCACATGCGCACCAGCCTGGCCCAGCGCCACGGCGGTCTCCGCGCCAATGCCTCGACTCGCGCCGGTGACGAGGGCGAGCTTGCCGCCAAGCGGCTTGTCCTTAGCATCCGCCATGGCGTTCAGGATACCCGCTCGGACAGCAGCTCAAGCTGGTCGCGCACCTCGGCTTCATCCTGATCAGTCAGTGCGGTCGGATAGTCGCCGGTGAAGCAGGCGTCGCAATATTGCGGGCGGATGTCGGCACGCTTCGCCTCGCCCAGCGCCTTGTAGAGGCCATCGATCGAGAGGAAGGAGAGACTGTCGGCGTGGATGAAATCCCGCATCCCGCCGATGTCGAGCTTGTGGGCGAGCAGCTTGGTGCGCTCCGGCGTATCGACGCCGTAGAAGCAGCTATGCCGCGTCGGCGGGCTGGCGATGCGCATATGCACTTCTTTCGCGCCTGCCTCGCGCATCATCTGCACGATCTTCAAGCTGGTCGTGCCCCGCACGATGCTGTCATCGATCAAAACGATGCGCTTGCCGTCGATCAGCGCGCGGTTGGCGTTGTGCTTCAGCTTGACGCCAAGGTGGCGCACCTGATCCCCCGGCTGGATGAAGGTGCGACCGATATAGTGCGAGCGGATGATCCCCAGCTCGAACGGGATGCCCGATTGCTGGGCATAGCCGATGGCGGCGGGCACGCCCGAATCGGGCACCGGGATGACGTAATCCGCCTCGACCGGATTTTCGAGCGCCAGTTGCGCGCCGATGGATTTGCGCACCGAATAGACGCTGCTGCCATCGACAATCGAATCGGGGCGGGAGAAATAGACATGCTCGAAGATGCACGGGCGGGGGTGAACCTCGCCGAAGGGGCGGTGGCTGCGGATCTGCTCCGCGCTGGCGCCATGCGGCACCACGATCAGCTCGCCCGGCTCGACCTGGCGGATATAATCCGCGCCGACGACATCGAACGCCACCGTCTCCGACGCGAAAATCACCGCATCTCCGAGCTTGCCCATCACCAGCGGGCGGATGCCCAGCGGATCGCGGCAGGCGATCATGCCTTCCGCCGTCATGCAGATGAGGGAATAGGCGCCCTCGACCTGCTTCAGTGCATCGATGAACCGATCAAGCAGCGTGCGATAGCTGGAGGTGGCGACGAGGTGGATGATAACCTCGGTGTCGGAGGTCGACTGAAAAATCGAACCACGACGAATCAGCTCGCGCCGCAGCTTCATCGCGTTGGAGATGTTGCCGTTGTGCGCCACCGCGAAGCCGCCGGTCGACAGCTCGGCATAGAGCGGCTGGACATTGCGCAGCGAGGTCTCGCCGGTGGTGGAATAGCGCACATGGCCGCAGGCGACCTCGCCGGGCAGCGCCCTGATCGCCTCGTCATTGTCGAAATTGCCGGCCACATGGCCCATCGCCCGCGTGGTGTGGAACTCGCGCCCGTCCCAGCTTGTGATCCCGGCGGCCTCCTGCCCCCGGTGCTGGAGCGCATGGAGGCCAAGCGCGACCATGGCCGAAGCGGTGGTGGCGCCGGATACGCCAAAAATGCCGCACTCCTCGCGGAGCTTGTCGTCGTCAAACGGATGGGTTGTGAGCATGATCCTGTCGGGTCCAATGCACGTTGATTCTGGTGATAGGGGCGACCTTACAGCGGGCATATAGGCGTATCGTTCCGCTTTGTCGCCCCCCTGATTGCCATATGGGTGTCACATTTTGGGTATCTGAGCCAAACCGACGCGCATGGAGCCTAGCCAGCCGGTTCCCGCCCCGCTAAAGGAAGCGCGCAATGCACGCTTTCGCCAACCCCGCGAAGTTTCTTTCCCTCTCCCGGCCGATGACGCCGTGGCTGTTCTGGGGCGGCCTTGCGCTTATCCTCATTGGCGGCGGATGCGGCCTGTTCCTCACCCCGGCGGACTATCTGCAAGGCGAATCGGTGCGTATCCTCTATATCCATGTGCCCGCCGCATGGCTGGGCATGGGCGGGTGGAGCGGCCTTGCCATCGCCGCGCTGGTGCAGATCGTGTGGCGGCACCCGCTCGCCGGAGTCGCCGGGCGCGCCATTGCGGTGCCGGGCGCGCTGTTCACCGCCATCTGCCTCGCCACCGGCTCGATCTGGGGCAGGCCGACCTGGGGCACCTGGTGGGAGTGGGACGGGCGGATGACGAGCATGCTGGTGCTTTTGTTCCTCTATTTCGGTTATATCGCCCTCGCTCGCGCCTCTGCTGAGCAGGCGGGCGGCATGGGAGAGAATGGCGGTGTTTCGCGCGTGACGGCGATCTTCGCGCTAGTCGGCGCGGTCAACCTGCCGATCATCAACCGCAGCGTGGTATGGTGGAATAGCCTGCATCAGGGGCCGAGCATCACCATGCGCGGGTCGACCATAGACAGCGCGATATTGTGGCCGCTGGGCTTTACGGTGATCGGCTTCTCCCTGTGGTTCGGCGCGATCGTGCTGATGCGGATGCGCAGCATATTGGCACAGAACAAGGTCGAGGCGCGGCTGGCGCGCATGGCGCGGGAGGCGGCGTGAGAGCATGAATCACTGGCCGTTTATCATCGCCGCCTATGCGCTCACGGCGCTGGGCGTCATCGGCATGAGCTGGGCGAGCTGGCGCGCGATGCGCGCGGCCGAGGCGCGGGCAGACGCGCTGCGGCGGGATCGCTGAAATGGCTCTGAAATCCAAACATCAGAGGCTGGTCCTGGCGCTCATCGCGCTGGTGGCGATTATCGGTGCGGGCCTGCTCGCGGCGTCCGCACTGAAGGATGAGGCCGCCTATTTCTATGTGCCCGCCGACGTGAAGTTCAAAGGGTTCACTCCCGGAAAGGCGGTGAGGCTGGGCGGCATGGTGGTGGCGGGCAGCCTAGCCCATGCGCCCGATGGCGTGACGAAAACCTTCACCGTGTCAGACGGCAAGGCCAGCGTTCCGGTGCGCTTCACCGGCATTGCGCCCGATCTGTTCCGCGAAGGCTCCGGCGTGGTGGCAGAAGGCAAGTTTGATGCGCAGGGCACCTTCATCGCCGACAATCTGCTCGCCAAGCATGACGAACGCTATATGCCGCGCGAGATGGAGGGGATGAGCTATGACCCCACCACCCACAAGGTGACAGGGGCCAACCAGCCATGATCGGTGGCACGATCATCCCCTATCGTCACCCTGAACTTGTTTCAGGGTCCATGTCTATTCTTGGAGTATGGCTGCCTGAGGCGCGATGGATGCTGAAACGAGTTCAGCATGACGGTTTCATAAAAGAGAAAGCGCGGTGATCGCCGAACTCGGCCTTGCGGCGCTGTGGCTGGCGGCGGGACTGGCGCTGTTGCAACTGGTGCTGGCCGCGCTGGGGCTGGGCAAGGGCCGGGCAGAGCTGCTCAGCGGTGTGCGCCCGGTCGCGGTGGCGCAGGGTCTGCTTGGCGCGCTTTCTTTTGGCGCGCTGATCGCGCTGTTTCTGCGGTCTGACATGTCCGTGCTGCTCGTCGCGATGAACAGCCACAGCGCCAAGCCGTGGCTCTATAAGTTCGCCGGGGCGTGGGGCAATCATGAAGGCTCGATGCTGCTGTGGGTGACGGTGATGGGGCTGGCGGGCGCGCTCGTCGCGCTGCTGGAACGCGGCCTGAAGCGCGAGACGCATATGGCGACCTTGGGCGCGCAGGCGGCAATCTCGCTCGGTTTTTATGCGTTTCTGCTGTTCTCTTCCAACCCGTTTGCGCGGCTTAACCCCGCCGCGCCAGACGGGCAGGGCTTAAATCCGCTGTTGCAGGACCCCGGTCTCGCCTTTCATCCGCCGACGCTCTATTTCGGATATGTCGGCCTCTCCGTAGCCTTCTCCTTCGCGGTTGGTGCGTTGCTGACGGCGCGGGTGGACGCCGCCTTCGCCCGCGCGATGCGCCCTTGGGTACTCGGCGCATGGGTGCTCCTCACCATCGGCATCACGGCGGGCAGCTATTGGGCTTATTATGAGCTGGGCTGGGGCGGCTGGTGGTTTTGGGACCCGGTGGAGAACGCCTCGCTGATGCCATGGCTCGCCGCCACCGCGCTGCTCCATTGCGTGACGGTGCTGGCGACGCGTGACGCCTTGCGCGCATGGACAGTGATGCTCGCCGTCGTCGCCTTCTCGATGTCGATGGTCGGCACCTTCCTCGTGCGTTCGGGTATCCTTACCAGCGTTCATGCCTTCGCGGTGGACCCGGAGCGGGGCAGCTTCATCCTCGTGTTGCTGCTGCTCTACATCGGCGGGGCGCTGGCGCTGTTTGGCTTGCGCGTCGGCACGGTGCGTGAGGGCCGACAGTTTGAGGGCGTCAGCCGCGAGGCGCTGCTCGTCGTCAACAACCTGTTGCTCACGGTTATCCTCGGCGTGGTGCTGGTCGGCACGCTCTATCCGCTGATGGCTGAGGCCTTTGGGCACAAGATCTCGGTCGGCCCGCCCTATTTCAACGCGGTGGCGGGGCCGATCGCGCTTGTGCTCATGCTCGCGATGGCGGTGGGGCCGCTGGTGCGCTGGCGGCGCGATGAGCCGGGCGTGGTGGCGGGAAGGCTGCTGTGGCCCGCAGGCCTGATGATCGGCTTGGGCGCGGCGCTCGGCGTGGCGGCATGGGGCAAGATCGGGGTGCTGCCGTTCCTTGGCCTCGTTGTGGCGGCGGGCGTTGCGCTCGCGAGCCTGATCCCGCTCACCAAGCGCAACCTCAGGCGCACGCCATTGTTCACCTATGGCATGGTGCTGGCGCATCTCGGCTGCGCGGTGTCTTTGGGTGGGATGGCGGCGGAGAGCGCCTTCACCACCGAGAGACTGGTTGCGATGAAGCCGGGTGAGAGCGTGGAGGCGGCGGGCTGGCGCATCCGCTTTGACCGCGCGCTCCCGCTTGCCGGGCCGAACTGGGTGGCGATGCAGGCCGATATGGCCGCGAGCCGGGGCGGGGAGGACATCATGCTCCATCCGCAGAGCCGCTTTTTCTCCAGCCCGCCCACCACCACCAGCGAGTCGGCGATCCTCACGCGCTGGGACGGGCAACTCTATGTCGTGCTGGGCGAGGCGCTGGACGATGGGCGCTGGCAGATGCGCATCTGGTGGAAGCCGTTCGTCACTTTCATCTGGTTCGGCGGTTTGATGATCGCGGCGGGAGGCACGCTGACGCTGATCGGGCGTGAGCGCCGCGGCTGGATGATGAGACTGCGCCGCCACCGCGCGGAGCAATCGGCATGAAGGGCCGCTGGCTGACCTGGGCGCCGCTTGGGTTCTTCATGGCGCTGGCACTGCTGTTCGCCGGGCGGCTGCTGTGGCCTGAGGAGCATGTGATCCCCTCGCGCATGGTTGGCAAGCCGCTGCCCACCTTCTCCCTGCCTGCTGCCGCGTCGGATCGCCCGGCGCTCGACAGCCGCCAGTTTGCTACCGGCAAGCCGCGCCTGCTCAATATCTTCGCGAGCTGGTGCGTGCCCTGCGCCGCCGAAGCGCCTCAGCTCATGGCCTTGAAACAGGCGGGCGTGCCGATTGACGGCATCGCCATTCGCGACGCGCGCGCGGATGTGGACCGCTTTCTCGCCCGCCATGGCAATCCGTTCGAGCATATCGGGCTGGATGCGCGCTCCTCGGTGCAGCTGGCGCTGGGAAGCTCCGGCGTGCCCGAAACCTTCGTCATCGGTGGCGATGGACGCATCTTGCATCAGCATATCGGCGATATCCGCGCCGATGATGTAGAGACCATTCTCGCTATCTGGAAAGAGGCGCAATGATGCGCGCGCCGCTTTTCCTGCTAGCCTTGGCCGTTGCCGCTCCGCTGACGGCGCAAACCGCGCTGCCGCCCGCCCCCTATGCCAACCAGCAACTTGCTGACCCGGTGCAGGAGCGCAAGGCGCATGAGTTGATGCTCACCATCCGCTGCGTCACCTGCCAGAGCCAGTCTATTGCAGACAGCGACGCCAGCATGGCGGCGGACCTGCGCTCGGAAATTCGCGCGCGCATCGCGGCGGGCGAGGAGCCGGAGCAGATTCGCGCCTGGCTGATCGAGCGTTATGGCGCATGGATCAGCTATCAGCCGACGGCGGACCCGATCACCTGGCCGCTCTGGGCCGCGCCGATCGCGCTGCTGGCGGGCGGCGGGGCTCTGGTGATAGGGCGCATCCGGCGCAAACGGAGGAACGCGTGATGGGCTGGGCAATCTTTGCATTGTTGGCGGCGCTGGTCGCAACCGGCCTCATCCTCGCCCGCATGCCGCGCATGGTGTGGGAGCTGGTCGGTTCGGCGCTGCTGCTCGGCGCAGCGGGCTATGCGTGGCAGGGCAGCCCCTCGCTTAAGGGAGACCCACGCACGGCAGCGCAAAACACCGCGCGCTATGACGAGGATCTGGCCAAGCTGCGCAATGCCTTTTCCGGCACGGACAACAAGGCCGCGCCATGGATCACCATGTCTGACGGTCTGGCGCGGCAGGGCGATTACACCGACGCCACCAATGCGTTGGTCGCCGGGGTAAAGGCAGAGCCGGACAACGCCAACCTCTGGGTCGCGCTCGGCAACATGCTGATCTACAAGGCGGATGGCGCGCTCTCCCCCGCCGCGCGGTTCAGCTATGCTGAGGCGCAGCGCCTCGCGCCCAAATCCTCCGCCGCACCCTATTTTTATGGCCTCGCGCGGGCGCAGGCGGGCGAATATGACGCCGCGCGGGCGCTATGGGCCGGCTTACAGGCGCGCGTGCCGCCGCAAACGCCGCTCTATGCGATGCTCTCCGCAAATATCGCCCAGCTCGATCGGCTGCTTGCCGGACAAGGCAGGCAATAGCGATGGCGTTAGCATTCCGTTTATTGCACCGCACTATACGCTGTGCTAACGCCCCGCGATCGGTCGCCCGGAGACCTGCAAAGGCATTTGCATATGGCTGAAGACAGCAGCACGGCGAGCGAGCAACCCGCGCCCGCATCCCCCCCATCCCATTCTCATGGCAATGACGGCATAGTGAAGCTGGCCGTGGGCGCGATCGGCATCGTGTTTGGCGACATTGGCACCAGCCCGCTCTACGCCTTCCGCGAAACCTTCGCTGGGCATCATCCGCTCGCGCTAGATGCGGATCATATTTACGGCGTGATCAGCCTGATGTTCTGGTCAATGATGATGGTGGTGACGCTGAAATATGTCAGCATCATCATGCGGGCGGACAACAAGGGCGAGGGCGGCAGCCTCGCACTGCTGGCGCTCATCAATCGCAACAGCGAGGGCAGGCGCTGGACAACGGGCATCGTGCTGCTCGGCGTGTTCGCCACCGCCTTGTTCTATGGCGATTCGATGATTACGCCTGCGGTGTCGGTGCTTTCTGCCGTGGAAGGTCTGGCGGTCTATAACCCCAGTCTTGCGCCGCTGATCCTGCCAGCCGCCGTCACCATCCTCGTCGGGCTGTTCGCGATCCAGAGCGGAGGGACGAGCCGCGTTGCCGCGCTGTTCGGGCCGATCATGCTGACTTATTTCGTCACAATCGGGGCGCTTGGCGTCATCAGCATCATGGCCACGCCCCACATCATCACGGCGCTCAATCCCTATTGGGCGGTGATGTTTTTCGCGACCGACCCACTGCCCGCGTTCCTCGCGCTCGGTTCCGTCGTGCTGGCGGTGACGGGCGCGGAGGCGCTCTACGCCGACATGGGGCATTTTGGGCGCAATCCGATCCGCGTGTCCTGGCTGGTGTTTGTGCTGCCCGCCTTGATGCTCAACTATATGGGCCAAGGCGCGCTGCTGACGCGTGAGGGCTATGCCGCGCTCGAAAGCCCGTTTTACAATCTTGCCCCCGTCTACCTTCAGCTGCCGCTGATCGGCATCGCGACGCTGGCGGCGATCATCGCCTCTCAGGCGGTGATATCGGGCGCGTTTTCCGTCACGCAGCAGGCGATCCAGCTCGGTTTCATGCCGCGCCTGCGCATCGCGCATACCAGCGCGTCGACAGCCGGGCAAATCTACATCCCGCTCATCAACTGGGGCCTGATGACGATGGTGATCATCCTCGTCCTCTCGTTCCGCACATCGTCCAACCTCACCGCGGCCTATGGCATTGCTGTCACGGGCGCGATGTTCATCGACAATGTGCTGTTGACCGTCGTGCTGTTCCGCCTGTGGAAATGGCACTGGAGCGGCGCGGTGGCCCTGCTCTCGGTGTTCTATATCGTCGATGGCGCCTATCTCGCCGCCAACCTTACCAAAATCCCTGATGGCGGCTGGTTCCCGCTGCTCATCGGTCTCATCGTCTTCACCCTGCTCACGACATGGTCGCGCGGGCGCAAGCTGATGATCGAGCGGATGCGCGAATCGGCGATGCCAATCCCTGTGTTCGTCGCGTCTGCCGCCAACAGCGCGGTGCGCGTGCCCGGCACGGCGGTGTTCATGACCTCATCGGCGGATGGCGTGCCGCACGCATTGCTGCATAACCTCAAGCACAACAAGGTGCTGCATGAGCGGGTGATCCTCCTCACCGTGAAGATCGCCGACGTGCCGGTGGTGCAGGATGAAACGCGCTGCCAGCTGGAGGATCTGGGCCGGGGATTCTTCCGCCTCGTGCTGCATTACGGCTTCATGCAGGAGCCAGACGTGCCCGCTGCGCTGAAACGGGTCGAGGGCTGCGGCCAGAGCTTCAAGATGATGGACACCAGCTTCTTCCTCGCGCGCCAGACGCTGTTGCCCTCCGCGCGGCCGGGCATGGCGGTTTGGCGCGAGAAGCTGTTCGCCTGGATGCTGCGCAACGCTGAAAGCGCGATGGAATTCTTCCGCCTGCCGACAAACCGCGTGGTGGAACTGGGGTCTCAGGTAGAGATTTAATCACTCCGAACCCATTTTGAACGTCATGCTGAACTTGTTTCAGCATCCATTTCGCCCCGGCGAACTAATGGTCATGTGGAAGAATGGACCCTGAAACGAGTTCAGGGTGACGAAATGGTGTAATATCTATTCAGCCGCAGAGCGTGGCCCTTGCCGCCTCATATTCCCGTTTCATCCGCGCGACCAGTTCAGCGACGCTTACTACCTTGTCGACAGCGCCAATACCCTGGCCCGATCCCCAGATGTCACGCCATGCCTTGGCATCAGATGATCCGCCGGAGCCGAAATCCATCTTGCTGGGGTCGCCTTCGGGCAGATTATCCGGGTCCATGCCCGCCGCGATGATCGAGCCGCGCAGATAATTGCCATGTACGCCGGTGAACAGGCTGGAATAGACGATGTCGTTTGCCCGTCCTTCGACGATGCCCTGCTTGTAGGCGGGTGAGGCGCGGCATTCCTCTGTGGCGATGAACACGCTGCCCGCATAGGCGAAGTCCGCTCCACAAGCGCGGGCCGCAAGCACCGAACGACCGTTGGCGATCGCCCCCGAAAGCACCAGCATGCCGTCGAACCATTGGCGGATTTCCTGAATGAGCGCGAAGGGCGACAAGGTGCTGGCGTGGCCGCCCGCGCCTGCCGCCACCGCGATCAGCCCGGTCGCGCCTTTCTCAATCGCCTTATGTGCAAAGCGGTCGTTGATGACATCATGCAGCGTGATGCCGCCCCAACCCTGCACCCCGGCGTTCACATCTTCCCGCGCGCCCAGCGACGTGATGACGACCGGCACCTTCCACTTGGCGCAGGTGGTCATGTCGTCTTCCAGCCGCGCGTTGGATTTATGCACGATCTGGTTCACGGCAAAGGGCGCGGCGGGCGTATCCGGGTGCGCCTTGTCCCAAGCGCTAAGCTCCTCGGTGATCTGGTGCAGCCACTCGTCGAGCTGGCTCTGTGGCCGCGCATTGAGCGCCGGGAAGGCACCTACGATCCCCGCCTTGCACTGGGCGATAACCAGCTCCGGCCCGGAGATGATGAACATCGGCGAGCCTATCAACGGCAGGCTGAGGCGGGATTGCAGGCTTGTGGTCGTGAGCATCGTGTCCCCCTTGTGGTCGTATCCGTGCACCTAAGCCCGTGTGTGCGCCCTGCTCAAGCCCTTATTGCCGCGCGACCAGCACAGCATTGGCGGCAGACAGCACCGCCTGCACGGATGCCGTAGCGACATCGGCATCTGTACCCACACCAAAAATAGTTCTGCCATCTGCCGCCTTGCACTCGACATAGGCGGCGGCATTGACATCGGTTCCCGCGCCGATGGCGTGTTCGCTATAGTCGACCACCTCCAGATCGACGCCCAGCTCCTCGCGCAAAGCCGCCAGGATGGACGAAATGAGGCCGTTGCCACGGCCAGAGATGCTGCGCTCTTCGCCGTTCATCGCCACCTTGCCGACGAAGATGCGGTCGCCCGCCGGGCCGGTCTCCTGATAGTCGATCAGGCGCACGGGCTGGCCGTCAGTCAGGCGGTAATGGCTCTGGAACGCGTCCCAGATGTCGGCGGCGTTTAGCTCGCGGCTGGTCTGGTCGGCCATGTCCTGAACCACGCGACTGAAATCCGCCTGCATACGCTTGGGCAGCTTCAAACCCTTGTCCTGCTGCAGTACCCAGGCGACGCCGCCCTTGCCGGATTGCGAGTTGACGCGGATCACCGCCTCATAGTTACGGCCGAGGTCTGCCGGGTCGATTGGGAGATAGGGCACATCCCACAACTGGTCGTTGCGCGCTTCCTGCGCGGCAAAGCCCTTCTTGATTGCGTCCTGATGGCTGCCGGAAAAGGCGGTGAACACCAGCTCACCCGCATAGGGGTGGCGCGGGTGTACGGGCAGCTGGTTGCAATATTCGACCGTCTGGATCACCTCGTCGATATCCGAGAAATCGAGGCCGGGGTGGATGCCCTGGGTGTAGAGGTTGAGGCCGACCGTCACGATGTCGCAATTGCCGGTGCGCTCGCCATTGCCGAACAGGCAGCCCTCGATCCGGTCCGCGCCTGCCATCAGCCCCAGCTCCGCCGCCGCAACGCCTGTGCCGCGGTCGTTATGCGGATGGAGCGAGATGATGACTGAATCCCGGCGCGAGATGTTGCGGCACATCCACTCGATCTGGTCGGCATAGATGTTGGGGCTCGCCGCTTCGACAGTGGCGGGCAGGTTCAGGATCAGCGGTTTTTCGGGCGTGGGCTGGAGGATGTCCATCACCGCCTCGCAGCACTCAAGGCTGAAATCCAGCTCGGCGGTGGAAAAGGTTTCCGGGCTGTATTCAAAGCGCCAGTCGGTGTCGGGCTGGGCGCCAGCATGATCGCGCAGCAGCTTCGCGGCGTTGATGGCGATATCCCGTACCTCGCTGCGTTCCATGCCGAAGACGATCCGCCGCCACGCGGGCGACACGGCGTTGTACACATGCACGATCGCGGCCTTCGCGCCACGCAGAGACTCGAACGTGGTGCCGATCAGGTCAGCGCGCGCCTGCGTCAACACCTGCACGGTGACGTCGTCCGGGATGAGGCCGTTTTTCACGAGGCCGGAGATGAAATCGAACTCGGTCGCGCCGGCCGAAGGGAAGCCCACTTCGATCTCCTTGACGCCTATCTTGCAGAGCAGCTCGAAAAAGCGCTGCTTCTTCTCCGCGTTCATCGGGTCGATCAGCGACTGGTTGCCGTCGCGCATATCGGTGGAGAGCCAGATCGGCGGCTTGGTGATCGTGCGGCTGGGCCATTGGCGATCGGGCAGGTCAACCTGCGGGAACGGGCGATATTTGACCGAGGGGTCTGCGAGCATGGTCATGATATATTCCTGCAATTTGCGGCGCTCTTTACGCGCCCTGATACGACTGTCGAGAGGTTTTGATAGCCCTTAGGCAGTGCGCGCGGCCCTGACGGCCAGCGCAAAAGACACGCCTAAGGGCGTGTAAGTCGTAGAAGCAGCAGGGGCAGATTCCGTGCCATGCCTCCGCCATAGAGGCGGAGGGTTAAGAAAGTCCAGTATTATTTGCCAGGGCGTCCTCGACGCCGTCAGAATTGGTGCGTTATTTCTCGAAAGCGGCTGTGATCTGGAGTGACACATCGTCGCCCACCATCGGCACGCCATAGCCCAGTCCGAAGTCGCTGCGCTTGATCTGCGCTTCCGCATCAAAGCCGACCGTCTCTTTCTTCGCCATAGCGTTCATCCCCGCGCCGACGAAGCGGGCGTTAAGCGTCACATCCTTGGTGATGCCCTTAATCGTCAGCTTGCCGGTGATCTGCGCGGTCTGCCCGGAAACCTTCACGGAGGTGGACTGGAAAGTCGCGGTCGGGAATTTCGCTGCGTCGAAGAAATCAGCCTTCATCAGATGCTCGTCGAGCGCAGGCACGCTGCTGCGCAGGGCGGCCACCGCGAAAGTCACTGTCACCTGCGCCTTCTCCGGCGCCTTGGGATCGAGCGTCAGGCTGCCACCGGACGCCGGGATCAGGCCCATATTATTGGAAAATCCCAGATGATTATAGCGGAAGGCAACCTGCGTATGGCCGGGGTCGACCGTATAGGTGCCGCCTGTCACCCGCGTGGGATCAGGCTTACCTGGAACTTCCGCCGGCATCTGGGCATAGACAGCGACTCCGGTCGAGGTCGCGGCAACAAAACAGACCGCCAAAGCAAATGCGCGCATGCTATCCTCCAGATGCAAAAAGGGCGCCGCCAGAATAGGCAGCGCCCCTCGAATGTATAGCCTTTTGCGACGGATCAGTTCTTGTCCTTGTCCACCAGCTTGTTCGCGCCGATCCAAGGCATCATGGCGCGCAGCTCCGCACCGGTCTTCTCGATCGGGTGCTGGGCCTGCAGCTTGCGCTTCGCCTTCATTTCTGGATAGCCGGTCTTGATGTCGGTCATGAAGCGCTGGACGAACTTGCCCTCCTGAATGTCCTTCAGCACCCGCTTCATCTCGGCCTTGGTCTCGTCAGTGATGACGCGCGGGCCGGTGTGATAATCGCCATATTCGGCGGTGTTGGAGATCGAATAGCGCATGTTGGCGATGCCGCCCTCATACATCAGGTCAACGATCAGCTTGGTTTCATGCAGGCACTCGAAATAGGCCATTTCCGGCGCGTAACCGGCCTCGACCAGCGTCTCGAAGCCCGCCATGATGAGGTGGGAGAGGCCGCCGCACAGCACTGCCTGCTCGCCGAACAGGTCGGTCTCGCACTCTTCCTTGAAGTTGGTCTCGATGATGCCGGAGCGGCCCCCGCCAACGCCGCTGGCATAAGCGAGCGCGATTTCATGGGCATTGCCGGTCGCGTCCTGATGGATCGCGATGAGGCAGGGCACACCGCCGCCGCGCTGATATTCGGAGCGGACGGTGTGGCCCGGCCCCTTGGGCGCGATCATGATGACGTCCACATCCGCGCGCGGCTCGATCAGGCCGAAATGCACGTTGAGGCCATGCGCGAAGGCCAAAGCTGCGCCGGGGCGGATGTTCGCATGAATGTCAGCGTTATAGATGTCCATCTGGAATTCATCGGGCGCCAGGATCATCAAAATATCGGCCCATGCGGCGGCCTCGGCATTGGGCAGCACCTTGAAGCCCGCGCCTTCCGCCTTCTTGGCGCTGGCCGAGCCGGGGCGCAGCGCGATGGCGACTTCGGCAACGCCGCTGTCGCGCAGGTTCTGCGCATGGGCGTGGCCCTGGCTGCCATAGCCGAGAACGGCGATCTTCTTGTTCTTGATGATGCCGAGATCGGCATCGCGATCATAATAAACCTTCATGATGACACTTTCCTTCGGATTATATGCTGAAACTGCGCCGCGCCGCGAAAAACGACCGGCCTATGGGTTGAAAATCTTGAGGGGTCAATCCCTGCCGCGCACCATGCCGACGATGCCGGTGCGGCCAACCTCCACCAGCCCCAGCTCGCGCATCAGGCCAATGAAGGTGTTGACCTTGTCAGTCGGGCCGGTGATCTCGAAGATGAAGCTGGTCGTGGTGGTATCCACCACCTTGGCGCGGAAGATATCGGCGATGCGCAAAGCCTCGATGCGATGTTCGCCCGTTCCCGCTACCTTCACCAAAGCCAGCTCTCGCTCCACGAACGGGCCGTTGGCGGTGAGGTCCGCGACATTATGCACCGGCACCAGCCGGTCGAGCTGGGCGATGATCTGGTCGATCACGCGTGGCGGGCCGTTGGTGACGATGGTGATGCGGCTGACCTGATGATTGTCCGATATGTCGGCAACTGTCAGGCTCTCGATATTATAACCGCGCGCGGTGAACAGCCCGGCGATCTTCGCCAGGATGCCCGCCTCGTTGGTGACGGTGATCGAGAGGACATGCCGCTCGCTCAGTTCTTCGGTAATATGCATTTGGCGTTGCCCCTAAACCTCTAAATCTCTTCTTCCTTCTCGCGCCGGACAGAGAGCATCCCCGCCATCGCATAATGCCATTCGCCGTTTATCCGGTGGGCGATGCGCACCGGAAAGCCGACAATCGCATCCAGCACCTTGGACAGATGCTCCCCCACATACCGGGCGCTGACGAGGATGCGCGTGTGCACCACGGCATGCAGCTCATAGCCCGCATCCAGCTCGATCTCCCATTCCTCCAGTTCGTCTATCTCCTGATCATATGTCCAGCCGGTCAACTCCTCCCGACCCTCGTTCTGGCGCGCGAAATCCCACGGTTCGGTGATGTGGACACGCAGTTTCAGAAGTTCAGGCATGGGGGCACTCCGGCTGGTGAATGTGCCCCTATACCAGAGCCTTGGCCTCATCCGCCAGTGTGCCGGAAATCTGGCTGGGATCGAGCAGCATTTCGGTGTGCGCCGCGCCAGACGGGATCATCGGGAAGCAGTTGGTCAGCTTCGCCACCCGGCAATCGACCATCACCGGCCCCGGCGTCTCGATCATTTGGCGGATACCGGCCTCCAGCTCCTGCGGCCCCTCGATGCGGATCCCGGTCCAGCCATAGGCCTCGGCGAGCCTCACGAAATCGGGCAGGCTATCCGAATAGCTTTCCGAATAGCGGCTTTCATAGGTCAGCTCCTGCCACTGGCGGACCATGCCCATATATTCGTTATTGAGGATGAATATCTTGACCGGCAGGCGATATTGCGTGGCGGTGCCCAGCTCCTGAATGTTCATCTGGATGCTGGCATCCCCAGCGACGCAGATGACGAGGCTGTCCGGATTGCCCATCTGCGCGCCAATGGCAGCCGGGAAGCCATAGCCCATTGTGCCGAGGCCACCAGAGGTCAGCCACTTGTTCGGCGCGTCGAAGGGATAATGCTGTGCCGCCCACATCTGGTGCTGGCCGACTTCGGTGGTGATGATCGTATCCCTGCCGCGTGTGGCCTTGAACAGATCGGCAATCGCACGCTGCGGCATGATTTCCGCCCCGCCATCAGGATAATCGAGGCTCTTGCGCGCGCGCCAGCCCGCGATGCGCGCCCACCATTCCTCAAGATCGGCGGCCTTGTGCCCGGCCTTTTTCCAGGCGGCGATCAAATCCGCAAGCGCGCTCGCGGCGTCGGCAACAATGCCGAGATCGGTCATCACGATCTTGTTGATCGAGCTGCGGTCGATGTCGATGTGAATTTTCTTGGAGGCGGGCGAGAACGCATCCAGCCGCCCGGTCACGCGATCATCGAACCGCGCGCCGATATTGATGATAAGGTCGGCCTTGTTCATCGCCATATTGGCTTCGTATGTGCCGTGCATGCCGAGCATGCCGAGCCACTGATCCGAGGAAGCCGGAAACGCGCCAAGGCCCATCAGGGTCGAGGTGACGGGCGCACCAGTCAGCTCCGCCAGCTCCCGCAGCAGCGTGGAGGCCTCAGGCCCCGCATTGATGACGCCGCCGCCGGTATAGAAGATCGGCCGTTCCGCCGCCGCGATCATCGCCGCGGCCTGTTCAATCAGCGCCGGATCGGCCTTCAATTGCGGACGATAGCTGACATGGTTGGACAGGTCCGGCCGTTCATAGGGCGCGGTGGCGACCTGTACATTCTTCGGAATATCAATCACGACCGGGCCGGGGCGCCCGGAAGTGGCGATATGAAACGCCTCGTGCACGATATGCGCAAGCCTGTCCGGCGATTTGACCAGATAGTTATGCTTGGTGCAGTGGCGCGTAAGGCCGACTGTGTCCGCCTCCTGAAACGCATCGGTGCCGATCAGCTGCGTGGCGACCTGCCCGGTGATGACGACCAGCGGGATCGAGTCCATCAGCGCGTCAGTGATGCCGGTGATCGCGTTGGTCGCGCCGGGGCCGGAGGTGACGAGCACCACGCCGGGCTTGCCGGTGGAGCGGGCATAGCCCTCCGCCATGTGCGTCGCGCCCTGTTCATGGCGCACAAGCACATGCTTGATGGTTGGGTGGTTATAAAGCACGTCGTAAATGGGCAGCACCGCGCCGCCGGGATAGCCGAACACGACCTCGACCCCCAGATCGACCAGGCATTGCAGCAATATCTCAGCGCCGCTCAATTCCGACACGGTATAGTCTCCTTGTGCTTCCCGCAGCATGGCGCGGCCGAATCGCGCGTCATTCCTTGGGTTGGCCGCACCTATGAGACATAAAATGCTATGTCAACAACTCTTTGAATAATTTAATTACAATATTATTGTCATTGTTGTTATATATATCGGAGCGGCGCGGCCAATGTGCTGGCGGCTGGCGGGAGAACCATGTATACTGCCGCTTGGCATATTGGCGGGTAGCCGCCTGCGCTTGGGCAATCATCGCCTCGCGAGACATTTTGCCCATCAGCCAGCCCGCGATTTCCGGCACGCCGATCGCGCGCATCACCGGCAGATCGGGCGCAAGATTACGCGCGAGCAGCGCCTCCACCTCGTCTATTGCGCCTTGGTCCAGCATCGCCTCGAACCGGGCATCGCACCGCGCATAGAGCCGCTCACGCGGGGGCAGCAGGATGAGCGGGTGCAGATCGACCACATCCCCGATCCCGCCCGATTTCTCCGTCCGCCAATCGAGGATGCTGCGCCCTGTAGAGCGGATCACCTCAAGCGCGCGCATCGTCCGCGCGCTGTCTGCCGGTGCCAAACGCGCAGCGGCGGGCGCGTCCTCGCGCATCAAGGCAGCATAGGCCTCCTCCACCGGCATGCCGCGCACTGTGGCGCGCACCTCAGCGTCAATCTCCGGCACCGGTGCAATGCCATCCAGCAATGTACGGATATAAAGGCCGGTGCCCCCTACCAATATCGGCAACCGCCCCGCCGCGTGCGCCGCTGTTATCTCCGCCTTGGCGAGTTCCGCCCAGTCGGCAGCCGAGCACGGGCGCGCACCATCGCGCATGCCAAACAGGCGGTGCGGCGCGCGGGCCATCTCTGCCGCCGATGGCCGGGCCGAAAGCACATCAAGGTCGGCATAGACCTGGCTGGCGTCGGCATTGATGATGACGCCGTTCGCTCCCTCCGCCAGCGCCAGCGCGAGTGCGCTCTTGCCGCTCGCCGTCGGCCCGGCAATAAGCGCGAGCCGGGGCCGGGGGGATTCGGTCGGGAAATTGGAAGGTTTGCTCATGTTCGTCGCCACCTTAGTCGCTCAAGGCTCCTTAGGGCAGGGGGATATTGCCGAAGCGGCGGACCGGGTGGCCGCCACTGGTGCGCGGGTGGCCGCGAGCGCGGTAATCGAACCGGGCGAGGCGGCGGACATCCTGTTCGAGGGAGACCCGATTGCTGTACGCTCTACGCTTCAGGCGCTGCCCGGCGCGATCGACGTGATCGTGCAGCCGCAAGCCACGCGCGAGAAAAAGCTGCTGGTGGCGGACATGGACTCGACGATGATCACCATCGAGTGCATCGACGAGCTGGCCGATTATGCAGGGATCAAGCCACAGATCGCCGAGGTGACGGAGCGGGCGATGCGCGGCGAGCTGGACTTCGCCGAAGCGCTGAAGGCGCGCGTTGCCCTGCTCGCGGGCCTTGATGAAGCGATGATCGAGCGGTGCCGCGCAGAGCGTGTGAAGCTGATGCCGGGCGCAAAGACGCTGATCCAGACTTTGCGCGCGCGCGGCTGCCACACCGTGCTTGTGTCGGGCGGATTTACCCGCTTCGCCGAGCCGGTGGCGGCCGAGATTGGCTTTAACAAGGTGGTGGCGAACGTGCTGGACATTGCGGGTGGCGCGCTCAGCGGCACGGTGCAGTTCCCGATCGTCGATTCCGCGCGCAAGCAGGCGGAGCTGGAGGAGGCGCTCACGGCGCTGGGCCTCGACGCCGCGCTCAGCATCGCGATCGGCGATGGCGCGAACGACATACCGATGATCGAGGCGGCCGGGCTGGGCGTCGCCTATCACGCCAAGGAAAAGACCCGCGCTGCGGCTGATGCCGAGATCCGGCATGGCGACCTTTCCGCTCTGCTCTATGCGGCGGGCATCGCGCGCAAGGATTGGGTCAGGGACTGATCTCAGCGCGGCTTGACGATACAGTCCGCCCCGGCGGCTTTTACCTTCGCGCACAGCGCGTCAGCCTCCGCACGTGTCGTCAACGACCCCGCCAGCAGGCGCGTCATTGCCCCGGCCGCCTCAAGCCGGTGCGGCCCGGCGGCCAGCGCAGGAGTTTTGGCGGCCACCGTCTTCCAGTGGGCCTGTGCCCGTGCGGCCTCGCTGAACGCGCCGAGCTGGATCTGCCATGAACCGCTTGGGGCTGGTGCGGCTTTGGGGGCTGGCGCCGGCTTGGGTAAGGGCACCGGCGGCGGTGCGGGCTGGGACGGCGGCAGGGTCGCGCTGCGGATCGGCGTGGTGCTGGGCGCGGGGCGAATGGGCTGGCTCGCACCCGCCAACGCCGGAGCAGTTGCCTGTGCCTTGCGCGCCTCCATCGCCGCCGCCAGCGCAAGGCCGTCGCGCCGCTGCGGCTCAGGGATATAGCGGTCCATCTGGGCTAAAGCGGCGGAAGCCTGATCCACCCCCGCCGCCGAGGCGCGAGTCATCAGCGCATAGGCGCGCACCCAGTCGCGCGGGATCAGATCGCCATTGAACAGCGCGATGCCAACCAGATATTGCGCGCGCACTTCTCCCCTTTCGGCAGAGCGCTGAAGATAGGGCATGGCCTCGACCCGCCTGTTCTGCTGAAACAGCAGCAGGCCGAAGGCATCCTCGGCTTGGCGGTGGCCCTGCACCAGCGCCTTTTGATACCAGTCGAGCGCGGCGTTCATATCCTGCGGCACACCGCGCCCCAGCTTATAGGCCTGCGCGAGGTTGAACTGCGCATCGGCATCGCCTGCTTGCGCCAGCGGCCGCCAGAGCTTGAGCGCCTTGGCATAGTCGCCCTGCGCCCAGGCATCGACGCCCGCCTTCACATCCGCAACGGCCGAGGGCGCAGCGGATATGATCGCAAGAGCGGCCAGCGCCACGCAAATCCGATGTTTCATAAGTCCATTCCCACTCGCGCGATATCTCTGCCGCGCGCTCCGGCGCTATCATGCCTGCAAAATGGTGGAAACTGCGTTAATCGTAAACTCTTGCTCAGGGGGAGTGGGAGGTCAGCAAAATTCCGCACTTTCGTGGATTTTGAGACGGACTCCCCAGCTGTCGAATTAACAGAATGTTAGGACGTCGCCAGTTACCCTCTCGCACGACTAAATCCATCCGGGGGAATTGCGTGCGCGTATTGGCTTTGGCTTCTCAAAAGGGCGGTTCGGGCAAGACCACCTTGTCCGGCCATCTCGCCGTGCAGGCGGAACTCGCGGGTGCCGGGCCGGTGGTGCTGATCGATATCGATCCGCAAGGCTCGCTCGCCGACTGGTGGAACGAGCGCGAGGCCGATGTTCCCGCCTTTGCCGAGACCACGGTCGCGCGGCTGGCGCATGATCTGGAAACGCTGCGCGCGCAGGGCTTCAAGCTCGCCATCATCGATACGCCTCCTGCGATCACGATGGCGATCCAGAGCGTGATCTCGGTCGCGGAGCTGATCGTCATCCCCACCCGCCCCAGCCCGCATGATCTGCGCGCTGTCGGCGCCACGGTTGATCTGTGCGAGCGCGCGGGCAAGCCGCTGATCTTCGTCGTCAACGCGGGCACGCCCAAGGCGCGCATCACGCAGGAGGCCGCCATCGCCCTTTCCCAGCACGGCACCGTCGCGCCGGTCGTGGTGCATCAGCGCACCGATTTCGCCGCGAGCATGATCGACGGGCGCACGGTTATGGAAGTCAACCCCGGCAGCCGCTCCGCGCAGGAGGTGGAGCAGCTCTGGGGCTATATCTCGGACCGGCTGGAAAAGAATTTCCGTCGCACCGTCTTTTCGGTGCCCGGCCCCGCCGCGATGGCGCGCCCCGCTGCTGGCTTTGGCCGCCGCACGGTCGGCCAGTAAGGAGGGGCGGCGATGATCGAACCCAAACCCTTTGCTTCGCTCACCTCCGGCCTTCTCGCCCGCAAGGGCGGTGCTCGCCCCGCGATGCGCCGCTATATTCCGGGCGGAGACAAACCGACCCTGCCGCTCTCGGTGCAGGAGGATCTTGGCTGGAACGACATGGGCGAGGATACGACCCCGCCCGCCCCGCTGACAATGATCCGCGAGGATATGCCGGCGCCCGAAGCGCAAGCACCCGCGCCCGAAATCGTGAAGCAGAGAGAGCATCTCGCCGAGCAGATGGCCGAACCCGAAGAGCGCGAGCCGTGGGTGCCCGCGCCGATCGTGCGCCCGCGCGGCGCCAAGGCGGCGTTCACGCTGCGGCTCGACCCGGAGCGCCACCTCCGCCTGCGCCTCGCCTGCGCGGTGAACAACCGCAGCGCGCAACAGATCGTCACACAGGCGCTCGACGCCTTTCTCAACAGCCAGCCTCAAGTCGAGGCGCTGGCGCAACAGGTGCCGGGGACCGACGGCGCCAATCCGGTTCGAAAGTAATGGATGTGGGGACCACCATGAAACGCAAGGCAATATCCAATCTCGCGGTGTCATCACTGATCGTAGCCACCTCGATGGTCGGCTGCACAGGGCAGGCACTGCACACACAGGCAGGCGTCAGCGCGGGCAAGCTCGCCACCATGGCCGATGCGCAGGCGCGCGACGCCGAAAAGGCTTTGGCCGCAAAGGACGCTGCCAAGGCGATCCAGATTGCCGAGGCCGCCGTCGCCACATCGCCTGACAAGGCGGACTATCGCACGCTGCTGGGCCGCGCCTATCTGATGGACGGACGTTTCGCCTCGGCGCGCACCGCCTTTGAGGATGCGTTGACTTTGGGCGCAACCGACGGTCGCACCGTCGTCAACCTCGCGCTGATCCATGTCGCGCAGGGAGACAAAGCCGCCGCTCAGCGCCTGCTCACAGAGCGGGTCGATCAGCTCACCGCCGCCGACTATGGGCTGGCGATGGCGATGGCGGGCAACCCGGACGAAGCGATCCGCGTATTGTCGCAGGCCATTCACGCCCCGACAGCGGGCGCCAAGGAGCGGCAGAACCTTGCTTATGCCTATGCGCTTTCGGGTCAATGGACCGAGGCGCGGCAGATCGCCTCGCTCGATCTCGCCCCAGTCGATGCCGCCAAGCGCGTGCTGGGCTGGGCGCAGGCCGCGCAGCCGGGCGCCGACAGCCAGCGCGTGATCGCGATGATGGGCGTTGCTCCGCGGGCCGACGATGCCGGCTTGCCCGTGCGTCTGGCGCTTGGGGCAAACCAGAGCGCGCCCACGCAACTGGCCGACGCCGCTCCTGCGACCGACTTTATTCCTGCTCCCATTGCTGACGAACCCGCTCCTGCGCCGACCCCCGTACCCGCTCTTGCCAGTGCGAGCGAGGACGAGCGCCAAGCCATCGTGCCGGAGTTCATCCCCGCACCGCGCAAACCGATACGCGTGGCGGTGGCTGCGCCGGAGGCACTGGCTGCTCCCGCTCCGGCTGCCTCCGGCCAGACGTCGCTCTCGCCCCTGCTGCGCACTCCCACGCCTGGCCCGCTGCTGAAAAATCCTGTCCCCGGCGCACGCACTGTGGCGCTGTGGCAGCCGGTCGATGCGGCTAAAGGCTCAACCTGGCTGGTGCAGCTTGGCGCGTTTTCCTCACCGCAATCAGCGCAAGCAGGCTGGACTCAGGCCGTGCGTGGCAACGAGCGGCTGGGCCTGTTCCCGCAGGTTATTACTCAGGCCAATGTCAACGGCAGAAACTTTCATCGCGTAGCCATCGCCGGATTTGGCGACCGTGCAGGCGCGGTGCGGCTCTGTGACTCGGTCCGTGCGCAAGGCGGAAGCTGCTTTGTCCGCATGGGCGGGCCGGAAGCCGCGCCGATCCGCTGGGCCAAGGCCAAGGCACCCGCGCGCCTCGCCATGCGTTGAGGGGCTGAATTCCGGCCTGTCCACATGATTTTGCAATCGTTATGGCGATAGGGGGGGGGCATCGCGCTGCCTCTGAAGGCACCCCATGATGAAGTCATCCGCGTCCACCGTGCATCTGGCTATCGCCTGATCTGGATCTACTGCGCGCTACCCCTCGCTACACAGACCCTTATCGCCCCCAAACCTATTCCCCTATACAACCGCCCGCTGCTACCCCGCAGCACATTTGCACGAATCGCGACGGGCCTGTCACGGCCTATAACACTGTAATTATTTGGGAAATTCTGGAGCGGGCGAAGGGATTCGAACCCTCGACCCCAACCTTGGCAACGCAATTAGACAAGTATTGCATAAGTTATCATAAATATTCAAGAACGAGCTTTTGCCTCGTTTCGATGTATCTGTGATCGTATCACTGATCATCAAGAGATGTCACCAAATCGCAGTCGCCTGTTACCCCGCATGTTACCCTTCACTATCCTGAGGTTGTGGTCAGAAAATAAATTTCTGCGTGTCCATGACTGGTATTGCGACACTATGATAGAGCCTGCAATAGCGCATTGACTATATCCTGACTTTCCATCCTGTTGCAACCAACAATCTATATGTACTATCTGGGTGCCTCGTTTTTCGCAAGCGCAGGCAACATGGCTCAACACCGTTTCACTGACCGATGGCTGCAAAGCCCTTCGTTGACACCGCCGAGCGGGCGGGCTGAGTATGTGGACGGGCTATGCCCCGGCCTGCATCTGCGCGTAACGGTGATGGGCACGCGCACCTTCTCGGCCATGTACCGGGTGAATGGACAGCTGCGGCGCAAGACCATCGGCAAATATCCGGTGGTGACTTTGGCGGCTGCCCGCTCGACAGCGCTAAAGCTGATGCGCGACGCACAGGATACGGAAAACGCGCGGGAACGGCGGGCGCGGGTCTATGAGAGCTTCAGCTATGAGGAGCTTGTCGATGCCTATGTCAAACGGCACCTGAAGCCCAATGCGCGGTCGTGGAAGAATATCGAACGCGCGTTGCGCAGCAAGCCTATGGCACCCTTCTTCAAGCGCCCGGTTCACGAGATCGTCCGGCGTGACATCATCCGTATCATCGACGAGATCATGGAAGCGGAAAAGCCGCAGGCGGCGGTCAATCTGCTGCGTTACCTCAAGATGCTGTTCAATTGGGCGGAGGGGCGCGACATGATCGCGTATAACCCGTGCAGTGGGGTCAAGCCGCCAGCCAAGACCACTGAGCGCGACAGGGTGCTGAGCGATGCCGAGATCAAGGCGGTGTGGATCGCGACCGGCTGTCTGCCCGCACCCTACTGGCAGATGTACCGGATGTTTCTGCTGACCGGTCAGCGCCGCAGCGAGGTCTCGACCATGCGCTGGTGCGAGATCGACGGCAACACCTGGACTATACCGCGCGAGAAGGTGAAGAAGGACAGGCCACATGCGGTGCCGCTGACCAAGGCCGCGTTGTCGGTTCTCGCGACACTGCCACGGCACGGTAACGATGCCTTTGTATTCACCACCACCGATGGGGAAGCGGCAAGCAGCAATTTCAACAAGACCAAGGCGGAGCTGGACGCAGCATCAGGCACGTCCGGCTGGACCATCCACGATCTGCGCCGCACGGTCAGGAGCAAGTTGGCTGAGCTGGGCGTCCCGCGTGAGGTCGCTCGCAAAGTCCTCAACCATGAGGATGGTAAGGTCGATCGCATCTACAACCGGCATGAGTATATCCACGAAAAGCGGGAGGCTTTGACCAAATGGGAGAAGAGGCTCCGCAAGATAACGCGCTCGTGAGGGCGCTTGGATGAGCCGCGCTGGGAACAATCTTTCCGGCTGGGAGCCTTTGCCTATTCCGGCGCTAGGCGGCCCTTTCCACGCTGCGCAAGAGCTTTGCGTGCGTTATGGATTTTCTTCAGTGGCGGAAGTGCAAACCCTTTATGACGTGCTTTGCGGATATAGCACTCGCGACATGCTGCCGGGTTGGACGAAAGCTTCCTTCACAGAGAGCAGGAATGCTGCGTCAGCAGCCATCGATTCGATGCGAGATCAGGCATCGTGTGCTAGCAAGCTTTTGGCCCAGCTAATAAAGCAAGCGCGAGAATTCGAAGAGGAATTTGAGTACAACCCTTCTATCATGGAACAGATCACTGGCATTGATATGGGGCCGCCGTCCGATCTATCGATACCTGATGAGCTGACTCCAATTCATTACCTGCTGGAGCCTGAAGAATATTGGCAGGGCGTTAGGGCGCGCCTTGATGCCGTTGCCAATTTTCCCCGCATTAAGGTCAATGGCTCCGGGGCGCACATAGTTCTTCAGAAGGCTGTGGCCATGTGCCACAGATTTTGGCGCGACCAAGGGCGCAGTTGGAAGGACAGTATGTTGGACGTGATGGAGCCTGGCGATACGCTCAATGATCTAACGGAGCAATGCGACCAGTTTCTGTTCGACATTTTGTACTGCACTGGCTTCGAGTTTTCTGTGGACGATCTCCGAATCGCTTTCACCAGCAAAAGACAAGTCAAGGGTAGAACCGCACCCTGAATCTCAGACGGTCGTGACAATGCCGGTATCTACACATGCCGATACAGGGGGCTTGGCCGAGATGGCGTAGATCGCTGCGGCCACACCAAAGGACGTCGGGCCCGTACACCGGACAAGACTTCTCTCCTCCTAACGCAACGTCGCAACGCACGTTGCGGCGAATAGTAAGGGCATGTTTATGGCATATTATCCAGAATCTAATACATTACTCGGCAAAAATGAAAATAACCACTTTTCTAATATAAGTGAACAAATAGACTATGTCGAAGAATCTGATGTAATAACTGAAATATATGGTCTCAAAAATTACAGAAAATTGAAGAATATATTCAACAATTTTGGCGCTATATCATATTGGTTTCGGCAGAAATCAGTGACAGGCAAAAATGATGAGCAAAAAATTATTGCCTATAGTGGGAGCCTTGCTCACATTGCCAGAACTTCCGAAAAAATTCTACAAAGTAGCCATTACGCCTCGATTGCCACAGCGCTCCTCAGCGGTTCAAACGGCATAGGCGTGTTCGAGACAGTTGCTACGATCCATTGTCTTCACGATCTCCGCGGTTTCGATGGCTCGGCTTCCAACGAAAGCGAGAAGCAGATGCTGAGGAAGCTGATCTACCCACTGCTGGAGTTTTGGTCTGATGACAAAGGCGAATTGCCAGATGGGGGTTTTGTAAAGAACGGTCGGTCGGTCGAAGCTGTGCCGGGATCGGTAACTTCCTTCGTTGTCGACGCTTTGGCCACCACGGGGTGGGAGTTCTCCATCGAGGATATCGCTCAGCAATTCCCGGTCGTCGTTAAAGCACTTCAGCAGGAAAGTTTCCTGCCCCCTTTTTGCTGCACCAATAAGGAACCGTTGGCGCCACGCGACACGGTTGGAGAGGCTCAACATGCTTGATCAACTGAACGCAGCATCTGCCTCCGCGCTTCGAAGTATAGTACCGAATCCGGAGAGCGAGCGTTTGGTGCTGTCCATAAAGGAAGCCGCTAATCTGCTGGGCGTCCATCCCTCCACAATTCACCGGCTATATGCTCGCGGTGAGTTCGTGCCAAAGATATCGATAAGCCCCAGCCGCAAGGGCTTTCTTCGGTATGATGTCCTGGCTTGGCTCGCAGCCAAGATCGCGCGTTAGCGATAAACGGCAGGACCCGATCTAAACATAATCCCGCTTCGGCGGGGTTATTAACATAGTAATATCGAAATAAAAATGCTGGCAACAAGCAGTATTATAAAGTAATATATACAGTATTAAATGAGTTTATTTATATGATCGATTATATTTACTCGAAATCACCTACAATCGACGAGCGTGTGGCATTGGGTAGGGAGCGCAACTCTACCACTGATTTAGGCATTATACCATTTCCGCTGCGTTGGGACCCCGAATGGCTGTTCGACAACTTTGCTAGGGGCGCAAAAGCACCGGTCAGTCGTCACTTGAGTGACGGGTATCGATTCACTTCGCTCTATTGTTATCGCGATGCGGGAGGCGCAATCATCGCTGGTGCTGTACGGCTCGACCACCCCGAAAAGGGTAAACAGGTGCTCCCTGTACGCTCGACAGGGGCGATAGGTTGCAGTCCCATGCTGGAGGTCAAGGCGTTGGAGCCGCCCCGCCCGCTCTATGGGCTGGACCTGCTTGCTAAGCGACCAGACGCGCCGATCTTGCTGGTCGAGGGGGAGAAGGCCGCGGATGCGGCCCGCAGGATATTTCCCGATTTCGTCGCAATGACATGGTCGGGCGGGTGCAAGGCAGTAGGCAAGGCGGATTTCCGTCCCTGCGCAGGTCGAACAATAGTCCTTTGGCCCGATAATGATCCTGGAGGGCTTTCCGTTATCCCCAAGCTTGGCGGGCTGCTGCATGCGGTTGGGGCCGCGTCGTTTCAAGTTGTGAAGATACCGCCCTGTTTCCCCCAAAAGTGGGACTTGGCCGATCCAATTCCGAGTGAAGCTCATGGATGACGTCGGCAATAGCGATTTTATCCGGAGTCTTCTAGACAATGCCGAGCCATTTCCGCTCGAACCGGAACGGCAAACTTCATCCCGGTCAGGTGATCGCACTCCGGGCGCGGAAAGCGTTAGCGCTGCTATAAATGCCGGGTCGCTGGCGCGCCTCCAGAACGCGCTCAATTTCCTTGTTCTGGCGGAACGGATCGATCTTGGCTCTTATGGCGATTGGTTCAATCTTGCCTGCGCGTTGAAGCCCTATGGAGAGGCGGGCTTCACCCTCTTTGATAGACTTTCGAGCGAAGCTGGGGGCTATGAAGGAGAGGAAGCCTGTCGTCACAAATGGGATGAACTCGATCGGCCCTATGATGGTAAACCCTTTACCGCGGCGACATATTTCAAGCTGGCTCTCGAAGCCGGTTGGCAAGATCCCGAGACGTCAAGCGGTGGCTCTTCGGGCGGCGGAAAACCCGATGCAGCCATCGTCGTATTGGATCAGGCCGAAGCCGAAGGCGACGAGCATTGGCTGGCGCAGGACGGCCAAGCCTATGTCTCTTTCCGGAAGGCTGTGCCAGATGGCGAATTTCATTTGGTACATGCACTGATAGCGAGCGGAGCCTATCGCGGCGTGCTGCAGTCCCGGTATCTAGCGGAAAAGGCCACGAAGGTGCTGCCCAAGCAACAGGAAGATGCTGCCATCGGCATCCTAACCTATAGGGCGTATGAAAAAGGCACACGTCATTCGGTCTTCCTGCGTTCGGCGATGGTCGGTGATGTGTGTTATGTCGAACTGGGCCGCGCGGATGGTAAGGTCGTTAAGATCGATGCCGCAGGCTATAGCGTGGTGGGAGATGCACCTGTTCGTTTCACACGCGGCAGTAGAGGTGAATTGCCCTTGCCGGAACAGGGCGGCACGCTCGAATTGTTCGCCCGGCATTTCAACCTCTCGCGGCCTGACCTCATCCGTAATATCGGCTTTTGCATCGGCAGTTTCCGCAGTGCTGGCCCCTTTGCGATACTACTGATTGAAGGCGGTTCTGGATCGGGTAAAAGCAGTCTCGGTGACCGAAATATTGCTCTTACCGATCCGCCTGTCGAGCAAGCCAATGCGCGGTTCAGCCTGTCCTCTGATGAGCGCAATCTGCACGTCCATGCATCGCATGCAAAAGTGCTGTTTTTCGATAATCTGTCTACCATTGGTGCGCGGGACGCCGACACGCTCTGCCGGATCAGCACAGGTGCGTCATCATCCTATCGCACTCACCATACCATGACGGAGGAGACGCAGTTCTCGTTGGTGAGGCCGGTCATCGCCACTTGTATCGCCACGCCTTCGGACCGCAATGACCTTCTCAGCCGCTGTTTACGCGTTACGGCGCTGCCTATCACTGAGTACCGCACCGAAGAAGAGTTGTCGCGCGCCTTTGAGGCGGATCGACCCAAGATGCTCGGTTTCTTGTTCGAGGCGATCTCGTTGGCGTTGCGTAATCGGCCTGAAGTTGAAAAGGCACGCGCGGATGGTCTCATCAAGCCGCCTCGGCTGGCGGACTTCGCGTTGTTTGTCGAAGGGGCGTCGGAAATACTCGGTCTCCGGCCGGGAGAGTTTTGCGCATTGCTCAGCGACGAGCAGGGCTCTATGCAGGCGGAGGCCGTGTTGGGTGATCCCGTTGCGGAAGCACTGATCACGTATTTTTCGCGCGACGATGCAACAGGCATCGACAAGAGCGCGCGCGAACTGCTCGATTTGCTCAAAGTCGGTAATCGCTATGCGGAATTTCCTGCGGTCAATAAGCTTCGCGGACATCTCGACCGCATCAAGCCGGGTCTGCTTGCCAATGGCATTGCAATCGACATGTATCAGGACAGGCATGCCAAAGCTTGGCGGATGCGTATCAGCAGGACCAGTGCGTTCACGCCGATTGCAGTTCCAACGCAGCCCGAGCTCTCTCGCGATCCCTTTTAGGCGGGCAGCTTTGCGGGCATTGCGGGCGTTGCGGGTATTGAATTTGGCAGCTGCGAGGCATCATGAAAGCGGCTCCTTCCTGACGCTGTTTCGCCGGTTGTCGTTTGCGGGTATTATGCGGGCACTTGCAAAACGCTATGCCCGCAGTTCAAAGCCTCATAAAACTGCGCGTTGCGGGTATTGCGGGTATTGCGGCCCCCTTTTTAAACTGGGAAAAAATAGGATGACGGGCTACCAGCACCCGCTTTGTTTGGCCGGTAAGCAGGGCCAGCAGTACCGCCTGCCATAAAGGGCCTAGCAATGCCCGCAACCGCCGCAATACCCGCACCTATTGCGGTAAAATGGTCGCTTCTATCTCCTCGCAGCGGACGGGACGGAAATTTTCTCGATGGCGATGACTGGTGCATTGTCAAATTTCTGAAAATGGTACGAAGTCACCAGAGCATGTCATTCATCAATGGGAAAATTCATTTGGTCCCATCACCTAATATGTTGATGATCGAAGCATCGCTGCGGCGCGTAACAAAGACAAAAAGGACTAGGCACTATTTGCGTCGAGGGCTACAATAACAGCCGAAACGACGTTTTTGATAACAAGCGGTGTAACACCGTGAAGTTTGAGGACTTAGTAGGACACGTATCGAATCAAAATGTGCAATTCTGGCCTACATCATTCGAGCGCACGTATATTGTAGTTCAGATTCTAAATTGTCATAATAGTTTCGTAAGAATCAAGTGAGTTGCCATTAAGATCGAGTCTTTGTGGGAGGACGTGATGCCATTTGATCCGCAGTTCGACGATTTTATTTCATCCGAAAAGTGCAAGGCCTATTTTGCCTCTGATGGTGGCGAAAAGGTCAAGGGAAAAACTGGAGGGTTTCACCTGTTATGGGGAGACGGAGTGAAATTCGTCGATGGCCAAACATTTGGCTCCCGCCGGAAAATTAAAGCTAGGGGTCAGGTTGGCTGGGTGGAGCAATCCGATCTCGGTGGCGAACCTTTGCTAGAGCTATATTTCATTGACGTTGGTCAAGGTGACGGGGTTCTTATTCGGACACCTGATTTCAGACACATCATGCTGGATGGCGGATACCCAAGAAAGTCGCAACCCACTGGAAAGAGCGCAGCGGACTTCGTTGATTGGAAGTTTAACAAGGACTATGGCCACAACACTATTGTCCTTGATGAAATGATTTCCTCTCATATTGATTTTGACCATTACGGTGGTCTCGCGGATTTACTCGCCATAACGCCCGACACTTCGGATGACATGGACTGCACCGCAATTACCGTTGAGAACTTCTATCATTCGGGGCTTTCACACTGGCTCGCGCATAGCGGAACCGGAGCAGGGTTAGGACCAACAAAAGCAAGTTCCGGAAAGAAGTGGTTTACGCGCTTACTTAGCGACCGCCAGTCAGCAATTGCGGCAACGACCAACAATGGGCCACAGGCAAAAGGGGAGTGGGGAAAGTTTGTTCGTTTGATGACAGAAACCAGAAATGCGACGGGTCAGCCATCGGCAATAAATCGAGTAAGTCAGAATACCAATTGGCTGGCTAACTATCCGCAAGGGAGCATAACCGCCATTCGAGTTCTTGGGCCTATCGAGGGAACGGTAAGCGGATCGCCTGCTCTTCTTCGACTTGATTCGAGCCAAAGCATTAATACCAATGGCACGAGCGTACTGCTTCGGATTGACTACAAAAAGTCCAGGATACTGTTAACGGGTGACCTCAACCAAAAGGCTCATCACGCCCTGCTGGAACTTCATCAAGGTGAAGAAGAAGAATTCGCCTGTGACGTAGGGAAATGCTGTCATCACGGCTCAGAGGACGTCTCCATGGAGTTTCTAGGGCATATGAAAGCTGCCTGCACCGTCATTAGTTCTGGGGATCACGAGGGGCACGATCATCCGCGTCCTCGAATTGTAGCAGCGTCTGGACTGACTGGATACCGGACGATCAAAGAGGATAAGATTGTGACACCTCTCGTGTATTCGACGGAATTGGCGAGGTCAGTAGAAATAGGGAAACCTGAAGCTGTCAAAGCGGGCGTGGGAGCGAGCAGTCGTACATTTGCCGCTAAACAGTTGGATGAAGTGCAGGTTTCCTACAAAAAGGTTGCCTCTGGCGCTCTGCGAGGATCAAACGAAAAAGCGTCTCTTGACGTCGCGATGCTCGTACACAAAGTGTTATATGGTCTGGTCAATGTTCGAACGAATGGCAGCAAGATATTAACTGCCACCATGAATGAAGGTGATCGCAGCTTCGCGGTGAAAACTTTCACGTCGAGGTTCTGAGCAATAAGCAGCTCCTTTTTCATCACGTGTAAACTGCTCCTTGCCGGTCCACCCCATTCCCAGTAGCCCTTAGGAGGCTGGATGGCGGGCGGGTAGGCGGGATACGGCTGGCCTGTGCTGAACGAGATATTTCGCCCAGCGAGGTGAAAGTCAGGCGAGATAACTCTCCGTGCGAACATAAAGATCGTCAATGGCGGGCCTAGGAACCGAATTGCCCAAGGTCATGATTTCCAGTTCGGTATCTAAACCATTGTGGAAAACTGGCTCGCTAAACGTCCGTCCACGGATCGATAAGGCTGACTTCCAGCTTTTCAAAATCCGCAACATTGCGTGTCACCACGGTCAGACCATGAATGATTGCTGTGGCCGCTATCATTGCATCTCGCTTAGGGCGCGGGTCGGGAATATGCAGAGCAGCGCATTTGCGCGCGGCCTCAGCGTCGAAAGGTATGATGCGATCTTCGAAGGCTGGGATCACATCATTGTCGAACCACTCCCGCAGAATTGCCCCCTGCATCGCATCGTGGCGCTCCCGTGCAAGGATGCCCTGCTCGATTTCCAGAACGGTGATCGCCGACAGGAAGAAATCAGCCGACTCAACCGACTCCGCCCATGCCTGAACTTTGTCGGACAAGCGCTCAGGACGTCGGAACGCAGATATGACATTCGTATCCAGCAGATACATCAGTCGAGGTCCGCAGGTTTTGACACCCTTCCGAGCTTCGGTGGATCAAAGTTAAAATCCTGCGACGGGTTTTTCGGGGTCAACGCTTGGAGCAGACTCGTCCCTCGCTCCCCGCGCAGGCGGCGATATTCGTCAATAGTGAGCAATACATGGGCTGGCTTTCCGCGATCCGTGATAAACACGGGACCGGCAGTCGCAGCCTTCTTGGCGCGGCTGGTATCCTGATTGAACTCTCGGCTGGATAAAGTGGTAATACCCATATCAGCAACCTTTCATGTAGCAATGTTACTACAATTGCTGGGGGATGGCAATCATCGAATTGTGCCTACCAAGATAGCCGTACAGTCATTTCATCGCTCGGCACTCCGCGATCTTGATCGCCAATAATCCTAGCGCATAGCTATAGGTTGACATCAATCCGCAATCCTCTTGCGCCATGATGCCCTGATGCGCACTGTTGCCCTTGTTTTCTCCGCTCTGGCCGCCCTGCATTCCGCGCCTGCCTTTGCATGGGGCAAAACAGGTCATCGTGTCGTTGCCGCGCTTGCCGAGCGCCATCTTTCGCCAGAGGCGCGGAAGAATGTCGTCGCTATCCTCGGCACGGAAACGATGGCGGAGGCCGCCAACTGGCCCGACTTCATGCGCTCTGATCCCAGTCCGTTCTGGCAGAAGACGGCCAATCCCTGGCATTATGTCACTGTGCCGGACGGCAAGAGCTATGACGAGGTTGGCGCTCCGCCCGAGGGCGATGCTGTCACCGCACTCAAGCAATTCGCTGAGACAATCCATGATCCGAAAGCATCGTTGGCCGACAAGCAACTCGCGCTACGCTTCATCATCCACATCGTTGGCGATCTCCAGCAACCGCTCCATGCCGGTAATGGCAAAGACCACCGAGGCCACGACATCAAGGTCACATTCTTTGGCAAGCCGACCGAACTTCATGTCGTCTGGGACGAGGATTTGATCGACTTTCAGCAGCTGTCCTACAGCGAATGGACCGATTGGCTGGGCGCGAATATCACGCCCGAGTTGGCGAAAGACTGGTGCGATACGCGGCCACAGACATGGATAGCAGAGGACGTTGCGCTGCGCGGGCAAATCTATCCAGAAAAGCCGGACCTGTCCTACGCCTATGTCTTCGCTCACAAGGCACAGGTTGAGCAGCGGCTATCGATGGGTGGGATACGGCTGGCCTGTGTGCTGAACGAGCTGTTCCGTTAACCAATGAGTAAATGCAACGTATGCGGCGGCAAGTGTATGTTGCCTCGCTTGGAGTAGGCGCTTCGATTAAACTTCTCCAATGTCCAAGCTAGGTTGTTTAATTTTACTTTCACAATGTCGTTCCCGAATCGTCATATTGGCCCGGTAAATGGTTAACGGTCAGGGGCCGTAACCCCGCTACCGGCATTGATACTCTCCACGCGAGTTGGGGAGGTACAAACTGTGCCTCCGGCAATGCTTGGCGGTGTCTTGCAGCTTCCTGACGGAACGGTCTCGACCACATCCTGTGTAGAGGCCACTCACCGAGAGGAGCCGCAGATGTCTTTCATGCCGTTTATCAACGAGTTTCATTATGACAACACCGGCACCGATGTCGGGGAGTTCATTGAAATAGCCGGGCTGGCGGGCACCGACCTGTCGCAATATTCCATCGTGCGCTACAACGGCACCAGCGCACCCACGGCGGCCATACTCTCCTCCGCTGGAGGATCGCTCAGCCCGCTATCCGGTGTCATCACCGATATGCAGAACGGCTATGGCGTGATCTCCTTCGCGCTTCCCGCCAACGGCCTAGAGAATGGCAGCAGCGATGGCTTTGCACTGGTGGGACCGGGCAATGTCGTGCTGGAGTTCCTGAGCTATGAAGGCGTGATCTCAACGGCCGTCGGTGCGGCGGCGGGCCTGACCAGCACCGATGTCGGCGTTCTGGAAAACGGCACCAATCCGATCGGAACCTCGATCGCGCGCACCGGCACCGGCACGCAGGGCTCGGATTTTACCTGGGTGCTCGATACGGATGACACGCCCGGCGCCATCAACAACAGCCAGAGCTTTGTTGGCGGTGGAGGCGCTTCGTTCAGCATCAACGACGTAAGCCAGGCCGAGGGTAATTCCGGCACCATCAGCCTGACCTTCACGGTGAGCCGCAGCGATGGCGCGGGCGCGGCCACTGTCGATTTTGCCACGGCAGATGCCACGGCCACCGTCGCCAATGCGGATTATATCTCCACCAGCGGCACACTGAATTTCGCGGATGGCGAATTGAGCAAGACCATATCGGTTACGGTCAATGGCGACACCGCCAACGAAGCGAACGAGACGTTTACCGTCAACCTTTCCAACGCGACCGGCGGCCTCAGCATTGGCGACGGTCAGGGCGTCGGCACTATCACCAACGACGACTCGACCATCACCCGCATCCACGATATCCAGGGCGCGCAACACAGCTCCCCGCTGGTCGGCCAGACCGTTACCATTCAGGGTATCGTCACTGCGGTCGACAGCAACGGCTTTTACATTCAGTGTTGATTTTCATTGAGAGTTGACCCGGTGTGGGGAGTAATTTCCACTGAGAAGTGACCCATGTTTGAACGCTTCCCTGTCTTTGGTGATCAGGGGATATTGGAGTGTTGGACATGGCGTTATTGAG
>NZ_SBKP01000013.1 GCF_004122115.1 Sphingobium fluviale
GCCTGCAAGGGCGTCGTGGCGAACGAAGTGGACACGGTCGCTGATACTGATGAAAGACCACCGTAACCGCAAGCCTTTCGCCATCACACTGGACACAGTTTACATGGACAGTTCTGGTAGTGCTATTAACATAATATATATTATCGGATTTGCAGATGGCATCAGATGGACCGTTGAAGCCGGGCATCCCCCCTCACACCGCTCACACGGCTCACACGGCTCACACGGCTCACACCGCTCGCTCGGCTCAAACTGCTCTCACGGCGCAAACCGCTGACGGTATCGACGTCGCCACCGGTGAGCGAGACGCGCACGCTCCGGCGTTGGCCGATGATACGGCACTGACTGACGGTATCGACCTCGCCTGCAATGAGCGCGACGCGCACTCAGCGTCGCCGGCCGAGACGGCACGGACCGACAGCACACCCGCAGACATCGCACCGCTGGTGGCGATCATGGCGCGGCTGCGCGATCCGGACACCGGCTGCCCGTGGGACGTCAAACAGACCTTCGCCACCATCGCGCCCTACACGATCGAGGAAGCCTATGAGGTTGCCGACGCTATCGCGCGCAACGACATGGCGGAGCTGCGCGACGAGCTGGGCGACCTGCTTCTCCAGGTGGTCTATCATGCGCGGATCGCCGAGGAATCCGGTCATTTTGCGCTGGCGGACGTGATCGCCGCGATCTGCGACAAGATGGTCCGCCGCCATCCGCATGTGTTCGGGCCGGATGGCGCGACTTCGCCCGGCTGGGAGGAAATCAAGGCCGCCGAACGCGCGGAAAAGCCATCGAAAACAGACGAAGGGAGCGCGCTTTCAGGCGTTGCGACCGCCCTTCCCGCGCTGGTTCGTGCCGAAAAGCTGCAAAAACGCGCCGCGCGCACCGGGTTTGACTGGCCGGATACGGACGGCGTTTACGCGAAGATCGACGAGGAACTGGCCGAGGTCCGCGCCGCCAATGCTCAAGACGAACAGGTCGAGGAGATCGGCGACCTGCTGTTCGCGGTCGTCAACCTGGCGCGCCATATGAAGGTGGATGCAGAGAGCGCCCTGCGCGCCGCCACTGCGAAGTTTGAGCGGAGATTTCGAAGTATGGAAATGAGGTCTGTGGATCAGGGTATTGATTTTGTGTCTTTATCCTTGGACGAGAAAGAGACGCTGTGGCAGGCGGCAAAGGCGGCAGAAGAGGATAATAAAGCTTCGGATACCGATGCTTCTTCGGTGACCAAATGACGGACGCGGCCCTTGTTCCCTCGTCATGCTGAACTAGTTTCAGCATCCATCGTGCACCACAAAGCGTTGTCCAACCCGGAGACATGGACCCTGAAACCGGTTCAGGGTGACGGTGTACAACAGATACACGTTTGACGTCAGGCCGCCGTGGCTTGGCGGATGTCTGATTAGGTGTGGGAAGGGACAGTCTGCTTTCTGGCTTGAAAGTTGGATAGTGGATTCTGCATCGAATTTGGTATGGAGCGATCATCCATTTCACGACTAAACCTGAACACAGTTACGCAAAGCTATGCCGTTTACGCCTCCAGAATTCTTCCTCCCTATGCGCGCCGTTGTCGCGGATATTACCTCGTGGTTCGATTGGGACGCCCTAAGCGCGATTGGCACCGTAGGTGCTCTTTGGTTTGCAGTCGTGCAGTCATCACGGACTGGCAGACTTGAACGAGCCCGCGCGATCGGCACTTTGACAGCCCTCAACAGCCTCATAGAACCGATTTGTGAAGCTGTTCCGATCTTTCCCGGCGAGCCCACTCGCCTTCTGAGCACCGATGAACTGACGTACCTGATCGATAGCCGGGAGATTGTCGAGAGGGCACTTTCCGGCCTCAAGCTTCTAACCATTCCTGATGTAGCGGCTGCCGGTGTCAGTGAGTGGTATATGGCACTCCCGATCGCATTGGAAGAGGTGCTTGAGAGCTTACCTAAATCGCGCCATGACACGCTTAGGCTAAAGGACGTCAGCCACACACACGGCATCCGGTACATTTCGGAAGCGAGCGAGAATTTTCGGGAAAATCGAGACCTTATACAACACGGTCGGCTGGGGCGACTAATAATGCGCAGAGTTCGCCGCTTTCGTTATGAGTAGAATTAGAGATGATGCTCAACGTAATCTGCTGTGGCAGTGATCACTGGGCACGTCGGTTTTCGACGTAGGCAAAGTTTATTCCAACGTCCGCAATGTTGTCCTCTCCCGACAATCCACCCTTCAAAGACACATCATCAATCCCGCGCCATAAACCGTGCATAGGCCGGTTCTGACAACCGCACGGAAACGGCGAGCGTCGCGCCATTCGCCCCCTGCTCTTCCACGCTCAGCACTTCCTCATGCTCATGCAGCCATGCGAGCGTCGCGCCGTCCTGTGTGGGGAGCGTGATGTCATGTACCTTGCCGCCTAATCCACAGTCGCTGGCTAAATGTACCGCGCGGCGTCCATGCGACCATGCAGGATGCGCACAACTTCGATGCCGTAACCCGTTATGCGGAAATAGACGATATGTCGCTCTACCCCGCGCCGCCGATAGCCTCGCCTGATGCGGTCACATGCCGGGGCGGTTTTCGGGGCTTCGGCCAGTTCTTCAAAAGCGGCCGTCAGCGTGTCCGTGTAACGGTGCGCCTGCTCGATGCCCCATTGGTTGCAGGTGTAACGCCAAATCCCCTCCATGTCGCTTTCGGCGGCGGGGGAAAGGCGATATTCAGCCATATGTGGCGGTCATGCGCTGCTTGAACGCGGCGGCGTCAAACGGCCTTGGTGTGCCGCTGTTCTCGCCCTCGATGAGCGCCGCGCGGATAGCCTCGACCTCGGCGGTGCGCTCCTGTTCGCGGCGGATAAGGTCGCGGATGGCTTCGCTGTCGTTTGTGTAGTGGCCTGCGGCGACCTGCGCCGCAATCCAGGCGTCTTGCTGCTCGGTCAGGGTGATGGTTTTTCGTACGGTCGCCATATCGCGCACTCCATGATATGCCAAGTGTTTGATGATATGTTCATACTATTGGTGTAATATAACACCGTTCCGCCTCAACGCGAAGCAGTTTTATCTGCTGCGGCCCTTATTGCCTGTTTAGCGGTTGCCTCGAGCGCGCGCAGTCAGTCCCGCGCCATAAAGCGCGCATAGGCGGGATCTGACAGCCGCACGGAGACAGCGAACGTCGCGCCGTCCGCCCCCTGCTCCTCCACGCCCAACACCTCGCCATGCTCATGCAGCCACGCCAGTGAAGCGCCGTCCTGTGCGGGGAGCGTGAGGCGGTGGACCTTGCTGCCCTGCGTCATCCGGTCTGCCACCGCGCGGCGCAGCGCATCCACCCCCTCTCCCGTCACGGCGGAGAGCGGCACGACATCGGCGCGGCGTGCGGCGGCGCTCAGCACATCGTCCCGTGCCTCGCCGTGCAACAGGTCGATCTTGTTCCATGCCTCGATATAGGCGGGCGCGAGCGCGTCGGCTTCCGCGCCCTCCCCCTGCCCCGCCGGGGTGACGCCGAGTTCGGACAAGACCTGCATCACATCGGCGCGCTGCGCCTCCGTATCGGGATGCGAAATATCGCGCACATGAATGATGAGATCGGCGTGGACCACCTCCTCCAGCGTTGCGCGGAAGGCGGCGATGAGCTGAGTCGGGAGGTCTGACACGAAGCCGACGGTGTCAGACAGGATCGCCTTGTCCAGCCCCGGCAGGCTGATCTGGCGCATCGTTGGATCCAGCGTGGCGAACAGCATGTCCTGCGCAGTGACATCCGCGCCGGTCATGCGATTGAAAAGCGTGGATTTTCCTGCATTGGTATAGCCCACCAGCGCGATCACCGGCCAGGGCGCGCGCTGGCGGCGGGCGCGGTGGAGGCCGCGGGTGCGAGTCACCTGATCCAGCTCGCGCCGGATCTTGGCCATGCGGTCGCGGATCATGCGGCGGTCCGCCTCGATCTGCGTCTCGCCCGGCCCGCCCAAGAAGCCGAAGCCGCCGCGCTGGCGCTCAAGGTGGGTCCAGCTGCGCACGAGGCGCCCGGCCTGATAATCGAGATGCGCGAGTTCGACCTGCAGGCGGCCCTCATTGGTGGCGGCGCGTTCGCCGAAGATTTCGAGGATCAGCCCGGTGCGGTCGATCACCTTGGCGGAGAACGCCTTTTCGAGATTGCTCTGCTGAACGGGGCTTAAGGGATTGTCGACGATGACCAGCTCGGCCCCGTGCGCCTCGGCCTGTGCAGCAATCTGCTCCACCTGCCCGCTGCCGAACAGGGTTGCGGGCTTGATCTGGCGGACGCGGAAGCTGTCACTCCAGACGACCTCGATGCCGATGGCGAGCGCAAGCCCCCTCGCCTCCTCCAGCCGCGCGGCGGCATCGCGCATGGCCGGGCCGGGGACATCGGCGCGCACCACCAGCGCGCGCGTGCCACGGGCGACTTCGTCGTCGCTATCGCGGTTGAAGACGCTCATCGCGCTAGGGCCTGTGGGGATTCAGCCCATACGGGCCTGCGAACGGCGGCTTTCTGCGCTTCCGGTGCTCACGTACCTGCAAGTACGCTGCGCTCCGGTTCTCGAAATCCACCATTCTCGGCTCCATCTGAACTGAATCTCCACAGGCCCTAGAGCATTTTCAGAATGACCAGAAAACGGCCGTCTCGAAAATGGCCTAAGTCGGCCATGAGCGCTCCGGTCAGCCTTATTCCTTGTCGTCCTGCTCGGCCTCACCGGAGAGGTCGAGCGGGCGCGAGGGCTGCACGGTGGAGATCGCGTGCTTATAGACCAGCTGCGCCATGCCATCACGCTCCAGCAGCATGCAGAACAGATCGAACGCCGCGACCGCGCCTTGCAGCATCACGCCGTTCACCAGAAACATCGTCACCGGATCATCGGACCGCTGCACTGCGCTGAGGAACACTTCCTGCAGCAGCTTGGACTTGCGGCCTGCCTCGGCGAAGGCCTTGCGCACATCGCTCAGCTCCAGCGGCTGCGCGGGCATGACGGTGGAGATGGCGTGTTTATACACCAGTTGCGACTGCCCATCGCGCCGCAGCAGGACGGAGAAATTGTCGAACCAGGTGATGATGCCCTGTAGCTTGACGCCTTTCACCAGAAACATGGTGACTGGCGTCTTGGTCTTGCGGAGGTGATTCAGGAAAATGTCCTGAAGATTGTTTGACTTGTCGGCCATGATGCTAACAGCCTTCCTTATTGGCGGAATGTTACCCGCACTCGCGCCCGTGCCGGGCGTCGTGCCAGTCCGGCGCGGCTCGCCGGAGACAATGACTTGTACCGCAGTTGCGAAGACAATTCCATGACTGAAATGACGGTAAGTAAAAAATCAGTCCCGGTCGTCCGTTAACCCCAACAGCTTCAGTTTCCGGTGCAATGCCGAGCGCTCCATGCCGATGAAACTCGCGGTGCGGGAAATGTTTCCAGAGAACCGCCGGATTTGTACGCGCAGATATTCACGCTCGAAATTCTCGCGCGCCTCGCGCAAGGGCGCGGTCATGATCGAACTGGGCATCGCCTGATCGCTCGTTTCGGCGGCTGAAGCCTCGGCGGGCAGCATATCCAGCTCGATCCGGCCGATGCGGCTACCCGGCGCGAGAATCATCGTGCGCTCGATCATGTTGCGCAGCTGGCGGACATTGCCCGGCCACTCGCCCGCCTGAAGGGCCGCCATCGCATCCGGCGCGATTTCGGGCGGCGGGACCCGCCGGTCTGCCGCAAAACGCGCGACATAATGCTCCACCAGAGTCGGGATATCCTCGCGTCGCTCGGCCAGCGAGGGGATGACCAATGGCACGACATTGAGGCGATAGAACAGATCCTCGCGGAAGTGCTTTTCCTCGATTTTTTCGGCGAGATTGGTTGCGGTGGAACTGATGAAACGCACATCCACCTTCACCTGACGCTGGCCGGAGACGCGGGTGAAGCTCTGATCGGTCAGCACGCGCAGGATTTTGGCCTGCGTAGTGAGCGGCATGTCCGCCACTTCATCGAGATAGAGCGTGCCGCCATGCGCCTGCTCCAGATAGCCGGGGCGCACCAGGCCGCTGGGGTCTTCCACCCCGAACAGCTCTTCCTCCACACGCTCCGGGTCCATCCGCGCGGCGGTGACGATGACGAACGGGCCATCCGCCCGCCCGCTCCAGTTGTGGAGCATGCGCGCGGCTACTTCCTTGCCCACGCCCGCCGGCCCGGTGATGAGCACGCGGCTGCCGGTGCCTGCCACTTTCTTGATCGTGGCGCGGATGCTGTTGATGACGCCCGATGTGCCGGTCAGCTCATCATCCTGCCCTACCCGCGCCTTCAGCTCCTGATTCTCGCGCCGCAGCCGCTCTGTCTCTGTCGCGCGCGAGACGAGGTGGAGCAGGCGGTCTGCCTCGAACGGCTTTTCGATGAAGTCGGCTGCCCCTTTGCGGATGGCGGCGACTGCGGTGTCGATATTGCCGTGGCCGGAGATCATCAGCACCGGGATGGAGGAATCATGCCGCTTGATCTCGTCGAGTATCTCTAGCCCATCGAGCCGGGAGCCTTGCAGCCACACATCGAGCAGCACCAGCGAGGGCCGCCGCACGGCAAGCGCCTCCATAGCCTCATCGGCATTGGCGGCGGTGCGCGTCTGGTAGCCTTCGTCATCGAGCACCCCGGCGACCAGCTCGCGAATGTCCTCTTCATCGTCCACGATCAGAATATCAAGCGCCATGAGCCAAGGCTTCTCCCTTCCTGTCGAGTACTGCGGTCTGTTCCTCGATCCGGGCCAGATGATCGGGATCGAGCATGATGCGCACCAAAGCGCCGCCTTCCGGAACGTCCGCAAAGTGCATGGTGCCGCCATGTTCCTGCACGATGCGGTTGACGATGGCGAGGCCGAGGCCGGTGCCCTTGGCGCGCGTGGTCATATAGGGTTCGATCATGCGGTCGCGCTCCGGCGGCAGGCCGGTGCCGTTATCTTTCACCTCTATCGCGATGCGGCCATCCGCCTCGCGCGCGATGCGCATGCCGACCTCGCCCTTGTGGTCCGCCTCTGTGAGGCAGCGGGCTTCCACCGCCTCCACCGCGTTCTTGACGATGTTGGTCAGCGCCTGCCCGATCTGCCGCCGGTCGCACACAAGGCTGGCCTCGCCCGCCTCGTTGGCGAAGGTGAAACGGATGGCGGGATGCGCCACCTCGTGCAGGAACAGCGAGTGGCTGGCGATGTCCGCCAGCGCCTCTGCCCTGAACACGGGCTTGGGCATGCGGGCAAAGGCCGAAAACTCGTCCACAATGCGCCGCAGATCACCCACTTGCCGCACGATCGTGCCGGTGAGGCGGGTGAAAGTGGCGCGATCGTTGTCGATCTGGTCGGCATAGCGGCGCTGGAGCCGCTCCGCCGCAAGCTGGATGGGGGTCAGCGGGTTCTTGATCTCGTGGGCGATGCGCCGGGCAACGTCAGACCATGCGGCACGGCGCTGGTCAGACAGTTGCTGCGTGATGTCGTCAAAGGTCAGCACATGGCCGCTCTGGTCCTTGACGATCTTGACCGCGAGCGTGCGCAGGTCTGTGCCCGCCCGGATCTGCACGATCTCCGCCACGGCGCCTTCCACCAGCAGGTCATCCAGATCGCGCGAAATCGCGCGCAGGGGATATTCGGTCACATCCTCCTCCTGCACCGCGAGGATTGCCCGCGCCGAATCATTCATCATCCGCACGTGACGGTCCTGCGACACGGCAAGCACGCCGGCGCTCACGCCTGACAGGATCGCCTCGATAAAGGCGCGGCGGTTTTCGAGCTGGGAGTTGGCGGCCATCAGTGCGCCGGTCTGCCCCTCCAGCCGCTGGGTCATGCGGTTGAACGCGCTGGAAAGTACGCCGATCTCATCGCGCGCATGCGGCCCGGCGACGCGCACGCTCAGGTCTCCCGCCGCCACAGCCCGCGCTGCGCCCACCAGCTCGTTCACCGGCTTCACCAGCCTGTCCGCCACCTTGAGCGCGATCCACACCGCAATGCCGATCAACCCAAGAGACCCGATGAACAAGGCAAAGTTGAAGCGGATTTGCAGTGCGCGGGACTGGCGCGCAAAGCTCTCATAATTGTTGAGTACCGCTTGCGCGCGCTTCACCTGGCTGAAAGCGGGCGCATCCGAATCGCGCGTGGCATAGAGGTAGATGCGCCGGTCCGGGTAGAGCTGGGTAAAGGCCTGAATCTGGTCTGGCGCGGCAGAGACGACCACCCCCTCGCCCTTCGCCAGCCGGTTGACGATATCCTTGGTGAGATACTGCGCGACAGGGCGCTGGTCCGGGTCCACGGTGGCGGCGGTGCGGGCGATGCCATCCGGCCCGATCTCGATGATGGCGGAGCGGTTGAGCTTTCGCGTAACCACCTGATAAATATAGCCCTCGGCAAACTCAGGGCTGTTGACGCGTGACTGGTTGAGATAGTCGCGCAGGTCGCTCGCCATCGTCAGCGTTTCGTCGCCCACCTCGCGCAGGTTTTGCTCATAATAGCCGCGGGCGAAATTGCCCGCGTTCTGGAGCATCGCACGGGCGCTGTCCGAAAACCAGAACTGCACGCCATATTGAAACAGCAACGAGGCGAAGATCACCACCAGCAGCATCGGGATGCTGGCGATCAGCGAGAATATGGCGACGAGGCGGACATGGAGCTGCCCATCGCCGCCAATAGCGGACCGTGCGGCCCGGCGCATCGCCACCCGCCTGCCAATCAACACCAGCAGCGCGATGGCCGGGACCAGATTAACGATCAGCAACAGCGCCACGACCGGCGGCGAGAGCAGCGCGGACTTGTCATCCTGCCGCGACAGCGAAAAATAGGTTGCTATCGCCGTCGCCAGCATCACGCCAACAGCCGCAATCTCTGCACCAGCAAAGAAACGGGGGTTGCGGGTCCATGCCCGGAATAGTCGCGATGCCCGGCTCAGCAAAATGGCGAAATTATCCTCCTGGATCGGATGCGTTGCAGCCATACAACAACTGTGTGCCATGATAAACACAGGAAATGCGATATTCGGTTGATCCGAACGAGGCCACGAAGCGACGCTTGGGAATCAGCCTCTCAGCCGCGCCGGATCGATATCGTAATCGGTAAGTTTCTTGCGCAGCGTGTTGCGATTGATGCCGAGCAGGCTCGCTGCGCGGATCTGGTTGCCATCGACGGCGGATAGCGTCTCGCGCAGCAGTATCGGCTCGATCAGCGCCAGCATCGCATCGTGCAGGCCTGCGCCGTCGCCATAAGTGGTGGCGGAAACGCGCTGGCGCACCCACTCCTCCAGCAGGCGGTGGAGATCGTCTGATGCAGCCTCGCCAGACGACGCCGCTATGTCTGCCATGTCGATATTGGCGCGCACCGCCTCTACCGAGATCACATCCTCACGGATCAGCACCGCCATGCGCTGCATCAGGTTTTGCAGCTCGCGCACATTGCCGGGCCAGCTATAGAGCGAGAGGAGCTGTGCGGCCTGCGGATCGAGGCTCTTGCGGGGCAGCCCCTCCTGCGCCGCATGGTCAAGGAAATGCCGCGCCAGCAACGCCACATCGTCACGCCGGGCGCGCAGCGGCGGCAGGTCTATCGGCACCACATTGAGGCGGTAATACAAATCCTGCCGAAAGCGGTTTTCGGCAATCAGCGAGGGCAAATCCTTGTTGGTGGCGGCAATGATGCGGACATTGACGTGCACCGGGGTGGAGCCGCCCACCGTCGTCACCTCGCCGCTCTGGAGCACGCGCAGCAGGCGGGTCTGCGCCTCCAGCGGCATATCGCCGATCTCGTCCAGGAACAGCGTGCCGCCATCGGCCTGCTCAAACTTGCCCGCCGTGCGCTGGGTCGCGCCGGTGAACGCGCCCTTCTCATAGCCAAACAGTTCCGCCTCGATCAGTTCGCGCGGGATGGCGGCCATGTTGACGGCGATGAACGGATGCACACGCCGGTGGCCAAGGCGGTGGATCGCCTGCGCCACCAGCTCCTTGCCGGTGCCCGATTCGCCGAGAATGAGGATACTGAGGTCATTGCCCAGCACCCGCGCCACGGTGCGATAAACCTCCTGCATGGCCGCGGAACGGCCAACGAGCGGCATATCGTCGCTGATCTGGTTGTCGTCTTCCGTCGGCGGCGCGGCGCCAGTGGGCGTGCCGCCTGCCACGCTCCGCGCGGCAAGGCCATCGTTGACCGCGCGGGTCAGCTCGTTCAGGTCGAACGGCTTGGGCAGATATTCGAACGCGCCCTGTTCCGCCGCCCGCACGGCGGTGTTGAGCGTGTTCTGCGCCGACAGGATGATGACCCGCATGCCGGGCCAGCGCTCAGTGATCGCCTGCACATCGTCCAGCCCGTCGCCATCGGGCAGCTTGACGTCGGTCACGAGGATATCGGGCTGGAAGGTGGCGAGCAGCTGTGCCCGCTCGGCAATCGTGCCGCCGACCTTGACGATGTGGCCCGCGCGGCGCAGCGCCTCGCTCACCACCACGCAGATTGCCTGATCGTCATCGACGACCAGCACCTTGCCGCTGGCAGACATCCTGCCCATTATACCGGCGCCATTGGCAGGAGGATACGGAATATGGTTTCCTTGAGCGCCTCGTCCCGGCTGTGCTGCACAAATCCGTTCATATCGCGTACCAGCTTGTCGACCAGCGCGAGGCCCAGCCCTTGCCCGTCGCGCTTGGTGGAGATGAAGGGGTTGAACAGATCGTCGCGGATATGCGCGGGAACGCCGGGGCCATTGTCACTCACCACGATCTCTATTGGGAGGATTGCGTTCCCCTTGCCCTCGCCCAGCATCACAGAGACGCCATGGCGGAACGCTGTCTCTATCCGCAGCACGGGCTTTTCCTGCGTGATGGCCGCTTCGCTGGCGTTTTTGAGCAGGTTGATGACGATCTGCGAGAGCGCATCGGGGTTGCACAGCGCAAAGGGCAGCGAGGGGTCATATTTGCGGACGATGTGAATATCGCTGGCGAAGCCGGTGCTGGCGATCTGGATCGCGCGGTCCAGCACCGGATAGATGTTGATCGCTGAGCAATCGAGCGGGCGTTCGGTCGTGAAATCCTGCATCCTGTCGATCAGGGCGGCGATGCGGTCTACCTCGTCGCAGATCAGCTGGGTGAGCGCGGCGTCGCCTTCACTGCCTCCGCCCGAAAGGAGCTGCGCCGCGCCGCGTATGCCCGACAGCGGGTTCTTGATCTCGTGCGCGAGGATCGCCGCTGCGCCCATGGCCGAGCGCGCGCCGCCCGATGTTCGCCGCCCGCCGATCGCCTGCGCAAGGCTCTGGGCGTGGATCGTCACCACGCGCCAGCCTTCATGCTCCGCCAGCGGCGCGATCATCACGTCCGCCTTGATCGCCGCGTTGCGCCCGGCGTGGAGCGAGATGTCATAAGCGGCGAGCGGCTTGTCTGACTGCCAGAGCTGGAAGCGCGGATTTTCGTCTTCGATCCGCACCGTGCGGGCGATGTCGCTGCCGATGATCGCGGTGCGCGCCATGTTGAACAGCGCTTCGGCACGGCCGTTCGCCTCGCGGATGATGTTATCAGGGCCGATCAGCAGGCTTGCCACCGGCAGGGCAGCGAAGATGTCTACCGCCCCCGGACCCAGACGACTCGCAGGCGGCATCAGATGCGCGGCTCTGGCCGGTGCGCTTGTCACGCCGCCGCTTTGCTTAAGTGCGGCTCGTAAAAGCGCGCCAGCATATCGAGCACGGTGCGGCTATCGGGGATCTGGTTCACGGCATTGCGAAACTCCGCCGAGCCGACCAGCCCCTTGGTATACCAGCCCAGATGCTTGCGCGCGATGTTGACGCCGACCTGCTCGCCATAATGCTCCAGCATGGCGCGGTAATGCTCGATGATGAGGGCATATTGCTCGTCCATCGATGGCTCGCCGCGCGGGGTGCCGCCAGAAAGCGCCTGCATCACCTGCCCCAGCAGCCACGGCTTGCCATAGGCGCCGCGGCCGATCATCACGCCATCGGCGCCGCTCTGCGCCAGCGCGGTGCGCGCGTCCTCAACCGAGCAGATGTCACCATTGACGATGACCGGCAGGCTGACGGCTTCCTTCACACTGCGAACGAAGGCCCAGTCCGCGCTGCCCTTGTACATCTGGTTGCGGGTGCGGCCATGCACGGTGATGAGCTGTGCGCCCAGATCCTGCGCGATGCGCGCCAGCTCCGGCGCGTTGAGGCTGGAGTGATCCCAGCCCATGCGCATCTTGACGGTGACGGGCACATCGACAGCCTTGACGGTGGCCTCGATCAGGCGCGCGGCGAGCGGCAGATCGCGCATAAGGGCGCTGCCCGCGTCGCCATTGACTACCTTTTTCACCGGGCAGCCCATGTTGATGTCTATGATCGCCGCGCCCTTGTCGGCATTGAGCTTGGCCGCCTCGGCCATCTCCTCAGGTACGCAGCCCGCAAGCTGCATCGAAACCGGCTCCTCGCTCAAATGCCATGCCGCCTTTTGCAGCGACTGCCGCGTCTGGCGGATCATCGCGGGAGAGGCGATCATCTCCGTGACGTTGAGGCCAGAGCCATAGCGCCGCACAAGGGTGCGAAACGGCATGTCCGTCACGCCCGTCATCGGCGCGAGGATTACCGGCGTGTCAATCGTGACCGGCCCGATCTGGATGGGCTTCAATGTCTGCATGGATTTCAAATCTGCCTAAAAAACAGGCAGGCCATAGCCGAACGCGCTGTGCCTCGCAAGGAGTCTGGCGTTGCGGCGCATGCTCCTCTATGGCGCGGCGTCATGACAGAGGGGCGCTCCATCGTTGCCATCATTGTTGCCGCCGGGGTTGGCGCGCGCGCCGGGCTGGGCGCGCCCAAGCAATATGCGCTGCTGGGTGGCCGGGCGGTGCTGGCGCATGGCTATGCCGCTTTGGCGTCTCACCCGCGCATCAGCCGCGTCATCGTCGCCATCGGGCCGGGACAAGAGGCCATGGCGCGGGAGGCTTTGGCGGGCGTTGCGGGGGATCCGTGGTTGATCGAGGGCGGCGCGACCCGGCGCGAGTCCGTCATGGCGGCTTTGGCGGCGGTGGAGGCTGCGGGCGGCGCGGAGGCTGTGCTCATTCATGACGCCGCGCGGCCTTTCGTGCCCTCGGCGGTGATAGACAGGCTGATCGATGCGCTGGAGCGGCATGAGGGCGCAATACCGGCGCTTGCCGTGGCCGATACACTGGTGCGTGACGAGGGTGGCGCGATGGGTGATGGCGTGCCGCGCGATGGCCTGATGCGCGCGCAGACGCCGCAGGCCTTTCGGTTCGGAACTATCCTTAAGGCGCATCGCGCCTGCCCTGCCGATGCGGATGTGACCGATGATGCGGGCCTGCTGCGGCTGATGGACATTCCCGTGGCGCTGGTGGAGGGAGACCCGATGCTCGACAAGCTCACCTATCCGGCGGATTTCGCCCGCGCCGAGGAGATGCTGCGCGCGCGGATGCTGCCGCGCACCGGCAACGGCTATGATGTGCATCGGCTGGTAGCGGGCAAGCCCTTGTGGCTGTGCGGCGTAGAGATTGCGCACGAGGCAGGGCTTTCCGGCCATAGCGATGCCGATGTCGCGATCCATGCGCTGGTCGATGCGATCCTCGGTGCGCTGGCGGAGGGCGACATCGGCCAGCATTTCCCGCCGTCCGATCCGCAATGGAAAGGCGCGGCGTCGCACCGCTTTCTGGAGTTCGCGCGCGAGCGGGTGAAGGCGCGTGCCGGCGTGATTGCGCATGTCGATGTCACGATCATCTGTGAAGCGCCCAAGATCGGCCCGCACCGCGAAGCCATGCGCGCGCGGCTGGCGGATCTTCTCGCCCTCCCCCTCGCCCGCGTTTCCGTAAAGGCCACCACAACCGAGCGCCTCGGCTTTACCGGGCGGAAAGAGGGCATCGCCGCTCAGGCGGTTGCTAGTCTGTTAGTGCCGGAGCTATAAGAATGACGATGACCGACTCCATTCTCCACCCCGATCTGGTCGCGCTGGCGCAGCGCGTGGTGGACGAAAACCGCCGCATGGGCCGAACCTTTGCGCTGGCAGAGAGCTGCACCGGCGGTCTGGTGGCGGCGGCGATTACGGAAATACCCGGCAGTTCGGATGTGTTTGAGGCTGGGTTCGTAACGTATTCCAATGAGATAAAGCAGGAACTTCTCAAAGTCTCGCAAGATGTGCTGGAGACGTTCGGTTCTGTCTCCATCGCCTGCGCCTGGGCGATGGCGCAGGGTGCGCTGATCAAGAGTCACGCCCATGTGGCGGTGGCGATCACGGGCATTGCCGGGCCGGGCGGCGGCAGCGAGCAGAAGCCGGTCGGCACCGTGGTGTTCGCGCGGGCAGAGCGGGGCGCAAATCCTGACAAGGTCGTGGCCGACATGAAGCTGTTTGACAACAACGGCCGGTCAGGCGTTCGCCTTCAGGCGGCGTTGTGCGCGCTGGAGCTGTTGCTACCCGAAGCGTAAAGCTCGGCCGCGCGCGCCTCGAACGCGCCGATCATCTTGCGCAGCGCCTTGTCAAACATTTGCCCGGCCATCATCTCGAACAGCTTGTTTTTGAACGCGAAATCGACCTCGAAGTCGACGAACACGCCGCCCGCGCCATCGCTGCGAAAGCGCCAGTCGTTGGAGAGGTGCTTCAGCGGGCCTTCGAGATAATCGACATGCACCCGCTCAGGCCGCAGCTTGTGAACGCGTGAGGTGAAGCTCTCGCGCAGGCCCTTGAAGCCGACGATCATGTCCGCCACCATCTCGGTCGCGCTGTCGGAGCGCACGCGGATTGCCGTCACCCACGGCAGGAATTCCTCATAGGCCTTAACATCTGCCACCATGTCGAACATCTGCTCGGGGCTGTAGGGCAGATGCCGGGTCTCCTTGTGCTGCGGCACGCTGCTACCCTTTGGCGCGGGCCAGTTGCGCCTCGCGCGCGGCGCGCATTTCCGCGAAATCCTTGCCGGCATGATAGCTGGAGCGCGTCAGCGGGCTGGCGGCGACCTGAAGGAAGCCCTTGGCGCGCGCGATCGCGGCATAGGCATTGAAACCTGCGGGCGGCACGAACTCTATCACCTTGGCGTGCTTGGGCGTGGGCTGAAGATATTGGCCCATCGTCAGGAAATCGATGTCGGCGGAGCGCATGTCATCCATCACCTGATGCACCTCAAGCCGCTCCTCCCCTAGCCCCAGCATGATGCCGGACTTGGTGAAGATCGAGGGATCGAGCCGCTTGACGCTTTCGAGCAGGCGCAGCGACGCATAATAGCGCGCGCCGGGGCGGATGGTGGGGTAAAGGCGCGGCACGGTCTCAAGATTGTGGTTATACACATCAGGCCGGGCGCGCACGATTGCCTCCACGGCGGCCTCGTGCTTGTTGCGGAAATCGGGCGTCAGGATTTCGATCGTCGTTTGCGGCGTGGTGCGGCGCAATGCCTCGATCACCTTCACGAACTGCGACGCGCCGCCATCGGGCAAATCGTCCCTGTCCACAGAGGTGATGACAATATGCTCCAGCCCCATTTCTGCGGCGGCATCGGCAAGGTTCTGCGGTTCGTTGACGTCAACCTTGCGCGGCATGCCGGTCTTGACGTTGCAGAAAGCGCAGGCGCGGGTGCAGACATCGCCCAGGATCATCACGGTGGCGTGTTTCTTGGTCCAGCACTCGCCGATATTGGGGCAGGCAGCCTCCTCGCACACGGTGGCGAGGCCTTTGTCGCGCATCAGCTTTTTAGTCGCCATATAGCCGGGGCTGGTTGGCGCCTTGACCCTGATCCAGTCAGGCTTGCGCGCACGAGCCGGGGCGTTTGTGTCCACAAGGGGGGGGAGATTTTCCTTCATACAGCCCAGATAGCGACGCAATTGCTCCTTGCCAACCATTTCGCCTAGCCATAGTGCCAGCCGAACATTGAGAGGCAGACCATGATCGTCGAAACACTGACATCCCCGGTAATCCTGTTTTTCGTCCTTGGCATTTTCGCTGCACTCATCAAATCCGACCTCGCCATTCCCGAAGCCTTTGCCAAAGCGATGTCGATCTACCTGATGGCTGCAATCGGCTTGAAGGGCGGCATCGAAGTTTCTGCGTCGGGTTTTACGCCTGACCTCGCGACAGCCGCACTTGCGGGCCTTGCATTGAGCTTCCTGCTGCCTTTCTTCGCCTTTGCACTATTGACCCGTTTCGGTGGGCTGGGGCAGATCGATGCCGGTGCGGTCGCGGCGCATTATGGGTCAGTCAGCGTCGTGACTTTCGTAACAGCCAAGGAAATCCTCACCGGGCAAGGCCTGTCACCCGCAGGATATATGGTCGCCGTTCTCGCCCTGATGGAAACGCCAGCCATTATCAGCGGCCTATTGCTCGCCCGCCGTGGACAATTGAACAGCAATACCGAGTCATCCGGCAATGGTCTGCTGCATGAAGTTTTCGCCAATGGCTCTGTTGTTCTGCTCGTTGGCAGTTTCGTCATCGGTCTGATTGCGGGCAAAGACGGCTTTGAACCTGTCAAGCCTCTGTTCGAGACTGGCTTTCGCGGCGTACTCTGCTTGTTCCTGCTTGATATGGGACTGGTCGCGGCGCGCAGGTTAACGCAATCCAAAAAGCTAAATGCAAGGCTGGTGGCGCTTGCCCTGATCATTCCTGTAACGAACGGGGCTTTAGGTGTCACGATCGGCACTTTGATCGGGCTTGATGTAGCTTCTGCGGCTGCGCTGGGCATATTGGCAGCCAGTGCCTCCTATATAGCCGTGCCGGCTGCAATGCGAATGGCCCTGCCTGAGGCTGATCCCGGCATTTATCTGTCGATGTCACTGGGAATAACTTTTCCCTTCAACATCATCATCGGCATCACCCTATTTTCACAGCTCGCATCCATGATAGGATAAGCCGATGGTTGAAACCGTCACACGCAAACGCATCGAAATTTTAGTTGATACGCCACTTGTTCCGCGCCTGATAAAGCACGCGCGTGAAGTCGATATTTCAGGGTGGAGCCTGATCCACGTCGATGCAGGCGGCGGGCACGACGGGGCATGGCAGCATGATGACGTGACTGAGGCTGCCGCCAAGACCATCATCCTTATAATAGCATCGGAGGCCAAGGCGGCAGCTCTTGTCGATGCGCTGGCCCCCTTGCTCGACAGTTACGGCCTGTTGCTCACAGTAGGCGATATTCAGGTTGTCCGTGGAGATCGTTTCTGATGGCTGATTTTTCTCACATGATTGAGGGATATCGCCGCTTTCGCGAAACAGGCTGGGCGCAGCAGCGCGAGCGCTGGGACGAGCTGCGCGATGGGCAAAGCCCCAAGGTGATGATCATCGCCTGCTCTGACAGCCGGGTGGACCCCTCGCAGATATTCGATACCAACCCCGGCGAAGTGTTCGTGGTGCGCAATGTCGCGGCGCTGGTGCCGCCGTTCGAGACAGCGCCGGGGCGGCATGGCGTCTCTGCCGCGCTAGAGTTTGCGGTGCAGGTGCTCAAGGTGAGCGAGATCCTCGTGATGGGCCATGGCCGCTGCGGCGGGTGCCAGGCGGCGCTGACGCAGGAACTGAAAGACGCGCCTCCCGGTGAAGGCGGCTTCATCGCCCACTGGATCGACCTGCTTGATGACGCACGCGACAAGGTGCGCGCTGAGTTTGGCGACGATCACAGCCGCGAGGCGCTGCGCGCGATGGAGAAGGAGGGCGTCAAGGTAAGCCTCGCCAACTTGCGCACTTTTCCCTGCATCCGCGACAAGGAAAAGGCGGGCGAGATCAGCCTTATCGGCGCCTATTTCGCGATCTCTGACGGCGTGCTGCATGTGCTTGATGAGGCGAGCGGGGAGTTCGCTGCGGCGTGAGCGATTTCCTCTCCAGTCCTGCCTCGCGCACCTTCATATCCCAGCGGCTGCGGCTGCATTATGTCGATTGGGGAAACCCTGACGCCCCGCCGCTGTTGCTGCTGCACGGCGGGCGGGATCATTGCCGCAACTGGGACTGGCTGGCGCAAAACCTGTGCGACAGATACCACATCATCGCGCCGGATTTGCGCGGACATGGCGATAGCGCGCACTCGTCCGATGGCTACTACGCGATGGAATGCTTCGTCTATGACCTCGCGCAGTTGATCCATCAGCAGGGGCTGGCCCCGCTCAACATCGTCGCGCATTTGCTGGGCGGCAACATCGCCCTGCGCTATACCGGGCTTTTCCCGGAGAATGTTCGGCGGCTGGTGGCGATTGAGGGGCTGGGAGACGCCCCGGCGGTGGTGGAACAGCGCATGAAGATCCCGGTCTTCGATCGTATGCGCACATGGATCGACTCGGGACGGGCAATGAGCAGTCGGCAGCCTCGCCGCTATTCCGGCATCGAGGAAGCGCTGCAACGGATGATGCAGGAAAACCCGCATCTCACCCTGGAGCGCGCCCGCCATTTGACGGTTCATGGCGTCAGCCAGAACGAGGATGGCAGCTATAGCTGGAAGTTCGATAATTATCTGCGCGTCCTGCCTCCGGTTGACATCAGCCAGGCGGAAAAAGAGCAGCTATGGCAGCGGATTACCTGCCCTACGCTGCTGGTCTATGGCAAGCAGAGCTGGGCATCAAACCCCGCCGAGGATGGCCGGGCGCGCCATTTTCAAAACGCGCGCGTGTCGCTTTATGACAATGCCGGGCACTGGGTGCATCATGACCGGCATGATGATTTCCTGGCCGAAGTCGAGGCGTTTCTGGCCGAGGATTAAGCGCCCAAAGACAAAGGGCCGCCCCGGCGGGACGGCCCTCTTGCCTTGAATACGGCTTAAAATCAGCCGACGATCTCGTCTTTCTTGAAGAAATAGGCGATCTCGGTCGCGGCATTTTCTTCGCTGTCCGATCCGTGGACCGAATTGGCCTCGATCGATTCGGCGAACAGCTTGCGGATCGTGCCCTCATCGGCGTTTTCCGGGTTGGTCGCGCCCATGATGTCGCGGTTGCGCTTCACGGCGTTTTCGCCTTCCAGCACCTGAACCACCACCGGGCCAGAGATCATGAACGCCACCAGATCAGCAAAGAAGGGGCGTTCCTTGTGGACGGCGTAAAAGCCCTCGGCCTGCTCGCGGCTCATGCGGATGCGCTTGGACGCGACGACGCGCAGGCCAGCTTCTTCCAGCTTCGCGGTGATCGCGCCGGTGAGGTTGCGGCGGGTGGCGTCGGGCTTGATAATCGAAAAAGTGCGGGTAACGGCCATTTTGAAAAGGCTCCACTGGTTGATCGGATGACGATTGGCGGGCGCTTTAGCCGCGATGCTGCGGCGCGGCAAGGGGATTAATCATGCCCTTCTTATGGCCCCTCGATCCATTTGCGCCCTTCTTGCCGCCAGAAGCGGGGCGTTACATCAGCTCGGCCCTTCAGCGCGCGCCAGCAATCCCGCGCGGCGGCTATCGTGCCATCATCGAAGAAATAGAAAGCGCGCTCGAAAGACAAAGCCTCTTCCCTCCAAACGCCGTCGGTCAGCGCAATGTTCCGCGCGGCGTTGGCTGGAGTGGCTGCGGCCTCCGCAGTCAGCAGGATCGGCTGCATCGCGTCATCGCCCTCCCCCGCTATCCCATGCGCGAGGAAGCTCTCCGGCTTCCATTCCCACAGCGCGCGGGAGAAACGAGCAAGCGCGCCCTCGCGCCCATCCACCACCAGCAGCCGCGCGCCATCATCCAGCAGCTTTTGCGCGATAACGGGCAGCACCTGCTCCACGGGATCACGGCTGAGCTGATAGAAGTCTACTCTCACCTATTGCTCGAACTTGTCGGCCACCAGCCGGTCTAGCAGGCGCACGCCAAAGCCGGTGGCCCCCTTGTCCCATGTGCCGCCGGGTTTGTCGGCCCAGACCATGCCCGCGATATCGAGATGCGCCCATTTCACGCCCTCGTCGATGAAGCGCTTGATGAACTGTGCGGCGGTGATCGACCCGGCATAGCGGCCGCCGGTGTTTTTCATATCCGCAATCGGGCTGTCGATCATCTTGTCATAGGCATCGCCCAGCGGAAAGCGCCAGAGCTTGTCGCCTGCGGCCGTTCCCGCCGCCAACAGATCATCCGCCAGCGAGTCGTCATTGCTGAACAGGCCGCCATGTTCATTGCCCAGAGATACGATCATCGCGCCTGTGAGCGTCGCGAGGTCGATCAACGTGGCGGGTTTATAGGTCTGCTGCGCCCATGTGATGACATCGCACAGGACAAGCCGCCCTTCTGCATCGGTGTTGATGACCTCTATCGTCTGGCCAGACATCGAGCTGACGACATCGCCCGGCCGTTGCGCATTGCCATCGGGCATGTTCTCGACCAAGCCGCAGATGCCGATGACCCGCGCCTTCGCCTTGCGCAAGCCAAGCGCGCGCATAGTGCCCGCTACGGCGCCCGCACCGCCCATATCCCACTTCATGTCTTCCATGCCCGCGGCAGGCTTGATCGAGATGCCACCGGTATCGAATGTCACGCCCTTGCCGACCAGCACGAGCGGGGTTGCGGCGGCGTCATTCGTGCCGTTCCACTCCATGGCGAGCAGGCGCGGCTTGCGCACAGAACCTTGCGCCACGCCCAGAAGCGCGCCCATGCCAAGGCTTGCCATCTCGGTTTCATCGAGCACGGTGAGCTTGACGCCCAGCCCTTCAAGCGCGCGGCACCGCTCGACGAAGCTTTCGGGATAGAGGATGTTGGCAGGCTCTGCCACCAGATCGCGGGTGAAGCGCACGCCCTCGGCCACGGCAGAGAGGTGCGCCCACTCGCCCGCGCAGTCCGCGCCGCTCACCAGCTCGACCGTGGCGAGAGTCGGCTTCTGCTTTTCCGGCTGCTTGGTGCGGTATTTGTCGATGCGCCAGCCGCGCAGCTCTGCACCCAGGCCGAAGCGCGATACGCCCGCTGCCGTCACCGGCCCTGCCGCCTCGAAGCTGACCGAGGCGAAAGTCGCGCCCGATGTCAGCAGCCGCGCGGTGAGCGCCGCCCCGGCCTTTTCCATGTCCGCATCGCTCGCGCCACCAACGCCAAGCAGAAGCACACGCCGCGCCTGCCCATCTATCTGCATGAAACTCTCGACCACCGCCCCACATTCGCCCGCAAAGCGCGCCAGCGCGGCGGCGCCTGCCATATCGGCCACAGCAGCGGGCAACAGCTCCAGCCCGCCGGTCTTCACGGTATAGACAAGCGCATCGGCTTGTGCAGAACGGGCAGCGGCAAAACGAATGTCCATTTACTCTCTTTCAGCAAGCAGGGGCAGATATGGACCGGCGTTACACCAGCCGCCCCATGATGGTAAAGCGCAGACGATCCGCGATGATATGATTGCTGGAGGGATTGCGGGATGCACCCTGATGCAATAGGCGGTCTTCATCCACCCCTTGCCGCATGAGCCGATTGCAGACCTGATGGAATTTCCGCTCTCTCCTCCATACAAAGCGCGCCAGCGACATGCGCTGGCTGGCGTGACGACGCTGATGCTGGCGCTGGCGGCGCAGAACGCTCAGGCGCAAGCGGACCAGCAGTCTCCTCCCCCCCCCCTCGCTTCCACAACGATGGATCAGGCAGACGAGATTGCCTTTTCGGCAGACCTACTGGAGTATGACGAAAACAGCGATATCGTTACCGCGACCGGCAATGTGATTGCCGTGCGCGAGGGCAACCGCCTGCGCGCAGACAAGGTGGTCTGGAACCGCACCACCGGGCGGGTAGACGCCAGCGGCAATGTATCCACCACCGATGTCGAGGGCAATGTCGCCTATGGCGATACGCTGGAAGTGACGGACACTCTGAAGGACGGCATCGCCGAAAACCTGCTGCTGGTGATGACGCAGGGCGGCAGGCTCGTCGCGCGCCGTGGAGAGCTGCGCGATGGCGTCTATTATCTCGATCAGGCAGCCTATTCGCCCTGTTCCGTCGAGGGTGCGAAAGGCTGTTCCAAGGAGCCGAGCTGGCAACTGAAGGCCGTCAAGGTGCGCTATGACCCGAAGCGGAAACGGGTTTATTACAAGACGGCAAGTCTGGAGTTGTTCGGCATCCCGCTTGGCGTGTGGCCCGGTTTTTCTCATCCGGCGGGCAACGCGGGGGGATCGGGCTTTCTTCTGCCCGATTTTCGCATCAACGGCCTGAACGGTTTTGAGCTGGCCCAGCCTTATTACATCAAGCTCGCGTCCAACCGGGACATGACGCTTACGCCGCATCTCTTTTCCAATCAGGCGCCAATGCTGGAAGGCAATTACCGCGCATGGATCGGGCGCGGTTCATACAATATGCTCGGCTATATCACCAACAGCGTGCAGAGCGACGGCGTGGCGGGCGCGCAACCGAGCGACCGGCAGTTTCGCGGCTATATCGAGGCGAGCGGTTCCTATCGTTTCAACCCGGAGTGGCGGCTGTATGGATCGGTGCGCCGCGCGAGCGACCGCACCTTCCTGCGTCGCTACAGCATCAACGGCGACGACCGGCTGCGCACCACGCTCAAGGCCGAACGGATAGACGCCAACAGCTATTTCTCGCTGACCGGCTGGGCGGTGCAGACCATGCGCCTCGGCGATAATCAGCGCCAGATGCCGATTGCGCTGCCGGTTATGGATATGCGCTGGCGCCTACCTGCGCCCGTTCTGGGCGGGCGGGTACAGCTTCAGGCCAACAGTCTCGCGATCAGCCGCAGCAGCGGGCAGGATACGCAGCGCGCCTTTGCCTCTGCCCAGTGGAAGTGGCGCGGCCTCACCGGCATGGGGCAAGAGCTGGCGCTCACCGCTTATGCGCGTGGCGATGCCTATCACAGCAGCAATACGGCGCTTAATCCCATCGCCGCCTATGCCGGCAAGGGTGGATGGCAGGCACGGGGCATCGCGGCCCTCTCTGCCGATGCGCGCTGGCCGTTCGTGGGAGATTTTCTGGGCGGAAGACAACGGATCGTGCCGCGCGTACAGCTTGTCGCCGCGCCCCATCTCGCCAACATTGCGCTGCCCAATGAAGATGCGCGCAGCGTTGATCTGGAAGACAGCAACCTCTTCGCGCTTAACCGCTTTCCGGGCTATGACAGGTTTGAGGACTCAAGCCGCCTCACGCTGGGCATAGAATATGGCCTTACGCTCAGGGACTTCACGCTAGAGAGCGTTATCGGTCAAAGTTTCCGCCTTACCCGCCGCCCGACATTGCTGCCGGATGGCACCGGCCTGACAGACAGGGAGTCCGATTTTGTCGGCAGGACGACGGTGCGCTTCCGGGATTTTCTGGCGCTTACCCATCGCTTTCGTCTGGACAAGGACAATCTCGCCATCCGCCGCAACGAGGTGGACGCCACTATTGGCTCGCGTCGTACCTATGCGGTCATCAGCTATCTGCGGCTGGACCGGAATATCACACGCCAGCTGGAAGATCTGGCCGACAATGAGGAAATGCGGATCGGCGCGCGTGTTGCGATTGCGCGCTACTGGTCTGTCTTTGGCTCGACCGTGATTGACCTGACCGGCAGAAACGAGGTTCCGGGAGTTTTGGCAGACGGCTTCGAGCCGGTTCACCATCGCCTGGGCATCGACTATCGCGACGACTGCCTCAACATCTCGTTCATCTGGCGGCGCAGCTATCAGGCCAGCGGCGATGCGCGCACCAACAACAACTTTCAGCTTCGGCTGGCGTTTCGCAATCTTGGCATATAAGGGTTGCTGTTCAGGGGCGGATGTCACTCAGCCAGGGTTCATCATCGGGGCGGTAAACGGCCTGCCTGTAACAGTTTGTTGAGAAGAGTAGTGTCGCAGATGGTCATAATGAAAACCGCCGCATTCCGGCGCGCTGCAAAGGCTTCTTCGGTTCGTTGTCTGGGGATGGCCCTTCTGGCGCTTGCGGCGGCCACACCCGGCACCGCCCAGAACGCAACCGATTCGCTCAAGCTGCCCGAAGACCTGACCATCTTCGAGGACCGCGACCCCAATCTTCATAAGCCCACCGCTGTCGTCAACGGCCAGATCATCACCAAGACCGATGTCGACCAGCGCATGGCGCTGATCGTGCTGGCGAATGGCGGCAAGATCGCGGACGAGGAACTGGCGCGCCTGCGCCTTCAGGTGCTGCGCAACCTTATCGACGAAACGCTTCAGATCCAGGAAGCGGCGGCCAACGACATCACGATCACCAAGCCGGAGCTGGAGGAGAGCTTTGCGCGTGTGGCGACCAATTTCCGCCAAACGCCCAAGGATTTCGCGAAATATCTGACCACAAAGGGCAGCTCCGCCGCCAGCATCAGCCGCCAGATCGAGGCGGAGACCGCATGGAGCCGCCTGCTCCGCCGCAAGGTTCAGCCGTTCGTCAATGTCAGCCAGGAGGAAGTGAAGGCGGTCATTGACAAGCTCAACGCCTCCAAGGGCGCGGATGAATATCGGGTGGGCGAGATTTATCTTTCGGCCACGCCGGAAAACGCCGATCAGATCTTCGGCAACGCGCGCAATATCATCGACCAGATCCGCCAGGGCGGCTCTTTCGCGGCGTATGCGCGCCAGTTTTCCGAGGCATCGACAGCGGCGGTGGGTGGCGATCTGGGCTGGGTGCGCGCTGGCCAGTTGCCAGACGCGCTGGCGCAGGCGGTTGCGGAAATCCAGGTTGGCCAGATTGCCGGTCCGGTGGCCATACCCGGCGGCTATTCCATCGTCTTCCTGAGCGACAAGCGCAAGGTTCTGACCGCTGACCCGCGCGATGCGGTGCTCAGTCTCAAGCAGATTTCCATCATCTTCCCCAAGGGCACGGGAGAGGCGAAAGCAAATGCGATCGTCAAGACCTTCGGCGAACAGATGAAAGGCCTGCAAGGGTGCGGCAGCGTGGCCGATATCGCGGCAAAGCTGGGCGCCGATGTGATCGACAATGATAATGTGAAAATCCGCGATCTGCCGGCGCCGTTGCAGCCGCTGATGCTTGACCTTCAGGTGGGGCAGGCAACCCCGCCCTTCGGTTCTCCCGACAGCGGGGTGCGCTCTCTGGTGCTGTGCGGCCGGGATGACCCGCAGGACGCCGGCGCGCCCTCCTTCGAGCAGATCATGTCCCAGATCGAGGATGAGCGCGTGAACAAGCGTGCGCGCATCTACCTGCGCGATTTGCGGCGAGACGCGATCATCGACTATAATTGAGCCATGCCTGCTTCCCTAAGCCATGATGCCCTTCCCCCGCTGGCGGTAACGCTGGGCGATCCGGCGGGGATCGGGCCAGAGATCATCGGCAAGGCATGGGCAGTGCGCGAGGCGCATGGGCTTAGCCCCTTCTTCGTTATCGGAAGCAGCCGTGCGATCAGCGCCGTCTGGAATGGCCCGATTGCGCGGATCGGCTCGCCAGACGAGGCACGGGCCGTCTATGGCTCTGCCCTCCCCTGCCTTGAGATCGAATGTACCGGCGAAATTGTGCCGGGCCAGCCCGATGCGGATGGCGCGCACTGTGCGCTGCATGCGCTGGAGATCGGCATCGGCCTTGCCAAATCCGGGGTGGCGAGCGCACTTGTCACCGGCCCGGTCGGCAAGAGCCAGCTCTATGCGGTGGGCTTCACGCATCCGGGGCAGACGGAATTTATTGCCGAGCGCTGTGGCATCGCGCGTGACAATGCGGTGATGATGCTCGCCGGGCCATCGCTGCGCGTGATTCCGGTGACGATCCATATCCCGCTGCGCGATGTGGCGGATGCGCTGTCCGTAGACTTGATCCGTGTTCGTGCGCTGGTCACAGCCAGAGGGCTTTGCCGCAATTTCGGCATTGAAAAGCCGCGCCTCGTGGTGGCGGGGCTAAACCCCCATGCGGGAGAGAACGGCAATCTGGGGCGCGAGGAGATGGAGATCATCCAGCCTGCTGTCGAGTCCCTCCGGGCGGAAGGGCTGGAAATCAGCGGGCCGTATCCGCCCGATGCGCTGTTTCATGAGAGCATGCGCGAAACTTATGATGCGGCGCTGTGCATGTATCATGATCAAGCGCTGATCCCTTTGAAGACGCTGCATTTTGACGAGGGCGTCAACATGACTTTGGGCCTGCCGATCGTGCGCACCTCGCCCGATCATGGCACCGCGTTCGGCATCGCCGGCCAGAACATCGCCAGCCCCGGCGCGATGATCGCCGCGATCCGCATGGCCGAAAAGGCGGTGCGCGGCAGGCTGACCCTTAGCGAAAGCGCCTGTGGCTGATCTTCCGCCGCTGCGCGATGTGATTGCCCGGCACGGCCTGCGCGCGAGCAAGGCGCTGGGCCAGAACTTCCTGCTGGACGAGCAATTGCTCGGCCGGATCGCCGCGATACCGGGCGATTTTGCGGGCGCCTCGGTGTTCGAGGTCGGCCCCGGCCCCGGTGGCCTGACTCGCGCGGCACTGAAGGCGGGCGCACGGGTGACGGCAGTGGAGATGGACCGGCGCTGCATCCCTGCGCTGGAGGAACTGGGCGCGGCCTTTCCGGGGCAACTCACGATCATCGAGGGTGATGCCATGAAGGTGGACGCGCGCCTTGCTGCGGGCGATGGCGCGCATATCCTTGCCAACTTGCCCTATAATGTCGGCACACATCTGCTCGTGGGCTGGCTATCGGCGGAGTGGAAACCGTGGTGGGCTTCGCTTACGCTCATGTTTCAACAGGAGGTGGCAGAGCGCATTGTCGCGCCGGTAGGAAGCGAGGCCTATGGCCGCCTCGCGGTGCTGAGCCAGTGGCGCACGGAGGCAAAGATCGCGATGAAGGTGCACCGCAGCGCCTTCACGCCGCCGCCCAAGGTGATGTCCGCCGTGGTGCATATCACGCCTGCCGATGCGCCGGAGGGAGTGAAGCTTTCAACCTTGGAGCGTGTAACCGCCGCCGCCTTCGGCCAGCGCCGCAAGATGCTGAGGCAGAGCCTTAAAGGGTTGCCCGGCGCGCTCGACGCGCTGGAGGAACTGCGCATAGACCCGCAACGCCGCGCGGAAACGCTCTGCGTTGAGGAGTATGTCGCGATTGCGCGGCTATTGGGGTGAGGCGGGCTTAGCTGAAACGGCGGGTGTGGTCGGCAGGCCCGTCACCACCGCAAGATCCTTCGCCTTTTGGGCGCTGTGAATTGCCGCCTGCTTCTCGATCAGTGCGCCCAGCTCCGCAATCTGAGGGCAGCTTCCCCGGCACAGCGTCTGCATGCGCGAGAGGTTTTCCTTGGCGTTGGCAATCGCCCCCCGCTCAGCCAGTGCGCGCACCGTGCCTGAGAGCGCCGCCATATCGGTCGGCTCCAGGCTCAACGCCGCATTGTAAAAGCGCACCGCCTTGCCCTGAAGCCCCTGCCCGCGCGCGACATCACCCAGCGCCACGAACACCGCTCGGTTGCGCGGGTCTGCTGCGAGCGCGCTCTCATAGGCATCGTTGGCGCCATCGATATTGCCTGCCGCGCGCGCGGCATCGCCCTGTGCCTGCCACGCCAGCGAAACGGGATCGATCTCGTTATCCGGCCGCTTGCTGATGCCCACGCTGGAGACAACGAGCGCCAGGCTGGCAAGGGCAAGGGTAGGCGGAGTGAAGCGCATGAACGTCTCCCAAAGGCCGCGCGGTCTGGCCTTGAGGCGGGGCTGTTCAGCACTGTTTCCCGGACTTCGCCTCATATCCTCACCAGCGCGGCGATGAAGAATCCATCCGTGCCATCATGCGCGGGCGTTAGCAAGCGGCCTTCACCATATTTGCGGCCTGCGGCTATGGCGGTGTCGTCTGCGCGCCAGCCGGGATGGCGCGCGAGGAAGGCGTCTATCTGCCCCGCGCCTTCCGCATGGGTGAGCGCGCAGACGGCATAGACCAGCCGTCCGCCGGGGCGGACGAGCGGCACGGAGATGTCCAGAATTCGGGATTGCTCAGCCACCAGCCGCTGAAGGCGGTCAGGCGTCAGCCTCCAGCGCGCCTCCGGGTTGCGGCGCCAGGTGCCGGTGCCTGAGCATGGCGCATCGATCAGCACGACATCGGCTTGCCCCGCGAACGGCGCGAGCGTAGCAGTCTCCTTGCCCGCATCGAGCAGCAGCGTCTCGATAAACCCGGCCCCCGCCCGCGCCGCGCGATCCGGCAGGCGGGAGAGGCGGTCCCGGTTCACATCCGCCGCGATCAGCCTGCCCTGCCCCGCCATATCGGCGGCGAGCGCCAGCGTCTTGCCGCCCGCCCCGGCGCATAGATCCACCACCGCCATGCCGGGCATAGCGGCACAGGCGCGCGCGATGTGCTGGCTGCCCGCGTCCTGAATCTCGATCAGGCCGTCAGTATAAGCGGCCGATTGCTCGACATTGGTGTTGTCGTGCAGGCGAAGCGCATTGGGCAGGCCCGCTATTGGTTCGGCATCGGCCAAGTGGCCGCGCACCTGCTTGGGGCTGGCCTTCAGCGTGTTGACGCGCAGATCGAGAGGTGCGCGCTCCAGCAGGGCGGCGTGCTCGGCGCTGTGCTGCACTGGCGCGGAGAGATGGGGCATCAGCCAGTGCGGCACCATGCCGGGGGATGCGCGTACCTCGTCGGCGCGGATCGGCGCGGGCGCGTGAGGCGAAGCGTCAAACAGGCTCGCCAGTTCCGGCTGCTGCTCAGTCAACGCCAGCATCGCCGCGCGCCCAGTCGCCGGGGTTTCCGCGCACAAACGGATCGCCGCATAGATATACTCCCGCACCGCCCGCCGGTCTTTCGATCCGGCATAGCGGCGCTCCTTGAAATAGCGGGCAATGAGCGTGTCTGCCGCGGCTCCACCCTCTCTCGCGGCGACGATGATCGCATCGAGCAGCTCTATCGCCGCCTGAACGCGCGCCTGCGGGGTCATATAACCACCTTCCGCTTTAGGGGAGGTGGCAGGAGTGAGGAATTTCCGGCACTTTCGTTCTGCAAAAGACCCACCCCAACCCCTCCCGCATGCGGGAGGGGCTTTCTATGCCGTTTACCGCGTCGGATAATTGGGCGCTTCCCGCGTGATGGTCACGTCATGCACATGGCTCTCGCTCAACCCCGCATTGGTGATCTGCACGAAGCGGGCGCGGCTTTGCAGATCGGGGATCGTGCGGCTGCCAGTATAGCCCATCGCTGCCTTCACGCCGCCTACAAGCTGGTGTATGACATCGCGCGCGGGGCCCTTGAACGGCACCTGCCCCTCGATCCCTTCCGGCACGAGCTTCATCTGGTCCTTGATGTCCTGCTGAAAATAGCGGTCCGCGCTGCCGCGCGCCATCGCGCCGACGCTGCCCATGCCGCGATAGCTCTTATAGGCCCGGCCTTGGTACAGGAAAGTCTCGCCCGGTGCTTCCTCGGTCCCCGCGAGCAGCGAGCCGATCATTACCGCGCCCGCGCCCGCCGCCAGTGCCTTGGCGACATCGCCTGAGGTGCGCAGTCCGCCATCGGCGATGACGGGGATGCCGGACTTGGCGGCTTCCTCCGCCGCGTCCATCACGGCGGTGAGTTGGGGCACACCGACGCCCGCGACCACGCGGGTGGTGCAGATCGACCCCGGCCCGATGCCGACCTTGACGCAGTCCGCGCCCGCATCAATGAGCGCGCGCGCGGCCTCTGCGGTGGCGACGTTGCCCGCCACCACCTGCACGCTGTTCGACAGCTTCTTGACCGCCGAAACAGCAGCGGAGACCATCCTGCTATGGCCGTGCGCGGTATCGATGACGATGAGATCGCACTCGGCGTCTATCAGCGCCTCGGTGCGCTCCAGACCTTTGTCGCCCACGGTCGTCGCCGCAGCCACGCGCAGCCTACCGGCTTCGTCCTTGGTCGCCTGCGGATAGGTGACGGCTTTCTCCATGTCCTTGACGGTGATGAGGCCGACGCACCGATAGGCATCGTCCACCACCAGCAACTTCTCGATCCGCCGCTGATGCAGCATCCGCCGCGCTTCCTCCTGAGATACGCCAGCGGGGACCACGGCAAGATTGTCCTTGGTCATCAGCTCGGCAACGGGCTGGGCCGGGTTTTCCGCGAAGCGCGTGTCGCGGTGGGTGAGGATGCCGACCAGCTTGCCGCCGGCCTCCACAACGGGAATACCGCTGATGCGGTGGCGCTGCATCAGCATCTGCGCATCGGCCAGCGTGGCGTCGGGCGTGATCGTGATCGGGTTTACGACCATGCCGCTCTCATAGCGTTTCACCGCACGCACGGCCGCAGCCTGTTCCTCGACCGAGAGGTTGCGGTGGAGCACGCCCATGCCGCCCAGCTGCGCCATCACAATCGCCATGTCCGCCTCTGTCACCGTATCCATCGCGGAGGAGAGGATCGGAATGTTGAGGCGGATCGCCTTCGTCACATAAGTGCCGGTATCGGCCTGGCTGGGCAGCACATCGGACTCGCCCGGCTGAAGCAGCACGTCATCGAATGTGAGGCCGAGGCGGATGTCCATGAGGTGCCACTTTCGTATCGCTATATGGGTGTGTGGCCGCCCATGTAACCATTTCACCGACGCAGGGCTAGAGCGACGAAAAGAAATTTCAGGCCTGCCCGGCCCGCTCCAGCAGGCTCCGCGCCTGCGCGATGTGCATGTCCTCGATCATGGCGCCTTCATGCCGCTCCGCCCCGCCGCTGAAGCCGGCAATCAACGCGCGCGCGTTTGCCAGTTCCTGCTCAGACGGCCCGAAGATGGTGTTTGCAGGCTCGATCTGGTTGGGATGAATGAGCGTCTTGCCATCGAACCCCAATGCCCGCCCGTCGCGACATTCGGCGGCAAAGCCATCAGGGTCTTCGAGCCTGTTATATACGCCATCGAACACCGCCTTGCCGGAAAGCCGCGCCGCAAGGATCGTCGATTGCATCGCCAGCATCAGGCCGGAGCGATCGGCGTCCAGCGGGATACGCAGATCATGGCGCAGGTCGTTATTGCCCATGAACAGCCCGGCGACGCCCGGCTCGGCGGCGATTGCCTGCGCTTCAACGATGCCGCGTGGAGACTCTATCATGGCGATAACGGAGCGCCCGGTAGCACGATGGACCTGCGCGGCGTGGGCTGCTGCTTCCACCTTCGGCAACACAATGAAATCCGGCGTGAGGCCAGAGAGCGCGGAGATGTCTGCGCCGTGATGTGGGCTATCGACCGCATTGACGCGTACCGCCACCAGCCTGTCACCAAAGCCCTCCAGCAGGGCCGGGCCAAGCGCCGCGCGGGCTTCCTCCTTGCGATCCTCCGGCACCGCGTCCTCCAGATCGAGGATCACCATATCGCACGGCAGGCCACGCGCCTTCCCTATCGCCCGCTCGTTGGAGGCGGGGAGGAACAGCAGCGAGCGGGCATGGCGAAGCAGCATGAGGCAGGCCTTTCTGGTAAAAGCGAATTGCCTTTCCCCCTCCCCCATTTCACGGCATAGTGAAAGTATAAATTCAAACGGCGGAGACGTGCGATGGGTGCAGGCGTTGCCTTTATGCTGGTTTTGCTGGTGCTGATCTATCTGGCGGCCAGCATCAAGATCGTTCGGCAGGGGTATCAGTACACGATAGAGCGGTTCGGCCGCTTTACCGAGGTGGCTCGCCCCGGCCTCAATTTCTATCCTGCATTCTTTTACAGTGTTGGCCGCAAAATTAACATGATGGAACAGGTTGTTGATATTCCGGGTCAGGAAATCATCACCAAGGACAACGCGATGGTCGCGGTGGATGGCGTGGTGTTCTTTCAGGTGCTCGATGCCGCCAAGGCCGCTTATGAGGTGAGCGAACTTTACGTCGCCATCATGCAACTCGCCACCACCAACCTGCGCACGGTGATGGGCTCGATGGACCTGGACGAGACCCTTTCCAAGCGTGACGAGATCAACGCCCGCCTGCTCTCGGTGGTCGATCATGCCACCAACGCCTGGGGCATCAAGATCACCCGTGTGGAACTCAAAGACATCCGCCCGCCGTCAGACATCGTCAACGCGATGGGCCGCCAGATGAAGGCCGAGCGTGAAAAGCGCGCGCTGATCCTTGAGTCGGAAGGGCTGCGCGCTTCGGAGATCCTGAAGGCCGAGGGGCAGAAAGCCTCGCAGATCCTTGAGGCCGAGGGCCGCCGCGAGGCCGCTTTCCGCGATGCCGAGGCGCGCGAGCGCGAGGCCGAGGCCGAGGCCAAGGCGACTCAGATGGTGTCAGACGCGATCGCGGGCGGCAACGCGCAGGCTATCAACTATTTCATCGCGCAGAAATATGTCGAGGCAATCAGCCAGTTCGCTACGTCGCCCAATGCCAAGACGATCCTGTTCCCGGTGGAAGCAACGCAGCTTATCGGCACGCTGGGCGGCATCGGCGAGCTGGCGAAGGAAGCGCTTTCGGGCGGGGACGGGGGCGGCGCCCCCCCTCCCCCTGCCGCGCCCCGCTCTGTTCCGCCCTCTCGCCGCGGGCCATTCGAGGGACAATAGGTCAAAAGGAGCGCCATGATGATCGAACAGATGATCGACAATCCGTGGTGGTGGTTGGGCCTCGCCGTGCTGCTCGGCATCGGCGAGATCGTGACGCCCGGCGTCTTCCTGATTTGGGTAGCGGTGGCAGCGGCCATTGTCGGCGCGGTATCGATGGCGATGCCGATCCCGCTGGCGCTTCAGTTCCTGCTGTTTGCCGGGTTGTGCCTGCTCGCTGTGTGGGCCGGGCGGCGCTGGTATCGCGACAATCCCGTCGCCTCGCAGGACCCGCTGCTCAATGATCGCATGGCCCGCCTCATCGGCAAGCATGTTGTCGTGGTCGATGCGATCACCAATGGCGAAGGCCGGGTGCGGGTGGACGACGGCACATGGACCGCTAACGGCCCGGATGCGCCTTCTGGCACGCAGATGGTCGTAGTGGGGGTAAGCGGTGCGGCATTGGTGGTGGAGCAGCCGGGCGAATAATCACGCCCGGCTCTCGCCGCTTAGAGCGCGCTGCGTTAAATCTGACGCAAGATGCGCGCTCTAACTTTTTGTTGTCGCATCGTTTTTTGCCAAAAACCGGTTCCCACTTTTTGGCACGATGCTCTATTCTCAGCTTTTGCCAAAGAAACCCTTGGCTGCATCGGCCAGACCGCCAAGGCCGCCGCTGTCTCCGCCAAGCATGTCACCGACCTTACCGAGCAGGTCTTCGGCCCCGCCGCCGCCAAGGCCGCCCAGCATTTCCTGAATCTTCTCGACCGGTAGGCCATGCTGCTCCGCCGTCTGCATCAGCGCGGCCATCTTGTCGCCGCCCTCGCCCATATTGGCGGTGAGTGATTCGGTGAGGGATTTGATCTGGTCCGCAGGCAGGCCGAGCTTGCCGGCGATTTCATCGAGGTTGAGATTTTCCAGAAGCTTGTCGAACATGGCCCGCCCTTTCGTGAAAGTGAGGGGGGAGCATAGCAGACGCGCGTCACGCTGGCGATGGCCGGTGAGGCCAGACAAAAGGGCGCGAAAGCCAGTGCCTCCGCGCCCTATGAGCATTGATATGCAATGTTTTATTCGGCGGCGAGCATCACACCCGGCGCAGCATCCAGCACCGAAGCATCCACATGGTCGGCAAACTGTGCGAAATTATCGACAAACTGCTGAACCAGCTTGGCGGCTGTCTCGTCATAAGCGTTCTTGTCGGCCCATGTCGCACGCGGATCGAGGATCTCGCTTTCCACACCTGCAACTGCCACCGGCACCTCGAACCCGAAATTGGGATCGGTGCGGAATGCAGCGGCGTTCAGGCTGCCATCAAGCGCGGCATTGAGCAGCGCGCGCGTCACCTTGATCGGCATGCGCTTGATGCCGGGATCGGTCGCCCGCCCGCCCGACCAGCCGGTGTTGACCAGCCAGCACTGCGCGCCGCCTTCGGCAATCCGCTTTTTCAAGAGGTTGCCATAGACGCTGGGGTGGCGTGGCATGAAAGCGGCGCCGAAGCAGGTGCTGAAGGTCGCCTGCGGCTCGGTCACGCCGATTTCGGTGCCAGCAACCTTGGCGGTATAGCCAGAGAGGAAGTGGTACATCGCCTGATCGGGCGTCAGCCGCGCGATCGGGGGGAGCACGCCAAAGGCGTCCGCCGTCAGGAAGATGATGTTGGACGGCGGCGGGCCGAGGTTCTTCTCGCTGGTATTCGGGATGAACTCGATCGGATAGGCGCCACGCGTGTTCTCTGTCTTGCTGGCATCGGTGAAATCCAGCTCACGTGTCGCCTCGTCCATCGCCACGTTCTCAAGGATCGTGCCGAACATCTTGGTGGTGGCGTAGATTTCCGGCTCGCCCTCTGCAGAGAGGTTGATCATCTTGGCATAGCAGCCGCCCTCAAAGTTGAAAACGGCCTGGTCAGACCAGCCATGTTCATCATCGCCGATCAGCGTACGGCTGGCGTCTGCCGAGAGGGTGGTCTTGCCGGTGCCCGACAGGCCGAAGAAGATCGCGCTCTTGCCATCCGCGCCGATGTTGGCGGAGCAGTGCATCGGCATAACGCCCTGAGCCGGGAGCAGATAGTTGAGGAGGCCAAACACGCCCTTCTTCATCTCGCCCGAATATTCGGTGTTACCGATGAGGATCAGCTTCTCGGTGAAGTTGACCGCGATCACCGTGTCGCTGCGAGAGCCGTGGCGGGCCGGTTCGGCCTTGAAGCTGGGCAGGTTGATGATGGTGTATTCCGGCGCAAAGCTAGCCAGCTCATCCGCCTTGGGGCGCACCAGCAGCGTGCGAACGAACAGGCTGTGCCAGGCCATCTGGGTGACGACGCGCACGTTGACGCGATATTCGGGCTGGCTGCCGCCAAAAAGGTCTGCGACAAAAAGCTCGTCCTGATCCTTCAGCGCGGCCAGGAAATCGGCCTTGAGGTTGGCCCAATGCTCGCCTGACATAGGCTGGTTGATGGCGCCCCAGTTGATCGTGCTTTCGGTGGTGGCGTCGCGCACCACGAACTTGTCCTTGACGCTGCGCCCGGTGAACTTGCCGGTATCGACCAGCAGCGCACCGTCCTTGGTCAGCTTCCCCTCGCCGCGCTTCACCGCCTGCTCGACCAGCGGACTGGTGCCCAGATTCCAGTGAAGGGTTGCGTCGGTTACGATGCCCTGATCGGTCAGGGGTGTTGAGGAATACGCCTGCACGCGCTTCTCCCTAAAAGATTTATTACGGTTCCCGGATGGAACTCGTTATACCATCGGCACGGGCTACAGTAGCCGCACGACTTGCGTCACGCATTGGCACAGTTCTGCACAACCGACTCTGGGGCGCATAGTCTCTGGAGGTCGTTACGTCAATTAAACTGGTGGTTAATGGCGCGGATTAAGGACGTTTCGGCGCGATCAAGGGCCGGAAGGCGGTAAAAAGCAGCGCGACCATTAACCCATGCCGGACGGGGCGTTGCCGCTGCGTCCGCATTGCGATATTCCTGCCGTCAATGACCGACACAAACGCCGCCCCCACGATCGCGCTCATAGACGATGACCGCAACATCATCACTTCGCTTGCTATCGCATTGCAGGGCGAGGGTTTTGTTACCCGGCTGTATACGGACCCGGAGGCCGCATTGAAGGCGCTGGCCGACAACCCGGCAGACATCGCGGTGTGCGACATCAAGATGCCCCGGCTCGATGGCATAGAGCTGCTGCGTCGCCTGCGCGAGAAAAGCGCGATGCCATTCATCTTCCTTACCTCCAAGACAGACGAGCTGGATGAGGCGCTGGGCCTCGCCATGGGCGCGGATGACTATATCTCCAAGCCCTTTTCCCAGCGGCTGCTGATTGCACGAATCAGGGCGATCCTGCGTCGTACCGACATGAGCCGCGCTGCCGCCGCCGGTGATGGAGTCGCGCCGCCGCCTGCCGAGCCAATGGTGCGCGGGCGGCTGGCGATGGACCCGGACCGGCATCTCGTCACCTGGAACGACCGATCCGTAACCCTCACCGTGACCGAGTTTCTGATTCTTGAGGCGCTTGCCGCGCGGCCAGGCGTGGTAAAAACCCGCAATCAGCTTATGGATGTTGCCTATCAGGATGATGTCTATGTCGACGACCGCACCATCGACAGCCATATCAAGCGCCTGCGCCGCAAATTTCGTGAGGCTGATCCCGATTTCAACGCTATAGACACCTTGTATGGCGCCGGATACCGTTTCTCAGAAGGATAGGCATATCCCCTATCCACCGATTTCGTGGCGTGGCGGCTTCAGCCTCACATGGCGCATATTGGCGGTCAACGTCATCGCGCTGGCGCTGCTGGCGGGCGGTTTTTTCTATATCGACAGCTATCGCGCCCGCGTGGTTGATGAGCGGCTGGTGCAATCGGCCCGGCGCATGGAGATGATCCGCGATGTGGCGCCTTCTATCCCGCCTGCCAGCCTGAACGAGCTGCTGCGCGGGCTTTCCCTGCGCAACGCCGAGCGCATCCGCCTCTATGACCCTTCAGGCGTCCTCAAGTTTGACAGCGCCACTGCGGGCGGCGCGGCCTATATGCTGGTGGACCCTGATGAGGAGCCGCTCAAGCGCCATGTCGCGCGGTTTCTCGATGAGATGGTCGATGGCGTGGTGGATGCCGAACCCCTCCCCCCGTTCGAGGAGCCGCGATCCGACATCGCATCAGGATGGCCTGAGCTGAGGGAGGCTGCCCGCACGGGGCAGGCCGTTTCCACTGCCCGCTTTGCGCCCGATCGCACACCGATGATCAGCGCTGCGATTCTTCTTGGCAACGGCGACTCCCTGCTCGCCATCACCAATGCGCGCGACATCACCCGCGCAGTGCGGGCAGAGCGGTTGCGCCTGACCATTGTGCTAACGCTGGCGCTGCTGAGTTCGATCTGGCTTTCGCTGTTTCTGGCGCGAACGATCGTGCTGCCCTTGCGCAAGCTGGCGCGGGCCACGGCGCGGGTGCGGCTGGGCCGTGCGCGTCAGGTCAAAATACCGCGCCTGCCAGAGAGGCGGGACGAAATCGGCGCACTCGCCCGCTCTGTCGCGGACATGACAGAGGCGCTGCGCAACCGCATCGACGCGACGGATAGCTTCGCGGCCGATGTCAGCCACGAGCTGAAGAACCCCATAGCCTCGCTTCGCTCCGCGCTGGATGGCCTTGGCACAGTCAGCGACCCAGAGCTGAAGGCGCAGTTGCTCGGCATCGCGCAGGATGATGTGATGCGGCTTGACCGGCTGGTTACGGACATTGCGGAGGCCTCGCGCATCGACGCCCAGCTCTCGCATACCCGATTCGAGCCGGTCGACCTCGGCCAGCTCATCGAGCAGATGCTGCTCGCCCGCGAGGCGCGGGGCATTGAGCGGGGCGTGCGCCTCGCCTTTGCGCGGCCCAGGCGGGATGTCGCGGTGGTGATGGGCGAGGAGGCACGGCTGATCCTGGTGATCGACAACCTGCTCGATAACGCAGTGTCCTTCTCTCCCCCCGGCGCGCTGGTGCAGGTGACGGCGACTGTGCTGAACGATGAAGTGCTGCTCAGCGTGGAGGATGAAGGGCCGGGTGTGCCGCCGGCAGAGCGCGAGACGGTGTTTCGCCGGTTTCACAGCGTGCGGCCTGAAAACGAGAGCTTTGGCAAGCATAGCGGCCTCGGCCTCGCCATCGCGCGCAGCATTGTTGAAGGGCATCAGGGCCGCATCGTGATAGCCGATCGCGATGACGCGGCGCAGGGCGCCCGGTTTGATGTCTATCTGCCGCTCGCACATCTCAACGATCCGGGCATCGCCTCGGAATGAGCGACGAGGCGGACCCGGATTTTGCGGGCACGGTGCATGGCAGCAGCGTGATGATCGAAGGGCGTGGCGTGTTGATCCGTGGCCAGAGCGGCGCAGGAAAATCGGACCTTGCCCTGCGCCTGATCGACAGGGGCGCGACTCTGCTGGCGGATGATTACACGCAGATAGCGCGCGAGGGAGACGCGATATTTGGCCGCGCGCCGGAGACTATCGCCGGACTGATCGAGGTGCGTGGACTGGGGCTGGTGCCCATGCCGCATGGGCAAAGCGCGCCGATTGCGCTCATTATCCAGCTCATCGACGCGCCGCCAGAGCGCCATCCCGATCCGCTGCCCAGCTGCAAGCTGTGTGGCCTAAGCCTGCCGCTGCTCATGCTCAATGGCTTTGAAGCCAGCGCCCCGATCAAGATTGAACTGGCGTTGCGCCACATAAACGGCCAGACTGGTGGCTGGGAGCCAATGCGATGACTGAGGGCCATTCCAAGTCGATAGTGTTGGTGTCCGGCATGTCGGGCGCTGGCAAATCCACCGCGCTGAAGACGCTGGAGGATCTGGGCTGGGAGGTGGTGGATAATCTGCCGCTCATGCTGCTCGAACGGCTGATGGATGCGCCGCCAGCGCCAGATTCCAAGAACCGCGATCGTCCCCTCGCCATTGGCATCGACAGCCGCACCCGCGGGTTTGATGCCGCCGCGCTGGTGCAACGCATCAAAATGCTGCGCGATCATGAGAGCTGGGATATCGAAACGCTCTACCTCGATTGCTCCGGCGCGGAGCTTGAGCGCCGCTATGCCGAAACGCGGCGGCGGCACCCGCTGGCCGAGGACCGCCCTGCAGCGGACGGCATCGCGCGCGAACGCGAACTGACCGAGCCGTTGCGCCGCTGGGCAGGCCAGGTGATCGATACCACAGCGATGTCGATCAACGACCTGCAACAGGAAATCCGCGCGCGCTACAGCCGCGATCCCAATGAGCGCACGGTACTCACCATATTGTCCTTCGGCTTTTCGCGCGGAGTGCCGCGCAACGCGGACCTGATGTTCGACATGCGCTTCCTGCGCAACCCGCACTGGGATGATGCGCTGCGCCCGCTCACGGGGCAGGCAGACGCCGTGGCAGCCTATATCGCGCAAGACCCGGCCTATGAAGACGCCGTTTCACAAATCGAGCATCTGTTGCTCACCCTGCTGCCGCGCTATCAGCAGCAGGGAAAATCCTATGTCACCATCGCGTTCGGCTGCACCGGCGGTCGTCACAGATCGGTACATGTTGCCGAACGTGTCGGCAGATACTTGCGTCAGGCCGGTTTTTCGCCCACGGTCCTGCATCGCAACATGGAATCGGCGCCGCACAATGCCACAGAACAGGCAGGCAGCGCCCAAAAACAAGGTTTTCGGGGCGAACATACGGCATGATTGGCTTGGTTCTGGTAACGCACGGCAAGCTGGCGAACGAGTTTCGCGTGGCTATGGAGCATGTGGTCGGCCCTCAGCAGGCGATCGAGACGATCTGCATCGGCCCGGATGACGACATGGAGACGCGGCGCAGCGACATTGCGCGCGCAGTGGAGAAGGTCAACAGTGGCGCCGGCGTCATCCTGCTGACGGACCTGTTCGGCGGTACTCCGTCCAATCTTGCCATTTCGCTGCTGAAGGCGGGCGAGGTGGAGGTGATCGCCGGGGTCAACCTGCCGATGCTGATCCGCCTCGAAAGCGCGCGCAAATCCATGAAGGTGACGGCGGCGGTGGCCGCCGCGCGCGAGGCGGGACAAAAATATATCAGCGTCGCCTCGGAATTGCTGGGGGGAAGCGGGAAATGAGCGATGCGGTGAGCCGCGAGGTACAGATCACAAACCGGCGCGGGCTTCATGCACGGGCGAGCGCGAAGTTCGTGACGATGGCGAGCGCCCTTCCCGCCCAGATCACCGTTTCCAAGGATGGATCGAGCGTGACCGGCACCTCGATCATGGGCCTGATGATGCTCGGCGCGGCGATGGGCGATTCGATCACCATTGCCGCCAGCGGCGATGACCACGAACAGGCGCTGGAGCAGCTCGTCGCGCTGGTCGAGGGCAAGTTCGGCGAGGACTGAGCCGCCGTGCGCCGCGAGATTACCGGATTTTCCAACCCGCTGGTAAAGCGCGTGCGCTCTCTGCGCGAAAAGAAGCACCGCAAGCGCGAGGGGCTGTTTCTGGCGGAAGGCCTGCGCATCATGACCGAGGCGCGCGAGGCGGGCGCGCTGCCTGAAATGCTGTTCTATGCTGCCGAGGTCGCGCCGCATCCGCTGGCCTCCGCGCTGATGGACGCGGTGGATGAAGCGGGCAGCGAGGTGATCGCCACCAGTGCGGACATCCTCTCCAAAATGTCCGGCAAGGACAATGCCCAGACTTTAGTGGGCGTCTATGCAGACCGGCTGACGCCGATCAACGCGCTGGACCGCGCATCGGCGGACATCTGGCTGGTGGCGCAGTCGCTGCGTGATCCCGGCAATCTGGGCACCATCCTGCGCACGGGCGATGCGGTCGGCGCGGGCGGGCTGATATTGGTCGATGATTGCGTAGACCCTTTCTCCGTCGAAGCGGTGCGGGCGAGCATGGGCGCGCTGTTTACGCAGGCCATCGTCCAGTGCAGATGGCAAGAATTCATTGGCTGGCTGCGCTCCGGCCACGGCGCGCTGGTCGGCACCAGCTTGCAGACCGATCAGGATTACCAGCAACCCGCTTACACCGCTCCCACCTTCCTGCTCATCGGCAACGAGGCGCGCGGGCTGCCAGCGGACTATGAAGCGGCATGCGATACGCTGGTCAAGATTCCGATGCTGGGCAAGGCGGACAGCCTCAACGCGGCGGTCGCGGCAGCGGTGATGGCGTATGAAGTACGCAACCAGTTGCGGCGGAGGGGATGAGGGCATGATGTGGGCGCACAGGCGGGTGTTGACGGCGAGCCTCGTCGGCACGGCGGTCGAGTTCTACGATTTCTATATCTATGCCACAGCCGCCTCGCTCGTGTTCGGCCCGTTGTTCTTCCCCTCCACCTCGCCGGCCACACAGCTCATGGCATCCTACGCCAGCTTTGCCGTCGCTTTCTTCGCGCGGCCACTGGGAGCGGCGGTATTCGGTCATTATGGTGACAAGATCGGGCGCAAGTCCACACTGGTCGTCTCGCTGATGCTGATGGGTGGCTCGACCCTCGCCATCGCATTTCTGCCGACCTATCAGGCGATCGGCTTCTGGGCGCCGTTGCTGCTGTGCCTCATGCGCTTTGGCCAGGGCTTTGGGCTGGGCGGCGAATGGGGCGGCGCGGCGCTGCTGGCGACGGAGAACGCTCCGCCGGGTTGGCGCGCGCGCTTCGGCATGGTGCCGCAGCTCGGCGCGCCGGTGGGCTTCCTGTTCGCCAACGGGCTGTTCCTGCTACTGGGGCGCTATCTCGATGACGCGCAGTTCATGAGCTGGGGCTGGCGCATCCCGTTCCTCGCCAGCGCGATCCTCGTTATCCTTGGGCTGTGGATTCGCCTCAAGATCACGGAAACGCCTGAATTCGCCGTGATCCTTGAGCGGCAGGAGGCCGCAAAAGCGCCAGCCATAGCCGTGATCCGCGAGCATCCCGGCGCGCTGCTCGCAGGAACCTTTGCCGCCGTCGCTTGCTTCGCGATCTTTTACATCACCACGGCATTTGCGCTGGGCTATGGCACCGCGACGCTGGGGATAGCGCGCGAGCATTTCCTCGTGCTTCAGCTTATTGCCATTATGTTCATGGCGCTGAGCATCATTCTTTCCGGCTGGTGGTCTGATGTGCGCTCGCCCCGCTCTGTGCTGATCGCCGGATGCGTGATGAGCGTGCCGATGGGCATCGCCTTCGGGCCGCTATTGGGGCTGGCGAGCGATGCGGGCATATTGCTTGCGCTCTCAAGCGGCCTTTCCGTCATGGGCTTTGTCTATGGGCCGCTGGGCGCGTTTCTGCCCTCGCTGTTCCCGGTGCGGCTGCGCTATTCCGGCATATCCTTCGCGTTCAACATGGGCGGCATATTCGGCGGGGCGCTTGCGCCCATCGTCGCGACGGCGCTGGTGGCGCGCTGGAGCGCGAGTGCGGCGGGCCTCTATATGTCTGCCGCAGCGGCCCTTAGCCTGATTGCGCTGATGGCGCGGAACCATAGACGGGCTTGACGCGTTGAGCGCGACGCGCAAGGCTGCCCGCCGTTCCCGATGATAGAGTTTTTCCGGTCCATGCCCTCCCAGCCACTACTGTCCCTGTCAGCCAGCCCCAGCCCTGCCGGTTTCGATCTCGAACTGGCGGAGCTGCGCCATATGGTTCATCTCTCACAGCAGTGGCTCTCCAGCCATATCGTACCGATTCTGCTCGCGACGATGGTCGGCCTCGCGCTCTATCTCGTGATGGCGCTGGTGCGCCGCAGCCTGGCCCGCAGGCGGAGGGTGGAGCACGGCCAGCCCGATATGGCGGCGATTCTTGTGCGCACCTTCTCACGCACCACGCATATTTTCATGATCTTGGCCGCGGCGCGGCTGGTCGTGGGATACGCCTATCCGCCGGAGCTGATCTTCACCACGATCCGCTTCCTCTTCACCATAGTGGCGGTGTTTCAGGGCGCGATCTGGACGCGCGAGTTCATCCTCGGCCTGATCGAGCGCCGGGCCGAGGAAGATGGCCGGGGCGAGACACTGGCGAACGCGATGGGGCTGATCCGTGTACTCGTCACCTTCACGCTCTTCGCAATCGCCGCGATCATGGTGCTCGATAATCTGGGCGTCAACGTCACCGGGCTGGTGGCGGGGCTTGGTATTGGCGGCATAGCTATCGGCCTTGCCGCGCAGGGCATCTTTTCCGACCTGTTTTCGGCGCTCTCGATCATTTTCGACAAGCCATTTCGCAAGGGTGACACGATCCAATTCGGTACGACCACAGCGACGGTGGAGCATATCGGCCTCAAGAGCACCCGGCTGCGCTCGGTCGATGGCGAGCAGAGGATCGTCGCGAATGCGAAACTGCTGGAGCAGGAGATTATCAATTATAACGACATCGCGGTGCGGCGTTATCTCTTGCCGCTGGGGCTGGTCTATCAGACCCCGCCCGACAAGGCAGAGCGCGTGCCGGAGATCGTGAAGCGAGCGGTAAAGGAGGCCGGCGCGGAGTTTCAGCGCGCAGGTTTCGTGCGCTTCGGCGCGAGCAGCCTCGATTACGAGGTCTATTTCATCGTGCACGGGCATGACATAGACCATGCGACGGCGGTGCGGCACAAGGTGGGAATCGCGATTTTGCGGCATTTCGCGGCCGAGGGACTGGAATTCGCCTATCCAACACAGACGACCTTCACCGCCGCGCCGGATGGCACCTATGTCTGGCCCTACGCACAGCCTAAAGAAAGCTGATTAGCCCGGCAGACCCCATAATGTGCCTGGGTGCAGCAGCCCATCGCGCACCGCGAGGCCCGCCTCCCTGTCTTTCGCCAGCAGCAGCGCGCCATCAAGGTCCACCCATTCCGCACGGCTGCCGAGCAGGAAGGCGGGCGCTATGCCGAGCGAGGTGGACAGCATACAGCCGATCATCAGCCGCTTGCCTTGCTGGTGCGCCATGTCGGCCAGCCCAATGCCCTCCGTCAGCCCGCCCGCCTTATCCAGCTTGATGTTGATCACCGGAAAGTCGGCAAGGCGCGGCATGTCTGCCCGGTCCTGACAGCTTTCGTCCGCGCAAAACGGCACCGGGGTGGCGATCCCGGCAAGCTGCGCTTCCTCGCCGTGGCGGATAGGCTGCTCGATCAGCTCCACCCCCAGCGCGGCAAGGGCGGATGCTTCGGCCTCCAGATCATGCCCGTTCCAGCTTTCATTGGCATCGACAATCAGCCGCGCATCGGGCGCGCCGGCGCGCACCGCCGCGATGCGGGCCGCGTCGCCCTCTCCGCCCAGCTTGCACTTCAGCAGCGTGAAACCGCGCGCGACAGCTGCGCGGGCGTCCGTCTCCATCTGCGCCGGTTCCGAAATGCTGATCGTGAAGGCGGTGGGCAACGGCGCAGGCTTGGCCAAGCCCGCGATCTGCCACACGGGCGCGCCTGTATATCGGGCTTCCCAATCCCACAGCGCGCAATCGAGCGCGTTGCGCGCCGCGCCGCGCGGCATCTGCGCGTTCACCCGCTCGCGCGACAGGCCGCCTGCCCCGGCTTCGTCAGCATAGGCACGGATCGCCGCCGCGCATCCTTCCGCATCCTCGCCATGATAATAGATCGGTGTCGCCTCGCCGCGCCCGACAAAGCGTCCGTCAGTGACGGTGCAGAGCACCACATCGACATGGGTCTTCGCGCCCCGGCTGATCGTGAACGCGCCAGCCACCAGCCAGCGCTCCACGGCAACGCTCTCAAGGCGGACTAAAGGGCGGATCATCTGATCTGCGTCCGCCGATCAGCCGTTATGCGTGGCGATCCACTCCTCAACCACGGGTGCGATTTTGGTGCGCCACTTGTTGCCGTTGAATATGCCATAATGGCCCGCGCCTTTGGCCATGTAATATTTCTTTTTCTCTTCGGGCAGGCCAGTCGAGATCTTCAAGGCCGCCTTGGTCTGGCCGAGGCCGGAAATGTCATCACGCTCGCCCTCGATTGCGAGAATCGCAACGTCCTTGATCGCGCCGGTATCGATGGTTTTGCCGCGATGCACAAATTCACCTTTGGGCAGGCTGTGCTTCTGGAACACCTCCTGCACCGTCTGGAGATAGAATTCCGCCGTCATGTCGCAGACAGAGCGATATTCGTCATAAAAGTCCTTGGTCATGTCTGCGCTGGCGTCGTCGCCGTCGACCAGATGCTTGAACATTTCCCAGTGGCTCATCATGTGGTTGCCAAGGTTCATAGACATGAACCCGGCAAGCTGCATGAAGCCGGGATAGACCCGCCGCCCGGCGCCCGCATACTGAAATGGCACGGTAGCCACCACATTCTGCTCGAACCAGCTGATAGGCCGTTCGGTCGCCAGCGTGTTGACCACGGTGGGCGCCTCGCGCGTGTCGATCGGCCCGCCCATCATCGTCAAGGTGCGCGGGCGGTTGGGATCATTCGCAGCAGACATCAGGCAGGTTGCGGCATAGCAGGGCACCGAAGGCTGGCACACCGCCAGCATATGTGCACCCGGCCCGATATGGCCCATCCAGTCGATCAGATAGTCGATATAGTCATCGAGATCGAAATTTCCGTCGCTCATCGGCACATTGCGCGCATCTCGCCAGTCGGTGATCCACACGTCATGTCCGGGCAGCATCCGCTCCACCGTGCCGCGCAGCAGCGTGGCGTAATGGCCAGACATCGGCGCGACGATCAGCAGCTTGGGCCTGCCCTTGGGCGCGCCCTTGACCACGAAATGCTTGAGCTGGCCGAAGTCCTTGCGCGCCTCAATCACTTCCTTGACCGCATATTCCTTGCCATCGATCACGGTGGTATCGAGGCCGAAGGCGGGCTTGCCACGCGGAGCGGAGGCGTGGGCAAACACCTCCAGCGCAGAGGCGAGGATCGGGCCTCCGCCGAAATAGGAAAGGGGGTTGGCGGGGTTGTTCAGAAGCTCCGCCCCGGCATTGGCCATGGCGCTGACGCCAGCGAGCAGATTGCGATGAAACTCATAGGCACTGTACAACATTTTTTTGGACCCTCATTGAGGCATTGCCGGCAGCATATACCGAAATGATTTTCAGGTTATTATCGCGCTGCACAATAGGCAAATGATTTTCTGTGCGGCGCGATTGCGGCTGATGCCAACGGCCCATTGAGAAAGACGTACGCCACTGCTAAGCGCCTCGCATGGCGAGAAACACCCCCCGCAGGCTAGATCCTGACGCGCCGCGCGGCTCTTTGGGCGAGCTGCGCTGGATCATGACCCTTTTGCGGCGCTACCCGGCGATGCTTGCGGCTGCGGGCATCGCACTGGTGCTCGCATCGGCAGCCACGCTGGCGATTCCCAGCGGCTTCAAGCTGGTGATCGACAAGGGCTTCACCAGCGGCGGCGGCGCGCAGGATATCGGCCGCTGGTTCCAGTATCTGATCCTCATCGTGATCGTGATGGCGCTGGCGAGCGCATCGCGCTTCTATTTCTTCTCGATACTCGGAGAGCGTGTGGTGGCGGATATCCGCATGGCCGTGCAGCGGCACCTGCTGCGCCAGCCGCCCAGTTTCTTCGAGGAAAACCGCCCATCAGAAATCTCCGCGCGCATGACGGCGGACGCTGCGGTGATCGAGCTGATCGTTGGCTCTACCATCTCGGTTGCCCTGCGCAACATGCTGACGGGTGTGGGCGGTATGATCTATCTGTTCACGATTGCGCCCAAGCTCACCGCCTATCTTCTGGTGGGAATACCGGTGGTCGTTCTGCCCCTTCTCGCGCTGGGGCGCCGCCTGCGCGGGCTGTCACGCGATAGCCAGGATGGCGTCGCCAACGTGGGCAGCATGACGGCTGAGATATTGGGTGCCATGCGCATCGTGCAGGCTTTCGGGCAGGAAGAACGCGAGGCGGATCGCTTTGCCGCCGCGGTGGGGCGGACGCTCAGCATCGCCCGAAAGCGCATCCGCATGCGCGCGATCATCACGGCGGTGGCGTTTTTCCTGATCTTCGGTTCGATTGTCGCGGTCATGTGGCAGGGCGCGCTCGATGTCGCGGCAGGCAGGATGACCGGGGGCAGCATCGCCGCGTTCGTCATCACCGGAGGCCTTGTGGCGGGGGCGTTCGGCTCGCTCTCGGAAAGCTGGGGCGATCTATTGCGCGGGGCGGGCGCGGCCGGGCGGCTGGGCGAGCTGCTGGCAAGCGAACCGGGCCTTGCCTCCCCAGCCAACCCTGTGTCGATCCCGGCGGGCGATGGCGGAGTGCGGATCGGCTTCGATCATGTCAACTTCCGTTATCCCACCCGGCCAGACAGGCTGGCGCTGGAGGATTTCACGCTCGATGTACAACCGGGAGAGACGCTGGCGCTGGTCGGGCCATCGGGCGCGGGCAAGAGCACGGTGCTGCAACTGCTGCTGCGCTTTTACGACCCGGAATCTGGAGCCATCCGCCTGAACGGCATGGCTCTGCCCGATGCGGCGCTGGGCGATGTGCGCGGTCTGATGGCCTTTGTGCCGCAGGAAACGATCATCTTTGCGGCCTCTGCGCGCGATAACCTGCGCTATGGCCGCTGGGACGCCAGCGATGCGGAGATATGGGACGCCGCGCGGGCCGCCAACGCGGAAGAGTTTTTGCGCGATCTGCCGCAGGGTCTGGACACGTATCTGGGCGACAATGGCGCGCGTCTGTCCGGCGGGCAGCGCCAGCGCATCGCCATCGCCCGCGCGATGCTGAGGAACGCGCCGATATTGCTGCTGGACGAGGCGACTTCCGCGCTCGATTCGCGCTCGGAGCATCTGGTGCAGCAGGCTATCGAGCGGTTGATGCACGGGCGCACCACCATCGTCATCGCGCATAGGCTCTCCACCGTGCGCTCGGCCGACCGCATCGTCGTGATGGATCAGGGACGCATCGCAGAACACGGCAGCCACGACGCGCTGATGCAGCAGGGCGGCCTCTATGCGCGCCTCGCCTCGGTGCAACTGACCGACAGCGAGACGAAGGCGGACGCCGCGCCCGCCGCCTGAGAGCAGCGGGCGCGAGAGCCGGAGCCTATCGCGTCAGCTTCTTGTATGCGAGGCTGGTCGGGCGGTCCGCAGCATCGCCAAGGCGGCGGCGCTTGTCTTCTTCATATGCGTCGAAGTTGCCCTCGAACCACTCGACATGGCTGTTGCCCTCGAACGCGAGGATATGAGTCGCGAGGCGATCGAGAAAGAAGCGATCGTGGCTGATGACCACGGCGCAACCTGCGAAATTCTCGATAGCATCTTCCAGCGCGCCCAGCGTTTCCACGTCCAGGTCGTTGGTCGGTTCGTCGAGCAGCAGCACGTTGCCGCCGGTCTTCAGCATCTTTGCCATGTGGACGCGGTTGCGCTCACCGCCGGAAAGCTTGCCGACATTCTTCTGCTGGTCCTGCCCCTTGAAGTTGAATGCGCCGACATAGGCCCGCGTACTCATGTCAAAGCCGTTGACCTTCATATAATCCAGCCCGTCGGAGATTTCCTCCCACACATTCTTAGAGCCATCCAGATGATCGCGGCTCTGGTCGACAAAGCCGAGATGCACGGTAGAGCCGATCTCGATGCTGCCGCTATCGGGCTTTTCCTTGCCGGTGAGGATCTTGAACAGCGTCGATTTGCCCGCGCCGTTCGGCCCGATCACGCCAACGATGCCGCCCGGCGGCAGGGTGAAGCTCAGATCCTCGAACAACAGCTTGTCGCCAAAGGCCTTGGAGATATTTTTGACCTCGATGACCTTGCCGCCCAGCCGCTCTGGCACCTGAATGACGATCTGGGCCTTGCCGGGTGCGCGGTTTTCCTGCGCGGCGACAAGCTGCTCGAATTTCGAGATACGCGCCTTGGATTTGGTCTGGCGGCCCTTCGGCCCCTGCCGGATCCACTCCAGCTCTTCCTTGATCGCCTTCTGGCGGCCTGATTCCTCGCGCTCTTCCTGCTCCAGCCGCTTGGACTTCTTTTCAAGATAGGTGGAGTAATTACCCTCGTAGGGATAATATTTACCGCGGTCGATTTCGAGGATCCAGCCCACCACATTATCGAGGAAATAGCGGTCGTGGGTGATCATCAGCACCGCGCCGTGATATTCCTTCAGGTGGTTTTCCAGCCACTCCACGCTTTCGGCATCGAGATGGTTGGTCGGCTCATCGAGCAGCAGGATCGAGGGCTTCTGGATCAACAGGCGCGTAAGCGCGATGCGGCGCTTCTCGCCGCCGGAAAGGCTCTCCACGCTCCAGTCGCCCGGCGGGCAGCGCAGCGCCTCCATTGCGATCTCAAGCTGGTTGTCGAGCGTCCATCCATCGACAGCGTCGATATGTTCCTGAAGCTCGCCCATCTCTGTCATCAAGGCATCGAAATCCACGTCTTCCGGCGGATCGGCCATGATCATGCTGATCTCATTGAAGCGATCGAGCTTGTCGGCGATGTCGCGCGCGCCGTCTTTCACATTTTCCAGCACGGTCTTGGTCGGGTCCAGCTCTGGCTCCTGCGCCAGATAGCCGACCGTGATATTCTCGCCCGGCCATGCCTCTCCGGTAAAATCGGTGTCGATCCCGGCCATGATCTTCATCAGCGTCGATTTACCGGCTCCGTTGGGGCCGACGATGCCGATCTTCGCACCAAAGTAAAATTGCAGGTTTATGTTGTTCAGCACCGGCTTTTGCGCGCCGGGGAAAGATTTGGTCATGCCCTTCATGACATAGGCATATTGCGCACCGCTCATGATCGGTTGGCTCCGCTCGGATGGTTAAGGAATGGATGGCTGCGCGTTAGCGCAGCGCGTCCGCAATGGCAAATGGCTTCCGCGACCAACCGCAGATCACCCTTGCACAAAAATAAAAGCTATGTAGTAGAGAATCGTTCGTCGCGCGATTCTCAACAGGACGCTCGGTGGCAAAAAAGAGTTGATTTGTTGACTTGATGCGTTAATTCGGTGCGCTCGCATGTGTGAAACTGTTAAGGTTTACATGAGCGAGACACGCTATTGGGAGCCTAACAAGATGAAGAAGATCGCTGTTGTTTTTGCTTCGGCTGGCCTGCTGGCACTTGCCGCTTGCGGTTCGAAGCCGGAAGAAGCCGCCAACAATGCTGCAAACGTTGTTGATAACGCTGCTAACGCCGTTGAGAACGCTGCTGCCAACGTTGCAAACGTTGCTGACAACGCCGCCAACACTGCCGAGAACGCCGCTAACGCGATGTAATCTTGGGCGCTGTTGCGCACATAATCAGGCGGGATGGCCCAGTGCCTCCCGCCTTTTTTATTGCCTGCCGGACAAGAAAAACCGCGCCGGAGCAGGTTACTCCGGCGCGGCCACTGATGGCTGTATCCCCTCCGCGCGTCACATATGCAGCGCACGCCCATAGGCAGAGAGCACGCTCTCGTGCATCATTTCACTCAGGGTCGGGTGCGGGAACACGGTGTTCATCAGTTCCGCCTCGGTCGTCTCCAGCGTCTTGCCGACGACATAGCCCTGAATCAGCTCCGTCACTTCCGCGCCGATCATGTGCGCACCCAGCAGCTCTCCGGTCGCAGCATCGAACACGGTCTTGATGAAGCCCTCGGCCTCGCCCAGCGCAATCGCCTTACCATTGCCGATGAACGGGAAATTCCCGACCTTCACCGTATAGCCCGCTTCCTTCGCCTTCGCCTCGGTTAGGCCGACAGACGCGATCTGCGGGTGGCAATAGGTGCACCCCGGAATATTGCGCACATCCATCGCATGCGGGTGCACATCCTTGTTGCCCAACGCCTGAGCAATGGCCTCGGCGGCGATCACGCCCTCGTGGCTTGCCTTGTGCGCCAGCCATGGCGGCGCGGTGATGTCGCCAATCGCCCACAGTCCGTCCACATTGGTGCGGCACAGGCCATCAGTCTTGATATGGCCCTTCACCTGCTCGACGCCCAGCGCCTCCAGCCCGATATTTTCGCTGTTAGGCACGATGCCGATAGCAACGATGCAATGGCTATAGTCGCCAGAGACGATTTTGCCATCCTTGCCTTTGATCTTTGCGGAAACGCCCGTTGCGGTGGCTTTCAGCTCCTCGACCCCCGCGCCAGTGAGGATGGTCATGCCCTGTTTGGCAAGCGCCTTTTCAAGGAAGGCAGAAACATCCGCATCCTCGACAGGCACGATGCGGTCCATCATCTCGACCACGGTCACATCTGCGCCCATATCGTTGTAAAAACTCGCAAACTCGATGCCGATGGCGCCAGAGCCGATGACGAGCAGCTTTGTGGGCATCTCTGGCGGGGTCATGGCGTGGCGATAGGTCCATATGCGCTTGCCGTCTGCCGGCGCGAACGGCAGATCGCGCGCCCGCGCGCCGGTGGCGATGATGATGTGCTTGGCGGTGAGTTCTTCGGTCTTGCCATCCTTGGTCACGGCAAGCCTGCCTTTGCCGGTTATCGTGCCCTCGCCCATATGCACGGTGATCTTGTTCTTCTTCATCAGGTGGGTGACGCCCTGATTGAGCTGTTTCGCCACCCCGCGCGAGCGCGCGACGACCGCGTTGATATCGGCGCTGATCTTCTCCGCCGCGAGGCCATAGGCGCTGGCATGGCTCATATAGTGAAAGATCTCGGCAGAGCGCAGCAGCGCCTTGGTGGGGATGCAGCCCCAATTGAGACAGATGCCGCCCAGATTCTCGCGCTCCACAATCCCGACCTTGAGGCCAAGCTGGCTCGCACGGATCGCCGCGACATAGCCGCCAGGGCCGGAGCCGAGGACAATAAGGTCATACGTGTTTGACATTATTTCACTTTCCTAGATCGGATGAGATGGTGCGCGGGGTGTTATTTTCGTCCACCGCCACAAATGTAAAGCAGCCGGTTGCGGTAAGGCAAGCGTCGTCCCCATCCCGCTCGCGCCGCCAGCCTTCCGCGGAGATGGTCATCGACGTGCGCCCGGATTTCTCCAGCGTGGCATAGACCGACAGCTCCTCGCCCACCAGCATCCCCGCCGGAAACGTGAAATCGCTTGCCGCGACGAGGATCGCCCGGCCCTTGGAGTGGCGGGAGGCGAGCGACGCCGCGCCCAGCGCCATCTGGCTCATGATCCACCCGCCAAACACCCCGCCATAGGGGTTGAGATCCGTCGGCATCGCGGTGAGCCGGATGATGGGGTGGCCTTCGGGAGGCGCTGTCACGCCAGCATGCCCAGCGGCTTCTCTACCAGCTCTCGGAAGGCGCTCATCAGGCGGGCGCCGTCCGCGCCGTCGATGGCGCGGTGGTCAAAGCTGCCGGTCGCGCTCATCACGGTGGCGATCTGCAGCGCGTCGTCCACCACGAACGGCCGCTTCTCGCCCGCGCCGATCGCCATGATCATCGCCTGCGGCGGGTTGATCACCGCCTCGAACTGCTTGATGCCCATCATGCCCATGTTGGAGAGCGAGGCGGTGCCGCCCTGATATTCCTGCGGCTGCAGCTTGCCCGCCTTGGCACGAGCGGCAAGATCGGCCATCTCAGTGGAGATTGCCGAGATGCTCTTCGATCCCGCGTCCGTGACGATGGGCGTGATCAGGCCGGACGGGATCGACACCGCCACGGAAATATCCGCACGCGTGAACTGCAGCATCTGGTCGCCCGCGAACTGCACATTGCACTCCGGCACGATCATCAGCGATTGCGCCAGCGCCTTGATCAGCATGTCATTGACCGAGAGCTTGATGCCCCGGCTTTCCAGCGATGCGTTCAGCTCGGTACGCAATTTCAACAGCGCATCAAGGCGCACGTCCACCGTGAGGTAGATATGCGGCACGGTCTGCTTGGATTCCGTGAGGCGGCGCGCGATCGTTTTGCGCATGTTGGAAAGTTTGACGACCTCATGCGGGATGCCGAAATCCTGCGCCGCGACGGGTGCGGACGGAGCAAGCGGCGCTGGCGCGGAAGCGGTTGTGCTGGCGGTCGGCACGGGCGCTGCACCGGGCATAGCCGCCTCGACATCTGCTTTAACGATGCGGCCATTGGGGCCGGTGCCGGTCAGGCTCGCCAGATCTATGTCACGGGCCTTGGCGATACGGCGGGCGATAGGCGATGCCATCACCCGCGCGCCGGATGCGGCAGATGATGCGGGCGACGTGACTGCAGGGATGACCGCCGCAGGCTCAGCAGCGCGCGCTGGCGCCGGAGCTGGGGTTTGAGCTGGGGCCGTGACAGCGGCAGCCGGTTTGGCAACGGGGGCGGCGGCGGCCTCACCGCCCTCGCCCGCCATCGTGGCGATGACCGTGCCGACCTTCACGCCCTCGCTACCCTCGGCAACCAATATCTGGCCGATCACGCCCTCGTCGACCGCCTCGAACTCCATCGTAGCCTTGTCTGTCTCGATCTCTGCCAGCAGATCGCCGGACTTGACGCTATCCCCCTCCTTCACCAGCCATTTGGCGAGGGTTCCTTCCTCCATTGTGGGAGAAAGCGCGGGCATTTTGATTTCGATGGACATGAGCTATGGTGCCAATCTCGAATGAGCGTTCTATGGATGGGGCGTGATCGTTCCATTTTATACCGGGGTCAATCCAAATTGCATAAAATACACTAAAAACATGCTAATTTGGCACATTTATAAAGGAGAGATGTGCATATGAGAACCTATCTGGTTATCATGGATGAAAGCCCGGAGGCCGAAAAGGCCATCCATTTCGCCGCGCGCCGCGCCGCCAAGACTGGCGGCGGAGTGCATATCGTCGCCGTCACTCCGCCTGCAGACTTCGTCCAGTGGGGCGGCGTGCAGGAGATGATGGACGAGGAAGCCCGCGAACGCGCCGAGGAAATGGTGATGGGTCTGGCTGGGGCCCTGATGCAGGAATCCGGCATCCGGCCGACGATCACCGTGCGTAGTGGCGAACCGATCCCGATCATCCGCGAGCTGCTGAAGGAAGACGCCACCATCGCGGCACTGGTGCTGGCGGCGGCAGCCAACGGCACGCCGGGCCCCCTCGTCGCCCACTTCACCGGCGCGGAAGCAGGCAAGATGCCTTGCCCGATCATGATCGTGCCGGGCGGCATCAGTAGCGAAGAAATGGAACGGCTGAGTTGATGAAGCGGACTGTTGGAACATGACAACTTGCGGATATCCCCTCCTTCGTCACCCCGGGCTTGACCCGGGGTCCCGCTTTTTTGATGTTCCAACGATGCGTGACACGAAACAGGGCGGATGGGTCTATATGATGGCGGACCGCTATCGCGGCACTATGTATGTGGGCGTCACATCCGATCTCCCGACGCGCATTTACCAGCATCGAGGCGGTACTGGCTCCGACTTCTGCGCTAAATATGGACTAACTCGGTTGGTATGGGCGGAGCAAGGCGAAGATATCGTGAGTTGCATTGCGCAAGAGAAGCGCATCAAGCGCTGGCGGCGCCAGTGGAAGTTCGATTTGATCGAGCGTGGCAATCCGGAATGGCGCGATTTGTTCGATCTGCTGGCCTGAAAGAACAGCGGGACCCCGGGTCAAGCCCGGGGTGACGGTAAGGATTAGGCAGCTAACCCCAACAAAGCAGCCACTCCGCTCACCGCCGTTTCACCGGCCCCTTTTTCCTGCTGGTGTGCCGGATATTTGCCGGGCGGCCCTGGCGATGGATGGGGCGCGGCGGGCGTTTTGCGCCGGTTCGCCCGCCCGCGCCGCCGCTCATGCCAAAGCTCGGCCCATCGGGCAGCTCAAAGCGCAATGACCCGCCGACCGGATCAGCCTCCACCAGCCTCAGTTCGATCTCTTGCCCCACATGAAAGCGCGTGCCGGTCTGTTCCCCCTCCAGCGCGCGGTGTGTTTCATCGAAATGAAACCGCTCGACGCCCAGCATAGACACCGGCACCAGCCCGTCGCCGCCCAAGCCCTGAACGGTCGCGAAAAAACCGAAGCTCTGCACCCCCGTAATCCGCGTCTGCATCACCTCGCCCACATGCTGCGCCAGATAGGCCGCGACATAGCGATCGACCGTTTCGCGCTCCGCCTCCATCGCGCGGCGTTCGCACCGGCTGATCAGCTCTCCCACGTGGGCCATATGGGTATAATCTTCCTGGCTGAGCGCGGTGACGGGCGGGATCGCGCCATCCTTGGGCGCGGGCAGTTCGAAACTGAAAGCCCCCACCAGCGCACGGTGGACCAGAAGGTCCGAGTAGCGGCGGATCGGCGAGGTGAAATGCGCATAGCTGCCGAGAGCAAGGCCGAAGTGCCCGGCATTCTGCGGGCTGTAATAGGCCTGCGTCTGGCTGCGCAAGATCTGCTCCATGATGATGGGCCGCGCCTCGTGATCCTCCAGCCGCTCGATCAGGCGGTTGAACATGGCGGGTGTAATCACCTGCCCCAGCGCAAAACCGATGTCGTAGGTGGCGAGATAGTCCTTGAGCGCGACGAGCTTTTCCCGGTTTGGCGGCTCATGGACACGGTACATCACCGGAGCCTTGCGGCTTTCGAGCGCCTTGGCCGCCGCGACATTGGCCGCGATCATGTAATCCTCGATCAGCATGTGCGCATCGAGCCGCTCGCGCACGGCGACGCTGACCATCTGCCCGGCCTCATCGAGCACTACGCGGCGTTCGGGCAGGTCCAGCTCCAGCGGCGCACGGTGGGTGCGCGCTTTCTTGAGCACGGCCCAGCACGCCCATAGGGGCTTCAGCGCCGCATCGGTCAGCTCATGCGGCTTGGCGCCATCAATCGCTGCCTGCGCATCCTCATAGGGGATGTTCGCCGCCACGCGGATAATCGCGCGGGAAAAGCGCCATGACTTCATCTTGCCCTTGGCGTCGAACGTCATGTGGCAGGCCATCGCCGCCCGGTCCTGCCCCGCTTTGAGCGAGCACATATCTGACGAGAGGGCGTGCGGCAGCATCGGCACGACGAGGTCCGGGAAATAGACGCTGTTGCCGCGCTTTCTTGCCTCGCGGTCCAGCGCGCTGCCGGGGCGGACATAATAGGACACGTCGGCTATGGCGACGATGGCCTTGAAGCCGCCGGCATTGGCGGGATCATCATCGCTCTCTGCCCACACAGCATCGTCAAAATCGCGCGCGTCGAGCGGGTCTATCGCCACAATCGGCAGATGGCGCAGGTCTTCGCGCTTGTCGGCATGGAGCGGCAGGCCGGAGACGGCCCCCGCCTCCGCTTCCACGCCTTCCGAAAACACATGCGGGATGCCATATTTGTGAATGGCGATCAGGCTGAAGCTCTTGGGCGCGAACGGATCGCCCAGCACCATGGCCACGCGCGCGGTGATGCGCGGCGGCCTTCCGCTCGCCTCGCACAGCACCAGATCGCCCGGCGCGGCGGCGCCGATGTCTGAGATCAGCGTGGCGTGGCGGATGCGCTTGTCGACAGGCTTGAGCCAGAAGCGATCATTCTCGCCCTTCTCCACCACGCCCAGAAGCTGCTCTTCCGCTTTGCTGAGCTTCTTCATCGGGTGGGCAACGAGGCCCTTGCCGGCATCCTCCGTGCGCGCGAGGAAGCGGTCGCCAATCCCCAGCGCGCCGGATTTGCGGCCCCGCTCGATTACGCGCAGCTTGGGCGGGGGAATACCTTCCGCCTCCCAGCGTTCCGGCACGGCAATCGCCTGATCGCCGTCCACCTCGACCACGCGCAACACGGTAACGCGGGGCACGCCGCCCATCTTGTGAAACGCCCTGCCCGGCCCAATGTCGATCAGGCCTTCGTCCGCCATGTCTTTCAAAAGCGCCTTCAGCAGGATCTTCTCCTGCCCGTGCAGGCCGAACGCCTTGGTGATCTCGCGCTTGCCCGCCGGTTGCCCGCTGGTTTCGATATATTCGAGGATCTGCTGCCGCGTGGGCATGCCTGCGGGGCGATGAGGTTTGGCCATGCGCCTTCGCTAGCCTGCCTTGGGGCGGGACGCCAGCGAAACAGGCGTCAGACTCTGAGCCACACCATGCCGCCGCCGATCAGCATCGCGGTGATCCCTAGCGGCAACGCCCCACGCCATCCCTTCGCGATCCCGGCTATGGCAAGCACCAGCACCAGCTTGACGACGCTGTTCACGAGGATAGGCAACGAAAACAAAAAGCCGATGAAACGCCAGTCCGTCAACAAGTGGCTGAGATTGGCGGCGGCGATGATCGCGGCGTCTACATCATAGAGGCCGGTGAGCCCGATCATCACCTCCGCACCCCGGCTGCCGAAGCGGGCGATCGTCCAGTGCGACGCCACCAGCACGACCGCGACCAGCGCGGCAAAGCCGACTGCGGGCCAGAAATCGAATGGATTGCGGGGCGGTGGCAGCGGGCCGTCTGCCTCGCGTTGTCGCGCGTGCAGCGCCGCTATAAGCGCATAGCCAATAGCAAACAACACCGCCGCGCCAATGCCCTCCAGAAATCCGCCTAGCGCCGATGGCGCGATCACCGCGCACAATATCAACACGCGGACCGGCATCATTGCCGTGGCGGCAGCAATGCCGGCGTTGAAGGTGGCGGGATCGGCATCAGCCTTGCGAAGCCTGCGCGCCATTTCCAGCGTCACGGCGGTGGAGCTGTAGGTCGCTCCGATCGCAGCAGCGATGATCGTCCCCCTGCTGTGACCAAGGCGCTTCCCTGCCCAATATCCCGCGAACGAGAGGCCGGTGACGAACACCACCACCAGCCAGATCATGCGCGGATTAAGGGCATCATATGCCCCCATGGCTTCATCGGGCAGCAACGGCAGCGCCACCAGCGTTATCGCCCCATAATGTGCCGCCGCGCGAATATCCTGCTCGCTCAGCGTCTTGAGCCAGCCATGTAACTGATCGCGCATCGAAAGCACGAGTGTGATCGCCCCGGCGGCGATCATTGCCTCGCGCGCATAGCCATAGGTCGCTTGCAGGCCGAGCAGCGCGGTCATGATGCTGACGATGGCATTTGTGGCGGAGACGTTTTCATCCGCTTCACCGAGCCGTGCCCGGTGGGCCAGCAGCACCGCCAGCACTATGCCCGCCATGCCCACGACCGCCAGCCAGATGGAAACATCGCGCGCCGCCAAGCCGCACAGCCCGCCGCCCAGCCCCAGCAACCCATATGTGCGGATACCTGCTATCCGCCCGCCATCATGCTCTTGCCTCAGCCGCCAGCCCCGCTCCAGCCCGATCAGCAGGCCGAGGCCCAGGGCAAGGAGGAGGGAGAGCGGCGCGCTCAATAACTGCGGCCGACCAATACCCGCTCGGTTGCGGGCGCGCCGGTGAAGATGCAGGCGCCGGAGGCAGGCGCTGCGTCCAAGGGCACATTGCGCAGCGTCAGCTTGTGGCCTTTGAGCCACTCCACCACCGTGTCGAGCGCGTCGCCGGTGGGTTTGCTCCACTCAACCTCGACCCAGCCGGGCTTGTCGCCATTGAACGCCGCGGCGAGCGCGTCCTTGTCGGTCACATCGCGGCGGATATTGGCGGAAAGCCGTGCCTTCGCCTCAGCATGCAGGCTGGCCTGAATATCCTCCAGCATCGCCGCTGCATCGCTGACGAAAGCATCGCGCGCCATAATCGCGCTGTCGAGCTTGCCCGCCTCGTTATACAGCCGGTCGCGACGGAGTACGGAAACATTTCCGCCCGCAACATCGCGCCCGCCGACCTCGATGATGATCGGTGCGCCCTTCTTGACCCAGCCCCAGCGCTTGGTAGCGGCCTTGGTCGGTCTCTTGTCAAACAGCACGCGCAGCGGCTCGCGGAACACATCAAGCGCGCCCAGTGCCTTTGCCAGATCCTCGCAGTAAGCGATTATGGCAGCATCCTCGTCATTGTCGCGCAGCATCGGCACGATCACGATCTGATGCGGCGCAATCTGTGGCGGGCAACGCAGCCCATCATCATCGCCATGCACCATGATGACGCCGCCGATCAGGCGCGTGGATACGCCCCAGCTCGTGGTGTGGGCGAGCTGCTGGCCGCCTTCCTGATCCTGATATTTGATGCCCGCTGCCTCGGCAAAGCCAGTGCCGAGATAATGCGAGGTGCCAGCTTGAAGCGCCTTGCCGTCCTGCATCATAGCCTCGATGCTGTAGGTGGCGACTGCACCGGGAAAGCGCTCATTCTCCGGCTTTTCGCCGGCAACAACCGGCATCGCCAGCGCGCTTTCGGCAAAATCACGATACATTTCCAGCGCGCGCATCGTCTCGCTCATGGCGTCGTCGCGCGTGGCGTGGGCGGTGTGCCCTTCCTGCCAGAGGAACTCCGACGTGCGTAAAAACATGCGCGTGCGCATTTCCCAGCGCACCACGTTCGCCCACTGGTTGACCATCAACGGCAGATCGCGCCAGCTCTGCACCCAGCGGCTCATCGCCTGGCCGATCACCGTCTCAGACGTGGGGCGCACAACCAGCGGCTCCTCCAGCTTCGCCTCCGGATCGGGGATCAGCCTGCCCTTGCCGTCAGCAATCAGGCGATGATGGGTGACGACCGCCATCTCCTTGGCGAAGCCATCGACATGATCGGCCTCTTTCTCGAAGAAGGAGAGCGGGATAAACAGCGGGAAATAGCAATTCTCCACCCCAGCAGCCTTGATCCGCGCGTCCATCAGCTTCTGGATGCGCTCCCAGATGCCATAGCCCCACGGGCGGATCACCATGCACCCGCGCACGCCCGATTCCTCGGCAAGATCAGCCTCTGAGATGACGGCCTGATACCAGGCGGCAAAATCCTGTTCGCGGGTGACGGGGAGTGCGTGTTTCACGGGGCTAATCCTGCTTACGGGGCTTAAAATGCCAACAGCCCCGCCATTAGGCGAGGCTGCTTTGCGTGTCGAGGGGTTTGCCCTCCTAGCTCAGCTTGTCGATCTTGGCATTGAGCGATGCAAGTTGCGCCTTGAGCTGGGCAATCTCGTCGTCCTTCGCGCCTTCGTCCTTTTTGGCGGCACTCGCCCCGACAGCAGGCGTGAAGGCCTGCGTAGCCGCCTCGAACATTTCCATATTGCGCTTGGCGATCTCTGCGAATGGCCCGGCGGTAAATGCGCCCTGCATCGCCTGCTGAAACTGCTGCTGGTTTTTGCGGAATGCCTCCATCGAGGATTCCAGATATTGGGGCACCAGCGACTGCATCGAATCGCCATACATCGAGATGAGCTGGCGCAGGAAGTTGACCGGCAGCATGTTTTTGCCGCGGCTTTCCTCTTCCATGATGATCTGTGTCAGCACGTTGTGCGTGATGTCTTCATCGGTCTTGGCATCGACGACCGTAAACTCGCGCCCCTCCCGCGTCATCTGCGAGAGCAATTCGAGCGTGATATAGCTGGAGGTTTCGGTATTATAGAGTCGTCTGTTCGCGTATTTCTTGATGACGATCGGTGATGATGCATCCACGCCCTTTTTTTGTGCCATGACGAGACCCGCTCCTTTGCTTCCCCGCAGCGAAGATGCACCATATTTTCTTGCGCCGCAACATGGGCCGCGCCCTTTGCCGCTTTTTCTTGCGCATTTATGGCGGGAAAGCCAAAATGATCCCGATTTGAGACAGAAAGCGCTCGCCGGGCTGCGCGCGTATCAGCATGCGAAGCGTCATGATCCACCCTTGAATCATCCCGTTTCAGCGCAGTGCGGTGCGACGCGGCTGCTGCATCCATATTGCGCACAAAAATCGGGCCGCGCGGCGATCGTGCTGATCCCTTCACTCATAAATCCGCCGCATATCCTCGATATGGCAGGCGAGTCGTCGCTGCTGCGCTACCTGGTTGAATGCGGGCATGACCCATGGCTGGTGGACTGGGGCACTCCGGCGGATGATGACCGCAATCTCGATCTTGGCGGCCATATCATGGATAGGTTGCTACCGCTCGTTGCGCAGATTGATCGCCCGGTGATCCTCGTCGGCTATTGCCTTGGCGGAACTATGGCGCTGGCTGCGGCCGGGCCTGTGGGTGCAAAGGCGGTGGCGACGATCGCATCGCCATGGAACTTCTCTGCCTATCCAGAGGATGATCGCGCGCTCATCCACACATTATGGACGGAGGCCCAACCTTTATGCGAGCGAATGGGCTATATGCCGATGGAGGTGCTGCAATCCGGCTTTTGGGCGCTCGATCCCACCCGCACCGTGCGCAAATATGCGGCCTTTGCCGATATGGAGCCGGGCGGAGACGCGCATCGGGCGTTTCTCGCGGTTGAGGACTGGGCGAACGATGGGCCGCCCCTCACCTATGCCGCTGCGCACGAGCTGTTTGAGGATCTCTATGGCGCGGACATGACCGGGCAGGGCCGCTGGTCCGTTGGCGGCAGGATCGTCGACACCGCCAGCCTCCCCTGCCCCAGTCTCTCGATCCGCTCGATGACGGACAGGATCGTACCCGCAGCCGCAGCCCCCCAATTGAAGGAAAGCCACGATTCGGGGCTTGGTCATGTCGGCATGATCGTCAGCCGTCGCGCACCGCAGCAAATTTGGGTCAGACTTTCGCAGTGGTTGTCCGAAAACGGCGGATGAGCTAATGCCGCTTCGCACCATAACAATATCCTGCACGGAGATACTATGAGCAATATCGTTATCACCGCCGCGAGGCGCACCGCCGTTGGCAGCTTCCTGGGCGCCTATGCCAATACTCCCGCCCACGAGCTGGGGCGCATCGCCATCGAGTCGGCGCTCGCGCAGGCGGGACTCGCGCCGGAGGAGATTGATGAGGTGATCTTCGGCCAGGTCCTCACCACCGCGCAGGGCCAGAACCCGACGCGGCAGGCGGCCATCAACGCGGGCATCCCCAAGGATCGCACCGCCTTCACCATCAATCAGGTCTGCGGATCGGGCCTGCGCTCGGTCGCGCTGGCGGCGCAGGCGATCCAGACCGGCGACGCGCGCATCATGCTGGCAGGCGGGCAGGAGAATATGTCCATGTCTCCCCATGCGCAAAATCTGCGCGGCGGCATCAAGATGGGCAACGCCTCTCTGGTCGATACGATGGTGTTTGACGGCCTGACCGACGCCTTCAACGGCTATCACATGGGCATCACGGCGGAAAACCTCGCCGAGCAGTATCAGATCACCCGCGAAGAGCAGGATGCCTTCGCTGTCGGTAGCCAGAACAAGGCAGAGGCGGCGCGTGCCGCCGGGCGCTTTGCCGACGAAATCGTGCCGGTGACGATCAAGGGCCGCAAGGGCGATATCATCGTCGATCAGGATGAATATATCCGCGCCGGCGCGACAATCGAGGCGATGCAGGGCTTGAAGCCCGCGTTCAAGAAGGACGGCACCGTCACCGCCGCCAACGCCAGCGGCCTTAATGACGGCGCGGCCGCGCTGATCCTGATGACCGAGGAGGAAGCCGCGAAGCGCGGCGCGACCGTGCTCGGCCGGATCGCAAGCTGGGCCACCTGCGGCGTTGACCCGTCGATCATGGGCATCGGCCCCGCCCCCGCCAGCCGCAAGGCGCTGGAAAAAGCGGGCTGGAGCATCGCCGACCTCGATCTGATCGAGGCGAACGAGGCCTTCGCGGCGCAGGCGCTGGCGGTAGGCAAGGAGCTGGGCTGGGACGCGGCGAAGGTCAATGTCAACGGCGGGGCCATCGCCATCGGCCACCCGATAGGCGCATCGGGCGCGCGCATCCTCACCACCCTGCTTTATGAAATGGGCAGGCGCGACGCCAAGAAAGGCCTTGCCACGCTCTGCATCGGCGGTGGCATGGGCATCGCCATGTGCATCGAGCGGTAAACGGGCGAGCTTACCAAGGAAGCGGGCCGTCGGGTAAAACCGGCGGCCTTTTTCATTACACCCAGTAACGCTCGAAGCGATGCCCCAGCCGCGTCAACAGCTCATATTGCGACAGGCCGGATACCAGCGCGGTATAACCCAGGTCATAGTCGATATCGACCCAGTCACCCTCTTGCAGTGAGGGGCACTCATTGACGTCTATCGTCACGAGATCCATCGATACACGGCCGATCACCGCCAGACGCGCGCCGTCCTTCAGCGCTGCGCCGGAACCGGAGAAGATGCGTGCAAAACCATCTGCATAGCCGATGTTGATCGTCGCGGTTTCCATCGTGCGGTCGGCGATGAATTCCGCGCCATAGCCTACGGATTCGCCACCACGCACGGTGCGGCGTTGCAGGATTTCGGCCTGCGGCGTGACCACCGCCTGAATGTTCAGCTCTGCGTCCAGCGTAGGTGTGCCGCCATAGAGCGCAATGCCGGGCCGGGTGAGGTCGAACGCGAAATCGGTGCCTCGGCAGATGCCCGCGCTGTTCGCCAGGCTGTATCGATTGGCCTTGATGGACTTCTTGGCCTCATTAAACAGCATCAGTTGAATGTCATTAAGGTGATGATCGTCCTCGGCGCTAACGAGGTGGCTCATCAGCGTATCGATCTCCAGCCCGTCGAACAGGCCCATGTCCAGCCCGTCGAGCGAGAGGCCGAGCCGGTTCATACCGGTGTCGATCATCACATCGCACGGGCCGCCGTTGGCCGCTTTCCAGCGCGCGATCTGCGCCGGGCTGTTCAGCACAGGCCGCGCGCGCGATGCCAGCGCGATCTCCATATCCTCAGGCCGAACGCCGTGAAACACGCTGAGCGACACGCCATCGCCCAGCCCCGGCTCGACATGCTGCGCCTCTTCCCATGTCGCGACGAAGAAATCGCGGCATCCTTCGGCGGCGAGATGCTCCATCACCCCTTCCGCGCCGAGGCCATAGCCATTGGCCTTGATCGTCGCGCCGCAGGCCGCGCTGCCGCTCTGTTCCTTGAGCCAGCGATAATTGGAGAGCAGCGCCTGCTTGTCCAGCCGGAGCCGCAGGGGTGATTGATAGTCCATGCTCATAGCGAAAAATGCCCCACCGCGCCTAATCTGCCCACATGCCCCCCTTGGTTTCCTTCAACCCCCATAGGCACACCAGCAGGGCCATTAGCACGACCGCGAACGTATACCAGAGGCCCGCATAAACATTGCCTGACCGCGCTGCAATATACACGCTGACAAGTGGAAGAAATCCGCCGAAATAGCCGGTGCCGATATGATAGGGGATCGACATGGAGCTGTAGCGCACCTTGGGCGGAAACATCTCTGCCAAAAGCGCCGCAACCGGCCCATAGGTCATGCCTGACAGCGCTGACAGCGCCAGCAGTAAGCCGATGATGATGAGCGCGCTGGAAAGCGGGGGGTGCTGTTTGGCAAAGCTGTATCCGGCAGCCTCCAGTGCGGGCTTGATCGTATTTGGATCGCCGATCGCCAGAGTGCGATCTCCGATACGCATGGAAGCAGGCAAATATGTGTCGCCATATCCGCCGATCTGCTCGCGCTGATACTGCACACCCAGCCGGGTCAGCTCCGCAAGCGCCTGCCCGCATGGGGTTTTCTGATTGGCGCTGAAGGGATCGAACGCACATTCGTTCGCCACTACTACTACCGGCGCAGCCTCTTCCGCCGAGGCCCGGCCCGGATTGGCGGCATGGCCCATAACAAGCATCAGCGGGAACAGCAGCAGCAGCGTCAGGACATAGCCAATGATGATCGGCTTCTTTCGCCCTACCTTATCGGATAAGTGGCCGAACAGGATGAAGAAGCCCATGCCCAGCGTGGCGGCGATGCCGATGGTGATCTCAGCCCATGTCTCATCAACCTGCAACGGCCCCTTGAGCAGGCTCAATCCGCTGAAGAAGGCCGTGTACCAGATCACGGTCAGCCCCGCCGCGATGCCGAACAGTGCCACGAAAATCCGCTTCTTGTTGCCTGGATAGGTAAAGCTCTCGACAAAGGGGTTGCTCGCCAGCTCGCCTTCCTCCTTCATCGCCTTGAACACCGGGCTTTCCGAGAGCTTCATGCGCATCCAGAGCGAGAGGGCCAGCAGCAGCAGCGAGATCAGGAACGGCACGCGCCAGCCCCATGTCGCCCATGCGTCCGCCGGGATCAGCGCTTTGCACAAGAGCACGACGACAAGGCTCAGCACGAAGCCGCCCACCACGCTGGCCTGAATGAAGCTGGTGTAAAAACCGCGCTTTTCCGGCGGCGCATGCTCTGACACATAGACCGCCGCGCCGCCATATTCACCGCCGAGCGCCAAGCCCTGGCATATGCGCAGCAACAAGACCAACGCTGGCGCGGCATAGCCAATGCTATCCGCCGAGGGGATGAGGCCGACCCCCGCTGTGGCAATGCCCATCAGTGTAACGGTGACGAGGAACGTGTATTTCCGGCCCAGCCTGTCGCCCAGATAGCCGAACAGGATCGCGCCCAAAGGCCGGAAGCCGAAACCGACGGCGAACCCCGCCCACACCAGCAGAGTCTCCAGCGTCTCGCTACCGGATGGAAAGAACGCCTTGCCGATAAACCCTGCCAGCGTCGCGTAAATGAAGAAATCATACCATTCGAATACTGTACCGGCTGATGATGCGCCGATGACCAGCCGAATTTCGGACTTGCTGACTTCCTTGCCTGCCACGCCTCTGCCCCTCGCCCGCTTGATTATAGGTGAGGAGCATTAGCGTGAATAGCGGGCCGCGCAACTGGCAACGCGCGATTTATTCCAGTTCGAGAATGATGCTGTCCACGGCAAGGCTTTCGCCTGCCTTGGCATTGACGGCCTTGACCACGCCGGTCTTCTCCGCGCGCAGGATATTCTCCATCTTCATCGCCTCGATCACGGCCAGCGGCTGGCCCGCCTCCACCTTGTCGCCTTCCTTGACATTGAGCGACACGAGCAGGCCCGGCATCGGGCAGATGAGATATTTGGAAAGGTCGGGCGGCAGCTTCTCGATCATGTGCGCGGCAAAGGGCGCGACATGGGCAGGCAGCACGCGCGCGACATGGCTCGCGCCGCGCGTTGTCAGCTTGAAGCCGGTGCGCGTGGGCGCGATGCGGACGGAAAGCGCCTCTTCGCCAAACTCGGCGTCGATGATGCGGTCCCCCGGCGTATATTCAAGGCTCATGTCGAGCGGCGCGTTGTCCACCAGCACATCGTCGCCGTTGATCGAGACGATATGGTCCGCGCCGCCGATGCGCACCGCCCAGTCTGATGGCGGACGCAGGCGCTTGCCCAACTGCCCGTCGATCCGGCGCGAGCGGTCTGCCTGCGCCATCCCTGCAAAGGCGGCGATGGCGGCAAGGCGGCGCAAAAGCTCTTCGGACGCGGGCGCGCCGTGGAACCCATCGGGATACTCCTCGGCGATGAACCCGGTTGTGATATTGCCGGAGCGGAACCGCTCATGCTGCATGATTGCGGAAACGAAATCGATGTTGTGGCCAAGCCCCTCGATCTCGAAGCTGTCCAGCGCCGCAATCTGCTTGTCGATTGCCTCAAGCCGCGTCGGCGCATAGGTGATCAGCTTGGCGATCATCGGGTCATAGAACATGCTGACCTCGCCGCCCTCGGCCACGCCATCGTCCACGCGCACGCCCTCGATCACCGTCGGCGGGTTATAGCGGATCAGGCGACCGGTGGAGGGCAGGAACCCGCGATAGGGATCTTCCGCATAGACGCGGTTTTCGATTGACCAGCCGTTGATCTTCACGTCATCCTGCGTGAACGAGAGCTTTTCTCCATTCGCGACCCGGATCATCTGCTCGACGAGGTCGACGCCAGTGATCTGCTCGGTGACGGGGTGCTCCACCTGAAGCCGGGTGTTCATTTCGAGGAAGTAGAACCCGTCGCCGGTCTTGTCCGCGCCCGAGACGATCAGCTCGACCGTGCCCGCGCTGAAATAGCCCACCGCACGCGCCAGAGCGACGCACTGCTCGCCCATTTTCTTGCGCATTTCAGGGGATACGAACGGCGACGGCGCTTCCTCGACCACCTTCTGGTGGCGGCGCTGGATCGAACATTCGCGCTCGTTCAGATAGACGATATTGCCGTGCTGATCGCCCAGCACCTGAATTTCGATATGGCGCGGGCTTTCGATGAACTTCTCGATGAACACGCGGTCATCGCCGAAGCTCGCAAGCCCCTCGCGCTTGGTCGCCTCGAAGCCCTCGCGCACATCCTGCTCGGAGTAAGCGAGGCGCATGCCCTTGCCGCCGCCGCCCGCCGATGCCTTCATCATAACAGGATAGCCGATCTCGTTCGAGATTTTCACCGCATGTTCGGTGTCTTCAATCTCGCCCACAAAGCCGGGGACGACATTGACGCCCGCCTCCATCGCGAGCTTCTTCGACTCGATCTTGTCGCCCATCGCCGCGATGGCGTTGGCAGGCGGGCCGACGAAGATGATGCCTTCCGCGTCCAGCGCCTTGCGGAAGCTCTCCCGCTCAGACAGGAAGCCGTAGCCGGGGTGGACCGCGTCCGCGCCGGTCTGCTTGCAGGCCGCGATGATCTTGTCCGCGATGAGGTATGACTGCGCGGCGGGCGACGGGCCGATATGCACCGCCTCATCCGCGATCAACACATGCGGCGCGCGCGCATCGGCATCGGAATAGACCGCGACCGTGGCGATGCCCATCTTCTTCGCCGTGCGCATGACCCGGCAGGCGATCTCGCCACGATTTGCGATGAGGATTTTTTTGATGGTCATTTGTTATTGTTCCTAGATACTATTCGCACAGACCAAAACAGATATAAAAAGAAGAAGAAACTCAGTATTATACGCGACCCATTGCCAACAAACTCGGTATCAGAAGTTGTCAAACCATAAGTTCCCCAACACACTATCGATACAAAACATAACCCTGCACAAACTGCCGCGCATTCGATCAGGTCAGCAATAAGTCTCACTCCGTCGCCCCCGCAACAAACCCGTCACCCTGAACTTGTTTCAGGGTCCATTCCTCCCAACACGCCATCGCTGCCGAAGGCGGGATGTGTTGTCGAGGCACGTGACTCGACAGCACTGAAACAAGTTCAGCATGACGATGACTTAAGGGAGCCGTCATGCCGGGCTTGACCCGGCATCCCGCTGCTTTCTCGGCTGCCAAGAAAGCTGGACCCCGGATTAAATCCGGGGTGATGGAGGCGGGTGAGTAATTCACTCCGCCGCCTCTTCGAGATGCCCATGTGGCACCGCCTGCATCGCGCGGATGCCGAGTTTCGCCAGCATCGCCGCGTCCTTGTCGTCGCCCGTATTGGGCGCGGTGAGGAGCTTGTCTCCGGTGAAGATGCTGTTCGCGCCCGCCATGAAGCAGAGCGCCTGACAGCTCTCGGACATGCTCTCGCGCCCCGCAGACAGGCGCACCATGCTCGCGGGCATCGTGATCCGCGCCACCGCGACCGTGCGGACGAACTCGATCTCGTCGATCTTCGCCAGCGGCGTATCGGCCAGCATATCGCCCAGCACCGTGCCCTTCACCGGCACCAGCGCGTTGATCGGCACGCTTTCCGGGTGCGGCATCGTGCTCAAAGCATGGATGAAGCCGATGCGGTCCTCGCGCGTTTCGCCGAGGCCCACGATCCCGCCGCAGCACACGTTGATCCCCGCCGCGCGGACATTCTCCAGCGTCTCGATCCGGTCCTCGAACGTCCGCGTGCTGATGATGTTCGCGTAATTCTCCGGCGCGGTGTCGATATTGTGGTTGTAATAATCGAGGCCCGCATCGGCGAGTTGGCGGGCCTGCCCTTCGCTCAGCATGCCCAGCGTCATGCAGGTTTCCATGCCCATTTCACGAACGCCGCGGATCATTTCCTTCAGCGCAGGCATGTCCCGCTCCTTGGGGTTGCGCCACGCTGCCCCCATACAAAAACGCCCGGAGCCATTGTCCTTCGCCTGCGCCGCTGCCTGCAACACCGCGCGCACATCCATCAGCTTGGTCGCCTTGACGCCGCTGTCTGCCTCCACGCTCTGCGAGCAATAGCCGCAATCCTCCGGGCAGCCTCCGGTCTTGATCGAAAGCAGTGTTGAGAGCTGAACCTCGTTTCGCGGATGGTTAGCGCGATGCACCGTCTGCGCCTCGTACACGAGGTCCATGAACGGCATATCGAACAACGCGGTAATATCGGCGCGGGTCCAGTCTGTGCGTGGTAAAACGGTCAAGCGGCGTCCTCCAGTGGCGGCATGTTGTGGCCGAGCAGGCGCAGCACATCCGCCGCGCACTCAACCACATTGGTGCCGGGACCATAAATGCCCTGCACGCCCGCGTCACGAAGGAAATCATAGTCCTGCGGGGGGATGACGCCGCCCGCCACCACCTTGATATCTGCCCTGCCCGCTTCCTTGAGCAGCGATATGAGCTGAGGGATCAGCGTCTTGTGCCCCGCGGCGAGGGAAGACGCGCCGACGATATCGACCGACTTGTCCAGCGCCAGATCGCGCGTTTCCTCCGGCGTCTGAAACAGCGGCCCGGAAACGACATCGAAGCCCATATCCGAAAATGCCGACGCGATCACATTTGCCCCGCGATCATGCCCGTCCTGCCCCATTTTCGCGACAAGCATGCGTGGTTTGCGCCCCAGGCGGTGCTCGACGGCCTGCACTCCGTCGAGCACCTGGCGCCAACGCGCGTCCCCTTGATAGGGGGCGGCGTAGACGCCTGTCACTGGGGTCGGAACGGTCGCATGACGACCGAAAACTTGCTCCATGGCGGCGCTGATCTCGCCCAGCGTGGCGCGGGCGCGGGCGGCATCGACCGCCAGCGCCAGCAGGTTGCCGTCGCCACGCGCGCCTTCCGTGAGTGCGGAAAGCGCGGCCTGACACGCAGCCTCATCGCGCGCGGCCTTGACCGCGTTGATCCGCGCGATCTGCCCTTCGCGCACCTTGGCGTTGTCAACTTCCAGCGTTTCGAGCTGATCCTCGGTGCCGAGACGATATTTGTTGACGCCGACGATCACGTCCTCGGCCCGGTCTACCCGCGCCTGCCGCGCAGCCGCCGCCGTCTCGATCATCGCCTTGGGCCAGCCTGCCGCCACGGCCTTCGCCATGCCGCCCTCGGCCTCGACCCGCTCGATGATCTCCCACGCCTTGTCGACCAGATCCTGCGTGAGGTTTTCGACATAATAGCTGCCACCCAGCGGATCGACGACATTGCACATGCCGGTCTCTTCCTGAATGACGATCTGTGTGTTGCGGGCGATGCGCGCCGAGAAATCGGTCGGCAGCGCGATGGCTTCATCGAGCGCGTTGGTGTGGAGCGATTGTGTACCCCCCAGCATCGCCGCCATCGCCTCGATCGTGGTACGGATCACGTTATTATAGGGGTCTTGCTCCTGCAAGCTGACGCCCGATGTCTGGCAATGGGTGCGCAGCATCTTGGAGCGTTCGTCCTGCGCGCCGAGCTTGGTCATCACCCGGTGCCACAGCACCCGCGCCGCGCGAAGCTTCGCCACTTCCATGAAGAAGTTCATGCCGATGGCGAAAAAGAAGCTCAGGCGGCCCGCAAACTTGTCGATATCGAGGCCCGACGCCACGCCATATTTCACATATTCCATGCCGTCGGCGATGGTGAAGGCCAGTTCCTGCACCTGCGTGGCGCCTGCCTCCTGCATATGATAGCCGGAGATCGAGATGCTGTTGAACTTGGGCATCTCGCGGCTGGTATAGCCGAAGATGTCCGAAATGATGCGCATGCTGGGTTCGGGCGGATAGATATAGGTGTTCCGCACCATGAACTCTTTGAGGATGTCGTTCTGGATCGTGCCGTCCAGCAGCTTGCGCTCGACGCCCTGCTCCTCGCCCGCGACAATGAAGAAAGCGAGGATCGGGATGACCGCGCCGTTCATCGTCATCGAAACGGACATCTGATCCAGCGGTATGCCATCGAACAGGATCTTCATGTCCTCGACCGTGTCGATCGCGACGCCCGCCTTGCCGACATCGCCGACTACGCGCGGATGATCGCTGTCATAGCCGCGATGGGTGGCGAGATCGAAGGCGACGGAAAGCCCCTTCTGCCCGGCGGCGAGGTTGCGGCGATAAAAGGCGTTGGATTCCTCGGCCGTGGAAAAGCCTGCATATTGCCGGATCGTCCACGGGCGCCCTGCATACATAGAGGCGCGCACCCCGCGCGTGAACGGCGCGAAACCGGGCAGACCGGGGTCGGTGGTCACGTCTTCCGCAGTGTACAGCGGCTTCACCGTGATGCCTTCGGGCGTCTGCCAGTCAAGCGATTTACCCCTGACCTCCTTGTCGGCCAGAGCCTTCCAGTCTGTATAATCCGTCATTATTCGCCCCTGAAATCCGGTTTGCGCTTTTCGGCAAAGGCCTGCACCGCCTCGCGGAAATCGCGCGTGCGCCCTGCGGCCTGTTGATTGCTTTTCTCGACCTCAAAGGTCTCTATCAATGTCATGTTGAGTGCGGCGGCGACCTGTTTGCGGATCATCCCCAGCGCTACCGACGGACCACGCGCCAGCTTGGTGGCAATCGCCGTCGCATCAGCGAGCACGGTATCGTCGTCGGCGAGTCGCGTCACCAGCCCCAGATCGAGCGCCTGCTCCGCCGAAACCTTCTCGCCCAGCAGCGCCATTTCCAGCGCCTTGGCCCGCCCGGCAGACTTTGCCACCAGCCATGTCGCAGCCGCATCCGGCACCAGCCCGATGTTGGCGAAGGCGAGCATCAGATAGGCCGAACGCGCCATCACCACGATGTCCGCCGCCAGCGCAAAGCTGAGCCCTGCGCCCACCGCCGGGCCATTGATCGCGCTGATAATCGGAATGTTGGCATCCGCCAGTGCTTGCACCGCCGGGCGGTAATAGGTGTCGAGCAACGCACCCAGATCTTCCGGCATACCCTGCCCGTCGCCGATCAGGTCCGCGCCAGAACAGAACGCCCCGCCCGCTCCGGTCAGCACCAGCGCGCGCGCGCCATCGGCCTGCGCCTGTGCGACCGCCTGCGTCAACTCGGTCAGCAGCGTGAACGACAGCGCGTTCATCCGCTCCGGCCGGTTGAGGGTGATGGTGGCGACGCCTCCCTCAAGCGCGTAGATCAGCGTTTCATAGCTCAATGCGCGGCTCCCGGCTTGGGTGTTTCCATGATCTCGGTGAGGACACCGTTCATGTCCTTGGGGTGGAGGAAGAAGATCAGCGTGCCATGCGCACCGATGCGGGTTTCACCCAGAACCTTCTTGCCCATCGCCTCGAACTCCGCGCGGGCGGCGTGGATATCCGGCACCTCATAGCACATATGATGCTGGCCGCCCGCCGGGTTCTTGGCGAGGAAACCGTGGATCGGGCTGTCCGCGCCCAAAGGCTCGATCAGCTCGATCTGGGTGCCGTTGGTGCCATTTTCCCCCGGCGTATCGACGAAGCACACCTTCACGCCATTGGACGGCATGTCGAATGGCTCGTGAATATGGGTCGCCCCCATAACGTCGCGATAATAGGCGATGGAGGCTTCGAGCGAAGGCGTCGCGATGCCGATATGGTTGAGACGGCCGAGTTTCATTTTTGAACCTCATTCGCCGATCTTTCGCACCGGTAAGCATTTAAAGTGTATTGGTGTTGGTTATTGCTGACGGTAGTGGCAGTTATAACTGCAGAGTCTGCGCCTTTTGCCTTAGCTTTTTCAAGTGCAGCTATCAGCGCCGCACGAGAAGTTTTCGACGCACTAACCATGGCAAACTTCATAGCACTTACAATATCCAAAAACTGACACGTCGATGCTTGGTCAACAGCGATGATTTTTATGCCGTCCGGAAGTGGCTTTTCGGCAGCTTTCACTGCTGTTGACAGCAAACCTATCACAAAAAATATGGCTAAAAAACGCACCTCGTTACTCCTCAAATGTCTGTAGACATAAATTGAAGATTGACCGCGGCAACATCAGCTTTCTCAATCGCCCACTTACGGGCAGCGTCTTCGGAAGAAGCAGAAGTAACATCTATCCTAGCTAATCCTGCCTCAATAAATGATATGGCGGCGATCCAACCAGAATCGGCTCTCCGCACAACTGCAATTGCTTCAGTTCCAAGCATTTATTGTTCCTTTTCAGAATCTAAAGCGGAATATTGTCATGCTTCTTCCACGGATTCTCAAGGCTCTTGTTCCGTAGCTTCCGCAAGCCCAGCGCGATGCGCCGGCGGGTGGAGTGCGGCATGATGACCTCGTCGATAAAGCCCTTGGATGCTGCCACGAACGGATTGGCAAAGCGCGCTTCATATTCCGCTGTGCGCGCCGCGATTTCTTCCGGCGTCTTGCCGCGAAAGATGATCTCCACCGCGCCCTTCGCGCCCATCACCGCGATTTCCGCCGTCGGCCATGCGTAGTTCAGGTCTCCGCGCAGATGCTTGGAGCTCATAACGTCATAGGCGCCGCCATAAGCCTTGCGGGTGATGACGGTGATCTTCGGCACGGTGGCCTCGGCATAGGCGAAGAGCAGCTTTGCGCCATGCTTGATGATGCCGTTATGCTCCTGCCCGACGCCGGGCAGGAAGCCGGGCACGTCGACAAAGGTGATGATCGGGATCTCGAACGCGTCGCAGAAACGCACAAACCGCCCCGCCTTTTTCGAAGCATTGATGTCAAGGCATCCGGCCAGCACCATCGGCTGGTTCGCGACGATACCCACCGTGCGCCCCTCGATGCGGCCAAAGCCGGTGATGATATTGCCCGCGTGGGTCGGCTGAATCTCGAAGAAATCCCCCTCGTCCAGCGTCTTGCGGATCAGCTCGTGCATATCATAAGGCTGGTTGGCATTGGCGGGGATCAGGGTATCGAGACTGTCCTCGACCCTGTCCCACGGGTCGGCGCTGGGGCGCTCCGGCACGCCCGCCTGGTTGTTGGCTGGCAGCAGATCGACCAGATCACGCGCGGCGAGCAGCGCCTCTATGTCGTTCTCGAACGCGATGTCCGCCACGCCGGATTTGGTCGTGTGCGTCACCGCCCCGCCCAGTTCCTCTTGGGTCACGATCTCGTTGGTCACCGTTTTCACCACATCCGGGCCGGTGACGAACATATAGCTGCTGTCCTTCACCATCACGATGAAGTCTGTCATCGCGGGTGAATAGACCGCTCCGCCCGCGCATGGCCCCATGATGACGCTGATCTGCGGCACAACGCCAGACGCCAGCACATTGCGCTGAAACACTTCAGCATAACCGCCCAGTGACGCGACACCTTCCTGAATTCGCGCGCCGCCCGAATCGTTGAGGCCGATGACCGGCGCGCCGACCTTCATCGCCATATCCATGATCTTGCAGATCTTCTGCGCGTGCCGCTCGCTGAGCGAACCGCCGAACACCGTGAAGTCCTGGCTGAAGACGAAGACAAGGCGTCCATTGACCGTGCCGGAGCCGGTGACGACGCCGTCGCCGGGGATATGTTGCTCGTCCATGCCGAAGTCGATGCAGTTATGCTCGACATACATGTCCAGCTCCTCGAAGCTGCCTTCATCGAGCAGCACATCGAGCCGTTCACGCGCGGTGAGGCGGCCCTTGGCGTGCTGGGCCGCAATGCGCTTTTCGCCGCCACCCAGATGGGCCGCCGCACGCTTTTGCTCCAGCTTCTCGATGATCGCCATTTTGGTCATGCAGTAGTTTCCTCGGCTTATCCGGTGCAAGTCATTCATGCTGCTCCTTTCACCGGCGAACGCAAAGTGCAAATGTGAATTTGCAAATTTGCAAAAAGCGATTTTGCAAAATACAAGGGCGGGATGGCACGAGGAAACAGATTATTTGTCGGCGGCAGGCTGCGGCAGTTGCGGATCGACCAGCGCATGGATCAGGCGGCGATGGCGCGCGTGCTGGGGATATCCGTCTCCTATCTCTCACAGCTTGAGCATGACGACCGGCCACTGACCGCCAAGGTTAAGGCGGCGCTGGCCGCGGCCTATCCGGTCGATTGGGCCGCGTTCGACGACCGCGAGGGCGAGCAATTGCTCGGCGCCTTTGCTCATGCCCTTGCCCAACCTGATGTGGCGGGCGCACCGCTTGAGGCCGAGCGGATCGAGAAGCTGCATCTGCACTTCCCGGAGTTTGCCGCGCGCTATGTCGACCTGCACCGCGCCTTCCGACAGACCAATGAGCGGCTCAACATGGTGGAAGAAGCCATCGCCAACGATATGACGGCGCAGGCGCGCATGCCTTGGGAAATGGTGCGCGACTGGTTTCACGATACCGGCAATTATGTCCATGCGCTCGATTGCGTGGCTGAAGAGTTGCGCGCTGAGATTGCGCCAGCGGATCGGCTGAGCGAGGCGGATATGGCCGAAGCGCTGATGCGCGGTCATGGCGTCTCGCTAGTGGTGGACGAGAGCCGCTCCCGCCTGTTGCGCCATTATGATGCGCACAGCAGACGCCTGTTCATCAACGCCGCCGCGCCTCCGGAAAGCCGCCGCTTTCTGATCGCGCATCAGCTCATGCGCCTCGCCGCTGCCGACATCATGGTCGATATCGTGCGCGCCGCCGCGCTGCCGCTGCCGGGGGCAGACCGCTTGCTGGAGGTGGGGCTGGCGAATTATGCGGCAGGCGCGCTCATGATGCCATACGCCGCCTTTCGCACCGCCGCGCGGGCAATGCGGCATGATATTGACCGGCTGGCGCGGCAGTTTGGTGTGAGCTTTGAGCAGGCATGCCATCGTCTCTCCACCCTCCAGCGCCCCGGCATGCGCGGCATCCCGTTTTTCTTTTGCCGGGTCGATATGGCGGGCAACATCACCAAGCGTCACAGCGCAACGCGCCTGCAGTTCGCGCGCTTCGGGGGAGCATGTCCGCTCTGGATCGTGCATGAGGCGGTGGCGATCCCGGATCGCATCCTCACCCAGCTCGGCGAGACGCCCGATGGGGTGCGCTATGTCTCTATGGCGAAGGGGCTGGTCAAGCCGTCAGGCAGCTATGCCCGCGCGCCGCGCCGCTACGCCGTGGCGCTGGGGTGCGAGGCAGAGCATGCCGCGAACTTCATCTACGCTGACGGCATGCAGCTCGCGGATGAGGCGGGTGCGACGCCGATCGGCGTGACCTGCCGCCTGTGCCCGCGCCAGGGGTGCGATCAGCGCGCCTTCCCGCCTACCGATCGCCCGATCCGGGTCGATCCAGACAACCGCGATGTGGTGCCCTACTCGATCGATTAGGCTACTGAGCTGCGTTCCCTGTCTCACCAGATGATCGCGGCAACAAAGCGCGCCGCGACAGTGGCGAGATAGATGCCGAACGCCACTTCGAGCTTGCGCTTGGGAAGGGCATGGGCAATGCGCGCGCCCCATGGCGCAGCTATGATGGATGTCGGCACCATCATCGCGAATCCGATCAGCGAGACATAGCCTATCGAAAACGGAGGCAGCGCCGCCATCTTGCTCCAGCCGCTGAAAATATAGGCGATCACGCCGGGAACGGAGATGATGACGCCCAGCCCGGCCGAGGTCGCTACCGCGCGATGGATAGGCATGGCATAGAGGCTCAGCAACAAGTTGGAGATCGCACCGCCGCCAATGCCCATAAGGGCCGATGCAATCCCGATCATCAAGCCATAGAGCCGCATGACGGCCTTTCCGGGCAGACTATCCGCAAACCGCCAATCGTCCCGACCGAACAACAGTTTGAACGCTGATATGCTTGCAACCGCGACAAACACGGCCTTGAACACCCATGCCGGTGCGAAGGAGGCTACATAGCCGCCGATGGCTACTCCCAAAACCACCGGCACGAGCCATACGCGCAGTACCGGTATTTCAACCGCGTCGCGCCGGAGGTGCGCGCGATAGGAACTGATCGAGGTCGGCACGATAATCGCCAGCGAGGTGCCCACACACAGTTGCATGCGCACGTCTTCGGGCACATCTATCAGCCGGAAAACCTCATAGAGCACTGGCACGATCACCGCGCCACCACCAACACCGAAAATCCCCGCCAGCAATCCGCTGACTATCCCGGCACCCACCAGCGCGCCTGCCAGCATCAACACGTCATTCAGAGGCATTTCAGCGATGCTCACTTGAGCAGCACCAGCTCCTCGGCCATGCTGGGATGCAGGGCCATGGTGTCGTCAAACGCCTGCTTGGTCAGCCCAGCCTTCACCGCCACCGCCGCAGCCTGCAGAATTTCTGGCGCGTCAGGGCCGATCATGTGCAGACCAATCACCTTGCCCGTCGCTCCATCGCAGATCATCTTGTAGAGGCTGCGCTCCATGCGCCCGGCCAATACATCCTTCATCGCGCGGAAATCAGACGTATAGATGCGCACATCCGCATATTTCGCCCGCGCCTCGCGCTCTGTCAGCCCAACACCGGCAAGCGGAGGGCTGCTGAAAACGGCAGAGGGGATGCAATCATAATCCACAGTGCGCGCGATGCTACCAAACACTGTGTCGGCAAAGGCATGGCCTTCGCGGATCGCCACCGGCGTCAACTGCACCCTATCGGTCACATCGCCCACCGCATAGATGCTGCTTACATTGGTCTGGTTACTTGCGTCGACAAGGATTGCGCCGGTGTCGCTTGTCGCGATGCCCACATTCTCCAGCCCTAGCCCGTGGGTCTTGGGCATCCGTCCCGTGGCGAACATCACGACATCACATTCAATCGGCGCGCCGCCATCCGCAAGATGAACCAGCAGGCTGTCGTCGTCCTGTTTCTCTATCCGCTCGAACGGCGCATTAAGACGAAAGCCGATACCCTTCGCCTTGCTGATTTCCATTAGCCGATCCCTGATCTGCTCGTCATAGCCGCGCAAAATCTGGTCCGAGCGGTTGACGATGGTGACATCGCTGCCCAGCGCGTGGAAAATCCCTGCGAACTCGTTGGCGATATAGCCGCCGCCCGCTATCACGACGCGCTTCGGCAGCGCGTCCAGATGAAACGCCTCGTTGGAGGTGATGCCATGCTCCGCGCCGGGAACATCGGGCACAACTGGCCAGCCGCCGGTTGCAATCAGTATGTATTTCGCGCTGATGGTCTTGCCACTGGCGAGGGTGACTTCATGCGCGCCGGAAATGACCGCCCGTTCGTGAAAGGTGGTAACATTGTTGCTATCGAGCGTGTTCTGATACAGGCCATTCAAGCGATCGACATCGGCCAGCACATGATCGCGCAGCGTCTTCCAGTCGAACTTCGCGCCTTCGATGGTCCAGCCGAAGCGGGCGGCGTCTTCCAGATCCTCCGCGAAGTGCGAGCCATAGACCAGCATCTTCTTGGGCACGCAGCCGCGGATGACGCAGGTGCCGCCAACTCGATATTCCTCCGCCACTGCCACCCGCGCGCCATGCCCCGCCGCGATGCGCGCCGCGCGCACGCCGCCAGAGCCTGCGCCAATCACGAACAGGTCATAATCATACTCGCTCATGCCGCGCTCCCCAGCGCCAGTTCAATCAGCGCGGTGGTGGAGGGATCGAAGCCCGATGTTCCCTCCGTCTCGATGGACTTCGCTATTTCTTTGCCAAGCTCCACGCCGAACTGATCGAACGGATTGATGCCCATCAGCACCGCGTTGGCAAAAGTGCGATGCTCGTAAAAGGCGATCAGCGCGCCCAGCGCATGCGGGGTCACATCGTCGAGCAATATGGTGGTGGAGGGCCGCCCGCCGGGATAGGCGCGCGCGGGGTCTGCCGCATTGTCGCGCCCGCGCATCAGTGCGGCACCCTGCGCGAAGCAGTTGGTAAGCAACACGCGGTGATGCGCCGGATCAAACGCGTGCCCCGGCTCGATGGATGCCAGAAACTCGACCGGGATCATATGCGTGCCCTGATGCAGCAGCTGGAACACCGCGTGCTGCGCGTCAGTCCCCACCCCGCCCCATGTGATTGCGGCTGTTGGCCCGTCGACCGGCGATCCATCCGCCTTCACGCTCTTGCCATTGCTCTCCATCTCCAGCTGCTGGAGATAGGAGGGCAGAAGCCGCAGCCGCTCATCATAGGCGAAGACCGCGCGGGTCTGGCATCCCATGATGCGGGCATAAAATTGATCGACGAACGCGGCGATCAGCGGCACATTCTCCTCTGGCGCGGAGAGGCGGAAATGCCGGTCCATCTCCGCAGCGCCTTCGAGCAGGCTTTCGAACCCATCCCAGCCGAGGCCTATGGCGGCGGGAAAGCCTATGGACGACCACAGCGAATAGCGCCCGCCCACCGCTTCGTTAAATGGCAGGATGCGCGTTTCATCGACGCCCCATGCAATTGCCTTCTCCGGCGATGCGGTGAGCGCGATCACCTTGCCATAGGGGTCTTCCACCCCGCCCTCGGTCATCCATTCTATCGCGCTCTGGGCGTTGAGCATCGTCTCGGTGGTGGTGAAGGTCTTGGATGCGACCGCAAGCAGCGTGGCCGAGGGATCGAAATTTTTCACCGCTTCTTCCAGCGCACAGCCATCGACATTGGAAACGATGGCGACATCATAGCGCCCCGCGTCACGCCCCAGCGCGTCCATCAGCAAATCCGGCCCCAGCGCCGATCCGCCGATGCCGACATGGAGGATATGGCGCACCGGGCCGAAGCCTTCTGCCTCTATCACGTCGATCAGCGCGCGCATCCGCTGGTGCAGCGCCTTGGCGGCGGCAACACTGTCGGGCGCGCCCTCGCCCCGCTCTGCGCTGTGCTCCGCCGCGCGGCCTTCTGTGGTGTTGATCTTCGCGCCAGAGAACAACTGGTCGCGCTTGCCAGTAAAATCCTGCGCCTGCGCCAGAGCGCCAAAGGCGGCCATGATCTCAGGCGTCAGGTGCGTCTTGGACCAATCAAACCGCAGCGGGCCGACAATGCGCGTCAGCCTGTCCAGCCTGCCCGGATCGCTCGCGAATATCGTGCGCAGATCGGGCCGGGGCAGCGCGCCAATGGCGGCCAAAAGCTGCTGCGTCATGCATATTCTCCTGTGATTGCCCAGAAACGGATGTGCCAGCGCACGAATCACAGGCGCAGATACACGCATTTGCTTGACCTCGCCACCGCAGCAAAGCAAAGCCATGCGCGCAAATCTCAACTTTCAGGGCATGTATGAGCGAGAAATCGGAAACGCGCGAATTTATCACCTTTCTGCTGAAGCTCGGCCTGTTCGTGTTCGTGCTGCGCAGCTTCATCGTCGCGCCGTTCAACATCCCGTCGGAATCGATGCAGCCGCGCCTGCTGATCGGCGATTATCTGCTCGTCGGCAAATGGCCCTATGGCTATTCGCGCTATTCGCTGCCGTTCAGCGTGCCTCTTATTCCGGGCCGGATCATGCCCAGCACTCCTGAGCGCGGCGATGTCGTGGTGTTCAAGGCGCCGCCCAGCCAGAACCTCGATTATATCAAGCGCGTGATCGGCCTGCCGGGCGATGTGATCGCGATGCAGAACGGCCAGGTGATCCTCAACGGCAAACCAGTGCCCAAGCAGCGGGTTGCCGATCTCGTTATCCCCGTCTCGCAAAACATGATCGACGCGACCAATGCCGAAGGCGGCCTCTCCCCCTGCTATCGCCCAGAGTTCGAGATTACCAAGGACGGGGAGCGCTATTGCGCCTATCCCCGCTTCCGCGAGACGCTGCCCAACGGCAAGAGCTATGAGGTGCTCGATGTCGATAGCGATGGCGCGGGCGACAACCGCGCGCCGATCACGGTGCCCGAAGGCCATCTCTTCATGATGGGCGACAACCGCGACCGCAGCGCCGACAGCCGCTTCCCGGCGAGCGATGGCGGCGCAATCGGCCTCGTGCCTGAGGAAAACCTCGTCGGCCGGGCGCTCATCAGTGTGTTCTCCACCGATGGCAGCGCCAACTGGTTCCTGCCATGGACCTGGGTAACAGCCGCGCGGTTCGACCGGATCGGCCAGGGATTTTGACAGGCTCCGCCCTTGGATAATCAGGCGCGCCTGGACTGGATCAGGATACATTCCGGGTGGGAGCCGAAGGACCGGATGCTGTTCCTGCAGGCGATGACCCACGGCAGCGCCTCGTCCGATCATTATGAGCGGCTGGAGTTTCTGGGGGACCGTGTGCTAGGCCTCATCATCGGCGCCTGGCTCTATCAGCTCTACCCTGCCGAGCCGGAGGGCAAGCTCTCCGCGCGCCTCAACCAGCTTGTCTCGCGTGATGTTTGCGCCGAAATCGCGCGCGAGATTGGTCTGCAAGAGCATATGATCCTCGGCAAGCAGGCGCGCGACGATGGCGCGCGAGACAGCGCCAATGTCCTGTGCGACATGCTGGAGGCCATGATCGGCGCACTCTATCTCGATGCCGGGATAGAAACGGCAGGCGGCTTCGTCCGCTGCATATGGTCCAGCCGGGTCAAAGGAGCGGGAGGCGCGCCCAAACATCCCAAGTCCGAGTTGCAGGAATGGGCCGCCAGCCACAAACGCAAGCCGCCCGAATATACGCTTACCGAACGCTCCGGCCCCGCCCATGCGCCGGTCTTCACCGTCACCGTCTCGATCCGCAATATCGGCGAGGCACAGGCCAGCGGCGCCTCCAAGCAAGAGGCGGAAAGAGAAGCTGCCCGCAAATTACTGGAACAGTTGAATGCCCTCTGAAAATATCACTATCCCTCCGCGCTGCGGTGTCGTTGCTGTCCTTGGCGCGCCGAATGCGGGCAAATCCACGCTGGTCAATGCGCTGGTCGGTCAAAAGATCGCCATCACCAGCCCCAAGGCGCAGACCACGCGCACCCGCGTCCTCGGCGTCGCGCTGGAAGGCGAGACGCAGATCGTGCTGGTCGATACGCCGGGCATCTTCGCGCCGAAACGCAGGCTGGATCGCGCCATGGTGCAGGCGGCATGGGGCGGTGTGCAGGATGCAGACCTTATCGCGCTGGTGGTCGATAGCAAGGCGGGTCTCGGCGAAAAGGTAGAGGCGATGCTGGCCGGGCTGGAGGGGCGGCGCGAGCCTAAAGTCCTGATCCTCAACAAGGTCGATATCGCCGACAAGGGCAAGCTGCTCATTCACGCACAGCGGTTGAACGAGCGCATAGCCTTCCGCGACACCTTCTTCATCAGCGCCGCGACCGGAGATGGCCTCGCCGCCATGAAAACCGCGCTCGCCCGCGCCATGCCGGAGGGGCCATGGCACTTCCCGGCAGATCAGGTTTCCAGCGCGACCGACCGGATGCTCTCCGCCGAGATCACGCGCGAACAGATCTATCATCAGCTCCATGCAGAGCTGCCCTATGAAGCGGCGGTCGAAACCGAAAAATATACGGAGCGCGCGGACGGGAGCGTGGAAATCCATCAGCAGATCCTCGTCGCCAAATCGAGCCAGCGCGCCATCGTGCTCGGCAAGGGCGGACAGCGCCTCAAGGAAATCGGCTCAAAATCCCGCGCAGAGCTGAGCACCCTGATGGGCTGCCCGGTGCATCTCTACCTCCACGTCAAGGTGAAGGAAAACTGGGATGAAGACCGCGGCGTCTATCGCGATATCGGGCTGGACTGGGTGGAGTGATATGGGGCGCTTATTGCGTCAGCCGTACCTGAAAATCGTCGCTGATCCTGAAATCAATCGGCTTACCCGTCCACTCGAACGTCTGCTGCAAATTTATCGAGCGCTCAGCATTGTTGGTGCAATCTACCGGCCCTTCCGGCCTCGAATAGCGGATGTTGATGGTGTAGTGGTTCTTTCTGGCGCCATATCGTGATGGCGTGATAACGATATTGATTTGCTGCGTATTCGGCTGGTGAAATGTGCCCGGCGGACACAGGATCTCCTCACCGGCGGCAGGCTCTGAAATCGAGAGGTTTGAGTTTGCTCGTCCGCCAATGCGTATCGGCTGGTTCATAATCGTCTGGCCACGCTGGATCAGGATTAGCCTCACGGTGTGGATCGGCTGAGGCTCCTGCCTTGTCGACGGGCTAAGAGGAGCAGATGTTATTATCGGCATAGGCGGAGGAGGCATCGGAATTTGCGCCGTTGCATGAACCGCCCCCGTTGCAGAGATCAGCGCGACCAGCCCAACCATGCCTATCCGTTTGCTGAATGTCATGATGCCCTCCAAAGAAAAAATACCAAGATGCCGACTATTCATCATAATGATACGCATATGCGCAAGTCAGTATCATGACCGGAACCGATATTCTTACTCCGCTCGTAATACCGGACATTATGGGCAATATACCCCCGCCACCCTCCTTGTTGAGAAGGCAATGGCGGCGGGGTGGTGGTGTGATGTTATTGCGCCGTGGCAGGGGCAGCAGCAGGTGCAGTCGATGCCGCTGCCGGAGCGACTGTTGACGCCGACGCGGCCGCTGAGGCGTCAGCGGCGGGTGCCGGTGCAGACGCCGCAGTCGCCGGGCTGGCCGCCGCGACGACAGGCTCTTCCACCTTGGGGGCTACCGGCTTCAGGACCACCTTCAGCGGGTTCGGCTCCAGATTGTTGAGCGCACCACTGCTGGCGTCCACGCCTGCACCGATGAAACCGCCGATCAGGATATTGCCTGCGCCTGCTGCCGCGCCGCCGCCCGAAAACTTGCTGCGCACGTTCACCTGCTGCGTCTCAAAGCCATCCTTGGTGAAGGTGGCGGTGAAGGCCTCCTTGCGCTTGAGCTTGAGGTTGCAGGGCGTGACGCACTTGTCGCCCAATGTCGTGACGACCTGCGCCGCTGACGGTTCAGACGTAATCTCGAACTTCTGCTTGCTGCCGCGCGTGATCGTTGCGCAGGCGGAGAGGCTGGCCACGGCCAAGACGGCCGCAGCGACGCGGAAACTGACTTTCATGATATCCCCCCAATAAACTGCGCCAGAGCGGCGCGTTGCTGTGTGTATCGGATCGATTGCCGATGGCAAGCCTGTAATGATCCCCGCTGATTTTTGGCCTGAGGAAGCATGAACTCGGCACTTGGCATCCGCCCGATAGCCGCCTATAGCGAGCGCCCACGCGGATGTGGCGAAATGGTAGACGCAGCGGATTCAAAATCCGCCGTAGCAATACATGTCGGTTCGAGTCCGACCATCCGCACCAACTGGACGCCTCGAAAAACTCTGGCCTTTGATGGGTGGATTTGATTCACTTCGCTCACGTTACGGCGGAGGCGATGATGGCAGGACAGCCCGGTTTCTTTGACCTATCTGACCGGTACGAGGC
>NZ_SBKP01000014.1 GCF_004122115.1 Sphingobium fluviale
CCGGCATGAAGGACAGCAAAACCATCATCGCCATCAACAAGGACGAGGATGCTCCCATCTTCCAGGTAGCCGACATCGGCCTCGTCGGGGATCTCTTCAAGATCGTCCCGGAACTCACAGAAAAACTGTAATCCGGTCATCTGCAAACGCAATCAGCCCCGGCCTAGCCCGCCGGGGCTTTTTCGTGTTTGATCATCAAGGCGATATTCGCGGTTAACGGCGTTGGCGGATATCAACGCTCCCGCTATTTTAACGAAATGTTAACTAGGATTCGCCGCCTCTTCACGATCAGGACCAAGTTCGAGGCCTTTGCCGTGATTTACGCGCTGGCTCTGGGCGCGACGGACCGGGGTATGCATTATGTTGCGCATTATCCAGGTGCAGGCGGCAAGCTGTTGTTCCTCGCCTGCTGTGCGGCGGTGATGATGGGGGGCGGCAAGATTATCGACGCGGTCGAAATGCAGGCTCAGCTCGGCTATCTGGACTGAGCAACGCTTGACAGCGCCGCCTCGGCCTGCGCCAACGCTTCCGGCGTATTGATGTTGTAAAATGCGGCCTCCACCGCCACCATGCGCGCACCGCATGCGCGCATCCAACCCCGGATCGAGCGATCCGGTTGGTCATCCAGCCACCTGTCAAGCTGCCCCGCGAGCATGGCAGGCCAATAGCCCATCAGCCAGTGCCCCTCCACCACCGCGGGGCCGGGGGCGAGCCGCAGGCCAAGGTCGGGCGGCAGGGGCATCGTGTCGCACCCTGCGCACAAAACCGCTTCATGCCCCTGTTCGTGCGCGAAATGCAGTGCAGCGTTGAGGCCACCCAATGGCCCCTCGCCGCCGCGCGGGCGATCCGGGACCGAAGGCAAGCCACCCCACTCCCGCCCGACGACGACCAGCGCATCGGTCTGGCCCCCAAGTGCCCGCGCAACATGATCGATCAGCGCCAAGCCATTGAGCCGTGCCGCCGCCTTGTCCGCACCGAAACGCCGCGCCTCCCCGCCCGCAATGATTGCGCCGAGCAGGGTCATGGTAAGCCGCTTCGCTTATTCCTCGATCGGCGCGCCCGGTCCGTTCTTGAGAATCGACTCGATGGCATTTTTTGCTGAGGCCTTGCTCTTGTAACCCTCGGTCCAGAAGATGACTTCGGCGTTGTATTTGAATTTGGCGACATATTCGCCCGCCTTGTTCTGCTCAATCACAAATTTGTGCGCCATTATCCTGACTCCAGCTGTTCAACGCGAAGAGCAGACTATCTGGCTGCCTCCGCTTCGCAAGGTCAAAAGCGCGCGGGCGCGTAAATCTTCGTATCGAGGGCTGCGATGAGCGGATCATCCCGCCCCAGGATCAGCGCCGCCCCCAGCCGCGCCGCCGCAGGAGCAGTCTGTATACCAAAGCCACCCTGCCCCGCGAACCAGAAGAAGCCAGGCGCTTCTGCATCTGGCCCATAGACCGGCAACCGATCCGGCGCGAAGCTGCGCAAGCCTGCCCATTTGCGCTCCACCGCCTCCACGCGCCAGTCCACCACCTGGCTCAGGCGGTCGATCGCGATGGCAACGTCAAGTTCGTCCGGCGCGACATCGCCCGGCTCGGCGGGCTGCTCATCATGCGGAGTCAGCCAGATGCGCCCGCCGCCAATTGGCTTGAAATACAAGCTCTCCTCCAGATCGAGCACCAGCGGCAGGTCATCAGGCACTGCCGGGGCCATCCGCAATTGCACGACTGTGCGCAACAGCGGCTGGATACCGAGTGGGCGCAGACCGCAGAGGCGCGCGACGTCATCTGCCCACGCACCCGCCGCGTTGACGAGTAGGGACGTGCGTACCTCCTCGTCACCGGACAGGCGCACCGCCCAGCCGCCATCGGATAATGCCTGTGCCCCCTTCAAGCGCGTGGAGCAGGCGACATTGCCACCGCGCTGGCGTAGCTGTTTCAGATAAGCGCTGTGCAGCGCCGCGACATCAATGTCACACATGGTGGGTTCGGCAAGGCCAGCCGTCCATTCTTCACGCAGACCGGGGATCGCATCGCGCAAGGCCGCCGCCTCCACCGGCTGAAACAACGCATCATCGGCAAAGGCGGCGATCTTGGCGTCTCTTAGCGGCGCATGCTCCACCCGCCCGATATGCAGCGCGCCGCGCGGGCTGAGGAAGCCCTGCTCGGCAAAATCCGGTGCCGGGCTGGAAAGCAACGGATAGGACGCGCGGGTGAGCGGGCGGACGTTCGGCCCGCCATAACTCTCCGACCAGAAGGCGACCGAGCGCCCGGTAGCATGATAACCCGGTTGCGCCTCGGCCTCGACCACCAGCACAGACATATGCCCGGCAAGCTCTGCGCCAAGGCTGGCGCCCGCCATCCCCGCGCCGACAATCACGGCGTCATACTGGCTGGCAAGGGCGGTCATGGGCGGGAGGCGTACTCGGCAAAGAAGGCGTCTATACGGGCCAGCGCATCATCGCGCACCGCATCTACCTCGCGCAATATTTCATGCGCAACATCGGCGCCATAGACATGAATCCGGGCGCCCGGCACCCGCGCCGCCGCACGGATGATCGCGGGGGTGGAGACCACCCGGTCCCCCGCGCTGGCGAGGATCAGCATCGGCGCGGTGATCCGTTCGAGAGTATCGGGCCGCGCCATCCACGCGAGCGAACGAAAAGCCGCGCGCAGCCATCCCCATGTCGGCGGGCCAAGCGCGACGTCCGGTCGCTCCAGCTCGAACCGTGCCTCGCGCAACAGGCGCTCCCGGTCATGGGTGAGCACTGTGGGTAAGGCAGTGCCTTCGTCAACGCTCAGAGCCTCGCGCACCCGCCCCACCGCCTTGCGCCCCAGCCCCACCGCGCACGCCGCCGCCGCGATCCCGCCCGCCAGCCATTGCGGCAGCGGCCCGGCGCGTATGCCCAGCATCGGTGCGGAGAGCGCCACTGCATCCGCCGTTATCCGCCCTTCCGCCAGCGCGCGGAGTACCAGATGGCCGCCCATGGAATGTGCGACGATGACATGCGGCGCGCTCGTGCGTGTGTGCCAGTCCTCCGCATAGGCCTCGATATCCTCCAGCCAGCAGCCGAAGTCCTCCGCATGGCCCAGCGCGCTGCCCTGTATCAACCGCCCGGATCCGCCCTGCCCCCGCCAGTCCACGCTTTCAACATCCCAGCCCTGCTCCGCCCAGCCGATCAGCGCCTCGTCATATTTCTCGATATGGTCTGCCCGCCCGCCGATGAACAGCAGGGAACCACGCGCCCCGCCCCGGCCAGACAGCCGCACGCGCCGCAATGGCCAGCCATCGGGCGCGGGCCAGCTCTCCATCATGGCGTCATCAAGGGTGGGCACTGCCAGTCGCATTAACGCGCTGTTTACGAGTTGGTAAGGCATTGCGTCTAGACCTGACGTCATGAGCGGGGAAATTATCCGGATTATCTTGCTGTGCGCACTGGCTGGCTTGCTGGTGGCCGCCGCTGTTACGGATATACGCGCGCGCATCATTTCCAACCGGCTGAACCTCGCAATTGCTTTGCTTGCGCCGCTTTATTGGCTGGCGAGCGGGATTCCCGCCTGGCCGGATATGGCTCTGCAAGTCGGGTTAGGCATCGGCATGTTCGGCATTTTCGCGGCGCTATTCGCGCTCGGCATGATGGGCGGAGGCGATGTGAAGCTGCTTGCCGCGGTCGCCTTGTGGTTCCCGTGGCAGGCACTGGTGCTGTTGCTTGTGCTGATGTCGGTCATCGGCGGCGTGGTGACACTGGTGACAGTGATCCACCACCGGATCAGCAAAAGGCTGGGCCAGCCGGAGGTGCCTTATGGCGTCGCCATCTCGCTCGCGGCGATGTGGCTGGTCGGTGAACGGATAATTAACCAATTTGCGTAACATTTACGCTCGGAAGACCCGCTTTTCCGGGCTTGGAGGACGAGGTTCGTCATGGATGTGAAAAAAGCAGTGCTGCTGGCAGGCGCGCTCATCATCGCAGTGGCAGCGGCACTAATGGCCCGCTCTATGTTCAGCGAGACACAGGCGCCAGCGCCGCAGGCAACCGCCTCCGCCGTGCCGCAGCAGGCGCTGGATGGCCCGCAGGTGCTGGTCGCGAAACGCGCGCTGCCCGTGGGCACGATCATTGATGCCGAGAGTTTCCGGTTTCAGCCCTGGCCGAAGGATCTGGTCGAGGAACCCTATTATCTTCAGGGCAAGGCAGACCCACAGTCGCTTCAGGGCGCTGTCGTCCGCAATGCCATCACCGCAGGTCAGCCTGCGACGCGCGGCGCACTCATCATGCCGGGCGAGCGCGGCTTCCTTGCCGCCGCTCTTGGCCCCGGCATGCGTGCTGTGACAGTGCCGGTCTCTATGCAAAGCTCGGTCGCGGGGTTCATCTTCCCCGGTGATCGCGTCGACGTGCTGGTGACGCAGACCGTGAACGGTGAAGACGCCAACAACCCGCTGCGAGTCACGGAAACCATTGTGCGCAACCTGCGCGTGCTTGCCACCGATCAACGCACCAATGCGCTCGATGAAACAGGCAAGCCTGATGTGCGCACCTTCTCCAACGTTACGCTGGAGGTAACACCGCGGATCGCGGAAAAGATCGCCGTATCGCAAACCATGGGCCAGATTTCGCTCACGCTGCGCGCGCTGGCAGACACCAAGCAGGATCTGGACGCAGCCATCGCCAATGGCAATGTCGCACTGCCTAACAGCAACGATCCCGCCGCTGAAAAACGCGCGCTCACCACTATTGCCTCGCGCCCAGAGGATGGCCGCTTCGGCTATTCCACCGGCGGCGATGTATCCCGCTTCGCCCGCCGCTCCATGCCGCCGCGCAAGGTTGTGCCGCAGGTCGGCGCGCTCGTCCGCGTGGCGCGGGGTACAGCGGTCGAGCAGGTAGAGATCAGGGGGAACTGAGATGAACCATACACGCTCATCGCTGCGCAAGGCAGGCGGTCTCGCCAGTGCCCTGTTGCTCGCCAGCGCCAGCCTGATCGCACCCGCCGGGATAGCTGGAGCTGCTCCGGACGCGGCAAAGTCAGCAGAAAACGGCGTCATCCTGATGTCGGTCGGCGCCAGCCGCGTCATCAACCTGCCGGGCAGCATGACCGATGTGGTCGTCGCCAATCCCGGCGTGGCGGACGTGCATGTGCGCTCGCAGAACCAGATCTATATCCTCGCGAAGAGCGCGGGGGAAACCAGCATTTCCGCCACGACTGCGGGGGGCCGCGTATTGTGGAGCGGCATGGTCCGCGTCGGCAACAACCTCACCAGCATCGATCAGATGCTGAAACTCGCGATGCCGGATTCGGACATCACCGTCTCCAAGATGAACGGGCTGATCCTGCTCACCGGCACGGTGAAAGCGCCGGAAGACGCCGCCGAGGCCGAACGGCTGGTGCAGGCGTTCTCTGCCCCGCCTCCGGGGCAGCCGGTTCCCACCGTCGTCAGCCGCTTGCGCACCGCGACGCCGCTTCAGGTCAACCTTCAGGTCAAGATCGCCGAAGTCAGCCGCAATCTGATTCACCAGATCGGCACAAACTTGAGTAGTGCCGACTTTACAAACGGTTTCAAGTTCGGGGCTGCAACGGGTCGGCAAATCGTCAGCGGCCAATGGACGCCGGGTGGATTTCTCGGCACCGGCAATGGCCTTGTGCCCGGAACTGGGGGCAGCGTCGCGTCGCAGCAGATTGGCGCTACCACGATCGCCGCGGACACCAAGCTGTTCGGCATGAACATCCTCGCCGCGCTCGATCTGGCGGAGATCAGCGGCCTCGCCACCACGCTGGCGCAGCCCAACCTCACCTCGCTTTCAGGCGAGACGGCGAGCTTCCTTGCGGGCGGCGAATATCCCTACACGGTGTTTAATGGCGCCAACAACGGCAACAGCATCGAGTTCAAGCAATATGGCGTGCAACTCGCCTTCACCCCCGTGGTGCTGGCGGATGGGCGCATCTCGATGCGCGTGCGTCCCAGCGTCTCGACGCTCGATTTTTCGATCAACAGCAGCGTTCCGGCGCTGAAAACCCGCACCGCCGAAACCACGGTGGAGCTTGGCTCCGGCCAGGCCTTCATGATCGCGGGGCTGCTGAGCAACGACACTGCCAACAATATCAACAAGGTGCCCGGCATCGGCAACGTGCCGATCTTGGGCAGCCTGTTCAAATCGCGCAAATTCCTGCGCGACGAGACCGAGCTGGTGATCGTCGTCACGCCCTATTTGGTGAAGCCGATCAACGCCAGCGACGTGCGCCTGCCGACTGACGGCTTCCGCAACGCGACGGAGCTTCAAGGCTTGCTGCTCAACAAGGGGTCAGACGGTGTGAGCGGCGCCAACCGGCCCATGCCGTCCGTCGCGCCCAAAGCGCCACCGGCCAGCCCGGCAGGCGCGCCACAAGCCGCCATAACCCCCGTTCCCGCGCCAGCGCCTACGGGTGACAAGCGCAAGCCCGCCCGCACCGCTGCTGCGGAGGCTGTCGGGCCGGGCTTCACATTCTGACGGGAAGGATCATCATCATGACTAGCTCACATACCCGCTCCTTCCTCCGCCGCTTCGCCCTCGTCGGAGCAATCGCGCTGCCACTTGGCGCGTGCGGCGCTGAAACCGCTGTCAATCGCGGCGTCGAATCCGTGCATCAGCCGGTCGTCAGCTACACCAGCTTCGTGCTGGATCTGCGCGCAGACAGCGGTGCGGGAGTTTCCACCGACGAAAAGGCACGGCTCAATGGCTGGCTCGATTCGCTTGGCATAGGCTATGGCGACAGTGTAGCTCTGGCCGGGGCATATAGCGCCGCCGCCAAGGCAGACATCGCCGACGTGCTCGGCCAGCGTGGCATGCTGGTGCGCGATGACAATGCAGTCACCGCCGGAACGCCGCCTTATGGCTCGGTTCGGATCGTCGTGCGCCGCGCGACCGCTGCCGTTCCCGGTTGCCCCGACTGGCGGACGAAACAGGAAAACACCATGTCCGGCGGCACCAGCTCCAACTTCGGATGCGCGGTCAACAGCAATATTGCCGCTATGGTCGCCAACCCGGAAGACCTCGTCCGCGGCCAGACCGAGAGCAATGGCGGCCTGCGCACCGCGACATCCAATCGCGCGATCAAGGACATGCAGGCCAAGCCGACAACCGGCTCCGGCGGCCTCGTGAGCCTGGGAGGAAACTAAGCGATGAACGCTCCCTTCAAAATGGGCATGGGCGCCGGGCGCGACATGTTTCAGGCCTATGCGTGTGACGACAACACCGCCGCCATCACCCGCTCCGTCGCGGTTGAGATGGGCTGGGATGCAGAGCGCGTCTATAAGGGCGGCCTGCGCAATGCGGTGCAGTCTCTCTCCGTCAGCGCCAGCCCGCATGTGTTGTTCGTCGACATGTCGGAATCGATCGATCCCCTGAACGACATCAATGGCCTCGCCGAAGTATGTGAGCCGGGCACCATCGTCATTGCCTGCGGGCAGGTAAACGATGTGCGGCTCTATCGCGATCTTCTGGGCAGCGGTATTCAGGATTATCTGCTCAAACCGCTCAACGCCGAACATCTGCGCGAGACATTTGCCAGTGCGCAGGCCGCGTTTCTTGCGCCCCGTCTGGAAGGCGGCGATATGCACAGCCACATCGCCACCGCCGTCATCGGCGTGCGCGGCGGCGTGGGTGCTTCGACGGTCGCAACGTCGCTCGCGTGGCTGCTCTCGGAAAATGCCAAGCGGCCGACCGCGCTTCTCGATCTAGACCTGCACTTCGGCACCGGCGCGCTGACGCTTGATCTGGAGCCGGGCCGAGGCCTGATTGACGCGATCGAAAACCCCAGCCGTATCGATGGACTTTTCATCGAGCGCGCTATGGTGCGGGCATCAGACACGCTGGCCCTTCTTTCCGCCGAAGCGCCGATCCATCAGCCGATGCTGACCGATGGCGGCGCGTTCCATCAGCTTGAGGAGGAATTCCGCAGCGTGTTCGGCGCCAGCGTCATCGATATGCCGCGCCATATGCTGATCCAGTTTCCTCATCTCATGGTAGATTATAATGTCGGTGTAGTAGTGACGGAAATCACGCTGGCCGGCGCGCGCGACACCATCCGGCTGCTGTCTTGGCTGCGCTCCAACGCGCCGCAGATGAAGGTGATCGTGGTCGCCAACAAGGTGCAGGCCAATGCGCTGGAAATATCGCGCAAGGATTTTGAACAGTCCATCGAGCGCAAGATCGACATCAGCCTGCCTTACGACATGCGCCTTGCAGCGCAGGCCGCCAAGCTGGGCAAGACGCTTGCCGAGGTATCCAAATCCAGCAAGCTAGGTGCGTCTTATGCCGAGGCGCTGAGCCAGGTTCTGGAGCTGGGCGGGGCAGATGGCACAGTGGCCGAACCCAAAAAGGGCGGCTCGCTGATCGGCAAACTGGAAGGTCTGAAAGGCATGCTGCCCAAAAAGGGCGGCAAGGCCAAGGCGGAAGCATAAGCAGGCCATGACATTTGGCAGGCGTGGATAGGACTTCATGGATCCCAAACTGATCCTCCTTGTCATGATGGTGGGCGGTGCGCTCATGCTGGCGGCGCTCGCCTTCTCCGGCCCGTCGCTTGCAAAGGCACAATCGCGCCGTCTAGCGGCCGTGCTGGGTCGCCATAGCGGTGCCGCCGAAAACCAGGTCGAGGCGCGGATGCGCAAGGCGATTGCCTCAACATCCGCCCAAAAGGCCAATGCCTTCATTTCTTTGATCCCCGATCCCGAAAAGCTGGCGAAGCGCCTGAGAATGACCGGCAAGAAATGGACGCTCAATCAATATATGATTGTCTGCGCCAGCATCATGGCGGGCATTGCGGGCTTTGGCCTGCTGCGTGGCTGGTCGCCGATCACCGCACTCCTCGTCGGCACCGCCGCTGGACTCGGCCTGCCGCATAAATATGTGAGTATGGTCATCGCCAAGCGCATCAAGAAATTCACGCAGAACTTCCCTGACGCGCTGGAGCTGATGGTGCGCGGTCTGCGCTCCGGCCTGCCTATTGCCGAAACGCTCAACATCGTCTCGACCGAGGTGCCTGCGCCGGTGGGGGAAGAATTCAAACTGGTGACGGAGCGGATCAAGATCGGCAAGACAATGGATCAGGCGCTGATCGAAACCGCCGAGCGGCTGGGGACAGCGGAGTTCCAGTTTTTCTGCATCACGCTCAATATCCAGCGCGAGACAGGCGGCAACCTTGCCGAAACCCTCTCTAACCTCGCCACCGTGCTGCGCCAGCGCGCGCAGATGAAGCTCAAAATCAATGCTATGTCGTCAGAATCCAAGGCATCGGCCTGGATCATCGGCTCTCTGCCGTTCATCGTGTTCGGCCTCATCAGCTGGATCAATTTCAATTACATGGCAGCATTTTTCACGCCCGATCCCAACGGGCTGTTCGGACTCAGCCTGATGCAGCTCATCGGCCTGGGCGGCATGGGATGGATGGGCATTGGCGTGTTCATCATGGCCCAGATGATAAACTTCGAGATCTGACGCACCATGCCCGGCAAAACCCTCTTTGGTATGACTGGCGCGGACCTCGCGACCCTGCTCGCCGCCGTGGCGACGCTGGCTGTTCTGTATGCCATGTATATGGCCACGACGGCGCGCGATCCGATGACCAAGCGGGTCAAGGCCCTCAACGAGCGGCGCGAACAGCTGAAGGCGGGCATTACCGCTTCCACCGCCAAGCGCCGCGCCAAGCTGGTGCACCAGCGCGAGAGCACAGACCTGATGCGCACGCTGCTCAAAAAGCTGCAGGTGCTTCAGGACGATCAGCTCCAGGTGGCGCAGAAGAAACTGGCGCAGGCAGGTATCCGCTCAAAGGATCTGGCGGTTGCCGTCATTTTCGGGCGTCTGGTGATGCCCATCGCTGTCGGGGGCCTTGCGGCCTTCATGCTCTATGTCGTTCGCGCCTACCCGGAATGGAGCGATTTCAAGCGCTTCATGGCGTTCGCCACCTGCTTGCTCGCCGCCTACAAGGCACCGGACATCTATATCTCCAACCTCATCTCCAAGCGCGCTGCCGCGATCCGCAAGGGTCTTCCCGATGCGCTTGATCTGCTGGTGATCTGCGCCGAGGCGGGGTTGACCGTCGACGCCGCCTTTGGCCGTGTTTCCAAGGAACTGGGCCGCGCCTACCCTGAGCTGGGTGACGAGTTTCAGCTCACCGCCATCGAGCTGAGCTTCCTCACCGAGCGGCGGCAGGCTTTTGAAAACCTCGCTACCCGCGTAAACCTCGACGCACTGAAGGGCGTGGTCACGACAATGATCCAGACCGAGAAATACGGCACGCCGCTTGCGTCGGCATTGCGCGTACTCTCTGCCGAGTTCCGCCACGAGCGCATGATGCGCGCAGAGGAAAAGGCCGCGCGCTTGCCCGCGATTATGACCGTGCCGCTGATCCTCTTCATCTTGCCGACGCTGTTCGTCGTCATCCTCGGCCCGGCTGCCTGCTCGATCAGCAAGAATCTGTAAAATTCTTCCATTGCGTCGAACGCAGCGCTCCGGCCATAACCGGAGCGGGGAGACATGCGCATGTTTGAGGAAGTGATCGAGACCCGCTGCCCACTCATCAAGTGGAGCGGCGACAAGGCGAGCTGGTTCTTCATCATACTGTCTGGCGATGTGGTGGGCGAGATCCACTATGCCGCGATGGGCCGCACCGGCGGCTTCGGCTCGGTCAAGGTGCGCGCAACCATTGGCGATACAACTTGGGAAACATCGCTATTCCCCAGCAAGGAAATGGGCGGCTTTATGCTGCCGGTAAAGGCGGCGGTGCGCAAGGCGGAGGGGCTGGCCGAGGGTGACGAAGTAGCGCTAACCCTCCGGATTTAATCCACGTCTTCGACATCGACCTTCTCGCCCGTCACCTTCTGGCTCAATGCTGCCGCCATATAGGGATCGAGCGCGCCGTCGAGCACATCATCGGGCGAGGACGAGACGACCCCGGTGCGCAAATCCTTCACCATCTGATAGGGTTGCAGCACATAGGAGCGGATCTGGTGGCCCCAGCCTATCTCGGTCTTGGCGGCATATTCGCCGCTGGCCGCCGCCTCCCGCTCGGCCAGCTCCTTTTCGTAGAGCCGGGCCTTCAGCATGTTCATCGCGGTGGCGCGGTTCTTGTGCTGGCTGCGGTCATTCTGGCAGGCGACGATGATGTTGGTGGGCACATGGGTGATGCGCACCGCCGAGTCGGTGGTGTTGACGTGCTGCCCGCCCGCACCGGATGCGCGATAGGTGTCGATCTTCAGGTCCGCCGGATTGATCTCGATGTCGATATTGTCATCGATCACCGGATAGACCCACACCGAGCTGAAGCTCGTGTGCCGCCGGGCCGAGCTGTCATAGGGCGAGATGCGCACCAGGCGGTGCACACCGCTCTCGGTCTTGGCATAGCCATAGGCGTTCTCGCCCTTGATCAGCAGCGTCGCGGACTTGATGCCCGCCTGCTCGCCTGCCTGATAATCGACCAGCTCGACCTTGTAGCCGCGCTTCTCCGCCCAGCGCTGATACATGCGCTGAAGCATTTCGGCCCAGTCCTGGCTCTCGGTGCCGCCCGCCCCGGCATGAATTTCGAGGTACGTGTCGGAGGCGTCCGCTTCGCCGGCAAGCAGCGCCTTGATCTTGTCTTCGTCGGCCTTGTCGGCCAGCACCGCTAGGCTGGCGACCGCCTCATCACCCAGCGCGCTGTCTCCTTCGGCATCCGCCATTTCCAGCAGCTCAACGGTATCGAGTTTATCTTTCTCGATAGCACGGGTGGCAGAAATAGCGGTGTCGAGCCGGGTGCGCTCGCGCATCACTTCCTGCGCCTTTTTCTGGTCGTTCCACAGGCTTGGGTCTTCGACGCGCGCGTTCAGCTCGTCGAGCCGGCGCAACGCGCGGTCCCAATCAAGGAAGCGGCGCAACAGATCCAGCGCGGCATCGATACGGTCACAATAGGCTTGCGCTTCGGCGCGCATGATTCTTTCTCCAATCGGGGCTGGGGGGTGCCCCTAGTATATTCCGCCCTCGCGCTGCAAGAAATCACTGTCTTTGTTCGCCGCAGGCCCACGCGCAGCGCGTGCCCGCTCTGCCTTGGCCTGCGCATCCAGCTCCTCCTTGCGGATGGTGCGGCGCGGCTCCGTCTCTGGCTTGAAGGCTTCCCAGATCACGGCGGGCTTGGGATCGCTCGTCGGCCACGCGCCATAGACGCGCTTGCCGGAGCGCCGGTCTATCCGCACCATGCGGATTCCCGCAGGCGCGACGAACGGTTCCTTGGGCATGTCCTTCAATATCGGCGCCATCGCCTCTTTCCAGATCGGCGCGGAAATCCGGCCACCTTGCGCATAGCCGCCCAGCGAACGCGGCGTATCATAGCCCAGATAGACCCCTGCCACGAGATCGGGCGATCCGCCGACGAACCACACATTGGTCGGGCCGTTAGTCGTGCCGGTTTTGCCGAACAACGGGCGGCCAAGGTCCGCCAGTACGGTTGCGGTGCCGCGCTGGATCACGCCCTCGGTGATGTGCACCATCTGATAGGCGGTCATCGGGTTCATCGCCTGTTTGCCGGAGCGACCAAAGCGCGGCATAGCCTTGCCGTCCCAGTCCGCCGCGTTGCACGCGGCACAAGCGCGCCATTTGTCGGGCCAGATCACTGTGCCATGCCGGTCCTGCACATAGTCTATCACGCGCGGGCTATTGAGGCGGCCATGGTTGGCGAGCGCCGCATAGGCATTGACCATTTTTTCCACCGTCGTCTCGCCCGCGCCAAGCGCGTAGGCAAGATAGGGCTGGTAATCGCCGATGTTCATCGCCTTGATCGTGCGCACCACGCGGTCCATGCCGGTCTGCGATGCGGTGCGCACCGTCATCAGGTTGCGCGATTGCTCTATGCCCCAGCGCATCGTGTGCGGCCCGCCGCCGCCCGCATCGAAATTCTTGAAGCATTTCTGACCGAGGGAGGCGGACTGCCACACGCAGAACGGCCCGTCGACAATGATCGTCGCGGGCGTCATGCCATTGTCCAGTGCCGCAGCATAGACAAACGGCTTGATCGTCGATCCCGGCTGGCGCTGCGCCTGTGTTACGCGGTTGTAGGAGGAGAGGCTGGAGTCGAACCCGCCCTGCATCGCGTAGATGCGCCCGGTGCGCACCGCCTGCACCATCATACCGCCCGATACTTCCGGCACGCTGCGCAGGGCATAGGTGCTGCCGCCCATCGGCTTGACGACGATCATGTCGCCAGGTTTCAGCGCGTTGAACGCCGGGCCGCCGATTTTGCGATAAGGCGTCTGCGCGAGGCTGGCGGGCAGTGTGCCGGTCTTGCCGCCGGACAGCCCCAGCTCCGCCGCGCCCCGGTCCTTCGACACCACCACCGCCACGCGCCAGTCCTGATAGTCGATGCTCTTGAAGCTGCTGGCGAAGCGGCTGCGCCACTGGTCGTCCATCTCGATCGTGGCAATGGGGCCGGACCAGCCATGCCCACCCGAATAGCGCAGCAGGCCATTGCGCAGCGCATCGCGCGTGCGGCCCTGAATCTCGGCATCATAAGGCGTGCGTATCCACAGGCCACCGGCATAGACGCTGTTGGGGCCATCCTCTTCAGTGTCGCCGAATTTCTCGATCAGGCGGCGGCGCACTTCTTCCATATAATAGCCACCCGCATCAGCGCGCGCGCTGTCAAACAATGTGCCGAGCTGGTTTACAGCGTCGATCGGGCGGGAGGTGGCGTCGCGATATTGCGTATCGGTGATCCAGCCGTTCTGCTTCATCTCGCCCAGCGCCCAGTTGCGCCGTTCGAGCGCACGGGCATAGCCCTTTTCCGTCTCCGGGCGATAGTTGGCCGGACCCTTGGGGAGGATTGCGAGGAAGGCGAACTGGTGCAGCTTGAGCTCGCCCACATCCTTGTTGAAATAGGCGCGCGACGCCGCCTGTACGCCATAGGCGTTGCGGCCAAGGAATATCTGGTTGAGATAGAGTTCGAGGATCTGCTGCTTGGTCATCGCCCGTTCGATGCGGTAGGCGAGGATCATCTCCCTGATCTTGCGGGTGGGGGAATATTCGTCACCCAGCAGCAGGTTCTTCGCCACCTGCTGCGTGATGGTGGAGCCGCCCTTGGCGCGCTCGCCGGAACCGATCTTCGATGCATAATCGATCACCGCGCCTGCAAGCCCAGTGAAATCCACACCATGGTGCGAAAAGAAGGTCTTGTCTTCGGCCGAGAGAACGGCGCGGATCAGCTGGGGCGGGAAATCATTGTAGCTGAGCTGTACCCGCCGCTCGCGCGCATAGCTATAGACCGGCTCGCCGTTGACGTCCCGCACCACGCTCGGCAGCGAGGGTTCATAATCTGCCAGCGCCTCGGCATTGGGCAGATCGCGCGCAAAAATGGCCCAGAATAGCGCAAAGAACACCAGAACCGCGCCAAAAACATAGGTCGCGCGGCGGACCCAGCGCTTCTGCCACCAACCGGCCAGCGTCAGCCGTGCGTCGCTCACACCTCTGGTCACGCGATAGCTGAAGCGATCCTCGCTCGTGTTTTCGGCTCCGGCATCATTCATGGCACCCGCCTGTAGAAAAATATGGCAGGCTTGGCCAGTCCATAACCATGCGTCTCATCGGCTGATCTGTGCGCGGGCAAAATGGATCTCTATGGCGCGGGCAAGCCCTTCGGCCGCCTGAGCGCGCCCCTTGACGGAGGATAGCCGCGCCACATCCTGCGCGCTGGTGATATAGCCCGCCTCGAACAACACCGAGGGAATATCCGGCGCCTTCAGCACTACCAGCGAAGCAAAACGGTGCCATGTGCTGCGGAACGGCACAAAGGGCGCCGCCTCGCGATAAAGCAGGCGCGCAAACTCGACCGATTGCGCCATCGCCTCGCGCTGTGACAGGTCTATAAGTATCGAGCTGACCGTGCCTTCCTGCGCGCCGACATCGACCCCGTTTATAATGTCGGCCCGGTTTTCTCGCATCGCGAGGCGGGCGGCCTCGCGGTCCGACGCGGTTTCAGAGAGCGTATAAATGGTCGCGCCCTGTGCCCCATCATTTTCCGCCGCATCCGCGTGGATCGAGAGGAACAGATCAGCCCCCAGCCTGCGCGCGATATCATAGCGCTCCTGCAACAGCAGAAAGCGATCGTCGCTGCGCGTCAGCGCCACGCGCGTGCGCCCGCCGCGCACCAGCCGGTCACGCAGGGCAATGGCGAGCGCCAGCGTCACCTCTTTTTCCTGCTGCCCATGCGCCCGGTTGGCCGCGCCGGGATCGTGCCCGCCATGCCCGGCGTCGATCACCACCAGCGGGCGGGCAGGATCGGCAGGGCCATATATGGGCGGCAGGGCAAGGCCTTTGGCGGGCGGCGCGACATGGACGGTAATGCTGTGGCTGCGCCGGGGCGGGCGGGCATAGTCTGACGATAGTGCATCGGGTGCACCGCCGAGCGATGCGAATAATGCAGGTAGCCATAGAAAATGCGCGCTCATCACGCTGACTATTCGCCGCTATCGCGCGCGCCGTCCAGCCGCGTTAACACAATATTTACCATGTCGGGCGGAATATCCCCCTGAGCAACCAACAAAAGATCGGGGGGCTGTTGCTCCCGATGACCAGTGGTGCTAGCTCATGATGCGCGCAATGCCGTCGGCTGTTTGAAGTCATGACGCAGGGCGCGCTTGCAGGGTGGCCGAGGGTATGTACCCGATTCCATCCGTTCTAAACAGGTTGACGTTGTAATGAGGCATTTTTCCCACTCCGTTCAAGGCCGCAATGCCGGCCTTGACGCGCGGTCGGGAGTTTCGGGTTCCGGCACAATGACCGGCCATGCCCATGCAACAGACACATATATCGCAAATCCATTGAACCCTATCCACCAGAACCGGGTACGCCCCGGCCACGCCGTTTTGGCATGGCAGCGCGGCGCGCCCCTCATCAATCGCATGGCCCGCCGGAGAGATTTGATCCGGCCGCCCCATGCCCGGAGTAATCTGAATGAACATGCGCATGCTAATCGACGCGCGCCACCGGGAAGAAACCCGTGTCGCGGTCGTCAAGGGAAACCGAATCGAGGAATTTGACTTCGAATCCGCAGAGCACAAGCAGCTCAAAGGCAATATCTATCTGGCAAAGGTAACGCGGGTCGAACCCTCGTTGCAGGCTGCGTTCGTCGATTACGGCGGCAACCGCCACGGCTTCCTCGCCTTTTCGGAAATCCACCCGGATTATTACCAGATCCCGCGTGAGGACCGCGAGGCGCTGCTGCGTGAGGAAGCAGAACACGCCGCGCAGGAAGCCGCGCTGCGCGATGAGGACGACGACTATGCCACCGAGGCAGATGCCGAGGGCACAGACGCCGACGACGACCACACCGATCATGCCGCTGAAGAAGCCGAGGAAGAGGGTGAAAACGGTGCCCCCCCTCCGCGCCGCCGCAAGGGCGGGCAGAGCGAGGATCATAACGACGAGCTGCGCCGCAAGCGCATGGCTTTGCGCCGCCGCTACAAGATCCAGGATGTCATCAAGCGCCGCCAGGTGCTGCTGATCCAGGTAGTAAAGGAAGAGCGCGGCAACAAGGGCGCGGCGCTGACCACCTATCTCAGCCTCGCGGGCCGCTATTGCGTGCTGATGCCCAACACCAGCCATGGCGGCGGTATTTCACGCAAGATCAGCAACTCGGCCGACCGCAAGCGCTTGAAGTCCATCATCGCCGAGATGAACCTGCCTTCGACCATGGGCTGCATCGTCCGCACGGCGGGGCTGGAGCGCACCCGCACCGAAATCAAGCGCGACTTCGATTATCTTGCCCGCCTGTGGGACGAGATCCGCGAAAACACGCTGAAAAGTTCGGCCCCCGCGCTGATCCACAACGACAGCGACCTTATCAAGCGCGCGATCCGTGACATCTATAACCGCGATATCGACGAAATCATGATCGAAGGCGACGAGGGCTATCGCGCCGCCAAGGATTTCATGAAGCTGCTGATGCCGAGCCACGCACGCAAGGTAAAGCAATATGCCGACCCCGTCTCGCTGTTCCAGCGGCACGGCGTGGAGGATCAGCTCGCCGCAATGTATCACCCGGTGGTACAGCTGAAATCCGGTGGCTATCTCGTCATCAACCCGACCGAGGCTCTGGTGTCGATAGACATCAACTCCGGCCGCTCCACGCGCGAACATAATATCGAGCAGACCGCGCTCAACACCAACCTTGAGGCTGCGCGGGAAATTGCGCGTCAGCTCCGCCTGCGCGACATGGCGGGCCTCGTCGTCATCGACTTTATCGACATGGAGCACGGCTCCAACGTCCGCAAGGTTGAGAAGGCGATGAAGGACGCGCTGAAGGACGACCGGGCGCGGATCCAGGTGGGCCGCATATCGGGCTTCGGTCTGATGGAGATGAGCCGCCAGCGCCTGCGCACCGGCGTGCTGGAGGCATCGACCCGCGCCTGCCCGCATTGCGAGGGCACCGGGCTTGTCCGCACTGCATCCTCCGCCGGGCTTTCCGCGCTGCGTATGCTGGAAGAAGAGGCTGCGCGCGGCCGGGGCAGCATCATCACGCTGCGCGCCAGCCAGGAAGCCGCCTTCTATGTGCTCAACAACAAGCGGCGCGAGCTGGACGAGATCGAGCAGCGCTATGGCGTGACGATCATTATCCTCCCGGATGGCGAGGTTGAGGGCGCGCGCATGTCTGTCGAGGCAAGCGGGCCAAGGCCGCTGGTTCAGGTCAGCTATGCGCCGATCGCCGATGTGGAGGAGGATGACGACCTGCCTCTTGAGGAAGCCGAGGACGAGGAAGACATCCCGGAAAACGAGACCCGCGACGAGCGTCAGGCCCGCGAAGACAGGGAAGACCGCGAGGATCGCGAAGGTGGTCGTCGCCGTCGCAGGCGCCGCCGCCGCCGTGGCGGCCGTCGCGAAGAGGGCGAGGCGCAGGGAGCCGAGCGCGAGGCAGGTGATGAAGCCGGTGAGGCTGAGTCAGACGCCGCGTCTGGCGAGGAGCAGGACGCCCCCACCGCAGTAACAGCCGATGATGGCGAGGAAACCCGCCGCCGCAGCCGCCGTGGCCGCAGGGGCGGTCGCCGCAGGCGTGGCGAGGGCGATAGCGAGGCACCGGCAGGCGAAGCACAAGTGCCCGATGCCGCATCCGAGGAAACAGGCAGCGAAGCCATAGCGACCGAGCAGCCTGCCGAAGCGCCAGAAGCGATGGAGGCCGAGGCCCAGGCTGAGGCAGCGCCCAAGCCAAAAACCCGCCGCACCCGCAAGCCCAAGGCGGCTGTTGCGGCGGATGAAGCAGCATCGTCTGCTGAGGCCGCCCCGGCAGGCGTGGAGGCACCTGCCGAGAGCGTACCTGCTGCTGCGGAACCAGAGGCAGAAGCAGCACCCGCAGCCAAGCCCAAGCGCACCCGCCGCAAGAAGGCGGATATCGAAGCGGAAGCAGCCACAGGTGCGGCAACCGAGGATGTCGCGTCAGAGGCAGGCGCAGCCTCTGCCCCCGCTGCCGCATCGGCCGCAGCACCCGAAGCCACGATCGAAGCGCCTGCGCCTGTCTCCGCCGATGCCGCAGAGCCGGAAGAGGACAATGGCGAGCCGCGGCGCGGCTGGTGGCAGCGCACTTTCGGCGCGTAAGGGCTTTACCGGGGCGCGGGTCAATAGCCCGCGCCCTGTTCGTCCTGTGTGTCATCTTGTGTTCAGCAAGACGGGAGCAGTGAGAGCGGCATGCACAGTCTTTGTCTCTTTCGCTTCACCGCTCCGGCCCGCGCATTACTGGGGCTGCTGCTCAGCCTTGCGCTGCTCATCCAGCCCGCCAACGCGCAGCAAGTGCTGCGGGATGCGGAAACCGAAGCCTTCCTCAATGAAATCTCTGCCCCACTTATCAAGGCGGCAGGCCTCAGCCCCAATAATGTGCAGGTGTTGCTGATCAACGATCGCTCCATCAACGCCTTTGTCGCGGGCGGGCAGATCGTGTGGATTCATTCCGGCCTCATCACCGCAGCGGACAACGCCAATCAGCTTCAGGGGGTGATTGCGCATGAGCTGGGCCATATCGAGGGCGGGCACATCATCCGCTCCGGTGAGGGCATTAAAGCTGCGACAGGCATCACCCTGCTCTCGCTGTTGCTCGGCGCAGCGGCGATCGCAGCGGGCGGCGCCGAGGCGGGCATGGGCATCATCTCGGCAGGCCAGCAGGCAGCGCTCGGCAAATATCTCGCCTTCTCGCGCACGCAGGAGAGCAGCGCTGATCTAGCGGGCGCACGCTATCTGCACGCCGCCGGGATCAGCGGCAAGGGCAGCATCGCCTTCTTCAAAAAGCTGCAAAATCTCGAATATCGCTATCGACTGCGCGAGGAAGCAGACGATGGCTATGCCACCACCCACCCGCTCTCGACAGATCGTATTTCCTACCTCACAGAGGTCTATCAGAAAGACGCCGCCTGGAACGCCAAAACCCCGCCAGAGCTGGAGGCGCGCTTTGCCCGCATCAAGGCCAAGCTTTCGGGCTTCGTCGATGATCCGGCGCAAACCCTGCGCACCTATCCCGAAACGGACCAATCGCTCCCCGCCCATTATGCCCGCGCTTATGCCTGGCATAAAAGCGCCTACCCGGACAAAGCGCTGAGCGAAGCCGCCAAGCTGGTGAAGGCCCAGCCGCATGATCCATATTTTCTGGAGCTGCAAGGGCAAGTGATGCTGGAGAGCGGGCGAGCGGAAGCAGCGATTCCCCCACTGCGCGAAGCCGTACGCCTCACCAACAGCCAGCCACTGATCGCCACCCTGCTGGGCCATGCGCTGATCGCGACCGAGAAGGAAGCGAACTATGCCGAGGCGGAGCGTGTGCTGCGCGCAGCAGTGGCGAAGGACAGGGAAAATCCCTTCGCCTGGTATCAGCTTGGCGTGGTTTACGCCAACCGGGGCGACAGCGCGCGCGCGGCACTGGCGACGGCGGAGCGCTATGCGCTGGAGGGCAACACGCCACTCGCGTTGCGCAATGCCGAGGCGGCGCTGGCAGGCATAGACAAGGCTAGCCCGGATTATCTGCGTGCGCAGGACATTGCACTGGCCGCGCGCGGCGAGATGGACAATGCACGCAAGGGCCGTAAGAAAGACAAAGGGGGCAACGACGAAGCCCCTGAAGGAAAGCCCGCCACTTGACCAGCCACCCTGCCCCGCCCGGCCTGCGCGCAGCGCTCAGCAACAGAAAGATACAGATGCTCCTCGGATTCTTGACGGCTGCGGCCGTCGCATCGACAACGGCAGCGGTGGCAGTCGGCGCCTCCAGCGGGGCACAAGCGGTGGACCCGGCAGAGCGGGCGCGCATCGAACAGATCGTGCATGACTATATTCTGGCTCACCCGGAAATTCTGCCAGAGGCCATGGAACGCCTGAAGGACAAGCGCATGGCCGAGGCGGTGAATACCCATCGCAAGGAGCTGGAGACCCCCTATGCGGGGGCATGGGAAGGCGCAAAGGACGGCGACGTTACGGTCGTCGAGTTTTTCGACTATAATTGCAGCTATTGCCGGGCTTCCCTGGCGGACATCACAAAGCTGGTGGCCAGCGATTCGAGGGTGAAGATCGTCTATCGCGAGCTGCCGATCCTGTCTGAAGAGAGCACTCTTGCCGCGCGTGTTTCCCTGCTCGCCGCTGAGCAGGGCAAATATGCCGCCTTCCACAAGGCGTTGTTTGCGGGTGGCCGCGCCAGCAAGGACAGCATCCTCGCCGCAGCTACCAAGGCCGGGATAGACCGCAAGGCAGCCGAAACCGCGATCATCAGCAACCGTTATGACCCGGAGATCGAAGCGAACCTCAAGCTGGCACAGGAGCTGGGCGCAAGCGGCACGCCAACCTTCGTGGTGGGCGGCAAGGTGTTGGGCGGTGCAGTGGGCTATGAAGCGCTTAAGGAAGCGGTAGCTGCCGCGCGCTCAAAAGAAAAATAACGGGAAGGCTGCGTATCAGCTTCCGTTCGGTCCGGTATTGTCGCTACCGCCGCCACCGCCAGCACCAGCCGCACCCACGGCGCCGATATTGCCGAAAATATCCTCCAGCAGGGTGCGCTCGCGGCCAAGGGTTGGCGTCTTGCCAGACTTGGGCGAAATGTCCGCCACCTTGTCCAGTCCAGCCTTGTCTATGCCTGCGACATTGCCCGCCGGGTCAAACCGCACACGCAGCACCGTTTGCTCAGCGGCCTTGGGGTTGGCGAACGCAAGCTGCTTCATGTCGCGCGAGACATAATACCAGTCCTGATTGCCGAACTGACTGACGAAGGTGGGGCGGCCAAGCGTCCCCTCGACCGACTGTCGATTATCCACACCCGGCTGAATTGAATCGACCAGCAGGCTATCGACCAGATAGCCCTGATGCGTGCGCATCCGCGCGCAGCCGGAAAGCGCAACCGTAGCGCCGGTCAGCGCGATCATCAGGGCAACAGTCTTGAAACGCATTATACTCTCCCACGGGCGGCCCCGCTGCCTGGCACCATTGCATATCGGGTGCCTTGCCTCCAATATGGGATTGCATCGCGCCGCACAAGCCATAGTGAGAAGCTGGCCGCGCAAGCCGTGCTCCAGAGAGGTTGTTTATCCGTCATGTCGTTGCTTGATCGTCTTTTTCACCGCCAGCCAGACCCGCGCACCACGATGCAGCCGCTCTATCAGGCCATCGTGCATCGCGGGCGGGCGGTGCACTGGTATGTCGAGGGGGCAGTGCCGGATACGCTCGACGGGCGGTTTGACATGATCGCCGCCATTCTCTCGCTGGTGTTGTTACGGCTGGAGCAGGCAGACCTGCGGCACGAGAGCGTATGGCTGACCGAGCTGTTCGTCGATGACATGGAGGCGCAGCTTCGGCAAATCGGCATCGGCGACGTGATTGTCGGCAAGCATATCGGGCGGATGATGAGCGCGCTTGGTGGGCGGCTTTCCGCTTATAGAGACGGGCTGACGCCAGGCGGGGATTTCAATGCGGCGCTGCGCCGCAACCTCTATCGCGGCGAGCCTGTGGCCAACGAGGCGGTGGCGGATGTCGAGGCGCGGCTGCGCAGCTTTGCAGCCGGGCTTGAGGGGCTTGACCCCGCCCGTCTGCTTGCGGGAGAGCTGCCTGCATGACCCAGCCTGCGCCGGAATTTTCCCGCATCGTCCGGCTAGACGAAATCGGGCGGATGCGCTGGCCCGCACATATCGCTGCGGAGGCGGAAGAGCGCGCCGCATTGGCCCGCCGCTTCGGCTTTGTGGAAATAGCGTCGCTGGAGGCGGACTACACCCTCACTCGCGAGAATGAGGGCATCATGGCGACAGGCGAAATCCGCGCCGCCCTTTCCCAGCCCTGTGTCGCAACTGCCGAGCCGGTGGCGGAACAGGTGCGCGAGGCGTTTTCGATCCGCTTTACGCCGGAAGGGGAAGCCCCGGTTCAGGGGAACGAAGACGAGATCGAGATCGAGATCGACGCCGATGGCATCGATATCGTGACCTATGCGGACGAACGCATCGACATTGGCGAGGCGATAGCGGAAACGCTGGCGCTCAGCGTCACCCCCTACCCTCGTTCACCCGATGCCGACACAATACTCAAAGCCGCCGGTGTGTTGAGCGAGGATCAGGCCGGGCCATTCGCTGCGCTGGCGGCGCTCCGCACCAAGGAAGAATAGGCGGACGGTTTAAGAGCCTGTTGGGAAACGGACTGTCAGAACGGAATGATGCGGGATTTCTCAGTGAATTTCATATAGCCCGCATTGATGCCTGCGCGCCAGCCGACACCGAGGCGAATGGGGATCAGCACGACATCGCCGCGCCGCAGATAGGTGGCCGTAAACCCGCCTACAACATAGAGCGCGCCTTCTGCCTGCGGATAGCGTTTGAACAGATCCTGAGAATCATAAAGGTTATAGACCAGCACAAACACCTTGGACGCGTTGCCGCCAACATCGAACCCCACAGACGGTCCGGTCCAATAGACTTTACGCTCGCCCTCGACCTTGTGATTCATCGTGCCGGAGCCATAGCGCAGCCCCACCACCACCGCGCCAGATGCCTCTCGCCCGGCGATATAGGCATTGGGCCGCCCGCGATCTTTCAGTATCTTTTCCAGCAGGCTTGCGAGGCCTTCCGCACCCTTGCCGAACACGCCCTCCGCCGCGCTGACGACATCGTCTTCCTGATAGGCGCTCTTGGGATCAGGCGAAGCGGGAACTGTCGTCGTGCCAGAGGTTGGCGCGGCGGCAACAGGGGCAGGTGGCGGCAGGGGTATCGGGGCATCCGCTCCGCCAGCGGGGGCAAGATCAGCATCTATCGCCTGATTGGGATCGACGCTCTGTACCTGTGCCAAACCCGGTGCAGACGATAGCGCCAGCCCGCAAGCCGCGAGGGTGCCCACTACGGCCAGCCGCATCCGCCCGATGAAATGCCCGAAATACGCCATCTTGCTTTATACCCTCACCCTATTTCGCGCCCGATCATTGCATATTCGGCCCACAACATGAAACAGCAATGAACGAACGGCGACCTGAGTCGATTCTGCGCCGAACCGAATCAGTTGCGCCCGCCCCGCTGTCTTCCCCCGCTATTTTTGCAGCCAGCGCGTCGCCTTGAACCAGATGCCAACGCCGCCGCCCGTCACCACACAAAAAGCCACCACGCCCCAGAACGCCCAAGGCTCGTGTGCGAACGGAATACCCGCCACATTCATGCCGATAAGGCCTGTGATGAAGGTGAGCGGCAGGAAAATGAGCGCGACGATGGCAAGTACCAGCGCCTGTTTGTTCATATGCTCGGCGCGAAGGTCCGTGAGCGCCTCGTGCGTCAATGCCGCGCGCTCGCGCACCGATTCCAGCTCCTCCACCATCCGTGCGCATCGGTCTGCCGCTTCCTGAAGGTGCAAGCGGTCGTCCGGCTCCAGCCAGTTGGCGGGCATCGTCATCAACCGCTCGGTCGCCTGCCGTTGGGGCGCGAGGAAGCGGCGGTAGGCAATGGCCTGCGCGCGCAACTGCGCCACCTTGCGCCGCTCGACCGTGCTGCCATCCTCCAGCACGCTGCTTTCGATGCCGTCCAGCGCGTCACCAAGGTCCGCGATTTCCGGGTCCAGCGCGTCGGTGATTTCCATTGCTGTGGCAGAGAGCAGATCGCCGGGGTCCGCAAGCTCGCCCGCCAGCATCCGCGCAATCAGCCGGTCCATCACGCCCAACTCGCGGTAAGACAGGCTGACCACCAGGCCACGCTGCGCCCAGAAGCGGATGGAGACCAGCGGGTCGCCATCAATCGCCGAGGGTGCGCCCAGCCCACGCATGTTGACAAGCGCACCCTCGTCGAACTGCGCGCTGCGTGGGCGGGTTTCGTGCGCCTTCAGGGCAGCGACGGCAGGCGGAGGTATGTCCGCAAACTGCGCGAGTATTCCGTCAACATCGTCGCTCTTGCCATCAAGGTGGACCCACAGAAACTCATGCGCGGGATCATGCGTAAGGCAGGCGGGCAGATCGGCCTCACGAGTGGTTCCGCCCATATGGAGGAAAAAGCGGCTCATGCTTGATCATCTCTATGAAAAAGCCACAGCGCAAGCCCTGGCCCCGCCCATAGCGGCGCTTGGGGAGCAGCGATCCGCACGGCATCGGCACGGGCACGGTTGAGGATGGCGGGCGCTATACCCGGCGCATGATACACCGCGTCCGCTTGCCCCAGCAGCCGGGCGGCGCGCAGGGTGAGGTCGTCCGGATCGTCAGAGGTGACAGCGATCGCTTCAAGCCAGGGCTGGGCCTGATCGCTACCGGCCTCCTTTAACCAATCTGCCACCGCGTTCGCATCCTTGCCGGAAAATGGATCGAGCAGGCCGCCCTCGGCCAGCCCGGCATCGAGCGCGCGGCGGCGGGCGGCGGCATCTGGCCAGCGCGCGCGCATCCCCTCCCGCGCTCTGCCCAACGCCGCAGCCAGCGGCCCCAGTGTAGCCGGCATCAGCGCCTCCAGACGCTGGCGCAGCGCCTTGGCAAGGCCAGCCGACGCACCGCCGGTGCCAATGGCAATCAGTACCGGGTCACGATCCACAATCGCGGGCAGAGTGAAATCACATAGCGCCGGGCGGTCCACCGCGTTCACCGGCAGACCCCGTGCCTTCAGCCGCGCAACGGCGGCCTGCGCATCGGCTTCATCCTCAATCGCAACAATAGCAAGCACCGCTTCCGCCGCTTCATCGGTGCGGACATCGGCACCTGCGCGCTCCAGCAACCGGCGCTTGGCATCCGCTGCCTCGCCCTCGCCCAGCAAGATCACGGGCCGCCCTTCCAGCTTCATGAAGAGCGGGAGACTGTGCATAACCGCTTAGTTCCTCAACCAGCCCGGCACATGCTCAGCCGCGATCAGCGCTTCGGGCAGCACCCGCTCTGCCACCACCGCAAATCTCTCGCCATCCACCATCACTTCAGGCACCAGCGCACGGCTGTTATATGTGCTCGCCATCGTCGCGCCATAGGCGCCTGCCGTGCGGAAGATAGCGAGATCGCCGGACAAAACCGCGTCGATCTCGCGCCCCATGGCGAAGGTATCACCCGTTTCGCATACCGGTCCGGCGATGTTTGCAACCATGCGTTCGCCGGTAGGACGCACGGCCTCAAAGTCATGAAACGCATCATACATAGCGGGGCGCGCGAGGTCGTTCATCGCGGCGTCGACTATGACATAAGGCCGCGCCACGCCAGGCTTCACCCAGATGACGCGGGTGAGCAACACGCCGGCATTGCCGACGATCACGCGTCCCGGCTCGAACATCAATGTCACGTCCCAGCCACGTGTTACCCGCTCAACCATGGCGCCATAGTCCGCAGGGCTGGGTGGCACCTTGTCCCGCTCGTAAGGCACGCCGAGGCCGCCGCCCAAGTCCACCCGGTCGATGCCATGCCCCGCCGCGCGCAATTCGCTCACCAACTCGCCGATACGGGCATAGGCTGCCTCCAGCGGCGCGAGATCGAACAACTGGCTGCCGATGTGGCACGCCACCCCGCGCAAATTGAGGGCGGGCAAGCCAGATAGGCGCGCAAAGATGCCCATCGCCTCGCTGATCGGTACGCCGAACTTGTTTTCCGATTTGCCGGTAGAGATTTTGGCATGGGTGCCCGCATCGACATCAGGGTTGACGCGCAACACAGCGGATGCCGTCTTGCCCATCTGCGCCGCCATCTCCGCCAGCACGGCGCCTTCTTCCTCCAGCTCGATATTGAACTGGCCGATCCCGGCATCAAGCGCCTGCGCCAGCTCGGCCCGTGTCTTGCCGACACCTGAGAAAACAATGTCCTGCGCCTTCATCCCCGCCGCCAGCGCGCGCGAAATTTCACCGCCAGACACTACATCGGCGCCAAAGCCCTGCCGCGCCAGTACGTTGAGCACCGCCAGATTGGGGTTCGCCTTGATCGCGAAGGCGATGTGGGTGCGGGGCAAGGCGGAAAGCGCCGCCTTGAATACCTGCGCATGCCGCTCCAGCGTGGCGCGGGAATAGATATAGACAGGCGTACCAACCGCCTCTGCGATCATCGCCAGCGACACATCCTCGGCGTGGAGCACACCATTCTTGTATGTAAAATGATCCATGATTTCAGCTTCTGGATGAGAGGGTGTCAGCGCGGCGGGAGATCGAATGGATCTTCACTGCGTTCATACGACCGATACAGTGGTTCGGCGCTGCGATCCGGCCGGGCCTGCGTTTCGAAGCGGGTCATTTCGCCCGGCGTCTCTGCCCGCTCTGCCCCGCGCGCAACCGGCGCTGGCGTCATGCCCGGTTTCTGCTCCAATTCCTTACGCACACCGCAGGCCGAGAGCGCCAGTAGCGCCAGGATCATCATCTTTTTCATGCGCCGCCCTCCGCCAGTTCGGCCTTGGCCTGGGCGATGCGCAGCCGCACCTGCGCCGGGGCGGTTCCGCCGTGGCTCACCCGGCTCGCGACCGAGGCATCGACCGTCAGCACCGAATAGACCCGTTCATCGATGCGCGCGTCGATCATCTGCAGATCGGCCAGCGGCAGCTCAGAGAGCGGCACGGCCCTCTCCTCCGCCAGTTTCACCGCCCGCCCGGTGATATGATGCGCCTCGCGGAACGGGATGTCCGCCTCGCGCACCAGCCAGTCGGCAAGATCCGTCGCGGTGGCAAAGCCGCTCTCGGCCAAGCTACGCATCCGGTCGGTGCGAAATGTCACTGTGTCCACCATCCCCGTCATCGCCGCAAGGCACAGGCCCAGCAGGTCATGCGCCTCGAACACAGGCGGCTTGTCGTCCTGCATATCTTTAGAGTACGCGAGCGGCAGGCCTTTCATCGTCACGCACAGCGCCGTCATGCAACCCATGATCCGCCCGGCATGGCCGCGCACCAGCTCGGCCGCATCGGGGTTGCGCTTTTGCGGCATGATCGAACTGCCGGTCGAATAGGCATCGGGCAGCTTCACGAAGCCAAAGGGCTGGCTCGCCCAGATGATGAACTCTTCCGCTAGGCGCGAGAGGTGGAGCGCGCATTGCGTCGCCGCCATCAGATAATCGAGCGCGAAGTCCCGGTCAGACACCGAATCGAGGCTATTGTCAGTCGGCGCGGCAAAGCCCAGCGTCGATGCCGTCATATGCCGATCGATCGGGAAGCCAGTTCCCGCGAGCGCCGCTGCGCCCAGCGGGCATTGGTTGAGCCGTGCGCGCGCATCGGCAAAGCGCGATACATCCCGCTTCAGCATCTCGTAATAGGCCATCAGGTGATGGCCGAGCGTCACCGGCTGCGCGCTCTGCAGGTGCGTAAAGCCGGGCATGACACTGTCGGCATGTTCCTCTGCCCGCGTCACCAGCGCCCGTGCCAAGCCTTTCAGCCCGGCCAGCACCTCGTCCATCGCGTCGCGCACCCACAGGCGAAAGTCGGTCGCCACCTGATCGTTGCGGCTGCGCGCGGTGTGCAGCCTGCCCGCCGCACCGCCGATCAGCTCGGCAAGGCGCGACTCAGTGACCATATGGATGTCTTCCAGCGCCATATTGACGGGTACGCCATCACGCGCATACTCATCCGCAACCCGGCTCAGCCCTTCGGTAATCGCCTGTGCATCCTCGCCGGAAACGATCCCCTGCACCGCGAGCATGGCCACATGCGCCTTCGACCCGGCGATATCCTGCTTCCACAAGCGCTTGTCGAACGGGATCGAGGCGTTTATCTCGCGCATGACCGCGGCTGGCCCTTCGGCGAAGCGCCCGCCCCACATGCTGTTGGAGCCTGCCGTCATGTCTGTTTCGTCCCGCACGCTGATCGCTCTGCTCCTGACCGGGGTTTTCCTTGGGGCCTGCGATAAGCAATCCGCGCCGCATGAGCAAGACAATGCGGTGACAAATGGCGCAGTGACCAGCGGTGAGGCCACCGCGTCCGCGTCGAGTGAAGCCAAATATATCCTCGATCGCAGCAAGGCGGGCAGCGAACTGCCCGATTATGTGTTTCGCGATGCAACGGGCAAGGCGATGACGCTGGACCGGTTCAAGGGCAAGCCCATCCTCGTCAATCTGTGGGCAACATGGTGCGCGCCATGCGTGGCGGAGATGCCCCAGCTTGACAGGATAGCCGCGAGCTATGCCAGCAGCGGCCTGCAAGTGCTCCCTATCTCGCAGGATAGTATGGAGCCACAGAAGGTGCTGGACTTTTTTAACGGCAAGGGCTTTCGCCACATGAAGCCCTGGCTGGACGCGGACAACGCCTTCGGTTTCGGCTATGGCGGCGGGGTGTTACCGATGAGCGTGCTTTATTCTGCGGAGGGCGTTGAAATCGCCCGCATCACCGGCGCGCCGGACTGGGAAGGGGCGGAAATGCGCGCGCTGATTGAAGAAACCATCAATGAATAATCGCCGGATCGCGCCACTCGCCGTGCTGATGCTGCTCGGTGCCTGCGAGAGTGCAGACGTACAACAGAACCTGGCCACGCTGGAGGCGAAGGTTGCGCATAATGCCGTGGATCCCGCGCTGCGCGAGGCGCTGGAAGCGTCGATAGCGACCGACCCGGACCTGCGGCGTGAGGGCAACCGCGATAGCCTGAAGCCCGCCGACAAGCCTCTGGATGGGGCAGTGCCTGTCGGCCTTACAGTGCGCGACGCACAGGCGCGCGCGCTCAGGTTGGCGGGTGGCAAGCTGCTCCCTACGCCGCCTGCAACAAAGACCGTAACGACCACCGGCGGCGCGATCACCCTGGCCGGTATCGCGCGCGAGCAGGGCTTGAGCGCAGCCTGCGAAGATCCGCGCCTCAACTATGCATTGGGCTGGGCCAACCGCCTGCCAGCCTACCTGCCGCTCTATCCCGGCGCGGCGCTGAAAGACGCGGCGGGCGCAGACGATCCGAAATGCACGATCCGCGCCGCGACCTTCGCGACTGATACCGACGTTGGCCCGGTGCTCGATTTTTACTACACGCTTGCGCGGCGCGCAGGTTTCTCGGTTGAGCATGTCGAGCAGGATGGCGGCCATGCGCTTAAAGGCGCCCGGACAAAGGATGGCGCGGCGTTTCACCTCGCGCTCCGTTCCGCGCCCGATGGCGGCGTAGAGGGCGATCTTATCTCTAGCCAGCGCCGCTGATCGCGCGCTTTTCTGCCCCTTCCCTTGCTCTTGCGCGCTTTGGCGCATAGGGGAGGCCATATGAACAGCCTTCTTGTCATGATCGGCGGCGCATTGGGTGCGCTCGCCCGCTATCAGTTCGGCTATATGGCGGGAAGGCTGATGGGCAGTGGCTGGCCGTGGGGTACGCTGGGCGTCAACATCATCGGCGGGCTGGCGATGGGACTGCTGGCGGGCTGGCTCGCGCGCCATGGCTCTGTCGGCGGGGAACAGGCGCGGTTGCTGCTCGGCGTCGGCGTGCTGGGCGGCTTCACAACCTTTTCCGCGTTCAGCCTCGAAACTGCGCTGATGATTGAGCGCGGCCAGTTGGGCGGGGCGGCGGCCTATGCCGGATTGTCCGTACTGCTATCCGTCGGTGCGCTGTTCGGCGGTCTGTTCACAATGCGGGCGCTGGCATGAGCGCGCCCAGGGCCGATAGCGGCAACGCCCGCACCGCTATCATCAGCGCCGAGGATGACGGCATCCGGCTCGACCGCTGGTTCAAGCGCCACATGCCGGACGTGAGCTTCGCCATCGTCTCGCGCTGGGCGCGCACCGGGCAGCTTCGCCTCGATGGCGCGCGCGCGACACCGGGCGACCGGGTAGCGGAGGGCCAGTCTCTGCGCATCCCTCCCCTCCCCGCGCCGACAGCCGCCAAGCCCGCGCGCCCGGCCCGCCCGACACGGCCCCGCCTCTCGGACGAGGAGATGGACTTCGCGCAGAGCCTCGTCATCCACCGTGACGAGCACGCCATCGTCATCAACAAGCCGCCCGGCCTCGCAACGCAGGGCGGCACGAAGACGGACTCTCACGTCGATGGCCTGCTCGATGCGCTTATGTATGAGCGGGACGACCGGCCCAAGCTCGTCCACCGGCTAGACAAGGATACGTCGGGCGCGTTGCTGCTCGCGCGCACGCCCAAAGCCGCCGCCTATTTCGCCAAGGCCTTTTCCAGCCGCACCGCGCGCAAGGTCTATTGGGCGCTCGTCGTCGGCGTACCCAGCATCGAGCAGGGCATGATCGACCTTCCGCTCGCCAAGCAGCCCGGCTCCGGCGGCGAGAAAATGCATGTCGACGAGGAGGAAGGCCTGCCCTCGCGCACCCGCTATCGCGTGATCGAGCGGGCGGGCAACCGCGCCTGCTGGATGGAGCTGCAACCCTATACCGGCCGCACCCACCAGATCCGCGTGCACCTCGCTGCCATCGGCTTCCCGATCGTGGGCGACGGCAAATATGGCGGCAAGGATGCCTTCCTTTCCGGCACGATCAGCCGCAAGATGCACCTCCACGCCCGCCGCATCCGGGTGGACAGCCCCGATGGCGGACGGGTGGATGTGAAGGCAGAGCTGCCCTCGCATTTCGCCGAGAGTCTCGACGATCTGGGCTTTGACCTCGCCAAGGGCGAGCTGCTGCTCGATGACGAGATCGATACCGGCCCCACCAAGGACGACATCAAGCGCGTTGCCAAACAGCACGCCAAGCAGGTGCGCAAGGACAAGCGCGGGGAGCGGCGCGAACGCGGGCAGCCGCAGGCGAAGAAGCCCGCCCCGCGCAAGCCTCGCCCCAAGGCTTCCCCCCGCAAGCCATGACCACCGCCAACCGCCTCGCCCTGTTCGATTGCGATGGCACGCTGGTCGATAGCCAGCACGACATCGTCGAGGCGATGAACCGCTGTTTCGACGCGGTGAAGCTTACCCCGCCAACGCGGCTCCAGACGCTCGCAGTCATCGGCCTGTCGCTGCCTCAGGCGATGGCGCGGCTGTTGCCGGATGCGGAAGGGCATTTCCACGATCATCTGGCCGAGCAATACAAGCTCGCCTTCCAGCATATGCGCCGCACCAATGGCGTGTCCGAGCCGCTCTACCCCGGCGTGGCGGAGCTGATCGGCAGGCTGGCGGACACTGGCTGGATGCTCGGCGTCGCGACCGGTAAATCCGACCGCGGCTTGCAGCTTTGCCTCACGACCCACGGCATCCTCTCCCATTTCATCACGCTGCAAACTGCAGACCGCCACCCCTCCAAGCCGCACCCGTCGATGGCGCTGCAAGCGATGGCGGATGCGGGCGCGGCGCCGGAAACCACAGTGATGATCGGCGACACGAGCTATGACATGGAGATGGCGCACAATGCGGGCATCCGTGCGCTGGGCGTCAACTGGGGCTATCACAGCGTATCCGAACTCAGGCAAGCCGGCGCGCATGCCGTGGCGGTAGACATGGCGGAGCTGGAGCGCCATATCACCGCATCATGAGCACCGAGACCGAAGACCAGAAAGCCGCGCGAGAGGCCGCCGCCAAGGGCCGCTTCATCGCGCTCAACCTGTTTCGCCTGTCCGGCGTGGCGATCGTGCTGTTCGGCTTCCTCATCATGGCGCAGAAATTCGGCTTCGTTGCCGGGCAGAAGGCCAAGATCATGGGCGCGATCATCGCCACGGTCGGCCTGTTTCAGGCGCTGATCGTTCCCCGCATATTGGGCCGCGCATGGCGCACGCCGCCGGAATGACATTGGCCCGATGAAGCGGTTCTACAAGGAAGCCACGGCAGTCGCGGCAGACGGCGGATGGAGCATCCTGCTCGATGGCCGCCCCGTCCGCACGCCCGCGCGCGCATTACTCGTGCTGCCCACGGCAGCGCTCGGCAACGCGGTGGCGCAGGAGTGGGCGAACCAGGGCGACGAGATCGACCCCGCCGCCATGACCATGACCGGCATCGCCAACGCCGCGATCGACCATGTGATGCCGGACCCCGCAGCCTTCGCCGCGCCGATCGCCGCCTATGGGGAAAGCGACCTCACCTGCTATCGCGCAGACGGGCCGGAGCCGCTGGCCGCGCGGCAGGCGGACCAATGGCAGCCGCTGATCGACTGGGCGCAGGCGCGCTATGATGTCATCTTTCGCGTTACGAGCGGCATCGTCCATGTGCCGCAGCCGCCGGAGACGGTCGCGCGGCTGGGCGAGGCGGTGCGCGCGCTCGACCCCTTCCTGCTCGCGCCGCTTTCTCCGCTGGTGAGCATGAGCGGCTCGCTCATCATCGGCCTGGCGGCGGTGGAGCGCGCCTTCCCGCTCGCGCAGCTGTGGCAGGCGGCGGAGCTGGACGAGCTGTGGCAGGCCGAGCAATGGGGCGACGACGATCAAGCCCTCCTCCGCCGCGCGCAACGGCATGAGGCGTTCATGGCGGCTGCGGGCTTTGCGGAGCTGGCGGCTCGCAAGTAGGTCAACTGGCGGGAGGCGCGGTTCTACTCCCCCCGCTTCCCCAGCCCCCGGATAAACCCGATCAGCCCGGTCTGGCGGCTGCGTTTCAGGCGTTCGGCGTGGAGGATCGTCCGCACTTTTTCGAAGCAGCTTTGGGCGTCGTCGTTGACCAGCACATAGTCATAGCCGTCCCAGTGCGCGATTTCGTTGGCGGCGCGATCCATGCGGCCGCGGATCACCTCTTCGCTGTCTGTACCGCGCGCGCGCAGGCGTCGTTCCAGCTCCTCTATCGATGGCGGCAGGATGAACACGCGGACCACATCCCCGCCCGCGATCTGGTGAAGCTGTTGCGCGCCCTGCCAGTCGATATCGAACAATACGTCGCGCCCGGCCTCCAGCATCGCGTCGACCGGCGCCTTGGGTGTGCCATAGCGGTTGCCGAACACATGCGCCCATTCGAGAAAGGCGTTATCCGCCACCATATCGCGGAATTGATCGACCGAGACGAAATGATAGTCCTTGCCGTCCACCTCGCCGGGGCGAATGGGCCGCGTGGTGGCGGAGACGGACATCTGAAGATTGTCCTCCGCTGCCAATAGCATGCGCGAGATGGTCGATTTGCCCGCGCCAGATGGCGAGGACAGCACGAACAGAAGCCCACGCCGTTTGAATTTATAGGGATCGTTTGTGGTGCTGTCGGCCATGCCCGCTAGTGCCGCGAGCAAGGCGCACAGTCAAGCCTTGGTGCTAGTCTCGCTGCCTGTCGGTGAGGGTTTCGGCGACATCACTTTCGCGGGCTTGGCCGCTCGCGCCGCCGCTTCCAGCTTGCGCTCCTCGTTTCGCTTGTAGAGCTTGTGCCCCAGCCACGCGCCACCAATGATCAGCGCACCGATGGGGGATTTCCGAACGAAATTGCTGGCGATCAACCCGGCGGCAGCCCCCATTGCGCCTGAGTTGCCAGAGCGCTCTGCAATGCGTGATCCCATCACGCCACCTAATAGTTTCCCGATCATTCTGACATGGCTCCGTTTGGACTGTTTCGCCATATCAACCTCCTGTGCCCGGCATTGGTTCCATCCGTGCCGCGCGTTAAAACCCTATTTGCGCTTGCCGAAATCGACCGTCACGACGTTGGAGCCATCCGCCGGAGGAGCGGGCGGCGGCGTCGCGTCATTCTCTGCCTCCTCATGCGGCTCTGGCTCGTCCGCCTCGTCCTGCGCCTGAAATTGCAGCGCAAAGTTGACGGCTGGATCGACAAAGGCGGTGATCGCGCCGAAGGGGATAACGAGCTGCGCCGGGACCTGATTGAACGTCAGGCTCACGCGGAACAGCGTCTCTTCCACCTTCAAGTCCCAGAACTTGTTTTGCAGCACGATCGTCATCTCGTCCGGAAAGCGCTCGGTCAGGTGTTTCGGTACGGAAACGCCGGGCGCCTGCGTCTTGAACGTGATGTAGAAATGATGCGCGCCGGGCAGATCGCCACCCGTTGTCTCCACCTGGCCCAGCACCCGGCCCACAACCGCGCGCAGGGCTTCCTGCACGATCTCGTCGTAGGGAATCAGGCTGTCTGGCAGTTCATCGCTCATGCCTCCTACCTAACGCGCGCGAAAGGCGGGTCAAGCCGAACCGCACTTGCCGCGCAAAACATTGCGCGCCCGCAAAACCGCGCTATAGGGGCGTCATGCGCACGGCTGAAATACAAAGGACAACGGCGGAAACGTCGATTTTCGTCTCCGTCAACCTTGACGGTACGGGGAGCTATACTGTCTCGACCGGCATCGGCTTTCTGGATCATATGCTGGAGCAGCTTTCACGCCACTCGCTGATCGACCTGAAGGTGGATTGCAAGGGCGACCTGCATGTCGACCAGCACCACACCACCGAAGACACAGGCATCGCCATCGGAGAGGCGGTGGCAAAAGCGCTGGGGGACAAGCGCGGCATCGCGCGCTATGGCAGCGCCTATTCGCCGATGGACGAGACCCTCTCGCGCGTGGCGCTGGACATTTCCGGGCGGCCCTACCTCGTGTGGAAGGCGGAGTTCACCACGCCGCGGCTGGGCGAGATGGATACCGAGCTGTTTCAGCACTGGTTCCACAGCTTCGCGGGCGCGGCGGGCATCACGCTGCATGCCGAATGCCTCTATGGCGAGAACAACCACCATGTGATCGAGAGCCTGTTCAAGGGGCTGGCGCGCGCGCTGCGCATCGCGGTAGAGATCGACCCGCGCAAGGGCGATGCCATCCCCTCGACCAAGGGGACGCTGGGGGGATGAGCATCGCGCTGATCGATTATGGCGCGGGCAATCTTCATTCGGTTCATAATGCGCTGGTAAAGGCGGGGGCGCGGGATGTGGTGCTCGCCGCCGATGGCGAGGTGGTGCGCCGGGCGGATCGCATCGTGCTGCCCGGCGTGGGTGCTTTTCGCGCCTGCCGGGATGGCCTTTATGCCCTGCCCGGCGTGGTGGAGGCGATGGGTGAAGCCGTGCAGGCGCGCGGCGTGCCGTTCCTCGGCATCTGCGTCGGCATGCAATTGCTGGCGGATGAAGGCGAAGAATTCGGCAGCCATGACGGGCTGGGCTGGGTGCCCGGCACGGTTCGCCTGATCGAGCCTGCCGACGCAAGCATCAAGGTGCCGCACATGGGCTGGAACGATGTGACGCCTGCCACGCCGCATCCCCTTATCGTGCCGGGCGAGGCCTATTTCCTGCACAGCTATCATTTCGCGGCCAAAGACCCCGCGCATGTCCTCGCGACCACCGATCATGGCGGGCCGATCGTCGCCGCCGTGGGGCGGGACACTATCGTCGGCGTGCAGTTTCACCCGGAAAAGAGCCAGAGCTATGGCCTTTCCTTCCTCTCCCGCTTTCTGGAATGGCGCCCGTGAGCATTATCGTTTTCCCCGCGATTGACCTTAAGGGCGGGCAGGTCGTCCGTCTCGCCGAGGGCGATATGGACCGCGCGACCGTCTATGGCGACGATCCCGCCGCGCAGGCGCTGTTGTTTGCGCAAGCTGGCGCGCAGCATCTGCATGTCGTCGATCTGGATGGCAGCTTTGTCGGCAAGGCCGTGAACGGCGCGGCGGTGGAGAGCATCGTCTCCGCCTTCCCCGGCCATGTGCAGCTGGGCGGCGGCATCCGCAACCGCGAGGCGGTGGAGCGCTGGTTCGATCTTGGCGTCTCGCGCATCGTGATCGGCACGGCGGCGCTGAAGGATCCGGAGTTCGTGAAGGCGGCGGCGCGCGACTTTCCCGGCGGCATCGTGGTGGCGGTGGACGCGCGCGACGGCTTTGTCGCGACCGAGGGCTGGGCCGAAAAGTCCGACATGGAAGTGATCGATCTTGCCCGCCGGTTCGAGGACGCCGGAGTGGCGAGCCTGCTGTTCACCGATGTCGGCCGCGACGGGATGTTGAAAGGCTGCAACATCGACGCGACCGTCAGTCTTGCGCGCGCCTGCTCGATCCCGGTGATCGCCAGCGGCGGCGTGGCGGGCATATCCGACATCCGCATCCTCTCGCTCCACGCGCAGGATGGGATCGAGGGCGTCATCACCGGCCGCGCGCTCTATGACGGGCGGCTGGACTTGAAGGCCGCGCTGGCCGTGGCGGCGGCGGAGTGAGAGTCATGTGCATTGAAATGCGCGGTGCCAGCCCGCTCCCCCGCCCAACCGCCCGACAGGGTATTATATCGGGCGGTTGGGCGGGGGAGCGGGCCGGTGCCGTAACCGAGCGTGAGCGAGGCCAACAATGACAGTACGAGTCCGCGTCATTCCCTGCCTCGATGTCGCCAATGGCCGCGTGGTCAAGGGCGTGAACTTTGTCGATCTGGCCGACGCGGGCGACCCGGTAGAGCAGGCGCGGCTGTATGACAGCATGGGCGCGGACGAGCTGTGTTTCCTCGACATTACCGCCAGCCATGAGGATCGCGGCACCATCCTCGATATCGTTAGGCGCACCGCCGAGGTCTGCTTCATGCCCGTCACCGTGGGCGGCGGAGTGCGGAGCGCGGAAGACGCGCGCGCGCTGCTGCTCGCGGGCGCAGACAAGGTTGCGGTCAACAGCGCCGCCGTCGCCCGGCCGGAAGTGGTGGCGGACATCGCCGACCGCTTCGGCAGCCAGTGCGTTGTCGCCAGTGTCGACGCGCGCCGGGTGGCCGAGGGACGCTGGGAAATATTCACCCACGGTGGCCGCCGGGCGACCGGGATCGATGCGCTGGAGCATGCGACACGGCTGGCGCAGCTGGGCGCGGGCGAGCTGCTCGTCACGTCTATGGACGGCGACGGCACCAAACAAGGCTATGACCTTGCTCTCACCCGCGCGATTGCCGACGCGGTATCCGTGCCCGTCATCGCCAGCGGCGGGGTGGGCACGCTCGATCATCTGGTGGAGGGCGTGGTGCAAGGCCATGCCAGCGCCGTGCTTGCCGCCTCGATCTTTCACTTCGGCCAGCACACGATCGCCGAGGCGCATCAGGCGCTCAGCAAAGCGGGTATCGCGGTGCGGCATCCGATCTCCCTTCAGACCCTCTGATCCCGATCACCCCTTCGCCGAGTGAGCCAAATAGCCCATGTCGCTAACATCCCTCCTCGTTCCTACTTTCACGCAAATGCTCGGCGCGATGTCAGGCTGGCTGAACAAGGCGCAGGCGCAGATGCCGGGGCAGGAAGCCGAGGCGCTGTTGTCGGCGCGGCTCGCGCCCGACATGTTTCCCTTGTCCACGCAAATTCGCTTTGCCTGTGTGCAGGTTCACGAGGCAAGCTGTCGCCTGAGAGGGATGGCCTTTTCCGATACCGTGCAGGAACTTCTCGATGAGGGGCGCAACGGTGGAGAAGTGCCAGGTTCAATGGATGATGCGCAAGGGCGCATCGCCGCAACCCTGGCGCTGCTGAACAGCCTCGCCCCCGACGCTCTGGATTTGGACTATGGCGCGCCCATTGCACACACACTGCCCAACGGCATGATATTCGATCTGAGTGCAGAGCAATATGCGCGGGACTGGGCGCTGGCGCAGTTCTATTTCCACATCATGTCCGCTTATGCGATCCTACGCAGCCAAGGGGTAGACCTCGGCAAGGCTGACTATATCCCCCACATGCTGCCTTTTCTTCGCGCTTAGGGGTAGACGGGCGGTCACTGGCCATTTCGTGCGCGACACTAGTTTCGCACCTGCAACAAAAAAGGTGAACGCGGTTGCCTTATAATATTCGGTAACGGTAATAGGCCTTTAAGGTGCGGCTGCTAAGGGCCTTGCACGCACTAATGGGCATATAATCAGTTTGGGGGCTATGATGCGGACAGTGGATCCGGCGACGGCAAGCGGCACAGCGGCAGCATCGGCTGCCCCGGCAATCTCTGTCGTCATTCCCGCCTATAACGAGGAAAACGCCGTCATCCCGACGATCGAGCGGGTGCGGCAGGTGCTGAACGACGCGAATATCCCGTTCGAGCTGGTGGTCGTCAATGACGGTTCCAAGGACGGCACCGCCGCCGCGGCCAAATCGACCGGCGTGCACGTCGTCGATTTTCCGCACAATGGCGGCTACGGGCGCGCGCTTAAGGCTGGCATCGCCGTCACCAAGGCCCCGCTGGTCGCGATCATCGACGCGGATGGCACCTATCCGCCTGAAATGCTGCCCCAGATGATCGAGATGGCCGCCTATAACCAGATGGTGGTGGGAGATCGCGGCGCGGCGATGAAGGGCGTGCCGATGATCCGCAAACCCGCCAAATGGGTGCTGAACAATCTTGCGAGCTATCTTGCAGGCCACAAGATCACCGATCTCAATTCCGGCCTGCGCGTGTTTCAGCGGCCAGAGCTGGAGCGGTTCATTCACCTGCTGCCCAATGCCTTTTCGTTCACGACCACGATCACCTTGTGCATGCTGGCATCGGGCTTCAACGTCTCGTACCTGCCGATTTCCTACGGCAAGCGCGTGGGCACATCGAAGATCAAGGCGGTCGATTTCTTCCGCTTCATGATGCTGGTGTTCCGCCTCACCGTCTATTTCCAGCCGCTGCGCATCTTCATGCCGCTGGGCGCGTTCCTGTTCCTGCTCGGCGTGGGCAAGGCGGTGTATGACGTCTATCTCGACAACCTCTCCGAAACGGCGGTGTTCGGGATGCTTGGCGCGGTGGTCGTCTGGTCCTTCGGCCTGATTGCCGACATGATGGCGCGCATGCAGCTGCGCCCGCCCGGCACGCGCTGATGGCCCCATCGCGCAAGCGATATCTTGTCTGGGCGGTGCAGATCGCGGTCAGCGCGGTGCTGCTGGCCTTCATCTTTCATTTCGTTCCGCTGGCGCAGGTATGGGGCGCGGCCAAGCGCTTGTCGCCGCAGCTCTGGCTGGCGGGGTTTGTGCTGTTCCTGATCGGCCATGCATTGACCGCCGCGAAATGGTGGATGCTGATCGGCCATGATGTGCCGTTCGCCCGCGCCTTTCGCGCGCATCTGGCCGGGCTGGGCGCCAACCTCGCGCTGCCCGGCGTGGCGGGTGGAGACGTCGTGCGCGCCGCGCTGGTTATGGGCGAAACGAAGGACAAGGGTCGCCTCGCGGTCGGATCGCTGGTCGACCGGCTGATCGACACAGCCTCGCTGGCGCTGGTGGCGCTGGTGGGCGCGTGGTTCGCGTTCAACACCGATGGGCGCACGACCGGGCTGGTCGTCGGCGGGATTGCGGTTGTCGTGGCGATAAAGCTCACCCTTCTTCGCCTGCTTTCCACGCGCATCGCCGCGTTTGCCGCGTGGCTCGGCACCAAGGGCAAGGCAGGCCGCATCCTAGGCAAGATCATCGCCGCCAGCGCGGAGATGGGCCGCAAGCCGGGCCTGCTGCTCGGCTGCTTCATCCTCTCGCTTGCCGTGCAGTGCCTGTTCGTGCTGATCAACATCGCGTTCGCCCTCGCGCTGGGCGTGATGATCCCCGCCGCCGCGTGGTTCTATGCCTGGGCGGGGGCGAAGATCATCGCGATCCTGCCCATCAGCCTTGGCGGCCTCGGCCTGCGCGAGGCGAGCATGGCGGCGCTGCTCCAGCCCTTTGGCGCAGAGACCGGCGCGGTGATCGCCATCGGCCTGATCTGGCAGACAGTCCTCTATGCCAGCGGCATCCTGGGGCTGATCGTGCAGGCAGGCTTTGCCGCTCTGCCGGGCAAGAGTGCCCCACCCTTAGACCCCAAACCCCATATAGGCTGATCCCCCATGACCTCCGCTTCCTCCCCTTCCTTCCCCGCAGACGCCGGCCCGCGCGTAACGATATTGGGCGGCGGCCCGGCGGGCGTCGGCGCGGCTTACATGCTCAGCCAAAGCGGCAAGGCGAAGCCGATCCTGCTGGAACGCGGCGCAACCGTCGGCGGCAATTCCGGCAGCTTCCTGCATGACGGCGTGCATTGCGATTATGGCAGCCACCGCCTTCACCCGGCGAGCGACCCCGCAATTCTCGCCATGATCCGTGGCCTGCTGGGCGATGACCTGCTCACCCGCCCGCGCCATGGCCGCATCCGCCTCAAGGGCAGCTGGATTCATTTTCCGCTGAAGCCCGCGGACCTGCTGATGAAAATGCCCAAGGGCTTTGCACTCTCGCTGCTCATGGACATGGCGACCAAGCCCTTCCGCAAGGGCGCGGCGACACCGGAAGCGGAAACCTTCGCCACCATCCTGCACAAGGAGCTTGGCCCCGCGATGTGCGAGGGGTTTTACTATCCCTATATGAAGAAGCTGTGGGCCTTGCCGCCGGAGCAACTGGCGGTAACGCTCGCCCGCCGCCGCATTTCCGGCAGCTCGATCACCAAGATCATCAAGAAGGTGCTGGGCCAGCTTCCCGGCATCAAGAAGCCGCAGACCGGCATTTTTTATTATCCCAAGACGGGCTTCGGCCTCATTAGTGAGGCGCTGAAGGCTGGGGCGGAAAGACAAGGTACGCAGGCGCAAATGGGCGCTTCCGTAAGCGCGATAGAGCATGAGGGCGGCAAGGTGCGCGCGGTGCGCTATGCCACTGCGCAAGGCGAGCAGCGGATCGAGACCGACCATGTCTGGTCGACCATCCCGCTGTCCCAACTGGTGCGCATGATGGAACCGGCCGCGCCCGCCGCTGTTCTCTCTGCGGCGGACAGGATGCGCTATCGCGGCATGATCCTGATCTACATCACGCTGGATCAGGACCAGTACACCGAATATGACGCGCATTATTTCCCGGAATTGAATGTGCCGATCTCGCGCCTGTCGGAACCGAAGAACTATTCGGCATCGTCTGAGCCGAAGGGCCAGACCGTGCTGTGCGCCGAGCTGCCGTGCGATCCGCATGAAGACCTGTGGGCGATGACCGACGATCAGTTGGGCCAGAAGCTGTGCGACTGGCTGGTGGCGACGGGGCTGCCCAAGCCGAAGCTCAAGGCCTCGCTCACCCGTCGCCTGTCCCACGCTTATCCGGTCTATGACCGCGATTTCGAGACGCACTTCGCGGTGCTGGACAACTATGTCGGCTCTGTCGACGGGCTGCTGACCTTCGGGCGGCAGGGTCTGTTCGCGCATGATAACACCCACCACGCGCTCGCCATGTCCGCCGCCGCTGTCGAGTGCATCGATGCTGCGGGCCGGTTCGATCATGCGCGCTGGGCCGAGCATCGCAAGGAATTCGAGCATCACGTCGTGGAAGACTGATGGCGGAAAGCGCACTCGTCCTCACCTATCATTCCATCTCGCACGCGCCGGGGCCGACCAACATCGCGTCCGCCACTTTCGCGATGCAGATGGAGATGCTGGGCCGGTGCGGATATACGAGCGCGCGGCTGGACGAGTTTCTCGCCTGGCATCAGGGCAAGGGCACTATGGCGCGCAAGGTGCTGATCACCTTCGACGACGCCTTCGCCGATTTCGCCGAGACCGCCGTGCCGATCCTTGCTTCTCATGGGCTTAGCGCGCTGATGTTTGTGCCGACGCGCAAGCTCGGCGGGCTGGAGGACTGGTACACCGCCCCGCCCACCAACCGGCCGCTGATGACGCGCGAGCAAGTGGTGGCATTGAGCGCGCAAGGCATGGAATTCGGCGCGCACGGCCGCACCCATGTTCCCCTGCCCTCGGTGTCCGGCCAGGCCCGCACAGACGAGATTGCGGGCAGCGGCGCGGACCTTGGCGCGTGGCTGGGAACGCCCCCGGCCTCCTTCGCCGCCCCCTATGGCGCGGTGGACGCCGACGTGATCCGCGAGATCGGCGCCCATTACGCTGTCGCTTTTGGCACCCGCTTTGCCGAGGCGCGCCGCACCGATGACCGGCATGACATATCGCGCATAGACATGCATTATTTTCGCTCTCCCCGCGTCTGGCGTAACTTTCTGGAAGGGGGAAGGCTGTATTTCCGGGCGCGGCAGGCGTTGCGAACGATTGGGCAAGCGGTGCGGGGCTGACAGGCAACGGTAAAGATTATCGTCTATGCTTAATGGCTTAACGCGCTTGATCCATACTGCAATGCAGCACATACTATAGGCTAAATCTGTTTTCAGAGGAATGTGGGCAATGACGAAATTCGCCAAAGTTGGCCAGAATATCGAGGCACAGAACGCTGGCTGGACCTTCGACGGCAAGGTCGCCGATACGTTTGTCGATCATGTCCGCCAGTCCGTGCCGCTCTATGAGGCGGGCCATGAGCTGGTCTGCCAGCTTTCCGATTATTTCGTGGACAAGACCAGCACTGTTTACGAGATCGGCACCTCGACCGGCGAGCTGATCCGCAAGGTGGCGCGGCACAACGCCCACCGCGATGGCGCGCGCTTCGTCGGCATAGATCCGGTGGGACCGATGGTTGAAAAAGCGCGGCAGCATTGCGCCGATACGCCGTCCGTCACAATCATCGAGGACGATGCCCGCCATTTCGATTTCGAGCCGGCAGACCTCATCATCTCCTACTACACAATCCAGTTCATCCCCCCGCGCGACCGGCAGCAGCTGTTCGACAAGCTGTATAACGCGCTTAACTGGGGCGGCGCGCTGATCATGTTTGAGAAGGTCCGCGCACCCGACGCCCGCTTTCAGGACATGGCCGTCGGCATGTATAACGAGTTCAAGCTGAGCCAGGGGTTCGACTGCGAGGAAATCGTCACCAAGACGCGCAGCCTCAAGGGCGTGCTGGAGCCGTTCTCGACGCAGGGCAACCTCGATCTGTTCGCGCGCGCGGGCTTCAAGGATGTGACGACGGTGATGAAATATATCTGCTTCGAAGGCTTCGTCGCGATCAAATAAGCGGCCGCACGGTTGCGGCCATGCACGGGCCGGGGTGTCAATCCTTGGCCAGCCACCTTTCGCCTGTTTCATATTGCACTGCACCCTTTTGAGTCGTATCCGACTGAAAACGTGCTTCAAGGGAAAGAGAATGGTTCAGCTTGGGATGGCAGCGGTTGCCCGCCGCAAACTGCGTAATGCCTTGATGAACGTGCGCCGCCTCTATTTCAACACGATCTGGGGCATGAAGATCGCTGAGGGCTGCGCCATCTCCTTCTCCGCCAAGCTGGACAAGACCAACCCGCGCGGCATCGTCATCGGCAAGGACAGCGCCGTGGTGTTCGGCGCATCGATCCTCTCGCATGACACCGTGCGCGGCGTGCACGTGGAAACCCGCATCGGCGAGCGGTGCAACATCGGGGCACATTCGCTCATCATGCCGGGCGTGACGATCGGCGATGGCAGCGTGGTCGCCGCAGGCAGCGTGGTGTTGCGCGATGTGCCGCCGGGCGTGATCGTGTTCGGCAATCCCGCGCGCGTGCTGGAAACCGGCATCGTCACCGGCAAATGGGGCATCATCAAATCGCGCGCGTCGACCGAGCCGGAAGCAGCCGCGGAAAAGCCCGCGAGTTAACCCGTCATTTCCTCGTTTTGAGTATGAGGCGCATAGAAAAGCGCACAACCGGAGACCAGAATGGATAAGCTTGTTGAAATCGTCGCCAAATCGTTGATGTTACCGGCGGAAAAGATCACCGAGGAGCTGAAATACAACTCCATTCCCGAATGGGATTCGGTTGCCCACATGGCGCTGGTGACGGAGCTGGAAGACGCCTACGGCATCATGCTGGAGACGGACGACATCGTCGGCATGTCTTCGGTCGCGAAAATTCGGGAAATCCTAAGCAAATATGATGCTGCGGCCTGACGCACTCGAAGGGCGCATCGCGCTCGTTACCGGCGCGGGGCGCGGCATCGGCCTCGCCACGGCAAAGATGCTGGCGGAAGCGGGCGCGACCGTGTGGCTGAACGCTCGCACGGTAGGTTCGCTGGAGCAGACCTGCGCCGAGATCGGCAATGGCGCGCGCGCCGTCTATTTCGATGTGACCGATCCCGCCGCCGTGCGCGAGGGGTTCGTTACCATCCAGAAAGAATGCAAAAAGCTGGACATCCTCGTGAACAACGCTGGGATCTTGCGTGACGCAGTGATCGAGATGGCCTCGGTCGAGCTGATGGACGACATCTGGCGCACCAACCTGCGCGGCGTGCTGCTGTGCGCACAATATGGCGCGCGGCTGATGGCGCGGGCGGGCGGCGGCAGCATCGTCAACGTCGCGTCCTATATCGGCCGGTTCGGCAACACCGGGCAGGCTGTCTATGGGGCGAGCAAGGCAGGCGTGATCGGCGCCACGCTCTCTCTGGCCAAGGAGTTGGCCGCACGGCAGATCCGCGTCAACGCGGTCGCTCCCGGCGTGATCGATACCGACATGATCGCCGATCTCCCCGCCGACAAGCGCGAGAAGCTGCTCGGCTCCATCGGCATGGGCCGGCCCGGCACGGCGGAAGATGTGGCAAAGCTTATCACCTTCCTCGCCTCTGATATGGCGGGCTATGTTACGGGCCAGGTGGTTGGCGTCGACGGAGGCCTGGTTATTTGACAGGCTTCGCTGACGCCTTTTCGATCCACGCCAGCCGCCCCTGCCTGCGCGAGCCGGACCGCACCCTCACTTATGCGGAGGCGCTGGCGCTGGGGCGGGAAATCGTTGGCCCACTGCCGCGCGACCGCGCGCTCGTGATGCTGCGCTGCTCGCTCACTATCCCCTCCGTCGCCGCCTATATGTCCCTGCTGGCAGACGGGCATGTGCCGCTGCTGCTCGAAAGCTCACTGGCCCAGCCGCTGCTCGATGGACTGGCGGAGCTGTATCGCCCGGATGTGATCCTCGATCCCGCAAGCGGTGAGCGCACCGTTTCCACCGATGCGCCGGGCGCGCTCCATTCCGACCTCGGCCTGCTGCTCACCACATCGGGCAGCACCGGCTCGCCCAAGCTGGTGCGCCTCAAGACCAGCGGCGTGGTAGCCAACGCGCAGGCCATCGCCGCGTATCTGGGGTTGAGCGAAACCGAGCGCCCGCTGCTCCACCTGCCGATGAGCTATTCCTACGGCATGTCGATCATCAACTCGCACCTGATGGCGGGCGCCAGCATCTGCCTCACGCAAAAAAGCGTGATGGAGCCGGGCTATTGGGAAGAGCTGCGCAGCCATGAGGCGACCTCGATCGCGGGCGTGCCGTTTCACTATATGGCGATCCGCCGCCTGGGCGAGAAAGGGCTGGATATCCCCAGCCTCAAGACGCTGACGCAGGCGGGCGGCAGGCTCGATCCCAGGATCATCGCCTTCTTCGCGGACTGGGCAGGGCGCACGGGCCGCCAGTTCTTCGTCATGTATGGCCAGACCGAGGCCGGGCCACGCATCGCCTATCTGCCGCCGGAACAGGCCGCCACTGCGCCCGAAGCGATTGGCGTGCCGATAGATGGCGTGACCATCGACCTGCTCGACGATAGCGGCGCGCCCGTGGCCGAGGGCGAAGAAGGCGAGATGGTCGTGCGCGGGCCATCGGTGATGATGGGCTATGCGCTGGCGGCAGAAGACCTTGCGCGCGGGGATGATCTCGGCGGCGTGCTCAAGACCGGAGATCTCGCCAAGCGCGGCGAAGACGGCCTGCTGCGCATCACCGGGCGCGCGGCGCGGATGCTCAAGATATACGGCCTGCGCGTCAACCTTGAGGAAATCGACCGCAGGTTGGCGGACCTCGGCCATAGCGCCGTCGCCTTCGGCACGGACGATAGTTTGCGCATCCTGATCGAGGGAGAGGCGGACGCGCAAAGCGTGCGCGAACAGGTGGTAGAGCTGTTCTCCCTCCCCCCGCGCGGCATAGAGGTGCGCTGCTGCCCCGGCATCACGCGCTCCGCCACCGGCAAGGTCACGGCCACCGCGCTCAGCGAGGCGTGGGAGGCTGCCGGGCAACCCGCCACTGCCGGGAGCGCCGCATGATCGAGGAGTTTTTCGAGCAACCGGTTTATGGCCTCGCGAAGGCGGAGAAGGCGGCGCTGCTCAGCCGCGAACTCGGTGAACTTACCCGCCATCATGACGCCGCCTGCGCGCCCTATCACAGCATCCTCTCCGCCTATCCGCCGGATGCGCTGCCCGGTGGCTCGGTCGCGCCGTTCCTGCCGGTCAGCATGTTCAAGATGCACAGCCTCTCCTCCGTGCCGCAGGAACAGATCTTCAAGACGATGACCTCCTCCGGCACGACCGGGCAGGCGCCCTCACGCATCTTCCTCGATGCCGAGACCGCGCAGCTCCAGACGCGTGCCCTCACCCGCATCGTCACCTCGTTCATAGGGCCAAAGCGCCTGCCGATGCTGATCATAGACCACCCCAGCGTGGTTAAAGACCGCCGCACCTTCAGCGCGCGCGGCGCAGGGATCTTGGGCCTGATGACCTTTGGGCGCGACCATCGCTTTGCGCTGAAAGATGAAACGATGGAGCTGGACTGGGAGTCGATAGAATATTTCGCGCAGAAATATCCCGATTCGCCGATCTTCGCCTTCGGCTTCACGTTTATGGTGTGGCAGCATTTCCTCCAGCAACTGAAAGCAGCGGGGCGCAAGCTGCCGTTCGCCGACGCGATCCTGATCCACAGCGGCGGGTGGAAGAAGCTGGAGGCCGAGAAGGTCTCGAACGACATTTTCAAGGGCGTGGCGAAGGATATCGCAGGCTTTTCCCGCGTCCATAATTTCTACGGCATGGTCGAGCAGACCGGCTCCGTGTTCATGGAGTGTGAGGCAGGCAGGCTGCACGCGCCCCTGTTTGCCGACATCATCATCCGCGATCCGCAGGACTGGCGCGAATGTGCGATCGGCGAGGCGGGCGTAATCCAGGTGCTGTCCGTCCTGCCGCGCAGCTACCCCGGCCATTCGCTGTTGACCGAGGATCGCGGCCGCCTGCTGGGTGAGGATGATTGCCCATGCGGGCGCATGGGCAAGACGTTCGAGGTGCTGGGCCGCCTGCCCAAGGCCGAGGTGCGCGGATGCAGCGACACCTTTGCCCAGCCGGTTCCGCAGGGCGCCGCCGCATGAGCCACGAGGCCGTTACTGCCAACCCGCTCGATGCGGTTTCCGTTGTCCTGCCGCAGGGCACAAGTCTTGCCGAGCTGTTCGCGCGCACCCCCGCCCCGCCCTTCGCGCCCGATGCGCTGAGCTTCATGGAGAGCTTTAGCCGACGCCTGCTGCGTGATCCCGCTGTGAGGCAATATCCGGAGCTGGTGGCGCTGGGCTTCTGGGCGCGGGCGGCGAGCATCAAGCGGCTCAACACCCGCTTTGCCGAGGCCTATCCGGAGGCGGTGCGCCTGGCGCGTGGCCTCGCCTTTCATGTCGCGCCGTCCAACGTCGATACGATCTTCGTCTATTCGCTGCTGCTTTCGCTGCTCGCGGGTAATGTCAACGTCATCCGCGTCTCCTCGCGCGGGGGTGATCAGGCCGATGCGCTGATGCGCGTCCTCTCCGGCGCGCTGGAGGAAACGGAGGACAGCGTGCGGGCGCGCATCGCGATCATCCGCTATGCGCATGATCGCACGGTGACGGACGCGCTGTGCGCCCGCTGCCACATCCGCGTGGTGTGGGGTGGAGACGCCACCGTTTCGACCATCCGCCAAAGCCCGCTCGCGCCCGCTGGCACAGAGCTTGTCTTTCCCAACAAATATTCCGTCTCGGTGTTCGACGCCGCCGCGTGGCTCGCCGCCGACGACAAGGCGGCGGTGGCGAAGGACTTCGTCAACGACTCGCTGTGGTTCGGGCAGGCGGCATGTTCGTCGCCCCGCGCGGTGATCTGGCGCGGGGATGAAGAGGCCACGAACGCGGCGAGCGCCAGCTTCTGGGCCGAGGTGCGCGGCGCGGCGCTGGCGGCAAATTTCCCGCTGGAAGGGGCCGATGCAGTGGCCAAGCTGCTCGCCGAACAGACCGCAGCGATCGAAGTCGGCGCTGAAGTTGTCGGCGGATCGGCGGACAATCATGTGCGCGTCATCCGCCCGCCCCTGAGCAGGCTCGGCGGCGCGCCTTTGGCCTCGGCCGGGTTTTTCGAGGATTACCGCATAGGGGGGCTGGCAGATCTGCTGCCCCACATCGCGGAAAACTGGCAGACCGTCACCAGCTTCGGCATCGCGCGCGAGGATTGGGCGGGCTTCCTTGGCCAGCATCAGCCGCGCGGCATCGCCCGCATCGTAAAGCCCGGCCACGCGCTCAATTTCGACAGCCTGTGGGACGGAGTCGACCTGCTCGCCCAGATGACGCGGCTGGTCGTTATCGAATAGGGGCTATTCCCAGCCTGCCGCATCGCGTGGACAGGCAGGATAGTGCGTGGAAGAGGCCTTGGGCTGTTCGGTCAACGTGGCGACATCGCCGCCCCGCAACAGAACCCGTCCCCCGCCCCCCGCCGTCGCGATGATCACCTCGCAACGCAAAATGCGACCCGCCAACCCGTTGGACCGCTGGAGATGATAATGGCCCGCCCGGCCCATGCGCAGCGTCACCCACTCCCCGCCCCGTGGCTCCGGCATAGGCGTGTTGAGGCGGCGATGCACCTTGTCCAGCAGCTTCATCACCGGGCCAAGATCGGCCTTTACGGCCAGCACCAGCCGCCCATCAGGGTTACGAAAAGCGACCGAGTTAAGCCATGTCTGGTCGCTCTTGCTGCCGATGCGCACTGCGCCGGGGTCCACCACGCGGAACACTGACGCAAGCGCCGTCGCTTCGGGCAGCAGCTCCACTTCCGCATCGGCCTTGCCCGGCTCCGTCACCCGCAGCATATTGCCCGGAGCTGTCGCCACTCGGCCAAGATCAGGCGTGGCGATGTCATGCTTCTGAAAACTGCTGATGTTCGCCTGTGTCAGATCCTCGAACAGGATGTTGGCGTCTGCGCGCGCGAATTCGAGCATCGCCGTCTGCGCCTTGATGCCGGCGGCGCTTTCACGGATGCGGCTGTAAGCCTGTTCGGTCGGCTGGATGCCATAGCGGTGGTAAGCCAGCACCGACACCTTCTCCGCCGCGCCGGGAATGCTCGCAATTTCCTCCATATAGCGTGGCGCGCGGCGCGCCACGGTGGTTGAAGGCGCGATGATGCGCGGGGTGACGCCCTGTTCTTCCAGCCTACGCGACACAGCGATGATCGCGGAGCCGATACGCCGCCCCACCCATTCCTCGGTGTTGTCAGGCTCCAGCACGATCTCCAGCGCATCCGGCGTCAGACCATATTTCTGCTTGAGATGTATATAAGCAGCGGCGATCAGCTCGGCATATTCCTCCGGGTTGGTGGCATGCGAGAGCTTGCCCTGCCGGTCGCTCCATTTCGAATCGACATAGCTCAATGAAAATCGCATCGGGCGCCCCAGCCCTTTGGCGATCCGTATCGATGGCAGGACGAAATTCTCCACCCGGAAATCCAGCTCGGAGAACTGGAAGCCCTTGGGGTTCAGCACTTTGGGGTCGGCGTTGTCGTTGATCTTCTCGTAGGCGTGCTTCTTGAAATCGCTGTAGGAGAGGGCCCCGTTGCGGAATTGCGACCAGTAATCGACCGGATTTTCCGCCCCACTCCGCAGTTCCAGCCGCAGGCGATTAATGCCGCCTTCCACGATCATCTCAGTGAGAATCCGGTCGCGCGCGGGCATCCAGCTATCATCAAAGCGGTTTGCGCGCCGGTTGAATTCCCACATTTTCGCGTTGGCTTCCCACGCGTCCATCGTCTGAAACGATTCTGTGGGAACCAATGTCACGCTGGCGGGTTTACGCGCATTGCAGCTGCATAGTGCGAGCACTGCTGCTGCCAAAGCGGAAAAACGTGATATACCCCAGCCCATCATGGGCTTTCTAGCCCTATCTTGGCCCCGCGTCAAAAGCAGAGCGGCGAATCGTGGCGGGCTATTGCGCGCGCCGCAAACCGAGACGGGTCTGCACTACCACCAGCACATAGGCGAGCGGCGCGTAGATATGATAGCAGAAGTGCATCGCCATCGCGCCCAATGACCGGACAAAGCCGAGGCGCTTGGCGAGAAAGCCGAAAAATGCGCGGTTCAGCCAGATATAGAGCAACGCGATCAATCCGCATCCGATGGCTATGGGTTGCGTCAGAGGCGGCATAACCAGCGCCGCCAGCCCCGTGGCCAGAAGGCCCGCAACCACCAGCAACGCCAACAACGACTTCAGCCGCTCGATATGGCTGATGTTGAGATCGGCCTCGCCGGTCTTGCCATCGACGATCAGCCGCGCCCACGGCAGCGCGCGGCGCACGACATCGGTGTGCCAGACGCGCCAGAGGCTCCAGTCTTTCCAGTGCTTGCACAAGGCTTCGGGCACAAGGCGGATACGATGCCCGGCGGCGACCACGCGCGCACCCAGCTCGATATCCTCGATGCTAGGATGCTTGAACATCACCACATCAAAACCGCCCGCATCGAGAAAGACTTTGCGGTCAATGAGGCCGAGACCGGACCAGAAGGTCTTGGCCTCGCGCTTGCCGCGCTGATGCACGAAATGGTGGCGCAAATTGGCGTAAAGGCTCGTCACCCGCTGAGACCATGGCGCATCGTCATAGGAACCAAAGGCCGCCTTCGCGCCGTGGGCCTGCATATCCGTCACCAGCTGCTCCAGCGCATTGTGCGAGATCACCACATCGGCATCCACGAACAACAGCAGGTCTGACTTGGCAGCCTTGGCGGCCTCGTTGCGGCCATGCCCCGGCCCCTTGGGCTTGCCATCGTTGCGAATGACAGTGGCGCCAGCCGCGCGGGCCATGTCGTCGGTCGCGTCGGTAGAGCCGTCGCTGAACAGGATCAGCTCGTCCGGCTTCCAGCCCATCGCGTTGATCGCGTCAAGGCAGCCGGGCAGGGTCGCTACCGCATTATAGGCAGGGATGATGACGGCAACGGTCGGGCGCGGCGCGGCAGACATGGCGCAGATCAGGCCACTTCGCGGATCGGCGGTGTGGCAGGGGCATCGGCAGCATCGGCGATCTCCGCAGACGCCTCGACATCCTCATTATGCTCCTGATCGACATCGACTGCCCACAGATCATGCGATGCGCCGAGGATATTATCCACCGCCAGCGTTGCCGTGAGGACCGAATGATCCATGTTGTTATAGCTGTGCATGCCGTTGCGGCCGACAACCTGAAGATTGCTCATGTCCGACAGCCAGCCGCGAATCATATTGAGCGCCTCGCGATATTCGTCGTCGTAAACCGGGTAGGCCTTGTGCTGGCGGATGACCGCACCGTCCTTGACAGAGGCCGCCTTCGCCAGCCCCAGCATCTCTATTTCCTTGGCGGCGAGCTTGATGAGGTCTGCGTCGTCCGCACTCCACATTTCGTCGCCTTCTTCGCAGAAATACTCCATTCCGATGCTCGATTTGCCGGCTTCTGGCACCATATCCTCGGACCAGGACCGGAAATTCTGGATGCGGGCAGCCTTCACCTCAGGGTCGTGAATATAGATCCAGTTGTCCGGGAATGGGTCAGGACCGTCGACAATCAGCGCCACAACCATGAATGCCCGATAGCGCAGCCGCTTCGCCGCAGCCTGAATCGCAGGCGGGGCGGGTGGCACCATCCCCAGTATCATCGTGGAAATAGGCATGGACGAAATGAAGTGATCCGCCTCCAGCCGGGTCGTCACCGTCTCGCCATCCTGAACCGACTCGACTTCAATCGCTGTCACCATATTGCCTTCGCGATGGACGCGCATGGCAGCCGAATTCATCCAGATCTCGCCGCCCTTTTCCTCGATCTTGTCGCGGAAGGCCTCCCACATCATGCCGGGGCCAAGGCGCGGATAATCAAAGCTCTCGACGATGTTGCTCGTTTCGTGCGAACCGGAGAGCGCCCGCACAACGGCCTTGCGCAGCGACATATTGCGGATGCGCTGGATCGCCCAGTCGGCGCGGATCGCCTTGAACTGCTTGCCCCATACCTTCTGTGTGTAAGGGCGGAAGAAATACCAGAACAGACGGCCGCCAAAGCGGTTGGTGATCCACTGCTGGAAATTCTCCTCTTCCTTATGCGGCATGAAGTTCCATTTGGCATAGCTGGCGAGAATCAGCGCGGACTCATAGATGCCCATGTTCTTGAGCGCATTGAACAGGCGCAACGGATAGTCGAAATATTTGCCGCGGAAGAAGATTCTGGTTTGACGCGTACGGCGCAGGAACGGCTCCGGCATGACCTCGTTCCACAGAGCTTCCACCCTGCCTACACGCGTGACAAAGCGGTGGCCGCCAATGTCAAAGCGGAAATTCTTGTAGCTCTCTGTGCGGGAAATGCCGCCAACCTTGTCGCTTTCTTCCACCACAATGACATGATGCAGGTTGCTGTGCTTCTGCATCCAGTAAGCAGCAGACAGACCGGCAGGCCCACCGCCGATGATAGCGAGTGTCTGGCGACCATCGGCGCTATCCTTGGTCCGAACCTTGGAGGTTGCCGCAAGGCGCGTCTGATACCATGCGATGGTGGGGCCCAGCCCCTCGCGCAGCTTCAGTGTCGGCGCCCAGCTTAGAAGCTCGCGCGCACGGCTGATATCTGGCCTGCGGATATGCGGATCGTCCTGCGGCAGATCTTTATACACCACCGGCGATTTGGAATTGGTCATCGTCGTGACGATCTCGGCCAGCTCACGCACCGAAAATTCTTCGTCATTGCCGATATTGACCGGCCCGACCACGGAGCCTTCAGAGTTCATCAGGCGTATCAGGCCATCGACCGTGTCATCGACATAACAGAAAGAGCGAGTCTGCGAGCCGGAGCCATAAACGGTCAAGCCCTTGCCGGTCATCGCCTGCGTCACGAAATTGGGCACGACACGGCCATCGCCTACGCTCATGCGGGGGCCATAGGTGTTGAAGATGCGCGCAACGCGGATTTCGACATTATATTGCCGGTTGAAATCGAAGCAGGCGGTCTCGGCAGCGCGCTTGCCTTCATCATAGCAGGCGCGCGGGCCGGTGCAGCTTACCGCGCCGACATATTTTTCCGGCTGCGGGTGAACTGTGGGATCGCCATAAACCTCGCTGGTGGAAGCCTGAAGCAGGCGCGCGCCCTTCTTCTGGCAGAATTCCAGCGCGTTAAGCGTTCCGACCACGCAGGTGCGCAGCGTACCAATCGGGTCCGCCTGATAGTGGATCGGCGCCGCAGGGCAGGCGAGGTTATAAAACTGGTCGCAATCCAGATCCGGCAGCGGATCACGAATGTCACTCTGGAGAAAGTGAAAATTGGGATGCGTCGAAAGCTCTGCCAAATTGGAGAGCGCGCCGGTTTGCAGATTGTCGATGCACCAAACCTGATGCCCTTCGGCGACCAGCCGGTCGCACAGATGCGAACCGATAAATCCCGCGCCGCCCGCGACAATGATCTTCACGCTTTCACCCCTGTAAACCCTGACTTGTCGTCCAAACGGCAATCAATCCGCTCGCCCCTCCCTATCGCTGAAAGGTTAACGCTTGTGCTAACGCTGCTAATTCAGACGAAATGGAGAATCACTTCATATTGCTGAACTATCGGGCAAATCAAATACGAAGCAAGTTCGTTTATCATGATTGGCAACCATGGGTCCGACAGAGTGCCGTCGCCTATACTGTCATTTCCAGAACCATGTTGCACGAGTGCCCCGTCTCACTCGCTCGCGGCGCATAATCCACCATATCCATAAGCCGGTTCCGCCCAGCACTGCCATCAACACACCGGCAACGCCGCCCACCACATGCCCTGCCATGCCCGCGATGCCGAGGGTATGGAGCATCAGTACCAGAAGGCGTATCTTCTCAATCGTGCTGCCGCCCGGTTTAGGCGCATCGCTGCCCGGCTTTTGCGCGCCCGTTTCAAGATCGATTTGGACCGGGCGCTCAGCTCCGGCAAATTGGACAACTGCGATAGGCGCTCCTTTGCGCGACTCCAATCTCAACATCTCAACCGCCCGCCCGCCGGAAAGCAACTCCACCCGCGCGGAAAGTCCCACCATATCGAGGGGCGGCACAGGGCCACGACGAGCCGCCGCCGCCTGGCGCGCCTTTTCGCTGAAGCCGCCCACTTCATCAATCTGGAGCAGTACTCCCGTTCCCGCCATCAGGACCAGCAACACGCCAGCAACTACACCAAGCCAGCGGTGCCAGCGGCGCCAAAAATTCATCTGATCACTCCCTGCTCTGTAATATGGCTCGCGCGATACCGCGCCCATCCTATCGCCAGTGCCAGCCATGGAATCAGCCATACCACCCGTGCCTGATACCGCGGCGCCACGCCTGAAAAAATTGCGCAGACAGCTGCATTGGCCAGCAAACCAGTCAACATGATGACGATTACAGACCGCTGCGCGCTGCTCATGCCCCGCCACATCCAGAGCAACGCGAGTAAGCCCAACGCCACCATAGCATCATTCACAGCCTCCAGGCCAGCATAGAGCGCAGATTGCCGCGCCTCTCCAGGCGGTGTACGCAGAATGATATCGCCAGCGGCATTGCGAACGATCTCGCTATCATAGCGAAAATAATTCAGCCGGAAGACGATGAGTTGCTCCGGCACGTCATGCGCCACAAGATAGAGCTGCTGAAGCGGGTATCGCTTGGTCGTCTCTATGATTATCGTGCGCTCTTCGGCTCTCACCCTGTCGAGTTGCCTCGGTGTGGCGCGGACAATGAGACTGTCTTTGCTCCACAGCATCTCCTGCACCGTTAGCGGGATACGTGTGCCGTATACCTCACAGATTGCATAGCGTCGGGGATTTTTGCACTCTTCCTCCAGATACCAGCGTGCCGGGCCGTTATCCACTGCGCGCGCCAGCGCCAGTGGATAATGTTTGGGGGAGATGCTGGCCTTGCCGAAGCCGATCAAGCCGGAGAGCATGACCAGTGCAACGCCAAGCAGTGCAGGCGTCCACAGGATCGTCAACGTCTGCCCCAGCTTTGTTGGCCCCCAGCGACGCAGCAAGACGAGTAGCGGGGTGATTGCGAGAGCGGTGCCAAGAGCAATCGGGGGATGGCTGGTGTGGAGAGATACGCCCAAGGTGGCGATGCCAAGCAACAGCAACCGCATCGCTCCGCTGAATCGCGCCCAGAAAAACGGCAATATTGCCATTACCCCGATCATTACCGGGGCATAACAATCCGGCATGATGAAGGTGATAATGGGCGCCAGCGGGCTGGCAAAGCCGCACAGCCCCGCCATAAGGACAAAGGGGCGCCAGCCCGGCCCGGCCACCCCCTCAAACAGTGCCACGAGCGCCAGCGCGGTAGTGGCTGCCTGAAACACCGCCAGCCATGCCATCGTCATGCCCGGCCCGCCCAGCACATATCCAAGCACGCTGTACGGGATAGACCGTGCGACCTTGGTATCCTTGCCGCCCTCAGCCGCGGGGGCGGCAACAGGGCGAGCCTCTTTGCCTGCACCCAATGCAGCGGGCATCTTTCGGGCTTCAGGCGCTGCCATATGCAATTTGCGCAGCATAAAGCTTACAGCCTGCTCACCGCCATTTTGATAGGCTGCGCTGTCATCCATATAAGCCGGGCGACCAAAGAGCAGCAGCGGCCATAGCAGGAGCAGCGCGAACAGGGCGCTGCGCAACAGATATATTCGATTAATCGAAACTTTCAGCATAGACTGATCTGCACCCGACATCACCTGCCTCGTTCCCCCCGGAAAAGCTGCATCAGCCGCTTTTATACGGTAATTCTTTGCGTACGAGAGAAATTATCTCAGATTTTAGCGCCTTTTAACAAAACATCCTTTACGCGATTGCCATAAGACGCCGCACAACGATAGATGTTGCAGCGCAACCAGACGCAGGGAGCGGCCTCCATATGGGCAGGGGCATGGACGAAAGGCAGACGGTCACGGGGCAGGAATGGCGCGTGCTTGCGTTTGTCCTCGCGCTCGCGCTCGCGCTCAGACTGTTCAAAGCAGACGCCTCCCTCTGGTATGACGAGATTTTCACGGTGGTGAATTATGTGCGTCTGCCGACAACGCAGTTGATTGGCGTCTTCGATTCGCTCAACAATCATATGCTTTACAGCCTGCTGGCCCAGCTTTCGGTTGGCATCATGGGGGAAAGCCCGTTGGCGCTGCGGCTGCCCGCCATCCTGTTCGGGGTGGGCAGCATCTTCGTGCAGTGGCGCATCGCACGGCGGATGATGGGCGTGCCGGGCGCGCTTATCGTCGCCCTGTTGCTGGCGCTATCCTATCATCATGTCTGGTTCTCTCAAAACGCGCGGGGGTATACCGGGCTATTGTTCTTCTGCTCGGCGGCAACGCTGGCCTTTGTGAAGGGGCTGGAGCAGCCCGGCTGGCGGATATGGACGAGCTATGGCCTGCTCGTTGCCGCAGCGATGTATATGCATATGTCGGCGGGATTTTTCTTCGTCGCGCATGGCGTAGTGTATCTGTGGCTGGCGGGCCGGGCGCTGATGAAGCGCGATGCGAGTGCGCGCCCTGCCGTGCTAAGTTGGGGGCCGATTTTCGGCATCGGTCTCAGTATCGTGGTCACGCTGGCGCTCTATGCCCCGGTGATCCAGCAGGCTCTTGCCACCATCAACGAGGTGTCTGAGGCCTCGGCGGCTCCCGGCGGCGCGGCGCTGGCCGAGTGGCGTAACCCGATGCGCGCGGTGCAGGAGATAGGGCGCTCCATCTCGTCGGCGGGCGCGCTGGTGCCGATCATAATCCTTGGCGCGGTGCTGGTGCTGGTGGCGGGCGTTATCGACCTCTATCGCCGCAGCCCTGTGCTGGTTGCGATCTATGTCGTCCATGTGCCGCTGGCGATGCTGCTGCTGCATTTCGTCGGCGTGCGCATCTGGCCGCGTTACTTCTTCGTCGATCTCGGTTTCATCTTCATGGCCATTGTCGAGGGGGTCTATGTCTGGAGCCGCATCCTCGCGCCGATAGTCCGCTGGGAGGGCAAGCCGGTTTTCGATGCACCATGGATCGCGCGGGTGGGCGTTATGCTGATGCTGCTGGTCTCAGTCGGGTTGCTGGTGCCGAATTATCTCCATCCCAAGCAGGATTTTACCGGCGCGCGGGATTTCCTGCGCGATTATGCCAAGCCGGGAGACAGCATCGCCGCCATCGGCCTCGCGGGCTATGCCTATAAGCACTATTATGCGCCTGAGTTTACTGTGGTGGAGACGGGCGCGGAGCTAAAAAAATTGCGCGAGCGCACCAAGGGACACACCTGGGTTGTGATCGCGTTCCCCAACCAGACGCTCAATGCCCGACCTGACGTGAAGGCAGAGCTTTCCGCCCACTATACCGACATGGACACCTTCAAGGGCACGCTGGGCGATGGCGAGGTCTGGACTCTGATCGACAAGGGCGCGGCCAAGCCATGACGCGCAGCTTCGTCCTCATCGGCCGCGCAATGATGCACCCCCGCCTCAAGCTGGCGCGGGATCTAGGTATGCTGTGGATCGGGCAGATCGGCACCAAAGGCGTCGCCTTTTTGGCATTCGCTATCCTCGCCCGGCGCCTGCTGCCTGAAGAATATGGCGCGGTGGAATATGCGATGGGGCTGGCGACGCTGGCCACGCTGGCGATCGACGGCGGCCTAGGCTCGGTCGGCGTAAGGCGGCTGACGCAGGGGCACCAGAGCGCCGAGGAGCTGGTGGCGCTGATCCCGGCCGCACAACTCTGCCTCGCGCTCGTCATCGCTCCGGCGATGGTGGTGTTCACCTGGCTCTATACCGACGACGCCAACGCCCTCAAACTGACGTGCCTTGTGGCGCTGAGCCTGTTCATACCGCCGTGGAAGCAGGACTGGTTGTTTCAGGCCAAAGGGATGATGACGCAGGTGGTGCTGGCGCAGTGCGTGCGGGTGATCTCGTTCATGCTGGGCTGTGTGCTGCTGGTGCGGGGCGATGCAGACGTGGTGTGGGTGGGATTTGCCGAGATACTGTCCGTGCTACTGGCGACCGGCTATCTCATGAGTGTGCAGCACCGGAAGGTCGCGCCGCTGCGGCTGCGGTTCGCGCTGCACAAGCTTGCCGACCTGCTGCGCGAGGGCGCGGCGATCGGGCTGGGGGCGATATGCTGGGCGCTGTTTCAATATGCGCCGCTGCTGATCCTCGCGGCGATGGCGGGGATGACCGACACGGCCTATTTCGGCGCAGCGCACAGGCTCGGCGTCTCGCTCGTCACGTTCAGCTGGCTCTATCACTTCAACCTCTACCCCGTCATTTCGCGCAGGGTGCAGGGAGAGCCTGCCGCGCTGGCGAGCCTTACCCGCATGTCGGTGCGGGCATGCGCGTGGGGCGGGATCGGATTGGCGCTGGCGCTGGCGCTGATGGCGGAGCCGCTGTTGCGGCTGCTGTTCGGCGCGGGATTCGAGCGGGCGTCCATGCCTTTTTCCATGTTGATATGGACTTTTCCGCTGACGCTGCTGTCTGGGCATGCGCGGTGGATATTGATTGCGGCGAAGCGGGGCAACGACATGCTCGTCTCGCAGATCGCGGGTGTTTGCGCTGCGATTCCAATGGCTTATCTGCTGATCGGCCCGCTCGGTTTCGGCGCGACCGGCGCGGCGGCGGCGATGAGCATCGCCTGCGCAGTGGTCTGGGCCGTATCGCAATATTATACGCACAAGCGCGGCCATGACGTGCCGTTTTTGCCCGCCCTGCCCGCGATGATCGCCGCCGCGATGATCCTGTTGGGCGCGCGCCAGCTGACGCTCGATCCCATGACAGCGACCGCCATCGGCATGGGCCTGTTCCTCGCCGCCGCCTTTGCCTTCGACCATCACCTGATTGCCGAGGTGCGCCAGCTCATCAAGGGCGACGCGCCGCGCAGCCCCGACCCCACCCCTCACCCCCATCAACCCGCGCCCGACGGCGCACAGAACTGAACAGAACGGAGCCTCCATGCCCTCTGCCCACTACGAGCAAACCCTCACCCGCCTTGAGGACGGCACCGCCACCATCGGCATCATCGGCCTCGGCTATGTCGGGCTGCCGCTGGCGCTCGCAGGGGTGAAGGCCGGATACACGGTGATCGGCTTTGACATCAGCCAGGGCCGCGTCGACGCGATCAACGCGGGCGAGCAGGTGATCTCCTATATGGACCCGACCGAGATGCGCGAAGCGCTGGCCGCTGGCAAGTTTGAGGCGACAGCGGATTTCGTCCGCCTCGGAGAACCGGACGCGCTCGCCATCTGCGTGCCCACGCCGCTGACGCGGAACCGCGACCCCGACCTCTCCTATGTCGTCAACACGGCGGAGATGATCGCCAAGACTCTGCGCCCCGGCCAGCTCGTCGTGCTCGAATCGACCACATGGCCCGGCACCACGCGCGAGGTGGTGCAGCCGGTGCTGGAGGGGGCCGGCGGCATCTTGGGCGAAACATTCTTCCTCGGCTTCTCGCCGGAGCGCGAGGACCCCGGCAACCAGAGCTTCAACACCAAGACCATCCCCAAGCTGGTCGGCGCGGACGACCCGCAATCGCGCAAGCTCGCCGAGACGTTCTATGGCAAGACGGTAGCGAAGGTGGTGCCGGTCAACAGCGCGGCGGTGGCCGAAGCGGCGAAGCTCACCGAGAACATCTTCCGCGCCGTCAACATCGCGCTCGTGAACGAGCTGAAGCTGGTGTACGCCGAAATGGGTATCGACGTGTGGGAGGTGATCGCCGCCGCCGCGACCAAGCCGTTCGGCTATCAGGCCTTTTACCCCGGCCCCGGCCTCGGCGGCCACTGCATTCCGATCGATCCGTTCTACCTCACCTGGAAGGCGCGGGAATTCGGCATCGAGAGCCGCTTCATCGAGCTGGCCGGGCAGATCAACACCGCCATGCCGCGCTATGTGGTGGGCGAGCTGGCGCGTGCGCTCAATGCGCAATCGGGCAAGGGTTTGAAGGGCGCGAAGGTGCTGATCCTTGGCCTCGCCTATAAATCTGACGTGGACGATCTGCGCGAAAGCCCGTCGCTCACGCTGATCGACCTTATCGAGGCGCAGGGCGCGCATGTCGAGTTCCATGATCCGCATATTCCGGTCGTGCCAATGACGCGCGAACATGCCGAGCTTGCGGGCCGGGAGTCCGCTCCGCTCGATCCGGCGAGCCTCGCGGGCTATGATGCGGTGCTGATCTCGACGGACCATGCCGCGGTCGATTATGCGCTGGTGGCGGACCATGCGAAGCTGATCGTCGACACGCGCAACGCGCTCGCCAAGCGGGGCATCAACGCGGCGCAGGCAGTGAAGGCGTAGCGCAGGTGGTGGAAGCCTGATGGGCGAACCCGCCTATCTCAATTCAGTTCAGGTGGAGGCGAAAATGGTGGATTTCGAGAACCGGAGCGCAGCGTACTTCAAGGTACGTGAGCACCGGAAGCGCAGAAAGTTGCCATTTGCAGCCCCACATGGGCTGAATTGAGATAGGCTGGCATGCGCATCCTCCAGCTCTGCACGCGCTTCCCGCCCGGCGGCATCCAGCGTCACGTAATCGACCTGACGCTGGGCCTGCGCGCGCGCGGGCAGGAGGCGTGGATCGCGGGGACACGCGGGCCGTGGATGGACGAGCAGAAGGACACGCGCTTTCGCCACATCGATGTGCATAATGTCGCGGCCGAGGGCGGATCGACGCCGCGGCGGTTATGGACTGCGCTGAAAAGCGGGCTGGCTCTGCGCAAGGTGCTGAAGGCGGAAGGGATCGAGCTGGTCCACGCGCATGAGAGCGCGCCTGCGCTGGTGGGGTGGGTGGCGACAAGAGGCATGGGGATTCCGGTCTTTGTCACCTTTCACGGCGCGGAGCCGGAGCGGATCGCGGAGTTCGGCCGAATCGCGCGGATGTGCGCGGACCTGATCATCACGCCGAGCCACAACAGCGCGCGCGATCTGGTGACGCAAGGCGGCGTGCCGGAGGACAAGGTGCGGGTCATGGGCCTTGGCGTGCAGCAAAAGCCGCGCCCGCAGATGGAGGAAATCGCTGCGCTCAAGGCGGAATTGCTGGGCGCGGAAGGCAAAACGCTGATCGTCACGGTCGCGCGGCTGGCGCATCAGAAGGCGATCGACCACCTGATCCTTGCCGCCAAGAAAGCGCTTGGCATCAACCCGGCACTGCGCTTTGTCGTGGTGGGCGACGGGCCACAGCGCGAGCAGGCGCGGGCGTGGCTGGCGGAGGCGGGGGTGGGCGATGCCGTGCGCTTCATCGGCCATAGCGACAATGCGCCGCTCTATATGGCGGCGGCGGACCTGTTTTTCCTGCCCTCGCGCTGGGAATCGCTGCCGATCACCATTGTCGAGGCGTTTCAGCAGGCGACGCCGGTGCTCGCCACAGATACAGCGGGCGTGACCGAGCTGGTGACGGCAGATGTCGGCGCAGTGGTGCCGGTGGGGGACGTCGACGCGATGGCGGCGCAGTTGATCGCGCTTACCTCGGACACGGAAGGCTTAGCCGCCATGTCTGACGCGGCGCTCAAGCGGTCGCAGGATGAGCGCTTCTCCCCGCCGCATGTGCAGGCGGCGTTCGAAGCGCTCTATGCGCAATGGCTGGGCCGGGCATGAGCTGGCAGGGCCGCAGCGTCTGCATTACCGGCGGCACCGGATTTATCGGCGGCGCGCTTGCCGCCAGGCTGGCGGAGATGGGCGCGCAGGTGATCGTGCCGACGCGCGACAAGAGCCGCATCGGCAGGGGCAGTGGCGCGATCCGCTATATCGCCGCGCGGGATTTGGCGGCGGCGCTGCCGGGCGTGAGCGCGCTGTTCAACCTCGCCTATGATTTTCGCCGCTCGGCGGACGAGAACATAGCGCTGTATGCAAAGACCGCCGATGCCTGCGCCTTGGCACAAGTGCCGATGCTGGTGCAGGCCAGCTCCATCGCGGTTTATGACGACTGGCCGCTTGGCGACGTGACCGAGGCCTCGCCTTGCGACGCGCCGGGGCATGACTATAAGGCCGCCAAGCGCGCCATCGAGCGGGACATTGCGCGGCGCGTGGGCGAGGGGCAGTTCGACGCGGTGATTTTGCAACCGACGATCGTCTATGGCCCCGGCTCCCCACAATGGGCGGACGCGCTGGCCGAGAAGATGGCGGGGGGCACGTTGATCCTTCCCGACCGTGACGATGGCCTGTGCAACGGCCTCTATATCGACGATCTGGTGAGCGTGTTCATCGCGGCGGCGGAGTTGGAGCGTGGCGGCGCGGAGCGGTTCATTGTCTCCGGGCCTGAAACCTTCCCGTGGAACCGCCTGCTATCCGCCTATGCGGAGGCGTGTGGCGCGAGCGTGCGCCATGAGCCGACCGCGCCCTACGTGCCGCGCCCGGCGGCAAAGCCCTCCGCACTCTCCGCTCTTGTGCAACGGGCCAGCGCGATCGCCGCCGGCCTGATCGGCACCGCGCGGCTGGAAAAGCTGCGCGGCTGGGCGATGGCGCGCAGGCCCGGCCCGCGCATCTGGCGCCCGGCTGCGGAGAACCCGAAGCTGTTCCTGGGCACCGGGGTGGCGAGCACGGACAAGATGCGCGCGCACCTCTTCGTGCCGCAGGTGAGCGCCGAGGAAGGCATTGCGCGCACCTGCGCCGCACTGCGCGCTAAATATAAGCTCTAAGCCTCAGTCGCGATCCGATGCGCGTTTGCCATTACCGAGAAGGTGATTGTCGGCGCAGGGATGGCGGGCAGCACGGACGCATCGACTATGTAGGTGCGCTTCTGGCCGCGGAGCAGGCCTTGGGCGTCCGTCTCGCCGGGGCTGGGGCGATCCCGCATCGGGAAGCTGCCGCCGCAGTGGAAGCTGCTGCCCAGGCTGCCGGGCCGCAGCAAGGGAGTGAGCGGCACGAGGCCCGCCGCCCACGCGACGTTGGCGAGACGGCGCTTGACCCGCTGGATCGCGGCCTTGGTGCGCGCATTGTCAATGCGCCTCGTGAACAGCCTGCCCCCCGCGATCCGCGCGCCGATGGCAGGCGAGGCGTCCGAATGAAGGAACGGCTGCGCCACGATCAGGCGGCGGCTCAACCCCTCGATCAGCGGCTGTGCAAGATCGGCGAACGGGCCGAAGCGCGCGCGCATATCGGGCGCGTAGGTGTCGTTATAGGTGTAAAGCTGGGCGTGGACGACGTGTTTTTCGACAGCGGGATCGTCTATCGCCCAGAAAGCCTGCGCCAGCGTGTGCCGCGCCTCGGCGGCGGGGTCTTCCCCGGCGTTCCAGCGGTGCAGCATCGGCAGATAAAAATGCTGGCTGTCGAGGATCGTCACCTCATGATGCAGATCGAGCGCGCCGAGCACCAGCTTTGTGGTGGGCAGCACACCGCCCGCGATGAACAGCCGCTCACCCTCGAACTTGCCTGCGCTGGTGTGAAGCGTGACGCCATCCACATGTTCGGCGAAGCTGCGCACGATGACCCCGCCTTGGTAGCGCAGCGCGTCGCTCTCCGCCAAGCGCGCCACCGCGTCGCCCGCGTTGAAGATGAGGCCATAGGGGCAGCCATAGAGGCACATGGCGCAGGCGCGGCAGCCGGGCGCTATCGCCTGGCGCGAGGCGCCGAAATGCACCCCCATGCGCGCGAGGGCGTCGCGCTTATGCTCCATCCGCTCCAGCAGTGCGCGCGCCTGTGCGCTCTGGGGCAGCAGGCGGTCCTCGGCCATCGCCACGCCGTCATAGAAGTCGGCCAGCCCATCGCGCATCCCTGCCATGCCGACGAGCGGGGCGATGGCGGCATAATGCGGGGCGAGGTCCGTTAGGCTGATCGGCCAGCCCTCGAAATCGCTGGTATGATAGGGCAGCACGGACGCGCCCCAGCCGTTGGACAAGCCCCCACACGCGAACGAGGGCTTGAGGCCGTGCACGCCATTGTCCTCGGCATAGTCCGCCATTTCCGCGGGCAGGCGGAACAGAAAATCGGAGCCGAAGGGCTGGATGCTGTCGCTTTTTTCCGAGCGGCGCAGCGCGCTGATCGCCTCGCGGTCTTCGGCGGACCATTGATCCGGCTCGGCGGACCCCATGCGCGCGCGCAAGGCCTGCGCGGCCTCGTCCATCACTTCGCCCGCATCAAGGATCAGCACATCGCGCCCGCGCGCGGTCAAAGCCACCGCTGCTGCATAGCCGCTCGGCCCCGATCCGATGATGATATCCTGTGCGTTCAAATACCCTGCCCCGCAATTGTAACGCGATCTTTACGCTGTTAGGTCTTAAGACTTAGAGAAAGGGGCATCTCGATCAATGGCTAAAACGCCGACCTTCCTGATTATTGGCGCAGCGCGCGCGGGGACGACCGCGCTCTATGATCTCGTGCGCCAGCACCCGCAAGTGTTCATGAGCGCGATCAAGGAGCCGAATTACTTCGCGTTTGAGGGCGAACCACTGGATTGGCGCGGGCCGGGCAACGAGTTCGTCAACAACTCCGTGCATAGCTGGGAGGACTATACCGCCCTGTTCGCCGATGCGCCGGAGGGCACCGCGCGCGGGGAAGCATCGCCGCTGTATCTCTGGGCGCCAGACGCGGCGAAGCGCATCAAGGCGCGCCTGCCGGACGTGAAGCTGATCGCCGTGTTGCGTAACCCCATCGAGCAGGCCTTTTCGCACTATCTCTATGCCCGCGCGCAGATGATCGAGCCGCTCGACGATTTCGAGGCGGCACTGAAGGCCGAGCCGCAGCGGCTGGCGGATCATTGGCAGCCCTTGTTCCAATATTCGAGCTTCCCCCGCTATGCCGAGCAGCTGCGCCGTTTTCAGGCGGAATTTCCGCCAGAGCAGATGCAGTTCTTCCTCTACGAGGACTACCGGACCGACCCCAAGGTGATGTTGGCCAAGATTTTCGGCTTTATCGGCGTCGATCCCGCCTTCGTGCCCGATGTGACCCACGAGACGAATATGGGCGGCCAGCCGCGCCATGCATGGCTGCAAAACCTCGTGATGCGGCCCAATCCGGTGGCGAGCCTTGCCGCCCTCGTGGTGCCTATGAGCGCGCGGCGGGCGATCCGCGATATGGTGTCGCGCCGCAACCTTGCGCGCGATCAGCTCTCCCCCGCAGCAAAAGCGTGGTTAATGAAATCGTTAGAAGATGACATTTCGCAGTTGCGGGATATTATAGGGCGCGACGTGTCGCACTGGCTGGAGCCGTAACGATTCTCCAATCCGCTTCCCTCAAGGCTGAACGCCTCCCACACGGCATGGCCCCGCTCAACATCGCCATGCTGACGACTTTCTATCCGCCCTATAATTTTGGCGGGGACGGCATCGGCATCCGCAGGCTGGCGACCGCGCTGGCGGACCGGGGGCACCATATCACCGTGGTGCATGACAGGGACGCCTACACCACGCAGGCGGGGCGCGAACCCGCGAGCATCGAGATGGACCCGCGCATAGAGGTGATCGGCCTCACCTCGGGCATGGGGATGCTCTCCAACCTGCTCGTGCATCAGCTTGGCAGCCCGGTGGTTCACAAGGCGCGGATGGAGGAGTTGCTCGGCCCCGGCAAGTTCGATGTGATCTGGCACCACAATGCCTCGCTGGTCGGCGGGCCGGGCCTGTTTGGCCTGGGCGACCCAAATGCCGTGCGGATTTACGAGGCGCATGAGCATTGGCTCGTCTGCCCCACCCATGTGCTGTGGAAGGAAAACCGGGAGCTGTGCGAGCAGCGCGCGTGCTTGCGCTGCCAGCTGAGCTACAAGCGCCCGCCGCAGCCGTGGCGCTGGACCGGAAAGCTGGGACGCGAGGCACGGCATATCGACGTCTTCATCGCCAAGAGCCAGTTCAGCCGCGACAAACACCGCGCCTTCGGCTTTGCGCCGGAGATGGAGGTGGTGCCCTATTTCCTGCCCGACATGCCGCCGATCACGGGACAGGCCGCACCGCATCCGCGCCCCTATTTCCTGTTCGTGGGGCGGCTGGAAAAGATCAAGGGCGTGCAGGACATCATCCCCGCCTTTTCCGGCAGCGCGGCGGACGGCCCCGATCTCGTCATCGTCGGCGGTGGCGAGTATGAGGCGGAGCTGCGCGCGCAAGGCGCAAGCATGGAGCGCGTGCATTTCACCGGGCGGCTCGATCCGGAGGCGCTACCCGCCTGGTATAGCAATGCGCGCGCGCTCATCGTGCCCTCGCTGTGCTATGAAACCTTCGGCATCATCCTGATCGAGGCGTTTCGCGGCGGCACGCCGGTGATCGCGCGCCGCCTCGGCCCCTTTCCTGAGATCGTCGCCAAGGGTGGCGGGCTGTTGTTCGAAAACGAGGCCGAGCTGCGCGCCGCCATAGCGGAACTGGGCACTGACCCCGCCCGGCGCGATGCGCTGGCGCGCGAGGCGCGGATCGCCTATGAAAAAAACTGGAAAGAAGACATTGTCATAACCGAATATTTGGATGTCGTGGCTAAGGCTGCGCGCGCGAAGGGCAATCAACACGTAATTTCGGCATTGGAGAATAGAGCATGAGAATCCTCGTAACCGGTGGCGCCGGGTTTATCGGATCGCACCTGACCGAGCGGCTGCTGAGCATGGGACATGGCGTTGTCGTGCTCGATAATCTTTCGACCGGTGACATGGCGAACCTCGCCCACTCGAAGGACAATCAGAATTTCGAGATGGTGATCGGCTCCGTGCGCGATCAGGCGCTGGTGCAGGAACTGGTCGAGAAATGCGACGCAGTGATCCACCTCGCTGCTGCCGTCGGCGTCAAGCTGATCCTCGAAAAGCCGAGCCTTTCGATCCACACCAATGTCAACGGCACCGAGAATATTCTCCACGCCGCCGCTAACGGCAACAAGCTGGTCATCATCGCCTCGACCTCCGAAGTCTATGGCAAGGCCGAGAAGGTGCCGTTCTCCGAGGATGACGATCTGGTGCTGGGCGCGACCGCGAACCTGCGCTGGTCCTACGCCGTCGCGAAGATGCTGGATGAGTCGCTCGCGCTCTCCTACAGCTATGAGAAGCGCATACGCGTGATCATCGTGCGCCTGTTCAACACCACCGGCCCGCGCCAGACCGGCTATTACGGCATGGTGCTGCCCAACTTCGTATCACAGGCGCTGAAGGGCGATCCGATCACCGTGCACGGCACCGGCGACCAGTCACGCTGCTTCGGCCATGTCTATGACGCGGTGGAATCGCTCACCCGGCTGTTGAACGCGCCCAACGCCATCGGCCATGTCTTCAACGTCGGCAACGACGAGGAAGTCTCGATCTATGGCCTCGCCGAGAAGATCAAGAAGAAGACCGGCTCCAAATCCGAGATCGTCAAAAAGCCTTATAGCGAGGTCTATGGCTTCGGTTTCGAGGACATGCAGCGCCGCATCCCCGATGTGCGCAAGCTGGAGCAGTTCATCGGCTATCGCCCGCGCACCTCGCTCGATCAGATCATCGACGATGTGATCGCCGAGCAGCGCGCGGCGATGGGGATCGCGCCGGTGGCGGATTCAGGGAAGAACGACGCGGCGGCCTAGCCGGCTGTCGCGGGGGGCTTCATAGCGATGGCGTTCGGTCTTCCCATGCCTGTGTGGCTGGTGGCGGCGCTGGGAATCGCGCTCCTGCTGTGCTGTGTCGCCTTGCTGCGGCGCGAGGGGGCGTGGGCGCTGGCCGGCGCTTTTGTCGCTGGCAATGCCGCGCATCTGGGCATGGACGATCCGCTCTGGTTCGGCGCGCTGAGGCTGAAGCCGCAGGGTCTGAATCTGCTCTGCTATGCCCTGATCGCGCTGGAGGCGCTGGCAGCGGGCATTGCGCTGATGACGGGCGGGCGCCTCGCCATGCTGTGGCAAGGCGTGCTCCGGCTGGGCATGGGGCGGATCGCGCTGCTTGGCGTTCTCCTGCTCGCGTCGGCCGTCTCGCCAATGGGATTCATTCTGCGGGATGAATATGTGGCCTTCACCAAACAGGTTGTCGCAAACGCGGATCTGATCGCGATTCACGCGGCCTGCATCGCGGCGTTTGTGATGATGGTGCCGGAGACAACGCTGGCGCGCATCGGCGCATGGGCAGAGCGGGCGGTTGTTTCGCCACGCCTGCCCTATGCAGCAGCGCTCTGGTCCGTCGCTGTGTCGCTGCTGCTTGCCCTAACGGCGTTTGACCGGATGCCGCGCCTGCCCGATGAGGTTGCCTATCTGTTTCAGGCGAAGATGTTTGCGGCGGGCCAGCTTTATCTTCCGGCCCCCAGTGGCGCGCTCGATGCGGCGTTGCGCTATGACTGGATCAGCATGGAGGGCGGCAAATGGTATTCGATCTTCCCGCCCGGCTGGCCCGCAGTGCTGGCAGGCGGAGTGGCGCTGGGCGCGCCGTTCCTCGTCAACCCGCTGCTCACAGCGCTCGGCGTGTTGCTGAGCCACAGCTTCGTGACGCGGATCGCCTCGGCGCGGCTGGCGGCGCTGGTGACGCTCCTGCTCTGCGTCTCGCCCTGGTTCCTCGCTATGGGCGCCTCGCTGATGAGCCATCCGCTGACGCTGGTGCTGGTGCTGGGCGCGTGGCGGCTGATATTGGTGGAGGGGCGCTTTCGCTTGGCCGCGTGGGCAGTAGCCGGGTTGCTGATGGGCGCGCTGTTCCTCACCCGCCCCTTGGAAGGCGTGTTGATCGGCACCGCCACTGGCTTGTGGGCGATGAGCAGGGTGAACCTCAAGGCGCTTACAGGCTGGGCCACGCTGGCCGCCTATGGCGCGGGGTGTATCGCTTTGGGCGCGCTGGTGTTCCCCTATAACCAGATGCTCACCGGCGACGCACTGATGACGCCGATAGACCAGTATTTCGATCATCTGTGGCACAAGGGCGCGAACCGGCTGGGCTTCGGCGCGGACATCGGCTCGCCCGATAGCTGGGGCGGGGTAGACATCTGGCGCGGACATGGCCCGCTGGAGGCGCTGATCGAGCAACAGTTCAACCTGAAGTCGATGAATGTAGAGCTGTTCGGCTGGGCGCTGGGATCGCTGCTGCTGCTCTTTGTTCACCTGATCTGGGGCCGCCTCAGCCGCGTGGACAAGGCGATGCTGGGACTGATGGGCATCATCATTGCCGGATACAGCCTCTACTGGTTCAACGGCGGTTTCTATATCGGCCCGCGCTATTGGTATATGACGCTGTGGCCCGCAATTTTCCTGTCTGCGCGCGGGATGCAGACGGCGGCGGGGGCGATGAACGGCGCAGGGCTGGCGCAGGGCAAGGCGCGCGTTGCGGCTGCGGCCGCTCTGATGGGCGCGCTCGGTTTGCTGACGTTCCTGCCGTGGCGCGCAGCCGAGAAATATTGGGAGTTTCGCGACTTTCACAGCAGCTATCGGGATATGGCGGTATCTGGCGCGGCGGATAATGCGCTGGTCTTTATCAAAAGCAATGACGCGGGCGACTATGGCAGCGCCTTCTATCTCAACGCGCCCGATCTTTCCGGCCCTGTTTTCGTGCGTGACCTTGGGCCGGTGGCCAATGCGGCAGTTATCGCGCGCTTTCCGGGCAGGCCTGTGCGCATTATTGACGGCCGGACCGGGCAGGATGCGATGCCATGACCGCCCCACTGCCCCCGCCTCTCATCGTCGATCTCGATGGCACATTGGTACGGACCGATACGCTGGTCGAAAGCGCGGTATGCGTCGCAACGCGCGCGCCAATGCGCTTTGCCACGCTGTTGCCGCGCGTCTTCAAAGGCCGCGCCGCGCTCAAGCATGCGCTGGCCGATGCCGCACGGCTTGATTGCGCCACCCTGCCCTATGACGCAGAGATCCTCGCCTTCATCGAAAAGCGCAAGGCGAGCGGCGGGCAAGTGTGGCTGGTAACAGCCGCCGATGCGCGGATCGCGCATGGGGTTGCCGATCATCTCAAGCTGTTTGACGGCGTGATCGCCAGCGATGGCGCGCACAACCTCAAAGGGCCGAACAAGGCGGCGGCGCTGGCAGCGCGCTTTCCGCACGGCTTCGATTATATCGGCGATGCGCGGGCCGACCTGCCGGTGTGGGAAAAGGCGGACCATGCCTATGTGGCGGGCGGATCGGCTGCTGTCGCGCGCGCGCTGAAGGAACAGGGGATCACCCCTGCCCGCATCTTTGCCCCTGCCCCCATGCGTGGGCGGGACTGGGCGAAGGCGCTGCGGCTGCACCAGTGGTCAAAGAACATCATGCTGTTTGTGCCGCTTTTGCTGGGGCAGGCATTTCATGATCCGGCGGTGGTGGCGCGCGTGCTCTGCGGGTTCATCGCGTTTGGGCTGGTTGCCTCTGCCACCTATCTGTTCAACGACATGAACGATCTGGCGGCGGACCGCACACATCCCGCCAAGCGATATCGCGCACTCGCGAGCGGCAGGCTCTCGCTGCTGAAAGGCACGGCCATCGGCGCGGTGATGCTGATCGCGGGGATGGCCGGCGCAGTGTTTATCAGCCCCGGCTTTGCGCTGGTGTTGCTCTGTTATCTGGTGGTGACTTTGGCCTATTCGCTGTGGCTCAAGGCACAGCCGCTGCTCGATGTGATGGTGATCGGCGGGCTGTTTACCCTGCGCGTGCAGGCGGGCGTGGAGCTGGCGGAGCAGCCGCAATCGCTGTGGCTCACCTCCTTCGCGATGATCCTGTTCGGCTCGCTGGCGCTGGCGAAGCGCCATGCGGAGCTGATCCGCGCCGCCGCCGATGGGCGCACGGTGGCAGGGCGCGGCTACCTTGCTTCAGACACGCCGCTCACCGTCTCGCTCGGCATCGCGACCGCCGCTATGTCTGTGCTCGTCATGCTGTTCTACATGCAGTTCGACGTCGCGGGTAAAGGGCTGTACGATCACCCGCAGCGGTTGTTCTTCGTGCCGCTGGTGCTGGGTTCGTGGCTGATCCGCATCTGGGTGAAGGCGCATCGCGGCGCGCTGCATGACGATCCGGTCGTGTTCGCCCTGAAGGACCGGGTGAGCTGGCTGCATGGTGCGATGATAGGCGTGTGCTGGTTGGCGGCGGTGGGATGAAACGGTGACAGTTTATGAGTGCAAAGGGGTTTTGACGTGCCAATCATAGCGAAAATCAGTGAGAAGGTGCGCGATGTCGCCGTGGCGCTGTTGCCCGCCTCTACGCGCGACAGTATCCGCGCGGCGCAGCGGAAGCTGGGCCTCCAGGCCGTGCCGGTGGGCAGCGTCACCTTCGGCAGCCTCGACAGGCTCGATCCGATCAGCGCGATCTTCGGCAAGGATCGCGATCTGCTCACCATCGAGCGCTATTATATCGAGCAGTTTTTGGGCGAACATAGTGCCGATGTGAAAGGCCGCACGCTGGAGATGGGCGACCCCGCCTATACCATCAAGTTCGGTGGCGACCGCGTGACCCAGCCTGATGTGCTGAACTATGTCGAGGGCAATCCCAAGGCAACCATCGTCGCGGACCTCACCAACGCACCGCACATTCCGGACAACACGTTTGACTGCATCATCATCACCCAGACGCTGCAGATGATCTTCGAGATCGACAAATGTATCAGGGAGCTGCACCGCATCCTGAAGCCCGGTGGCGTGGTGCTTGCCACATCGCACGGCATGTCGCGCGTGGCGCGGCGCGAGGGCGTGGACGACTGGGGCGAATATTGGCATTTCACCTCACAATCCAAGCGCCGCCTGTTTGGCGACGTGTTCGGGCGCGAGAACCTGAAGGTGCAGACCTATGGCAATGTGCTGTCCTGCGTCGCCAACCTGCATGGGCTGGGCGCGCGCGAGATCAGGCCGGACCAGATCGACTATAACGACCCGAACTATGAACTGATCGTCTGTGCCCGCGCGGTGAAACAGGTTTAAATCAGGATATTGCGGGTATAGACCTCGCGTACTTCGCACAAAGGCAGGCCATCGCCCGACCGCACCAGCGCATGATGCCGCAGCACCGTGGGCGGCGGGCGCCCCTCCTGCCCGGCCCATAAAGTCTCGGTACTGAAAGTTTCGCGCGTGGGGCAGAGCGGCGCGATCACCGCGCCGAACGGGGTTGCGCCGCTGGCCAGCGCATCCACCATGCCCTCTGCCAGCCGCGCACCGACATACCAGTTTTCCGCCACGGACATCACCCTGCCGCCCCAGGCCAGCCACACCCGGCGATAGCTGATCTGCGCCCAGTCCGTGGCGGCAAGGCGGTGCAGAATGGCACCATCCTCTCGCGGCGCGACGACCGCGCGCACATGCGCGGACAGCGTTGCGCGCCCTGCCCCTCCGCGTTCGGCCAGCCACTCCTCAAGCAACAGCGTCGCGCTGCCGCTCGCGCGCAACTGTGCATCGAAACGATCCAGAGCAGAACAGAGAGGATGAGGCGAGGGACGGGTCATCGGCATCGCCGCCCCCTTACGGTCTCCGCCCGATGGGGGAAAGAAAATTCCGTCTGGACTTGGGAAAAATGAGAACATATAAAGAACACTCAACCAGACCGAAATGATGCGAAATGAACCGGACCTGCCTGCCCTGCCCTATAAAATTCACTCCGAATTGGAGGGAATTGCCGGAGAGCGGACATGCCGGCGGGTCAGGATTTGCCTGCACTCCCCGTGCCTCTGCGCACATGCGCGGGAGAAGCGAGAACGACCCGCATTTCGGCGCATTGTTCCGTTTTGGATCAACACATTCGGGCAATATGCGCGCTTTGCGCCATAATGGTGCAAAGAATCGGGATCGCGCAACATCATCCATCCAAAGGGGCTGACAATGGAGTGTATGGAGGCGACTATACCGCTGGAAGCGGCACAAAACTGGCGAACAGCGCCATTGCATAACATGATGCCGGATGCCGGCTCATTGATGAGCGCTAGCCAGCAATCCGTGCTGATCTGCACCGGGGATATGGCGTCGGGTGAGGCTGTCACGGCGCGCCTTGCCGCCCTCGCCCATGCCACCGGCAAGCGGGTGCTCGATACTGTGCCGCTTTCCGCCGCCCTCGCCCACATAGAGCGCAGAATCGCGCTCGATGCCGTCATCCTCTGCTGCACCGGGCATGAGGCCGATGCGGAAGTGCTGCTGATGCGGCTGGGCAGCATGGCGGAGGCAGGGCAGATCGCGGTGATTGTCATGACCGATCTCGCCGGGCTGGACAGGGTGCATGGCCTGTTGCGCAGCGACCGCGCCGTCATCCTGTGTGACCCTGGCGCGGAAGATATGGTCGCCGCCTTCGCGGCATTGGCAGAGCATCACAACGGGGGAGAGCATCTGCATGATATCGGCACCGAGGCGGAGGCAGACCGTTTCCAGCGGCTGAACGATCAGCTTTTGCGCCTCAACATGATGGTCGAGGCGCTGGTGCAGGACCGCACGCCTGAGGATGCCTATTTCCGCTCATGGGGCGAGGCTGGCGATGCGGTGCTGAAATCTCCGGCCCGGCGTTATCAGGCCGATGAGCAGACCAGCGCAGTGCGCTACGAACCGATCAGCGCCCAACAGGTGCGAGCGATGCTGCGCGTGCGGCGGCTGCGCGATCATCTGGTCGCGCAGGATCTGTTTGCCGATCCCGCATGGGACATATTGCTCGATCTGTTGGCTGCCCGGCTCGAAGATACCAAGGTGTCTGTCTCCAGCCTGTGCATTGCCGCCGCAGTGCCGCCCACGACGGCGCTGCGCTGGATCCGGCAACTGACGGACCGCGGCCTGCTGGAGCGACAGGCCGATCCCAGGGATGGCCGCCGGATTTTCATCACCTTGTCCGATGCCGGCATGGAAGCGGTGGCGCGCTGGTTTCAAGAGAGCCGGGCGCATCTGCAATCCGCACTGGGCGTGGCGGAGGGCAGATAGCGAACGATAACGCGCGAAAGAGCGGGAAAGACGGAGCGCGACCGGCAAACAGCCCAGCCGCCGCCAGACGATCCGCACACCCATCGCGAAAACGGCTTGACCCGGCGCCACTTTTCCCTAGATAGCAGCGGCCTCCTGTTACGCTGCGGCGGGACCGGGCGATTAGCTCAGTTGGTAGAGCGTCTCGTTTACACCGAGAATGTCGGCGGTTCGAGCCCGTCATCGCCCACCATAAAACCCGCAGAAAAACGCCATTTTTGGGATGTGGGATAGGTGTGGGGATCAGGCGCCGCTGATCTGTGTATACGCCGTGTATACAGAGGGTTTAGCGAAAGAATGCCACTGAGGTTATCTCCAATATATTGTCGCCTCGTTCAGACGGTCCTGACTGGAAGCATATGGGTGCCAGAAATGCGAAAGCGGACGTCGCCCGTTCCCGATGGAGAGCCAATTTCCTGTTTCCGAGCACATCTATCGTGGATTTTTCCGGTATTAGGTAGCAAACGCACCAAGAGGTATCTGTCCTACAATATGCCAGATTTGCTATGCGCTGAGAATGGGCCTCACCAATTTCCAGCATTCGCTACGCATGATATATTCCCCACTGACAGGCGAGCTGGAGGGAAGTGCGTGCAGAGAAAGAACGTTCGCCAGCGGCTAGTTGATTTGCAGCATTGCCGCGCGCTCAAAAATAGCGCGAACAAGCGGATCGCGTTCCTGAGTGCGGATCGCCACGTGGAATTCCATCGTCCTGTTAGGGAGTTTCTTCAGTAGGACTAGCCTACCAGCCGCGACATGATCGCGCACCATAGGTTCTGGGAGGAAGCCAATACCTCCATCCGCGACGAGGATGTCGGCAAGCGCGCGGACATTGTTGCAACTGTTATAGGCGGTTTCGGCCAGCACCCCCGCACACCCCGCCTCCGCAAGACTAGCGAGCGCAAGGCCATGAACGGGGGAATGGCGGTGAAGCAGCCATACAAGTTGCTGTGCCGCCCCATGTGCGATCCGCGTCGCCACTACGGGGCTGGTCACCCAAATCAGCTCAATCTCGCCGATGTGAGCTGTCTCCACATTAGGATTGGCGACTGGTCCAGCTATCGCGATCATATCGCAATCCGCACTGAGCAGTTTTTGCAGCATACTGTGTGACAGATCGATCTCGATCTCCAGCATTGCACGGGGAAAATCCTGTTTCAGTTCCGCAAGGAAAGGTGGCAGGCTGTTGATTTTCATTGAGAGTTGACCCGGTGTTTTCACTGAGAAGTGACCCGTCTTGTGATTATGTTTCGATTAATTCCTGTGGGTCAAGATAGTGCTTTCTCCTTTTTGGGTTTTGCCTGCTGGGCA
>NZ_SBKP01000015.1 GCF_004122115.1 Sphingobium fluviale
CCGGCATGAAGGACAGCAAAACCATCATCGCCATCAACAAGGACGAGGATGCTCCCATCTTCCAGGTAGCCGACATCGGCCTCGTCGGGGATCTCTTCAAGATCGTCCCGGAACTCACAGAAAAACTCTGAGCGGCACGCGCTATTATCTTTCAAGCCAAAGGCGCGCTCAATTGGTCGCACTGCAATCTGTGGCAGAGATATCTTCGGACACCCATGCACCAGATCGTAACCGGCAAGATACACCGGTCTACGCCTGCGGCCATCCCACTTATGGTATAAGGGAATATAGGAATGTTACATGAGCTACGTATCTATGAGGCAATGCCTGGGCGGCTGGGCGACCTCCACCGTCGCTTTACAGACGTAACTCTTAGCATCTGGGAACGGCTGGGCGTTCGTCCGCTTGGCTTCTGGAATTGCTTGGTGGGTCCATCGAGCAATAGTCTCTACTATCTGCTTGAATGGACTGATCTTACCGAACGCGATGAAAAGTGGGGCAAGTTCGTCACCGACCCGGAATGGATAACACGCCGGATCGAAAGTGAGCGCAATGGCGCTCTGATCACAAAAGTCCAAAATATATTGCTTACACCGACTAGCTTTTTCGTGGCGCCTGGAAGCGCTTCCTTGATATAACGCTATTCAATGTGCTGAAAAGCAGTTTAGACTAGAGCAGTGGGTGCCCAGCCACTGTGCAATGTATGAATGCGCTAGGTATCTCCGAGGACACTTCCGACAGGGGCTGAAGCGATGGCGTTATTTAGCTGGCGCTTGCGAAGTATTATCGCGATAATATTATTCGTCGTTATTCGAGCCCTTGCTACTATAACTAGAGACAGTGAATTAATTCGTAAAATTAATCAAATATAATTAAAAATTTATTTTATTTTTGATTCAGGCGAGGCTGAAAGGCCAAAATATTACTGGCAATGATATCCCATGTTGCTCACATCAAAAACAATAAGCAGTCAATGCAATCATGGAAACGGAGTTATGCCGTTCAGGTCCAACATAATCCCTACGGGCCTATACAAAAATGTGGGAAAAAGGGTGGTGCCGTTTTGGACTGAGTATATTTTACAGTTTAAAGTCAATACAATAAAATTGCTCAACTGGTGACCCCTACGGGAATCGAACCCGTGTTTCAGCCGTGAAAGGGCCGCGTCCTAACCGCTAGACGAAGGGGCCATGCCGGTGCCGAAGCAACTGCTCGTTCCGAGGCGAGGGCGGCATTAGGGGGAAGCCGCCGCCGGGTCAAGCCGGATAGCGGACTATTTTAACGTAGCCGGATTATTCGGCCCATGCGGCGTCTTCAATATGCAGCTCCGCACTTTTGGCGCCACCCCACTCGTCTGTTTTTATACGCCCGGCAAGCCAGAGCGTGCGCCCCTTCGATCCGCCCAGCAGTTGCTGCCCCAACAGTGTATCAGCCTGACGGAAAGCGACTGCCTTGAGCGATGCACCATCCTGCCCTGACAGGATCAGGCGGACATGGCCGCCGCTGCCGACGACATCAGCCTTGATAATCCGCATCGGCCCGGTGGCTATGCGGGGGGCGGGCCAGCCCACGCCGAATGGCCCGGCCGCTTCCATATCGTTGACGAGCTGGGGGCTGAGACCGCGCGGGCTAAGCAGGCAATCGACGGGCAGGGAGCGCTCAGCCCCTGCCTGCGCTATGCTGGCGCTGAGATGCTCATCAAGAAAATCATGCAATTCCGCAATGCGTCCTTGCGTGACGGTCAAGCCTGCGGCCATTGCATGCCCGCCGCCCGCAACCAGCAGGCCGTGTTCTTTCGCCGCCAGAATTGCAGCGCCAAGATCAACGCCTGTGATCGAGCGACCTGAGCCCTTGCCGGTTCCCGCTTCATCGGTGGCAATGACTATGGCTGGTCTGGCGAATTTTTCCTTGAGCCGCCCGGCTACTATCCCGATGACACCGGGATGCCAGCCCTCGCCGCTGACCAGCAGCACGGAGCGGTTGCCTTGGTGCTCGGCCAGGTGTGTTGCCTGCTCTTGCACGCTAGCCTCGATGGCGCGGCGCTCTTCGTTGAGCCGATCCAGTTCCGCCGCGATGGCGCGGGCTTCCTCCTCGTCCTGCGTAATAAGGAGGCGGACTCCCAGATCGGACTTGCCGACCCGACCGCCAGCATTGATGCGCGGGCCAAGCGCGAAGCCGAGGTCATGGCACAGCGGCGCGCGTGTCAGGCGGCTGACTGAGGCAAGAGTGGCAAGGCCGAGGTTGCGCCGGCGCGCCATCACTTTAAGCCCCTGTGCCACGAAGGCGCGGTTGAGGCCGCGCAGTTGCGCCACGTCCGCCACCGTTCCGAGGGCCACCAGATCAAGCAGATCGAGCAATGCAGGCTCTGTCCGTGCGGAGAAATATCCGCGCGTGCGCAGTTCCCTCACCAGCGCCGCGCCGAGCAGGAAAGCGACGCCGACGGCGGCCAGATGCCCATGCGCGGCTGCTTCAGCGTTCTCATCAAGGCGGTTGGGGTTCACCAGCGCAAGGGCAGGGGGCAGCGCCGTGGCGCACTGGTGATGATCGACGACAATAACGTCAACACCTGCCGCCCGCGCCATCTCCAGCGCTTCGAATGCCTGCGCCCCGCAATCGACCGTGACGATCAGGTTCGCTCCCCCATGCGCAAGCGCCACGAGCGCCGTGCCGGAAGGGCCATAGCCCTCCATCAGCCGATCAGGAATATAATAACCCGCCTCAAGCCCCAGCGCGCGCAGCAGCAAGATTAGCAGCGCCGCACTGCTCGCGCCATCAACGTCATAATCGCCGAAAATAGTGACCTTTTCCTGCTGTTCGATTGCATCGGCAAGGCGGCGGGCGGCTGTGTCCATATCGCGAAAGAGCGATGGGTCAGGCATGAAATGCCGCAACGTAGGCGCTCGCTGTATCTCCAGATCCTCTCGCGGACAGCCCCGTGCCAGCAACAGTTGCGTAACGAGATCGTCGCGCGAGAAGGCGCCATCGTCTGAACCCGCATAGTTCCCGCGCCAGCACCATGTCTGACCCGTGATCGAAGCTGGGATGTTGGCGATGGGGCGCATGAATATGCTCTACGGGCTCAGGCTTGCCTTGTCACGCGCTGCGAATACATTATGTCAGAAGCGCAATAGCGTGTGACCGAGAGTGTCCTTTTCATGAATTCCATCATATCCGTTTCTGGCTTGGGCAAGTCCTATGCCTCTGGCCATGTTGCGCTCCATTCGGTGGATCTCGACATTCGCGAAGGCGAGATTTTTGCGCTGCTCGGCCCGAATGGTGCGGGCAAGACCACGCTCATCAGCATCATCTGTGGCATCGTTTCGCCCAGCGTGGGGCAGGTGTTGGTAAACGGTCGCGATATCATCAGCGATTATCGTCAGACCCGGACTGACATCGGCCTGGTGCCGCAGGAGCTGCATACCGATGCGTTCGAGACGGTGCTCGACACCGTGCGCTTTAGCCGAGGCCTTTTCGGCAAGGCGCGGAACGACGTGTACATTGAAAAACTGCTGCGAGACCTGTCCTTGTGGGACAAGCGCAATGCCAAGATCATGGAACTGTCTGGCGGAATGAAGCGCCGGGTCATGATCGCCAAGGCGCTATCCCACGAGCCGCGCATCCTGTTTCTGGACGAGCCGACCGCCGGTGTGGACGTGGAGCTGCGCAAGGATATGTGGAATATGGTGCGTCATTTGCGTGACACAGGCGTCACGATCATCCTCACCACCCATTATATCGAGGAGGCGGAGGAAATGGCGGACCGGGTTGGCGTCATCACCAAGGGCCGTCTCTTGCTGGTCGAGGAGAACGATGCGCTGATGCGCAAGCTGGGCACCAAGACGCTGACGGTGCATCTGAACGCCCCTCTTGCTGCGCTTCCTGAGGCTTTACGCTCTTGGGATTTGACGATTAGCGAAGACCAGCATGATCTCGACTATCGCTTTGATGCGAGAGGGGGGCAAGGCAGTGTCCCGGCGCTGATGGCGGCTCTGGGCGAAGCTGGTGTCGGCTATCATGACCTCTCGACCCGACAAAGCTCGTTGGAGGATATTTTTGTGGGGCTGGTGCACTCCGGGGATGCGGCCGATGCGCTGACGACACAGGGAGCGGACGCATGAGCGGCAGAATGAACTGGCGCGGCATTGCCGCCATATACATATTTGAGCTGCACCGCTTCCGCCGCACGATCTGGACCAGCCTGATGACGCCGGTGATTACCACGTCGCTCTATTTCATCGTCTTCGGCTCGGCTATCGGCTCGCGGATGACCGAGATCGATGGCACAGACTATGGCGCGTTCATCGTGCCTGGCCTCATCATGCTCTCGATGTTTCAGGAAAGCATTTTTAACGCCAGCTTCGGGATTTATATGCCCAAGTGGACCGGCACGATTTACGAGTTGCTCTCCGCACCGCTTTCACCGCTCGAAACAGTGATCGCCTATGTCGGTGCTGCGGCGAGCAAATCGATGATGATCGGTCTGGTGATATTTGCCACCGCGCATCTTTTTGTCGATGTCTCAGTGGCATATCCGCTGGCGATGCTGGCTTTTATGGCGGTGATTGCCATAAGTTTCTGCATGTTTGGCTTCATCCTTGGCATCTGGGCACAGAGTTTTGAGCAGTTACAGGTCGTTCCGATGCTCATCATCATGCCGATGACCTTCCTCGGTGGCGCCTTTTATTCCATCTCGATGCTGCCGGAACCATGGCGGACGATAACCTTGTTCAACCCGGTGATCTATCTCATCAGCGGCTTCCGCTGGACCTTCTTCGGCAAGGGGGATGTGGACATTGGCATCAGCCTGACGTTTGTAGCAGCTTTGGTGCTGCTGTGCATGGCCGTGATAGGATGGATGTTCAAAACCGGATACCGGCTCAAGAAATAAGGGGCGCCGTTTCCAGCGCCTCCAATAGCCTTAAATGGAATATGACCGCCTACTTGTCCTTGCGGTCGGCGTGATGCTCGCCCTTGATCCAGCGCACCGTGCCGGAGGACGCGCGCATCACGACGCTATCGGTGGTCATCAGGCCTCCGGGCAGGCGCTTCACGCCCTTCAACAGTGATCCGTCGGTCACGCCCGTTGCGGCGAAGATGCAATCGCCGATCGCCAGCTCCTTGAGGTCGTAGATCTTGTCGAGATCGGTGATGCCCCATTTGCGCGCACGCGCTTTCTCATCATCGTTGCGGAACAGGAGGCGGCCCTTGAACTGCCCGCCGACGCAGCGCAGAGCCGCACAGGCCAGCACGCCCTCTGGCGCGCCGCCGCTGCCCATGTACATATCGATCGTGGTTTCGGGGTTGGTGGTTGCGATCACGCCAGCCACATCGCCATCTGGAATCAGCATGATGCCGCATCCCAATGCGCGCAGCTCCGCGATGATCTTTTCGTGGCGCGGGCGATCGAGCACGCAGACGATAATCTCGCTGGGCGATACTCCCTTTGCCGCTGCAACGGCCTTAACATTCTCGGTTGGGGTTTTGGCGAGGTCGATGATGCCTTCTGGGTAGCCGGGGCCGACTGCCAGTTTGTCCATATATACATCCGGCGCGTTCAGAAGACCACCTTCTTCCGAGATCGCAAGAACGGCGAGCGCGTTCGGCCCGGCCTTGGCAGTGATCGTAGTCCCTTCAAGCGGATCGAGCGCGATGTCGATTCGTGGCCCCGTTCCGATTGCGCTGCCCACTTTCTCGCCGATATAGAGCATAGGCGCCTCGTCGCGCTCACCCTCGCCGATGACGACGGTGCCGTCCATATAGAGGTCGTTGAAGGCCAGGCGCATCGCCTCGACAGCAGCAGCGTCAGCGGCCTTTTCATCACCCCGTCCGATGAGCCGCGACGCAGCGATAGCCGCTGCCTCGGTCACGCGGACCATCTCCAAAACCAATACGCGGTCGAGAACCGAACTGGGCTGCATTTTTTCTCTCTTTCCTGGCAAATCATCGAAACGATACTGGCGGGCGATAAGCGCAGAAGATGAAATTGTCGAGTATAGTATTGGTTGTCATTCCGTAGCGGATATGGTCTCAGGCAGACTGAACAAGAATTGAGGGGTGAATGTATGAGGCTGGTGTCAGGATTGATTGTTGGTCTGTCGTTACTCGTTGCACCCGCGGTAGCACTGGCGGATGACAAGCCTGCAACAAGTGATCTACCGTCGCTTGTTCTAAAGCCCGTCGATCCCGCCTTCAAAGCGGCCTATGATGCAGACGTGGCGAAGCTGCGCGCCGGAGAGACGGTTGATATGGCTAGCTTGCGCGCCCGTCATGCCAAAATATTCGGCGGTTATGCGGACGGCGGTGACTGGAAAGGAGCGGTCCTCCAAGCCTTCCAGGCGCAGGAGTGGGGCAAGGGGCTGGAACTGGCGCGGAAACGTCTTGATACGGATTACCTCGATCTCGATGCCCATTTCATGGCGCGATATGCGGCTTCCAAAGCCAATGACGAGAAAAGTGCGAAGGCGCATGACGGCGTAATCAAGCAGTCCCTCAACGCGATAACCGGTGGGCGTACAGGGCGCAGCGCCGATCAGGCATGGGCTGTCATAAGCGTTCGAGAGGAATATCTGATGCTACAGGCATTGGGGCTGGAGCTAAGAAACCAGTCACTCGTGCATAAAGATGGCCATAGCTATGATGTCATGGCAGCATGGAACCCGGCGATAGGGACTGCTGATGAGCTATGGTTCAACATAGATGCCTTCTTTGGGAAGGGCTTTTAGGAGCGCGGCCTAGGGGCTGTTGGGATTCAGCCCATATGGGCCTGCAAAGCGCTATTTTCTGCGCTTCGGTGCTCACGTACCTTTGAGTACGCTGCGCTCCGATGCTCGAAAATCCCCCTTTTCGGCTCCATCTGAACTGAATCCCCACAGCCCCTAACCCAATATCGGCATCACCACTGGCTCAGCGATAAGGTTATCTGAGCCAGCCAATTGATCAAGAGTCTCGCGGATTGCGCGTTCGGCAGTGTCATGCGTGACCACGACGAGGAGAACGGCGCCGTCCTCGTGAGCGCCCCGCTGGATCACGCTTTCGATGGACACGCCGGCATCGCGCATGGCGGCGGCGATTTCGGCCAGCACGCCGGGCTTGTCCTGCACCAGAAAACGCAGATAGACACGGCCGATAGTATCGCCGCTGTTTGCTTTGGGGCGTTTGGCGAGTTGCTCCACCTGCATGGCGAAGGGATCGCCATATTCATCGCGGGCGATGTCGATAAGGTCTGCCACCACGGCAGACGCGGTCGGCCCTTCGCCCGCCCCCCGGCCAGAGAAGAACAGGCTGCCGACAAAATTGCCCTCGGCCAGCACGGCGTTCAAAGACCCTTCTACACTCGCGAGGGGATGATGCATTGGCACCAGCACCGCATGCACACGCTGGAACAGGCCATCCGCACGATTTTCCGCCACGCCGACCAGGCGAATACGATAGCCCAGCGCCGCCGCCTCGCGGATGTCTGCCGCAGAGACGCTGCGGATGCCGCCGATATCCACCGCGCCAAAGTCAATCTGCGTGCCAAACGCGAGGCTGGCGAGGATCGAGAGCTTGTGCGCGGCATCGATGCCGTCCGCGTCAAAGCTGGGGTCCGCTTCGGCATAGCCCAGTTCCTGCGCTTCCTTCAGCACCTCGTTGAAATCGCGCCCCTCACGCTCCATCGTGGTGAGGATGTAATTGCAGGTGCCGTTCAATATGCCATAGACGCTGCTGATCTCGTTGGCCGCAGCCCCCTCTCTCAGCCCCTTGATAACTGGGATACCGCCCGCCACCGCCGCCTCATATTTGAGCGGTATGCCGGATTGTTCGGCCAGCTTGGCCAGCGAAAGGCCATGATGCGCCAGCATCGCCTTGTTGGCGGTAACAAGCGGCTTGCCAGCGCTCAGTACCGCGCGCGCAAGGGCGAGGGCAGGGCCGTCGGACCCGCCGATCAACTCCACCACCACGTCTATGTCGTCGCGCCGGGCCAGCTCCATCATGTCATCTGCCCAGTCGAACCGGGCTATATCGACGCCGCGATCCCGGCTGCGATCCCGCGCGTTGACCGCGCGCACCTCTATAGGACGACCCGCGCGGCGGGCGATCAGCTCTCTGTTCGCATCCAGAAGGCGGATCACCCCGGTGCCCACCGTGCCCAGCCCCACCAGCGCCACGCGCATCGGTCGTTGATCCTGCATCGTCATCCCGTTTCAAATCCAACTGCCAAGGCCAGCTACAATGTGCGGCCGCACCTGCCAAGGCTTTCCATTACGAATCTGTAGTCCCGTCGCGTTGCCTCTGCATCGAGGACGGCAAGTCCGCGTGTTGAGCTGGCTGGCAATGTGTCAGGCAAGCCGCAGGCCAGGCGATACCAGAGCAGCGTGTTGCGCGCAGGAGGAACGGCCGCGTCGTCTACGATCTCGCCAAGCGAGACGCCCCATCGCGTCGCTTCGGCGGGGCGATGGACGATCGAGAGCGAAACGGGCGCGCCGGTTGTGGTTTTCAGGAATATTTGTGTCTCGCTCTCGCCCTCGACCGTGCCGGGTACATGAAATGCGTCTCCCACGGCGAGTATGGCGGGGGCGGGGTTGGCGCTCAGAACCTCGCTTGTGACAGCGCGGGTAACGGTTTCCAGTTCGACACTCCATGGCTGGAGCGCATGTAGCGATATAAGCTGTACGTGGTTTGATTGCTTGCCTGGCCTTGCATACAGCAGAACGGTTGTTCCACTGCGCGGGCGCTGTGAACCTGCGACTGCGAGAAAGCTCACACGCGGGGCGAGGCCGCCCTCGCCGCGAATCAGCGAATCGATCCTGACCGTAATGTTGTGGTAACTTCGGGTTGGGAGGGAGGGAGTATCGCCCTTGATTTCCACACTTTTCACGCTTGCTATTCGCGCCTTGGCAATGATGGGTGCCTCGGTCGCGAGGTCTGCCACGTCTGCATATGACACCATAGCCGCCGCCGGAGCCTTGGCCTTGCCCGGTGCCTGAGAAGGGAGAGAAAAAGCCACCAATATGGACATAAATCTGATTATTTTCATAAGCTTGCGTCCAATTCGGGTGGTATGTAATCTGGCATGGTCAGTCGCCATGTAATCTGCTTTCGATCCGTTCTGTACAGGCCTTTGCAGCCGGTAGTCACAAATTCTCAATCTGTCGCTGCGCAAAGGCGCACAAAGCGTTTGCTTCCGTCCGTATGCCACGATAGGAAGCGGAGGAATAATAGTAAACAAGGGGGTGGGGCTTGAGGCATGTGCGCGCATGTGCTTTGTGCCCCTTATCTGAGTGTCGCAGTTTTAATTACAAGTTGAGTTAAGGAGTGTCGTTGCTGAATGGCCTACGCAGATCACTCGGAGGCATCGAGTAGAACAATCTCGATTATTATCGTCGCCTTGATTCACGTTGTTCTCGGATATGCTTTCGTTACCGGACTTGGCATGAAATATGTCAAGAAAGCCGCAGAACAGCTGAACGTGATCGACGTCAAGGATGAGCCGCCGCCGCCAGACGAACCGCCGCCACCTCCGCCCAAGCCGGCGGATGTGCCACCACCGCCTGTCGTTGCGCCACCTGCCATAGTGCAGACTCCCGCGCCCGCCCCGCAGGTTACGAGTGTGGCGACACCGCCGCCGCCTGCGCCGGTCATATCTGTCCCGACGCCGGCTCCAGCTCCCCCGCGTCCTGTCGCGCGGGCAACGCCTAAGGGTAAACCCGGTGACTGGGTGACGTCTGACGATTATCCCAGTCGCGCTCTGCGCGAGGGCCGCTCCGGCGTTGTCGGCCTGAGGCTTGATGTGGGAGTGGACGGCAGGGTCGCGAATTGCTCGGTTACTTCATCGAGCGGTCATTCCGATCTTGACGCAACGGCCTGTCAGCTTGTGACGCGCCGTGGCCGCTTCAAGCCTGCTACGGGATCGGATGGCAACCCCATGTCCGATAGCTGGTCTAGCCGGTTTGTATGGCGGATACCGGAATAAGGTTTATTTGAAGGGCGGTTGAAGCCGGTTTGGCCATCGCCGCCCATCTTCTTTGGCATTATATTTTGAGAGGGAAGTAGCTAACAATGTTCATTTCTATTGCAGCCGCTGCCGCTGGGGCCGCGCAGGAAAATCCATATGGTCTGAAGGCCGCGCTCGAAGAGGGCGGTATCATTGCTCAGTCCACGTTCGTCATTCTGGTGGGTATGTCGATTTTCTCCTTCTACATCCTGTTCACCAAGCTGATCGAGCAGCAGAAGATCATCAGCCAGGGCAAGAAGGTGAAGCAGACCTTCTGGCGCGCCGCCAGCCTCAAGGAGGCCGCTGGCAAGCTGGAGAAGAACACTGCCTACAAGCAGCTCGTCGATGATGGCCTCGCCGCTCAGGAGCAGCACAGCAAGCTGACCGATCCGGTCGAGGCGCATGACTGGATGCATGGTTCGCTGGATCGCTCGGAAGCTGCGATCAACACCAAGTTGAGCGGTGGTCTCGCGTTTCTCGCAACTGTTGGCGCGACTGCACCGTTCGTCGGCCTGTTCGGCACGGTGGTCGGTATCTATCGCGCACTGATCAAGATCGGTTCTTCCGGTCAGGCGTCGATCGACGCGGTTGCCGGTCCGGTTGGTGAAGCACTCATCATGACCGCGCTCGGCCTCGTCGTCGCGGTGCCTGCGGTGCTTGCGTTCAACTGGCTGCAGAGCCGCAACAAGGCGATCGCCAAGGACCTTAACGGTTTCTCGGTCGATCTGCTGGGCTATCTGATGTCCAACGGTCAGGTTCGCCCGACCGTTGCTGCCGCGCCGACCGCCGCTGCGCGTCCGGCTGCTGCTCCGACCAAGGCCTGACCTGATTGCCGGGTGGTTGTTTCCCCTTGCGGGGAGACAGCCACCGGCTCGCACCGGGCTTTATCAAGCCCATGAGAATGATACGAAAAGTAGGATACTGATCGATGGCAATTAGTGCTGGATCTGGCGGCGGCGATGACAAGCCGATGGCCGACATCAACACGACCCCGCTTGTCGACGTCATGCTGGTGCTGCTCATCATCTTCCTGATCGCGGTGCCGGTCGTGGTCCAGACGATTGAGCTGAATTTGCCCAAGGTGCCGTTTGAACCGACGACGACCAAGCCGGAGAATGTTTCCCTCTCCATTAACTCTGGGGCTGACGGTTCATGCCAGGTGTACTGGAACATGACGAAGGTCAATTCGGATGAGCTGCTCAATCGCGCGGTCGCCAAGCTCAAGAAGGACATTGAGAAGGCCGGGGGTATTGCCAATATGACGGCGGAAGATCTGCCGGAAGTGCATATCCGTGGCGATATCAACACGCCTTGGCGCTGCATTGGCGGCACCATCTATACCATGCAGTTGGCCGGTTTCCCGAAGGTGGGCTTCATATCCCAGCCTGATCCGGGTTCTATCCGCGTTCAGCGTCTCTAAGCGTTTGCAGGAGTATTTCCCATGGCTATGAGTGCCGGTTCAGACGATGGTGAGCCGATGATGGATATGAACACGACGCCGTTGATCGACGTCATGCTCGTGCTCCTCATCATGTTCATCATCACCATTCCGATCCAGACCCACGCGGTGAAGATCGACCTTCCCAATAATAACAACCCGCCGCCGCCAGATGTGATTGACTCGGTCAAGAACAAGGTTGCGATTGATGCCGCCGGAACCATCACCTGGAACGGCAGCCCGATCGACAAGCTGACTCTGCGCCAGTATCTGCGCGCGGCGATGGCGCTGCCGGTTGAGCCGGAGCTTCAGTTCGAGCCGGATCGTCAGACCCGCTATGTGACGGTGGACGAGGTTCTCGCGATCATCAAGGCGTCAAAGGTAACGAAGCTCGGCTTCGTTGGCAACGAGCGCTATTACAACTTCTGATGACGGTTTGGGAGGCTTGAGCCTCCTGCCGCATCACGGATGAGAGGGAGGCTTCGGCCTCCCTTTTTTTGTGATCGACGGTCATGGAAGAAAGGTCTTGTTCGCGCATCTCTTAACGAAATGCTTACGCTGATCTGCGATAGCAGCCCATTGGAGGATGCGCGAGCCAGCGATGACCTATATCGACCAGACATCACTCAGCCCTGAGGATGCGCCCCGCAAGGCGCGCCACACGGTGCTGATCGGCGTCAAGCTGCGCAGGCCGGGCGAGACCTGGTTCACCAGCCGCGTCTCCAATCTTTCTGAGACCGGCTTTCGCCTGCACAGCTTCGTCAATCTCAAGCCGGGCATGACGATTTGGGTAATGTTCTCAGGCTTTGACGGTCGCCGCGCCACGGTTATGTGGACCAAAGGCTCAGAGGCCGGGTGCATGTTTGAGGCGCCACTGCACAAGGCGATCTATGAGCATATCATGCGGGTTAGCACACACTGACATCTATACAGGTTACGGGAAGCGCATGGCCTCTGTGGGATAGTCATCTCACGGTTTATGGTGTTGTCATGCACTCAACGTGCTCTCGGCTTTGTATTCCATATCTTCTATGTCGCCGAACTGCTCCCGCAGATGGGCAAGCAAAGCGCGGATGTTGGCGGATATGTGGGGCGTAGGGGCATGGACTAGATAGATGGCCGCTTGTCGCGCTCCTTCGTAGTGCGGCAGGACTTGCACCAGTTTTCCGCAATCCAGCAGTTCTGCTACATCCCAGAGCGAACGCAATGCGATTCCGCACCCCCCGGTCGCCAACTCGCGCGCCACTTCGCTGGAGTTAGTTTTGACGGCGCTGCGTCCATGAAAGGCAATCTGTCCCTCTGGTCCTTCGATCTGCCAGGGCAGTTGCCCCTCGGCTGCAAGCAAGACGTGGCGCTCCAGATCGGCAAGGCTTTCCGGTTGCCCCATCCGCGCAAGATAAGCGGGCGACGCGCACAACACGCGGCGGCTGCCCATCAGCCTGTGGCCGATCAGTCCGGACCCGACATCTACCGCAATTCGGATGGCAGCATCATAGGGGCTGGTCAGTAAATCGACGAAGCTGTCGGAAAGGTCTATCGTCAATTCTATGTCGGGATAGGCCTCGGTAAAGCGGGCCAGACAGGGTGCAAGGTGCATACGGCCAAACGATGTCGGCGCGGTAAGGCGCAGATCGCCCCTGATCAGTTCATGCCTTCCGCTGATCCGCTCTTCGACCGCCGCAAGCGAAGAACGCAGCGGCAAGAGGGTTTCATACAGGTCCTGCCCGGCAGGGGTAAGGGCTAGGCGCCGTGTCGTACGATTGACGAGGCGTGCCGAGAGACGCTGCTCCAGGCGTGCCAGGCACTTTGACACTGCCGCCGTGGTGAGCCCGCGCGCACGGGCAGCGGCCGATATGGTCCCTGCCTCTATGATGGAAAGAAACAGCTCATAGTCAGGATCGAACATTGTTAACTCATTGGATAGGGTGCGTTAAATTATTTCCTACTACCGCACTTTCGCACAACGCGGTAGGCGGTAAACTAGCTATATCAGGAGGAAGTATGATGACGGCGATGACCACGCGCGCAGGGTTGCAGATAGCACAGGAATTGGCCGACTTCATCGAGCAGAAGGCGCTGCCGGGTACTGGTCTGGCGCCGGAAGGATTTTGGGCGGGCATGGCGGACATTCTTGCCCGTTTCGCGCCGGAGAATGCGGCGCTGCTGGCGAAGCGCGAGGATTTACAGGCTAAGATTGACGCGTGGCATCTGGCCCGCGCGGGAAAGCCGCTGGATCAGACCGAGTATCAGGCCTTCCTGCGCGAGATCGGGTATCTGGTGCCAGAACCCGCGCCGTTCGAGGTGACGAGCGCCAATATTGACGACGAACTCGCCACCATGGCGGGTCCTCAGCTCGTCGTGCCGATCCTGAACGCGCGCTTCCTGCTTAACGCAGCCAACGCTCGCTGGGGCAGCTTGTACGACGCGCTGTATGGCACGGACGCAATCCCCGGCAGTGCCCAGGGCAAAGGCTATGACGCCGAGCGGGGGGCGCAGGTCATCGCCTGGGCGCGCAATTTCCTGAACAGCGCCGTGCCGGGTTGGGAAAAGGCGCTGAGCGGTGAGGAGGGCGCGCCACCATGCGCCCGCTCCGAGAAGGGCTTTCTGTTCAAGCACAATGGCCTCCACATCGAAGTGGTGGTGGACCGCAACCACCCCATCGGCGCGAGCGATCCGGTGGGAGTTGCCGATGTGATCCTCGAATCCGCACTCACCACGATCTGCGACCTTGAGGACTCGGTCGCCGCTGTCGATGGCGAAGACAAGACGCTGGCCTATTCCAACTGGCTGGGCCTGATGAAGGGTGATCTGGAGGACACGTTCGAGAAGAATGGCGCGATGATGACGCGGCGCATGAATACGGACCGCGCCTACACCGCTGCGGATGGCAGCACCTTCACCCTGCCGGGCCGCAGCCTGCTGTTCGTGCGCAATGTGGGCCATCTGATGACCACGCCCGCCGTGCTCCTGCCCGATGGCAGCGAAGCGCCGGAAGGGATCATCGACGGCATCGTCACCTCGATGATCGCGCTGCATGACCTCAACGGCACTGGCGCATACAAAAACAGCCGCACGGGCAGCGTCTATATCGTCAAGCCCAAGATGCACGGGCCGGAGGAGGCCGCGTTCGCCAACCGTCTGTTCGACGCGATCGAGGACATGCTTGGGCTAGCGCGCCATACGCTGAAGATCGGCGTGATGGACGAGGAACGCCGCACCTCCGCCAACCTTGCCGCCTGTATCGAGGCGGTGAAGCATCGCATCATGTTCATCAACACCGGCTTCCTTGATCGCACCGGCGACGAGATGCACACCAGCATGCGCGCCGGGCCGATGATCCGCAAGGGCGACATGAAGACCTCTAGCTGGATCATGGCCTATGAGGATCGCAATGTGCAGATCGGCCTTGCCTGCGGGCTTTCGGGCAAGGCGCAGATCGGGAAAGGCATGTGGGCCGCGCCGGACCGGATGGCGGACATGCTGGATCAGAAAATCGGTCACCCAAAGACCGGGGCGAACACCGCCTGGGTGCCGTCTCCCACCGCCGCCGTGCTGCACTCGACGCATTATCACGCCGTCGATGTGTTTGCCCGCCAGGCCGAGCGCAAGGCCGAGGGCGTGACGGGTCTCGATCCGCTGCTCAGCATCCCGGTCGCGGCGGGCGTAAACTGGTCAGACGAGGAAATCCGCGCCGAGCTGGACAACAATGCGCAGGGCATATTGGGCTATGTCGTGCGCTGGGTCGATCAGGGCGTAGGCTGCTCCAAGGTGCCGGACATCAACGACATCGGCCTGATGGAAGACCGCGCGACGTTGCGCATCAGCTCGCAGCATATGGCGAACTGGCTGCTTCACGGCGTGGTGAGCGCGGCCGACATTGACGCCGCGTTCGCGCGCATGGCCAAGAAGGTCGATGCGCAGAATGCAGGCGATCCGCTGTATCGGCCGATGTCAGGAAATGAGGCCACCAGCCTTGCCTACGGGGCGGCGCGCGACCTCGTGTTCAAGGGCATCGAGCAGCCATCAGGATACACCGAGCCGTTGCTGCATGCCTATCGGTTGAAGCTGAAAGCCGCGGCGTAAAGCTGGAGCAGCGCGCCGCAGCGGGTGAGCGTCACCCCTGCGGCGGCTCGCCTTGCGCGATGGCCTTTTCGGCCTCGGCGGGTGCGCTCTTGTCCAGCACCAGCCCATGCTTCAACAGCATCGGCACATTCGCTGCGGCGAACAGAAACGAGACGATCGTCACGCCCCAGACCTTGAGCGACAGCCAACTGTCGAAGCTGAGGCTGGCGCGCATGATCTCGTTCGCGACGGCCATGACGATGAAGAAGATCGCCCAGTTGCGCGAAAGCTTGGCCCAGCCTTCCTCGCTGAGGCCGTCGTAAGCCGCCTGCAGCAGATACTTGAGCAGCGGCTTGCCCCGCGCCAGCCCGCCGAGCAGCATCAATGCGAAGAAGCTGTAGATGATCGTCGGCTTGATCTGAATGAAGCGCTGATCGTTGAACCAGATCGTCAGCCCACCGAAGAACACCACCAGGACGGCGGAAAGCCAGAGCATGGGCGAGACCTTGCCCAGCTTGACCTTGGAAACAAGCACGGCGAGGCTGATCGCGACCATGAAGGCCGCCGTGCCGGCGACCATGCCCAGAAACTTGTAGCCCAGAAAGAAGACCAGCAACGGCCCAAAATCCAGCGCAAGCGAAAGATTGGGATTGTGGGCGGGCTTGGTCGGTGTAGCTTCAGGCATAGGCGCTTCCTGCTATGGCTCTTGCCATGTCTGCCGGATCAAACGGCCTCAGGTCATCAATGGTTTCTCCGACGCCGATGGCGTGAATGGGCAGGCCGTATTTCTCGGCCGCCGCCACCAGCATGCCGCCGCGCGCGGTGCCATCGAGCTTGGTCATCACGAGGCCCGTCACCTGCGCGACATCGCGGAACACCTCAATCTGAGAGAGGACATTGTTGCCCGATGTTGCATCCAGCACCAGCACCACATCATGCGGGGAGGCGGGGTCCAGCCTGCCTAAGACACGGCGGATTTTGGCCAGCTCGTCCATCAGCTCTGTGCGGTTCTGCAAGCGGCCTGCTGTGTCGACAATCAGTATGTCTATGCCCTGCTCGGTCGCCTGTTGCACGGCAGAAAAGGCGAGGCCCGCCGCATCGCCACCCTCCTTGCCAGAGACGATAGGCACCCCGATGCGCTCAGCCCAGACCTTCAGTTGCCCAATAGCGGCGGCGCGGAACGTGTCGCCAGCGGCCAGCATCACGCTGCGCCCCTGCTCCTGAAAGCGCTTGGCGAGCTTCGCGATGGTCGTGGTCTTGCCAGAGCCGTTGACACCTATAACGAGGATGACCTGCGGACGGGCGGCCTTGAACTCCAGCGGCTTGGCCACTGGTTTCAGCACCTTCTCCACCTCGTCGGCGATCACCTCGCGCACATATTCTTCCGTTATCGGTCGACTGTGGCGGGTGTCCTCCAGCCGATCACGGATGCGCATCGCCATCGCGGGGCCGAGGTCCGAGACGATCAGCGCCTCCTCAATCTCGTCCAGCGTCTGCGCATCCAGCGGCTTGGCAAAAAGGCCGGTGAGGTTTTCGCCCAGCTTTTCCGACGTGCGCTTGAGGCCGCCGAACAGCTTTTCGCGCCAGCTTTTGGGAGGAGTTTCGCTCATGCAGCAATCTCTTGCGCGATAAGAGTGCCATTCTCAACCCCGATGACGCGCGTTGTTACGATTTTGCCGCGCGGGTGCGGGGTGGTGAGGCGCACGGGTGCGAAATTTTCAGCGTGGCCCGATGTGCCGTCACCCTCGGCCAGCACATTCTGCGTCGTGCCGACCAGCGAGCCGAGCCAACGGGCGCGATTGTCGGCGCAGGCCTCGCGCAACCGGGCGGCACGCGCTTTGATCGTTGCGCGCTCGACCTGCGGCATCAAGGCGGCGGGGGTGCCGGTGCGCGGGGAATAGGGGAAGATGTGGCCGTGGACGATCTGGCACTCTTTCACCAGCGCGAGGCTGTTGGCGAACATCGCGTCCGTCTCGGTCGGGAATCCGGCAATGATGTCCGCGCCGATGCTGATCTCTGGACGCGCGGAGAGCAGCCGCTCGACAATGCGAACGGCTTCGGCGCGATCGTGGCGGCGCTTCATGCGTTTCAGTATCATGTTGTCGCCCGATTGCAGCGAGAGGTGCACATGCGGCATCACGCGCGGCTCTTGCGTGAGCAGCGTAATCAGCCGCTCGTCTATCTCCACGCTGTCGATGGAGGAGAGGCGCAGGCGGGGCAGGGCGGGGACGCGGGCGAGGATGCGCTCGACGAGGCTCCCCAATGTGGGGTTGCCGGGCAGGTCCGCGCCATAGCTCGTCACATCGACGCCGGTGAGCACCACTTCCCTGTAGCCCTCGTCAACCAGCGCGCTGATCCGCTCGATCACGGCGCCTGCGGGAACGGAGCGGCTGTTGCCCCGGCCAAAGGGGATGATGCAGAAGGTGCAGCGATGATCGCAGCCATTTTGCACCTCCACGAAAGCGCGGGCATGGTCTGAAAAGCTCGAAATGAGGTGCGGGGCGGTTTCGCGCACCGCCATGATGTCTGAGACGCGGACCTTTTCGGGGGTGGGCGCAAAGGAGCGCGGCTCCATCTTCTCGGCATTGCCAATTACGCGGTCGACCTCAGGCATGGCGGCGAAGAGGGCAGGGTCGGTTTGCGCCGCGCAGCCAGTGACGACAATGCGCGCGTCTGGGCGCGCCCGCTTCGCCCGCCGGATTGCCTGCCGCGCCTGGCGCACCGCCTCGCCAGTCACGACACAGCTGTTGACGATGATGAGGTTCGTGTCATCGCCCGCAAGGCCGCGCATCGCCTCGCTTTCAGCGATGTTGAGGCGACAGCCGAAGGTGATGACCTCTGGTGCGGTCATCAGAACCTTTCCCAGTCTGCCTCGCCAGAGAAAACGAACGTGGCGGGGCCGGTCATCTGGATGTGGCCACCGGCGCGCCAGTCGATCTCAAGGTCGCCGCCGGGCAGAGACACCGTGACTGGGCCAGTTGCCAGCCCCTGCCTGATCGCCGCAACCGCTGTGGCGCAGGCGCCGGTGCCGCAGGCCTGCGTCAGCCCTGCGCCGCGCTCCCACACGATGAGACGGATATGCTGATCGCTCAATATTTGCGCGAAGTTTACGTTGATGCGCGCCGGAAACAGCGGATCATGCTCGATCAGGGGTCCGAGGCGGTCCGTCTCGACCGACACCAGATCATCGACGAAGAAGATCACATGCGGGTTGCCGACATTGACGGCGGCGGGCGCGGGGAGGTCCTCCCAGCTTGTGGGCATGGAGTATGTGTCCATCGCATAGGCAAGCGGTATCGCGTCCCACTCAAATCGGGGCGCGCCCATATCGACGCTGGCGCCATCGCCTGCAAGCCGCGCATCGAGCAGCCCGGCCTTCGTCTCGATCGTCACATCGCGGCCCAGAAACAGCGGAATACAGCGGGTGGCGTTGCCGCAGGCTTCCACCTCAGAGCCATCGGCGTTGAAGATGCGCATTGAGACGTCGGCCTTGCCAGACGTACCCACGAGAATGAGCTGATCACAGCCGATGCCGGTGTGCCGGTCGGCAATGGCGCGCGCGCGCGGCGCGCTGATATCGACCGGACCTTCCCTCCCGTCGATGACCACGAAATCATTGCCAAGGCCGTGCATTTTGGCGAACTTGCTCATAGGCAGCGCATGTAGGGGGGGGCGCGGGAAATGTCCACACGCGGCATAATCGCGCGCGCTGCTTAGGCGTTAGGAAGGGTCAATAAGGCTGTTAGCCCGCTCTGCCTCCATGCCATGTCGAACGAGCCGCGCCGTGCCTGCGTTATGCGATCCATTAATGTGAGGCCTTGTCCGCCCCTCCGCGAATGGTCGCGTACGTCCTGCACACATTCTTCTTCCCACTCGACCTGTATAGTCTCTGTATTGCGGACCCTGATGTTGATTGTGCCGCCATGTGCAAATGCGCCATGTTTCGTCGAATTGACCGACAGCTCTCCGACAACGAGGGCGATAGTATCGGCTGCTGACTGGCTGATCGGGTTGGGTGCATCTATATCGACATGGACTTCGCAATTGTCGCGCCGAAAGGGGTCGACCAGCGCGGGTATGAGCGCATCGAGCCGACAAGAGGCTTGGCCATCGTTAAACAAGGTCTGCGCGTGTGCGAGTGCGGAGATCCGATCCGTCATTTCCCGCGAAAATGCTTCCAGTTCAGTTGACCCTTTTGCATGGGAAAACATGAGGCCACAGATGATGGCATAGCTGTTGCCAAGACGATGGCGCATTTCGGACGCCGCGATGCTCAAGGCCTGTCGTGCCAGCTCAGAGTCGGTAATGTCGCGGGAGATGGACAAAAATCCTGAGAAAAGTCCGTCCGGGCCGGACAGCGCCGTCACGCTCACGTCCCACCATCTGTCCTTGCCCTTGGCCGTGGGGCAATAAGCCTGGAATCTTTGCGGTGTCCCATTTCTTGCTGATATGCAGGCAGATTGTATTTGCGGCTGAGTGGCTTCCGGCCAGAAGCTAGACCATGATTGCCCCTCAATCGTGCCGAAATCATCGATCTCCATACTGCACAGGCCGTTCGGGTTCATCCACATCAACGCGCCGTGCTCATCGATCAGCTTCACGCAATCGCTGCTTTGCGCCAAGACGTTCGCCAGTGCTTCGGTAGATATCGATGCTTTTCTAAGCATGAGGCATTATTCCAAGTTCAATTATCGCTATTCGGCATTGTGCTGAACAAGAAATCAAATAGAGAAAGCCATGTAAAACGTCCAGTCTGAATGAAGGCGCCATAGCTGGCGATCTTGGTAGACAGTGCATTGGCTGCGCTGAACTCACCATGCCGTATAGTTCTACAAAAACGGATCATAGGCCGATCTAAGCAAGCTTTGCCACTGGCGCTATGAGCGCATGGCTTTAGCGGCCTGCATGTTGTTTACCGTGATGATGCGATGCATGGTGATTACAGCATTGGATAAGCGGTACGTGTGTCGAGGGAGTGGGGACAGCCGCACTTGCCATTTCCCACGCTTTCGCCTATGTGCGCTCTCAGTCAGCGGGCTTTCGGGCCTGTCTGGCGCCCTGATGACATCCCTGGCTTGGGCGGTTTGCCCCTATGGTCCAAGGATCGACGCTGGTCGGCGAGGTTTCGCCCACCGGCGTGTTTGTCGTTTCGGGTTATGAGGTTTTCGGCGGTTTTGCCGCGCATAAGAGGTGTCGATGTTTGACTCATTGAGCGATCGCCTTACCGGGGTGTTCGACAAGCTGCGCGGGCGCGGTGCGCTGAGCGAGGATGATGTCCGCACCGCGATGCGCGAGGTGCGAATCGCGCTGCTGGAGGCGGACGTCGCGCTTCCCGTGGTGCGCGAATTCGTGGATCGCGCGACGGACCGGGCCGTGGGTGGCGATGTGCTGCGCTCGGTCACGCCGGGGCAGATGGTCGTCAAGATCGTCTCTGATACGCTGACGGAGTTCCTTGGGTCAGACAGCTCTGACCTGATGCTTGATGTCACGCCGCCCGCCGTCATCATGATGGTGGGCTTGCAGGGATCGGGCAAGACCACCACTACCGCGAAGATCGCAAAGCGCCTGAAGGAAAAAGAGCGCAAGAAGGTGATGATGGCGTCATTGGACGTCAATCGCCCGGCGGCGCAGGAGCAGTTGGCGGTGCTGGGCCAGCAGGCCGATGTCGCCACGCTGCCTATCGTCGCTGGCCAGCAGCCGGTCGATATTGCCCGCCGCGCGCTTCAGGCAGCCAAGCTGCAGGGCTATGACGTGGTGATGCTCGATACCGCGGGCCGCCTCCATGTCGATCAGGCGCTGATGGACGAGATGAAGGCGGTGGCGGATGTCGCCACCCCGCAGGAAATCCTGCTGGTCGTCGATAGCCTCACGGGGCAGGATGCCGTCAACGTTGCGAAGAATTTCACTGAGCAGGTGCCGCTGACCGGCGTCGTGCTGACCCGGATGGATGGCGATGCGCGTGGTGGCGCGGCGCTCTCCATGCGCTTTGTCACTGGCGCGCCGATCAAGTTTGCGGGCACTGGCGAAAAACTCGACGCGATCGAGCCGTTTCACCCCGCGCGCGTGGCGCAACGCATCCTCGGCATGGGCGACGTCGTTTCGCTGGTCGAGAAGGCCGCGGAGGCGATCGACGCCGAGGAGGCGGACAAGCTCGCCAAGAAGATGGCGAAGGGCCAGTTCGACCTCAACGACATGCGCATGCAGCTGAAACAGGTGCAGCAGATGGGAGGGCTGGGCGCGATGGCGGGGATGATCCCCGGCCTCAAGAAAGCGCAGGCGGCGATGGCGCAGAGCGGCGCGAACGACAAGGCGCTGGTGCATCTGGACGCCATCATCGGATCGATGACGCCCAAGGAGCGCGAGCGCCCGGCGATCATCAACGCCAAGCGCAAGATCCGCATCGCCAAGGGTGCGGGCCGCACGGTGCAGGAGGTGAACAAACTCCTCAAGATGCATCAGGAAATGGAAACCGCGATGAAGAAAATCCGCAAGATGGGCGGCTTCGGCGCGCTCGCGAAGATGTTCATGGGCGGCAAGGGCGGTCTTGGGGGCGGCGGCATGGGTGACATGCTCGGTGGTCTGGGTGGAGGCGCGGGCGGCCTGCCGGGCCTCGGCGGCGGTGCGCCGGGCGGGCTTCCGCCCAATTTTCAGAAGTTTCTAAAAAAATAGAATTCCATTTATTTTCAATATTTCAGAAAGGTAAGGTTAGATTTTATGGCAACATCAATTCGTCTGTCGCGTGGCGGCTCCAAGAAGCGTCCTTATTACCGCATCGTAGTCGCGGACGTTCGCGCCCCGCGCGACGGCAAGTTCATCGAGCGGATCGGCAGCTATAACCCGCTGCTCGCCAAGACCGACGAAAAGCGCGTGGTGCTGGATACCGAGCGCGCGAAATACTGGGTCGCGAACGGCGCGCAGCCGACCGACCGCGTCGCCCGCTTCCTTGACGCCGCTGGGGTGAAGGAGCGCGCTCCGCGCAACAACCCGAACAAGGGCGTCCCCGGCGAGAAGGCCAAGGATCGCGCCGAGGAGAAGGCCGCGAAGATCGCCGAGGCTGAGGAAGCTGCCAAGGCCGCTGCCGAAGAGGCCACCGCTGCTGCTGCCGCGCCTGCGGTTGAGGAAGAAGCGCCGGTAGCCGAGGAAGCCGCCGCTGAGGAAGCGCCCGCTGCTGAGGCTGGCGAAGAGCAGGCTCAGGGCTGATCCTTGACCGCCGACCGCCCCGTCACCCTCGCCGCCGTCGTTGGCGCGCATGGTGTGACGGGCGAGGTGCGATTGAAGCTGTTTTGCGAGGGGCCGGAAAGCCTCAAGCATTACAAAACGTTCGATGGGGGTGGGCGGACGCTCACCCTCTCATCCATCCGGGCCGGTTCGAACTGCGCCGTCGCCCGCTTTGCGGAGGTGAAGGACCGGAATACGGCGGAGGCTTTGCGCGGCGTCGCGCTCACCGTGCCGCGATCCGCCTTGCCGCCGCTGGGCGAGGGCGAATTTTATCATCATGACCTGATTGGCTTGCCCTGCGTTACCGATAGTGGCGAGGCGCTGGGGCATATCATCGCGGTCGAGAATTTCGGCGCGGGCGACCTGATTGAAGTCCAAAGGCCGAATGGCAAGCGTTTCATGGTCCCTATTCATTCCGCGACCATCGATGTCGAGCGGGCTGTGATAGACGCTCGCTTCGTCGACTAGCGACTTTACATAACAGAATAGTTATATAATCAATGAGCGATGAACGAGTCGCTCGACAAGACCTTTGGGGCATTGGCCGATCCCGTCAGGCGGGCTATCCTCATGCGGCTGGCGCAGGGCGAGGCCAGTGTGGCAGAGTTGGCGAGACCATTCGAGATCAGCCAGCCTGCCATTTCCAAACATCTGAAAGTGCTCGAAGGTGCTGGCCTGATCGAAACCGGTCGCTCCGCGCAAGCGCGCCCGCGCCGACTCAAACCCGCCGGGCTAGACGCCGCAAACCGTTTTCTGGAGGCTATGCGCACCCATTGGCCCGACAAGTTCGACCGGCTTGATGCGTATCTCAAATCATTTCCCAAAGAGCAGGAAGGTGCCGATGACTGATCTTTCCACTATGCCGCAATTCGTTATCTCTCGCCACTTCGATGCCCCCATAGAACGGGTGTTTGATGCCTGGGCCGACATCGAGCGCTATGCCGACTGGTCTGGCCCGAAGGGATCGAAGGTGGAAACAATCTCCGGCGCGATTGCTGTGGGCAGCCATCTCCACAGTACGGTCAGCCACCCCGATATGCCGCCCATGTACACCTGGTGCGTCTATCGCGAAATCGATCGCCCGCGCCGCATCGTCTGGGAGCAGAGTTTTGCCGATGCGGACGGAAACATCACATCGCCGCCATTTTTCGAGCATTGGCCGCGCGTGTTGCTGACCGAGATCGACTTCGTAGAGAAGGATGGAGGGACCGAACTGACGCTGCGGTGGACACCGATTGAAGCGACACCCGAAGCGCTTGAAATGTTCGTCTCGCAGATGGCGTCGATGACCGGCGGCTGGAGCGGCAGCTTCGATGAGCTGGCGGAGTATCTGGCCGATTGACCTGAGCCGGGTCTTTGTATATACACGAAGTATATACGGAGCGTGTGATGACCGAGGAATATAAGGCGAAGGTGTTCAAATCGGGTAACTCGGTGGCGCTGCGCCTGCCAAAGGCGCTGGGCATCGCCGAAGGTGACGACATCGTGATTGCGCCTCATGCCGACGGCAGTTTCACCTTCTGGAAAGAAGACGATGGGTTGAAAGTGCTGATGGGCCTTTATGGCTCCTTTTCGCCCGGTTTCATGTCTGAGGGGCGTGGGGATATCGAGCAAGAGGAGCGGGACTGGTCCCCTCGAAAACCTAAAGGCAAGGCTGCCTGAGTTTGTTCCTGCTGGACACAAATGTCTGTATCGATTTCGCACTGGGCCGAAGTGATCTGGTGCGCGATCGCATTTACACCTCCTATGCGCGGGGTCTCGGCATCTCTGCGATAACATTGGCGGAATTGAGGGTAGGCGCGCGGCACCAGCGAACGGAACCCGCCGACGAGCAAAAGCTTGACACCTTGGTGCGCACCCTGAAACTCCACCCATTCGACGAAGCCGCTGCGGCAACTTATGGCGCCCTCGTGCGCCAGATCGGCGTCAGGGGCCAGAGCTTCGACCGGCTGATCGCGGCGCATGCACTTTCGCTTGGATTGACGCTGGTGACGCGTAACGAGGCGGACTTTGCCGACGTGCCGGGGCTGAAGACAGAGAATTGGGCGGGGTGATCGAAATGTTGCTCATTTATGGGGCGGCAGTCTTGATTGCGGCCGTTCTGTTGTCGGTCTTCGCAAACTGGCTTTGGCCTAAAGCCTCCGTGAAATCACTTGCAGCCGTCTGTGGATGTGCAATCCCTTGGGTGCTCTTATCATTACTCCCACTCTCATTACTGTTGAAGTGGGTTTGGCCAGATGATCATGCACCGTCTGACATGGAAGGTTTGATCCTGATCTTTGTCGGCGTGGGGGTGTTGCAGTGTCTGTTTTTAAGTATTTGTGTTGGTGTCCCTGGTGCACTGCTCACTTTACAGTTTCTGCGGCGTAGACCATGACCTTCGCCGCCCAAATCCTCACCCTCTACCCGGAGATGTTCCCCGGCCCGCTCGGTGTCTCGCTCGCTGGCCGCGCGCTAAGCCAAGGCATATGGTCCTGCGATCCGATCCAGATCCGCGATTTCGCAGCGGATAAACATCGCACCGTTGATGATACGCCCGCTGGTGGCGGGGCGGGGATGGTGTTGCGGTGTGATGTGCTGGCGGCAGCGGTGGATCACGCCAGTGCGCTGCGCCCGGAAAGCCCCGTCCTCGCCATGACGCCGCGCGGCACACCCATCACGCAGCAAAGGATAAGGGAGCTGGCAGCGGGGCCGGGGCTGACGATCCTCTGCGGTCGGTTCGAGGGGTTTGACGAGCGCCTGTTCGAGGCCCGCCCGCATATCGAGCAAGTCTCGCTGACGGACATCATCCTCTCCGGCGGAGAGATGGCTGCGCTTACCATCCTCGATGCTTGCATTCGCCTGCTTCCTGGCGTAATGGGCGCCCCTTCGAGTGGAATCGAGGAAAGCTTTGAAAGCGGCCTCCTCGAATATCCGCATTATACCCGACCACCTGAGTGGGAGGGGCGCGCGATCCCTGAAGTGTTGCGATCGGGGGATCACGCGAAGATCGCCGCCTGGCGGAAACAACGGGCGGAGGATGATACACGGTTACGCAGGCCGGACCTTTGGGAGCGCCACAGGGGCGTTCGGGACTGACCTGCCTCTGGCGCGCGACGACAGACGAAGGAATAGAGGCATGAACCTCATACAGCAGATCGAAGCCGAGGAAATCGCCAAGGCATCCAAGGACATCCCGGAATTCCGCGCGGGAGACACGCTGCGCGTTGGCGTGAAGGTCGTCGAAGGCGAGCGCACCCGTATTCAGAACTATGAAGGCGTATGCATCGCCCGCTCCAACAAGGGCATGGGCAGCAACTTCACCGTGCGCAAGATGAGCTTTGGCGAGGGTGTCGAGCGCGTCTTCCCGCTCTATTCGCCCAATGTCGAGAGCATCACCGTGGTGCGCAAGGGCGTCGTGCGTCGCGCCAAGCTCTATTATCTGCGTGGCCGCACCGGCAAGCGCGCCCGCATCGCCGAGCGCCGCGACAATCGCCCTACCGAGGGCTGATCGCGCAAACGGAATTGCGTTTAAAAGGGCTCGCTCCTCCGCTGGAGCGGGCCTTTTTTATGGTGCGGGTGGCTGCCAGGTGGATACTACCGCGTCATAGTCCGGGCGGGGGCGCTCATCCTGCGGTTTGCCCAGCGTGCCGATGAACACAAAGCCTGCAATCTTCTCCGGCGCGGAACCGAAGGCATCACGCACCGCATTGGAGTAAGCTGGCCATGCAGTGAGCCAGCCGCCGGCAAAGCCGCTGGCGTGGACCGCATGGAGGAGGTTCATCGCCGCCGCGCCGGCCGATAGTTCCTGCTCCCACAGCGGGATATGGCTGTCTGGCCGTGGGCTGTACATGACCACGACGAGGCACGGTGCCTGATGCGCGAACTCGTGCATTGCCGCAATCTCAAGCCTGCCCGCATCGGGCTTTTCGGCGAGATAGGCGCTCTCCAGCAGTGTGGCGAGCGCATCGCGCTGATCGGGCTGCACGATCACGAAGCGCCACGGAAAGAGCTTTCCATGATCGGGGGTGCGCCCCGCGATCTCAAGAATCGTGCGCAGTTGCGCGTCATCCGGGCCGGGGGCAACAAGATCGCGCGGCTTGCCAGAGCGGCGGGTTTTCAGAAGGGCGAGCGGGGAGGAGGTGTCGTTGAACATCGCGTCATAGCTAAGGAATTGATAGCGAATATACAATGAGGCTTGGCTTTCAAATTTTGACGGCTAGGCTTGGCAAACACAGCGGGCGAGCGATCCTGCCCGCGCGCAACATACATAACAGGAACGATGGCCGATGGAGATCAAGGAACTGGCGCTCTGGAATGAGGGTGACTGGATTGCGGCCATCGCCGCTGTCGCGCTATTCGGGGTGCTGGCGTTCGGCCTGTCGCTGAGCAGGCGCAAATCCGCCGAGGTTCTGGGCCACCCCAGCGGGCTCTTTGTGCTGTTCTACGCCGAGATGTGGGAGCGCTTTTCCTATTATGGCATGCGCGCGCTGCTGATCCTCTATCTCACACAGTTCTGGCTGTTCACCGATGGCAAATCGGCGCTGATTTATGGCACTTATACCAGCCTCGTTTACATCACGCCTGTGCTGGGTGGGTATCTGGCGGATCGCTATCTCGGCCAGCGCAAGGCGGTGCTGTTTGGCGGTATCATCCTCGCGCTGGGACATGGGTTCATGGCGGTGGAAGGCATGCACGGCATAACCGACCCGGCGGTGAAGCAGGCCGATCCCGCCATCAATATCTTCTGGCTGGCGCTTGCGCTTATCATCGTCGGCTCCGGCTTCCTTAAGGCCAATATCTCGGTCATCGTCGGCCAGCTCTATCGCCTGACGGATGCGCGGCGCGATGGCGCCTATACGATCTTCTATATGGGCGTGAACGCGGGCGCGGCATTGGGCACGATATTGGTTGGCTATCTGGGCCAGACGATCGGCTGGTCATATGGCTTCGGGCTGGCTGGCATTGGCATGGTGATCGGCCTCATCATATTCGTGATGGGCAAGCCCGCGCTGATGGGCAAGGGCGAAGCACCCGCCCCGCTGGCGCGCACGCAGGAGTGGACGCTCTATGGGCTGGGCGCGCTCGCTGTGGTCGTAATATGGGCGCTGATTCAGTATCAGGATGTGATCCAGAGCCTGCTGATCGTCGCCGGCGTGGCAATGCTGGTCTATACGCTTTATGAAGCGCTCAAGCTGCCCAAGGAGCCGCGCGAGCGTATGTTCGCCATCCTGTTTCTGATCGCACTCAATCCGATATTCTGGGGGTTGTTCGAGCAGGCAGGCGGCAGCCTCAGCCTCTACACCGACAAGTTTGTCGACAAAGGCGGCGTGCCTACCAGCCTGTTTCAGTCGATCAACCCGATCTATATCGTGCTGCTCGGCCCTGTGTTTGCGGCATTATGGGTCTGGCTGGCGAAGCGGGGGTGGGAGCCATCCGCCCCGGCCAAGTTTGGTTATGCGCTGTTGCAGGTGGGGCTGGGTTTCCTTGTGTTCGTATGGGGTGCGCAAGGGGTTGGGGCAGGCGTGGCGACGCCGGTAGTGTTCGTGTTTCTGATCTTCCTCTTGCACACCATGGGTGAGCTGTGCCTCTCCCCCGTCGGGCTTTCGGCGATGAACCGGCTCGCGCCTGCGCACCTCGCCAGCTTCATTATGGGCGCTTGGTTTTATATGAGCGCTGTGGGCAATTTCATCGCGGGCAAGATCGGAGAGGCGACGGGCGGCGACAGCGGCGAAATGACCAAGGAGGCAACGCTCGCCATCTATGCGCAGATCGGCTGGATCAGCATCGGGGTTGCGGCGGGCGTGCTGGCGCTCGCGCCTGTAGTGCGGCGCTGGATGCATCTTGACGCGCTGCAAGATCGTTGACCCTTTCAGCTCCGCCTGCTTTTGGCTAAGCGGGGGAGGCGGCTTTTACGGCAGGAACAGCACAGCATATGAGCAGGACATATTTCGGAACCGACGGCATCAGAGGGCGAACCAACCAGTGGCCGATGACCGCCGAACTGGCTATGAAAGTCGGCATGGCGGCGGGCCAGCATTTCCTGCGCGGCAGCCATCGTCACCGGGTCGTGATCGGCAAGGATACGCGGCTTTCGGGCTATATGGTGGAAAACGCGCTGGTGGCCGGGTTTACGTCCGTTGGCATGGATGTGGTGCAGTTCGGCCCGATCCCGACGCCCGCCGTGGCGCTGCTGGCGCAATCCATGCGCGCGGACCTGGGCGTGATGATCTCCGCCAGTCACAATCCGTTTCAGGATAATGGCATCAAGCTGTTCGGCCCGGATGGGTACAAGCTATCTGACGAAGACGAGACGAAGATCGAGGCGCTGATCGAGGCGGAGATTGCGCTGGCTGCGCCGCAGGATATTGGCCGGGCGCGGCGGGTGGAGGATGCGCGCGGACGCTATATCCACGCCGTGAAATCGAGCTTTCCGGCTGATCTGCGGCTGGATGGCCTGCGGATCGTGGTCGATTGCGCCAATGGGGCAGCCTATCAGGTCGCGCCTTCGGCTTTGTGGGAGTTGGGGGCGGAAGTCATCGCCATCGGCGTGACGCCCAATGGCATGAACATCAATGATGGCTGCGGCTCTACGTCGCCCTTGCTGTTGCAGGAGACGGTGGTGTCGGCAGGCGCGGACATCGGGATCGCGCTCGATGGCGACGCGGACCGGCTCATCATCGTCGACGAGAAAGGCCAGATTGTCGATGGCGACCAGATCATGGCGCTGATCGCTTCGCGCTGGGCGGAGGAGGGGCGGCTCGCGGGCGGCGGCCTTGTCGCCACGGTGATGTCTAACCTGGGGTTGGAGCGGTTTTTGAAGGCGCGAGGCATTGACCTCGTGCGTGCGAAAGTAGGGGACCGTTATGTGCTGGAGGCCATGCGCGCGGGCGGATATAATGTCGGCGGCGAGCAATCCGGCCATATGATCCTCACCGATTATGCGACGACTGGCGACGGCACCATCGCCGCGCTTCAGGTGCTGGCCGCACTGGTCCGCTCTGGCAAGCGGGCGAGCGAGCTGATGCACCAGTTCGACACTGTGCCGCAGCTTTTGAAGAATGTGCGCTTTTCGGGCGGAAAGCCGCTTGATCACGCCGATGTTCAGCGGGTGATCGCGCAGGCTGAAGCGGAGCTGAACGGCACGGGCCGCCTCGTCATCCGTCCTTCGGGCACGGAGCCGGTCATCCGAGTGATGGCCGAGGGGGATAGCGCCGATCAGGTTAAGGACGTGGTGGAACGCATCTGCGCTGAGGTTGCGCGGGTGGCCGCCTGATGCTGGAGATGCGGCCTGATTGCGAGCGATGCGGGCTTGAGCTTCCGGCTGATGCTGGCGGCGCGTTCATCTGTTCGTTCGAATGTACCTTTTGCGCCGAATGTGCCGAGGCGCTGGACGATCGCTGCGCGAATTGCGGCGGCGAGTTGCTCGATCGGCCGACGCGGCGCGGCAAGGCTCTGAAAGAGAATCCGGCCTCCGCAGTACGTTACTACAAGGGATGAGTATCGTCTTCCCCATGCCCCTGCCATCCCCGCGCATGCGGGGAGGCAATAATTTTCGAGTTTCGCGCAGAGACCGCAAAGGATGCAGAGATGTCGCTCAGTGTCTCTGTGTTCTCTGCGCCTCTGCGCGAATAATTTATAGATGATTGCCCGCGTCCTCATCATCGCCGGGTCTGACAGTGGTGGCGGTGCAGGCATACAGGCGGACATCAAGGCCGTCTCCGCGCTCGGCGGCCATGCGATGACCGCGATCACCGCGATTACCGCGCAAAATACGTGCGGCGTGAGCGGCGTGCATCCTGTGCCCACCGATATGGTTATCGCGCAGATTGACGCCGTGCTGTCTGACATCGGCACGGATGCGGTGAAGATCGGTATGATCGGCTCTGCTGAAACTGCGCATGCGGTGGCGGATCGGCTGGAGGGGCTGTCTGGCATCCCCATCGTGTTCGACCCTGTTATGGTGGCGACGAGTGGCTCTGCGTTGGCGGATGAAGCTACAGTCGCCGCTTTCGGCCGACTGATGCGCATCGTGACGCTGACGACGCCCAATCTGCCGGAGCTGGCGGCGCTAGGCGGAGAAAGCGCCGTACTTGCGTACGGCTGCGCGCTGCTTGTGAAGGGCGGGCATGGGGCGGGCGATCTGCTTACCGACCGGCTGATCGAGGCCGATGGCACGGAAACGATCTGGCAGGATGCGCGCATAGACACGCCGCATACACATGGCACAGGCTGCACATTGGCGAGCGCAATCGCGGCGGGGTTGGCTCAGGGGATGCGCCTGCCCGATGCCGTATCGCGCGCGCGCATGTATGTCCGCGCGGCCTTATCCTGTGCGCCGGGGCTGGGGCAGGGGCATGGCCCGATGGGGTTTCCTGTCGTGCCGTTCTCTGCATGATCGCCGGGGTTGACGAGGCCGGGAGAGGGCCGCTGGCTGGCCCGGTGGTCGCCGCGGCCGTCATCCTCAATCCTGCGGACCCCATCATCGGGCTGGATGACAGCAAGAAGCTCACCTCCCGCCGCCGCGCCACGCTCGAAGCAGAGATCCGCGCCCGTGCGCTGCATATCGGTGTGGGGCAAGCGAGCGTGGAGGAGATCGACGCGCTCAATATCCTGCAGGCGACCTTCCTCGCCATGACCCGCGCGGTTCAGGCGCTGGGGCGCGAGCCTGCGCATATCCTCGTGGATGGCAACCGCCTACCGAAATGGCGATACAAGGCCGAGGCGGTGGTGGGGGGCGATGCGCTGCACCCGTGCATCTCCGCTGCGTCGATCATAGCCAAGGAAACGCGCGATCGGATCATGAAGCAAGCGGCGCTGGCGCATCCGCACTACGGGTGGGATCGCAATATGGGCTATGGCAGCGCGGCGCATATGGCGGCATTGGAGCGGCATGGGCCATGTGCGTTGCATCGCACGAGTTTTGCCCCGGTCAGGGATCTGCTGGCAAAACAATAATAAATTTGCGGCGGGCTTTACCACTGAGTCTTTTGTGCCACACCCCCATATATTGAGTCCCGTCGAATCCCGGTGACTCAATATCTGTCCCTGTTCCCGTTTCGGACCTCAGGCCTGCATCAGATAACCGAAAATTAACGATGTTTACCGAACTTGACGCGCGGATTCCGAGGATTCATGCCGGGCGTTCGAACAGTTCGGGGGAAATATCATGGGTGTGTTGGAACGGGTAGACAGGCGCAAGGCGAAGGCAGTGGCAATCGCTGTGCCGGAGGTCGCGCTCGAGACGGATCGGTTGATCCGTGGCGATTGCATCGCCGCTATGCGAGCGCTTCCCGATGCCTGCGTCGACATGATCTTTGCCGATCCGCCCTATAACCTCCAGCTTGGCGGCGACCTCTCCCGCCCCGATGGCAGCCATGTCGATGCCGTGACCGACGCGTGGGACAAGTTCGACAGCTTTGCCGCCTATGACGCCTTTACGCGCGATTGGCTGCGCGAAGCGCGGCGCATATTGAAGCCCACAGGCACGCTCTGGGTGATCGGCAGCTATCACAATATCTTCCGCGTCGGTGCCAGTCTGCAGGATCAGGGCTTCTGGATCCTCAACGACATTATCTGGCGCAAGGCGAACCCGATGCCCAATTTCAAAGGCACCCGCTTCACTAATGCGCATGAGACGCTCATCTGGGCGAGCCAGAGCGAGAAGGCGAAATATACCTTCAACTATCGCGCGATGAAGACGCTGAACGATGAGCTGCAGATGCGCTCTGACTGGGTGCTGCCCATCTGCGGCGGGCAGGAGCGGTTGAAAAAGGGTGGCACCAAGGTTCACCCGACGCAGAAACCGGAAAGCCTGCTGTATCGCGTCATGCTCGCCTGCACCAAGCCGGGCGATGTGGTACTCGATCCCTTCTTCGGCACCGGGACGACCGGCGCGGTCGCCAAGCGGCTTGGCCGCAAGTGGATCGGCATCGAGCGCGAGGAGAGCTATATCGAGGCGGCGCTGGAACGGATCGAGGCGGCGCTACCGCTCGATGAGAGCGCGGTCGCGATCATGCAGACGCCGCGCCAGGCGCCCAAGGTCGCGTTCGGCACTCTGGTAGAGACGGGCCTGCTTAGCCCCGGCGCGACGCTATGCGATACAAAGCGCCGCTGGAAGGCTGTGGTGCGCGCGGATGGTTCGCTGGAATGTGAAGGCGAGACCGGCTCTATCCATGGCCTTGGCGCCAAGCTGCAAGGCGCACCGAGTTGCAATGGCTGGACATTCTGGCAGGTGGATAGCGCGGACGGCCTCAAGCCGCTCGATACGCTGCGCCAGAACTATCTGTTGGCGACGGAACCTTGAGCTAGAGCATCGTGCGCAAAAGTGGGAACCGGTTTTGCCTTAAAACGATGCAACAAAACAATAACCGAGAGCGCGCTGACTGATCCAGATGTAACGCAGCGCGCTCTATCAGCCGCGCACATTTTTCATATTTTTGAGGAAGGCGGCTTTTCTGCCTGATAGGGCAAAACCGCAAGAAATGGCGCGAGTGACGGGGCTCGAACCCGCGACCTCCGGCGTGACAGGCCGGCGCTCTAACCAACTGAGCTACACCCGCGCATCAGGTGTGGAGGGGCCAGCTATCGGATGGGGAGGGTGCTGTCAACACCCGCCGCGTAATTAATGCTGAAAGGCTTTCAAGCCCTCCATCGCCCTGTCTCCATCCACTGCAAGAGCGGCTTTAGCGGCATGATCCAGATGATGCCGCTCACCACATAAACCGGGATCTGCGCCCAGCCGGGCAGGCGGGCCAAAGGCTCGGACAGGCTGCCGATGATGAACGCCCAAAGCGCGATAAGACCCAATATGGCAAACATGCCCGCAGGCTTGCGCCAGCTTGGCGGGGGAGGGGCGCCGATCATGCGGAAGCCTCTATCAGGCTGCGCTCGGTGATGACAAGGTGCAGCGGCATATCCCACGGATCGGCGGGTACGGTGTCAACCTCTTGCACCGACCATGCGAGGCCGATGCGCAACGCATGCTCATAGCGGGCGAAGGCGCGGTCATAATAGCCGCCGCCTTGCCCCAGCCGCATCAGCCGCGCGTCAAACGCCAGCAGCGGCGCAATGATAGCATCAGGGTGGCATAGCGACGCTTCTTGTGAGGGATTGCGGGTGCCGAAGGGGCCGTCCTCCAGTGGTTCACCCGGTGACCACGCACGAAACTCCATCGTGCCCATCCGATCCACCGCGCGCGGCAAGCACAGAGTCTTGCCCTCCGCAATCAGCGATTCGGCAAGGCGCAGAGCGGGGGCTTCGTCGTTCACTGGGGCGTAAAGAGCTATCGTCTGCCGGCCCGCCAGCAGCGCACGCACCGGGCTAGGCAGCGCATGAAAGGCGAGGCGGTGGGCCATCTGGTCCAGCCCCTCCACAAACGCCGCGCGCGTAGCACGAGCGGACAGGCGCAGGGCGGACTTGTTCTGTTGGTCGTTCAAAATGTGCCCCGGCGAAATGTTGGTATTCTGTTCAGACGGAGCCGAAAAGTGTGATGTTCGAGCACCGGAGCGCAGCGTGCTCAAATGCACGTGAGCACCGGAGCGCAGAAGATCGCGCTTTGCAGGCCCGTATCAACGGAATGGCGGTTGGCGGGACCGCCGTGGTCGTTTGCCGGAATATCCTCTGACGCCTCAACGTCAGGTGGGGACCATATATGTCGGGCCAGGACCCGCACAGGGACAGCCCCCTAGGAAGTGATATCGCCTCAGGGATGTTCGCAAAGGCTCGTGCCGGGCAGTACCCGCCGCTGCCCTATCTAGGGTAAGGCAGGCGTTCCCGCAAGCTTTTGCGCTAAAGTTTCGATGCGCGCCGCAATGGCATCGAGCTTTGCGGCGGCACCCTGTTCGTCGGCATGAGCCGATGCAAGCGGCAGATCGAGCGCGCCCTGCGCCATGCCCTGCGCGTGCAGATCGTTCAGCTCGTCTGCCAGCAGGATAGCCGCGAACAACAGCTGCCGAACTTCGGTGAGGCCGGGAGAGGCCCGGCGCGCCACGCTCGTCTTTTCATCGATGATCGCGGCAAGGCGGCGCAGCTGGGCTTCCTCGCCGTCGCGGCAATGCACATCATAATGGCGGCCAGCAATATCGAGCGTGACTTCAGCCATTGCGCCCTCCATTGAGCGCTGCGATCAGACCGTCCAGCTCTTCGAGTGCCTCACGAACAGCGGCGTCTTTCCGTGCGGCCAGCGCAAGCGTCTGTGCATCGCGCCCGGCAAGGGCTGTTTCAGCGGATGCAACTGCGCGGTCTAGTCGGTCGATGGCGTCATGAAGGGAGCTGTTTGGCATGGGCTGGTCATAGCAACATCTACGAAGCCCGCACAAGCACCCAGATTTCGTCGATTTCGGCTGGACAAAGCCGGAATGAAGCCCGGAATGATGGTTGCCGTGGTTGACGACTCACGGATAGCGGGACAAAGGAACCGCGCAAGCAGCGACTCGCGCAAGCGCGAACGCATCCGCCAACCCGCGAAGATAAGGCACCCGTCCGATGAGCATTTCCGAACAGACGATGGCCAACGCGATCCGGGCGCTCGCTATGGATGCGGTGCAGGCGGCAAACAGCGGCCACCCCGGCATGCCGATGGGCATGGCTGATGTTGCTACAGTCCTGTTTCGTGATTTCCTGAAGTTCGATGCCACCGCGCCGCACTGGGCGGACCGGGACCGCTTCGTACTTTCCGCCGGCCATGGCTCGATGCTGATCTACGCGCTGCTGCACCTATCCGGCTATGCGCGCCCGACGATGGACGACATCCGCAACTTTCGCCAGTTGCACAGCCCTTGCGCGGGCCATCCTGAAAATTTCGAGCTGCCGGGCGTGGAATGCACCACCGGGCCACTGGGGCAGGGGCTGGCGATGGCGGTCGGCATGGCGATGGCCGAGCGGCATCTGAACGGGGTATTCGGTGACGATCTGGTCGATCACAAGACATGGGTGATCGCGGGTGACGGCTGCCTGATGGAGGGCATCAACCATGAGGCGATCGGCCTTGCCGGGCATCTGAAGCTCGGCCGCCTGAACGTGTTGTGGGACGACAACCGCATCACCATTGACGGTGATGTGAATATGTCGTCGAGCGAGGATATCAAGGCGCGCTATGTCGCGACCGACTGGCATGTGGTGAGCTGTGACGGGCATGATTTTGCGGACATCCGCCGCGCGCTTTCTGAAGCCGCCGCCGATCCCCGCCCGTCGCTGGTGGCCTGCCGCACGATCATCGGCAAAGGTGCGCCCAACAAGCAAGGCGGCCACAGCGTGCATGGTTCGCCGCTCGGCGGAGACGAGATTGCCGCTGCGCGCGCCGAGCTGGGCTGGGCGCATGCGCCGTTCGAGATTCCGGCAGACATCAAGGCCGAGTGGGAGCTTGCGGGCAAGCGTGGCGATGCGGCCCGTGCCGAATGGGAAGCGCGGCTTGCTGCTTCCGCCAACAAGGCGGAGTTTGAGCGCCGCATGGCGGGCGAATTGCCCGATGGTGATCTGGGCCTCAAGAGCTATATCGACGGCCTGCTGGCGGACCCCAAGAAAGTCGCCACCCGCAAGGCATCGGAAATGGCGCTGGAAGTGCTGACCGCCGCTGTGCCGGAGATGGTCGGCGGTTCGGCGGACCTAACCGGCTCCAACAATACCAAGACCAAGGCGACCACGCCGTTCGGGCCGGAGAGCTACGACGGCCGCTATGTCTATTACGGCATCCGCGAGTTCGGCATGGCCGCCGCGATGAACGGCATGGCGCTGCACGGCGGCATCATTCCCTATGGCGGCACCTTCCTGGTGTTCTCAGACTATTGCCGCAACGCGATCCGCATGTCCGCGCTTCAGCGTCAGCGGGTTGTATATGTGCTGACGCATGACAGCATCGGCCTCGGCGAAGATGGCCCGACGCACCAGCCGATCGAGCATATCATGTCGTTGCGTATGATCCCCAATCTGGAGGTGTTCCGCCCGGCCGACGTGATCGAGACGGCGGAGTGCTGGGAGCTGGCGCTACGCAACGAAAACACGCCCTCGGTGCTGGCTCTGACCCGACAGAACCTGCCCCAGTTGCGCACGGAAGCAGCAGAAAACCGCTGCGCGCGTGGTGCATACCGGTTGTTCGCGTCCGGTGAAGACCGCAAGGTCGTGATCATCGCCACGGGCTCCGAAGTCGAAATCGCGATGGCTGTAGCGCTCAACCTTGAGACGCACGGCATCGGCGCGGATGTTGTCTCGATGCCGTCATGGAACCGCTTTATGGCGCAGCCTGCCAGCTATCGTGACGAGATATTGCCGCACAATGTGCTGCGCGTCTCGATCGAGGCAGGAACCACTTTCGGCTGGGAAGCGATCACCGGGATCAACGGCTTGCGTTTCGGCATTGACACTTTCGGCGCATCCGCGCCCATAGAGGCGCTGTACGACCATTTCGGCCTGACGGCGGACAAGATCACGCCGCAGATCGTTGCGGCACTGAACGATTAAACGGATAGTGAATAACAAGCAGGAGCTAGAACAGTGGCTGTCAAAGTAGCAATCAATGGTTTTGGCCGCATCGGCCGTCTCGTCGCCCGCGCGATCCTCTCGCGCACGGATCATGACCTGGAACTGGTCAGCATCAACGATCTGGGCGATGCCAAGACCAACGCACTGCTGTTCAAGCGTGACAGCGTGCACGGTAATTTCGCCGGCACGGTCGAGGTCGACGGCACCGACCTTATCATCAACGGCAAGCGTATTCAGGTGACCGCAGAGCGCGATCCCGCGAACCTGCCCCATGCCGCCAATGGTGTGCAGATCGCTCTGGAATGTACCGGCATCTTTGCCGACAAGGCGAAGGCATCGGCCCACCTCACCGCTGGCGCCAAGCGCGTGGTCATCTCTGCCCCCGCAACCGGCGTGGACAAGACCATCGTGTTCGGCGTCAACCACGACGCGCTGACCGCAGACGATATCGTGATCTCGAACGCGAGCTGCACCACCAACTGCCTCGCCCCGCTGGCGAAGGTTCTGCATGACGCCGTGGGCATCGAAAAGGGCTTCATGACCACGATCCACAGTTACACCAACGATCAGAACACGCTGGATCAGCTGCACAAGGATATGCGCCGCGCTCGTGCCGCCGCTGTCTCGATGATCCCGACCACCACTGGCGCAGCCCGCGCCGTGGGTGAGGTTCTGCCTGAACTGAAGGGCAAGCTCGATGGCTCGTCTGTCCGTGTGCCGACGCCGAACGTCTCGGTGGTGGACCTGAAGTTCATCTCCAAGCGCGCAACGACTGTTGACGAGGTAAACGGCCTGCTGAAGGCGGCTTCAGAGAATGGCCCGCTGAAGGGCGTGCTCGGCTATTCGGATGAGCCGCTGGTTTCGATCGATTACAACACCGATCCGCGCAGCTCGACCGTGGACAGCCTCGAAACGGCGGTGATCGATGGCAACCTCGTTCGCGTCCTCTCCTGGTATGACAATGAATGGGGCTTCTCCAACCGCATGATCGACACATCAGGCGTGGTGGCGAAGTTCCTCTGATCTGAATACTCAACCGCCCGCTCGTCACCAGACCGGCGGGCGGTTTCGCATGATAGGGAAGTGTAACGTGAAACCCTTCAAGACCCTCGATGATATGGGCGATATTCGCGGCAAGCGGGTGCTGGTGCGTGAAGACCTTAATGTACCTATGCAGGACGGCAAGGTCAGTGACGACACCCGCCTGCGTGCTGCCATGCCGACGATCAACGAACTGTCTGACCGGGGTGCGACCGTGCTGGTGCTCGCGCATTTCGGTCGTCCGAAGGGGCAGCCAAGCGCAGAGTTTTCGCTGGCGCAGGTAGTAAAGCCCTTGTCGGATGTTCTGGGCCGCCCAGTCCAGTATGTGGATTGGGAGGGTGACGCTGCTGCGGTTGCCGCCCTTCAGCCCGGTGACATTGCGGTTCTGGAAAATACCCGCTTCTTCGGGGGCGAGGAAAAGAATGATCCGGCGGTGGTCAGCCGTTTTGCTGCGCTGGGCGATCTCTATGTCAACGATGCTTTTTCCGCCGCGCACCGCGCCCATGCCTCTACCGAGGGGCTGGCGCATGTGCTGCCTGCCTTCGCCGGTCGTTCGATGGAGAAAGAACTGGACGCGCTTGCCGCCGCACTGGGCAGCCCGGTGAAGCCGGTGGCCGCTGTCGTCGGCGGGGCGAAGGTGTCCTCGAAGCTCGACGTGCTGACCAACCTGATGACCAAGGTCGATCATCTCATCATTGGCGGCGGCATGGCGAACACGTTTCTCGCCGCGCGCGGGGTCGATGTCGGCAAGTCCTTGTGCGAGCATGATCTTGCCGAGACGGCGGAGAAGATCATGGACGCGGCGGATGCCGCCGGGTGCACGATCCATCTGCCCTATGATGTGGTGGTTGCAAAGGAATTCGCGGCCAATCCGCCTTCGGTCCGCACCTGCAACGTGCATGAAGTCGGGGCAGACGAGATGATCCTCGATGTCGGCCCCGCGGCGGTCGAGGCGCTGGCCGATGTGCTGAAGACATGCCGCACTCTGGTGTGGAACGGGCCGATGGGCGCGTTCGAGATGGCACCGTTTGACACGGCGACGGTCGCGCTCGCCCGCACGGCGGCGGCGTTGACCAAGGAAGGCTCGCTGGTTTCGGTCGCGGGTGGCGGGGATACCGTTGCCGCGCTCAACCATGCTGGCGTGGGCGCCGATTTCAGCTTTGTCTCAACAGCAGGCGGCGCCTTCCTTGAGTGGATGGAAGGCAAGGAGCTGCCGGGTGTCAAAGCTTTAATGAACTGATTCTAATGGGGACATTTCGCTGGCTATAGGCCGGCACAGCAAAGCGGAGCATGTGCAGATGCAAACACACGATATGACCAAGAAAATCGCCGATGGTAACGGCTTTATCGCCGCGCTTGACCAGAGCGGCGGATCGACCCCCAAGGCGCTACTGGGCTATGGCATCGAGGAAAGCGCCTATTCGGGCGACGAAGAGATGTTCGGCCTGATTCACGCCATGCGCAGCCGGATCATCACCGCACCGTGCTTCAATGGCGACAAGGTGATCGGCGCGATCCTGTTTGAGCGCACAATGGATGGCCAGGTTGACGGCAAGCCCACCCCGCAGGCACTGATCGAGCGTGGCGTTGTGCCCTTCATCAAGATTGACAAGGGTCTGGAAGACGAAGCCAACGGCGTTCAGATGATGAAGCCGATGCCAGAGCTGGATGCGCTGCTCGCCCGCGCCAAGGGCTTGGGCGTGTTCGGCACCAAGGAGCGTTCGGTCATCAACCTCGCGAACCGCGAGGGCATTGCTGCCATCGTGCGCCAGCAGATCGAGGTTGGGCAACAGGTTCTCGCGGGCGGCCTCGTGCCGATGCTGGAGCCGGAGATCAACATCAAGAGCCCTGAGCGCGCCGAGGCCGATGCGATCCTGCTTGATGAACTGACCAGGCAGCTGAGCGCCATGCCGGGCGACGCCAAGGTGATGCTGAAGGTCAGCCTGCCGGTGATGCCGGGTCATTTCGATGCGCTGGTCGATCATCCGCGCGTGCTACGCGTCGTGGCGCTATCGGGCGGCTACAAACGCCCTGAGGCCTGTGTCGAGTTGTCCAAGAATCGCGGCATCATCGCGAGCTTCAGCCGCGCGTTGCTAGAAGATCTGCGCCACCAGATGTCTGACGCCGAGTTCAACGCTTCGCTTGGCGGCGCGATCGACGAGATCCATGCGGCCTCGACGGCCAAGGCGCTTAGCCCGGCATAAGAGCACGGCTATAACGAACGCAAGACGGGAGGGAGGCAACTCCCGCCCATTATTTTTGCGGCTATAGTGCTGCTATTCCTGGAATATAGGAGATGGCGGACAGGGTGGGATTCGAACCCACGGTGAGCTTACACCCACGGCGGTTTTCAAGACCGCTGCCTTAAACCACTCGGCCACCTGTCCTTGCGACACCAGAGGCAAGAGCTGCCCGGCGCGCGCCTTCATATCGGCGGGTGGAGAAAAACCCAAGCAGATTTCTCGGCATTTTTGCGGGATCATGTAACCGGGGTGGCTGTGCCGCGTTCCTGCGCTCGGTTTCGCTATCAAGCGCCCTTTGCGCGTCGCTATGTTCGTGCTAGCCTCGCACTGTTAACAGGCGATAACAGAAAAAGAGGGTGCATGGAGGCTGTGCTGCCACTGGCGGTCGCGCTGGTTTACGCATTGCTTCTGTTCGCCTTCGCATCCTGGGCCGAAGGGACGGATAATGCCCGGCTAAAGAGGCGCTTGCGCCCTCCGGCCTATGCCCTCGCGCTGGCGGTTTATTGCACGAGCTGGACCTATTATGGCGCCGTGGGCAGCGCGGTGACCGATGGATGGTCCTATCTTCCGATCTATCTGGGGCCGATGCTTCTCTTCCTGTTCGGTCACCGGTTTTTGCGCCGCCTGATCGATGCTGTGAAGGCGGACGGGGCGAGCACGATATCCGAATTTATCGGCGGGCGTTTCGGCAATAGCCGTGGCGTTGCAGCGCTGGTAACGGTTCTTGCGCTGTTGGGCAGCATCCCTTATCTCGCGCTTCAGCTAAGGTCGCTCGGCACAAGCTATGCCCTCGTATCCGGGTCATCGGTCAATGCGATCGCGATAGCGATTGCCGCAGCCGGCCTTGCTCTGTTTGCGATGATATACGGCACACGCCGCTATGAAGCCGCCAGCCGCAATGACTCAATCCTGTTTGCAGTGGGATTTGAATCGTTGATGAAGCTCAGTGGGCTGATCGTCGCGGGTTTTGCAGCGCTCATCATGCTGCTGGACGCACCTCTTCCGGTGATAGAAGATGGGCTGGGGCGGCTATCCGCGAATTTCGCTCCCTCGCTGATCGGGGCGGATTTCTTCATCCTCACCGCCCTCTCAATGGCGGCGATCATCTGTTTGCCGCGCCAGTTCTATGTCACGGTGATAGAGGCGCAATCGAGCATGGATCTGGAGCGCGCGCGCTGGCCGTTTATCGGCTATATGCTTGTGACGTTGCTCGTCGTGCTGCCGATTTCGGCAGCGGGCCTGACGATGCTGCCTGATAGTGTGCGACCAGACCTTTATGTGCTTCAGCTACCCTTGTCTCAGGGCAGCAGGATTATCGCGCTGCTGGTGTTCCTCGGTGGCTTTTCGGCGGCGACGGCGATGGTGCTGGTCGAGACGATAGCGCTATCGACCATGGTGTCGAACGATCTGGTGGCGCCATTTCTCTTGCGTAGCCGCAAACTGGGCGGAGAGGGGGAGCTGGGGCGCGCCCTGCTCCATGTTCGTCGGGCGCTGATCGCGCTCATTATGGCGGGCGCAGTAGGGTGGGCGCTTGGCATCAGAGAAAATGAGCGCCTGGCGTCCATCGGCCTTGTCGCTTTTACTGCGATGGCGCAGTTTGCGCCTGTGCTGGTGATGGCGGTTCTCAGTGGCAACCGCGATGCACAGGCGGCGAAGGCCGGGTTAGGCGTGGGGCTGACGCTATGGCTCTATACGCTGGCGTTGCCAGAACTGGCTGACGAGGCAGTACTCGCGTATCTGGCCCAAACGCCGTTCAATCCTACCGGGCTGTTGGGAACGAGCGGGCTTAGCCCGGTGGGGCATGGGGCGCTTTGGAGCCTTGGCGGCAACATGGCTGCATTTCTGCTGATGAGAATGAGGCGGATTCAGCCCACCGCACTGCCGGGCTTCCTCCACAAGCCAAACGCCTCGGCCGGGACTGTCTTGAGCGTGGGAGACCTGAAGCGCCTTGTGTCGCGCTTTGTCGGCCCGGAGGCGGTAGATGAGGCCTTCCAGGGGCGAGAGGAAAGCAAACCGCTTGATCGCACCGATCGTCGGCAGGCAGAGCGCATGATTGCCAGCGTGGTCGGCATGCCTTCTGCCCGTGCGTTCATCAGTTCCGCCCTGCATGGATCGAACCTCACGCACAGAGAGGTGGAGCGCATCCTCGACGATACCGGGCAGTCGCTGCGCTTCTCGAAAGGGCTACTGGCGGCGACGCTGGAAAATATAGACCCCGGCGTTAGCGTGGTGGACCGGGATCTCAACCTCGTTGCATGGAACCGGCGCTATCTGGAATTGTTCGATTATCCGCCGGGCATGGTGCGAGTTGGCGCCCCGATCGCGGACATGATCCGCTATAACGCCGTGCGCGGCGAATGTGGGCCGGGCGAGGTTGAAGATCATGTCGAAAAGCGCCTCGGCCATATGCGGCGCGGCAACCAGCACAGCTTCAAGCGTATCCGGCCCGATGGCCGGGTGTTGAAGACTGTAGGCGGCCCTATGCCAAGCGGCGGCTATGTGATGTGCTACACCGATGTGACGGCCGAGGACGAGGCGCTGCGCGCGCTTGATTCTGCGCGCAGCGATCTGGAGGCGCGCGTCGAAGAGCGCACCAGCGCACTGCGTGCGGCGAACGACGCACTCGCGCAGGCCGATGCCGAAAAGACCCGCTTCCTTGCCGCAGCCAGCCATGATCTGTTGCAGCCGCTGCACGCTGCGCGGCTGTTTTCGGCGGTGCTGGGGCGGGATTTGTCTGACGCCAAGCAGGAAATACTCAGCCGCCTCGACCGATCGATCCAGTCTGCAGAGTCACTGCTGCGGGCTTTGCTGGACATCTCGAAGCTGGATGCAGGTGGCGTGCGCCCGGATGTTCAGCCTGTTCGGCTGCGCCCGTTGCTCGTCGATCTGGCAGAGACGATGATGCCGTTGGCGCGTGAAAAGGGGCTGGAGCTGCGTATCGGGCCGGGCGATGCGATGGTTGAAAGTGATCCCGGCCTGCTACGTTCGATCATGCAAAACTTTCTCTCCAACGCGATCCGATATACCGAGCGGGGTGGCATCATCGTCGGGGTGCGTCATCGCTCGCGCCGCGCGCGCATCGATGTGATTGATACTGGGCCAGGCATTCCTGAGCACAAGCGTACCATCATCTTTCGTGAGTTTGAGCGGCTGGAAAATACGAACGAGGGCGGCGTCGGGCTGGGGCTGGCGATCGTAGAGCGCACGGCGCGTGTCCTGGGCGCGCGGGTGTCTTTGAACAGCTCTGAAGGGAAGGGCAGCCGGTTTAGTGTATCGCTGCCGGTGTCCTTGCTTCAGCCTGAAGATATGAACGAGGCCATGCCACGGCAGGCAAAAAACAGTCGAATGATGACGACGCTGGTTGTGGATGACGACGCAGAAAACCGCGCTGCGTTGGGCGGTTATATGCGGGCGCTGGGGCATGAGGTGATTGTGGCCGGGGCGCCGGAGGCAGCGCTTGCTATCACCAGCCCGTTCGATGCCGCGTTTGTGGATTTCAATCTCAACAGCAGCATGGACGGAATAGACCTGATCCGTTCCTTGCGAGAGCGGGTGCCCGATGCGCGTTATGCTCTGGTTACAGCGGCGCGGGAGCAGGATTATGCGCGACGCGCCCGCGCCACGGGCATCAGCGTGTTGCGCAAGCCCTTGGCTCCGTCCGATCTCGATGCGTGGCTGACAGAGGCAGGTTCTGTACTATAGCGGCCTTAAGGGCTTGGAGCAGTTTTTGATCTGATCGAAGCAGATCGACTGCGCGAATTCTTTATTTTACTGCAGTTTTTGAATCGTCAGATGATGCCATTTGACTGGAAATGTTTTAGTGATGCACGATGGAGAGGCCGAGTGCTTTGGCCGCGAGCACTGCCTGTGTACGGTTATGCACATCCAGCTTTTTCAGGATGGCTGTCATGTGCGCCTTTACGGTCGCCTCGCTGATGCCAAGGTCATAAGCAATTTGCTTGTTCAGCCTGCCCTCCATAACGCCCAGCAGCACCTTGAGCTGGGTCGGCGTGAGCGAGGCTATCTGCGCCGCGACAGGATCGACGGCGGCGTCCTTTGGCGCATCCATGCGTTTTCCCGCCAGCGCATCGCGGATCGCATCCTCAATAGCAGAAAGGTCGGCGTCCTTGCCGATAAATCCGACTGCACCGAAGCGCACGGCTTCCCGCGCAGCTTGCGCCGCATCTGCGCTGGAAACGACGAGGATCGGCACGCCGGGCTTCTCGGCATGGAGCAGCGCCACACCCGAATATCCCTCGGCGCCAGGCATTTTCAAATCCAGTAAAATCAGGATCAGGTCATCGGCGGCAATCGCCTCGTTCAATGCCGATGACAGATTGCCGCTTTCGGCGATCCGGGCATCTGGTTTTGCCCCCTGTGCCGCCATGGCAAGTGCCTGGCGGAACAGGGGGTGATCATCCGCGATGAGGATCGTGCCGGTCACGGCATAAGCCTATGCCGGAACCGAGCGTGAGGTTACTAAGCTCTCCACCACGGAGGGATCGGCAAGGGTGGAGATGTCGCCAAGGTTGGATGTGTCTCCCTCCGCAATCTTGCGCAGGATGCGGCGCATGATCTTGCCGGAACGTGTCTTGGGCAGGCCGGGCGCGAAGTGGATCACGTCTGGCGTGGCAATCGGTCCTATTTCCTGCCGCACCCATTTCACCAGCTCGGCGCGCACTTCGGCGCTCTCGGTCTCATTGGCGTTCAATGTTACATAGGCGTAGATGCCTTGGCCCTTGATGTCATGCGGATAGCCGACCACGGCGGCCTCCGCGACTTTGGCGTGGGCGACGAGCGCGCTTTCGACCTCCGCCGTGCCCATGCGGTGGCCAGAAACGTTGATGACGTCATCCACGCGCCCGGTGATCCAGTAATAGCCGTCTTCGTCGCGGCGGCAACCATCGCCGGTGAAATATTTGCCGGGATAGGTGGTGAAATAGGTCTGGAAGAAGCGTTCATGATCGCCCCAGACGGTGCGCATCTGGCCGGGCCAGCTGTCCGTGATGCACAGATTGCCGTCGGTCGGCCCTTCCAGCACCTTGCCCTCGGCATCCACGATCACGGGCTTCACGCCGAACATCGGCTTGGAAGCGGCGCCCGGTTTGAGTGCATGCGCTCCGGGCAGGGGGGTCATCATGCAGGCGCCGGTCTCGGTCTGCCAATAGGTATCGACAATCGGGCAGCGCTCATCGCCTACCACGCGATAATACCATTCCCACGCTTCGGGGTTGATTGGCTCGCCCACACTGCCGAGCAGGCGGAGCGATTTGCGGCTTGTCTTCTTCACCCATTCCTCGCCCTCACGCATCAACGCGCGGATCGCTGTGGGGGCGCCATAGAAGATATCGACCTCATATTTGTCGACGATCTGCCAGAAACGACTGAAATCAGGGTGATTGGGTACACCTTCATACATTAGTGTCGTCGCGCCGTTGGCGAGCGCGCCATAGACGACATAGGTATGGCCAGTGACCCAGCCCACATCCGCCGCGCACCAGAAAATGTCGCCGGGGCGATAGTCGAACACATATTCATGCGTCATCGACGCCCAGACGAGATAGCCGCCGCTGGTGTGGAGAACGCCCTTTGGCTTGCCGGTCGAGCCTGAGGTGTAGAGTATGAACAGAGGGTCTTCCGCGCTCATCGCCTCTGCAGGGCATTCGGCAGAGGCTTTGGCTACCGCCTCATGATACCAGACGTCGCGCCCGTCCTTCATCAGGATGTCGCCACCAGTGCGGCGGACGACCAACACCCGCGAGACACTGGAGCACTGGGCAAGAGCCTCGTCGACATTGGCTTTCAGCGGCACTTTCTTGCCGCCGCGCAGCCCTTCGTCCGCCGTGATGACCAGCGTAGAGTCGCAATCCTGAATACGGCCAGAGAGACTATCTGGGGAGAAACCCCCGAATACGACAGAGTGAATCGCGCCAACACGCGCGCAGGCGAGCATCGAGAACGCTGCCTCAGGAATCATAGGCAGATAGATTGTCACCCGGTCGCCCTTGCGCACACCATTGGCTTTCAGCGCATTGGCGAGGCGGCAAACCTCCTCATGAAGCTCGCGGTAGGTGATGCGGCGATCCTCGCCCGGTGAGTCGCCTTCCCAGAGGATGGCGACTGCATCGCCGCGCTCAGCTAGGTGACGGTCGATGCAATTGGCCGCGACATTGAGCGCGCCATCCTCGAACCATTTGATGCCGAAGTCCGCCTCGTGGAACGATGTGTTCTTTATCTTGGTGAAGGGCGTCATCCAGTCCAGCCGCATCGCCTCCTTGCGCCAGAACGCGTCCGGGTCGTTCGCCGCCGCGGCATACATCGACTCATAGCGCTCTGCGTTGATCTTGGCGTTGGCGGCCCACTCTGCCGGAACGGGATGGACGCTGCTCATGACTATGCTCTCCTTCAAGTCGCAATACTTATCATCACATTTTACCGCCGTGCATGCGGACCTTCATCCCAGACTAAAGTCTAACCTTGCTTCCACCAAGGTCTAAGTATGCACGGGTGATACTTTGCGCGACATTATTCCCAGAAAAAAGGTTTGGATACATTCAAAACCGTGAGGGAGAGGGTCATGTCAGTGAAGCGTCTTTATGCAGGGCTGATGACGGGTGCGGCGCTGTTCGCGTTGTCAGCACCGAGTGCCTATGCAGACACCAAAAAGGAAAAGGAGCTGGAGGCGCGCATCGAGGCGCTGGAGAAAGCCTTCGGGTCGCTAACCGGGCAGCTCCAGTCCAGCCAGGCGGAGAATGTGCAATTGCGCGCGGCCGTGGCGCAGGCTCAGGCGAACTCAGCTGATGCGCAGGCTAAGGCCAGTGAGGCAGCGAAGAGCCTGGAGGCCGCCAAGCCCGCACTCGCCGCAGCCAAGCAGGATGGCTTTTCCGTCGGCAATGGCGCCACGCGTATCAAGATCGGCGGTTTCCTGAAAACAGTCGTGACCATGAGCAAATGGGACGACGGCAGCGTCGCAGCCAATTCACTGGGGCGTGACTTCTATCTGCCGTCCACTATTCCTGTGCGGACAGCGGTTCCCGCCCGCTCCACCACCAACAACGACTATTCCGCCAAGCACACGCGCCTCTGGCTCAATCTGGACTCCAACGTAGCCGGGCATGTGCTGAAGGGCTATCTGGAGACTGATTTCCAGACATCAGCTGGTACGCAAGGCTCTGAGCGCACGACCAACGGCTACAACCTCGCGTTGCGCCGGGCCTATGTTCAGTTCGACAGTCTGACAGTTGGGCAGGACTGGAGCACGTTCCAGAACGTCGCCACTCTGCCCGAATCGACGGACTTCGTTGGCACCACCGAAGGTACGGTATTCGTCCGTCAACCGCTGGTGCGTTATTCCAAGAAGCTGAGCAACAAGGCAACGCTGCATGTGGCGCTGGAAAATGGCGAGACGCAGTCGGCAGTTATGGCCCCGGTTGGAACACCGCCGGCCCTGACAATAGTTGCAACCGAGAACGATCAGGACAAGCTTCCCGACATTGCCGCGCGGCTTAATGTGACCACGCCGGTTGGCGAGTTCGCGCTTGCGGGCTTAGGAAGGCAGCTTCGGGTCGATAGTGGCGCGGTGGAGGATACAGCCTTCGGTTGGGGCGTCAGCGGCTCCGGCAAGCTGGTGTTCGGAGGCAAGAAGCAGCATGATCTGCGCTTCATGGCAACCTATGGCGAGGGGCTTGGACGCTATGTCGGCCTCAATTTCTCACCGGACGCGATCATAAGCGCAGCAGGGCGGCTTGAAACGCCACGCCTGTTTGCCGGCTTTGCGGCGTTGCGCATTGGTCTGACTCCCAGCGTGCGGACAAACCTGATGGCCAGTTATCAGGATGTCTCCTACCCTGGTGGATTTGCGGCGGGGTATTTCAATGGTTTCAACGAGACGGCTTACAGCTTTGCGGGGAACATTTTCTGGACGCCCGCTAAGGGCTTCGATGTCGGCGCGGAATATCGCCACGGCGTGAGAGAACTGGTCAGCGGCGCAACAGGCCAGCTCGACAGGCTGGAATTCGCGGCGAAATACTCATTCTAGGTACGGGATTTACAAGAAAGGAGAGGGCACATGGCTACGGTCTATGACGGACTGCCGAAGCACCACAAGGCGACCCAGAACGAAAAGCTGGTTATCGCCGCGTCGTCGCTTGGCACGGTATTTGAGTGGTATGATTTCTACCTTTACGGGCTTTTGGCCACCTACATCTCGGCGCAGTTCTTCTCCGGCGTGAACGAAACCACAGGTTTCATCTTCGCGCTGGCGGCGTTTGCGGCTGGCTTTGCCGTGAGGCCGTTCGGCGCACTGGTGTTTGGGCGGATCGGCGATCTCGTCGGTCGCAAGAATACTTTTCTCGTTACGATGGGCATTATGGGCCTGTCGACCTTCGCGGTCGGCTTGCTGCCCAGCTATGCCAGCATCGGCGTGGCGGCGCCGCTCATCCTGCTCGCAATGCGCCTGCTACAAGGGCTTGCGCTGGGTGGTGAATATGGCGGCGCGGCGACCTATGTGGCGGAGCACGCGCCTAACAACAAGCGTGGCCTCTACACCAGCTGGATCCAGACAACGGCAACCTTCGGCCTGTTTGCCGCGCTGCTCGTGGTGATCGGCCTGCGCACATTTATGGGCGAGGAAGCGTTTGCAGAATGGGGCTGGCGCGTGCCGTTCCTGATCTCGATCGTGCTGCTGGCTGTCTCGATGTGGATCCGCATGCAGCTCAATGAAAGCCCGGTCTTCCAGAAAATGAAGGATGAGGGCACTACCTCCAAGGCGCCGCTGACCGAGGCGTTTGCGAAGTGGGGCAACCTGCGCTGGGTGATCATCGCGCTGTTGGGTGCAGTCGCAGGGCAGGCGGTCGTCTGGTACACCGGCCAGTTCTATGCACTGTTCTTCCTCGAAAAGATGATGAAGGTGGATGGTGCGACCGCAAACATCCTCATCGCCATCTCGCTGGCTATGGGCACACCGTTCTTCGTGTTCTTCGGCTGGCTGAGCGACAAGATCGGTCGCAAGCCGATCATCCTAACCGGATGCGCAATCGCGGCATTGGCCTATTTCCCGCTGTTCGCAGCGCTGACGACTGCGGCAAACCCGCAGCTGGCTGAGGCTCAGGCGGTGGCTCCGGTCTCCATCGTCGCCCATCAGGATGAGTGTTCGTTCCAGTTCGATCCTGTCGGCAAGAACAAGTTCGATACCAATAGCTGCGACATCGCCAAATCCTTCATGGCGAAGACCGGTATCAGCTATTCGAACAGCGAAGCCGCAGCAGGCAGTGGTGCGCAGGTCAAGGTCGGCAACGCGGTGTTTACCGCGCCCAACCCGGTCGGCTTGTCGAAGGACGACAAGAAGGCCGCCATCACCAAATTCCAGGACGAACTGAAGGCCGGTCTTGCCGATGCGGGCTATCCCGCCAAGGCGGACCCGGACCAGATCAACAAGCCTGCGGTGATCGCGATCCTGTTCGTCCTCGTACTGCTGGTGACGGCGGTTTACGGCCCCATCGCGGCGATGCTGGTCGAGCTTTTTCCCAGCAATATACGTTACACCTCGATGTCGCTGCCCTATCACATCGGCAATGGCTGGTTCGGCGGGTTCCTGCCTACCACGGCCTTCGCGATGGTCGCGGCGACAGGGGATATCTATTACGGCCTTTGGTATCCGGTCGTGGTAGCAGCGCTGACGGTGGTGGTCGGCCTGATGTTCCTGCCGGAGACCTTCCGTCGCGACATCGATCAATAATCTCCTCCCCACAGGAGAGGGTGGAGGGCGGGGCGAAAGGCCCGCCCTCCATTTTTTACGATACGACGAACAGCCTCAGGGATGAACGGGGTTAACGGCGCGCGGCAATTCTGCCATCATACCGCCCATGAAACCGATATTCCCGTCCCGTTATCTGATCTCTTTACTGTCGATAGTGTCTTTCGGCGTCAGCCTGCCGACCCTGACTCTAGCACAGGAAACCTCAGTGGGCACAGCGGTTGAGATCGGGGCTCAGGTCGGCGAGTCCGGATTCCAGACTTATTTGGCGAGCCTGCGTGGGAAGGCCCAGATCATGGGCATCCGCACAGAAACGCTCGATGCCCTCGCTCCCACACTCAGCTTCAATCCGCGCGTCATCCAGCTCGATCAGGCACAGCCGGGCGGCTCGTTCGACAGCCCGATCCCACCGTTCGAGCCCTACCGGCTCAAGCATGTTACACCATCGCTGATTGCACGCGGACGCACAGAATGGCTGTCGAATCGCGGGATGCTGGAGCGGATCGAACGGGAAACCGGCGTGCCGGAGGCAATCATGGTCGCGATATACGGACATGAGACGAGTTACGGGACCTTCACCGGCGATTTTGACCTTCTGCGCTCGCTTGCCACGCTTGCTTATGAGGGGCGCAGGCGTGATCTGTTCGAGCCGGAATTTCTGGCAGCGGTCAAGATGATAGACAGTGGTGTCCCGCGCAGCAAGCTGGTGGGCAGTTGGGCAGGCGCGACTGGCTATCCCCAATTTCTTCCGTCCGTTTACCTGCGCGTCGCCGCCGATGGCGATGGCGACGGCAAGGCGGACATCTGGTCGAGTGAGCCGGATGCGCTTGCCTCTATCGCCCGCTATTTCGTCGACGCGGGATGGCGCAAGGGGCAGGCCTGGGGCATGGCGGTGAGCGTTCCCGCAACGCTAGACCGCGCATCCATAGCCAACCGCACGACGCCCACCCGTTGCCCGCGTGTGTTCGAGCGGTTCAGCCGCTGGATGACAGTGGGCGAGTGGAAAAGATTGGGTGTTTCGCCCGCTTCTGCGACCGCGCTCTCAGACGATACGCTCACGGTGCTGCTTGAGCCAGACGGGCCTGGCAAGACCGGCTATCTGCTGACAAGCAATTATCAAGCAATTCTGGATTATAACTGCTCCAACTTTTATGCCTTGTCAGTTGGGTTGTTGGCGGATGCAGTGGGTAGATAGACAGAATTGGCTGGGGTATGCGGCGGCTCTGGCGCTTACCGGTTGCGGGATGGTGGATGGTAGATCAGACAGCCAGCCGCGCTTGAGCGCCCCGGTTTCGGCGGCTCTGTCGGACGTCGTGAGTGATACGCCGGTCAAGATCGGCGATCCGTATCGGGTGAATGGTGTAACTTACACGCCACTGGACGATCCCGCTTATGACGAGACCGGCTATGCAAGCTGGTATGGCGAGGAGCGTTCCGGTAACACCACCGCGAATGGCGAGCCCTTCCGTCCACTGGCAATTGCCGCGGCGCATCGCACGCTGCCGTTGCCGAGTTATGTCGAGGTAACGGCGCTCGATACCGGGCGGACAATCCTCGTGCGCGTCAACGATCGTGGGCCGTTTGCCGGCAACCGGGTGATAGACCTCTCACGCGGAGCGGCAGAGCAACTGGGAGTTTCTGGAGCCGGCATGGCTGGGGTGCGGGTGCGTCGTGTAAACCCCTCGGAGCCTGAGAAGGGCCAACTGCGCAGTGGCATGCGCGTACCCGCTCGAATGGACACGCCTGAAACTGTGCTGGCCGAGCTGAGAAAGCGGTTGCCGGCAGTTGCTGCTCCTGTGTCAACTCCGGCTGCAGCCCCAACCCCTGAACCGATAGCGGCCACGCCAACGCCCTCTGTCAAACCGCCAGTAAGGCCAATCCCCGCCGTCAATACGCCATCTCCAGCGCCGATCAAGGTTGAGAAGCCACTCTCATCTGCTGTCAAAGCTTCGCCCCAGGCTTCCGCACGACCCATATTGGTGCAGATCGGCGCCTATTCCACCAAGCAGCGCGCAGAAGACGCAGCAAAGCGCCTTGGCGGTGTCGTCTCTCCGGCTGGCAAACTCTGGCGGGTGCGCACAGGCCCATATGCCAATACCGCTGCGGCCCGCAACAGTATCGAAAAGGCGTCAGCATCGGGCTTCCCAGGCGCGCGGATCGTGGTAAACGACTGAGGCAGAACCATCCCCATCGCGGGGATTCGGTCTCATCGTTTCGAGAGTTTGATGCGCACCCTATTCGCCGCCACCCTTGCCATTTCCCTGACCGCCACACCGCTCGCCGCCGGCGCACCGCGCTATGACAGCGCCGCCAAGATCGCCTATATGCAGGATATGTCTTCTGGCGCGGTGCTGTATGACAAGGGCGGCAGCACCCGGATGCCGCCCGCCTCGATGGCGAAGATGATGACGGCGCATGTCGCCTTCCGCCTGATCCAGCAGGGCAAGCTCAAGCTCAACCAGAAGTTCGTCGTGAAACCTGAGACATGGGAAAAGTGGCACGGGCCAAAGGCGGGGTCGACGATGTTCCTTTCGCCCAACGAGCAGGTTTCTGTCGATGACCTGCTTCACGGCATCGTTACCTTGTCAGGCAATGACGCCTGCGTGGTGCTGGCCGAAGGTATCGCGGGCACAGAGGAAGCGTTCACCGATCTGATGAACGCCGAAGCCGCGCGGCTTGGGATGAAGGACAGCCATTTCGGCACCAGCAACGGCTGGCCAGACGAAGGCCGCACCTATGTCACCGCGCGTGATCTCGTTACCCTCTCTCGCTCGACAATTGAGGAAACGCCAGACCTCTACAAGCGGTTTTACTCGGTGCGTTCGTTCACCTGGGGGCAGACTATGGGCGGCTCCGCCATACGGCAGGACAATCGCAACCCGATATTGGGGCGCATTGCGGGTGCCGATGGCTTGAAGACCGGACATACCGAGGAGGCGGGCTATGGCTTTGCCGGCTCCGCGATCCAGAATGGGCGGCGCCTTGTTATGGTGGTGGCCGGGCTGGATAGCTTCAACGGGCGCATCGAGGAGTCCGTGCGTTTTATGGACTGGGGCTTCAAGGCATGGCGCGCGATGCCGCTGTTCCGCAAAGGCGCGACGGTGGAGCAGGCCGAAGTGCAGTTGGGCTGGGCGGGAACCGTACCTCTGGTCGCCCCGCGCGATCTGGCGGTAACGCTGCCTGCGGCGTCTTCAGGCGCGGTGTCCGTTCGCGTTGTTTATGACGGCCCCATCAAGGCGCCCATCGCCAAGGGGCAGGAGATAGCCCGTTTGGTCGTCTCCACGCGTGATGCGGGCGAGCAGGTGATGCCTCTCGTTGCAGGCGAGGCGGTGAGCGAGGCTGGCTTTTTTGGCCGCTTCTGGAACGGTTTGAAGAACTTCCTCGGGTGATCGGCGCGCCCCCCCCTCGCGGCAAATTCATAACGCTGGAAGGCGGGGAGGGGGTCGGCAAATCGACACAGATCCGCCTGCTAGGGGAGGCATTGCGCGCGCGCGGCCTCGATGTGGTCGAGACGCGCGAGCCCGGCGGCACCGAGGGGGCCGAGGCGATCCGCGCTCTGCTGCTGGGCGGAGCGGCGGATAGGTGGAACCCGCAGGCCGAGGCGCTGTTGTTCGCCGCCGCGCGGGCCGACCATGTCGCGCGGGTGATCCGCCCGGCTCTGGATCGCGGGGCATGGGTGCTGTGCGACAGGTTCATTGATAGCAATCGCGCCTATCAGGCAGGCGCGAGCGGGCTGGCGGATGATGACATCATGGCGGCGCACAGGATTGGTTCGGGTGGCCTGATGCCTGATCGCACATTGCTGCTCACTCTCCCGCTCGATGTGGCGGCAGAGCGCGCTATGCAGCGCGACGCGGGACGGGCAGATCGGTTCGGAGCGCGGGGCAGGGCGTTTCACGAGGCGGTCAACGCCGCCTTCATGGCGCAGGCCGCACAGGAGCCAGCTCGTATCCGTATCATTGACGCCACGGACGGCGCAGCAATCGTTTCGGCGCGCATCCAGACCGAAATCGAAGACCTGCTGCCATGACGCCGGTCTATGGCCACAGCGCGGCGCGCGGCGCGATACTGGAAGCGGCGCTTGGCGGGCGGCTGCATCATGCCTGGATACTCTCTGGCCCGCAGGGCATCGGCAAGGCCAGCCTTGCGCGCGAACTGGCGCTGATTCTGCTCGCTGGGGAAGAGATGGTCGGCAGGGTGTCGGATAACCACCCGGCCGCCCACCTGTTTTCAGCAGGAACGCACCCGGATTTTGCCGAGCTTGCTCGCCTCGAAAAGGAGGGCGGCGATCTCGCGAGGAATATCTCGGTGGATCAGGTGCGCGGCCTTTCCCGCCTGCTGTCCACAGCACCCTCAGTGTCTCAGCGCCGCGTGATCCTGATCGACGCCGCAGACGATATGGAGCGCGGAGCCGCCAACGCGCTGCTCAAGAGCCTTGAAGAGCCACCGCGGGACGTCGTGTTCCTGCTCATCAGCCATGCCCCGTCACGCTTGCTGCCGACGATCCGCTCGCGCTGCCGGTTGCTGAGACTGACGCCACTGGGCAGCACAGACATGGCCGCCGCGCTGCGCACCGCCGATGCCACGATGAGCGACTCTGCCGTGATGGAGCTGGTGACAATCGGCAACGGATCACCGGGGCGGGCGCTCGCGCTATCGGGCCTCGGCGTCAGCGACATGATCGGCGCGCTGGAGCGGATTGTGCGGGATGGCGACCGGCTCCACGCAGAGCGGCTCGCGCTCGCCAAAATGCTGGCGCCCAAGGCGGCGTGTCCACGGCTGGAAGCATTTCTGGAACTGGTTCCGGCTTTCCTTGCTGAGCAGGCGAAAAACCGCATGGGAAGCGCGCTTGAGGAGGCGATACACCGGTGGGAACAGGCGCGCGATCTGGCTGGGCAAGCAATCCCGCTCTCGCTCGATCCCGCCGCCACGGTGTTCGCGCTCTGCGCACAAGTCGCGGCACTGGCGGAGGAGGAACCGGAAGCGAGCCTTTTCGCCTGAATCTCCCCTTGGCCTGACGCATGCGCGCGGTTACAGGTGCGCGCATGACCAAGCCCTACACGATCACCACCGCGATATCCTACCCCAATGGCCGCCCCCATATCGGCCATGCCTATGAAGCGATTGCGACCGACGCGTTCGCTCGATTTCAGCGCATGATGGGCCGAGACGTGTTCTTCCAGACCGGTACGGATGAGCACGGCTTGAAGATGGCGCAGACGGCGCGGGGCAAAGGGGTAACGCCACAAGAGTTGGCAGATGAAATGTCTGCTTATTTCAAGCAAATGTGCGACAAACTTAATGTTTCGTACGATCGTTTCATTCGCACGAGCGAGCCGGATCACCACCGTGCGAGCCAGGCGCTCTGGCGGGCGATGGAGGCCAATGGCGACCTGTATTTGGATCGCTACGAAGGCTGGTATTCCGTCCGCGATGAGGCCTTTTACGACGAGAAGGAACTCAGCGACGGGGAGGGGGGCGTAAAGCTCTCGCCACAGGGTACGCCGGTTGAGTGGACGGTGGAGGAAAGCTGGTTTTTCCGGCTGTCGAAATATCAGGAGCCGCTGCTGGCGCTCTATCGCGATCATCCTGAATTCATCCAGCCCGAAAGCAGGCGCAACGAGGTGATGCGCTTTGTCGAGGGGGGGCTGTCGGACCTTAGCGTCTCGCGCACCAGCTTCGACTGGGGCGTGAAGGTTCCGGGGTCGGAAGGGCATGTGATGTATGTGTGGGTCGATGCGCTCACCAATTATCTGACCGGATGCGGCTATCCGGATGATGCGGAGCGCATGGCGCGCTATTGGGCGGATGGCGGGGACATTACCCACATCATCGGCAAGGATATCGTGCGGTTTCATGCGGTGTATTGGCCAGCCTTCCTGATGAGCGCGAAGCTGCCGCTGCCCAAGAAAGTGTTCGGCCATGGCTTTCTGCTCAACCGCGGCGAGAAAATGTCGAAATCACTCGGCAATGTCGCGGATCCGCTGGAGCTCGCCGAGAAGTTTGGCGTGGATCAGCTACGCTATTTCCTGCTGGCCGAGGTGAGCTTCGGCAATGACGGAAGCTATAGCGCGGAGGCGATTGTCCAGCGCGCGAACAGCGATCTTGCCAACAGCTTCGGCAATCTGGCGCAGCGGACGCTAAGCTTTATTGCGAAGAATTTGGATGGGCGTCTGCCTTGGGATCGAACTACAGTCGGAGAAGAAGACCCGGACGGAGAATTGCTGGCTCAAATTCAATACGCGTGCTCCGTCGAAGTTCCTCGTGCACTTGAGCAGTTAGCTCCGTCAGTGGCGGTAGAGGCGTGGATGCGGGCAGTGTTTGCTTGCAATGCTTATATCGATACGCAGGCTCCATGGACTTTGCGTAAGACTGACCCCGCGAGGATGGAGGCGGTTTTGGCCACGCTTTATGTTGCCATCGGACAGCTCGCTATAGCCATTCGTCCTATCATCCCGACCGGTGCTGACGCTCTGCTCGATCAACTAGGTGTGGCTGATAAGGATCGGACTTATAGCGAACTTGAGCGTGGCTGGTATAGGCGTCTGGTTGAAAGCGGTTTCACACTCGCTCCACCCAAGCCTCTATTCCCCCGCCTCGAACTTCCCGCAGACGCGAGCACTCCTCCTGCATGATCGATAGCCATTGCCACCTCAACTACAAGGGACTGGTCGAGGATCAGGCCGCCGTCATCGCCCGTGCGCGCGATGCGGGGGTGAGGGGTATGCTCAACATCTCCACGCGCGAGCGCGAGTGGGCAGACATTATCGCCACCGCCGAGGCGCATGAAGACATCTGGGCGAGCGTCGGCATCCACCCGCATGAGGCGGATGCGCATCCGGACATTGACGCCCGCAAGCTTATCGCCGCCGCCACGCACCCGAAGGTCATCGGCATCGGCGAAACCGGCCTCGATTATTACTACGACCATAGCGACCGCGCCCAGCAACAAACCAGCTTTCGCGCGCATATTGCCGCCAGCCGCGAGACCGGCCTGCCGCTTATCGTCCACACGCGCGACGCGGAGGAGGATACGCTCAGCATTTTGCGCGAGGAAATGGGGAAGGGGAGCTATCCCGCCCTCATCCACTGCTTCACCGCCAGCGGGGCGTTCGCCGATGCCGCGCTGGAGCTTGGCTGCTATATCAGCATCTCCGGCATCGTGACATTCAAGAACGCTAAAGATCTGCAAGCTGTGGCGCAGCGTCTGCCTGCTGAGCGCCTGCTGATCGAGACCGATGCGCCCTTCCTCGCGCCGGTGCCGCATCGGGGCAAGACCTGCGAGCCGGCCTATGTGGCGGATACGGTGCGTTTTCTGGCCGATCTGCGTGGGATATCGCTGGATGACCTTGTTGCACATTCGACCACCAATTTTTACGCCTTGTTTACCAAAGCGCGCCCTGCCTGATGCCGCTGCGTTTCACCGTGCTGGGCTGTGGCACATCGGCAGGGGTGCCGCGCATCGGCAATGACTGGGGTAGCTGCGATCCCACCAACCCCAAGAACCGCCGAACGCGCGTCTCGTTGCTGGTCCAGAGCGAGACCACCACGCTTCTCGTCGATACCTCGCCAGATATGCGCGAACAGCTGCTCAGGGCCGAGGTCATCGCGCTGGACGCGGTACTCTGGACGCATGACCATGCGGATCATTGCCACGGTATCGATGATTTGCGGCAGATCTATTACCACCGCGGGCGCGGTGGCCGCCATGCCGAGCCAATCGATGGCTATGCCCGCGCGCCGGCGCTAAAGCTGCTGCAACAGCGCTTTGGATACGCGTTTGAAGGGCGGGAAGGCTATCGCGCGATTGTCAACGGGAGGAACTTGCCCGATGAAATCATGATCGGGGATATAGCTATCCGCTGCGTCGACATGCCGCACGGCGCGATCTGGTCCACCGGCTTCAGATTTGAGCATGAGGGCCAGTCTGTCGGCTACGCGACCGATTTTCATGCGGTGACAGAACCGATGATTGCATTGTTTTCAGACGTTGATGTCTGGGTGGTCGACGCCCTGCGCGAAAAGCCCCACCCAACGCATCCGCATCTCGCGCTGACGCTCGACGCGATCGCTTGTATCGCGCCCAAGCGTGCCTATCTGACACATATGGACAACAGCATGGACTATGAGAGGCTGTGCGCGCTCTTGCCGCCGCATGTCCGCCCGGCTTATGACGGGCTTTCTGAAATGGCCTGACGCGCAGCGCGCATTGTCAGGCATGAGACTGGGGCAGATATATGGGCGCAGATCAGGGCGCAAACATGATCTGGTGGCTATTGGCGGCATTGCTGCCAGTGTCGGCCCTTATCGCGCGGCGCGTGTCGTTGCGCGGCACGCTGGCAATGGCGCTGGGCTGGGTGGTGATTTTTGCCGCGGCGCTGGGGTTGTTCAGCTATGGGCAGGAGTTCACCAGCATCGCGCTGCACGTCAAGCGTCAGGTGATGGGTGAGCCGCATCAGCGTGCGCAGGGCGACAGGCTGCTCATCCGCCAGGCGCCTGACGGGCATTTCTGGGTGACGGGCAATATCAACGGGACGAGCGCGCGCTTTCTGATCGACAGCGGCGCGACCGTGACGGCGCTGTCCGACGATGTGGCGATGAAGGCCGGACTCGAGATCGACAGTTATGCGCCGGGCATGGCAATGCAGACGGCGAACGGCGTGGTGATGGCCAAGCGCGCGTCGATAGACGGTCTCGCGATCGGGCCGATCCGCACCGAGGATTTGCCGATTGTGGTATCGGAGCGGTTCAACGGGGTCAATGTGCTGGGGATGAATTTTCTGTCGCGGCTGAAAAGCTGGCGGGTCGAGAATGGCGAGATGGTGCTGGAGCCGTGAGGTTTCCATGGCTTTTTCCATGTGGAAAGCCCTTCCGCACTGGCTTTGATTTAACATATATCAACACCAAGTCGTGTCTTATGTTGTAGTTTCAATGGGTTGTCGACGATAAGCCTGTCCATTGTGTTTTGCTTATAATTTGGACGATCAAGGGAGTTGGAAGTGCAAGACGCCGTAG
>NZ_SBKP01000016.1 GCF_004122115.1 Sphingobium fluviale
TGCCCAGCAGGCAAAACCCAAAAAGGAGAAAGCACTATCTTGACCCACAGGAATTAATCGAAACATAATCACAAGACGGGTCACTTCTCAGTGAAAACACCGGGTCAACTCTCAATGAAAATCAACATCATAGGCACTTGTTGCCGTTACGAGGGAGAGCACCAACCTGGCGTTGGCCAGCACTTCCTGCACGCTGCCCGATGCAGGCAGGCCATCGATCACCATCGCGGCACGCCGGTCTGCCTTCAGATCCCAACCGCGCGCAAGGCCGCCCCACGCGCCCGCAACCGCAAAGGTCGATCCCGCTTCTCCATATCCAACAAGGGCCAAAGTCATGCCCTCATTCTGCGGCGAACCCCAAGGATCGGCAAATCGTAAGCACTGCCACGCTATAAGATTATGCTAATTCAGCTTAGAAATATATCCCGGTCATCCGGGCGCCGGCTTATCTTGACCCAGGTCAACAAGAAGCTCGTCCGCGCGCAATAGTGAAAGGTCCGGGCGGCTCGCGATGAGCCTTTCACGTCCAAGGCGGGAGACAGGCGATGCACAATAAGGTTGATCCCATTCCGGGCACACACATTTTTGACGGCGCAGCCGCGCGCAAGGGTTATGCGCTGAATGCCATGTGCTTTTCTTTCAACCTTCCTTCCAATCGGCAGCAGTTTTTGGAGGATGAGTCGGCCTATTGCGCGCGTTACGGGCTGACACCGGAGCAGCGCGATGCCGTCGCTCGCCGCGACATTCTGGGTATGATCGCGGCCGGTGGAAACATTTACTACCTTGCCAAGCTGGCGGGAATCTTTGGGCTGAATGTCCAGGATGTCGGAGCATTGCAGACCGGCAAAACAGTCGCGGAGTTCAAACAGTTTCTGCTCGATCAGGCGCCGCAAACTCAAATATCGGAGGCATAAGATGGCTCAAATCGTAGGCGCTTATTTCACCAGCCACGTTCCTGCTATCGGTGGGGCAATTCATCGAGGTGATGAACAGACTCCTTACTGGAAGCCGTTCTTCGACGGATTTCCTCCCGTTCAGGAATGGCTGGGGAAGGTGAAACCGGATGTGGCGGTCGTGTTCTCCAATGACCATGGGCTGAACTTCTTTCTCGATAGCATGCCGACCTTCGCCGTTGGTGCGGCGCCGCACTATCACAATGCCGACGAAGGGTGGGGGCTGCCTCTCTATCCGTCCTTCGTCGGGCATCCGGAATTGAGCTGGCATATCATCGAGACACTGCTGGAAGAGGAATTTGACCCCGTGACCTGCCAGCAGATGCTGGTGGACCATGCCGTCTCGATTCCCTTCGCCCTGGCCTATCCGAAATGTGAGCCTTGGCCTTTGAAGCTGGTGCCCATCGGCATCAACACCGTTCAGCATCCGCTGCCCTCCGCCAAACGATGCCTTGCTTTGGGCCGCGCCGTGCACAAGGCGCTGGCCAGCTGGGCGGGTAACGAGCGGATTGTTGTGGTAGGCACAGGTGGTTTGTCTCATCAGCTTGATGGCGAGAGGGCCGGGTTCATGAATCCCGACTATGACCGTTTCGTGCTCGATCATCTGGTGAACGATCCCGAAGCCATCATCAAAGACTCCATCCACGAAATCGTTCGTCTGGCGGGTACTCAAGGGGTTGAGGTGCTCAACTGGATTGCGGCGCGCGGGGCGCTGGGGCCGTCCGCAAACGAGATCCACCGGAACTATCATGTGCCCATATCGAACACGGCGGCCGCGACTGTGGTGTATGAGCCCGCGTGATGCGGTTCAAGCCGCTGCCGCACGTTCGAGATGGGCAACAAATTCGGCTTGAACCTCGGTCGGTTTCCACGAAACGCGGGTGGTGAGGGCAATGTTGCGGCCCAGATCGGTCGGCAGATCCATGATCTTGGCCAGCCAGCCTGCCTCCAGCTCAACCCTCACCTGATCGGGGGAAGCGAGGGTCAGCATGTCGCTGTCCATCAGTAACTGCCGGATCGTCATCATGGACCCTGACTCTATAGGGACGGCGGGCAAAGGCAGTCCATGCCGCTCGAACATATTCTCCCACAATGCGCGCAGGGGTGCCCCACGCGCCGCAACCACCCACGGAAAGTCCCCCAGCTTCCTCAAGTCCGGCGCGGCTCCGTCGAGTGCATGGCCTTTTCGTGCGATCACGATAAGCCTGTCGCGAAACAGTGGGCGCTCGACCAGATCGGGCTCCATGAGCGGATCGCGCTGGGCGCCGATCATCATATCCAGTGCTCCGTTGCGAAGCGGCTCGACCAGTTCCGTGCGGGAGCCTTCCACGATGGAAATACGGACTTGTGGACGGGCTTTGAGAAAGGTCGTGATTGCTGCGGGAAGAACCCTGGCACGTGAAAGTGGCATGGCGCCTACGGCTATAGTGCGGGTCTCATGTCCCTTTAACGCCTCCAGCTCGGCCAGCCCATTCTCCAGCTCCACCTTGGCAAGGCGAAATGCGCGGGCCAGCCTGACGCCCGCCTCGGTCAGGCGGACCACCTTGCCGCGTCGTTCGACCAGCGTGCAGCGCAAGACCAGCGCCAGATCGCTGACTGCGCGGTGCAGTGAGGGCGACGCCAGATTGGCGGTCTGCGCCGCCCCAATATAGCTTCCCGCGTCGGCTAGCGCTATGAGCGCGCGCAAACGTGACATCGTGACATGGGGGCTGGCGATATGGGACAGCGCCGCCTCTACGCGTGGCAGGAAGATCGCGGCCGCCTGAGTTTGGACCATGCCGTTGTGCCGCCGCTCGAACAACGCGATGCCCAGCATATTTTCAATCTGGACAAGCGCCTGGGTTATCGCCGGTTGGGAGAGGCTGACGGCTTGGGCCGCTGCATTCATTGTTCCAAATTCGGCGATTTTTGTCATCGCCTGCAAATGGCGCAGATTGAAATCCCAAACTTTCATATTTTTATCTTAGCAAAATCTAATAGCTCTGCCAGACATATGTTTGTTCATTTTCGCCATTCCGCGGCATGCTTGCGGAGGGTAGGAAAAGAGGCAAGCATGACCGGAATAGTCGTCCAGCACATCGAGCGCGCCGCTGCCGATGTCATAGACGGATTGGCCAGATGCGGAGTTGCGACTGTGCATGAAGCTCAGGCGCGCACTGGCCTGCTGGCCAGCTATATGCGCCCGATTTATGCGGGTGCGCGTATCGCTGGTTCGGCCGTGACGATCAGCGCGCCGCCGGGCGACAACTGGATGGTTCACGTCGCAATCGAGCAGTTGCGCGAAGGCGATATTTTGCTTCTTGCCCCCACAAGCCCCTGCGAGGACGGGTATTTCGGGGATCTCCTCGCAACCTCGGCGCAAGCGCGCGGGTGTCGGGGGCTGGTGATTGATGCGGGCGTCCGTGATGTGCGCGATCTGACCGAAATGCAGTTCCCCGTCTGGTCCAAGGCGGTCTATGCTCAGGGCACGGTCAAGAATACGCTGGGCAGCGTCAACATCCCTGTCGTTTGCGCCAGTGCGCTCGTCAATCCGGGCGATGTGATCGTTGCGGACGACGATGGCGTCTGCGTGGTGCCGCGCGCCAACGCGCGGGCCGTGCTGGAAGCCGCCCAGGCACGCGAAGCGAACGAGAGCGAGAAGCGCGAAAAGCTCGCATCGGGCGTTCTCGGTCTTGATATGTACAAGATGCGGGAGCGGCTTGAGCGGCAAGGGCTGAAATATGTCTGACACACTCGCCCCCGGCTCCGCGCGTTGCATGTGGATGCGGGGCGGGACATCTAAAGGCGGCTTCTTCCTGAAGGAAGACCTACCAGCCGATCAGCGAGCGCGAGATGCGTTTTTGCTGCGGGCAATGGGGTCGCCCGATTTGCGTCAGATCGACGGCATGGGGGGAGCGGATCCTCTGACCAGCAAGGTAGCCGTGGTGAGCAAATCCGCGCGCGCGGGCGTCGATGTTGACTACTTGTTCCTTCAGGTTTTCGTCGATCAGGCAGTGGTGAGCGATGCCCAGAATTGCGGAAACATGCTCGCTGCCGTGGGTCCATTCGCCATAGAACGGGGACTGGTGCCCGCATCGGACCCGGAAACGCGCGTAACAATCTGGATGGAAAACACGGGGCAGGTCGCTGTTGGGACGGTGCAGACACCGGGCGGCGAAGTCAGCTATATAGGCAGTGCTGCCATCGATGGCGTTCCGGGAACACACGCCGCGGTCCCCATTGAGTTTCGCGATACCGCTGGATCGAGCTGTGGCCAGCTGCTGCCGACCGGCAATGCTTTCGACACAATCGAGGGCGTTGCCGTGACCCTGATCGATAACGGCATGCCCTGTGTCGTCATGAAAGCATCCGACATGGGCATCACTGGCTATGAAGACCGGGAAAGCCTCGATGCAAATACTGACCTCAAGAAAAGGATCGAGGCGATCCGCCTGGTTGCAGGGCCGATGATGAACCTGGGCGACGTAACCACAAAGAGTGTCCCCAAAATGATGCTGGTAGCGCCGCCCCGTGCCGGAGGGGCCATATGCGTACGCAGTTTCATTCCACACCGCGCCCATGCCACCATCGGCGTGCTGGGGGCGGTGAGCGTCGCGACCGCGTGCCTTATCGACGGTTCCCCCGCCGCCGGTGTCGCCTGTGTGCCGCCCGGAGATCGCAAGACGCTCTCGGTGGAGCATCCAACCGGCGAGCTCACCTGCGTGCTGGATTGCGACGAGAATGGCGCCGTCACCTCAGCAGCCTTGCTGCGTACCGCCCGCAAGCTCATGGATGGAGTGATATTCACATGAGTGCGCGCATAAAATCCTGGCATTCCTCACCCTCAAAGCCGCGCTATGTGCCTCCGGTGGGGGCAATCGACGCACATTGCCATGTCTTTGGCCCGATGGACGAATTTCCGTTCAGTCCCAAGGCGAAATACCATCCGCAGGATGCGGGCCCGGACATGCTGTTCGCCTTGCGAGATCATCTGGGGTTTAGCCGGAATTTCATCGTGCAGGCGAGCTGCCACGGCACGGATAACAGCGCGACACTGAACGCGATCTCCCGATCGCAGGGCAAGGCGCGCGGCGTTGCCGTCGTTGATCCCAATATCTCGGAGGCCGAACTCGCGAGGCTGCATGAGGGGGGCATCCGCGGAGTGCGTTTCAACTTTCTCAAGCGCCTTGTCGACGACGCCCCCAAGGACAAGTTCATCGAGGTGGCAAGGCGTCTGCCCGCCGGGTGGCATGTCGTCATCTATTTCGAGGCGGACATTCTGGAAGAGCTGCGTCCGTTCATGGACGCGATCCCGGTGCCGCTGGTGATAGACCATATGGGGCGGCCAGATGTCTCGCAGGGGCCGGACGGAAAGGACATGCAGGCTTTCCGACGCCTCCTCGATAGCCGGGAAGACATCTGGTTCAAGGCGACATGCCCGGATCGGCTCGATCCCAACGGAAGCCCCTGGGACATGTTTGCGCGTGCCGTTGCGCCTCTGGTGGAGGCATATGAGGATCGAGTGCTGTGGGGCACCGACTGGCCGCATCCTAATATGGAGAGCAACGTCCCCGATGATGGCGATATCGTCGACATGATCCCCCGGATTGCGCACACGGCAGAGCTTCAGCGCAAGTTGCTCGTCGTAAATCCCATGCGGCTATATTGGCCGGAGGAACTCGGTGTGGATGGTGAAATGGCGCAGTGAAGACCAATTTGGATCCCATAAATCAATATATTGCTATATAATGGAAATCTATTGTGATATTTGTATCCCTTATAGACCGCCGAGTCAGGTGTTGGCTTCCACTGTTGGAGGGGTTTGAATGAATTCTGCGTTGGGACACCAGAGCATCCACGAGTATCTGGCTGAATTTGATGACATTCCGGGAACGCGAGTATTCACGGCAGCCCGCGCGCGCAAAGGATACTGGATCAATCAGTTCGCCATGAGCCTGATGAAGCCGGAGAACCGTGAGCGGTTCAAGGCGGACGAGCGCGCCTATCTGAACGATTGGAAGTTGTCGGAGGAGGCCAAGGAAGCGCTGCTCAGCCGCGATTTCAATCGCCTGCTCGATCTGGGCGGCAATGTCTATTTTCTGGCCAAGCTGTTCTCGACGGACGGCCTGAGCTTTGCCGAAGCGGTCAGCACGATGACTGACATGACCTTCCCTGAATATCGCGAAATGATGAACAACGGCGGCCGCAGTCCTGAAGGGCTGCGCTCGATCAAAGGAAAATATTGATATGGCGCGCATTACTGCCGGTATCGGCTCCAGCCATGTTCCGCTGCTCGGCGTCGCTGTCGATCAGGGCAAGACCGGGGATGAATATTTCGGCCCGATCTTTCAAGGATATGAGTGGACACGCACATGGCTGGAAACGACAGCCAAGCCAGACGTGGTCATTCTCGTTTATAACGACCATGCCTCTGCCTTCGATGCCAATATCATTCCTACCTTCGCGATAGGCTGTGGCGATGTCTACAAATCTGCGGACGAGGGTTGGGGACCGCGCCCCGTTCCCGACGTAGAGGGCCATGCGGGTCTGGCATGGCATATCGCCCAAAGCCTGATCCTCGAAGAGTTCGACATGACCATCATCAACGAGATGGACGTTGATCACGGCCTCACGGTGCCTATGTCGATGATGTTCGGTGCGCCAGCGGCCTGGCCGGTCAGGGTTGTGCCGCTGGCTGTCAATGTCGTGACCTACCCGGTGCCTTCGGGCAACAGATGCTGGGCGCTGGGCGAAGCGATCGCCCGCGCGGTCCAGAGCTTTCCGGAAGATCTCAACGTCCAGATCTGGGGCACCGGCGGCATGAGCCACCAGTTACAGGGGCCGCGCGCGGGCCTGCTCAACCGGGAATGGGACAACAGGTTTCTCGACCTTCTCGAAACTGCCGGGGATGCGGCCCGGCATATTCCGCACATCGAATATCTGCGTGAAACGGGCAGTGAAGGCATCGAGATGGTCATGTGGCTGATCATGCGCGGTGCACTGGGCCATGCCGTCACTCGACTCCATAGGCATTATCATATTCCGTGCAGCAATACGGCAATCGGCCATATCGTTCTCGAACCGGCCTAGACAAAAGGCGTGCACCGAGGATTTTTCGCTACTTAGGTAGCTGACCAAGCCAGTTTTGACACTGAGCGGGTGCAGACCCGATCGGGTCGTCCCTCGGACGTGGCCGTACATCCTCGGATTCTAGGCAGAAGAGGACTCGAAAAGGGGTCTCTAAGGCGCGGAAAACCAACATTCTTGGTAATCATACGCGAGCCGGTACCCATAGCGATACCCTAGGACTTTTTGCTTGGGAGGTTCGAGTCCCAGATTGCTTATATCGCGCGTTGAACACTTCGATTCGTGCTGCTGCTGTCAGTATGGTCGTTGCGCGATCCGGCTTCATGATGTCCCTTGCGTTGGACGATCCGGACTGCCCGCTTACGCGTCATCGCTTACTGAAGCGGTCGTTCGATCAGGCGGGTCATCAGACAATAGTAGGTGCGTTTTTCTGACGTAATTGGTCGTTCTTTGAGCCAAGAAAGACCCGCCGACACGAAGAGCCTCGTACACTTGACCAACCTGCCAACCTCGGCAATAGGTTTCCCCTTTTCTTGGAGATCGTATGGCCGCGACAAAGGGGGGTAGCTGGGATAGACTTCTTGACGCAGCCGAACAGGTATTTGCGGAAAAGGGATATGACGCCGCGACGACCCGGCAGATTGCTGCCCTCTCCGGTGACACGCTCGGCACCTTAAGCTATCACTTTAAAACGAAGGATGTCCTTCTTCGAGAGGTACTAACACGCCGCTTTGAGGAGATGAATAGTCTGCGTCGAGCTATGTATGCCGACTTTTCCGCCAAACGCGGCGGGGCGACACCGGATCTCGACGAGGCTATCACCGCGATCGTGCTGCCCATGATGAAGCTAGCGCTCAGTGGAGAAACAGGTTGGCGCAACTACATCAGCCTGTTTGTTAGGCTTATGTACGTCACCGCCGAAGATCACGAGAATCTGGTTCCTGAATTGCTGGATCCGATCGGGATCGAGTTGCTGGGTTGGCTGAAAGCAACCTGCCCGCCGTCAACGCACACCAACCTCGCTTATGCGTATCAGTTCATCATCGGGTGCATGCTGGACAGCGTAACTCAAGCGAAGAACGACAGGCTAAAGCGCATCTCAGGAGGTGCGGCAAGCGCGACGAACTTCGTTGCTGTTAGCGAGCGCCTTCTTCCGTTCGTCATTGGCGGCACAAAAGCCGTGTTGGATATTCCCGCCCATAAATGAAAACCTTTAGAATTTACTGATATCTAACCGGTCGTCCGGATTTGTATTGACAGTCGGTCGTTCGTACGACAGACTGTCAATACAAATCGAGGAGAGTTGGTCAGATGTCGAAGTGGGCATACGATAAGGGGTTGCAGGAAATTGGGCCCGGAGCCTACGCTTATCTGCAGCCTGATGGTTCTTGGGGGTGGAACAACGCTGGCCTCATTACGGACGAAGATCAGAGCCTGCTGATCGACACACTCTTTGGCCTCAAACTGACCGGCGAGATGTTGGCAGTGATGGCGGATGCAGTTCCGGCGGCGAAAAACATCGATTTTCTGGTTAACACCCACAACGACGCCGATCACATTTTTGGCAACCAGCTCGTCAAGGGGGCTCATATATTGGCGTCGAAAGCGGCGGCAGATGAATTCCTGAATGTGACTCCGGAGGACTATCGCAAAATCTTCGGGAATTGGCAGGAACTTGGTGCGGGTGCGCATTACATCCATGAGAATTGCGCGCTGACTGTCGAGGATGCTGCTGGCGTTATTGTAACCCTGCCGCACGAAACATTTGTAAAAGAAAAGCGCTTGAAAGTCGGGAACAAGAACGTCGTCCTTGCTGCGGTGGGGCCAGCGCATTCGAGCGGCGACGTGCTGGTGCACTCGGTCGAGGATCGCGTCGTCTACACAGGCGATCTGTTGTTCAACAAATCCTATCCGGTGTTATGGGAAGGCTCGATTGAGGGGTGGATCGCGGCCTGCGATCACATTCTGTCGCTCGATGTGGATGTTGTCATGCCTGGGCATGGTCCGATAGCCGACAAGTCCAGTGTCACGGAATTTCGTACCTTCATGGTTCGATTTCAGGAAGAAACACGCAGGCGGTTCGAGGCAGGATTGTCAATCATGGACACGGCTCTGGAAATAGCGGAGCTTCCCGACCTTCCGGACTGGGATCTGCCCGAGCGCATCATCGGAGCGGTAAATTTTCTGTATCGCCAATATGGCAGCCCGGAAGCGACCGCCAATTTTCTGGAGATCTATGGGCTCTTCGATCGCTTCCTCGACAAGCGAGCGGCGCGGGCTGCTGCCGGTCATTCGGGATGCGGCCATTCCCACTAGCAAGAACAAAATCGTAAACATGGAGAGAGAACATTGTCTGAGGCAGCGGAAACCTCCCAGAAGGCAATAGTACCCCGGACCATTGCCGAACATATTGTCAGTCCTGCAGCATTTGCGGAATGGACCGGTATCAACGCCGACTTCGCCTATCTGCGACGTGAGCTGCCCCTGGCCATGGCCTATCCCGATGGCTATGATCCTTTCTGGGTGGTGACCCGATATGCCGATGTGCGCGAAGTCAGTCACCAGCCAGATATTTTTCCCTCCAATGGATATCGCTGCATCCTGTCCAGCAAGGCCGCTTTGGCCGAAATGGACGCGCCGGGTGCGCCACCCTTCCTACGGGCGCTCATCACGATGGACCCGCCGGAGCACTGGGCCAACCGGCGCCTCACTTTCGCGGATTTTGCTCCCAAGGGTGTCAAGGGGCTGGAAGATTCCATCCGGGCCATCGCCATCAAGTCGGTAGAGGAATTCCTTGCAAAGGGAGGATCGGCCGATTTCGTCGAGGATGCAGCGGTGCGCTATCCGCTGCGCGTCATCCTCAAGCTGCTGGGCCTGCCGAGCGAGGACGAGGATCACATCCTGCGCCTGACTCAGGCGTTCCAAAGCCCCCAGGATCCCGATTATGGCACGGCGAATGAGGGCGTCGCCCTCGATCACAATGTGCTGGAGGATTATAAGGGCTATTTCTATTCGCTTGTTGACAGGCTCCGGGCCAACCCGGACGACTCCATCAGTTCCAAGATCGCAAACGGAATGGTGAACGGAAAGCTGCTTTCCCACTGGGAAGCGATGAGCCAAATGGTCGTGGTTGCCACGGCAGGCCACGACACGACATCGGCGTCCACAGCGGGAGCGATGTGGGCGTTGGCGGAAAGACCTGATCTGGTCGATCGTATTCGCGCTGACCGGTCGCTTGTTGCCAATCTTGTGGATGAAGGCGTGCGCTGGGCCAGTCCGCTCCTGAGTTTCATGCGGACGGCCGCGGTCGATTACGAGCTGCGCGGCCAAACCATCCGCAAGGGCGACTGGATCATGATGTCCTATCTCTCGGCGAACAGGGACGAGAATGTTTTCGAGAACCCCGAGACATTTTCCCTGGACCGTCCGCTGAACGTCCATCTGGGGTTCGGCCACGGACCGCATCTGTGCCTTGGCCGGAACATCGCCAATCTCGAGATGCGAATCTTCTATGAGGAGCTGTTCAAGCGTCTGGTGTCGGTGGAACTGGCGGGGCCGCCAAAGCGAACCCATTCGGCCAACCTCTGCTCGATCAAGAGCTTGCCGGTAAACTTTACGTATCAATGACATGACGAGCGCCGCGCCAAGCTACGGCTTGTAGCCAGTGCGGCAAGCAAGGAGGACTAACGGAGGCATGAGCTTGTTTGATTTGACGGGCAAAGTTGCGGTCATAACCGGGTCCTCGCGTGGAATTGGACGCGCGATAGCCGAGGCTTATGCGGACGCGGGCGCGAAGGTTGTGATTTCCAGCCGCAAGCAGCCCGCATGCGATGCGGTTGCCGCAGTGATCAACGACAAGCATGGCGATGACCGCGCAATCGCAATTGCCGCCAGCATCTCGGACAAGGCGGCGCTGGAATCGATGGTCGCCGCAACCCGGCAGCGCTTCGGCCAGATCGACCTGCTTGTCTGCAATGCAGCCTCCAATCCCTATTATGGACCGATGGCGGGCATCAGCGACGACCAGTTCCGGAAGGTCTTCGATAATAATGTGCTCGCCAACCACTGGCTGATTTCCATGGTCGCACCGGAAATGTGCGATCGACGGGATGGTGCGATTATCGTCATCTCATCGATCGGAGGACTGACCGGCTCCGACGTGATCGGCGCTTACAATATATCCAAAGCTGCGGACCTGCAGCTGGTGCGCAACCTCGCGACCGAGTTCGGGCCGTACAATGTACGTGTCAATGCGATCGTGCCTGGCGTCGTCCGCACCGATTTTGCACGCGCCCTATGGGAAGATCCCGAAGCCGAAGCCGCACTGCGCCGCGTGACGCCGCTCGGTCGCATCGGGGAGCCTGAAGAGATTGCCGGCGTGGCAGTCTTTCTCGCTTCGCAAGGAGGTGCCTATGTCACTGGCCAAGGTATCGTTGTCGACGGTGGCACGACCATCCGCGGAGGATATTGATGAAAGCCCTTCTATCGATGAAATCCGGCGGACCGGAGACGCTGGAGCTGACCGACATCTCGGCGCCCCAGCCGGGCGAAGGCGAGCTAAGCGTGAGGGTGCTGGCCTGCGGGCTGAACTATCCCGATGTGCTGATCATCGAGGACAAATATCAGTTCAAGCCGCCGCGCCCGTTCGCTCCCGGTGCCGAAATCTCCGGAGAAGTTGAGGCGGTCGGCGAGGGTGTGACCGGCTGGGCGATCGGTGACCGGTTGATTGCGCTGCTGGTGCCCAATGGCGGCCTAATGGAGCAAGTCATTGTTCCCGCCGAGGCGGCCATCCGCATGCCAAACGATGCCGATCCCATCGAAGGCGCTGCCCTGATATTCACATACGGCACGACCATCCATGCGTTGATGGATCGGGGCAATCTCAAATCCGGTGAGACATTGCTCGTTCTCGGTGCAGCGGGAGGCGTTGGCCTGTCCGCGATAGAGATCGGGAAAGCTCTTGGTGCAACAGTAGTAGCGGCGGTTTCCAGTGACGAGAAAGCCGCTGCTGCACATACAGCAGGCGCTGACCGGACGCTGGTCTATGGCCGTGCCCCATTTGACAAGGACGCGACCAGAGCTCTCGCCCACGCTTTCAAGGAAGCGATAGGTCCCGAGGGTGCACATGTCATTTATGACCCCGTAGGCGGCGATTATGCAGAACCCGCGCTCCGAAGCATCGCTTGGGAAGGTCGCTATCTGGTCGTGGGCTTTCCGGCTGGCATCCCGAAAATTCCCCTCAACCTCACCCTTCTCAAGTCATGCGACGTGCGCGGCATATTCTGGGGAGGCTTCATGGAACGCGAGCCAGAACGGCACAGGCGGCATATCGATCAGTTGCTGGCGTGGTGGAGCGAGGGTCGCATCCGCCCCCGCATCGACCGCATCTATGATCTGGTGGAAGGTGGCGACGCCATTGCCCGCCTCGCCAGCCGCTCGGCGATAGGAAAGGTCGTCGTGAAGATCGCACAGGACGGGACGGCATGATCACGCTTTGCTGACAGAAGGAATTCAGCTTGTCGAACTTTGGCTTTGGTCGCCCCAAGGATGGGCTGATCCAGATAGCATATACTGTCCCCGATCTCCGCAAGGCGATAGCCTACTGGACAGACACCATGAAGGCGGGGCCCTGGTTTCTGGCGGAAAATTTTTCAGGCACAGACCCTGTTTATCGTGGCGAGCCATGCCGCGCGCTGTTCAACGCTGCCCTCGGCTTTGCAGGATTGATGCAGATCGAACTGATCGAACTGGTCAATGACGAGCCTGGCATCCAGCGTGATGCCATCCAGGCCCATGGCTATGGCTTCCATCATTTCGGTCAGGCCTGCAGCGATATCGAAGCGGAGCGGCGACGCTACGAAGAGATGGGATACGACAATGTCTTTCACGCCTGGATGCCAAGTGGCGACCAAGTCTATTTCATGGAAGCTTCAGGATCGGATGGCTATCGCCTCGTAGAACTTATTTCATCCGGCCCACTGATTGATTCTGCCTTCACCAAAATGTGGTCGAGTTCAGTTGATTGGACTGGCGAACGCCCTGTTCGTCCGTTCGAGGAACTGTTTCAGTAGTCCGTTCAAGCTTCTCATAAGGCCGATCTAGAGGCGAAATCATCGTGGAAGGACCGCTAACCGTTTTGATCTTGACAGTCGGTCGTTCGTACGACAGACTGATTCATACTGATAACAGACCTTCAAGGGTCACCAGAATCGCTGAGCCATCAGCCATCAGAGGGAGGAAATGCATGAAAGCATCTTCAATATATTTTTCGGCCACATGTGCGGCTGCCGCGATTGCTATCGGCAGTTCGAGCCCGTTACATGCGCAGTCCGACGCACCAGCGCAGGCCGCAAGCGATGTTGACGCCATAGGCGAAATCATCGTTACAGCCCAAAAGACCGAAGAAAAGCTGTCGCGCGCACCACTCGCCGTGACGGCGCTGACCGGCGACGCGCTCGCAAAGAACCATATTACGGATGCGTCGTCCCTCGCCTCGTCGGTCCCGAGCATGAATTTCGGCATGTACGGCGGCACAGCGCGCCTCGCGATCCGCGGTGTCGGTTTCAACTCGATCAATGCGGGTGCCGAAGGGCGCGTCGCTTATTATACGGACGGTATTTATTTCAGTCGCCCGGCTACAGCACTCAGCGGCTTCTACGATGTCGCGCGCGTGGAGATTCTGCGCGGTCCACAGGGAACGCTCTACGGCCGTAATGCAACGGGTGGTGCGCTCAACGTCATCACTGCCGATCCGACCAGCGATCTGTCCGGTTATTTCACGCAGACCATCGGCAACTATAATCTGTTTACCGAAGAAGGAGCAGTTTCTGGGCCACTCTCTGACACGGTCTCCGGACGCCTCGCCGTCAAGATCGTCAATCGCGACGGTTATGGCAAGAATTACGGCACGGGCAACGATGTCGATAACGCCGCAACCCAAAGCGTCCGCGCCAAGCTACGGTTCGAGCCGTCTGCCGAAACGACGATCACGGCGGCATTTGACTATCACCATGAGAACGACCGGAACTATGGCGGCCATTATGGCGGCCAGGCTTATCCGGCAGTATTCCCGGTCATGCTGTCGACACTGCTGACGCGCCAGCAACTGGGCGGGCCAATCCCGCCAACAGTGCGCGACTTCGATTCATTGATCGACCCAAGCAACCGGCGCACCTTTTACGGCGCCAGCCTGACGGTCGAACATGACCTGTCCTTCGCCACACTCAAATCGATCACCGCCTATCGCCATTCGAACTACACGGACAAATATGCCGATGGGACCGGCGATGCCACGCCGCTGACGAATTCCGAGAAGGCGAACCAGATCAGCCAAGAGCTACAGCTTTCAGGTGACTCAGATACGTTCAGGTGGGTTGGCGGCGTGTATTATTTTCGCGAGCGGATCAACGGGCATGTCGATATTCCGCTTGGCGTCGACCTGCTCAACCTGCTCGGGCTTGGCCCCATTCCGGCGTCGCCCAATGGCTATGTCCATGGCTATTGGGCGGGCGGCATCGGCAAGACCGAAACGGTTGCGGGATACGGTCAGGCTACATGGAAAATTACGCCGGAACTCGAATTGACGGGTGGCCTCCGCTATGCGTGGGAACGGCACAAGGTAAAGGACTCGGTTCAGTTCGATTTCTCTGCCATGACCACTCCCAATCCACTCTCCTCCGCGCTGTTCACGCCAGCGCCACGGTCGGACTCCGAAACATCCTTCACGCCGAAGGCAACCCTCTCTTATTTCTTCGCGCCAGACAGCACTTTCTATGTCACCGTAGCTAAAGGCTACAAGAGCGGCGGCTTCGATCTGGGCGCAACCCAGCTTACACCTTATAATCCGGAAAAGCTTTGGGACTATGAAGCAGGGGTGAAAACCCGCCTGTTCGGTGGACGGGTGCAAGCGAACCTTGCGGCGTTCTATTATGACTACAGCAACCTTCAGGTGTCGGTGATCATTGGCAATATCGTAAATACGAAGAATGCGGCAAAGGCTCGATCTTACGGCTTTGAGGGTGAGATCCAGGCCATTTTGGCGCCGGGGTTGAGGCTGGATCTGAACGGCAGCTACCTCAATGCGAAGTTCAAGGATTTCATCACGGCAAATACGGATCTGGTGGGTGCGCCCGTGCTGAACTACAAAGGCAACACCCTTCCCCAATCCCCGAAATGGCAGGGTCAGGCTGGGTTCGAGTACACTCATGATCTGGCAAGCGGTTCGTTGAGGCTGCGGGGCGATGTCAACTACTCCTCCCGCATTCATTTCTCGCCTTTCAATATCCGGACGATTTCGCAAGGGGAGTTCACCAAATTCGACGCGTCGATCGATTATATTGGCGGGTCCGACAAGTGGCAGGTTGGACTGTTCGTGAAGAATATCACGGACAAGACAACGATTGCTTCAGCTACAGCCAACAGCTTTTTGGCGAGCAACAGTCTGCTGAGCTACATCGATCCGCCACGAACTTACGGTGTGACCGCTACGGTGCGTTTTTAAAGACGATTAGCAGAATATAACAAGTGCGTCGGTGCCCAGGTTTATCCGGGTGCCGACGTACTAGTCGGAGCAAAGAAGCGAGGTTCGCACAACTTCAGCGATGATGCTCGGCACGACCTTCCGCATCTTTGCTGGATGCATTTCGATAAACGGAGATAAACAATGAAACTGGTTACATTTCGGTCGGCGAATGGCGAGAGCATTGGCGCCCTCCATTCCGGCGGGTTCATAGTCGATTTCGCCGGCTTGGGATCTCGGTTTCCTTCTACGATGCAACAGTTCATTGAAGCCGGTGACGAGGCCTTGACCCAGGCGCGGCAATGGACCGACCGCGCTCCAGCTGAGGCTCGTGTGTTGCTAGAGGACGCCCGTTTGCTGGCTCCGCTGCCGCGACCTATCCGCCTGCGGGATTCCATGCTGTTTCTCGAGCATCTTGAAGTCGCTCTGGCGAAACTGGACACACCGATGCATCCGGAGTTCAGGCGCCAGACCATTTACGTGAACAGCGATACTGCCCATGTATTCGGACCCGGCGACGATGTGCCGTTCCCGATCGACACCGACTGGATCGATTACGAGCTAGAATGGGCATGCGTGATCGGGAAAACGGGCATCGCGGTCAGCCGCGAGAACGCGCGTGACCATATTTTCGGCTACACGGTGTTCAACGACTGGTCGGCGCGGGACCTTCAGGCGGTGTTCCTCAAGACCGGCGCCGGGCCGGGAACGGGCAAGGATTTCGGCAATAGCATCGGCCCATGCATCGCAACCGTCGATGAATTCGAAGACCCCTATGCGCTAACGATGGAAGCCTATGTGAATGGCGAACGGTGGAGCAAAGGCTCGACCAGTACCATGTTCCACAAATTTGAGGACGCGATAAGCAATTCCAGCCGAATTGCTCCACTGACACCTGGAGAGATCATTGGATCGGGCACCGTGCTCAACGGCTGTGGCTTCGAATTGGATCGCAGACTCAATGTCGGCGACGAGGTCAGCCTGGTCGTAGAGGGCATTGGTGCGCTCACCAACCGCGTGACCCGATTGCAAGCATAGAAAGCGCGTTAGCGAGAATTTCAGCTGGGTCTGCGCCCACCAAAAGCTACAGGAGAATTGTCATTTCCAACAAAGTCATCATCAGTTGCGCGGTGACAGGTTCCGTTCACACGCCGACGATGTCGCCGCATTTGCCGTGCACACCGAATGAAATCGCCGCCGACGCGATCGGCGCGGCAGAGGCTGGCGCGTCGATCCTTCATCTGCACGCGCGCGATCCGGAAACCGGGAAGCCGACTGCAGATCCGAACGTGTTCATGCAGTTTCTTCCCCGCATAAAGCAAAGTACCGATGCGGTCGTCAATATCACGACCGGCGGCAGCCATATCATGACAATCGAAGAGCGACTGGCGGCGCCGCTGCGCGCGTCGCCGGAGCTTTGCTCGCTGAATATGGGATCGATGAACTTTGGTCTTTACCCGCTGTTGGGAAAGTACAAGGAATTCAAGCACGAGTGGGAAGCGCCCTATTTGGAGGCCTCGCGGGATTCCATTTTCCGCAACACCTTTGCGGACATAGAGAAAATCCTGGACCAGCTTGGAAAGGGCCATGGCACTAAGTTCGAGTTCGAATGCTACGACACCGGCCACCTCTATAATCTGGCGCATTTCCTTGATCGCAAACTCGTTACACCACCCTTGTTCGTCCAGACCATCTTCGGAATTCTTGGCGGTACAGGACCGGACACCGAGAACCTTCTTCACATGAAGCGTCTGGCGGACCGGTTGTTCGGCAAAGATTATCTCTGGTCCGTAATGGCGGCCGGGCGGCATCAGATGCCGTTCCTTACCATGGGGGCGATCAACGGCGCTAATGTCCGGGTCGGCCTCGAAGACTCGCTTTTTGCGGGCAAAGGACGACTTGCCACATCGAACGCGGAGCAGGTTCAGATCATCCGTTCAATACTGAAGCCGCTTTCGTTGGAGATTGCAACGCCTGCCGAAGCGCGCGAGATACTTGCGCTCAAGGGCGGAGACAATGTCGCATTCTGATCGTGCCTTTGCACCAACTGCCAGCAGATTCTGGCCCTGCCGTAGCGAAGAACATAATGGAGTGAATGATGAGTGACGGGACCAACCGTAAATGGATCGTGAAAAAGCGACCAGAAGGATTGTTGCGTCCGGGTGACCTCGCGCTCGTCGAAGACGCGGTGCCTGTGCCGACCGATCGGGAGTTTGTCGTCCGCGTAACCCATCTCGCCTTTGAGCCCGCCCAACTTTACTGGATTTCCTTCGACAGTTATCGGCCCGCCATACCAATCGGCGACGTCGTTGAATCCTATGCCGCGGGCGAGGTTGTCAGCTCCAAGAATGAAAAGTTTCCGGTCGGTCTCAAGGTTCAGGGCAGTTTTGGGTGGCAGGACTATTGCCTGCTCACCGAAGACAACGATGTCGTTCCCCTTCGCACAGATTCGGAACTCAAGGCGCTTAACGTGCTGGGCCTTACCGGCCTCACAGCCTATTTTGGCATGACGGAAATCGCACGGCCCCAGACCAGTGACATAGTGGTCGTATCGGGCGCGGCCGGGGCGACCGGGTCAGTCGCAGGGCAGATAGCCAAGATAAGAGGTGCCCGCGTCATCGGCATTGCCGGGGGCGAGGAGAAATGCCGCTGGGTGACCGAAGTAGCGGGCTTTGACGCCTGTATCGACTACAAATCGCAGGATATTGGCGAACAGCTTCAGAAGCTGGCTCCGGATGGTATCAATATTGTCTTCGAGAATGTCGGCGGTCCTGTCCTGGACGCAGCGCTCGCAAACCTGGCAATTGGCGCGCGAGTATGCCTGTGCGGTGGTATCTCTTCCTACGTAGCGGATGAAAATGCTCCGGCTGCCGGAATCAAGAACTACATGCAGCTCGGTCTCCGTCGCTCGACCATGACCGGCTTTCTCGTATTTGATTTTCAGGACAGGTTCGAGGAAGCATTTACCACGCTGAAGGGATGGCTGGATGATGGCTCGCTCGTTTCTGTCGAGGATGTGCAACAAGGCCTCGAAAATGCGCCAGAGACGCTCAACAGGATCTTCCGCGGGCAGAATCTCGGAAAGCAGTTGCTGGCTCTCTAATAGGTTTGCTTGACCTGGAAATGAGGGGGGCGAGCAAATAGGCGCTGCGCTGACGCCTAAAGGGACGAGGGAAATGGAATGGCAAAGACCCTGATAAAGAACGCTACGCTGTTAACGATGGATCGCGCCACGAGCGATCTCACCACTGGCGACATTCTTTTGATCGACGACCGCATTGCCGATGTCGCCCCCAATATCGTCGCCGATGATGCCGAGACTATCGATGCCACCGGAATGGTGGCGAGTCCCGGATTTGTGGATACCCATCGCCATGTCTGGCAGACGCAGCTGCGCGGCGTGGCGACCGACTGGAGCCTCTTCCAGTATCTTGCCGAGATACGGACGATGTACTCCGTCTGCTATGAGCCGGAAGACGCCTATCTCGGCAATTATGTCGGCGCTCTTGAGATGATTAATGCGGGTATTACGACCGTCGTCGATCATTCACACCTGCAAATTTCCGCTGACCATTCCGATGCGCTGGTACAGGGGCTCGTCGACGCAGGAATGCGGGGCATCTTCTGTTACGGGGTATATCGCAACCCAAAATACAAGCCAGGACAGAAAATTAACTCCGCAGCAATCCTGATGGACACGGCGGGTCCGATTGAAGATTTTCAGATGCGGAACGCGCGGCGGGTCCGCGAAAAGTTCTTCCCGGCCAATGATTCACTGCTACGCTTCGGAATCGCATCAAGCGAGTTTTTCACGTTCCCCAGTATCGAACCTGTACTGGACGAACTCGCATGGAGCAGGACGCTCGAACCTGCACGTATTACTTTCCATTCCACTGTCGTCAGCAATCCGGGTGTGAGTCTCATTACGCAACTGTTCAAGGCAGGCGCGTTAGGGGATGACCTTCTGCTCTCGCATGGCAATCAGCTCACAGATGATGATCTGAAATTGCTTGCGAAGGAAGGCGGGTGGATATCGACCACTCCAGAAACCGAGCTGCAAATGGGGCCGGGCTTTCCAATCCTTGAACGGGTGGCGCAGACCGGCCGCATGCCGTCGTTAGGCGTTGATATCGTATCGGGCTTTTCGGGCGATATGTTTGCGCAAATGCGGCTCATGCTACAATCAATGCGGTACCTGCATGGCGAGCAGGAAAATGGGGGCAGGCATCCCAGCAGCATGGATCGAAAGCTGCCCGGCAGTTTGCGCTATCCTGCCGCCAAGATGCTGGAATATGCAACGCTCGGCGGAGCAACCTGCATGGGCCTTGAGAACGAGATTGGCACCCTGACGCCAGGCAAAAAAGCCGATGTGATCCTTACGCGCCTCAATTCCATCAATACCGCACCCGTTCGCGATCCGGTTGCCGCCCTGATGTTCTACGCCAATGCGAATGACATCGACTGCGTCTGGATCAACGGTGTAGCCCGCAAGCGTGCGGGCCGACTGGTGGGCGACGAGTGGACGGGCATCGAGCGCCGTATTCAAGCGTCGAGAGATGCCATCGACGAACGCTTTGCGCGCATTGACTCGGATGCCATGCGGAAAGCCTGGGCACCCTTGTGGGGGTAAAAGCAGCTTCTGGTCGCCGTTGAAACATCGGAGAAGTCATATGCAAGAAGCTTCTGCAAGGCGCGCTCTGATCACCGGCGCGTCACGCGGCATCGGCGCGGCCATCGCGCGGGCACTGGCGCGCGATGGATGCGCGGTCACGATCAACTATCACAGCAACTCCGCCGCCGCTGATGCGCTGGTCGCCGATATCGTGGCTGCAGGCGGTGTTGCCCATGCGCTCAAAGCAGACATCGCTGACCGTGACGCTTCCATGGCGCTGGTTGACGCCGCCGCGGAGAAGATGGGCGGCCTCGACATTCTCGTATGCAACGCCGGCGTGAGCGTACCCGTCGCCTTTCTGGAAACCACACCGGAGATGTACGATTCCCTGTTCGACATGACACGCGGAACCTTCTTCGCCATGCAGCGCGCAAGCCAGGTGATGGCGGACAATGGCAGGATCGTTGCTATTTCTACACTGGGAACCCGGCGGGTGTCGTTCGCGCCAGCCTATTGCGCCAGCAAGACGGCGATCGAGCAGTTCTGCAAGGGCTTGGCGTATGAGCTGGCGCCCAGAGGCATCACGGTGAACGCTGTCCTTCCCGGCTTCACCGAGACCGACATGCTGGCAAACCAGCCGGAGGATTTCAGGGGGATGATGGTCGGCATGACCGCCATGGGTCGCCTCGGCAGGCCTGACGACATAGCGGCACTGGTCAGTTTTCTTGTCAGCGCGGATGCCGGCTGGGTAACTGCGGAAACCATCAGCGCGAATGGCGGGGTGAAGCCTTAAGGTGCAATCGACAGGAGTAGAACATCCCTGGACGACTGTGGAATGACACTCGTCAGAGGCTAGAACTCCCCGCCGCCCGGTGCGTTAATGAATTACCGGTTTTGACGAAGCACCCTTGCCCCCGAACTACCGCCATCGAGGGTAGCCGGTTGAGCCATTTCCATCGCGTTTCAGACAGGCGGGGAAGCTCGGTGCGTCAGTGTTCCTGAAGGGCTCAACTCGAACCGCCCAAGTGCTGGTGAAAAGCGGACTGCACCGCTGTCGAACGCAGCGTCTCCCGCGCGCCTGCGCCGATCGTGTCCCCGTCGATCATCAAGTGCAATGCCGGATAGTCGGTCACCTTGATCTCCCTGTTGGTCTGCTAAACAGAACATTGTTCTGTTAATTGGCTGTACCTTAAACCGTGTCGCCCGGCAAGCTGCCAGGAGAGGCAATTCGCGGCGCAGTTCGGCGTACTTTACAATTCTTCAGGCCAGTAGAGGCGCGCCGGATTGTCGACCAGCATCTTGCGTTGCAATTCCGCCCCTGGTGCAATGCGCGGGATCATGTCGACGACAAACCCGTCATCGGGAACGGCCTTTTCCATGTTGGGGTGGGGTCAGTCCGTGCCCCACAGGACGCGGTTGGGATGGTCGACGACCAGAGGCGCGACCGCGGTGGCGAACGCATCACATGGCGGCCCCTTGCCATCAAGCCGGCCGGGGCAGGTGGCCTTGAACCAGATTCGTCCCGACTGTCGAGCAGGACGCGAAATGCCCGCATGATCTCCGCCATCTCCTCGCGTTCCTGCTTGGCGATCCATTCCTTGGCGACGGCCTTGAAGGTGTTATCATCCTCGATTCTGGCCTTTGCCGCGTCGACTTTCTGTTGGTGGGAAGGGTCTACACCCAGAGCGAGCAGGCGCCGAGCCTCGTCGCGCTTGTCGCGGGCATCGGCAAGGCTCAGCTCAGGCCACTGTCCAAGCGCCAAGGTCTTCTGTTTGCCGAGCCAGCTATAGTTGAGGCGCCAGAGTTTCGATCCGTTTGGACGAACGAGGAGATAGAGGCCGGCACCGTCTCCCAGCTTGTAATCCTTGTCACGAGCCTTGGCACTGCTAATGGTCGTCACGTGGAGTTTGGTCATGGTATCGCCGTCCAGATGGGGCAGTCGATACCACTCAGGATACCACGATTGTTCCCGATTGGTGCCGTATTCGCCCGGATGTCTTCGGACGCTTATAGCACAGAAAATGGCGGAAATCTCCCGTTTTTTGGACGTCCTCGGACGCCCCCGGAAGAACAAATGGTGCCCAGAAGAGGACCCGCATCGAATAATTTTTTCTGTGTTATAACAGCAACATAGACGATGTGGTTTTTGCGAAGGCCCGCACAAAAGCCCGCATTTCGGTGTGGTTTAGAGGTTCGAGTCTTTTGCTAGGACTCGAATCTTCAAAAAATGGCGGATTTCCGCCATTTTTGCACCGTGAACAAAAGCAGAAAATCTAGCCTTGTAGGGACCGAAAGGCCCGCAGAAAACCGTTCATGAAGCGTTCCAACTTGGCCCGCGTACTCTCAGGCGATCTCGTCCAACACGCGATTGGAATGGATAGTCTGGCGGCTGTGATCGGCAGGCCTGGCCCAATTACCTACGCCGGGGTGAGAGCCCCAGAAAACGATGCGGGGTCCAGGCCTGCCCCTCCGTCAGGAGGAACTTGTCATGTGCGAGCCGGGTCAAAGGAGGATCCAGACTTCCACATGTGAAGCATGACGACCGCCAGCTTTCGAGCCACAGCAACCCTGGCTTTCGACAAGCCTACTTTCTTCCTCAGTGTCAGCCCCCATGCCTGCAGTGCGCTTTCCGTCTTTGTCGAGCACAGCAAGACGGTGGCAGCCGAAACCAGGTGAGTCCGCGTGAGCTTGCTACCGAACCTGCTGATCCGGCCGACCCGGGCGAGAACGCCCGACTGATGGATTGTTGGGGTCAATCCGAAATAGGGGCCAACATCGCGGGTTCGCTGAAAGCGCGACGGATCGCCGATGGCGCTGTAAAAGGACAAGGCGGTGATTGGACCGACGCCAGGGACGGTCATGAGGTTTGAACAAACCGGATGAGCAAGAGCTGCCGCACGGAGCCGCTTGTCCATTCCTGCAATATGCGAACGAAGGTTTTCCGCAATCGAAATGAGCGGCCGGACGTCGGCATCGACATCGAGCCCGTCCGCCCGCAGAATTTCCAGCTGATCTTCGATGCCGCTCGCGAGCCTGCCAACCCCGCTGCTCGTCTTCAGCTTTCCTCCGTGCAAACGGACGATGGACTGAACCAGGGCGTCGATCTTCATGCGCTGCTGAATGAGGTTCTTGCGGACATTGAGGAGGCTGCGCAAGTTCTGACAGTCGAGTGGCTTTACGAAGACCTCTGCCCCGATGGTGCGTCCGACGCGGCCGAGCTCCGCAAGCCCTCTCGCATCGTTGGAGTCAGTCTTCTGCCGCCGGATAGCGAGGAACTTGGAGGCACGACGAACCTCAGCGACATAGACGGGAAAGCCCTGAGCCTGGAGTTCACGCACCATGTGAGTGCCTACGCCCGCTTCGATGGTGATGCGCTGCACCGCTTCGACACCAAATGGGCGCAGGATATCCTTTATCTGGCCAGCATGCGTTTCTCGTTTTCCTTCGAACAGGATTTCACCGAATTCGTCGATGAGGCACACTGCTGTTTCCGCAACTCCGGTATCCAAACCAACCCAGTACCTCCGACCTGCCAACACTATCCTCCATGAAAACATAGCATTTTGGCGCGGCGTCATTTAATCTCGCGGCAGGAGCCCTGCAAACTTCCGACGTCCGCAAACCAATGTGAGGGTAGCAATCGGAAATGGATTCGCCGAATGGGATTGCTCCTTCGAATTACGAAACATGTTCTAGGAAATCGTAGGAATGGCCAAGCTCGATCCTCGCCGCGCGCTCGACGAGCTAATCAAGGAACGGGGCGAATCTTATTCGTCAGTCTCGCGCCTGCTGAGCCGGAATGCGGCCTACATCCAACAGTTCATCAAGCGGGGTAGCCCGGCGCATCTCGACGACAGCGACATCGCGCAGCTGTCGGTTCATTTTGGCGTCCCCGCCGCTGTCTTTGGCGGAGACGAGGTTCCGGAAAGCGCGGGGCTATCGACGATTGCGATCCCGGTTCTTGGCGCCACCGATGCTGACGATAGCCTTGGGCGTGTCCGTCTGGTCGACGAGGCATGGCTGCGCAGTCTCAGTCACAAGCCGACGGGAGTTTCGATCGTCAGAATCGAAGGCGACGCGATGTATCCGACATTGCGGGATGGCGATGAGGTGCTGATTCAGCGCTATCTCGCCAACGAAAATCCTCGCGACGGACTCTACGTCATCCGAGCCGATACCGGATTGCTGGTACGAAGGATCGCGCTCGAACCGGCGCGAAACCGCATCGCCGTACTGACTGACAATCCAAACTATCCCAACTGGGATGGACTAATCAGAAACGCGATACAGATCGTAGGGCGCGTCATCTGGATCGGCATGCAGCTAGCGTGAATCCGCCGGCTCGAGCGTTGCCCCGTCAGAGCGAGGCGCACGACCGCTCAATCCTCGGCGCCGGTTGACCACTTGAGGCGGATCTTCAGGCCATTCAAATGGGTCCAAGGCAAGATGCCGCTGTGTTGAAGCATGCCGACGACAATGCCTGGCGCGATACCCTGGCTGTCAGCAAAGTCGAGAACCGCCCGTTCGCTGCGCGGTTCGGTTGCGACGAACTGTCTCCACGCGGAAGTCGGAACGAGAGTGTTGCAGGCCCATGCATCGGCCTCCTTTTCCTCGTCGGTGCCATCGCGCGACTTGTCATCGACGAAAACGTTCTTCTTGCTGTGGAGCAGAATGTGCGCGGCTTCGTGAAAGAAGCTGAACCACAAATGGTCGTCTGATTTATGGCGTGCACTGAGCTGGATCACGGGCTTACGAGGCGAAATCCACCATGCGGCGCCACTAAGCGCGGTCTTTGCAAGCGGCGGCACTAAAGCGACTGCGACACCGGCCTCGTTGCAGAGCGCGCGCACAAGGGGAACGGCTCGCTCGACGGGTTCACGCGTGAGGGCACGGATCTGCTTCAACGCCAGCTTGAACTGCGTTTCGCTATAATCTGCACACTCCTGCTGCTCCGCATCGAGTTCGCCGAGACGCAGCCAGGTCGCGAGCGCAACTTCATTGCTTTTGAACGACGGTGAGTGCCGATAGGCAACCTTCGCCAAGCCGTACTGGCTATTCCAAGCGTCGAGCGATCCTACGCCGAAGAACGCAAGCAGCTTCGAGACCGCGTCGACGGGATTGACGGGCTTTGGGAAGCAGCGGCGCTTTACCAAGTCATTGATGGGGAATGTCTTCGACCAGGCGATAGCGTCCTTTGCCCGTGCTGCGTCAGCCTCACGGGCTCGATGGAGCTGGTAACCGGACTCGATCGAGAGCCACAGATCGGCGTCAACTCCGAGAACCTTCTCGAACTGGATTGCAGTTTCCGGTTCAAGTGGTGCCTTGCCGGCAATAATCTCGCTGATGAGCTTGGCCGAGCGCCCGCATCGCCGAGCGAACTCAGCTTGTGACATGCCATGGACTTCCAGGCGTTCTTCGAGGATCCAGCCGGGTGGAACGGCATAGTCCGGTCGGAACTGATTGGCTGCGGTCGCCATCGTTGCATTCTCCATCAGTGATAATCGACCACTTCGATGATCGTTATCGCTGTCACCTTGGTTAGATCGATTCCCCCGTCTTCGTTGCGAGGGATTGGATCATGGTTCACTTCAAAAATCAGTCGCTTGGGATGAACCAAGTCGACTGCAAACTGCTCGTCCCGGTGCTCGGTCAGCTGATGCCTTCGTTCGGGAGGCGTAACCGGCACCAGACTCAGGTCGCGCGAAGCACGAAGCACCGTCATGCGCTTCATGATCGCCTTGGCCATGGGTGTCCCATAGGCTTTGAGCAATTCTGCCTGCGCATTGAAGGTCTTCTCGAGCTTGCGCTTTCGAAAATCGATATCCAAGAGAATGGCTCATTTTCGTTACCTAATAGGTAACGCCTTAACGGAGGCTTGCTGATTGCGCAAGGGAGGGTGCGGTCGAGCTATTGCTGACTTGGCGTCGACCCGAGACAGGCGACCTTGCCTCCATGATTACGTCTGTTCGCTTTTCCATCTTAAGGCGTGAATAGGCCTGCCGGCTCCGCATAGCTTTTGATCGTCCGTTCGGGCCGCTCATGCCAGCCGATGTTGAACGCCCAATAGGTCGGAAAGAAATACAGCGTCGAATAAGGCAGATTCTCGTGAATCCATCGCGCCAGGATCCGCCAATCACCTGGCTCCTGATTGTTCGCCCAGAAACTGGGAACGACTACGCAGGCCATCGCCCCCAAGCAGCCTCCGGCGTCAAGGCGATCCCAAATGTGTCCGGCGTAGTTGCTCTCGTTGGACGCGCAGGTGTAGCCAGCCTTCTTCTTGCGCTGCATTTCGTTGCAGAAGCCGTTCACCTCGCACGAGCGGTAAGCCGAGCGGATCGCGATCCGCCCCCACTGATCCTGCAGTGGCTCGAGCAGGTCCTCGCACAGCCGCTTGCCCGCCTTAATGGCTAGGTCCGGGTCATCGGGCGCGTTGTTGAGCCCGTGGACCATGGCCACTTCCGAATAGAGCATGTCACGCATGAAGAAGGATTTCGACAGCTGTACCCGGCCCAATTCCGTGAGCGCAGGAACGGTTCGTGCCGTCCCGAGCCGCTTGATCGCCCCTCCGTTTGGCTCCGCTACCCATCCGATCCGCAGCGCAACGCCGTCGCAGACCTTTGCCGGAGTGATTGCGCCGACTGGCGCATCTGGAAAACCCATGGCCTCGGCAAAGGCCCGGTAGTCGTCAAACCAAGAGCGTTTCGGGCAAAAGCTCTGAACGATCATCGCTGCATCGCGCGCGCAATAGCGTTGGGCTTCGATGACTGCGGAGGCCGTGCGGTGAATGAGTTGGTATCGAATTTTCCCGACCGTCGCCGGATCGAGATCGAGATTTCGGCATAGCCGCTCCAGGCGTGCCGGGCGTGCGGTCGCATCCCCTTTTGCTTCTGAAAGCCACTCCTGGACTGTCGGGCCGAAAGTCTCGTCCACTTTCGCCTCGACGGCCAGAACACCAAGGTGCCTATTAAGACGAAGGATCGCCATGAGGTCGGTCTGACTCGGTCGCTGACCATCACCAAGGTCGACCGGGCGCTCAAAAAACGCATCGACCAATGTAGCTCCCTTGAACGCGGGGTCATGATTGAGAGCCGATTTCACTGAAGGCGGAAGCCCGTTCACAGAAAACCAGAGATCAGCCACCGATTTGGCAGAACGACCTGGCTGCCAATGCGTTGGAGATCCGAGGTGATGGATCACGTCTTCGGGTCGCAATACCGGGACATGCAGGCGGCGGATGGTCGATTCACTTTGCATGGCGCCGAGCTCCTTTTCTTCCAGCATCATGTCAACAGCAGGCAATAGGCTCACGGCCATACGACGAGCTCGCCTTGAGATGTTAAGAGATCCAAAAGGCCAGCGTGCCACATAGAAAGTCGCACGATGTCGGAAGTGAAGATATCCTCGGCGCGCAGGACCGCGAGCGTAAAATAGGGCAATGACACGATCTCACCACACGGACCTAGCGGAACGCTATTTTCTTGAGGACCTCCCCGGCGCCACTCAACTGGGCGCCCGGTTAAACGGGATTCTCTTGAGGATCGATGCAGGCGAGCAGGTGGCCACGCTACAGCGGCAGTTTCTCGCCACGACCGGCCTGCATGCACTCGTCACCTTGACGGACGGTAAGGCAACCCTGGGAGAGTTTCAGGCCGCGGCCGAGCAGGAGCAAGCCGCGCGCATTGAAGAGGCTTCGGTCAAGGCCGTGAAGGATGCGGCAGAATTGGCGGAACGCGCTGATGCCAGAGCCGCTGCGGTCAAGGCAACCTTCGCCGCCATGGCTAATGACCCCGCCCTCCGTCGAAATCGAGAGGCCAAGGAACTGCGGCAACGCTTCGGCGTGGGATATATCGAAAGCGAAGATTATCGGCGCGTGATGGCGCTACTCAGGCAGGTCGCCACCGGGCAACGCCTCACTGTCGAGGACCTCGCATGGCTCAAGACCGAGGCCGATTACTGCTGGACCGACGAACTGCAGAGAGCCTGGCATGCGTTGGAAGCCGAAGCCCTGACCAAAGCATGGGAAAGCAGCGGTGATCCCTGGAATGCCGTGAATGCGAGCGGGCATTGGCGTAAGGCTGGTGAACCGGAGCGAGCTTTGCGTCTGACCGACGCGGCCTTGGCAAAGGTCGGATCAAATCCCAAACTTAGGTCGGCCTTGGCGACAACGCGTGGCGGAGCAATGCGTGACCTGCGCCGCCTCGACGAGGCGAAGGCACTGGCAAGCGAAGCGCATCAACTGACCTCAAGCGACTATAGACCATGCACTTTGTTGGGCGCTGTCCACATCGAGCTTGGGGACCTCCCTGCGGGGCACGAATGGTATGCAAAGGCCGAGACCCTAGCACTACTTTGGCAGAAGTTTGGTTGACCTTGCGTTCAAGAGGCATCCGCAGCGAGGACATTGGGGCGGTGGAGAGCGTGACAGGTGGTCAAGAATGGCTTGGCGCACTGCTGGCAGTGTGGGTTGCGGCGGCGGGCCAAGGACTCTTTTTTTTCCGTCCCGCCTGAGCGATCCGGCGGCTTTGGAGGTAGGCATAGGCCATCATGGTCATTAAAGCGTGGCGGTGGAGTCCGGTCCAGGACCGGCCCTCGAAGTGATCCAGGCCGAGCTCTTCCTTGAGTTGCTGATGAGCTTGCTCGCATATCCAGCGCGCTTTGATTGCGCCGGCCAGGTCCTTGACCGGGGTGCCGGCGGGCAGGTTCGAGAGATAGCATTTGCGTTCGCCGTTCGAGCGATGCTCGCCCACCAGCCAGGCTTCCTCCCCCGGCATGTGCTGGGCTCCGGCGGAGCCGATCCGCTGGGGAGCTCCGTCGGCGATGCGCACACGCACGGCGGCAAAGCGTGCGGCTAGGCGTCCCTTCGTTCCCTTGCGCCAACTAACCTGACGCCACTTCGCGGCTTCGAGCATGGTGTGTGCGGCCCGGGATTTGACGTCCGGCACGTGCCGCACCCGGGGCCGCCCGCGACCAGCGACCGGAAAGATCAGTTGCACGTCGGCCGGGTAGATCTTCTGGTGCCGGGGGGATGCCGACGGCCCAGCACAGGCCGCGCTCGCTCAGTGCCTGCCGGAACGGAGCGGACAACCCATAACCGGCATCGGCCAGCACGCAGCCGAAGCGCACCCCGGCCGCGATAACGCGATCGATCTCCTCGATCGCGATCTCTGGCTTCGTGCGATATTCCTGCAAGGAAGCAGGCACGCCGGCCTTGTCCATCCGCCCAACATCGCTCGTCCAGCTTTCCGGTAGGAACAAACGCAAGCTCAGCATGAGTGGAACTTCGCCGGAGGCCAACGTCACTGACACCAGCGTCTGGCAGTTCGCGTTCTTGCCCAGCGCCGTGGCGTATTGGGGTGCGACACCCACTGACGCCTTGCCCTTCTTCGGCAGGGCGGTGTCGTCGATGATCAGCCAAGCGTCGTCACCGCCAACCAGTTCGTCCGCCTGGCTCCACAAGGTCGCTTCCAGCGGGGCGCTGTCCCACAGGCCGGCACCGATGAAATGATGCAGCCGGTCATAAGCGACCGCGTCCGACCGGGCCGCCATGGGCTGAATGCTCTTGCGATCACCCGGCCCAATCAGGCCGGCGATATAGGCCGGACACATCCGACGTCCTGTCTTGTTCCCCAGCCCCTCCAAATACGGGCCAAGCCACCGCTCCAAGCCACCGCTCCAAGTCTGCCTGCCAGTTCTCGCCCATCGCCAGCCTCCGTCAAAGCTGGCTCTCCATGAATCACGCATTCGACGTCAGGGGAATCCCCAAAATCACATTTCTGCCAAAGTAGTGCTAGGCAGATCGGCGATATTCCGCTGGTGTAATGCCTAACACCTTTCTGAATGTTCTGTTCATATGGCTTTGATCGGAGAAACCGCAATCAGCCGCAATCGCTTTCAAAGGCAGATCCCGTTTGAGAAGCAATGCCTTTGCTTTCTTAATTTTTCGTTGAATTACGAATGCATGTGGTGTCACGCCGAATTCGAGCTTGAACCTTCGGGAAAAATGAAACGGGCTTAATCCCGCGATCGATGCCAAATCCTCGAGATGAATTCGATCGCCTAGCGATTCCTCGATGTACTCTGAAACCACCTTCCGCAAATTTGATCCTAAAGTACCAATATGAGTTTCCTTTATTGCAATATCAGCATAGTTTCTGATCAGGTGGACTGCAAGTTGCGTTCGTAATGCATCAATGAAGAGGCACTCGCCTACTCCAAAACCACTGTATTCCTGTTCAAGCATATTTAGACAGAATTGGATCATATTATCCGTCGTACAAACACGGTCTGCAATATCGATGCTCGCGAGGTCCCGGTCAAATATTTGGGCAGCGGTTTCGCTGATCGCACTATGGCCAAGATAGATATGCCTGACGTTGATCGCATCGTCCCATTGCCACGTCGATTGTTCACCCCGTGTGAGCAGGGAAATGGAGCCCGGCCGAAGTTTCTCGGTTTGCCAAGGGCCATTGCAACGACGGCGCATGCTGGTATCGGCGTCTTGATAGACCACGATCATATAATCCCGCATCGGCGGAATCTCGACTTCGAGGCCAGCGTAACGATAACCCATTAATGTTAATCCGCGCCAGCCTTGTGCAGTGCTGTCGATCGTTTTGCGTCCAGGAATCCATTTCGTGATATCTTCTGGCGGAATTAGATCATTCATGGCTCACCCCCCAACCCAGAGCGCATGGTGATTGGAAAAATCTCAGTCGAGATCGGCCATTTCAAACCTGGCCAGTTTCGTTCTCTCCTGCACCAAACACTATGGCTTGCTCTTCCATCTGTGCAATTTGAGCTTCGCTGTACCCAGATTCAAGCAGAATGCACCGGCTGTCCTGCCCGAAGCTTGGCGGTGCACTGCGGATAGACCCGGGCGTCCGGCCGAACAGTGCCGGAATTCCCGTGCCGCTGTAATTGCCCATCTTCACCACCATGTTTCGGTGAATGGTATGGGGATGCGCCAGCGCCTCGCTCACGTTGCGCACAACGCCTGTCGGCACGCCGGCATTCAGCAGCATATGTTCGAGAGTTTCGGCCTCAAGCTCGGCAAGGCATTGCGTCAGCAACTCGCCAAGTTCCCTGCGATGCGCGATTCTTGCGGCATTATCGACGAAGCGGGCGTCCACGGCAATATCCGGGCGTTTCAAAACTGCACAAAGTTTGGCGAACTGGCCATTGTTGCCAACGGCAAGATAGATCTTTCCGGTGCGCGTCTCAAACATGTCATAAGGCACGATGTTCGGATGTCCGTTGCCCGTTGCTACCGGAATTTTGCCTGACATCAGGGCGTTGGCGGCCTGAGGATGCAGCATGCTGATCGCACAGTCGTAGAGCGGAACCTCGATTTTCTGGCCAAGCCCCGATCTGCCGCGCTCGATCAATGCGGCAAGGATTGCATTGCAGGCAATAAGGCCGGTCCCGATATCAACCACCGGAGTGCCCATACGGACCGGCCCGTTTCCGGGGTCGCCGTTGATGCTCATCAATCCGGTCATTGCTTGGACCACCGCGTCATAACCCGGATGTCCGCCCAGGGGACCGTCAGCGCCGAAGCCCGTCACATGACAAAGGACAAGCTTCGGGAACAGCGCTTGAAGCACTTGATCGTAGCCCAGCCCCCATTTTTCCAAAGTCCCGCTCTTGAAGTTGTGGACCAGCACATCCGCGCTCTCCAGCAGCTTGAGCACGACCGTGCGTCCTTCGGGCTTGCCAACGTCGATGCCGATCGATCGCTTGTTGCGATTTGCGCCCGAAAAATAGGCGCTGAGACCATCCTTGAATGGAGGGCCCCATCCTCGCGTCTCGTCTCCTTGAGGTGGTTCGATCTTGATGATGTCGGCGCCGTAGTCGGCGAGAACTTGCGTGCAGTATGGTCCGCCGAGAACACGGCTGAGGTCAACGACACGGATTCCTGTGAGGGGACCCGAGGTCATAGCACGTTTTCGTATAGTGACACGACATCATCATAAGACATGTCGCAAGGATTGTTGGCTATCAGGCGAGTAAGTCCCGTGGTGACTTCGCGCGCCATCGCCGGAACGGCATCGGCAGAAATGCCCAGCTGCGATAGCCGCGTTTCCAGACCGCTCGCTGCGAACATTTCCTCCATTGCCGAAATGAGACTATTGGCAGCCTCCGCGTTGCTTGCAAAGGTCCGATTCGGCAAGAATACCTTGGCAAGATGCGCGTATTCAGCTTCTGCGACTACCAGATTGAAGCGCATCACTGGTGCAGCAACCAGAGCATTGCCATGTCCATGCGGCACGTGAAAATGGCTTCCCAGCGGGTACGATAGTGCATGGATCGAACCCACGCTGGCGTTGATGAATGCCATGCCTGCAAGGGTTGCGCCCAGCAACATTGCTTCGCGTGCGGCTAGATCCGATGGGGTGTCGAGGACGCGCGGCAAGTTTTGCCCCAGGAGCGAAAGGGCCTTGTCTGCCAGACCGTCGGAAATCAAATTCTTGCGAGTCCTGCTCGTCGAAGCCTCGATGGCGTGGACCATGGCATCGAGTGCGGTCGCTGCCGTGATCTTGCGAGGCATGCCGAGTGTAAGCGCTGCGTCCAGCAGCGCAATGTCTGGAAGCAGTTGCGGCGCGTAAACAGCCAGCTTTTCCTGTTTGGCACTGGTCAAGACGGAAACCGACGTCACTTCCGAGCCAGTGCCGGCGGTTGTGGGAATCTGGATGAGTGGAAGCCTTTGGCCGATTGCTTTGCCGACACCAATCATGCCGTCGATAGTCTGGCCGCTCGCCGCTGCCAGCGCGACCACCTTGGCCGTATCGAGGGAGCTTCCTCCACCTAGGCCGATAATTGCGTCGGCTCCGAACGATTTGGCGAATCCAACAGCTTCCGAGACGATTGCCATGGGCGGATCTGCTGCTACGCGGTCAAAAATCTCGACCGCGATGCCTGCCGCACCGAGGCTGGACATGGCCTGTTCGGAAAATCCACAAGCCACAATGCCAGGATCGGTGACGAGCAGGACTCGGCTGCCTCCCAGCTCGCAGACGAGGTCACCGACTTGGGACAGCGATCCCGCTTTGCAAATAATGCGCGGACAAGACAGGAAGTTGAGGTCCATAAGTTTCTCCGGTGAGGAAGTTGCTCCGATCAGAAGGCGGCTTCCTTGATCATGTTTCGGGCGATTATCAGTTGTTGAATTTGGGTGGTGCCTTCGTAGATACGGAACAGGCGCACATCGCGGTAGAACCGCTCCACCGGGTATTCAGACATATAGCCCGCGCCGCCATGAATCTGGACTGCGCGATCCGCGACCCGGCCGACCATCTCGCTGGCGAACATCTTGCAGCACGCCGCGTCGGTTGACACGTCCTGGCCCGCGTCGCGCCGACGAGCGGTTTCCTCGATCATGCATCGTGCGGCAAAAGCCTCGGCCTTGCTGTCAGCCAGCATGGCCTGAATAAGCTGCTTTTCGGCTAGGGGTTCACCGAACTGCTTACGCTCCAGGGCGTAAGCGAGGCTTTCCTTGATCAGCCGCTCGGCGGCCCCGACGCATATAGCTGATATGTGTAAGCGGCCGCGATCAAGGACCTTCATCGCTGTCCGAAACCCTTTGTTTTCGAATTCAGGCCCGCCGATGATCGACGATTCATGCACACGCACATCCTGGAAGATCACATCGCAGGTCTGCGATCCCTTCTGTCCCATCTTGCGATCGCGTGCACCGAACGAGATACCAGGGGTAGTCCCGTCCACGAGGAAGGCGGTGACCCCGGAGGAACCTTTGGTTCCCGGCTTGGTACGGGCGAACACCGTAAATAACCCTGCCAGCGGAGCGTTGGTAATATAGCGCTTGGTGCCATTTATCACAAAGTGCTCGCTGTCCCGCTTCGCGGATGTGGAAAGTGAGCCAGCGTCGGAGCCAGCATCGGGCTCTGTCAGGGCAAAGGATGAAATCAATTCGCCCGTGGCTAGGCGAGGCAGGTAGTGCTCCCTTTGCTCAGGCGTGCCGTCAATGATGATACCCTGCGATCCAATGCCGTTGTTCGTGCCGAACAGAGATCGGAATGCGGGAGATGCTTGACCAAGAATAAATGCCGCCTTTACCTCTTCGGACATGGTCAGGCCGAGGCCACCAAACGCCTCGGGTATCGACATGCCGAAAAGACCCATGTTCCGGATTTCCTCGGCAAGAGCCTGGGGAATTGCATCATTCTCGGCCACCTCGGTTTCGCACGGAATGAGCCGCTCGCGAACAAAGCGATCCAGCGTGTCCAGGAACTGTGAAAGAGTTTCGTTGTCCATTGACATGAAATGGGCTTCCTAAAGGCTCAGGGCGAAATGGCGCTGACGTTGCGGACAAGTTCAATCAGCCGGGCAGCAATGTCGGTTTCGATCCAGTCGCGAGTCAGATGAGATGCCGCCCCGCCGCAATTGAAGGCCAGAACGGGCGCACCGTTTGCAGGGATGAAGGGCACGGCAACGGAGTTCACATCCGCCTTCCATTCGCCGATCGAGAGGCAGTATCCGTGTTTGGCGTAGGTCTCGAGAGCATCATTTATCCCTCTCTCGATTGCCGGCCATGCCTGACCCTCGTGGTGGCGGATGTCCTCGATAATTTCAGATCTGCGCTCTTCGGATATCCCCGCCAGAAAGGCGCGGCCCACGGCCGTGGTCGCCAGTTTGATATGGGCTCCCACGTCGATCGCGAGCGTGATCGGGTTCGAGCCGCGGCAACGCTCCAAGTATATCATCGTCAGGCGATCCCTGCCTGCCAGCGCAACAGGCATGCCCGAATAGTCTGCAAGTTCCTGCATGTACGGCTTGGCCAGATCTATGACCGGCAATCCGGCAAGGCATGAGAATCCCAGCGAAAGTACCGGCGGGGCGAGGCGGTATCGGGCTGTTTCCGGGTCGAAGCTGAGGTAGCCAAGGCGGTGCAGCGTATAAGTCAATCTCGATATGGTCGATTTGCTCAAGCCGGTCCGAGCGGCAAAATCGCCGTTGCCCAGCGCCTCACCCTCCCTGCGGAAAGCGCGCAAGACCTCGAGTCCACGCGCCAGGGCAACCACGAAATCGCGGTCCGTACCTTCCTGTTTTGAAAGCTCCTTGCGCGGTCGCACCGCAATACTCCTCTCACCCCGGCCGTTGCCGACTTGAAATGTCTCTACACTGGTAGTAAGAGGTTTGTCAATATTGCGGAATATATTTCCGCAGAGCGGAATAAAATCGGGTTTGTCCAGTTCCGCGTGGTTGCCAAAACTCGACGGTGAAGAGGATTGTTATGACTCAACATGACTATGCAGACATCGCACTGTTCATCGCAGGCACGTGGATCGGCCCGGAAGAGCGCGAAACCCAGCCCGTCATCAACCCGGCGACCGCCCAGCAGATCGGGCTTATCGCGAAAGCGACGCCCGATGATCTCGAGGCTTCGGTGAGATCGGCCCGCGTGGCATTCGAAGGGTGGCGGCAGCTTTCGCCGCTTGATCGCAGCGCCATACTGCGCAGGTTTGCCAATCTGCTTCGTGAGAACGAACAGGCAATTGCAGCCGCCATTACCCTCGACGAGGGAAAGCCATTGGCCGAAGCGATTGTTGAAGTGCGTTCTTCGGCCGATCATATCGATTGGCACGCCGAAGAAGGGCGTCGCATCTACGGTCGCATAATCCCATCGCGATCCCCTGCTGTACAGCAGCAGGTTCTGCGGGAACCGGTGGGCGTCTGCCTGGCAATCACGCCATGGAACTTCCCTTTGAGCCAGGCAGTGCGAAAGGTTGCCGCAGCATTGGCCTGCGGTTGCACAATGATCCTGAAAGGCCCTGCGGAAGCCCCGTCTGCGTGTATGGCCATCGCCCGCTATCTGCAGGAAGCGGGATTGCCTGATGGATGCCTCAATCTCGTCTGGGGCAATGCCGCAATGATTTCAGAAACATTGGTGGCCCATCCCGATGTTCGCAAGATCACCTTCACCGGATCGGTCGAAGTCGGCAAGAGCCTTGCCGAACTCGCTGGTCGTCACATGAAGCGCGCCACGATGGAACTTGGCGGTCATGCGCCTGTCCTGATTTTCGATGATGCAGACGCCGAGGCGACCGCAAGGGTGCTGGCCGGCAACAAGCTGCGCAACGCAGGACAGGTCTGCATATCGCCGACCAGGTTCTTTGTGCAGGCGAGCGTTCACAAACGCTTTGTCGCAGCTCTGGTTGATGCCTTTGCGACGGTCAAAGTGGGTGACGGCCTTGAGCCCGATATCCAGATGGGGCCAGTGTGTCACGCCCGGCGGATTGCCGAAATGGAACGCCTGGTCGACGACGCGCGCGCCGGTGGAGCCGCCATCCTTGCCGGCGGCACACGACAGGGGAATGCGGGCTATTTCTTCGCACCGACTATCGTCGATACTGCGGACGATCGTATCGCGCTGATGCGGGATGAACCTTTTGGCCCCATCGCCGTGGTTTCGCGCTTTGACGACATGAGCGATGCCATCGATCGGGCAAACGCATTGCCGTTCGGCCTGGCGTCCTATGTCTTCACCAACTCGCTTGAACGCGCGGACCGCGCTGCGGCATGCCTGCAGGCCGGCATGGTCAGCATCAATCATTTTGGACTGGCCTTGCCCGAAACCCCGTTCGGAGGGGTCCGTGACAGTGGATATGGCACCGAAGGCGGCAGCGAGACTTTCGATGGCTACCTCAACACGAAATTCGTTTCGCGTTTCGCAGGAGTTTGTGCGTGAGCGATGGGCAACTGGTGCGGATCGAGTGGCGAAATCGTGTTGCGCTTCTGACCATCGACAATCCTCCGCTCAACCTCCTGAAGGCTGCGGTACGTGCCGCCCTGCTTGCGGCGATACGCACGGCCGCCGCCAGCGATCCCGAGCGAATTGTCATAACCGGGGCAGGCAAGGCGTTCGTGGCCGGGGCCGATGCCCGGGAATTTGGCGATGCTCCGATAGAGCCGCATTTGAACGACGTGCTGCGGGAGATCGCGCAACTCTCCGTGCCGACCATCGCTGCGATCAATGGGAGCGCGCTTGGCGGAGGCCTCGAGATTGCGCTGGCCTGCCGGTGCAGGGTTGCCGCACCTTCGGCCCGGCTGGGCCTGCCCGAAGTGACGCTCGGGGTAGTGCCGGGCGCTGGTGGAACGCAGCGTCTGCCCCGTATTGTGGGCATCCCCCACGCGCTCGACATGATTGTGCACGGAAGGCTGCTGTCGGCACGGGAGGCGCATGATATCGGACTTGTCGATAGTGTTGCATCCGATCCCGTCGCCGCCGCTCTCGGCATGGACCGGAATCAACTCGATACCATGCTGGTCGCCGACCGGCGTCCCGCGCCAGCGGCACATCCAGATGCGGTGTCGGCCATTGCCAGGGATGCTGCCCGCCGCGCCCGAGGGCAGAAGGCCCCCGAGCGCGCGCTGGAACTGGTGGCCGGGAGTACCGACTGGGACCTTGATGTCGGGATGAATCGCGAGCGGGAGGCCTTCCTCGAACTTCGCGGATCCGATCAGGCCAAGGCATTGCGCCACATCTTCTTCGCCGAGCGCGCCGCTTCAACCCGGTCATGTTACCCAAGACCAGACCGTCCGATCGAACGGGCGATTGTCGTAGGCGGGGGGAATATGGGCGCGAGCATAGCCTACGCCCTTGCCCGAGCCTCAATCACGGTGACCTTGGTCGAGATGGATGCCCAGCGGGCAGCAGATGCCCGGCGGCGATTCTCGGGGCTGGTCGAACAAGGCACAAAGAAGGGGGTCCTGACCGAGAAAGAGGCTAACAGTATCAGCAGTTTGACGAACGTGGTGGTGGGGCTCGAAAATCTCGGGGCGGCTGACATCGCCATCGAAGCCGTGTTCGAGAATTTCGCTGTCAAAAAGGCTATCTTTGCAGCCCTTGGTGACAATCTGCCGCCTTCGACAATTCTCGCAACGAATACCTCGTACCTGGATGTCGATCTTCTGGCGGAAAGTGTTCCCGAGCCCGCGCGCTTCCTGGGATTGCACTTCTTCAGTCCTGCGCACGTGATGAAACTGCTCGAGATCGTGCGTGGTGGCAGAACGGCTCCGGAAACTCTTGGCGTGGGCATCGCGCTCGCCAGGATGCTAGGCAAAGTGCCGGTCGTGGCCGGTGTGTGCGATGGCTTCATCGGAAACCGGATACTGACCCGATATCGCCAAACGGCGGACATCCTTCTTGCCGAGGGCGCAACACCGTCGAGCATCGATGCGGCAATGCGGGGATTCGGCATGGCCATGGGCCCCTATGAAGCCCAGGACATGTCGGGTCTCGATATTGCATATGCCAATCGCCAGCGACAACGCCTGGACGGCCGCGCCGACGCAAGAATGCTTCCCATACTCGAGTGCCTGGTCGAAGAGCATGGTAGACTTGGCCGTAAATCGATGGCTGGCTGGTATGATTACGATGACGCGGGTCGGCTCCGGCCGTCCGCCTTGGTCGAAGACCTCATCGTGGCGATCTCGGCGAAAGAAGGCTTTGCCCGTCGGACTTTGAGTGAGGCGCAGATTGTCGATCGAATTATCACGTCCATGATCGTCGAAGCCTGCCTTATTCTTGAAGAAGGAATCGCCGCCTCGACACAGGACATCGATCTGGTCTTGGTTCATGGCTACGGATTCCCTCGCTGGCGAGGGGGACTGATGTATCACGCGGACACATTGACTCCGGCTTGCGTGGTTGCAAGGATCACCGAGTTTTCGTCCGCCGACCCTCTGGGCTGGAGAGTCCCTTCACTGATCACGAACCTGGTTCGCGACGCCAGGTCGTTCGCGGATGCCTGAACTTGAAGATAGGTCTGAAGACATGGCTGATGTGTTCATCTGCGATTTCATCCGCACGCCGATCGGCCGCCACGGCGGGGCCCTTGCCAGGGTACGCGCCGACGATCTGGCCGCTGTTCCGATCAGATCCCTGATCGAGCGAAATCGGTCGATCGACCTGGTCGAGATCGATGAGGTCCTGCTTGGCTGCGCAAATCAGGCAGGCGAGGACAACCGAAACGTGGCCCGCATGGCTGCCCTGCTCGCGGGCCTACCCGAGGAAGTTCCCGGCCTGACCCTGAATCGCCTTTGCGCCTCAGGTCTTGAGGCGGTTATCACTGGTGCCCGGTCGATACGGTGCGGTGAACTCCAGCTTGTGATCGCTGGCGGCGTGGAGAGCATGAGTCGAGCCCCGTTTGTTCAGCTAAAAGCCGAAACCGCGTTCTCACGCGCTGTCGCCATGGAGGATACGACCATTGGATGGCGATTCGTCAATCCGGCGATGCAGACGAGCTATGGCGTCGACTCGATGCCCGAGACCGCCGAAAACGTCGCGATGGAGTATTCGATCGGGCGGACCGATCAGGATGCCTTTGCCCTGCGGTCGCAGGCCAAGGCTGCCAGAGCAGGCAGCAACGGACGATTGGCGCGGGAAATCGTGGCGGTCAGCGCCCCAGTGAAGCGGGGGCAAGCCGCGATAATTGACGCTGACGAGCATCCGAAACCGAACACGACCATAGATGACCTCGCTCGACTACGACCAATCGTGCGTACCGACGGGACCGTCACGGCAGGAAACGCATCCGGGGTGAACGATGGTGCCGCAGCATTGCTGCTGGCGTCGAAGGAAGCTGTTCGTCGATATGGGCTGACACCCCTTGCCCGAGTGGTGACCGCTGCGGCAGCTGGGGTTCCTCCCCGGATCATGGGTATCGGTCCGGTTCCGGCGATCAGAAAGATACTCGCTCGGCAATCGCTGACGATGGGCGACATCGGCGTGATCGAACTGAACGAAGCCTTTGCCAGCCAGGCGCTGGCCTGCACGCGGTCGTTGGGTCTGGATGATGAAGATCATCGCGTAAATCCCAACGGCGGAGCGATCGCGCTCGGTCATCCGCTGGGCATGTCCGGGGCACGGATTACGGGCAGCGCAGCGATTGAACTTGCTCAAGGGACCGGGCGCTACGCCATTGTGTCTATGTGCGTGGGCGTCGGACAAGGAAGCGCGCTGCTGCTGGAGCGGGTCTAGGAGACCTGCCTCTGGGTGGCCGCAAAAAACGACAACGGAACGCGCAGTAAAATTCAAGACCTGAAGCCAAGCACGACATAGCTTCTCCACTGGATCAGCTCTCGGCCGCCCGAAGTTTCGGACAACGATCGATTGGGGCGTTCAAAAAAAGATGGATGGAGAGGCCAAATGGCGGACAATCGGGAAGCAGATTTCCTGCGCGAATTGTACGAGGATTGGAGCAGCCGGATGGCCGCCAATCCCGCAATGTCGATTGCCGATTTGCGCAGTATGTTCGACGAGTGGGGCAAACCAGCACGTGAACCCGAGGGCGTAAGCTACAAATCAGATGAAGTCGGCGGAGTCCCGGGAATATGGGCATTTCCGCAAGACGCCGATTCCGCGCGCGTCATTCTCTACACCCACGGCGGAGGTTTCGCCGTGGGATCGGCAGATAGTCATCGCAAGCTCGCAGGGCATCTTGCCAGCGCTCTGGGCGTAACTGCGTTCATTCCCGATTACCGGCGGTCCCCCGAATTTCCGTTCCCTGCCCAGATCGAAGACGGGATCGCCGCATATCTCGGTTTGATCGAAAGAGGTTTCCACCCTGGATTCATAACGACTGCGGGGGACAGTGCGGGCGGCAATCTCGCCATTGCCATTGCGTTTCGGCTCCGTGAGCTGGGCCGGCAACTTCCGGGCAGCATCATAGCTTTTTCTCCCTGGCTGGACATGGCGCTGCGTGGCGCGACACTCGAAGCCAACGCGGCGACGGACGCTCTTGTCGGGCGCCAGATACTCGAGGGCATGATCTCGATGTTTCTTGGCGGCACTGCGGACCCGCTGGATCCGCTGGCCAATCCACTCGAGAATGACTTTCAGGGCTTCCCGCCGCTTTATATCAATGCCGGTGGAGCCGAGGCATTGCTGAGCGATGCCGAGTCGTTGAGCGAAAAAGCTCGCAACGCAGGCGTTTCCGTCACCCTCTCGGTCGTCCCCGGAATGCAGCATGTCTTTCCGGCCCTTGCCGGGCGCGCGCATGAGGCGGACGACGAATTGCTCAGGATCTCAGCGTGGTATCGCGCACTTTGACCGCCGGAAAAACGCATCTTGCAACAATGGTTTGCGCGGAAATCCCGCGCTGGAGGTAAATATGATCAGAAATGTGACCGCGACAAAGACCCCTGGCGCGGACTTTGACGCAATTGTGATCGGCGGAGGCTTCGGAGGGCTCTATGCGGTCCACAAGCTGCGTAATGACCAGGGTCTCCACGTAAAGGCCTATGACAATGCGAGCGATGTCGGAGGGACCTGGTACTGGAATCGTTACCCGGGAGCGCTCTCGGATACCGAGAGCTTCTGCTATCGCTTCTCATTCGACAAGGAACTCCTTGATCAAGGCAGCTGGCAGACCCGCTATCTCACTCAGCCCGAGATTTTGGAATATCTCAACAATGTCGCTGACCGCTTCGACTTGCGCAGCAGCTATCAGTTCAACACCAAGATAGTATCGACCCGTTTCGACGAAGCGACTGGGCTATGGCATGTAGTAACGGACAAGGGTGAGACGGCATCGGCCAAGTATCTCATTACCGGCCTGGGACTTCTTTCGGCGATCAACAAGCCGACGTTCTGTGGCATCGACGACTATGCCGGTGACATTTACCATACAGGCGCGTGGCCTGAAGGGGTCGATCTCAGCGGAAAGCGTGTCGGCATAATCGGGACGGGCTCAACCGGAATTCAGGTGATCATTGCCCTGGCGCCCCAGGTAAAGCACCTGACCGTATTCCAACGATCTGCCCAATACGTCGTTCCGATCGGAAACTGGCCCGAAGACACTGAGACGATCGATACCTACAAGGCCAACTATGACGAAATCTGGAAGCAGATAAAGAGTTCGAATGTCGCCTTCGGTTTTGTCGAGAGCACCGTTGCGGGAATCGACGTCCCCGAGGCCGAGCGGGAGTGCGTATTCGAGGAAGCGTGGCAGCGCGGTGGTGGATTCCGCTTCATGTTCGAGACCTTCAACGATGTCGCGATCAGCGATGAGGTTAACACCTCGGCGGCAAACTTCATCAAGCGGAAAATTGCCAAGATCGTGAAGGATCCAGAAATCGCCCGGAAACTGACGCCCGGCGATATCTATGCCAAGCGCCCGCTGTGCGCGACGGATTATTACGGTGTTTACAACCGGAAAAACGTATCGCTGGCAGACGTCAAGGACGATCCGATCGCAGAATTCACGACAAGAGGCATCCGCTTGGCCAGTGGGATCGAACACGAACTTGACGCGGTGATTTTCGCTACAGGTTTCGATGCGGTCGATGGAAACTATACGAAGATCGATATTCGGGGACGCGGTGGCGTCACCATCCGGGACAAGTGGGCCGATGGCCCTCTGGGTTACCTCGGGATGATGGAAGCCGACTTTCCGAACATGTTCATGATCCTGGGCCCCAACGGTCCATTCACAAACCTTCCTCCCAGTCTCGAAAGCCAGGTGGAATGGATTTCCGACACGATTGCAACCATGGAAGCTGACGGCCGCTCCACTATCGAGCCGACGCAGGAAGCCGAAGATGCCTGGGTGGAAACCTGCCGGACAATTGCCAACATGACACTGTTCCCTAAGGCGGAATCGTGGATTTTCGGGGCGAACATTCCTGGCAAGAAAAACGCAGTGATGTTTTATCTCGGTGGTCTCGGCAATTACCGTTCAGAACTTCAATCGGTACGGAATTCGGGCTACGAATCGATGATATTCGATCGTCAGACTGCAACCACCGCGCTTTGATGACCATCGAAATTCGTTCGCGTCTGAACGACCGGACTGTTGCATTCCCCATCCCCCGCAAGGCCGTGACAGGTTCGGTCGTGCGGGGGACACGCTGCTTGTGGCCCGTCGATCGAGGGGTTGTCAGCAATCAAGGCTCGATTTCGCGGCATCGCCTCTAGCCCGGCTTATTCATGAGCCCGCTGCACTGGGGTGTTTAGGGTTTGGTGGGTCGGTTGCCGCGTGATCTGGGCGAGCGCCGGCGCCGGCGTTTTTCCCCGCAGCAGGAGCGATGGGCTTTTCGAGGTTGATGGACGAGGGCTCGGGCTTTCATCGGCACTGCCGCACTGGCTATGTCGGTGCTGGCCGGAGAATGGTGGCGATGGCTTTGAACACGCCGGCGTCCGGGCAGGCTGACGCGAAGGCGAGATGGATACGCGAGGAGGTTTCGATGACGCGGGCAGCGACCTTGAGCAGCCGCAGGCGTAGCGTTGCGAACTCGGCTGTGGCGAGCGCGGCTGTCTTGGGGATTTCCTGTTGGATGCGCCACATCAGCCAGTAGACAGCGGTGTGGAGGATGAGGCGCATCTGGTTGGCGTTGGCGGATCGGCACGAGGTGCGATCGCTAGCGAGTTGAGCCTTGTGGCGCTTGATCAGCCTTTCGGTCTGGCCGCGCGCGCAGTAGAGCGTGTCATAGATATGCTCGGCTGAGCCTTCGGTCAGTGAGGTGACGACATAGCGGATGTCCATGCCCAGCGTGCTGGCCTCGATCCGGGCGACGACGCGGCGCTGGCACTTCCAACTCTTCGCGCCGTAGTGCGTTTCGGCATAGTTGCGCAGGACCGGATACTGGGCCGTGGCCCGCTTGACCGCGCAGGCATCGACGATGGCAACGATGACCGTATCAGCACGCAGCGCGGCATTGGTCGTAAGCGCATTTTCACTGGCACGTATCAGGCGGCTTGCGGGATGTAACTCATTTCGAACCTTGTTTCGGCGGCATTGGTATCTTGCCAGTTGCCGGGGAGAAGGTCGTCTATGGGATCGCCGTCAT
>NZ_SBKP01000017.1 GCF_004122115.1 Sphingobium fluviale
CTCAATAACGCCATGTCCAACACTCCAATATCCCCTGATCACCAAAGACAGGGAAGCGTTCAAACATGGGTCACTTCTCAGTGGAAATTACTCCCCACACCGGGTCAACTCTCAATGAAAATCAACAGAGCAATTCGAAGAAGTCGAAATCGAGCTCGGTCAGGATTGTTTCGGCGGTCCGTTGTTCCGGAGGCAGTTTCGACCAGCGGTTGAACGCGGCCTGGGCTCTGCGGAAGATTTCCTCAACGCTGGATGTGGTGTTCAGCTTCTCGGAAAGAATGTCGGATTGACCTTCATAGGCGAGGGCCAGCTGGTTGCGCAGGTCATTGAAGCGGTTGTTGACCGGGGTCGCCGACAGCATGAGGACTTTGGTTTTGACCCCGGCCCGGATGACCTGGTTCATCAGCTTCTGATAACGGGTTTCCTTCTCCTTGAAGGCGTCATTGTTCCTGAAATTGTGGGATTCGTCGATGACGACGAGGTCGTAATTGCCCCAGTTTACCCGGTTCAGCGGGATCCCGTTCGAGGTGCCCGATGTCCGCGACAAGTCGGTATGGCACAGCACATCATAGTTGAATCGGTCCCGGGCGAAGGGGTTGGTTTTGAGATTGGTGCTGTAGTTGAGCCAGTTGTCCGTCAGCTTCTTCGGGCAAAGCACGAGAACCGAGCGATTGCGCAGCTCGTAATATTTGATGACGGCAAGCGCGGTGAAGGTTTTGCCGAGGCCTACGCTGTCTGCGAGAATGCATCCATTATAGGTTTCCAGCTTGTTGATGATGCCGGTTGCCGCGTCGCGCTGGTAGTTGAACAGCTTTTGCCAGACCAGGCTCTCCTGATAGCCGGTGCGGTCGTTCGGCAGGACGTCCTCGTCAATGTCTTCCAAAAACGCATGGAAGATATTGTAGAGCATAATGAAGTAGATGCGCTCTGGGGAGTTCTCCTGGTAGACCGAGGCAATGTGATCGCAGATCGCATCGGTTACATCTTCGACCCGGGTCGGATCCGACCAGATTGTGTCGAACAGCTGAATATAGCTCTGCGTGTGAGACGCCTCATCGAACCGATTGACGAAGTTTGAGACGGCATTGCCGCGAGCGTAGCCAAGGTCGACAGCCGTGAATCCCGATAGCGGCATGTAGGCAACCGCGCCTGCCGCGCCATCTGCCGAAAGGAATTGCTGCATAGGCGAGCTCGATGCATTCGACTTGAAACGCGCCTTTTTGCGAATCCACTCCGCGCACTCGCGCGCGACAGCGCGCTGCGTCAGTTGGTTGCGCAACTGGATTTCAAACTCAGATCCTGTCAGCCCAGCGACGCGCTTGGCCTTCGGTATGAAGAATTCGCGGCGCTCGCGAGCTTTCCCGTCGGTTGCGCGTTCTGCGGTGAATGTCTGCTCAGTAAACAGGAATTGCAGTTCGTCGATTTGCTGCAACTCTTTACGGAGAGCCTCGAACGCAAAGATCGAAAAGCTGGACGCGGCAATCCGAAGGCGTTGCCCTCGCTTGAGGTCCTTTTTCAGCTCATCTCCGAGGAGGACATTGATGTTATCGATTATCTGCAAAGGTCACCGGATTCGCAAAGATTGAAGAGGGCCGTTGGGTTGCGGTTCTCGATCGAGTGTTCCGCATTCGTGCGAGGACCGTAATCCGACCAATGGTTTGGCGAAACGCGCCGCTACCCTTGCCTCCGTTCGCACAGACCTCATGTCGCACGATCCAGATCGATGATGTTTGCAAGGCCTCGTTGCGCCAGCGGTTCGGCGAGGGCCCGGACGCTGCGATGGTGCGTGAACAGCAGGACCTGGTTGGTCTTGCCAAACTCGGCGAGCAGGTCGAGCGTGGACCGGCTGCGCTCATCATCGAAATGCACCAGAATGTCGTCCGCAATGAAGGGCAGCGGCTCAGTCGCACTGGCATAATTCTCAAGACTTGCCAGCCGGAAGGCGAGGAAAAGCTGGTCGCGGGTGCCGTCGCTCATGGTGGCAACCGCAGCGATACCGCCATTGGTTCGCCGTCCAACCACGACTGGATGGCCTTTGTCATCGATATCGGTTTCGATACCGGCAAACTCACCGAGCGTCGTTGCCGTGAACAGTTCCCCGGCCCGCGCAATGAGCGGATCTTGCTGTTCTGCGCGGATCGTTGCCATGGCCGACGTCACCAATTCGCGCGCAACCGATAGCTCGAGATAGCGTTCGAGGGCGAGATGCATCTGCGCTGCCGCCGCTTCGCGTTCGGCAACGGCGTGATTGACCTCGCTCTGGCTCAGATAGGCAGCAAGGTCGTCCTTTGCCGCCTTCTCGGCGAGAATGGCTGCCTCGATTTCGCTCTCGATCTCGCTAGCACGCGATGTCTGCTCGGACAGTTCCGCGCGAACCTCATCGAGGTCGCGTTCATCCCATTCCGCCCGCAAGGAAGCGAGATCAAGCTTGTCGCCCACGTCCGTCGCGGTGCGTTCCGCCAGAGCGATCTCATTGCACAAAGCCATACGTGCTTCACACCGTGAAGCTGCGTCCAGAAGGGCCCCATCATCGCCGCCATCAAGTTTTGCCGAAGCCGCGAGCCGAGCCAGCTCCTCCCGAGCGGTGCCAAGGGCCTCTTGCGCCTGGTCGGCCTCGACCTTCGCCTCTTCAAAGTCGGGCAGTACCCCGTCATATTGCGTTTGCGCTGTTGCGTTGTCGGTAAATCGGGCCAGCACCATCTGCGCTGCAACCACACAGTCTTCGCCGATCTCGATGGCGAGTTCGGTCGCGAGGCTGCGGACATCCTTCGCAAGGCTCGTCTCGTCGTCGTCCATGCGCTTTAGCCGCTGGCGGGCCTGCCCTATTGCCGTAAGCACACCGCGTGCGCCCACCCATTCGGTGACCGCACTGTTGGCATCTGCCGGCGAAATGTCGGGTTTGAGCCCCAGCGCACCTGTTGCCGCAGGCCATGCCGCATCCCAGGCGGCCTGTGCGTCCGTCAATTGTTGCACTTCCGCCTCAACCAGCTTGTGCTGCCGCGCCAAGTCCTCCCGGTCCCGCGTGTCCCTGGCATACTCGGCATGTGCTTGTTCATGCCGGGAAATGGCGTTTTGCACCGCGCTGACCCGGGCCGCGAACGACAATGTGGTATCGAGCTTGCGGCTCTGTTCGATTCGCTCGAGCAGCTCAACGGCCGGCGCAAGCTGGGCCTCTTCCAAAGCCAGTGCATTTGCCGAATTCCGCAAGCGTTCTGATTCATCCAGCACCAATTGTCGGGCCTGGGCAAATTGGAGCAGCGACGCCAGTTCCGGGTGTTTGACCAGAACTTGCGGAAAACTGTTCCCCCATTGCGCGATGCGCACTTCGCCTTGTGCGACAAGCGCGGCCGTCTCGGCCTCTGCCGCGGTAACCGCAGCCCTTGCCTCCGCGACGCGCCGCAACGCGAGTGCGAGCGATGCAGCCCGTTCTGCCTCTGCCGCGCGGCGATCGGCAAGTTCGTCTGCAGACACGATTGCCGTTTCCAGACCGTCAGCAATAGCGAGGCGAGCAGCGCCGTCATCGGGCAGCTGTCCCGCGACATATGCCGTCTTTATCGGCCTCCAGGCATCGGCGCGCAGGCTGCGCGCCTCGGCAAGAGAGGCATCACTTGCAATGGTCCCGGATGCCTGAAGCGCGCCAATCTCAGCCTCACCGGCTGGAATCTCGCGCTCGGCCTGTCGCTTCAGCTTGGCCTGATCCTCGATCTGCGAGGTCAATGTCTCGCGCGCGGCCTGCTCACTGCGAATATCGTCAACGCTGGGGCATGGCAGGGTGGCAAGCGCATCGATGGTATCGAAGCCAAGCGCCTTGAGCCGTCCGGTCAATGTTGCGCTGTCAGTTTCCAGCGCCTGCTGACGTGCCTGGTGCGCCGACTTCTGAGCCGCAAGGCTGGCAAAGGCCGATGACGACGCCTCGGGCGGAGCATCATGCCCCGCCAGGCGTGCCGCTTCCAAACGATCTTCAATTGTCGCAAGCGAAGCCGCCAGTTCGCCAAGGCGCTTTCTGGCAGAAGCCAGACTTGGACGGCGCTCCACCATCTCGTCGGCAGCCGAGCGCACAAGATTGAGGGCAGACTGGTCCGGGATCAGTGGTGCAAGGTCCGCATCGGCCGGCAGGCCAAGCATCCGGCGCAGCGCCGCCAGTTGAGCCTCGCCGTCATCAATCTCGCGCTGACGATTGGCACGATCGGACCGGGCCTTGCTGACGTGAAGGGCGCGTTCGCTCAGATCACGCACCCGCTGTTCGGCGGCTTTGAGACCCGGATTCACCACCAGCGCATCAAGCCGTGCCTTCAGGCGGTCCCGCCGCTCGATCGCGCCTTCGAGCCGCGTTTCAGCCTTTTTGCGCTGGTCCAGAGCAGTCCGCATCTTGGCCGCGAAATCATCCGGGAAGGACGCGACATCGTCGTAGCCGACCAGATCCAGTGTAAAGTTGGCCAGCTGACGCAAATAGGGCACGACTCGCAGGACGCGCTCCAGCCGGGACGTCGATGCGCCGAGGCTGCGCCTCTCTGATCGCAGGGCCTCGAGCTTTTCCGCGGCTGCGAGCGATGCCTTGCGCGTCTGCTCAAAGGTTTCTCGGGTCAGTTGCGCGCCGCGTGCCGTCTTCTCGGCTGCCTCGAATGCCGTCAGCTGCTGGTAGAAAACACGATTTACCGACCGCCTCGTATCGAAGAGCTTGTCCGCTTCGCCGTCGATACCTTCGAGGCGAGATACCAGCGTGCGCAAGCCGCCGCCTGCTTCGACGATCAGACGCCCGATGTCGCCATCGGCGTGAAGCAATCGCTCCCCGCCGTTGCGCAAGGTTTCGTGGTTCAGACCAAAGAGGGTTTCGAACCGCTCTCGTGTGATGGCGCCCAGCACCGGCGCAAGGACGGTGTCATCGAGCGCCGTTCCAGACAGGTCAGCCAGTGTCTTGCCGTTGCCCTTGCGGCGCTTGAGCGTCACCGTGCTACCATCTGCCATTAACATCGTGGCCCCGATGCGCATGCCATCGTAGCCGAACAAACTGCCACGCTGGGTATTCTTGGGGATCGAGAACAGGAAGTCGCTGATCGCCTCGAGACAGGTGCTCTTGCCCGCTTCATTGGCACCGTAGACCAACGTGAGGCCCGCTGTTTCAGGAATGGCGAGCTCGCGACTGGCGCAGCCGCCATATTTCTCAAGGCTGAGTTCAGTCAGGCGCATGACCAGCCTCGCTGACTAGACTGCGCGCAAGGGCTGCGGCGCGTTCGGGTATCTCGGCGCGCATCTGCTCAATGAATGCATCGGCATGTGCGCCGGCGGGCAGTTTCGTCCGAATCTCTGCAAGCCGCGCTTCGAGAACTTGCGCAATCGCGCTGTCCTGGCTGAGGCGGGTCACTTCCTGATCAAGCTTTCCAGCCACCGTTGGATCGACCGCGTCCGGGGCTTCAGGATGGGCCGTTTCCAACCTCAGCTTTTCGAGCCAAACGTCATCCGAGAGCGTTGCCAGCAGTGTTTCCACGTCCTCCCGGAAAGCGGTGCGCTCGAGGATCAATCTGGAATGGAGCGGTGTCGTTCCAGTCACGGTCAGGCGCAGGGCAAGGGGCCGTCCATCGGCCTGCTCTGCGCCTTGGGCGATATGGCCGCGAATGAGATCCAGTAACTCCGGGTGTTCGCTCGTTCCCGACACATCAACTGTGATCGATGCCCAGCGCACCACATCCAGCGCGCGATGCTCGAGACTGATGACCCTGCCGTCATTGACTTTGACCAGGACGGCCCCCTTGGGCCCCGTCTCTCGTGGGTGTCGGCCCTGAAGATTGCCGGGATAGACGATGTGCGGGTGCTCGCCGAGCACGGCATGGGCGTGGACGTGGCCTAGCGCCCAATAGTCATAGCCATGATTGGTGAGCTGCTCGGGCGTGCAGGGCGCATAGCGGGCGTGAAGACCTTCGCTGCCCGCACAGGCCGTATGGAGAACGCCGATATTGAACAGTGCTTCGGTTGCTGCCGGATATTCGCGCGCCAGATCTTCGGAGACGTCCGGGCGGGGGAAGCTCCGCCCATGGATCGCGACCCCGACATCATCGAGACGATGTGTGGCGGCCTTGGTCTTAGGAAAGACATGGACATTGCCGGAAAGGGACAGCTTGTCGGCAAAACGATTGGCGGAGTCATGGTTTCCAAGGACCATGAACACCGAGATGCCAGCTTCGTCCAGCCGGCGCATTCCCTCCATGAAGTAAAGACCCGTCTGGAAGTTACGCAGATCGCCATCAAAAATGTCACCGGCCAACAGCATGAACCGGCAGCCCTCATCGACCGCAAGGGCCACCAGGTTATCGAAGGCCTCACGCGACGCGGCCTCGACGCGCGCGGCATAATCCGCAGATTTACCTGCCAATCCAAGTAATGGACTGTCGAGGTGAAGATCAGCGGCATGTACAAAGGTGAATTCGGTCAATCGAAGGCCTCCCGTTTCCAACATGGCACGAACCACCCTAAAATGTCTCGATAAAATCGGTCCAGCGCATGTGGAGAAAGCCTTCCCCTGCTGCTGAGCCCGTCCGGTCTCAACAGACCCCTTCGTGCGGGACTGGCGCCCCGCAACGCCCCGCGAGAGGAAGAGAACGGGATGGCCCCGTGACGGGCTGAGAGCGGCGAGAGAGGCTCGCTGCGGGTCCGTCGCGGAGACCTGCCATGACGCAACGACATGTTGCCCGCTCAAACCCTGAGCGGATCAATCTTTACCAGCAAATCACCGACCGGATCATCGCTGATCTCGAGGCTGGGCGCGTCCCATGGGTTCAGCCCTGGGGAACGGCCAGTGCCGGCATCGGCATGCCGCACAATGCTGTCAGTTCCCGTCGATACAGTGGCATCAATGTGCTTACCCTCTGGCATGCCGTCGTGTCCCGAGGCTTCTCAAACCATGCGTTCCTGACGTTCCGGCAGGCTGCGGCCTTGGGGGGCTCGGTGCGTCGCGGCGAACGCGGTGTCGGTATCATCTACACCCGCCGCTTTGTGCCCAGCAGCGAACGTCGCCGAGCGGATACCGAAGGCACCGCAACCAGTGGCGGGATTCCGTTCCTCAAGCATTTCACGGTGTTCTCGGTCGACCAGTGTGACGACTTGCCCGAACATATCTGTCTCCCACCGCCGCCCATCCCGGATGGCCTGATCCTGCCGCACGCCGAGGAACTGATTGCCGCGACGGGCGCCGATTTTCGCATCGGTGGCCCGTCCGCTTATTACAGCCCGGGGCATGACTATGTCGCCGTGCCGCGGCCCGACGATTTCCATGAGCCGATCAACTGGCATCGCACGGCTTTTCACGAACTGGGCCATTGGACTGGCCATGCTACCCGACTTGGCCGCGATCAGACCGGCAGCTTCGGCTCCAAGGACTATGGCCGCGAAGAATTGATCGCCGAAATGGCGGGTGCCTTCGTCTGCGCCGCGCTTGGGATTGTGCCAAGCGTTCGCCACGCTGATTACATCGGCTCGTGGGTGAAGTTATGGCGAGGTGAGCATAAAACCGAGCCAATGCGCCACATAGCTCGCATGACTGTCATGGAGGACGTTGGGCAGACCAAGGTCAGCACAGCAGAGCCCCGCCCCGATCTCGGCGACCAGTTCTTCGAACGCATAGGCCTTGTCGCCGAAGCGCTTGCCGAAGGTCCGTGCGAGTCGGCTGGAATGGCCCGACCAGTGAACCGTCTCGTGGCAACGCGTGGACGCATAGTGATCCATGCTGCGGAAGGCCGTTCGGTTCGGCAGCTGGATATGATCGAAGGTCGGTGTGAAGTAGGCTTGGTTTCCGCCATGGCGAACGTCGGCAGGGATTCCCGTGAAGAAGGCGTCGATCGCCGCCTGCCGCTCGGACGGGATCAGAGGCTGCTCCGGTTCGTCAGAGGGGTAGAAATAGGCTGGAAGACCGTCGATCTGATCGGCGTTGAACACGATGTAATGGCGCAGGAACCGGATGCTCCGCTCCACTTGCTTGCCGGTTTCGGGGTGCTCCTCACGCTTCTTGAACGAGGAATAATAAACCGAAAGCGCGCCGGTTTGACCCTTGCGGACGTGCCCGCCTAGCGTTTCCGCCTGGCGCCAGGTCATCCAGTAACGCGAACGATAACCCTGGGCATCGCCGAGCGCCCAGAGATAAAGCGTATTGATGCCCTGATACGGCGTGCCGCAATGACGCAGCGGGCGTCCGCCCGCCCCGTTCAGCCGCCAGGGCCTCGACCAGGGCGGAACACCCTCCTCGAGCTTGCGGATGATGAGGTCGGTGATTTCGGCGGCGACATCGCGGCTCGTGCGTTTCGCAAGGGACATGGCGCTTCTCCGTGCGGAAGGGGAAAAGGCCGCCGGCACGGGACCACGCGCCGGCGGCAAGGCATCCAGGAGAAAGCGGCGTCAGGCCGCGAGAGCGTCCTGATCGGGCGATTCCGCTTCGATTTCGCAGGCACCGGACACTGTCTCGTCGACGCCAGCCACGCCAACCTCTTCGGCATCCTCGGGCTCGACGATCGCCTGCTCTTCAGGATCGCCTTCGGCGGGTTCGAGATCGTCCGCCTCGGTCTTGTCGAGGAAGCGCATGGCGTCGGGCACCCAGGCAAGCGCCGCGTCCCGGACCTCGGGCTCGACGATCGCTTCGCCCGCGAAGAGCTTCGCGCACGATTCCGAGATCTCCGACTTCTTCATCGTCGCGTGGCGCGCGGTCAGCGCCGCGCCGCCGACATCGGCGAGCAGCGTCAGGATCGAGCCCTTGCTGATGCGGTCGAAGAAGTTCTCGGATGTCGGCCGCCACCAGCTTGCGACATCGACATCCATGATCGTCGCCAACCGGTTGTGGAGCGGACACTGCTCGGCGCGGTAGCTCGCCTTCGCTTCGAGCGACATCGCCACGATGTAGGCGAGCCAGGCCGCCTTGCTGTCGTCGTCGAGCGCCCGGAACGCCTCGAACCGGTCGACCTCGGACTTGTGCTCCAGCCAACTCGCATCGAGCCCGTCATGGGCTTCGGCGAGATAGCCCCGCGCGCGGGTCGTCGGCTGGTCGCCACTCACCGGATCCTGCGGCGAGCGAGCGCGAATGGTCGAGCCATAGGCGCTGAACGTGCTGGCGCGATCGTCAATCATGACGAAGAGCGCATAGTCGAGCGCCAGGGCCGGATGGCTGAGCAGGGTCGCTGCGAGCACGTCGCGCCGCTGCATCGCCAGCTCATCGTAGAGCCGGGCGCTGAGCGGCTTGCCGCCCGGGGCGATCGCTTCGGGCGGCGGAGCAGGCGGCGTGTAGCTGCCGCCCGGGCCGGTCGAACCGCCACCGCCGGCACCATCGCCGTGGTCGTCCTCGCCGTTTTCATCAGCGCCGCCGATGCTGACCGGTTCCTCGCTATAATATTCGGTGTCGAGGACCATCTCGCCTCTGGGCGTCAGCTTGAGAAACGCGCCGACGAGCGGCTTGATCTCGTCAGGCAGCACCGGCGGGATGTTGTGGAGCGCGTGTTCTTCCTCGGACAGGGCATCATATTCCTGGTCGAGCGCCTTGTAGGCATCCTCATCGATGGTCTCGTCATCCATCTCCTCGGCGATGGCTTCCTGCCGCTGTGCAATCGCATCGAGGCGGGCCAGCTGCGCCTCGGTGAAATCAGGCTGCGGCAGGATCACCCGGTAGAGGCCGGTCGCCGCGCTATGCGTGTAGTTCGACGCAATCGGCCGGATCCAGGCGAGACCGAGTTCCTCGCCGATCCGCTTGGCTTCCGCTTCCATGATGTCCGCGGCGAGCCGCTGCGCGATCTCGGGGTTCACCCACTTGTCGCCGCTGTCGCTGAAAAGGTCGCGGTCGATCTTGCCGCCAGCCTCGGCATAGCGGTCCTCGCCGACCAGGATCGCGACCGGATCGGTCGACTTCATCGTTTCGTTGGCGATGACGCGGCGGATAGTGTCGGCATTGGCATAGCTGGTGCCGTAGCTGTTCCAGACGAGAAGCTGCTTCTCCTGGTTTTCGGTCGAGGCATAGGCCTTGGCGACGTCCAGCGTGATGGTGCCTTCGCTCAGCGCCTCGAAGATGGGCTCGGCCAGGGTCGCGAGCCGCAGGCGGCCCTCGACGAACCGACGGGTGAGGCCGAAGCGCTTGGCGACACCGTCGATATCATTATTGAGACCGATGAAATACTGGAACGCGCGGCATTCCTCGGCAGGCGTCATCTTGAGCTGATGGAAGTTGGCCGCGGTCGAGGTCTCGGACAGGGTCGCCTCGTCGCCGACGAGAACCTTGACGGGAACATCGTAGGTTTCAGGGTCGATGGTGCCGCGCTCGGCGAGCATGAGCAGACCGCGCAGGCGGCGACCGCCATCGAAGACCTCGAAAGTGCCGCGCGGCTTTTTCACAGGCGTGACGAGCAGGTTCTGGAGTACGCCGCGAGCTTCGAGATCGGCGGCCATCTGCGGTATTTCCAGCAGGTCGTCGGGCCGCCTGCGGACATTGATGGGAGAAAGCGTAAGCTTCGAGAGCTTAACGGTCGTGGTCATCGGAGGAACTCCTTCTGGCATCCGGATCAGCCCGGACACCAGCATCACTCCCCCTTCCCTCTCGAACCCCGGGGCGCCCCGTGGGCGTGGCTTTTTTCCGCCGGACAACCTACATTGTCTTCTCTTCCGGCCTCGAAAGAATATGATCTGCGGTGACCTCCACGACGCTCCGTTTGAACATGCCGCAATGGCAGGGTGGCGATGAACCCGCCTATAGCTTTGGTTCCGAATTGTTGCGCTGGCTTGCCCCGCCGCATGACGGCCCCGAGGAAACCGTGGCGGTTCCGGAACCGGACGGAAGCTCCCCGCCGGTTAGCCGTGGCATCAAGTGGTGCGCCGCCCTCTTGTCTCAAGCAAGAGCGGCGCGCGAAGCCATCGAGCGGCATGCGCCCGATCGGATCGTGACGCTTGGCGGCGACTGCCTGGTCGATCTTGCGCCGATGGCGTATCTAAGCCGCAGATATGGTGAAAAGCTGGGCGTTCTCTGGCTCGATGCCCATCCCGACGTGATGAGCGCTGCCGAGTTTTCGCACGCCCATGCCCATGTGCTTGCCCTGCTGCTTGGCCGGGGCGACGAGGCTTTCACGGCAGAAGTGCCCCGCAAGCTGGACGCCCGGCGTGTGATGATCGCCGGCATGCAGGGATGGAACGCGGATGAAGACCTGATCCTGAAGGAACTGGGCATCCGGCATATCCCGCCAGCCGTCCTTGCTGACAGCAGCCGGCCGATCCTCGACTGGATCGAGACCGAGGGAATCACGCATCTTGCGGTACATTTCGACCTCGATGTCCTCGATCCGGCTCATTTTTCTCCGCTGCTGTTCAACAGGCCGGGCATGCCGGAGGGGGCCTTCGATGGAATAGAGCAAGGCCGTATGCAGCTGGACCAGGTGGTGCGCCTGTTGAAAGAGATCGGCGCGGCAGTGGATATGGTTGGCCTTGCCATCGCCGAACATCTGCCATGGGACATGCTGCGCCTGAGAAACAGCCTTGCCGAGTTACCCATCATGAAATCATGAAACTCACTGTGGGCTGAAACCGCCCCGAGTTTCGGAATACCAATGGCGCACCACTCGCGAAGCTATCCTCGCCGCTTTGGACACGCCCTCCCCCCGATCTCGAGGTAAACGTCGTCACCGCTACGCGATGCTTCACAATCTGAATGTGACGGACTTCTCCTGTGAGAGCGGCGCTGACCGCCGATGAGACGTCATTAGAGGGTGTCAATGACCAACGAAACCCGCAGTGCCGACTGTTTCGGTGACATCTCGTGCTTGATGCAGAATGCACACCAGCTGCGCTTCGTCATTCAGGATCGGAACGGACACCGTCTGCCAATAGCGCTCGAGAAACCGGCCATCGGAACCCCGCAGGTCATAGCGCTGTGCTTTCATGGCATGCTGGCGCCGTCCCTGTGCCGCGATGCGGATGGAATCAAACAAGCCTGCGACGCCGGTTGCATCCTCAAGATCCGGATTATCCGGAAAGACGTCAAAGAGCCTTTCTCCGGCCACTCTGCTGCGCTCGGTATAGGTGATGGCAGTATGCGCATCGTTGACGTCGAGGATTCGCATACCAGCCCTCGGATCGATGATCATCGTAGGCTGGGTAGAGGTCTCCGTCAGGCGTTGAAAAAGGCTCCGATCACATGATGATAGCGCGCCAAATTCAATAGGATATCTCTGCACGCCAAGTGCGGCGGCGTTGAGCAATGCAAGCTCGCGTTGAATTGAACGGATCTGCTGCAGCAGATAGCTGCGCTCGGTGTCGGCAACGTCTGCGCCCAGGCAGGCCCTGAATTTCTTCAAGTTTTCGTGCAGGATGAAGCGTTGCACATTACCCCCTAAGGTTTCAATTGTGCCTCGGATCTATGAACTTCTCCGGTCCCGAGAAGTTTCCCCGACTCGCTGGCATCTGCAACGCAATAAATACACTGAATGACCTCTGAGCACAGGAACGTCTCCGAGCCATAGTGGGTAAAGGATGACCACATGATTCGCCCAGCGAATGTCTGTCTGGGCCTTGTGAATGGCGGCGGCGGGCGCATTGTCCCGCCACTCCCCGGCCGATCGCAAGATAGGGAAATCAAGTTCTGCAATCTCGATCCGGCGCACTTCATGGCCTGCCGCCTCGCCGCCCGCCGCATAGGCATCCGCAAGCGCATGAACGTACCGGGTCCCGTTTGGGTCGGGATGCCCATCGATAATCGTGATGCGGGTCATGACATCTCCTGAATCCGCCATCCACGCATCGTCGTGCAATTGGGATTATCCCGGAGTGTCGGTGGCGACAGGCACCGGCCAGCCGAGATGAAATCACTTGAGCTATGAGGGGGAGCGTTTCTTCCTCGCAAGAGTCGGGAAACTGGCGGAGGAACCCTGATTACAATACATGCGACTGTGCGGAACGCATGGCCAATAGCTCTGCGGCCATGTTGGGGGTGTTCTCCCATGGGGCACTACACAAACGGAGGATCGCGGTGACCCAGAGAATATCGCCGCTTTCGAGGGGGGAAGAGTTTTGAGCGATTTTCGTTTCCTGCATGCCGCCGACATTCATCTCGACAGCCCGCTCCATGGCCTGTCGAGATATGAAGGTCTGCCCGAGGACGACATAAGAGGAGCCACCCGCGCGGCTTTCGACAATCTGGTACAACGCGCCATCGACGAAGATGTCGATTTCGTCGTGATCGCTGGCGACCTCTTCGACGGTGAGTGGAAGGACATGAGCACCGGCCTCTATTTCGCCCGCGCCATGGGCCGCCTGGATCGGGCCGAAATCCCGGTGTTCCTTCTCGCCGGCAACCATGATGCCGCCTCCGTCATCACCCGCAGCATTCCCTGGCCGCCCAATGTCCGCCTGTTCAGCGCGCGCCGACCGGAAACCCATCTGCTTGCCGAGCTCCAGGTCGCGGTCCACGGACAGAGCTTCTCGACACCGGCTGTCACCGACAATCTCGTTCCGTCCTATCCCGCCGCTGCGGAGCATCACTTCAATATCGGGATGCTGCACACCGCGCTGGCAGGCCGGAAGGGCCACGCCGATTACGCGCCCTGCAGCCTGGATGATCTCAAAGCCAAGCAATACGACTACTGGGCGCTCGGCCATGTCCATCAACACGAGATCGTGTGCGAGGCGCCTCATGTCGTCTTCCCGGGCAACATCCAGGGTCGCACGATCCGCGAGACGGGCCCCAAGGGCGCGGTGATCGTCACCGTGGAGGATGGTCAGGTTTCCTCCATCGATCGATTGGATCTGGATGTGATCCGCTGGCTCGCGGTCGATATCGACTGTACCGACGTGCCGGCCGATAGCATTGCGGAACGCATGCGCTCGGCGCTTCTTGAAGCGTGGCAGCACGGCGGCGATGGATTGCCGCTCGTTACGCGGCTTGTGCTGACGGGCGAGACCGACAGCGCCGGCGCGCTCATCGACAGCGCCGCGGACCTGCGCGACGTCGCGCGCGCCGTGGCCGCTTCGATCTCGCCCAATCTCTTCATCGAGAAAGTGAAGCTGCTCGTGACGAAGCCCGCCGCCGCCGGTGAGGTGATTGTCGGCGACGATCTCGCTGCCTTGATCGATCGGGCCGCCACCGATCCTCAACTGCACGAACTGCTGGCCGCGGACCTTGCGCCCTTCCTGCTCGCGGCGCAGAGCCTGCTCCCCGATGCCGACGAAGCGGACCTTCGCCGCTATGCCGGCGACGGCAAGTGGGACGCGGTCATCGGAACCGCCGCCCAGGCGCTCCGCTCGCGTTTGACGAAGGGGGACTGAGCGATGCGGTTCGCCACCCTGTCACTCGAGCGTTATGGTCGTTTCGAGGATTGCGAGCTTTCCTTTCGCCAAGGCGAGCCCGATCTTCACGTGGTGTACGGCGCCAACGAAGCGGGAAAATCGACCTCGCTTGCGGCGGTCTCCGATCTGTTGTTCGGTTTCCCGGCACGGTCTCCCTACAACTTCGTCTACGACTACGCCCTGCTGCGCGTTGGGGCCGTGCTCGAGGACGAGGGGCACAGCTTCGCTTGTCGCCGCAAGAAGGGGACGGCCGGGACACTGATCGATGCCGAGGATCGTCTCCTCGACGAAGCTATGCTGCTCGCCATGCTGCGGGGGCAGACGCGCGAGACATTCGCACTCTCCTTCAGCCTCGACCAGGATGGCCTGCGAGCGGGCGGGCGGGCCATGGTCGAGGCCCGCAACGACCTGGGCCGAGCCCTCTTTGCCGCAGGCTCCGGGCTCACGGGTGTTGCGGACGAATTGGCTCGCCTCGAGAGCGAAGCCGATGCGATCTGGGGACAACGCGCCGCGGCGAGGCGGAGCTTCACGCAGGCCCAACGCGATTTCGAAGCGCAGACCCGAGCAGTCCGGGACCAGGCCCTCAAGCCGAAGGCTTGGCTCGATGCCAAAGGCGCGGTCGCGGACGCCCAGCAGATGCTCGAAGAGGTTCAGCGGCGGCGCGACGAAGTTCTTGCCGAGGTCAGCCGCCTCGAGCGCATCCGCCGGATTGCGCCTGCCGTCCGTCTTCGCAGCGACCATCTCGCGGCGCTTGCCGCCCACATGGATACGATTGATATCGGGCCGCAGCGCGAGCACGCCGCCGAAGCGGCAATGGCCGAGATGGAGGCCGCTTCGCGTGCAAGGGCCGCCGCGCAGAATCTGGTGAACGAAGCCCGGGCACAGATCGAGGCGCTTTCTCCTGATCCGTCGGTCCTCGCCCACGACGCCGAAATCGACGCGCTGATCGCTTCGTCGGGCGCGGTGACAAAGGGTCAACAGGACTTAGCGCGTCTGAGCGAGGAGCGATCCGCATCGGGAGGTCTTGTCGCCCGGCTCCGCGCCGAAGCCGGCGCGCTCGCCTCCGATCCCCCCACCCGGATCGTAAGTTCCAGACTGCGCGAAATCGCGCTCGGTCATGCCGAGGATCTCGCGGCGCTCCGGCAGATCGACGAGAGTGAGCAGGACCTGGCTGAAAGGCGTGTCGCGATCGAGCGGAAGATTGCGGATCGCCCCCAAACAGGAAATCTGACCGCGATCGTAACGGCGATCGACCTTGCCAGGACCCTCGGGGCCGATGCGGACGCGCGCTGCGAACTGGCGCAGCGCAAAGCCGACCGGGCCGCGGCCAGCCTGGACGTGGCGCTCGCTCGGCTCACGCCCTGGAGCGGGGACGCATCGGCCCTGGCCGCGCTTCCCAGACTGGCACGGCACGAAATCGAAGACGTGCGATCCGTCCTTGCCGAGGCCGAGACCGATCTGCAGCGGGCAACAGACGCCGCTTCGCGCGCCCGCGAAGAGGCCGAGGCGCTCTCGCTCGAAATGGAGCAGCTCTCGTCGGGCGCTGCGGTGGCTGACGAGGAGATCACCGCGGTTCGAAGCGAGCGCGACGCGTTCTGGCGACCGCTGCGCGCGCACATGCGGCAAGGCATGGCCCTCCCCTCCCCTGATGAAGCTGTCGATGCTTATGAGACGGCAGTCGCTCGAGCAGATGAACGCGGAGATGCCCGCTACGCCGCCGCCGACGAGTCGAGCCGTCTGACGGTCATGGGTCAACGCCGGACCAGGCTCCTTCTGGCCGCTGACCAGGCGGACACGCGCGCGCAGGCGGCAAGCGATCGTCGCGAAAGCGCGCTGACGGGCTGGGCACGAAAGTTGGCGGAGGCGGGCTTTCCGGCGTTGGAGCCCAATCGGTTCCTCGGTTGGGTGTCCGAGCGGGAAACGGCTGAAGCAGCACATCAGGAGGCAATCGATGCCCACGACGATGCCAGGGCGATCGTTGCGCGGCGCAATGAATTGCGTGCCAGCCTGGTCGCCGCCCTCGCAGACGAGTCGGTGCCCAAGGGAGAAGACCTCCTGCCGCTGCTCGCCTTCGCCACACGGATTCGGCAAGCCGGCGAGGCGGCCGCCGAGCAGCACAGACTCGACGAGGCCGCACTCGTACAAATCGGGCAGGATGCGGAAGGTCTGCAGCGCCGCCGCACGCGTGTCGATGAGAGTATGGCGACGCGGATGGAGGCCTGGCGCGCGCTGCTGGTCGAAGCGGACATCGATCTCGACATAGCCAGCGCTCCGGCAACTCTCGACGTCCTGGACGAGCTCAGAGCCGCGATTGCCGCGCAGCGAGACCTGCAGACACGCATCGACGGCATAGCGAGAGACGCGCGTGAACATGACGAAAGCGTTGCGGCCCTAACCGAAAGGCTGGGGATTGCCGCCTCGGGCGGCGGAGTGACGCTACTCGAAGGGATGCGGGCCCGGCTCTCGGCGGCGCGCTCGACCGCAAGCGTCCTGGAGGCACTCGAGGAAAGCATTGCCGGCCGAAGCGCTGAGATGGCGGCCGAAGACGCACGGCATGCTGCGGCCTGGGCTTCGCTGACCGCGCTTCTGGAGGAGACGGGCGCTACCGACCTGCAGGGCCTGGGTGCGGCCATCGAGCGTTCGCGAGCAGCGCGCGCCCTGCGCCACGCGGTCAGCGAAGCGGAAGCCGCGATCGTCGCGGCGGGCGACGGCAAGGGACTGGATGAGCTTGTCGCGTCCCTGGAAGACGTCGATGCTGACGGTCTGGCCGTCCGAATCCAGTCGCTCTCGGGGCAGCTGACCCAGCTCAACGATGAGGTTGCCACTGCCGCAAGCGCCCACGGCGATGCCAGGAGAGTCTTTGCCGGTCTGGAGGCGCAAAGCGGCTCGTCCGCCGACGCGGCCTCGGATGCCGAGCAGGCCCGGGCCGAGCTCGCTGTTCTTGCCGAAGATTTTATCCTGAAGCGAACCGAGGCCGTCACGCTACGCTGGGCGATTGAACAATATCGCGAGCGCCATCAGGATCCCATGCTGCTGCGCGCAAGCGAGATCTTCCGCCGGCTGACGATCGGGCGGTATGCGGCGCTGCGGATCGACAGCGACGGACCCAATTCACGGCTCCTGGGGTTGCGCGACGATGGCAGGACCGTGGTGGACGTCGGGGCGATGAGCGAGGGAACCACGGACCAGCTCTTTCTCGCGCTTCGCCTCGCAGCTGTCGAGCAATCCATCGCGGCCGGTGTTCGCCTGCCCTTCCTCGCGGACGACTTGTTCGTCAATTTCGACGATGAGCGTTCCGAGGCCGGTTTCAGGGTGCTGGCGGAACTCGCGCGATCGACGCAGGTGCTGTTCTTCACCCATCACCCCCATCTGGCGGCGATCGCCCGATCTGTCGTCGGCGAAGACCTTCACTCGGAATGCTCCCTGGCCTGAGACAGCCGAGCGACCTTCAGATCAAGCCGCCCTGGACTGGCTGTTCGAATCCGGAACGCGCTGCTCCGACACTCTTTCGGCGCTTTGTGTACGCAACCTGCAGCGGCACCTGTCCTCGTCCCATTCGATGCGCGCCAGCGAATATCGGTGCCGCTGGCAATTGCCCGACGGCTTCGATCTAAGGCCGCATGACGTGGCGGAGGCTGCGGAAATGCGGCAGCGGGTCAAGGACGCCTTGAAGGACGGCAAATAGCGGAGCGCGGCCTCCAGCGCCTTCGCCCGGTTCTCGACTCCACGGCTCCCCAACTTGCGTTTTCTCGTCAGTATGATTATATTTTAATCGGACTGATAACAGGTGATAAACATGGCGACCGAGACGAAGGTATTGACCGCGCATGTCCCTCTGGGGCTCGCGGAAAAGGTTGAAGCAATGGCCTCGCGACTCGAACGCTCGCGCGGCTGGGTGGTGAAGCAAGCGCTCGCCGCCTGGGTCGATCAGGAGGAGGAGCGTCACCGGATGACGCTCGAAGCCCTGGAGGATGTCGATGCCGGACGGGTGATCGACCACCAGGCGATCACGGCATGGGCCGACAGCCTTGGGACGGACAAGCCGCTACCCTCGCCGGTCAAATGAAGATCCAGTGGACCAGCAAGGCGTCGTCGGACCTTGTGCGACTGCACGAGCATCTGGGTCCGGTCGCCCCCGAAGCGGCGGCGCGCGTGGTCCAGCAACTCGCCCACGCACCGGATCGGCTGATCGATTATCCGAGGATCGGCGAGAAGCTGGAAGCCTATGAGCCGCGCGAGGTCCGCCGGATCATCGTCGGCAACTACGAGATGCGCTACGAGATCGCGGCCGGAACGATCTTCATACTGCGCCTCTGGCATTGCCGCGAAAACCGCAACTTCGAATCGGAGCAGTAGCGAGGATGCGATCGACCACCGCCGCAGTCGGCCGGACAGCCATTTCAGAGTAGCTCTCACGGGTTCCGCCAGTCCCGGTTGACCGACGATGGCACCAGGAATGTGGTCGGCTTCGATCCGCTGAAAAACTTGCACTTCGGCTTCACGGTCGGTGGGAAAATGGGGTGCGAGGTCTCGCCTCTCCTCTTCGCCGCCAGCGAACCTCGGCTCGCTCACGCACAAAATCGAAACAGAGACGGCGTCTTTGTTTCCGTCCAATCGGCCGTAATCACTGGCGTATGCCAAATGATCGGCTGCTGCCAGATCGCGGCGCGGCCATAAGCCATGCTTCACGACCCCAGTGAGATTCGCAGCTTGGGTGAAATGCAGCAGGAACCGCACGTCGCGGTCCAGGGCGATCGAGCGGATATGCGTCCTGCGGGCCTCGTTCATCGCAATGATCCCATAGACGCCTCCAATACCTCCGCCCAGTCTTTGACGCCGCGCGGCGCCATCCACGTTATCTCAAGACCGGGCCGAGCATATCGCAACGCCGCGCGTGCCGCCGCCAGTTCACCTTCGGCGTCATTGTCGACGGCGAGGATCAAGGATGTCAGACCTTGCGGCAGCAGGATCTGATCGAGACGCCGTGCACCCAAGCTCGCCCAGCAGGGAGCTCCTTGAATGAGGGTGAAGGCCCGCGCGGTTTCGAAGCCCTCGGCAAGCGCCAGGCAAGAAGCCGCCCGCCCTCCCCCTTGCCATGCCCCCTGCCCTGGCCGCCCCAGCATGAGCTTCATGCGGTACTTGCCGGTTTCCCGGTCGAGGAAGATGCGCTGGATGGCAGTCAGTCGCCGCCCTTCGCGCACGGCCACGAGCAAGGCGGGATGGAACGTGGTCCAGGGCTTGGGACGATAAGGACAGCGTGGATGAAATCGGAGATCATCGGTAGGCGGCTCGAGATGCCGCAGCGTCAGGTAACGCTCAGCGAGAGTGCCCGGGATCGGAAGCCCCTCCTCCCAGAGCCGTGCGGCATTGCCCGAAGCGCGCGCGGGCATGTCCCGGTAGGAGTAGTGTTGCCGGATCGGTATCCGGCGCAATTCGCGCAGGACATCTTCGCGATCACAACCGGCAAAGCAAGTGACAAGAATACCGCGATCGCCCTGACGGATCGAGAGGCTTGGTGTGCTATCAGCATGCGCCGGGCACAGGCACATGGCGGTGCGGCCATGCCAGGTGCCACCGAGAGCACCTACGAGATCGATGAGTTCCTGGGATGGTCGTCGGGCTGTAAGCGGCATGGCATTCCTCCTGCTTGCATGCCCCTGCCCCTCTCCCTCTTTCTCCCGGCCATCAGATCGCGGTCTATCTGTGCTCCGGGCTGCGTGCGCGGATCGAGGAAGCGCGAATAGCCACCGGGGTGCACGGCCGGTTTGCGGATGGGATTTCCTGCGAGCGGAATGAATGCCTCGATGGCGGTGGGCCTTGTCGCCGCCTATTCGAGCGCCAGGAGAACATCGTCAGCGGCAGTTCTGGCCCTGTCCGATTCGTGGACCACCGCCAACTCGGATGCCGCCGGGAAGGAATTTGAGTTCCATTCTCGAAGCGGCGACAAGACCGATCTATGCTTGCCGCCAATTCTGGCGATCACTTGATTCGCATGGAAACCGGAGCTTGTCCGTTCGCCCGGAATGATCCCGGACTCTCCATCTGAGAGCAGCGTTGTCCTTGCATGATGGCGCCAGCTGCTACCAATTTGACTAACCACCATCCTTTTGGCATAGCTGTCCGGGATAAGGGGTCTTTTTTCGACCTTTTTCACGAACCAAGGCCAATTTGGGTTGAGAAGGGGGACAACGCCCATGCTGTCGGGTCAGATTCTCGATGCGATGATCACCTCGTGCGAGAATGCAAAAACCGTTCTGCGGCAAGCGGCGATAGATCCATCCGACAGGAAAACCCTCAATATTTCAATGGGGGCCTCGGTCGCCGCGGAGTTTCTGGGGAGGACGCCCGAAGCCCTGTCCAAGGCGGAAGCGCGTGGACGCCTTCCTGCGCCGAAGACGTCCGCCAACGGGCGCAGATATTACACGGTCGAGGATTTGATCGCGATTCGCGAAGCGCTCGGTATCAAGATGGGCAAATTGCCGTCCGAGCGAGCGGTCGTCGTGGCCGTGCAGAATTTCAAGGGCGGTGTCAGCAAATCGACCACGGGCAAGCACCTTGCCGATTATCTTGCCCTGCGGGGTTACCGGGTTCTTGTCGTGGACTGCGATCCCCAGGCTTCGATGAGCGTGATGTTCGACGTCAATCTCGAGGCCTTGGTCGACGAGACCCATACGCTGTCGAATTTCCTGTCGCCGCGCATCGACGAAGCGGATTCGCTGCGCAAGACGATCCAGAAGACAGCCTGGCCCAATATCGACATCTGCCCGGCGAACCTCGGCCTGCAGGACACCGAATGGGAACTGACCGCGACGATCGAGGAAGGACCGACAGCGATCGCGGGCGCGTTCCGCATGCTGCGGATCGGACTGGAGGAAGTTCGTCACGACTATGACGTCGTCATTCTCGACCCTCCCCCGGCCATGGGGTTTCTCGGCGTGAACACGCTGACTGCGGCCGATGGCCTGTTGATCCCCGTCCCTGCCCGGCAGCTCGACTATCTGTCGACCATTCATTTCATGCAGACCTGCCGCGAGGCGATGGATCTCGTCTCCAAGTTCGACACGTCGATCGACTATGGCTTCATTCGGGTCGTCTGCACGATGTTCCAGCCCAGTCGCACGAACGAGGCGCAGATGCTCCAGGTCATGGAGAAGACCTACGCCGGACAAATGCTCTCGACACCGATTCTGCTCTCGGAAGAGATCAAGAATGCGGGACTTTCGATGTCTTCGATTTACGAGATCAACAAACCCTACGGCTCGCATCAGACCTATGTTCGCTGCCGCGACAATCTCAACATGGTCTTCCGCGAGGTAGAGAAAGACATCTGCAAGCAGTGGCCATCGCGGATGGCGCAGCTTGGCACCGATCGGTTGACGGAGGCCGCATGAGCAGCGCGGGGGGCAGACGGCGGAGTCTCTTGGCGAACGCCATCGAAAGCATCGGCACGACACCGCCCCCGACACGCGCGGCCGATGGTCCCGTCGCCGGGGATCACGCGGATCGAGAAAAGCCCGCCGAAGAACCGGCGACACCGTCCTTCCTCGAACGGCGCGGGGTTGCGTTCGATGAGATCGCGCGCACCGTCAAGCGCCTCACCATTCGCCTGAAGCCGTCGGAATGCTCGATCTGGCCAGGCAATGCGCGCGACTATGCGGCGCTTAGCTATGACCGCTGCGCCTCCCTGATTGAATCGATCAGGGAGGAAGGAACCAATCGCGAACCGGTGGTCGTCAGGCGAACCCCCAATGCCGAACAGCCCTATGAGCTGATCGTCGGCACACGTCGTCATTTTTCGATCTCCTGGCTCCATGCGAACAACCATAGCGAGATCGAACTCGTAGCCCGGATCGAAACGCTCGATGACGAAGGCGCCTTCCGTCTCGCGGACCTGGAAAACCGGGAGCGCGAGGACGTCACCGATCTCGAGCGGGCCCGAAATTATCGGCACGCGGTGGAAGCCTATTATAAGGGCGTCAGGGCGCAGATGGCCGAGCGCCTGGCGATCCCCAAGCAGAATCTTCACAATCTGCTGCAACTCGCCGAACTCCCCGACGAGGTGGTGAGCGCATTTGCGGAACCAGGCGACCTGAAGGTCCGTCACGGCATGCGCCTGTCGCCGCTCATCAAGGATGAGCGCTATCGCGACGCCATTCTCGGTGAGGCGGCCATAATCGCCGCCGAGCAGAAAGAGCTGCTGGCCGCCGGCGCGGAAAAGATCGAGGGCAGCAAAGTCTGCGAACGCCTGGCCGCGGCCGTGACACCTTCCAGGCCTGCGCCTTCGCCAAAGGCGAAGCCGGCTCTGACGGCAGCTTCGGGCAAGGAGATCGGACAAGTTCTCGCCGATACCAAGGCGAAGGGCATCACGATCAACATCAATCCAAAAGGCCGCGCATCGGTCGATGAGATTCTGGACGCACTGCGTCCGGTCATCGAGAGCGCGAGATTTGCGCGATAATGAGAATCCACAATAAATCTTTTATTTTCAAATCGTTATGATGGAGTAAAACGCGTTTTACGCGTGTTGCAGGACATGAGATGCCACAGGACTACCGCGAAGACGGTCAAGTAGACCTCTTTCTGCCGCAACTGACGGCACTGCCGCTTCGCGACCAGCGCGAAACGATGGAACGCCCATTCTTTTCCCTGTCCAAGCGCAAGCGCCTGAAGCCGATCGACTATGTCAGTCCGGACCGAAAAGTTACCGTCCATGTTTCGGCCAACTCGGAATATGGCCTCGCCACGATCTACGATCTCGACATCCTGATCTACTGCGCCTCGGTGCTCATCGAACATAAGCGCCGCGGTGCGAACGACATTCCGCAAACCTTGAACGTCGTGCCCTACGACATGCTCAGGACACTCAAACGCGAGGTCGGCGGCCGAGCCTATGACTTGCTGGGCAATGCGCTTGACCGTCTGCAGTCAACCACGGTGAAGACCAATATCCGCTCGGGCGACGCTGTCGAAACCACTTTCTCCTGGATCGACAGCTACAGTCAGCTCAAGGACCGCACGGGCAACGTGCGAGGTATGCGCATCACCCTCGCCAAGTGGTTTTACGACGGCGTGCTGATGGAAGGCGGCGTCCTCGCGATCGATCCCGCCTATTTCTCGCTCACCGGGGGGAGAGAACGCTGGCTGTACCGGGTTGCGCGCAAGCACGCCGGCGGCGCCGGAACGGACGGCTTCGCGATCTCCATGCCGACGCTGTTCGAAAAATCGGGCGCGGAAGGTGACTATCGTCGCTTCAAATTCGAGATGACCAAGATCGTCCGGGAAAACGCGCTGCCGGGTTACGCGCTCGAACTGGAATTGCGCGCAGAGGCCGAACCGTTCCTGCGCATGGTCAGGCGCAACCTCACGAGCGAACCCGGAGCCCCCTCCCCTGCCCTGGTCCAGACTGCACCCACGCCTGGCCGGGCTACTCCTTCCGCACAAGACAAGGCGATCGACGAACCGCCGATCGCCTTCCCGGAATATGGACATATCGCCCATAGCGCCTTTGGCGCCATCGCACGGGCCAACCTGCCCGAACCGCAGCGTGACCACGGCATGGTCGCCGACGACTTTCGGTCATTCCTGAGGCAGCGCGAAATCGCATACGACGCCAGGAACATCACGCAGATCTTCGCAACATTCTGTTCGAAGCAACGCGCGGCGCTGTAGCGCGCTACAGCGCCGCTTCGAACAGCGCGGCCTTTCAGGAACAACCTTCCGCTACCCGAGTTGCGCATAGTTCTTGCGTTCCTGAAGTACCGACGGACAAGGGCCGGCAGTTGCGCGGCCCCTCCCCACCGAGCACCCCGTCCTACCGGGACGCTATCCCATAGAATATGAGATCTCAGCCATGACGCGGGGCTCAGCGGCCGGGCGTTGCCGCCATTATTTTCGCCTATTACGCTGTGCGGGCCGAAGTCACAGCCACCTTGGCCAAGCCGTTACGTCCTTCCGGGCCAGGCTCGGGCATCGATCATCCCACCAGTTGACCGGCGCCGGGTACATCAGGAACGCGGACACCCTTTCGATCATCGCACGTCGTTTCCAAGCAACCAGGATATAAGCCGGATAAAGCAGATGGCGGGTCAATCTCGTGCCGGCGCTTCCTGGAACGAGAGGGAAGGGAAGGGGGGGAACGCTGCGATCGTTCATCGAGATCGGCTCCGCGGCAATCGATCAGGCGTTCCTGAAATACCGTGCGGAGGAAAACTCCGCCGCCTCGGTCCGCCATGGCAGACGAGATCAAACGGCCGAGCCCAATAGGCGGCCGTTCCCAAAGTACCGCGCCATCGACGTGTATTCACGCCTCGCCAGGCCCGGAGATGATGGCCCGGCGACCGCCGTTTCAAGCGCCCGGCAGCCAGTCATTGAAGTTCAAACCAGAGCGAAACTCCGCTCCAGAGGCTGGCCGCCTGTCTCGATCGGCCCTTCGTTCCTAATATACCGTGGGAGAGTCGGGAGGCCTTGCCGATTTCCCGGCCAGCAAGTGCCCGAGTGTCATGATCGCGGCTACAAGAGTGGCTATCAACTGTGTCCGCCTGTGTCGTCAGGAAGCTCAAAACTCCGGGAAATCAGGGATGTAGCATCGAGTAAAACGCGTTTTACCGCCCTTTCCGCCCCGATCTCCAATGACCCGCCCACACGGTATTTCAGGAACGGCGCACGGTACATTGGGAACCGAATCACGGTCCAATGGGAACACCGCACAGGGTATTTCAGGAACGGTCAGACGGTATTACGGGAACGCGCTGAATTCCCCGACTCGTGATGAATCCATGAGTCGCGTCCGGCGCATCCACAGCCTAACTTTCTATCTTTATTTCTAAAGGAATTAACGGCGCCTGCGGCGCTTCTCCCTTTCTTTGAAAAGATTGAAGGGGGAGGGGACGCCATCGGCAAGCACCGAACACAATGACAAGGCCCAGTGCCCGATCTCGCACGAGCATAGAGCATCCAGAGGATGGCGTTCAACATCCGCTGCCGAACCGTGCATCGCCCGCCTCCCGATCAATCAGCGCGACAACACTCGACGATGCGCACTCGAAGCTGGTCCCATCATCTTGGCTACCCTGCCTTGATTCCCGCGGACGATGGCGGACGAGATCCCGGTTCACCTCATCCTGTCGCCTGACCTACCTCATCACCGGGTCTGCCTCGACGCCTTCGAAAGAATCGAATGTCGGCGAGCCCAGATCGAAGTCCAAACTCTCGAGGGCCTGTTGGAAGCCTGGATCTACCTCGATGCTGAACGTCTGCCATCGAACGGGCATCCAGCTGGCGTAGCGCTCACGCGACATCACCTCGTTCGATCAGCTTGTGAAATGTTAGGGTACATACCGCCGAAGCCAGGGTGCTTCATATCCAGCGCACCCGTCAAAATCGGAACAAACCGAGAAATAGTCCTAAAACGCCGCCAGAGCCTTACCAGGCGCTTTTGGGCCTTCTGGCATCCACGGCCTCATGAATAGCGTCAAATCGCTCTGTGCGGGCGTCTGGCTGGGCCGTATTTTGGGCCAGTTGTCACAAGTTTGTGATCAAAATCAGAGCGCACATGATTGTGAACCCCACTTGCTCCCACCGCAAATTCGCATTTGATTCGCAACACCTGTCATGGCGACGAAAGCTTTGGCCCGCGCGCGCTTGTAAGCAGCTTGTCGATGGCGGCCATTTCCTGATCAAATGCATCGAAAGCCACGGTGAGGTCGCGGCTCGCGGGCAGGGGAGGGGGCTCCTTCGCCGGACGGCCGCGCTTCGGTGCTGCATAACCGAATTCGACCGCAAGGTCCGGTGGCAGAAACAGCCGCCAGCTGCGCCGCTGGGTAATCTCGACCAGAAGATCCGCGGCGACGGCCCGCTCCAGCAGCTTGCTCGCTCCGGCGACGCTGAGGGCCAGCGCATCGGCAACTCCCTGGGGCGATAGCAGCGGGCGATGATGCGTGAGCGCGAGCAGCCGGGGGAGGGCGCCCGGACGGAACGCTTCGACGATCGCGCGTTGGGCGTTGCGATGAAATTTCTCCAGATCGTGAAGCCGTTCCAGACCCTCGCGCGCCGATCGTTCGAGCGCCCGCAACACCGCCAGCCAATCATCGGCGTCGGGTTTGCGCTTCAGCCGGAACGCCTTGGCGCCGCCGGCGAGGCAGGGGAGGGTGCTCGCGGAGAGGCCGCTATCGCGTAGCGCGAACGGCAGGCCGAGCCAGGGCAGGATGCCGCCATCCGCCAGCGCGTGTTGGCGGACCTGATCGAGCGCGCGGACGAGGGCAGGGTGCTGCGTGGCAACCGCCGGCGCGCTGATGGCGGTGGGCAGCGTATCGCGCCAGGCGAGCGGGTCGGGATCGGCGAGCGCCGCGGCCCACGCATCGAAGCGGTCGAACAGGTCGAGGGTGGTCGAGCGCAGCGGCCGGCCGGGGATCTGGAGCCCGCAACCCCAGGAAAATACGTCGATTTCGTCGACCTCGGCCGATTGCAGTTGCAGCGCCCGCGCATAGCCTGACCAGGTAGCCCGCCGGTTCCATGCCGAGGCGGCGGAACTGACGGAAATTCGGGCATCCAGGCGAGAAATGGACGCGGTGCAAGACGCTATGGCTGCCGCCATTTGTGGGGTATAATCGGGGCCATAAGAGGCGGGCGAGGGCATGTCAGCCATGCCCAATAGTGAACTGAAAGCAAAGTTCAGTAAAGTATGCCCGGATGCCTAGTGTTGATAATGGATCGTTATCAACATTAGATGAACCGTGCTTGCGCTGTAGCAGCACGGCCACTATAATCAGGGGCCGATCAAATCTGAACCGTAGGAGTGCCGTCGTGGCTACTGCCGCCCATCATCCGCCGCGCCGCAAACAGCGCGCCATCACCATCCGCTCCGATCATGCGCTCAAGCGCCTCGAACTGCTCGCCCGCGACGGCCGCAGCCAGGTTGAAATTATCGAAGAGGCGCTGGACCGGATGCCGCTGCCAAAGGAAAAGGACCGAGACGCGTTCCTTGCGGAGATTAGGGCGATCCAAGCGCGCGTCCCCAAGCGAACATATCCGACCATGGCGGAGATTGACGCCGAGCTTTGGGACGAGGACGGGTTGCCCCGATGATCATTGATACTTCGGCGCTGATCGCGGTGCTGACGGGCGAGGAGGGCAGTGAGGCGCTGGTCGAGGCGATCGTCGCCGAACGAGGCGGAATTCCGGCACCCGCCATGGTTGAGTTTGTGCGTGTCGCGAGCAACCAGCGATTTGGTCTGCGGGCCGAAGCTGAGGATATGCTTGCCAAGTTCGAACGCCGCGGCTGCGCGACACTGGCGTTCACGCATGACCACGCGAGGATCGCAAACGAAGCCGAACCGCTTTACGGTTCTGGGAACGGCAATGGCGGACCGCTCAACCTGCTCGACCTTATGGTCTATGCTGTGGCCAGAGAACGCGGCGAGCCGCTGCTGTGCACGGGCAAGGATTTCGCGGTGACGGATATCGCGCTTCACAAGGCCAGTCGGCCTTGGTGAAAGTGGACCAAGAAGCCTGAATGCGCTCGCGGCCAACGGCTAGAGCACGGAGAAGTCAATGGACGAACATGCCGCAGAAGGTAAGCTCACCGCGCTGGTAACGGATTATGCGCGAAGCCGGGCAGTTGCCGTATCGCGCGGAGAAGAAACGCCGGGGTTGGCGGCATTGCTCGTCGGCCGCTACGGCCGCGGCATCTACGACGCGGCGGACGTGCTGCTCGGGAGGCCAGCCGCGCAGCGCATCGTCGAGATCCTCGATCGCGAGGTGATGGCGATCGACCCCGAATGGCGGCGCCACGATCAGGATCGTTGGAGGGCGCGTCCTGCCGATCTGACAGGGGGCGCGTGACGAGACGCTCCCGATGACGCTTTCGGCAGCCATGGACGTGCGCGATGGCGCTGTGCTCGACTTGGTGGTGCGCGACGTGCGCGACCTGGTCGGTGCATCTGCGCCGATCGATGCGGAACTTGTGTCTGCTGCCGTCCGGGGCTGGTCGCATAATACACGCCGCGCGTTCCGATCGGACCTGACCATCTGGGGACAATGGTGCCGCCGCAATCGCCTCGACCCGCCGTCGGCCAAGCCACACGACGTCTCCCGCTGGGTTCGATCGCTTGCTGGGCTCGAGCTGTCCGACGAAACGATTCGGGCGATGGCGACGATTGAACGCTACATCGTAAACGTCGGTTGGGCATACCGAATGGCGGGCATTGCCGATCCCACCGCCGCACCGCTGGTCAAGCTCGAGATGAAAGCGGCGCGCAAATCGCTCGGCGTCCGCCAGCGCCAGGCGCGCGCGCTGCGCTTCAAGGGTGACATCGCGGATCTCGACAGCCCGCCGTCGGGCGTTTGCCTTGTCCATCTCCTGAAGGCATGCCGTCGGGACGAGCTGGGCTTGCGGGACGCCGCCCTGCTGCGCGTGGCCTATGACGCCGGGGCGCGCCGGTCCGAGTTGGTGGCGATCGAGGTCGGACATATCGAAGGGCCGGACAGCGATGGCGCGGGCACGCTGTTCATTCCGTCGAGCAAGACCGACCGGGAAGGGGAGGGGGCCTATGCCTATCTTTCGCCTGCGACGATGGATGCGATCGCGAGATGGCGCGAGAAGGCAGGCATCCGCAAAGGACCGCTGTTCCGCCGGGTCGAAACGCATTTTGATGGGTCGGTCGCGGCGATCGGCACCGAACGGCTGCACCCCAACAGCATCACGCTCATCTACAGGCGGGTCATTCGGGCCGCCTGGGCAAAGAAGCTGCTCGGGCCGATCTCGGAAGCGGAGCTGGAACGCTGGGTATCGGCGGTATCGTCGCATTCGATCCGGGTGGGGGTCGCGCAGGACAATTTCGCGGCGGGGGAGGCTCTGCCTGCAATCATGCAGGCGTACCGCTGGCGCGATCCCAAGACCGTGATGCGGTATGGCGCCAGGCTCGCGACCAGGAGCGGGGCAAGTGCACGGCTCGCCGCGCGCTTTTCAAAGGAGCACGCCTGACCAAGCGCCGCATTGCGCCGTAGGCGTATCGCGGTTGCCGCATCCGCTGCGAAATGCAGCTTTCTCACCTCGAGAGATCCGCCAGCGGAGCGGAACGGGCCAGGCCTCTTACCCGGCCTGTCATCATCGTGATCGCCTGGGCGGAAAAAATGTTCTAGTTTCGTCTCGTGACGTCGAGAGGAGCGCTCGTCAGGAAGATGACGATCAATCAGGCGACATCGACAAGAGGCGAGCAGATGCTCGCGTTGCGGCGCGCCCGAATGGCTGCCTCGCCCCCGATCCTGCGAGGTGCTTTCCGGCCGTTCTTCTTCCTGGGGCCGCTCTGGGCCGTTGCCGCGCTGACTTTGTGGCTGCTCACCCTGGCGGGCGAGATTGTTCTCCCCACGGTCCTCGACCCGCTCGCGTGGCATCGACACGAAATGCTGTTCGGCTTTGTGGGCGCGGTCATCGCGGGATTCCTCCTGACGGCCATTCCGAACTGGACAGGCCGCCTTCCCATTGCGGGGATGCCCCTCGCCATGTTGACCGGTCTCTGGTTGATGGGACGACTTGGCGTCCTCTTTTCCGCGTTGACTGGACCGGTCGTTGCGGCGGCAATTGATGTCGGCTTTTACTGCGTGCTTGCGGCGGTTGCCGCGCGCGAGGTGATTGCGGCGAAAAACCGCAACCTTCCCGTCGTAGCTCTGGTTCTCCTGTTCGGAATTGCAAATGCGCTCGATCATGCGGCAGGCGCGGGAGTGATAGGCGATCCCGACCTTGGGTGGCGGGCGGCAATCACGCTGGTCGTTTTGATGATTTCGCTCATTGGCGGGCGCATCATCCCGTCGTTCACGCGCAACTGGATGGCGAAGCAAGGAATGAAGGACGGGCTCCCCGGCCAACCGACGCGCTTCGATCTGGTGGTCATCGGAGTAACCGGGATTGCCTTGTTGGTCTGGACCGTTTCTCCCGAGGCGCGCGTCGTGCCCTGGCTGCTCTCGGCGTCCGGTGCGCTTCAATTGGTCCGAATGTCGAGGTGGCGAGGCTGGCGGACGCTGCGCGATCCGCTCGTGCTCATCCTCCATATCGGTTATCTCTGGATACCGACAGGCTTGCTTCTGATCGCCGCTGTCGGGTTTGGGGCTCTTGTCTCCCGTTCGGCCGCAATTCACGCCCTCACCGCTGGTGCCATGGCGACGATGATCCTAGCCGTGATGTCACGCGCTACCCTGGGACATACCGGGCGGCCATTGAAGGCCGATGCGGGGACCGTGCTCGCATATACTCTGATTACATTCGGCGCGTTGCTACGTATCGGAGCACCAAGCGGCGTATTCGATTACAATGTGGGCATGGAAATCGCCGGGCTCTGTTGGGGCGGTGCGTTCCTTGTCTTTCTTGCCGTCTATGGACCGATGCTCTTTGCCGCGAGGGTCGACAACCCTTCAGGTTAGAACTGAAGTCAGCTTTCAGCGTGGGCTTCGCTAAGCTGTTGGCTCCGATTGTCAGCCTCGGCGTCAGCATTCATTGGCGATCTGTTCATCGCGGATACGCGTGGATCAGGTGTGCTGGAGTATCAGCCGTCCGCTTGGCTATCACTCATTCCATTTCAGAAGCACGGAAAGGCCGCCGCTTGCATTGGATCGCAAGGACAGCTCGCCACCGCTCGCCTCGACGATTTCCCGGGCGATTGAGAGGCCGAGGCCGTGATTTTGGCCCCGTTCGTCAAGGCGCACACCGCGCTCGAGCACGGCCGAATGAAGATGAAGCGGAATACCGGGGCCATCGTCGTTCACCTCGATCCAGCGGCCCTTCCCGTCCGATCCGGCAAGCACCTCGACTGTCGCGCTGGCGTAGCGCGCCGCATTTTCGACGATGGCCCCCAATGCCTCGAGCGCGGCTTCGACGCTCATCGGCGCCAACCTCGATGCCTTCCACCTTGTCGAGCCATGCGCCGCGTGCCGAAAGGATGATGATCGGAAATGTCCTCCCTTCACTTCGCCAGCGCTTGAGAACGGTCAGGCCATCAAGGCGGGGAAGGCCGAGATCCAGCACCACCACGTCATAATCCTCATCCCCGCCCATCACCCACGCCTTCTCCCCATCTTCCGCGTGATCGACCGTGAATCCGGCGCGGGCAAGGGCGTCCGACAGGCCCTTGGCGATTGCTTCATCATCTTCAACCAGCAGCAGGCGCATTTCAGTCTTCTTCGAGTTCGCGGATCGTGCCGCTTCGCGCGTCGATCTTCATCTCGATCGAACGGCTGTCGGCAGTGAGGATCGTTATTTCATACTCAGGTGTGCCGTCGTCGTCTTCCAATTCGACATCGATGACGTCACCGGCGACCCGACGTTGCGCGATCTTGAGGATGCGTTCGAGGGGGAGCAGCGATGGATCGAGGGACCGGGACGGCGCCTGTTCCGTGCCGGCCGCGACAATCGCGACCTGTTCTTGAGAGCCGGCACCTTCTTCGGCGGGGGAGGGGGGCGGCGGCGGGAGGGGGGCCCTGTTCTCCGGCACGTCCGGCTGGCGCGCCGGATTTGCCTGGTCGCCTGCGCCGCCGCCATCACAGGCGCTCAGCAGCGCCAGGACCATCGCTACCAATGTTCGATGCCGGGGACCCATGGAGTAAGATCTGCCTGATCGGTCCTGACACCCCGCTGACGGCCCGGGTTGGATCGCTGTCAGGCAGCGGGGGGCATGTTGGACGGGTCATCGCCAAGGTGACTCGATCAGGAGACACGAGAATGAAACGGAGCTTGTTGGCTGTAGCGCTTGGCGCCGCGGGCGTAGGAGGTATCGTCGTTGCTTCGACAGCGCTGGCGGAACCGGTGCCGGCCGCGGCGAAGAATCAGCCATTTTTTGCCAACGCGCACTGGGACGACGATTTCGACGAGCGGCGCCGCTTTGGCCCAATGCGTGTACCGAATGTCGATGCAGTCAAGCGCGCAGGAATAGTCGATGTGGTGGAAATCGAACGGGACGACGGGCGTCTCGAAGTCGAAGGCTTCGACGCACAGGGCCGGGAGATCACGCTGCACATGGACCGGCGGGGACAGCGCGTCCTGTCGGTGCGTCGTGACCGCGACTGGGACGATTGAGTCGGCTGTTCTGCGAGGCAAGCCGGAAGGGACCGACGCTCAGTTGAGCGTCGGTCAAGCCCGCAGCACGTGGCAGCTTCTGCTTGGGCCTCGAAGCGGCTAGTCGAACAATTCTTCGAGGAAGGACTTGCGCCGCTTGTACGGTTTGTGGCCGTATCCTGCCTGGTGCCCCCAAGGCGCGGTGGGCTGCGGTGACGGCGGCACAGGCGCCGCAGTCTGTGCAGGCGCATCGCGAGCGCTGCGTTCGATGATCTTGTCGAGCTCGCCACGATCGAGCCAGACTCCGCGGCACTGCGGACAATAATCGATTTCGACGCCTTGGCGCTCGCTCATCACGAGCGGAACGGCGCACACGGGACATGGCATACCAGCCCCTGGATTCGTCATATCAGGACTCCCAGTATCTAGGGCTCGATTGGGGATCAGGAAATTTCCGACCTGCACCGAGCCAAACTCGATGCGGTCCGACATCGCAACCGCTTCAGGCGATCGCCAGAGGGGCCCGGCCCGCGTCCGAGATAATGGAGGGGAAGCATCAGGATTTCAATGGTCGCATCTCCTAGTGAGGTTGAGGGGGCCGCTGGGCGCTGGAGATGTCTCTCGCGAACGCGAACAGACCGGCCCGCGCCAAAGCAGCCTTCTCTTGAATCTGCCGCTGCTTCGTATAGCTTTGCGATCATGCGGGCCGGGCCCCTCTGACGATCCGAGGATGATCGTGATGTCGGACCGCATCGAGTGCGCTCGATGCCGGTCCGGAAATCATTTTTCATGGCACATGGCAGACCGCTCGTTCGACAAGGTCAGGCGAGGAATGCTGTGATGTTCGATCATGTTGATCTTCCGCGATCGCGAGACACGCGCGACCGTGCGGGAGGCATTTCATGACATTGATGGAGGGATTTGCGGCGCTCGCGACGGAGCCCGCAGCGTGGGCGGCACTCGCGACGCTCGTCGCGATGGAGGTGGTGCTCGGCATCGATAACCTCATCTTCATCTCGATCCTCAGCAACAAGCTGCCGGAGCAGCATCGCGTGCGCGCAAGAAGAGTGGGTATCGGCCTTGCGCTGGGCCTGCGCCTTCTATTGCTTGCGTCGGTGGCCTGGATTGTTCAGCTGACACAGCCGGTAGTCTCCGCGTTCGGGCACGGTTTCTCCTGGCGGGATATGATCCTGATCGCAGGCGGCCTGTTCCTGGTGTGGAAGGCGACAAAGGAAATCCATCACAACATCGATCCGGTCCCCAATGACGACCTCTTCGATACCCGAACAGTGGGTATCGGTTTCGCTGCGGCGATAGGTCAGATCATCATGCTGGATCTCGTATTCTCGATCGACAGCATCATCACGGCGGTGGGTATGACCGACAACATCGCAATCATGGTCATCGCTGTCGTCGTTGCCGTGGGCGTGATGTTGTTCGCAGCAACGCCCTTATCGAACTTCATCGGCCAAAATCCGACGGTGGTAATGCTCGCCCTCGCGTTCCTCATGCTGATCGGCACCACCCTGATCGCGGAAGGGTTCGGCGCGCATGTGCCGAAGGGCTATATCTATGCGGCCATGGCCTTTTCGGCGGCTGTCGAGACGCTGAACATCTTTGCGCGCCGGCGCCAGGCTCGTTCCGCTCCGCCGGTGGATGCGCGCGATGCGCGTTGAGGTCGCGGGCGCGGGACATCGACGCCGCTGATGCATCGGGGGTGAACAGAGACATTGAACAGAAGGAGAGAATGACGGTGCGTGATATTCTGCTGCAGGCGAACAGCCATCCCGAACCGACGCCGGCCTGGGCGATCGAACGGTATCCCTCCGGCGGGGGCCGTCTTGCATGGTTCGCGAGCGTGGGTGAGATCGTCCTGGTGCAAGTAATGTTATTTGCATCGGTATTAGCGACGGCTCGGTGTGATGACGCAAGTGACGGTGATAACGGGTGTCGAGCGTCGCCGCACCTGGACGGACGATCAGAAGCTGGAGTTGATCGAGGCAACCCTGGAGCCGGGTGCGAACGTGTCGGAGATTGCACGGGCGGCAGATATCGCACCGGCCCAGCTCTATCGCTGGCGCAAGGAGTTGCTCGATCCAGACCCGGAACCGGAGAGCGGCTTCGTGCCGGTGCTGGTCGACGACACGCCGGAGCGCCTGCGGGCCGAACCGACGGTCGATATTGGCTCGGTCGCTATCGAGATCGAGATTGCTGGCGCCGTGGTGCGGATTGCCCCCCATGCACCGCCGGCGCTGGTCACGGCGGCACTGCAGGGGCTGCGCGCGTGATCCCGATTCCAGGACAAGCGCGGATCTGGCTCGCGATGGGGCACACGGATATGCGCCGGGGCATGCTTGGCCTCGCCCGGCAGGTTCAACACGGCCTTCATCAAGACGTGTTCGCGGGCGACCTTTTCATCTTTCGCGGTCGTAAGGGATCCCTATGCAAGATCCTGTGGCACGACGGCATCGGCATGTCCCTCTATGCCAAGCGGCTCGAGCACGGACGGTTCATCTGGCCTTCCGCCAAGGACGGTGCGGTGTGCATTTCGGCCTCGGCGATGTCGTGTTTGCTGGAGGGGATCGACTGGCGCAACCCGCAGGCAACATGGCGTCCGCGGATGGCCGGATAATTACGCTAACGATATAAAAATGCTTCAGGATTCAGCCAGATTCTGCTATCGATCTAGGCGATGGAGAGCGGTGCTTCCCCTGCGGTTTTGAGCCTCGACGAGGCACTTGCTCGGCTTGCTGAAGCCGAGGCCGAAGCGGCCCGCATCAAGGCCATCAACAGCGACCTCGAAGCGCGCAACGCGCTCCTCGAGCTGCAGAACGCAAAGATGCGCCGCGTGTCGGTGCCGGACGTATTCTCCCCAAAAGTGCCGAATGAAAATTCCCCAGTTTGAGGTGAGCGCCAATCCGCTCCGGGGTTAACCCCGGAGCGGATTGGCATCGATCTTGAGGGCATCGCGTGGAAGGTACGCCAGACAACGCTAAGCGAGAACATTTCAAGAACCGCATGATGGCCGTTACCGCCGGAGGTCGCTAAGCCCCAGTTCTTCCCACATCCATGTAAAGTCATAGGTGCCCATCGGATCGGCGGTGCCCGATTTTGCCGCGCCATTTTCGATATATTTGAGCCAGTCGGCTACCTTTACCCGCCCCGCCTTTGTACAGGCCAGAACGCGTGGCGTCTTGTGGCTGAGGGCTGGGACCGGCTCATCGAGCGTTTTCGTATATTCACGGGTCAGCATATCGTGAACGATGCGCTCCATTTCATGCGGTGGAATATCCAGCGCCTCGTCCTGTGGCGTGCGGGCGGCATCGTCGGCCATAACCTGATCGAGCGTCCGGATTTCGGCCATAGGCGCGCTCACGCAATCACCAAGCCATTCGCCCATCTGGGTAATTGCTCGCTCCGCGCGGGCGGCACTGTTTACCTCGACGATCAGCTTGCGCCCTGCCAGTTCCACATTGGCAAAAACCGGCGTGCCGTCATCCATGGTCGTGACGAAGGCCCGCTTGCCTTTGGTCGCTTGCGGCTTCTTGTTCTTCGTCGCTGGTGCCAGCCAGTTCCAGAAACTGTCGCTGGCAGGTTCCAGCCATTGTGCCGCGTTCAGCCTTCGGATCAGGCTCTTGCCGACCACGCCTTTCGCCAGCGGAAAAACGATACGGTGGAACACCAGGTCATCGCCGTCGGCGTTGACCATATCCGGCGCGCTGCCGGGCATGGCCTTGCCCAGACAGTCGAGCAGCCACATGTTCGTGAACATCGGTCCCGATGCTCCCAGAAGCGCGTCCCGATCGGACGGGTCCAATTCCGCAGTGTCCTGAGTTTCGTCGGCAAGTCGGGAAAATGCCTCGACCACTCGCACGGCGCCCTCAGCGCTGAACGGCAACAGCGCTCCGGAAATGCCATGGCGCCCGTTCACGTCGACAACCCTTGCGGCGATCTTGTCCCAGTTGACCAGGGTCTGGGTTGCACCGTGTTCGCGCACCGTCACCGGAGCAACGTCGCGCAGCAGATCGCGCAAGGTCATCGACTGACCAGGCACGACTTCGCTGACCTCATAGAGCGACATGACCGTATCGCGTAACGCGCGCATATAGGCCTTGTTCGGCGCCTTTTCGTTCCAGCCCCGGCGCTTGAGATAGTCATCGACCAGATTGCGACCGTCGGGTTCCAGTTCCTGCGTAAGCAGATCTTCAAAGGCGCAGCCCCATAGCGGCCCTTGCCAGTGATCGCCAATTATCTCGAATATGGCGTCAGGCTCGAGTCCGGTCGCTTCGCTCGCCGGATCGAGATGCGCGGACAGCATTTCGGCCAATGCCTCATCCCATGGCGCGCGATCCGCATATTTCATCAGGCCGGAAAGATCGTGAGCCGATTTCGATCTGGACATTCAGATGGGCCTTTCCACGCCGAGGCGGCGCATTTCTCGATAGATGGTCGATCGGCCGATGCCGAGTTGTCGTGCTGCTTCTGTCGGCGAGATGCTCGCTTCGACCAGTTTGATGGCGGCATGTACCTTGGACATGTCGAGCGGCTGACGGCCGGGCAACTTGCCTTTGGCGCGCGCGGCGGCGATCCCATCCCTGGTTCGCTCGGAGATCAGTCTCCGCTCGAAATGGGCGATGGCCCCGAACACATGGAAGATGAGTTCGCCGGCGGCCGACGATGTGTCGATCTTTTCCTCAAGACTCAGGAGCGCGATGCCCTGGCCGCGTAGCGTCTCGACCGTGGTGAGCAATTCGGCGAGCGAGCGCCCAAGCCGATCGAGGCGGACCACCGCCAGCGTGTCGCCCTTGCGGGCATAGGCGATCAGTTCGGCCAGACCGGGCCGCTCCATGCTCTTGCCCGACATGACGTCGGTGAACACCTTGATCGCGCCGGCCTCCTCCAGACGCATGGTCTGTCCAGCCACGTCCTGATCGCCGGTGCTGACGCGGGCATAACCCAGAATATCGCCCATCCCGTGCGTCTCCCAAACGGTCGTTCTGTGGACGATCTGAAGGGCGATCGCTTCGCCCCATCCATATCCGTCCACATACTATGTCTCTTTACTCATGGCTGTCCATAGGCCCAGATGACCTTTTGTGGACGGGAATCGGAATGACGAAGCGTAAGCATCAACTCCTGACCGAGAGCGAACGCGATCAGATCCTCGCCATCCCGAGCGAGCGCGACCATCTAGCCCGGCTCTACACCTTCGAGCCTTCGGACATCGAGATCATCGGCGCACGACGGGAGCGACGGAACCAGTTGGGTGTCGCGCTGCAACTCGCGCTCTTGCGGCACCCGGGCATCACACTGGCGCAGTTGATACAGGACAAGGGAGCGATACCCCATGATCTCGCCGCCTTCGTCGCGGAACAACTTGGTCTACACGTAACCGACCTGGCCAACTATGCAGCGCGGGATCAGACGATGACGGACCATGCCCGCGAGCTGGCGATGCGAGCGGGCCTTCGTGGACCAACCCGCGCCGACATTCCCTTCATGATCGAAGCGGCCGCGAAAACGGCATGGGCGACCGACAAGGGGATGACGATAGCGATCGGCGTTGTCACCGCCCTTCGCGAGGCCCGGATTCTACTGCCGTCCATCTCCACCATCGAACGCGCCAGTAGTGCGGGACGCGCGCGTGCCCGCAAGCAGGCTGCCTACGCCCTGATCGCTGATCTTAGCGCCGAACAGGTCCACGCCCTCGACCAGGTCTTTGACGACGCCGGCGGCATGAGCCAACTCGCTTCGCTCAAGACCATTCCCGTTGCGGCCAGGCCCGATCACATCCGCCAGATTCTCGACCGCCTGCGGCAAGTGCGGAAGATCGGCATCTCCCCGGACGTGGCTGGCCGCATCCATGCCGACCGATTTCGGCAATATGTCAGGGAAGGCCGCGCTTCGCCTGCCTATATGATCGAGCGATATATTCCCTCCCGACGGCGCGCTACGCTGGTTGCGTTCCTGCTCGACCTCGAGGAACGACTGACCGATAACGCCTTGGAGATGGCGGACAAGCTGATCGGCAGCATCTTCACCCGCGCGAAGAACGCCCAGGCGCGCAGCTATGCCACCACGTCAAAGAATGTGGCGCGGCTGATGCTGATCTTTCGCAGGACAATCGACGCATTGACCGATGCGGTCGATACCGGCGAAGATCCAATGGAGGCCCTGGACGCATCGGTCGGGTGGAACACCCTCCTGAAGGCGAGGCCAGAAGTGGCGACAATCGCGGAAACCGCCAACCTTGATCCGCTGACGGTGGCGGCCGACCGCTATGCGACGTTGCGCAAGTTCGCCCCCGACCTGCTTGAGGCGCTCCAGTTCAGGGCCGGAAAGGGCAGTGCAAAAACGATCGCCGCCATCGAGATGCTGCGCGACCTCAACAGGTCGGGCAAACGCGATCTGCCTGCCGACGCTCCGATGCCCTTCCGCAAGGAATGGCGGAAAATCGTCGTGGGCGATGACGGCAAGATCAACCGGCGTCTCTGGGAAATCGCGACGATCGCGCATCTGCGCAACAAGCTGCGTTCCGGGGATGTCTGGGTGGAGCGATCGGCAGGATACCGCCGGTTCGACAGCTACCTGCTCAGCGAACCCCAGGCGAAGCCGATCGTGTCGGCTCTCGGTCTGCCACCCACAGCCGGCGAATGGCTCGAACAGCGGGGCCGCGAACTTGACTGGCGGCTTAAGAAATTTGCCCAGCGCCTGAAGCGCGACGCTCTGGAGGGTGTGCGATATCGCGACGACCGCCTCCAGATATCCCCCGTTCGCACGATCGCGACGCCCGACGCCGAAGCGCTGGCCGACCGGCTCGATGCCATGATGCCACGCATCCGCATCACCGAGCTACTGCATGAGGTGGCGCAGGAAACCGGCTTTCTTGCGGCGTTCACCAACCTGCGTACCGGCGAGCCGTGTCCCAATGAAAACGCGCTGCTCGCCACGATCCTCGCCGATGCGACCAATCTCGGCCTGTCGCGCATGGCGGCGGCGAGTCAGGGCGTCACGCGCGATCAGCTCCTCTGGACCCATGACGCCTATATCCGCGACGACAGCTACCGCGCGGCGCTGGCCCTCCTCATCAACGCGCACCACCGCCTGCCATTCTCACGAGTATGGGGCGACGGCACCACGTCCAGTTCCGATGGCCAGTTCTTCAGGGCCGCGAAGCGCGGCGCGTCGGGCGGCGATATCAACGCCCGCTATGGCGTCGATCATGGCTTCAGCTTCTACACCCATAATTCTGATCAGCGCGCGCCCTACCACGTCAAAGTGATCTCGGCCGCGACGCATGAGGCGCCCTATGTCCTCGACGGCCTCACCAGCCACGGCACCGATCTCAGGATCGTCGAGCATTACACCGACACCGGCGGGGCGACCGATCATGTCTTCGCCCTGTGCGCGATGCTGGGATTTCGCTTCTGCCCGCGCCTGCGCGACTTCCCCGACAGGCGGCTCGCGCCGATCGCGCCGGTCACGGCCTATCCGTCCATCACCCCGCTGTTGGGCAAGCGTATCCGCACCGACATCATCGGTGAGCAATGGGAAGACGTGCTGCGCCTCGTAGGGTCGATCAAGGCCGGCCATGTCGCGCCATCGGTCATGCTGCGAAAGCTCGCTGCCTACGAACGGCAGAACCAGCTCGATGTCGCGCTACAGGAAATCGGCAAGATCGAGCGGACGCTGTTCATGCTGGACTGGCTAGAAAATCCCGATCTGCGCCGGCGATGCCATGCCGGTCTCAACAACAGCGAGCAGCGCCATGCCCTGACGCAGGCGATCTACACATTCCGCCAGGGCCGCATCATCGACCGCAGCCACGAGGCGCAGCAATATCGGGCGTCCGGCCTCAATCTGCTCGTCGCCGCGATCGTCTATTGGAACACGATCTACATGGATGCCGCCGCCCAGCATCTACGATCAACATCGGTCGCGGTGCCTGATGATCTACTCGCCCATACGTCCCCAGTAGGTTGGGAGCATATTGCTTTCTCGGGCGATTTCCTCTGGGATCGAGCAGCCGCTTCCGCTGGCCGCAAGGCCCTCAATCTGCCGCCGGATAGCCGCGCCGCCTAAGCGTTCGCTGATTGTTCGCCCTTAGCGTTGTTTAGCGTACCATCCACGCTATGCCCTCTCATAGGCAAGACTGATCAGCGCCGCGTCGCGCAGACCGATGATGTCAGTGCCGCACGCGGCCAGCAGCGCCTTGACGGTCACGCCCTCTGGCGGTGCCTGACCCTCCTGCATCGCCTCGCCGAGTCGCAGCGGCGCGGCCTGCTTTTGCCGTTCGCGCTTCTTGCGGCGGATGGCTTTCAGAGTGTCGCGCACCATCCCGGCTTGAGTTGGCAGCGGTTCGCGATCACCGAAGCCGAGGATTCGGTGGATCCGCGCGATCGAGGCGATCCGGCGGGCAAGCGTAGCAGACTTCGCGGGTGGGCGGGTTTCTGAACCCTTGGCCAGCCAGTGCAGATAGTGGACGAGGGTTTCGGGTTCGGCCGGGACTGCGGTGGCGACGGGCCGCCGCGCCTTGCACCAGGCAAGGAAGCAATTGAGATCGGCTGTGATCGCCGACCTGGTCGCCGGCGCCATCGCCGCCACCTCCGCTTCGAGCGCCAGCGGGCTGGCGGCGCGGGTATCGACCAGCAGCGCGTGGCCGCCCAGCACCAGTTCGACCGCGGACGGAAACGGGCGATAAGCGGTCATGCGCGAAGGTCCTGACGGGCAGGTTTCATGGGCACTTTTTACGCCAAAAACGACGTTATCGGCAAGTCCGTTTTTACCATAATATCAGATTATGGAAAATCCGTAATTTTCGTCCTACTCCTGATGAGATACCAAAGTGTCAGTTTAGTGAACTCTTGATTGACAGCGATCGCTGGCCCGGCTAGCCGGATTGAAGCACCGAGAGTGAGGACCATTGCATTGAACAGTGCGATCGACGCCGCCCCTGTCGCCTTCCGTATCGGCCAGATCGACACCCTGGTGTGAACGGACAAAGAAGACTGCATTGCCCGCCCACAGCGTGGAGTTCATGTCAGCCATAATTTACTGCATTCCCCGTATTCACATCTCCCTCGTCCCGACCGCACCTATGCGAGCTTTGCCAGCAAACGCCCCGCAGCGCCGTGCTCGGCGGCGAGATTGCGGTTGTACGCGAGCGGCATGCGCGGAGATTTCCAGCGCAGTGCATCCATGACCCCCGCCAGATCCTCGCCGCTCGCGAACAGGTCCTGATTGAGCCCTATGCGCGTGGAATGCGCGCTAATGCCCTTGAGCAGCCGCGTCAGATCGTCGGCGGTCAGATCGGGGAGTGCGCCGTGATCGAACGCCCGCTGGATGATGGCACGGAAGATCGGTCCGATCGAGCCTGGATGCAGCGCCTTGGTGCCGATGTCATACTCGACCCGCGCCGGCTGCGCCGGTTTGGACAGCGTCTTGCGCAAATCCCATTTTTCGCGGGCGGAGATGCTGTCGATCCGCCGTCCCTTGACGGCGGCCCGCGCCTTGGTGCGGCGAACCTGCACGCGCCGGAACAGAGGCCCCGCGCCGATCCCGGCGGCCTCCGTCCAGGCCACGATCGCCGAGACGGTGCGCGGGCTGAGAAAGGCGGTCGCCCCCTCCCCTTCCGGATCGCCCTTGCTGCGCAGGATATTCAACAGTCGCGCCTCAGGATCGATCGCCTCGACGATCTGCTCGATCGCAACCGCCACCAGCTCGGACGCGCGCAGGCCGGTGTCATAGGCGGTCGACAGCAGCGCGCGATCACGCAGGCCCGGAAGATCGTCAGCGCAGGCTTCGAGCAATGCGCGCACATTGAGCCCGCGCGGCGCGTCGGCTGCGACATCCGCTACCTGCCCCTTGAAGCGCAGCGGGCGCGCCTGGGCCTGGGCTATGCCCTTGTCCCTGCGCACCGCCGCCAGTCGGAGCTTGACCAGGGGAGTCGGCGTCGGATCCTTGAGATCGAGCAATTGGTGGACCTTGGCGATCGACGCCTTGTACCGGCTGAGCGATGCCGGCCTGCTCCCCTTCGCCGCGCGATCGTCAAGATAGTCGGCCACGGTTTCGGGCAGCGCCGGCAGCGCGATGCGATTGTGACCCCGGCACCAGAGATCGAACGCCTCAAGGTCCGACTTGAGCGCGCGGATGCTATGCGGCGACGAGGCCGCCTGGTAGGCGGCGAGCAGCGCCTTGTTAACGACGATTGTCGCGCCGGCGCGCATATTGATCACCGTCCACGACAGCTCGACCACGGGCGCAACGGCCGGCAAGGTGTCCGTCGATACCGGTTCTGCCTGCGCGAGGGATGACTCCGGTGCCAGCAGTCTCTGCGGCCGCGCGACGACGGGCTTGCGCATCAATCGCCCCACGGATTGATGAGGTCGAGACCAGTCGCTTCAAAGTCCCGAATATTTCGCGTGACCAGCGTCAGACCATAGACCGCGGCGATGCCCGCGATCTGCGCATCCATCCGCGACATTGGTCGACCGGCGCGCGCGCTCACGCCGTGCAGTTCGCCCGCCATCTCCGCCGACGCCCGGTCGAAGGCGTAGACGCGCGGACCGAACCGGCTGATCGCCCGCTCGATCGTCCCGAGCAACTCGTCACGCCGCCGACCATCGGGCAACTGCGCAAGGCCCAGGCGCAACTCGAAGATCGCCACGGTCGATATGCCGGCGTCTCCGATATGAAGATTCGCCCAGCGCCGGACGCCGTCATTGGGCGCGCGCTGCGCGAATTCGGAAATGAAATTGGTGTCGACCAGATACATTAGTCGAACGTCGGCAACGGCCGATCGGGCAGTGTTCGCTCGGCGACAATCCGGTCCATGATGTCCGCAAAATCCTCATAGCCCGGACGGGTGATGCGCACCAGCCAGTCGCCGAACGGCTCCTGCGCATCGGGGTTCTGCGCATCGGCGTGCGCGGTCGCGTCGAGAATCTGGCGCAGTTCCTCTTCCAGGCTGTGCTTGTTGCGCATGGCGCGGGCGACGAGGCGCGACTTGGTTTCCTCGGACAGATTGCGGACGACGACGCTGGCGATGACACGGCTCCTTTGCACGGCCTTTTAGCATCGACGCCCTCGTCCCGCAACCATTTTGATTGCTTGCTATCAGATCTAAGCCCAACATTTGCTTATGTGATAAGTGCAATTATCACATGTGCATTTGCAGGACGTCCCAGCACTTGTGCAGTGTTTGGCACTTCACTACACATCAGGCATGGATCCGCTCGCAGAATTTGCTCTTGATGACGACGCTTCCGGCGAAGAGGCCGCGCTGGCCGAGGCGTCCTGCGCGCTTGTTCTGGGACGGCTCGACGGACTGGTCGCGGGCCTCTCAGATGACGAAAAGACGTTGTTTTGCATGCACTTGCTCCGCAAGACACTGATCACCGCGCTGCTGCAATCGGGGTTCACCGATGCCGAAATGCGCTTCGATCACTGGTTCGCAGGGCTCAGTTGTTGATTTTCATTGAGAGTTGACCCGGTGTGGGGAGTAATTTCCACTGAGAAGTGACCCATGTTTGAACGCTTCCCTGTCTTTGGTGATCAGGGGATATTGGAGTGTTGGACATGGCGTTATTGA
>NZ_SBKP01000018.1 GCF_004122115.1 Sphingobium fluviale
TGCCCAGCAGGCAAAACCCAAAAAGGAGAAAGCACTATCTTGACCCACAGGAATTAATCGAAACATAATCACAAGACGGGTCACTTCTCAGTGAAAACACCGGGTCAACTCTCAATGAAAATCAACACGATTGCCTGCATCCTGTTTTACTGAGGCGCGGTCAAGCGGCGTTGAAATGTGCTCGCCCCTATAAAATCAAGCAAGCCGCACTCCGTGTCCAAGCGTGTAGCGCCCCAGGTCACGGCAGAATCTGTTCAAAGCGGAAACTGCGCTAATATAGACGCCGTCAGTCTAACGCTAACTTGTCTCCACATGGTGAAATGTGGCCAGGGGCTCTCCTCATCAGGCCGCAAGATTCTGCCACTCAACGGGGGCTTCCGAACGCATATACTTACAAACTTTACGGCCGACGAGGTGTTGTTGGGAATTGAAGAGATTGTAGAAGGATGATGAACTGAAGCGAATTTTCGGCCCTGTTATTGGCCCATCGCCCCACTTCCTGACGTTCGACATTGCCAACTTCACGCATCGCAGCCGGGTATGATTTCAGCCCGTCGGTGACGATCTTCTTGGCTCTGCCATGGCGTTTCAATGCCTTCTTCATAAAGGTCAAGGCCGCCAATTTGTACCGTTTCTTCGTGACGAAGGACTCCAGGATCTCACCCTCATGATCAACGGCCCGCCAGAGATAAACCATCTCTCCGTTCAGCTTGACGTACATCTCGTCAAGATGCCACCGCCAGTGACGGAAACCACGCAGGTGAGAAACGCGTTTTCGACGTATCTCTGCCGCAACCATCGGACCAAATCGATTCCACCAATACCTCACCGTTTCGTGACAAATCTCGATCCCGCGCTCAAACAGCAGATCTTCGACGTTTCGTAGCGACTAAGGATATCGAATATACAGCATCACCGCTGTAAGAATCACCTCAGGTGCAGAATTGAAGTATCGAAACGGTAATGGCGGAGCGGGAGGGATTCGAACCCTCGATACGCTTTTGACGTATACTCACTTTCCAGGCGAGCGCCTTCGACCACTCGGCCACCGCTCCGCATTTTGCCTGATAGCTGCGCGCCAAAAGGCGTGAAGCGTGAATCAGGCGATTATCCAATCGCACTGGAATGGGCGCGTCTAACGACTGATGTGGGCGCTGGCAAGCGGCAGGTTCGGGTTATGCCGCGCTTTTCCCCTGCGCCACGCAACCGCTATCCCGCCAGAGCCTTTTGCCGCCTACGCTGCACCGAGGAGCCGATGCCTATGCTTTCGCGATATTTCGCGACCGTGCGACGGGCGAGGTCAAACCCCTCTGCGCGCAGCATTTCCACCAAGGTATCATCGGACAGGATCTTGGCGGGGTCTTCCGCGCCAATGAGCGCCTTGATCCTGCTTTTCACCGCTTCGGCAGATACCGCCTCGCCCCCTTCGGACGACGCGATACCGCTGGTGAAGAAATATTTGAGTTCATACAGGCCACGCGGGCAGGAGAGATATTTGTTGCTGGTTACGCGGCTGATGGTCGATTCGTGCATACCAATCGCCTCTGCGACGGTGCGCAGCGTCAGCGGCTTCAGGTGCGCGACGCCGTGGCGGAAGAACTCCTCCTGGCAGCGCACGATTTCGGTCGCCACCTTGACGATGGTTTTCTGCCGCTGATCGAGCGCCTTCACCAGCCAGTTGGCGCTGGCGAGGCAATCCGACAGCCATGCTTTCGATGTCTTGTCCTGCACGCCACCGGAAAGTTCGGTATAATAAGAGCGGTTGATCAGTACGCGCGGCAGGGTCGCGCTGTTGATCTCAATCGCCCAGCCCTTGCCCTGCGGGGTGATGAATATATCGGGCACGACAGCCTGGGTCTCATTGGCGGAAAAGCGCAGGCCGGGCTTGGGATCATAGCCGCGCAGCTCACGGATCATATCTGCCAGATCCTCCTCGTCCACGCCGCAAATGCGCCGCAACTGGGGCAACGCACCCTTTGCCAGCAGATCGAGATTGGCGAGCAGCGCCGCCATCGCTGGGTCATGCCGGTCTGCCTCCTTCGCCTGCAGCGCAAGACATTCGGCAAGCGACCGCGCGCCCACGCCAACAGGGTCAAAGGTCTGGATCTCGGCCAGCACGGCCTCCACCTGCACCAGCGGCACCTTGAGCGCATAAGCGAGCGGCAGCAGTTCCGTCTCCAGATACCCGGTCTCGTCGATCTGGCCGATGAGCTGGCTGGCGATGAGCAACTCAGCGCCGGAAAAGCGCAGCCGCGCCTGATCCATCAGATGCTCATGCAGCCCGATGCCGGTGCTGGCGAAATTCTCGAAATCCGGGCCATCCTCGCTAAAGCCCCCGGACGAGGCGCCCATGGTGTCCATGCCTAGGCCCTCGCCACGCGAAGGTGCCCCTGCCATCGCGTCTTCGCCATCGCCGCGTACATCGCCGGCGCCATCGACATCCAGCGGGCTTTCGGAGCCGACGGAGCCATCGCGCAGCATAGCGTCACTCGCGGCTTCGGTCGGCGGTCGCGGCGCGTCATCATCTGCAAATGGCTCAGGCGCGCTATCCGTATCGGTTCCGGCGGCACCGCGCGCAAGCTCCAGCAGCGGATTCTTCTCCAGCTCGCTGGCAATATACGCCTCTATTTCGATGTTGGAGAGCGCAAGCAGCCGGATCGCCTGCTGCAATTGCGGCGTCATCACCAGCGACTGGCTTTGCCGCAGATCGAGGCGGGGGGCGAGAGCCATTATATTGCGCGCCCCGCCATGCTACATCGAGAAGCTCTCGCCCAGATACAGGCGGCGGACATCGGCGTTGGCGACGAGTTCTTCCGGGCTACCGGCAAACAGCACCTTGCCATCGTATATGATGCAGGCGCGATCGACGATTTCCAGCGTTTCACGCACATTATGGTCAGTAATCAGTACGCCGATGCCGCGCGTGCGCAATTGCTTCACCAGATCGCGGATGTCAGCGATGGACAGTGGATCAATGCCCGCAAATGGCTCGTCGAGCAGCACGATAGAGGGATTGGCCGCCAGCGCGCGCGCGATCTCGCACCGGCGGCGTTCACCGCCCGATAGCGCCATCGCGGCAGCATCGCGCAGGCGCAGAAGGCCGAACTCTGCAAGCAGTTCCTCCAACCTGCGTGCCCGCTCGGCCTCGTCCGGCTCGGCCAGCTCCAGCACGGCGAGGATATTCTGCTCCACCGTCATGCCGCGAAAGATGGACGTTTCCTGCGGCAGGTAGCCGAGGCCCAGAATTGCGCGACGATACATCGGCAGGCCGGTAATATCATGCCCATCGAGCGCGATGCGCCCGCTGTCCGGCCGCACAAGGCCCATGATCGAATAGAAACAGGTGGTCTTGCCAGCACCGTTGGGGCCGAGCAGTCCGACGACCTCGCCCTTCGCCACGGTGAGGGACACATCGGCGAGTACCGGGCGCCTGTCATAGCTTTTGGCAAGCGAAACGACCTCAAGCCCGCCGCGCGCCTTCAGCGCTTCATCCGCCAGCGCGCCCGTCTGGCTCAGCCTGTCGATCACTGCAACATCATCCATGACGCATCTCTGTTCGCATAAACAAGGTTAAGGAGAAATGAAAATTTGCGGAGTTCTCGAAAACTGGCAAGCTTTGTGCATGCCAGAACCTGGCAGTCAACCCTAATAGGCATCATTTAAGGCCGAAGCGCACGGATACGCGATTATTTCGGGGCCGTTTCGTCACGCTTGGGCACGGTAAACCTGCCACTCACCCGGCCGCTGCCTGTTGCCCCAGCACCAGATGCCGCACGACCATCAACCTTGGAGAGGCCTGTGTTAAGATCCATAACCAATCTGCCGCCCGCAAGATGATTGGTGCCTTGATAGAGATGAACATCGCCGAGCATGGTGATGATACGGGTGTTGAGATCGTAGATCGCCACATCACCTGTCGCGCGGTCCTGCCCCCGCGTAACGCGCACATTTCCTGCCGCATCCATGCGCTGGATTTCGACACCGCCGACATTCTTGTAGGCAATTGTCATACGCGCGGCATCCAGCACCAGATCGCCTTGCGTCACATGAACATTGCCAGAGACAACAGCCCGATCCGCGCGGTCCTGCACCTCGATCCGGTCAGCCGAGAAATCGACCGGCGCGCTGCTGTCATGGCCGCGCATAAGCTGCGCCTGCGCAGGCTCTCCGCCGGTCAGGCCCGCGCCGATCAGAGCGGCGCTGCCAAGCAGGAATGAGAGGGATGCGATCAACAGCGGCCTAGTCATAGTCATCGCCCTTTGCGGCGAATCTGCTCGATACGCAAGCGGGCATTGCCATTCAGCATAACTGTCCGTGCTTCAAGATCGGCCTCGAAATGGCTGGCGCTGAACGTACCCAGCGGCATACGGCCGTTAACCGCGCCGTGGCTGTTCATCCTGCGCTGTTTGAGGCTTATATCCACATCGCGTGTTGTGAGCCGGTATCCTCCGGCGGCATCCAGCTGAACAGGGCCGGTAATGCCAACCTGCTCGGTCTCCAGATAATAGCGCCCCGTCCCGGCTGTAAGCAGCGCTGGCCCGTCCTTCATCAGGATACGGGCGGTGAGATCCTTCATCTCCACCACTGGCTCGCGCGAGGTTTTCTGAACAGCCGACCCGGCCCGGATGGAAAAGGGGCGGCCCTTGCCGTCCTGCCCCCTGTAGAGCGCCTCGTTTACCTTCATGCGTTCTCCGGCCAGATCGACTTCGCGCTTATCGAGCAAGAAGCTGACCTCACCCTGCATCGTGAAGGGCGCGGTAAAGAGAAATGCGGCCAGCACACCTACGCCTGCCGGCAGAGCTGATTTGAGCAATCGCACCGTCCGGTCATGCGCTCCGCCCGGCAACGCCCATAACTGGCGAATGCTGCGCTGATTGTCTGCCAGACGGGACATGACCGATTCAGATGTGCGCGAAGATGTCGATCTCAGGCCAGCCGGCCAGATCGAGCTGCGCGCGCGCCGGCAGAAAATCGAAGCATGCCTGCGCCAGTTCCATCCGCCCTTCGCGAGCCAAACGGCGGTCCAGTTCGTCCTTCATGGCATGAAGATAGCGCACATCCGATGCGGCATATTCCCTCTGTGCGTCGGAGAGTACTGGGCCGCCCCAGTCAGAGCTTTGCTGCTGCTTGCTGATCTCCTGGCCCAAAAGCTCTCGCACCAGTTCCTTAAGGCCGTGACGATCGGTATACGTACGCACGAGGCGCGAGGCGATCTTGGTGCAATAGACCGGCGCGCAGTCAATGCCGAGATAATGGCTGATGGCGGCAATATCGAACCGGGCAAAATGAAAAATCTTGAGCCGCGCGGGATCGGCGATCACCGCTTTGAGGTTGGGCGCCTCATAGTCGCTGTCCGGCGCAAAACGAACCAGATGCTCGTCTCCCCTGCCATCGCTGATCTGCACTACGCAGAGCCGGTCTCGTGGGGTGATGAGGCCCATCGTCTCGGTATCGATGGCGACCGGGCCATCCGCCAGCACACCGGCGGGCAGATCTTCTTCGTGAAAATAGACTGTCATCCCCTCCCCTTATCCGCCCGGAGGGAAAGACTCAACGGAACAATGTCAGTCCGGCGCGCTCTTTCGGTCAAGGGCGAGACATGATAGAGCGAAGGCGATTAACGGATAACGAGTATATCATGAACGACCTGACACAGACCCCGGAAATGCTGATCGGTGCGATGGCTGCGCGCGCCAAGGAGGCAGGGGCTATCCTCGCGCTGGCGAGCGATGCGGACAAGGCGCGCGGGCTGGAGCTGGCGGCGCAGGCGCTGCGCGACCATGCGGGCGATATTGTACGCGCTAACGCGAAGGACATGGAAAATGCCGCTGCCAATGGCCTCTCCCCTGCCCTGCTGGACCGGCTGCGGCTCGATACGGGCCGGATCGAGGCGACGGCGGCGGGTGTGGAACAGGTGGCGCATCTGCCCAATCCCTTGGGTGAGATCATCGACGAGACGCAGCGCCCGAACGGCATGATCCTCCAGCGTGTGCGCGTGCCGCTTGGCGTGATCGGAATCATCTATGAAAGCCGGCCCAATGTGACGGCGGATGCGGCCGCTCTTTGCCTGCGCGCGGGCAATGCAGCCATATTGCGCGGCGGCAGCGAGGCTATCGAGAGCAACCGTGCGATCCATGCGGCCATGGCCGAAGGGATCAGTGCAGCGGGTCTGCCTGTCAACGCGATCCAGCTCGTCCCCACGACGGATCGGGCAGCGGTGGGCGCTATGCTGCGCGCGTCCGGCCTTATAGACCTTATCGTGCCGCGCGGCGGCAAGTCGCTCGTCGCGCGGGTGCAGGAGGAAGCGCGAGTGCCTGTGCTCGCGCATCTCGATGGCATGAACACAACCTATGTTCACGCCTCGGCGGACCCGGAGATGGCGCGCGCGCTCGTGCTCAACGCCAAGATGCGGCGCACGGGCATTTGCGGCGCGACCGAGACGGTGCTGTTCGACTCCGGCTTCGGCGCGGGCAAGGATATCGTCGCCGCCCTGCTCGACGCGAAGTGCGCCGTACGCGGCGACGCCGTCGTGCAGGCGATGGATGGCCGCGTTACCCCAGCCAGCGAGGAAGACTGGGATACAGAATATCTCGACGCCATTGTCTCTGCTGCGGTGGTGAGCGGGCTGGACGACGCACTCTCCCACATCGCCGCACATTCGAGCCACCATACCGATGCGATCATTGCCGAAGACCCCGCCACAGCGGAACGCTTCCTCAACGCGGTCGATAGCGCCATCGTGATGTGGAACGCCTCCACCCAGTTTGCGGATGGCGGTGAGTTCGGCCTCGGTGCGGAAATCGGCATTTCTACAGGTCGCCTGCATGCGCGCGGCCCGGTCGCGCTCGAAGGACTGACGACCTATAAATGGATCGTTCGCGGCACAGGTCAGACAAGGCCGTGATCAGTACTGCATAACTTGCCGCATTCATGCAGAAAATAGTTCGCTCTTGGAAGGAATCATGTTTATAGTGATTCTCTGACCGTATTGTGCGGCGGATTCTGCATGTTCTTCGTCCGACATGTTCATCCGGCTTTTATTTGGGCGAAGCGAAAGTGACTATCAGGGATGAGTTTCGACAGGGGACGCCGCGGACGCGGCAAAGATAAGCGGGACGGTTTCGGCGGCGACGATTTTGGCGGTTTCCCCGATCCTGGCGCCGGGCGCTTCGGCGGCGGATTTGGTGACCGTGGCGGTTTTGGTGATCGCGGCGGATTTGGCGGCGGCAGCTTTGGCGATCGCGCAGGCGGTGGCGGTGGCTTCCGCGGCGGTGGCGCTGGCGGTGGCGCACGGGGCGGCATGCCCGCGCAGGTTGTTGGCGAAGGCACGGGCGTCGTAAAATTCTTCAACGGTCAGAAGGGCTTTGGCTTCATCGTGCGCGATGACGGCGCCGAAGACGTGTTTGTTCACATCAGCGCTGTGGAGCAGGCCGGGTTGACCGGCCTTGCCGAAGGACAGCCGCTGGGCTTCACCCTTGTAGATCGTGGCGGAAAGATCTCCGCGACCGATCTCAAGATTGAGGGAGAACCGCTGCCTGTCACGGACCGCCCGCGCGAACCGCGTGAGCCGCGTCCGGGTGGTTTTGGCGGCGGTGATCGCGGTGGGGCCGAGCGTGGCCCGCGCCGTCAGCTCACTGGCGAACACTCCAGCGGCACGGTCAAGTTCTTCAACGCGATGAAAGGCTTCGGCTTTATCCAGCGTGACGATGGCCAGCCCGATGCGTTTGTACACATCAGTGCGGTGGAACGTGCCGGTCTTTCCAGCCTCAACGAGGGCGACCGGCTCGATTTCGATATCGAGGTCGATCAGCGCGGCAAATATGCCGCCGTCAACCTGCAGGCGCGCTCGGAATAATAGTCAACCTGACCCACTATAGGCAGGCGAAATTCAAAGGGCCGGGACTCATACGAGTCTCGGCCCTTTGAATGTGCAGGCCATGTTATAGCCTCAGGCGCCCCTGCCAGCCTCAAACAAAAACCAGGCGCGCTGCTCGGCCTGATCCGTCCAGTCATCGACAACCCCCTCAGTGGCATTGTCGCCCGCATCCCCCGCCGCCTTCTTGACTGCGCGAAAGCCCTCGACCAGAGCGAGATTGTCTGCCCGCAACTCTTCCAGCATGTCTTTCGCGCTGACGAAGTCGGCATCATTATCACGGATCGTCTGATGGCGTGAAATATCGCTGATAGAGCGCAGCGTAACATTGCCAGTCTTGCGCACCCGCTCGGCGATAAGGTCTGTCACCAGCAAAATTTGTGCCGCCTGCTCGTCGAACAGCAGGTGATAATCCCTGAAATGTGGGCCAGACACATGCCAGTGGAAATTCTTGGTCTTGAGGTAGAGGGCATAGCTATCCGCCAGAACACGGTTCAACGCTTCAGCTACGGATACTGTATCGTTGCGATTGAGGTTCGCAGGCGTTCTCAGCTTTTCGGGTACGGGTTTCCGTTTCTTCGGGGCCATAGGACTCTCCTCTTGTGCATGACGGAAGGTGACGGTGGAATAACGCAATCATACGACGAGTCGTTTCATCGGTAAAATGAATGATTTATTCCAATGTAATCGCTTAAATCGATCAGATGAGCCGGAGCGCGCCCATCGCCATACTAAAGGCGCCGAGCATCAGGAGCGCCCCCATCCCAAAACGACCTGCCCGAATCCAGACGGCCTCTTTAGCCACCCTTCCAGCATAGCAGCCCGCCGCGCTACCCAGCGCCCCTCCAATGCCCGCCATCCAAGGATCGGCAAAATATACGGCGATGGTAGCGATGAGCAAAGGAGCGCTGCCGCTGATACCGGTGACGAACAGCGTCACGAGCACAATGAGCAAGGGCGCACGCACCGTCGCTCCACCTTCCATAGAATCAAAGCGTCGGGACACAAACAACAACCCGCCTCCCGCCATCATCAGCCCAGCGGCGAGGAACAGCGCGCGCGCTTCCGGCGTCAGCATTGGGGCGATCCACAGACCCACCAGCGCCGCAATAAGTGCATTTGCCGCACACGCAGCAACCATCCCAACCGTCACCGCGCCAGTGCCATCATACCCAGAACGCGCCACCAGCCCGGCGTAGCGCCGCGCCGTATTGCCCACGCCTTCCACCAATGCACACAGGATCAAGGATAAGAGCAACGCGTCCATAGGGCGCATCTATAGCGATGAAGGAAGGATCGGTTAATGCCCGATGCGTAAGGACAATGCTGCGAGGAACACCTGGCTCGCCTCCGGGCTGGTATCTTCGCTCTCCACCGCGTCGCGCATGAGATCGAGATAGGATAGCACGACTGGGCCAAGACCATGGCGCGCCAGAGCACTCTCCAGCGTGGAAGCGAGGCGCTCCAGCGGTTCAAGCCCGTAAGCGCGGGCATCGTGGCGGATGATGTCGATCTGTTCGCAGATGCGCGGAAGGCTGATTGTGCCCCCTTGGGCGGCTATTGCGTCGATTCGCGCCATCAGGCCGGACCGGACCATGTTCATCGCATCATGCTGGATCATCATTGTCTCCCTGCCCCGCAGACAAGATGCGACCAAAGCATTAACGGCCCGTAAAGCCTGAGAGTTACCGCGACGTTGCGGCGCAATTTTTATGGCGAATTTGGTGCCGCCGCGCCGCTGCCGGTTGACATCGCGGCGATTCTGCCGCATGAGCCCGGCCTGAAAGAGGCGGCGGGCTTATGCCGCCTTATTTTTTCGAACGACTTTTTTAGAGGGAATCAGGTCATGGCGAAGCCAGCCACCGTCAAGATCCGGCTTGTCAGCAGCGCCGACACCGGTTTTTTCTATGTCACCAAGAAGAATCCGCGCACCAAGACCGAGAAGCTGAGCTTCAACAAATATGATCCGGTCGTGCGTAAGCATGTCGAGTTCAAGGAAGCCAAGATCAAGTAACATTGATCCCCGCTTTACTGAACCAATGGAACCCGGCCTCCGCGCCGGGTTTTTTATTGCGTGACCCGATCCAGCAAGCCATCGACGCTGTCGACAAATTTCATCACCGATATCGGCTTCGAGACATAGGCCTCCGCTCCGGCCGCGCGGATGCGGTCTTCATCGCCCTTGCCCGCATAGGCCGTCACCGCCATCACTGGAACCCCGGCCAGCTCGGCGTCATCTTTCAAGGCTACTATCAGGTCCAGCCCGCTGATATGCGGCAGATGAATATCCATGATGACGAGATCAGGGCGGAACGCGCGCGCTTCATCGAGTACGACACGCCCGTCGGAAACCGCGCGCGTTTCATGGCCATGCGCCTTCAACAGATCGCAAAAAAGCTTGAGGTTGAGTTCGTTGTCCTCGACAACAAGAATGCGTTTCGTCACCTGTCACCCGAAGTTCGGCGGCGGATGCCGTCATCCACGCCCACAGCAGAGAGGTTTTCATGCGCCCGCTTACGGAAAATGGCAATGCAGAGGAGGCCGAGACGCTGGCATTGCGCGCCCTTGGGTGGGTTTTGTGCGACGACCGGCGTGCGCAGCGACTGCTGGCGCTCACGGGGCTTGAGGCGGAAGACCTGCGACGCCACGCTGGCGAAGCCGCGACGCTGCGCGCTGTCATAGGCTTCCTGCGCGCGCATGAGCCCGATCTTGTGGCATGCGCGCGCGAGCTGGACGTAGCTCCGGAGCGTCTGGCGAACCTGGGACGGGAACTGAAGGCATGAGCCGCCCCCTCATCATCACCGATTGCGACGAGGTGCTGCTGCACATGGTCGTGCCCTTCCGCGACTGGCTGGACGAGGTGCACGACGTGCACTTCGATCTCTCAAACCACAGCTTCGTCGATGCGCTGCGCCGCAAGGCCTGCGGCACGGTGCTGGAGGTGGGGGAAGTGTGGACGATGCTGCGCGCCTTCTTCGGCACGGAGATGCACCGGCAATACCCCATCGATGGCGCGCTGGAGACGCTCGCGCGCCTTTCCGCCATCGCTGACGTCGTGGTGCTCACCAATATCGGCGAGGCAGAGCATGAAGGACGGATCGAGCAGTTGCGCAAGCTCGGCGTCGAGCATCCGGTATTCTGGAACCAGGGCGGCAAGGGCGCGCCTGCCCGCCGCCTGATCGATGAATATGCGCCCAGCGCCGTGCTGTTCGTTGACGACCTCGCCCAGCACCACGAGTCCGTGGCGGAGCACGCCCCTGAGGCATGGCGGCTGCATATGGTGGGCGAGCCTTTGATGGCGCCGCACATCCCCCCGGCCCCGGCAGCGCATGCGCGGATAGACAGCTGGGCGGCGGCGGAAGGCTGGATCAGGGAGCGGCTGGCGCAGGGCAGGGCGGCGGCGTGAGCGGACGGGCAGAGTTCCTGACCCGATGCGATTATGCCCATCGCGGGTTGCATGGCGGGGGCGAAGGCCTCATCGAAAACAGCCTGCCCGCCTTTGCCGCCGCGCTCGACGCGGGGCTAGGGATGGAGTGTGACGTCCGCCTGTCTGCGGATGGAATCGTCTATGTTTTCCACGATGAAACGCTGGATCGGCTGACCTCCGAAACCGGGGCTTTTGGGCGGTGTTCAGCGCAAAAGCTCGACGCAATACCGCTCCATGGAAATGGCGGGCCTATTCCAACACTGCGCGCGCTGTTGGAAATGGTGGGAGGGCGTCAGCCGCTGCTGATCGAGATCAAGATCGACGGGGTCGAGCCAGTCTCCCCCTTGTGCGCGGCGGTCGAGGCGGATCTGCGCGGATATACCGGGCCGGTCGCCATCATGTCGTTCGATCCGCGCGTGGGGCGCTGGTTCGCCGCCCACGCGCCTCAGGTCGTGCGCGGGCTGGTCGTCACCGAGGAGGGCGGCAAAGGCTGGTGGGGCCATCTGAAGCGCGCGCTGGCTATGCGCCACGCCAAGCCAGACTTCCTCGCCTATGATATTCGCGATCTGCCAAGCCCGTTCGCCACGCGCGCCCGGCTGAGGGGTGTCCCTGTGCTGAGCTGGACGGTACGCAGGCCCGAAAACTGGAAAACGGTGCGTCAACACGCCGACGGCGCGATCTTTGAAGGCGAGGCCCAACCGCGCCATGGCTGAAGGCGAGCCAGCCCCGGAGGGCAGCCTCATCGCGCGCACGCTGGAGGGGGTTTCGGCGCTCGATGCCGCGCTTTGGGATGCCTGCGCGGGGGCCGAAGACCCCTTCCTCTCCCACAGCTTTCTCTGCGCGCTGGAAGAGTCGGGCAGCGTCGGCCCCGGCACCGGCTGGCAGGCCTCGCCCATCGTGATCGAGGATGCCGCGGGAGCGCCGCTCGGCGCCCTCCCCGCCTATTTCAAGGGCCACAGCCAGGGCGAATATGTGTTTGACCACGCATGGGCGGACGCATGGCAGCGCGCTGGCGGGCACTATTATCCCAAGCTCCAGATTGCAGTGCCCTTTACCCCGGCGACCGGGCGCAGGCTGTTGCTGCGCGACGACGCCCCGCCTGCCATCGCCCCCGCGCTCATCGCCGCCGCAGAGCAACTGGTGGCGCAACAGGGTCTCAGCTCCGCCCACGCCACCTTCATCGCGCCGCAGGAGGTGCCACTGTTCGAGACGGCGGGCTGGCTGATCCGCGAAGACAGCCAGTTCCATTTCGAGAATGACGGCTATGCCGATTTCGACGACTTTCTGGCCCGCCTTTCCAGCGCCAAGCGCAAGACGCTGCGCAAGGAGCGGGTGCGGGCACAGGAAGGGCTGGACATCGTTCACCTCACCGGCGATTCCATAAAACCGGAGCATTGGGACGCGTTCTGGGTCTTTTATCAGGATACCGGATCGCGCAAATGGGGGACGCCCTATCTCACAAGGCGTTTTTTCGACCTCATAAGCGCGCGTATGAGCGAGCGCATCCTGCTGATCCTCGCCTTGCGGGATGGCAAGCCGATTGCGGGCGCGCTCAATTTCATAGGGGCAGATACGCTCTATGGCCGCTATTGGGGCTGTGTGGAGGACGTGCCCTTCCTCCATTTCGAGCTGTGCTATTATCAGGCGATAGACTTCGCGCTGGCGCGGGGCTTAAAACGGGTAGAGGCGGGCGCGCAGGGTGGCCACAAGCTGGTGCGCGGCTATGCGCCGGTGGCGACATGGTCTGCGCACTATATTCCGCACCCGGATTTCCGGCGGGCAGTGGCGCAATTTCTGCGCCAAGAGCGCGCGGCGGTCAGCCATGACCGCGAATGGCTGTCCAGCCGGACGCCTTTCAGGAAAGAGGAATAATCAGGCGGCGTAGCGGCTGGCGGAGGTCGCGCCCAGCCATGCGCGGGCGAGGCGCTGAGCCTCGGCAATTTCGCGGGCGGTCATTTCCTCGGCCACTTCGGCGCGGAGCGCTTGCCCCTCCTCGCTGCCCGCGAGCGCGGCAAGGTTCAGCCATTTATGCGCCTCAATCAGATCAATCTCGACCCCGCCGGTGCCACAGCTATAGGCGATGCCGAGTTCATAACAGGCTTGCGCGTCACCACGCGCCGCGTCCGCAAGGCGGCTTTCGATCAGGAACTGTGCGGATTTTATGCTATTTGCCACAAGCGTCTCCTCACTCCGAATGGGGGGAGATTTGCGAATCATGGCTAAGATAAGGTTAACGACGCCGGGATTTGCGACGAGCTTATGCTAATAGCTTCAAATCGTTGCGTTTACGTGAAAATTATCGATGAGCCGGGTTTTGCCCAGCCGCGCCGCGACGAGCAGCCGGGCAGGCGCGGCGAGGGTGCGGACGGGCTGGAGGCTGCCCGCATCGACCAGTTCGACATAATCGATCGGGCCAAAGCCGACCGCGCTGAGCCGGGCGCGTAGCTGCCCCAACACGCCCTCTGCCTCCGCGCCGGCTTCGAGCGCGCTGACCGCTGCGCGCATCCCATCGGGCAGAGTGACTGCCGTCGCCCGCTCCTGCGCACTCAGATAGGCGTTGCGCGACGAGAGCGCGAGGCCATCCTCCGCCCGCGCCGTTTCCACGCCGATGATCTCCAGCCCCAGATCAAGGTCGCTCGCCATCCGCCGGATCACGGCAAGCTGCTGATAATCCTTCTCGCCGAACAGCGCGATATCGGGCCGCACCTGGTTGAACAGTTTGCACACCACCGTCGCCACGCCATCGAAGTGGCCGGGCCGCGCCGCGCCGCACAGCCCCTCGCTCACGCCGCTCACCGAAATCGTTGTGGCAAAGCCTGTAGGATACATCGCCTCCACCGCGGGCGCCCAGAGTATCGCAACGCCTTCCGCCTCCAGCATCGCCGCGTCGCGCGTCTCCTGCCTTGGGTAGGCATCCAGATCCTCGTTCTTGCCGAATTGCATCGGGTTGACGAAGATCGAGGCGACGACATGATCGGCATGGTCACGCGCGCGCTCGACAAGGCGCATATGCCCCGCATGCAGCGCACCCATCGTCGGCACCAGCGCCACCCGCCTGCCGCCCGCCTTCAAGCCGGAAATCGCAGTGCGGAGGACATGAACGTCACGGACTATTTGCACGGGCGGAATGCCTCCGTTAAGGGTCTGACACAGTGCTGTCGCACTGCATAGCCATCACCGGGGGGAGACGGAAGTCAGCATGTCGGGTTCGCAAGCGCATATCATCGTTTTTGCCAATGAAAAGGGCGGCACCGGCAAATCCACCACCGCCGTGCATACCGGAGTCGCGCTTTCAGCCATGGGCCACAAGGTGGCGATGCTGGACCTTGACCCGCGCCAGCGCACCGTGACGCGCTATCTCGAAAACCGCGCCGAAACTGCGCGCCGCCGGGGCATAGACCTGCCGACGCCCATATTCCGCGTTTTTGACGGCGCACGCGAGGATGATCTTGACGCGGCCTATAAAGAGCTGGCCGAGGGCATGGATTTCCTGATCGTCGATACGCCGGGACGCGACGATGCCTATGCCAAATATATGGCCGCCCGTTCCAACACGCTCGTCACCCCGATGAACGACAGCTTCGTCGATTTCGACCTGATTGGCCAGGTCGATGCCGAGAGCTTCAAGGTGAAGCGCCTGTCCTTCTACGCCGAGCTGATCTTCGAGGCGCGCAAGACCCGCGCCAAGGCGGATGGCGTGACGATCGACTGGGTGGTGCTGAGGAACCGCCTGCAGCATCTGGAAGCGCGCAACATGCGCCGGGTGGGTGAGGCGCTGATCGAGCTATCCAAGCGCGTCGGCTTCCGCGTGATCCCCGGCCTGTCAGAGCGGGTGGTGTTCCGCGAGCTGTTCCCTTCCGGGCTCACCCTGCTCGACAAGGGGCAGTTGGGCGATCTCGGCTTTTCCCACCTCGCTGCGCGGCAGGAACTGCGCGAGATGGTGACGGGCCTCGCGCTACCGCTGGTCGAGCAACGCGCCGAAGCCGGGATGAGCGCTGCCTGATGGGCTTTCTCGCGCTGGTCCTGATTGGCGTGGCGGGCTGGCTGATTTTCAGCGGCAAGCTCTCCCGCATGACCGGCAAGGATGGCGCGATGCTGGGGCTGGCGATTGTCGGCGCGGTGATGACGGCGCGCGGCAGCACAATCTGGGGCGCGATCCCGCTGGGGGTTGCCGCGCTCTATGCGCTGAGGCGCTGGTCTGCCGCCAACCCGCGCAAGGCGTTTGCGCCGCCTCCTTCAGTGCCGGAGCCGGAAGCCGTGCGAGAGGCGCGCGCGCTGCTGGGGGTGGAAGCCAACGCTACCGCTGAAGACATTCGCGCCGCCCACCGCCGCCTGATCGCGAAAATTCACCCCGATGCCGGGGGCACCGAGGCTTTGGCAGAGAAAATTAACGAGGCCCGGTCCATATTGTTGCAACATCTCTCGGCAAAAGACGTTTGAAATCATACCAACAAGTCGCATCCGCCCATAACCGACCATAAGACAAGCAGGATTTCGATGACCCACAACTTCCACCCCACCACCCTTCGCGAATATGACATCCGCGGCATCATCGGCGAGACGCTGGGCGAGGACGACGCCTATGCCATAGGCCGCGGCTTTGGCACGCTGATCGCTCGCGCGGGCGGCAAGAGCGTGGCTGTGGGCTATGACGGGCGCGTCAGCTCTCCCGTGCTGGAGGCGGCGCTGGTGAAAGGCCTCAACGACAGCGGCATCCATGCCGTGCGCGTCGGCATGGGGCCGACCCCGATGCTATATTATGCCGAGGCGACGGAGCAGGTGGATGGCGGCATCCAGATAACCGGCAGCCATAATCCCGCCAATTACAACGGCTTCAAGATGGTATTTCAGGGCCGCCCGTTTTTCGGCGCGGACATCCTTGGCCTCGGCAAGATGGCGGCGGAGGGAGACTGGGTCTCCGGCAACGCAGGTTCCAACCAGATCGACATCATGGACCGCTATGTCGCGCGGTTGCTTGAGGGCTTTGACGGGCAGGCGCTGCGCATCGGCTGGGACGCGGGCAACGGCGCCGCCGGGCCGGTGGTCGACAAGCTCGTCAAGCTGCTGCCCGGCGAGCATTTCACGCTGTACACCGATGTTGACGGAAACTTCCCCAACCATCACCCCGATCCTACCGAAGAGAAGAATTTGCAGGATCTCAAGGCGCTTGTCGCGGAGAAGAATCTCCATTTCGGAGTAGCTTTCGATGGCGATGGCGATCGAATCGGCGCGATCGACGGAGAAGGCCGGGTGATCTGGGGCGATCAGCTGCTCGCCATCTATGCCGAGCCGGTGCTGCGCGAAGTGCCCGGTGCCACGATTATCGCGGATGTGAAGGCCAGCCAGGCGCTGTATGACCGCGTGGCGGAGCTGGGCGGACAGCCGCTGATGTGGAAGACCGGCCACAGCCTCATCAAGTCCAAAATGAAGGAAACGGGCAGCCCGCTTGCGGGGGAAATGAGCGGTCATGTCTTCTTCAAGCATGAATATTACGGCTTTGACGACGCGCTTTATGCCGCGATCCGCCTGATTCGCGCCGCATCCACGCTGGGCAAGAGCGTGACGCAGCTGCGCGGCGAGATGCCCGCTATGGTCAATACGCCCGAAATGCGCTTTCAGGTCGATGAGAGCCGCAAGTTCGCGGCGGTGGACGAGGTGCTGGCCCGGCTCAAGGCATCGGGCGCTGAGGTGAACGATACCGACGGCGCGCGGGTGAACACGGCGGACGGCTGGTGGCTCTTGCGCGCGTCCAACACGCAGGACGTGCTGGTCGCGCGGGCGGAGGCGAAGGACGAAGCGGGTCTTGAGCGGCTGATGGCGCAGATAGACGAGCAGCTCGGCCTCTCCGGCATCAAGCGCGGCCCGCAGGCAGGGCACTGATTCGCGAAACAGCGCCGGGCGGCAGATTTGCGCTGCTGCCCGGCCCCCTCACGAAACGCGAATTTAACGGATTGTTAATTCGCGGCTGGGGATTGTTCGCAGGCTAACTCTACGAAATAGAAAGAAAAATCGGTCGATTGCAGATTTTGCAATCGTGAGGCTTCTTTTCGCACTTGCGGAAAAACAGGTCAGAACCCAAAAGGGCTGTGCCTTTCAGGCATCCTCTCCTAAAAACTTTCAGCCGCCCTCCGGGGCGGCTTTTTTTTGCCTTCATTCCCTGCGCAGTCATGGTCGTCCTCAGCGCCAAAGGGCCATCCGCACTCCTCGCACATTGTGTCGCCCGATGCTGCCAATCCATGCTTCACCGACACACGCTCATCGAACACAAAACAGTTGCCCTGCCAAAGGCTCTGATTTTCAGGAATTTCTTCCAGATACTTCAGGATGCCGCCCTTGAGGTGATACACCTCCTCCACTCCCATTTCCCGTGCCAGTGCCGTCGATTTCTCGCAGCGTATGCCGCCGGTGCAGAACATGGCGACCTTGGGCGCGGCGCGGCCTTCCTCAGCCCAGCGCTTTTTTTCGCGGGCAAACCAGCCGGGAAATTCGCTGAAGGTGCGGATTTTCGGGTCTATTGCACCCGCGAAGGTGCCGACCGAAACCTCATAATCGTTGCGGGTATCGATGAGGATCGTCTCCGGGTCCGCGATCAGCGCGTTCCAGTCCTGCGGCTCCACATACAGCCCGGCATTGTGGGCAGGGTCCAGCTCCCCCGCGTTCATAGTCACGATCTCGCGCTTTACCTTCACCTTCATCTTGCCGAAGGGATGCGCCTGCGCCCAGGCATATTTCACCTCCAGTCCGGCGCATCCTGGCAAGGTGCGCAACCGCGCCACCAGCGCCTCAACAGCCGCTTCTGTGCCGGAAATAGTGCCGTTAATGCCCTCGCGCGCCAGCAACAACGTTCCGCGCATGCCAAGCTCCGCACACCAGCCGGTTATCACCGCCCTGATTGCGGGAGGATCGTCGAAATGCGCAAAGCGATAGAGCGCCGCGATGCGGATAGGGGTTGTTACCGGGTTTCCCCGCTCGTCCGTTGCTGTCATGCTTTTTGCGTTAGGCCATGCAGGCGCCAGATGACAAGTTGGCGTGCGTCACTGTTGCCAATATGTACGACAACAAAGCGAAAGAGAGTAAATTCGCTGTAAATTCCAGTCATGCTTGTTGCTTTGGTAATAAAATGGATCATACTCATCTCACAACCAAACCGGATGATCCGTTAGAGGTCATGTTTAGGAAAGGGTGCATCATGAAGAAGAGCCTTGAGATTTTCACTCGCGGCGCTGCGGTAGCAACCATCGCCTTCAGCCTTTCAGCCCACGCTCAGGAGGCAGCACCGCCCGCCCCGGCCGAAGAGGCAGCCGCACCGGAGGTGCCGGACGAAAGCGTCATCATTGTCACCGCAACCCGGCGCGCCAGCCCGCTGTCCAATGTGCCGATCGCCGTTTCCGCCGTCACCGCCGCCAGCCTGCAAAACAGCGGCGCGAACGACATACGCCAGCTCAATCAGCTTGCGCCGTCGCTGCTGGTTTCCTCTACCGGCTCCGAAGCCAATGGCTCCGCGCGTATTCGCGGCGTTGGCACGGTGGGCGACAATCCCGGCCTCGAAAGCTCGGTCGCGGTGTTCATCGATGGCGTCTACCGCTCGCGTACCGGCGCGGGCCTGACCGACCTGGGCGAGATCGAGCGTATCGAGGTGCTGCGCGGTCCGCAGGGCACACTTTTCGGCCGCAACGCCTCCGCCGGCCTCATCAACATCGTCTCGAAGGGACCGGAGTTCACCTTCGGCGCCAAGGGAGAGATCACCTACGGCAACTATGATTTCTGGCGCGTGTCGGGCAGCGTCACCGGCCCGGTGAGCGAGAAGATCGCGCTGCGGATGGATGGCGTGTGGAGCCAGCGCGATGGCTTCATGAAGCTTGTCGACGCGGCGGGCAACAAGACAGGCGATGCGAACGACCGCGACCGCTATTTCCTGCGCGGGCAGGCGCTGATCGAGCCGAATGACGCGCTCTCCATCCGCCTCATCGGCGACTATACCAACCGCGACGAAAGCTGCTGCGCGGCGGTGTATATTTCTACGCGGGAAGTGGCGGATCCGACGCCGGGGGTGGCTGGGGACGCGACTGCTAGCCCATTTAATCGTATCGTGCGGGTATTAAACGGTATCAAGCCCGGCTCCGTGCCCACAACGCCCAACCCCTATTCGCGCACAGCTTATACATCACCCAACCGTCCCTATGTGAGCAAACTGAAGGACTGGGGGCTGTCAGGCGAAATCAACTATGATTTCGGTGACGCAAAGCTGACCAGCATTACCGCCTATCGCGACTATAAATCGAACGACTACGGCGATTATGATTATTCCGCGGCGGACATTCTCTATCGCGATCCCAACACCTATCGCCAGTTCAAGACCTTCACACAGGAACTTCGCCTGCAGGGCGAGGCCTTCGAGGGCAAGCTAGACTGGCTTGTCGGCGGCTATCTCGCCAACGAGAAGCTGACGCTGGAAGATAACATAGTCTTTGGCGCCGACTATGGCAGGTTTGCTACGTGCCGGATTCTGACTGGTAATCTGACAGCAACAAGCACGCCACTAAACCTCTCAAACTTTCCTTATGCTGCGTGCGGATCTTCCGCTGGGCTCGCTCCGCTGATTGCTGGGACCGGAGCTCTGGCAGGCGCGTTTACCGCGCTGACGAACATTCCATCTGGAACGGGCGATGTGCACAGCCGCTATTTCCAGAAAAGCAAGAACTGGGCGCTGTTCACCCACAACATCGTGCACATTACGGACACGCTCGATTTCACCGGCGGCTTGCGCTACACGCATGAAAGCAAGGATTTTTCAGCCAGCTTCAACAATAACAACGTCATCTGTCCCAGCTTGCAAACTGCATTGGCGCCCGCTCTTACCAACCCGGCGTCAGCTGCGGCAGCACGCGGCATTCTCACCTTTGCCTGCCTTGGCAACAGCAGCGCCGGCATCCCCGGCGTACCTGGGCTCAACAACCTCGCGCTGCGCGACAAGATCAGCGATGGCGAGTTTTCCGGCACGGCCGTTCTCTCGTTCAAGCCCTCCCGCGAAACCCTGCTCTACGCCAGCTACTCGCGCGGCTATAAGGCGGGCGGCTATAATCTTGACCGGTTTGAGCTGGGCAACACCGGGCTTTCTCCGCTAACGTCATCGCCGTTCCCCTATTTCTCGCCTCGCTCCAATGCCGATGCGCCATCATTGCGCTTCGCTGCGGAGAAAGTGGACTCTTTCGAGGTGGGCATGAAATATGCCGCACGGCAATGGAACGTCAGCATCGCCGCCTTCCGGCAGGAGTTCAAAGACTTTCAGCTCAATACGTTTAACGGCACAGGCTTCGTCGTGCAGAACATCAACGGCTGCTCCACCGCGCTCACAGCGGGGCGCACCTGCGCCAAGAAGGATGTGAAGCCCGGCCTCATCAGCCAGGGCGTGGAGGTTGAACTGAGCGCCTCGCCCATCCGCAATGTGCGCGTGAGTGGCGGCCTCACTTATGCCAAGGCGAAGTTCGCCAAGCGGCTCGTCGGCAGCAGCGATGGACAAACCCCGCTCGATACGGCGCTGTTCCTGCTACCTGGCAACCTTAACAGCAACGCGCCGGAGTTCGTCACCACGGCGAGTTTCGCCTGGACGCCGGACATCGGCTCCAGCGGCCTCTCCGGCCTGTTCTATATCGATGGCCGCATGACCGGAGACTATAATACCGGCTCAGACATCTTCCCGGAAAAGACACAAGACGGCTATGATGTGTGGAACGCGCGCATTGGTATTCGCGGACCGGAGCAGCGCTGGGCGGTAGAGTTCTGGGGCCAGAACATCTTCAACGCCAAATATACGCAGGTGGCGTTCAACTCGCCGTTGCAAGGCAGCGGGTCTATCGCACAGGTGCAGGCCTTCGGCGCGCCAACCAGCCCCACAGCGCCCAATTTCGCGGCGGGGAACCAGCTTTTCTCCGCCTATCTCGCCGAACCCCGCACTTATGGCATTACCATTCGCGGCAAGTTCTGACCCTATTGTGGGCGATGGAAGGAAGGGGCCGCTCCGCAAGGGGCGGCCTTTTTCGTGTAAACTCTATCCCCGCGCGCCGAACAGTGCGGAGCCGACGCGCACATGGGTCGCGCCGAGCATCACCGCCGTCTCATAGTCGCCGGACATACCCATAGAGAGACCCGCCAGCCCCTGCTCCCGCGCAATTTTCGCCAACAGCGCGAAATAGGGCGCGGCCTCTACGTCGGCTGGAGGCACGCACATCAGCCCCGCAACCGGGATCTCCGCTTCGCGCGCGGCATCGAGCAAGCCCGGCACATCGGCAATCGCGCAACCGCCCTTCTGTGCCTCAGCACCGATATTGACCTGAATGAAGCAAGGCACGCGCCTGCCCGCTGCCGCCATCGCCTTGCCCAGCGCCGCAACCAGCGAAGGGCGGTCGAGCGAGTGGATCACATCGAACAGCGCCACCGCTTCCGCCGCCTTGTTGCTCTGGAGCTGGCCGACGAGGTGCAGCGTGACGTCCGGATAGCGCGCGCGCAGATCGGGCCATTTGCCTTGCGCCTCCTGCACCCGGTTCTCGCCGAAATGGCGCTGGCCCTGCCCCAGCAAAGGCAAGATCGCATCCGCATCATGAGTCTTTGAGATAGCGATCAGCGTTACGTCATCGGCGCTGCGCCCGGCAAGCAGGGCGGCGCGCGCAATGCGGCCCTGCACCTCGGCGAGCGGTGTAACGGCGGGCGTTTGGGGGCTGGATTGGTCCATGCGCGCCGCTATAGAGGGCGATATGCCTCGCCGCCAGCCCCCTTTCGGCCCGCGCCATACTCGCGCCCTGCCGGCTTTGTGGCTGTTTACCGATGAGCGCGTGGCGAAGGAGGCGCTGATGCGCGCGATCGCCCGGCTGCCGCGCGGGTCTGGCGTGGTATTCCGGCATTACGGGCTGGAGCGCGAGGCGCGGGCTGCGGTGCGAGAGCAGATCGCAGCCCTTGCCCGGCGGCACGGCCTGATCCTGCTGGAGGCGGGAGAACGGCTGGGCAGGAGGGGGAACGGGGTTCACCACTCCTCTCATTATTCCCGCCGCGTTTGTGCAGCGGGGCAGCGCGATCTTGTCTCCGCCTCTGCCCATAGCATGCGCGAACTGGCCGCCGCCCATCGCGCGGGTGCAGACCTCGTGTTTGTTTCGCCGGTATTCCCCACCCGCTCTCATCCTGGCGGACGGACGCTGGGCCTATGGGGCTTCGCCGCGCTGGCACGACAGGCGCGCTGCCCGGTGATCGCCCTCGGTGGCATGAATACCGCGCATTTCCGCCGCCTCAAGCCACTAGGCGCCCACGGCTGGGCCGCCATCGACGCCCTGATATAGATCGAGGCAGGGATTGCCGGGGTTTCAGGTCAGATGGAGGCGAAAAGCCTGATTTGCGAGCACCGAAGCGCAGCGACCTTGAGGGTCGTGAGCATCGGAGCGCAACAAATCGGGCTTTGCAGGCCCGTATGGCCTGAAACCCCGGCAGTCCCTAGAATTTGAACTTGGTGCCGACAAACACCGCCTGATCATCCTGCTTGCCATCGGTAATCGGTGCGAGGCGGTTGTCATGTCCCTTGTAGCGCACACCCGCCGTGACGTTGATATTGCGGGTCAACGAATAGCTGCTGCCGATGGCCACGCTAAGCTTGCTCTCCCCGGCAAGGGTCTGCGGCGCGGTGCCGACATCCCGCCGCGCATCAAGCTGGACATCCGCCTTCAGGCGTGAAGGCTTGCTTTCCAGAGAAAAGTTCCTGGCAGCGGGCATATCGGCAAAAACCGGATCGAGCGGCTTGTTGCCCATCTTGTCTGGCAGGGCGAACTTGCGCCAACCGCGCGACGCATCGAGGTTGAACGCCAGTGGTGCGATGCCCAGCGGCGCGGTGGATCGCTCATCCGCACGCGCACTGCCCCTGTCCGCCCGCACCAGCACCGTGATCGAGCGACGGCCGCTCAGAGAACCGCTCGTCGGCGTGAAACGAAACTGATTGCCTCCACGCTTGAGCACCGCGCGGGCATAGGCCGAAGACAGCTTGGGATCATGAATGGCGGGAGTGAAGGAAGCGATACTGCCCAGTTCACCGAGCGACACCGGCACCGTGCTGCGCAGACGAAGCAGCTCTCCCGCCGCGCCGAGCGCAGGAACCGCTATCACAAGCGCCGCGCCTGCGATCAGTGTGATGCCGATATATTCCCTGAACCCGGCCATCTCTTCCGACTCTTATGGCTTTACCAGCACTATCCTATGCCAAAGTGCGAAAAAACGCCAGCATTTCGCGGAATATTTTTCGGCTGTTACACATTAGACGCAGCAATTGGGTCTAAGGCTTGCCGAATGATGCCGGGCGGCTATAGAAGCAGCAAACTCGTGCTGCGGCTGCCCCCTGCCCGCCGCCAAGACTGGAAAGTGCGCCATGACATTGCAGTTCCCCACCCGTCTCCTTGCCAGCGTCGCGGTCATTGCCGCGCTTGCCGCCTGTTCGAGCGGCAACAAGCGCCCCAAGGCAGACCTTGCGGCCTCCAAGGTAACGACAATCGGTGTCAACGCCTATCTGTGGCGCGCAAGCCTGGAGACGCTGTCTTTCATGCCGCTGGTCCAGACCGATTCGAATGGCGGCGTGATCGTGACCGACTGGTATGCCAACCCCAATGCGGCGGGAGAGCGCATGAAGGTGACGGTGACGATCCTCGATCAGGATCTGCGCGCCGATGCGCTGCGCGTTGCCGCCAGCCGCCAGGTGAACCAGGCTGGCCAGTGGGTCGATGCGCCGGTGCAGGCCGCCACGGTGCAAAAGCTGGAGGAGATCATCCTCACCAAGGCGCGCGATCTGCGCCGCATGGCGATCGGCGAGAAGGACTGATCTTCCTCCGCTTTACCCTTGTGTTACAATAGGCCGGGGCATCGGCGAATGCGCCCGGCAGGGAGCATGACGAACAATGCAAAGGCGCTTCAACCCGCTTGACGCGGACGCCAAATGGCAGCGCATCTGGGACGAGCGCCAGAGCTTTCGCGCGGATGACGCTTCGGCCAAGCCGCGCTCTTATGTGCTGGAGATGTTCCCCTATCCTTCTGGCCGCATCCATATCGGCCATGTGCGCAACTATACGATGGGCGATGTGCTGGCCCGGTTCCGCCGGATGCGCGGCTATGAGGTGCTGCACCCGATGGGCTGGGACGCGTTCGGCATGCCGGCCGAAAATGCCGCGATGGAAAAGAAGGTCCATCCCGGCGACTGGACACGGTCCAACATCGCCAACATGAAGGCGCAATTGAAGCGCCTCGGCTTCGCGCTCGATTGGAGCCGGGAGCTGGCGACCTGTGAGCCGGACTATTACGGGCAGGAACAGGCGCTGTTCCTCGATCTCTATGAGGCGGGCCTCGTTTATCGCAAGGAAAGCGCGGTCAACTGGGATCCGGTCGACATGACCGTGCTTGCGAACGAGCAGGTGATCGATGGCAAGGGCTGGCGCTCCGGCGCGCCGGTGGAAAAGCGCAAGCTGAGCCAGTGGTTCCTCAAGATCACCCAGTTCGCGGACGATCTGCTCGATGGCTTGAGCAGCCTCGATCAGTGGCCGGACAAGGTGAAGCTGATGCAGGAGAACTGGATCGGCAAATCGGTCGGACTGCAATTCAGCTTCAAGCTGGACCGTGCGGTGGGCGATGCGGACAGGCTGGAGGTGTTCTCCACCCGGCCCGATACCATCTTCGGCGCGAGCTTTGCCGCCATCGCCGCCGATCATCCGATCGCGCTGGAACTGGCGAAGGCCGACGCCAATCTCGCCGCCTTTGCCGACGAATGTCGCAAGACCGGCACCGCCGCCGCCGAGATCGAAACGCAGGAAAAGCTGGGCTATGACACCGGCGTTTCGGTGATCCACCCGTTCAGTGGCGCCACGCTGCCGCTGTTCGTCGCCAATTTCGTGCTGATGGACTATGGCACCGGCGCGGTGATGGCCGTCCCCGCGCACGACCAGCGCGACCTCGATTTCGCGCGCAAATATATGCTCGCCACGCCCCGCGTCGTCTCGGCCGATGGCAAGGATGCGCCGGTCAACGAGGAAGCCTATACCGGGCCGGGCACGCTCATCAATTCAGATTTCTTGAACGGCATGGAGGTTGAGGCCGCCAAGGCCGCCGTCATCGCCCGCGCCGAAACCGAGGGCTGGGGCAAGGGCACGACCGTGTGGCGCCTGCGCGACTGGGGCGTCTCGCGCCAGCGCTATTGGGGCACGCCGATTCCGTTCATCCATTGCGACGAGTGCGGCGTGGTGCCGGTGCCGAAAGATCAGCTCCCCGTCGTGCTGCCCGAAGATGTGAGCTTCGAGATCCCCGGCAACCCGCTGGAGCGGCACCCGACATGGAAGCACGCCCCCTGCCCCACATGCGGCAAGCCCGCCCGGCGCGAGACGGACACGCTCGACACCTTCGTCGACTCAAGCTGGTATTTCATCCGCTTCGCCAGCCAGCCGGATGACAAGCCGTTTGACAAGGCCGTGGCGGAGCAATGGTTGCCCGTCGGCCAGTATATCGGCGGGATCGAGCATGCGATCCTCCACCTGCTCTATGCCCGCTTCTGGACGCGGGCGCTGAACTATTGCGGCAAGATCGACGTGAAAGAGCCGTTCGCCGGCCTGTTCACGCAGGGCATGGTGACGCACGAGACGTATAAATCGCCTGAAGGCAAATGGCTCGCGCCCGAAGAGGTGGAGAAGCGCGGCGACGGTTATGTGATGATGGACGGCGGCGCGTTGGTCACGCTGGGCCGCGTTGAAAAAATGTCCAAGTCGAAGAAGAATGTCGTCGATCCCGATGACATCATCGATCAATATGGCGCGGACGCGGTGCGCTGGTTCATGCTGTCGGACTCTCCGCCGGAGCGCGACCTGCCATGGACAGCGAGCGGCATCGAAGGATCGTGGCGCTTCGTGAATCGTCTTTGGAGATTGTTCGGCGCGGCGGGCGAGACGGGCGCGGGCGAAGCCGATAAGGCGCTGGACCGCAAGCTGCATCAGACCATCGACGGCATAGCGAAAGACATAGAAGCGCTGTCGTTCAACAAGGCGGTGGCGAAGATATACGAACTGGCGAACGCGATCGAGAAAGCCGCGCCTTCCGCCAGCCGCGCCGCCGCGATCCGCGCGCTCGCGCTGCTCGTCGCGCCGATGGTGCCGCATCTGGCCGAGGAAGCATGGGCCGATATGGGTGAGACGGGGCTGATCGCCGATGCCGTGTGGCCAGAGGTCGATTCCGCGCTGCTGGTCGAGGATGAAGTAACCATCGCCTGTCAGGTGATGGGCAAGCTGCGCGATACGATCACGGTGGCGAAGGGGCTGCCCAAGGATCAGTTGGAAGCCCTCGCCCTCGCCGCGCCCAATGTCGCGCGCATCATGGATGGCGCAACCCCGAAGAAAATCATTGTGGTGCCGGATCGTCTGGTCAACATAGTGATATGAAGCGCATCGCCGCCCTCGCCTTGGCTCTCGCCGCCCTGCCCGCGCTATCGTCCTGCGGCCTGCGCCCGCTTTATGGCAGTGGCACTCATGGGCCGGTGGCGCGCGCCATCGGCACGGTGCAGGTCGATGCGATTGAGGGCAAGGCGGGCTGGCTGGTGGGCAATGCTCTCAATGAACGCCTCGCCGCCATCTCCGGCGGAGAGGGGCCGAGCTATCGCCTGCATGTCGAGCTGGATGACCGCATTACCGGCTTTGGCGTGCGCGCTGGCGACATCGTATCGCGCGAGCGCCGTGCGCTGCGTGCGCGCTATCAGCTCTTCGATAGCGCGACGGGCGCGCTGGTGATGGACGCGACCGCCGGGTCTGACGCGGGCCTTGATGTCGCCAGCAGCGAATATGCGACCATCGCGGCGGAAGATACCGCGCTGGAGCGGCTGTCCGAGATTGTAGCGGACCAGATCGTCACGCGCATGGCGCAAAAGCTGGCGAGCGAGCAGAGCGCGGCTCCTGTTTCCGCTCCGCCTCCAGCCCCGTGAAGGCCAATCGCGCCCAGATCGAAAAGGCGCTGGATGCGCCCACAGCCGCAACGCGCGTTTTCCTGCTCTATGGCCCCGATGAGGCGGGCAGCATGGCCTTGCTCAAGCGGCTGGAGCGCGCCATGGGCGAGGGGGCAGAGCGCATAGACCTCGATGGCGCCAGCCTGAAGGCGGACCCCGCGCGGCTGGCAGACGAAGCCGCTTCCTTCTCAATGTTTGGTGACAAGCGCTGGGTGCGGGTGATGGGCGCGGGCGAGGAGAGCGCGCCTGCTCTAGCCGCGCTGTTGGAAGCGCCTCAGGCGGGCAATCCGGTGATACTGGTGGCGGGCGCGATCCGCGCGACATCGAAGCTCGCCAAATTGTGCCTCGATTCGCCCGCCGCGCTCGCCTTCGCCAGCTATGCGCCGGACGAGCGCGAGGCGGCGCAGATCGCGCAAGGCTTGGCGCGTGAGCGCGGCCTGCGCCTCTCTACCGAGCTGGCGCGGCGCATCGCAGACCTCACCGGCAACGACCGGGCGCTGATGGCGGGCGAGGTGGAGAAGATCGCGCTCTATCTCGATGCCGCGCCGGAGCATCCCGCCGAAGCGACGGCGGAAGCGCTCGACGCCCTCTCCGCCGGGGCGAGCGAGAGCGATGTCGGCCCGCTGGTCAACGCCGTGTTGGAAGGCAATGCCGCCGCGCTCCAACACGAGCTGGCACAGCTTCAGGCAAGCGCCACGCCGCTCGCCAGCATCACCCGCCCGCTGCTCAACCGGGCGCTGCTCGTCGCGCAAATAGGATCGGCGTTCGAGCGCACTGGCAACATGGAAAAAGCAATGGAAACGGAAGGCAAGGCTGTCTTCTGGAAAGAAAAAGGCGCGGTGCAGAAGCAGGCGCGCATCTGGAGCGGTGACAAGGCTGGCAGGCTGATCGAGCGCCTGCTGGAGGCCGAGCGCATGACCCGCACCTCGCTCGGTCCCGGCGACACCGCCGTGCGGCAGGAGTTGCTGACGATAACGCGGCAGGCCGCCCGCAGCCGCTGATGCCCACCCCTTGCGCGCGCGCGGCCCCGCCTCCATATTGCCGCGCATGGACAAGATCACCCTCACCGACGAAGAATGGCGCGCGAAACTCTCCGCCGAGCAATATCACATCCTCCGCCAGGCAGGCACCGAGCGCGCCTTCACCGGCGAATATGACCACACGTTCGCCGATGGCACCTATCTCTGCGCCGGGTGCGGCACCGCACTGTTCGGCAGTGGCGAGAAATATAACAGCGGCTGCGGCTGGCCCGCCTTCACCGCGCCGATAGCGGACGAGGCGATCGACAATTACGAGGACACCAGCCACGGCATGCGCCGCGTAGAGGTGCGCTGTTCGCGCTGCGACGGACATCTTGGCCATGTCTTTCCCGATGGGCCAGGCGAGAACGGCTTGCGCTATTGCATCAACAGCGGTGCTTTAGAGTTCAAGCCGGGTTAAGCAAGCGGCCCATATCTCGCTTGCGGCGGATTCAGTGAAAGAGTAAGCCGCATTGAGTAAGATGACGCGAGACGGATGGGCATGGCGAAGGCACAGCGTGTGAAGATATGGCTGGTCCGCCTCCTGAAAATTGGCGTAATTTCAGCAGTTGCCGGCCTTATCGCGCTGGTGGCGGCGGTGCTGGTGGCGATGCAGTCTCTCCCCAGTTTCGAGAGCCTCAAATCCTCGCCCAATGGCCAGATGATCCGCGTCCATGCAGCCGACGGCACCGTCATCGTCTCGCTCGGCCCCAGCTTTGGCCGCTGGCTCAGCATCGATCAGATCCCGCATGTCATGAAAGACGCGATGGTCAGCGTCGAGGACAAGCGTTTCTATTATCACCCCGGCGTCGATCCCATCGGCATGGCGCGGGCGGGCTGGTTCGCGGTCCAGCATCGCGGCACCGGGCGGCGGCTTCAGGGCGCATCGACGATCACACAGCAGCTCACGCGCAACATCTTCCTCAACAACAGCTATTCCTTTGGCCGCAAGGCGCGGGAGATGATTCTCGCGCTCGCGATGGAGCGCAAATTCTCCAAGGACCAGATTCTTGAGATGTATCTCAACAAGGTCTATTTCGGCGGCGGGGCTTATGGTGTGGATGCTGCGAGCCGCAAGTTCTTCGGCCATCCGGGCACATCCTTGAGCCTGCCCGAAGCCGCGATCATCGCCGGTCTGGTCAAGGCACCGTCCAACTATAGCCCCACGGCAGACGCCAAGGCGGCGATTGGTCGCGCCTCGGTCGTGCTCGATGTGATGCGCAAGAACGGCGTCATCTCTCAGCGCGAGCTGGAGGCGGCAAAGCTCGATCATGTCTCGCTCGCGCCCGAAGCCCCGCAAAACAGCGTGCGCTATTTCACCGACTGGGCGCTGCCCCAGCTCGATATGCTGATCGACGAGCCGATCGAGCCGCTGGAGGTTTATACCACGATAGACCTCAACATGCAGCGCGCGGCCACCCAGTCCCTCACCCGCAACGCGCCCAAAAACGCGCAGGCGGCGCTTGTCGCGCTGGACCGGGATGGCGCCGTGCGTGCCATGGTCGGCGGGCTGGATTATGTCAGCTCCAACTATAACCGCGCGACGACCGCCGTGCGCCAGCCCGGCTCCGCCTTCAAGCTGTTCGTCTATCTCGCTGCGCTGGAGGGCGGATACAGCCCGGATACCCATGTGGTGGACGAGCCGGTCGAGATCGACGGCTGGACCCCGCGCAACAGCAACGGCAAGAACGCGGGCGAGATCGACGTGCGCACCGCCTTTGCCTATTCGATCAACACGGTCGCCGCCAAGCTGGGGCAAGAGGTGGGCTTCGGCACCATCGCGGACATGGCGCGGCGGTTTGGCATCAGCACCGAGGTCAACACCCATCCCTCGATGGTGCTCGGCTCGTCAGACGCGCGGCTTATCGACATGACCCGCGCCTTCGCCTCGGTCGCGCGCAAGGGCATTGCGGTAGCGCCCTATGGCATCACGAAGGTGACGACGGCGGACGGGCGCCTGCTCTACACCCACAAGGACGACACCAGCCGCGTGCTTGTCGCGCCTTGGGTGGCGGCGGGGATCACGGACCTGCTGCAAACCGCGGTCAACATCGGCACCGGCCGCGCAGCGCAGATCGGCCGCCCCGTGGCGGGCAAGACCGGAACGACGACAAGCAACAAGGACGGCTGGTTCCTCGGCTTTTCCAGCGGGATCACCACTGGCGTATGGATGGGCAACGACAAGGCGAAGGCCATCCCTGGCCTTCAGGGCGGCGCGGCCCCGGCCCGCGCCTTCGCACAGTTCATGCGCGCGGCGGTGGCGAAGCGCCCGGTCGAGCAGTTCGAGACCGAGGTGACATTACCGGAATGGCAGCTGGAGCCGGACAACGAGGCGTATTACGGCAATGCGGACGACGTGAGCTATGCTGACGAGGACGGCAATCCGCTGCCCAACGGCCCGCAAGACCGCTATCCGAATGACCCGGATGGCAACCTCGATCCTGTCGACGAACCGCGGCAAGGCAAGCTCGATCAGCGCTGGATCGACGATGTGCTGGGCAGGCCACGCCAGCCGAAGCCGTAAACGAGTTATCCGATAAACCGGTGCAGCGCCCGGCCATGCTCGCGAAGCCATTGCCGCGCGGGCGCGGGGTCTTCGCCCAGAAGGTCGCGATGCGCGGCGTGGAAGGCGGGGCTGTGATCCATGTGCAGCCGATGCGCCACCTCATGCGCCACCGTGGCACGGCGCACATCGGGCGGAGCGAGGATCAGCCGCCAGCTATAGCGGATCGCGCCTGATGACGCGCAGCTGCCCCAGCGCCCGCGCGGATCGCCGACCGAGACGGACGCCACCGTCAGTCCCGCCCCCTCTGCCATGTCATAGGTTTCAGCGCGCAGCCGCTCCAGCGCACAGACCTTGAGCCAGCGGACGACGCGCGGGCCAACCGTGTCCTCCGGCCCACCGAGTATGATGCACCCCTCCTCCAGCCTTGGCGCGCGCGGGCGTGCGCTGTTCCAGATGATCTCCCGCTCCAGCCCCTCCACCGGCACGGTCACGCCCGCAGCCAGCTGCACGGGCTGCGGCGAGGTGTCTATCTGAGCCGCTATCCACCCTTTCTGGGTCGCCGCCCAGTCAAGCGCCGCGCGCAGCCGCCCACGCGCGGGCATGGTGAGGCGCAGCTCCTCCCGCGCCGCATCATAGCGCAGCCTGTATCCCTTGGCCTGCACATGGCGCCGCACGATGATGGGCATTGCCCGCCCCGCGACATCAAGCATAGGCGGAGTAGCCCCTTCAGATCGGGCGCGAAACGAGATGATCCTCAATGTCCTGCCCTTCCGCCTCGGCCACGGTCCAGCCGCGCACCGATTCGCCCACCGTATGCACCGCCTCCCTGTCTCCACAGAGAAGATAGTGCCATGGAGGCAGTGCCGTCCCCTCGTGCCGCAGCCTGTATGCGCAGGTGCGCGGCAGCCAGACGATCTCCCCAACGGTCTCTGGCGTCAGCGTCACGCAATCGGGCACATGCGCGTGCCGGTGCGCATAGTCTGTACAGCGCCCACAGTCGCCATCCAGCATCTTGCAACGAATATCGCTGAAATAGACCCGCCCGGTGTCCTCATCCTCCGCCTTGTGCAGGCAGCATTTGCCGCACCCGTCACACAGCGCCTCCCACTCCGCACTGGAGAGCGCATCAAGCGGCAACTCCCAGAAGCGGGGGCGCAGGGCTGCGCTCATCTGCGCTATTTCACCCAGCGATCGAGCCCGTCGGCTATCTGCTGCGGCGTGCCTTCCGCCTGCGATGTGGTGGTGTCGTCCACCGGCAACATGACGAGCGGCGCGCCATCGGGGCTAAACAGCGCGGGTGTGCGCGTGTGGCTGATAAGATAGCCGGAGGTGCCTTTTTGTTCGACCTTGCTGTAGACCGTGACGTACTGCTTCGCGACAGCGGCAATCTGGTCGGGCGTGCCCGTGAGGCCGATGAGACGCGGATGGAAGGCCGCCACATAGGTCTTCATCGTTTCAGGCGTGTCCCGTTCCGGGTCCACCGAAATGAAGATCGGCTGCACCTTCGCCGCGCGCTCCGGCGCCTTTTGTTCGAACAGCTTTAAGCCCTGGGCTATGCGCTGCAAATCCACCGGGCAGACATCGGGGCAATAAATATAGCCGAAATAGACGATGCGGTACTGCCCTTTGAAATCGGTCCAGCTGCGCGGCTTGCCATCCTGATCGGTGAGGGTGAACGGCCCACCGATGCTGGCGCCGCGCAGGTCCGTCTCGGCGGGCGCGGCGGTCATCGTATTAGAGCCTCCGTCCGGCGGATTACACCCGGCCAGTAAAAGTGCGCTACCAATCCCTGCGAGTAAAATCGGTTTGTTCATCATGCAGCCAGCCTTGCAATGTCACGGTGCAATTGGCAATTGCCAATCGTGCATCAAAAGCGGCATAACTGATCCATGGCCACCAAGCTCGCTCCCTTCGCCCTGCGCAATATATTTCTTGCTGTGCTCGTATCGTTGCTGATCTGGCCCGCGCTGGCGCAGGCGCAGTTTTCGGACAGCTATAATTTCCTCAAGGCCGTGCGCGATCAGGACGGCGGCAAGGTGATGGAATATCTCGGCAAGCCCGGCTCCACCATCATCAACACGCGCGATGTGAGCACCAACCAGACGGCGCTGCATATCGTTACTGCCCGCAGGGATCTAGGCTGGATCGAGTTTCTGCTGGCGAAGGGCGCGAACCCCAATCTTACCGATGGCGGCGGAGCAACGCCGCTGATGATTGCGGCACAGCTTCGTTTCGCGGAAGGCGCGCAGGCACTGCTGGACAAGGGCGCGCAAGTAGACAAGGCAAACAGCAGCGGCGAGACCCCGCTGATCCGTGCGGTTCACCTTAACGACGTAGCGCTGGTGCGCCTGCTCGTATCCAAGGGCGCGAACCCGGACAAGAAAGACCTGATGGCGGGCTTGTCAGCCCGCGAATATGCGGTGCGCGATGGCCGCAGCCCCGCGATCCTCGACATTTTCAAGAGCGCGCAGCCCAGGAAGTCCCCCTCTGGCGCGGTACAGGGACCGAGCTTTTAGGGTCAGCCTCTAATATGATTATGGGGTTCGCCGTTCAGCCACGCGCAAATCCGTGCATGCGTCGCGCCCACTGATAGGCGATGACGCCGCCCTTCACCGGCTGAATCATGGCCAGCGCCAGCACGGCGGTAAGTGTGGGCCAGATTGCCGCCTGCCAACCCAGCGGGATCGCGAACAGATAGTTCACTTCAATCATCGTCGGCACCAGGATATGGCCGAGCAGGATGATGACGATATAGGCAGGAAAATCATCGGCCTGATGACCCTCCAGTGCCTCTGCGCAGCGAGGGCAAGCCGCTACGGGCTTTAGGAAGCGCGCGAACAACCGGCCTTCACCGCATGCGGGGCACCGACCGGCAAGCCCATGCCTGAGGGCAGGCCACAAGGGGCGGGCAGGCTTTGGCTCGTCAGAAGACATGCCCCCGCGATAGGCTGGTGCGTGCGGCTAGGCAAGGCCTGGCGGGGGCCAGAGAGCAGGGCAAATAATGCTGGAATGGCAGGGAGTGGCCTGCGATAGGGCAATATATGGGTTCGCGCCTTCCTTCCACGCCGTTCGTACTGCTCGATGACGCCCGCCCCGGCAGCGCCACTCGTCCGGCGCGGCTCTATACCGATCCGGCGGCCATCGTGCGCGCGGAGCGGATAGCAGATGTCGCCCCGGCGCTGGAGCGTCTGCGCGCGGCGCAAGGGGAGGGTCTGCATGCGGCAGGTTTTATGGGCTATGAAGCGGGCTATGCGCTCGAACCGCGCCTTGCCGGGCTGAGTACGCGCCGGAGAAAAGATGACCCGCCGCTCTTGTGGTTCGGATTGTTCTCACGGGTCGAAGACATCGCGCCAGAGCATGTTCCAGCGCTCTTTTCTGCACAAGCGGCCAGCACGCCGGCAACAGCGGCGCCGCTGCTGGCGTACGCAGATTATGCTACCGCCTTCGCCGCAATCCGGGACAGCATCATCGCGGGCGACATCTATCAGGCGAACCTCACCTTTCCCTGCCGAGTGGATGTGGGAGACGACCCGGCAGCTCTCTATAGCGCGATCCGCCCCCAGGCGGCAGCGGGGCATGGCGCACTCCTGTTCACCGGAGATCACTGGCTCTTAAGCTTCTCACCGGAGCGGTTTTTTGCGCTGGAGGGGGAGCATCTCGTCACCCGCCCGATGAAGGGCACCGCGCTGCGTAACGTCGACCCCACAAGAGACGCCGCCAATGCCGCTGCGCTGCAGGCAGACCCCAAGCAACGCGCTGAGAACCTGATGATTGTCGACCTGCTGCGCAACGACCTTTCCCGCATCGCTGCTCCGGGCAGCGTTGCCGTGCCTGAATTGTTCACTATCGAGAGCTATCCCACAGTGCACCAGATGACCTCCGCCGTTACAGCGCAGATTCGCGGCGGGCTGGGTGCGGTGGACGCGCTTATCGCCCTTTTCCCGTGCGGCTCGATCACCGGCGCGCCCAAGATCAGGGCGATGGAGATTATCCACGCGACCGAAACTTGCGCACGCGGCCCCTATACCGGGACGATCGGCGTGATTGATCAGGCCGGAAATGCCTCCTTCAATGTTGCCATCCGTACGATTTGCGTCAAAAAGGGAGCAAAGCAGGGGGTGATCGGGCTTGGGTCGGGCCTGGTTGCAGACTCCGAAGCGGAAAGTGAGTGGCAAGAATGTCTGGACAAGTCGCGGTTCCTCACCGGGGGCGTGAATGACAGAGGCTGAATCCGTCCCGTTTGACCTGGTGGAGACCATCGCTTTCGACCCCGCCGAGGGCATGCCGCTGCTGGAGCATCATCTTGCCCGAATCAAGCGCAGCGCCGATGAACTGGGTTTCGCCTTTGACAGGCATGGTGCGCGCAACGAGCTTCAGGCAGCAACCTTCCGCCTACGCGAACGGAGCCGGGTCCGCCTGCTCGCCTCACGCGGCGGCGCGCTTTCGACAGAGGTGCGCAGGCATCTCACCTGGCCCCAGCCAATCATGCAAGTGGCGCTGGTAAAGCGCCCCGTCCCCGCCGGTGACTGGAGGTTGAGACATAAGACGACCGAGCGTGGTCCCTATCGTGACGCGCTGGCCATCGGTGGCACCTATGAAGTGGTGCTGACTGATGATGAGGGCTATCTGACAGAGGGCAGCTTCACCAATATTTTTGTTGAGCGTGGCGACCGACTGGTGACGCCGCCGCTTGCGCGAGGATTGTTGCCCGGCGTGTTGCGCGCCAGCCTGATCGCGCTGGGAGAGGCGGTAGAGGGTGATTTACGGCCCTATGATCTGGAGCGAGGCTTCTTTATCGGCAATGCCGCACGGGGGATGGTCTCCGCCCAACTCCTGCGCTGACACTTTCGCAGACGCAGCATGGTTGCTCCCGCCGCCAACCGGCGCTAAAGGGCGCAGCATCATTAGCACTTCCATAGAGAAAGCCCCATAATGACCCGGACCTCCGCCGCACTCGGCCGTATCCAACCCTCCGCGACGCTCGTGATGAGTGCGCGGGTCAACAAGCTGAAAAGCGAGGGTGTCGACGTTATAGGTCTCTCTCAGGGCGAGCCGGATTTCGACACGCCCGATTTCGTCAAGGATGCGGCGATTGCCGCGATCCGTGGTGGGCAGACGAAATATACCGATGTCGACGGCACGGCTGAAGCCAAGGATGCGGTTGCTCACAAGTTCAAGCGAGACAATGGCCTCGTCTATGCCCGGAACCAGATCAGCGTGAACGCTGGCGGCAAGCACACGCTGTTCAACGCGCTGGTGGCCACTGTTGACGCGGGTGACGAGGTTATCATCCCTGCGCCCTATTGGGTGAGCTATCCAGACATCGTGAACTTCGCGGGCGGCACCCCGGTGTTCATAGAAGGCCCGGCGAGCCAGGGCTACAAGATCACCCCGGCCCAGCTTGAGGCGGCGATCACCCCGCGCACAAAATGGGTGCTGCTGAACTCTCCATCCAACCCGTCGGGCGCGGCCTATAGCGCTGAGGAACTGAGAGAACTGGGCGCGGTGCTGCTCCGCCACCCGCATGTGCTGGTGATGACAGATGATATGTATGAGCATGTCTGGTACGCGCAGACCCCTTTCGCCACGATCGCGCAGGTATGCCCTGATCTGTATGAGCGCACGCTCACCGTCAACGGCTGCTCCAAGGCGTTTGCGATGACCGGCTGGCGCATCGGCTTTGCGGGCGGACCGGAGTGGATCATCAAGGCGATGAGCAAGCTTCAGTCTCAGTCCACCTCCAACCCTTGCTCGATCAGCCAGGCAGCGGCGGTTGCGGCGCTGACCGGCGATCAGGATTTTCTTGAAGAGCGCAATGCGGCCTTCAAGAAGCGGCGCGACATTGTGGTAGCGATGTTGAACGACGCACCTGGCCTGGATTGCCCGGTGCCGGAGGGCGCGTTTTATGTATATCCCGATGCCAGCGGCCTCATGGGCAAGACCACGCCCAAGGGGCAGAAGATTACCACCGACGAAGAGCTGATCGGCTATTTCCTGGACGAGGCGCGGGTCGCGGCAGTGCATGGCGGAGCCTTCGGCCTCTCGCCCGCCTTCCGCATCAGCTATGCAACGTCGGAAGAGGTATTGAAAAAGGCCTGCACCCGCATCCAGGAAGCTTGCTCCGCCCTCAAGTAAGGGACGGGAAGCGGATCAGCCGAAAGGTCAGGTTGATCCGCGGCCCTAAAGCCTTGCGCGACTTCGGGATGGCGTGTTTCCAGTCGCACTGGCTGTTGCCGCGCATGACAAGCAGGTCACCATCGGCTAGAACGAGTTTCTGCGTTGGCAGCGCTCGGTCCCGCCGATGCCGCAGGTGCATTGCGCGCGCCGCACCGAGGCTCAAGGAGGCGATCACCGGCTGCGCGCCCAGTTCCGGCTCATCATCGGCATGAAAACCCATGCTGTCCTGCCCGTCGCGATAGTGGTTGAGCAGTACGCAGTTGAAGCGCGCGCCGGCCAGCGCCTCCACATGCGCGCGTATGCCGCTCACCAGCGGATGCCATGGCTGGGGCTTGTGCAGAATCCCAGAATACCGATAAGCACATTCAGGATCACCCATCCAGCATAACAGGCGCGGCTGCATGTGACATTTGCCGTAGAGGATAATGCTTTCCTGCCGCCAGGGAATCTCAGCCGCAAGGCGCACAAACAGCTCGCGTAGCAGCGCGCCCGATTTTGGGTATCGGAGCATCAGGAAATCATCGGGAGGAAGATGGGGGGCGGTGTCCGGCAAGGCAAAGCCGCCCCAAAGTTCGCTCACTTAGGTGATAGCACCATCAGCATCTGTCGGCCTTCCATGCGCGGATAAGCCTCTACCTTGGCGGTTTCGGCCGTTTCTTCCGCCACACGCTGAAGAAGCGCCATGCCAAGTTGCTGGTGAGACAGCTCACGCCCGCGAAAACGCAGCGTCACCTTCACCTTGTCACCCTCGCCGAGAAACTTCACGACCGACCGCATTTTGGTGTCATAATCATGATCATCGATGTTCGGGCGCATCTTGATCTCTTTGATCTCCTGCGTCCGCTGGGTCTTGCGCGCGAGATTCGCCTTCTTCTGCGCCTCGTACTTGAACTTGCCGATATCGAGAAACTTGCAGACCGGCGGGTCTGCCGTGGGGGACACCTCAACCAGATCCAGGCCCACTTCTGCGGCCTGCTCAATCGCTTCGCGGGTGTAGAGAATACCCAGATTTTCGCCGTTTTCGTCTATCACGCGTACCTTGGGGACGGTGATGAACTCGTTATAGCGGGGGCCAGATTTGGGTGGGGGCGGCGCCAGCGGGCGGCGCATCGTCGGGGGTGGTATAGCAGTGTCTCCTGTGGTTACGAAAGCCAGCTTTTAGCGCCTTTCCGCGCATACGGAAAGGGGGCATGCACTTTGGCACACCGGAAAAGCGCGGCTGTTGCTGCCGCGCATCATCGCCTTAGCGCATATCGGGTGCCAATGCCTCGTTAGCAAGGGCTGTGACCGCCTCATCCAGCGTCATGATCTGCTGCGGCTGATCAGCGCCGAGCACGCGCAGCGCAACCTTGCCTTCCTCGGCCTCACGCTTGCCTACCACCAGCAGATTGGGCACCTTGGCGAGGCTGTGTTCGCGCACCTTGTAGTTGATCTTCTCGTTGCGCAGATCGATCTCGGTGCGGATGCCTGCCGCTTTCAGGCACTCTACCACGTGCTGCGCATAGTCGTCCGCGTCAGACACGATGGTCGCGACCACAGCCTGCACCGGCGCGAGCCACAGCGGCAGCTTGCCCGCATAATGCTCGATCAATATGCCGATAAACCGCTCATAACTGCCGAAAATCGCGCGGTGGAGCATCACCGGGCGATGCTTGTCGCCATCCTCGCCCACATAAGCGGCGTCGAGCCGGTCGGGTAGCACCCGGTCCGACTGGATGGTGCCGACCTGCCAGGTGCGGCCAATCGCGTCGGTCAGGTGCCATTCGAGCTTGGGCGCATAAAAAGCGCCTTCCCCGGGCAGCTCTTCCCAGCCATGCTCGGCACTGGCGAGGCCAGCGGAGCGCACTGCCTCGCGCAGCTCGCTTTCGGCCTTATCCCACATTTCTTCGGTGCCGAAGCGCTGCTCTGGCCGCAGCGCCAGCTTGATCGAATAGCTGAAACCGAAATCCTGATAGATCCGATCCGCCAGCGCACAGAAGGCGCGCACTTCCTCGACAATCTGGTCCTCGCGGCAAAAGATATGCGCATCGTCCTGCGTGAACTGACGCACGCGCATCAGGCCATGGAGCGCGCCATGCGGCTCATTGCGGTGGCAACAGCCGTTTTCGTAGAGCCGCAGCGGCAGATCGCGATAGCTCTTGATGCCCTGCCGGAAGATCAGCACATGCGCGGGGCAGTTCATCGGCTTCAGCGCCATCCAGTCGGCATCGCCGGAGATGATCGGCCCTTCGTCCTCGGTGTTCGGAACCTCGTCAGGGATGACGAACATATTCTCGCGATATTTGCCCCAGTGGCCCGACTGCTCCCACTGGCGCGCGTCCATCACCTGCGGGGTTTTGACTTCCTTGTAGCCCGCGCCATCAATCGCGCGGCGCATATAGGCTTCCAGCTCGCGATAGATCACGAAGCCCTTCGGATGCCAGAACACGCTGCCATGCGCCTCGGACTGGAGGTGAAACAGGTTCATATCCTGCCCCAGCCGGCGGTGGTCGCGCTTCGCGGCCTCCTCAAGGCGCGTCAGATGCGCATCGAGCTGCTTTTTGTTGAGCCAGCCGGTGCCATATATACGCGAGAGCTGGGCATTCTTCTGGTCGCCGCGCCAATATGCGCCCGATACGCGCATCAGCTTGAAGGCGGCGGGATCGAGCTTGCCGGTGGAGGCGAGATGCGGGCCACGGCACATGTCGGACCAATTGTCGCCAGACCAGTAGATGCTCAGTTCCTCATCCTGCGGCAATTCCTCCGCCCATTCGGCTTTGAACATCTCGCCCGCCGCGCGCCATTTGGCGATGAGATCGTCGCGCGCCACAACCTCGCGGCGCAGAGGCTTGTCCGCCGCGATGATCTCGCGCATTTTCGCTTCTATGACCGGTAGATCATCCTCTGTGAACGGGCCGTGCGCACCCGGCGCGAAGTCATAGTAAAAGCCATCGTCGGTCGAAGGGCCGAAGGTGATCTGCGTATCGGGCCACAGTGCCTGCACGGCTTCCGCCAGCACGTGCGCATAGTCGTGCCGCGCCAGCTCCAGTGCATCGGCCTCATCCCGCGCGGTGACGAGCGCAAGGCTTGCGTCGCGCTCCAGCGGCAGGGTGATGTCCACCAGCGCGCCGTCCACGCGCGCCGCCAGCGCCGCCTTGGCAAGGCCGGGGCCGATGGCCGCGGCAATATCCGCCGGGGTTGTGCCCGGCGCTACTTCGCGGGAGGAACCATCGGGCAGGGTGATCGTGATGAGCGCGGTCATGATGTATCGCTTGCAAATGCGGGGTTGGTCCATCGCGGTCCTTAAGCGGACACGGGCTAGTGTCAATATAAAGCAGCCCCTCGCCGGCCCGCGACCCGTTATTGCTTGACTAAGGGGGCAAGGCGCAGTTCACTCCGCCCACACATATACCGGGGGGTAAGGATGGACGAGCACAGCGGCAGCGCCTTCGCGTTTGAAGGCAGCTGGAAGGAATATGCGCCGATAGCATTCAGCAACCTGTTGCTGACGATCGTGACTTTGGGCTTTTATCGGTTTTGGGCGACCACCCGCACACGGCGCTATTTATGGTCCCGCACCCGTTTCATTGACGATAGTCTGGAATGGACCGGCACGGGGCTAGAGCTGTTCAAGGGTTTCCTGATGGTGCTGGCGCTGATCGGCTTGCCGTTTCTATTCCTCCAGTTCGGCGTGCAGGCGCTGGTGATCCGTGGCATGGGCGGGGTAGCAGGTGCGCTAGCAGTTAGCGCTGTGTTCCTGATCTTCTATCTCGGCGGCGTCGCCAGATTCCGGGCGCTGCGCTATCGTCTCAGCCGCACATACTGGCATGGCATCCGCGGCGGCGCGGATGATGGCGGCTGGAAATATGGCTGGTCGTATATCTGGAAGACTATATGCGGGATGGTGCCCCTCTATCTGATGGTCCCATGGTCGATGATCTCGCTGTGGAACGAACGCTGGAACAAGATGTCTTTTGGGCCTCACGGTTTTATAGCTGAAGCAAAAGTACGTCCTGTATTCATGCGATTTCTCTTGTTTTACCTTGCCCCTTTCCTTCTCGCTCTGGGTGTCTTCGCGGTGCTCGCGACGCGGGGCACGTGGGTTGGTTCGACATTTCTGCATACGAATTATCCGCCAGCCATTGCCTTCATTGCGATGTTGGTGATCATTCTGGGCGTCTACGCCTTGCTTGGTCTGATAGCGCTTGCTTATTACGCCGCGTTCCTGCGGGAAGGGATAGGGGCGCTCAGGCTGGAAAATATTGACTTTCGCTTTGAGGCGACGACCGACGACTGGCTGAAGCTGTTTTTCGGAGATATATTGCTTGTAGTCGCAACACTGGGTGTTGGTTGGCTTTTCCTCCAATATCGCCACTGGAAGTTCTTCATCACCCACCTCGAAGCCTATGGCGAGATAGACCTTGATGCCCTTACGCAATCGAGCACACGCGAATCCAGGCATGGCGAGGGCTTGCTCGATGCAATGGATGTCGGCGCGTTCTGAGCTGTCATGATCGAGACCGCAGTCTGGCATTATGATGGCCGCAACGCCAATCGCTGGCACCCGCGCCTTGTCGGCGATGCGGCATCCTTTCGCCTGATCGGCGAGGGGTGGGAGAGCGGGCCGTGGGCATGGGTCGATCTCCGTGCGCTCGATATTGCCGGGCGGGATGCCGTGTTCGGCCATGCCACCGAGCCGGGGTGGCGCATCGGCTTTGCCGATGGCGTGATCCCGGCGGACATCGTGCCGCTGTTGCCGCAGCGTGCTCGCTATGGTGGATTTATCGACCGCATTGGGCTGGGCAAGGCCAGCATGGCGTTTGCTGCGGTTGCGGCTGCGGCGCTGTTTGTCGGACTGAAGGCGCCAGGGTGGATCGCTCCGCTTGTGCCGCAGAGCTGGGAAGACGGTTTGGGCGATGCAATGGTCGGTGATTTCGGGGGGCGGATCTGCCGCACACCGGAAGGGGACGCTGCGCTCAACGCGCTCATCGCCAAGGTCGATCCTGAAGGGCAGGCCCGCACAATCGAAATCGCGAATATTCCTATGGTCAACGCGATTGCTCTTCCCGGCCACCGGATCATCCTTTTCGATGGCCTGATTGCGGAGGCCAAATCGCCCGATGAAGTGGCCGGGGTGCTGGGGCATGAGATGGGCCATGTCGAACATCGCGATACGATGGCCGCCTTGTTGCGGCAGCTGGGTCTTTCGGTGCTGCTTGGCGGGATGAACGGAACGGCGGGCTCCAACCTCAACGCGCTACTCAGTCTGAGCTATGGGCGGGAGGCGGAACATTCTGCTGACCTGAGTGCTATTGAAAGAATGAAGGCGGCAAACATCTCGCCACTGCCCACCGCTGATTTCTTTCAACGCCTCGATCCTCTGGATGACGACAGGCGCGACGATAAAAAAGCGGGCAAAGACGGGTCGGTGGAATCTGAAGCCGTAGAAGCCGCAAACTGGTTTGGCAGTCATCCGACATCGCGCAGCCGGGCGGAGTTGTTCACCAAAGCGCACGTCAAGGGGCGCGCCTATACGCCTGCTCTTGACTCAGTCCAGTGGCAGGCGCTGAAGACAATGTGCAAGCGTGACCGAAATGTGAAACCTGCGATGGGAATGGGCTTGTAAGGTCGGGGTGGCTCCCGTCATAGATATGATATGACAGAATCCCAGATTGCTGCCCCATCGTTTTTCACCCGCGCCGACGGGATCAGGCTCGCCTATCGCTATGCACAGGGCGAAGGGCCGCTGCTGGTATTTCTGCCTGGCTACCGCTCCGACATGGAAGGCGGCAAGGCGCAGGCGGTGTTCGCTCATGCGCGCGCGGGCGGGCGGGCGTGCCTGCTACTCGATTATTCGGGCTGCGGATCGAGCGGAGGCCGATTCGAGGACGGTACGCTGGATATATGGCGCGACGACGCGCTGGCGCTGATCCGCCATGTCTGGCCGGAAGGTGATATCATCCCTATCGGTTCCTCGATGGGCGGGTGGCTGGCGCTGTTGTTGGCCTTGCAAATGCCAGAGCGTGCGGCAGGCCTGATCGGCATCGCCGCCGCGCCGGATTTTACCGATTGGGGCTTTACGGAGACGCAGAAAGCCGCGCTGCGCCGCCATGGCCGCATCATAGAGCCATCGGAATATGAGGGTGGCGGCATGGTGACAACGCTGGCCTTCTGGGAATCGGGCGAGGCGAACCGGCTTTTGCGAAGTGAGATCGCGCTCGATTGCCCGGTGCGCTTGCTGCATGGGCAGGCAGACGATGTTGTGCCATGGGAGATCGCGGTAAAAGTGGCGGCGCGTCTGCGCTCTGGGGATGTTCAGCTGTTGCTGGTGAAAGAGGGTGACCACCGCCTTTCGCGCGAGGCCGACATCATGCTGCTGCTCGGATTGGTCGATGGCGTTCTGGCTTTAGAGTATCCGTGATGGTCAAGCGCATGCTGTGGTCCAGAGACGATCTGCCCTGAGTAGCGCATTTGCGGTGACGATGAGCTTTCGCATGATGGCTGTGATGGCGATTTTGGCGGGTTTTCCGGCA
>NZ_SBKP01000019.1 GCF_004122115.1 Sphingobium fluviale
CAATAACGCCATGTCCAACACTCCAATATCCCCTGATCACCAAAGACAGGGAAGCGTTCAAACATGGGTCACTTCTCAGTGGAAATTACTCCCCACACCGGGTCAACTCTCAATGAAAATCAACACTCATGATATTCATCTGCTTCCTCAGCAGTTCGGCCAACGAAAACGCCGCTTCCCGGAATGATCTTGAATGCTTCTGGGCTACGGCCATATTTTGACAACCGGCCTTTAACATCCTCCATTAGAGCAATGCCGTCTTCCTTGGAGGGGGTAATCGCGAACAGGCAATCTGCATGTTTAGCGGCTTGTTCACGTCCAAGTTCCGATTGGCCAGCTGAAAACATGACCGGATATCCCTGTGGGAGCCGCGAAACATTCAACGGCCCCTTAACCTTGAGATACCGGCCTTCATGGTTGAGGGTGTGGACACGGGTACTGTCCAGATATTGTCCTGTCTCACGGTTTTGTACAAATGCATCGCTTGCCCAACTATCCCACAAGCCCTTTACCACGTCGAGAAATTCATCCGCGCGCGGATAACGTTCCTCACGCGGCATATGTTTGTCTCGACCAAAGTTCCTGGCATCGCCCGGCCTAGCTGTGGTGACGATATTCCATCCCGCGCGGCCTTTGCTCAAATGATCCAAAGACCCGAATTTACGTGCAACAGTGTAAGGCTCTTCATAGGTGGTGGTCACAGTTGCTACCAGGCCTATATCTTGTGTGTGCTGCGCCAGCGCAGCAAGCAGCGTTACGGGTTCAAAGCTAACCGCCCGGTCCCTTAGTGCTTCAAAAAGGACGGGATTACTTATGTCACGGACACCATTTCCGTCAGCAAAAAAGACGCAGTCGAACTTCCCTCGCTCGGCTGTCTTAGCGCACGAAATCATATGATCGAGGTTCATCACTGTATCGCGCCAAGCATCGGGATGCCGCCAGCCGCCTACTGCGCCACCGGTAGAAGTCGGAACTGTTATCAGATTCATCATGTGGTCAGGCCCTGTCGACAAAGGATGATGGAATGCGGCCACCGTGTACCGCAAGCTCAGAGCATTAAGAGGCGCCCATGTCAGACCTGGAAGACAACATAAATGTATAGCGGGTATATGTTTGATATATAAGCTCATTGCTTGTCATAGCCAGTCTGGCAGCCCCGCCCAGTTCCAATCCGCTAGAAACAGGTAGCGCGAAGTAAATTACCTGCTCATAATTTAGCCTTATGGACTTTCGGCTCATCAAGGCATTCTGTGCTGTTTACGAAGAGGGCAGCATCAACAAGGCAGCAGCGCGGCTGAACACCGCCCAGCCCAGCATAAGCGTCGCGATCCGTAACCTGGAAACGGATCTCAAGACAATTCTTTTTCAACGTAGCGCCGCAGGCGTTACCCCTACAACTGCGGCGCACGGCCTCTATGTTAGCCTGCAAAAAGTGCTGGTAGACCTCGAAGCGGCGCGCAAGGCTGTTTCCGGAGAGATATCGGATAATCGCAGACCTCTACGCGTCGCTTTGCCGCCCAGAGTTGCAAAATCCATGTTTTTCACATTTATTCCCCGTTTTTTGGAGGAATATCCTGAGGTTGATCTGAGTATAATTGAGATTTTCCCGCATAGACTAGTTGATCTTACGATTCGTGGCGAGGTTGATTTTTCTATTACACTTGCTCCGCCGACCGATGATCGGCTCATCATCAGCCGGATCGCTATTGAACCGATTGTTCTAATTGCCTCGCGAAACAACACGGAATTGCCACCGGGTCGTATCAATTTGGCTGAGATAGCTCCTCTCAAACTGATTGTGCCGTCACACTACCCGCTCCGTAGTATTCTGGATCGATATATTCAGGCTGAATCAATCCCAATAAGCCGATCCATCGAAATCGAAATGATCCCGGCCATTATCGATCTGGTAAAGATCAGCGACTGGGTTACATTACTTCCTGTATCCAGCATGATGGGTGAATATGACCACCTTATCGCTAGGGAGATTGCGTATCCGGAAATGGTCACTGACGTATATTCAATCCGATCTTCAAAAAGAAAAATGTCTGTTTCTGCAGATTTATTTCTGAAAGGAATCGACGATGCCTTTAATAAATCCATTGATATATGGAGAGAATATTGCGAAAACTGCAGAGCATGATTGTGACGCGGATTTTACACAAAACTCTGAACGGTACGATGCAGACTTCACTTGCACCATCTATACTTGCACCATCTATGCCCACATTTTTTAGGGATTGCCCAATCAATCGCCCCCGTCACACATGCCGCGGATAAAGTTAAACCGCCCAGCCTAGCCGGTTCACCAGCCGGAACAGCGCCCGGCCGATCCACTGCCGCTCCGGCTTGCGCCCGACCTTCACGAGCGGCAATCCGCGCGCGCGAAGACGGGCGTTGAGGCTGTGCAGCTCGCCCTCCGCCACGCTGCGCTCAGAGCGCCATGTGATCGAGAAGCTGACCGAAACGCCATCGCCGTTCTTCACGAAATGCGGCGCCTTAACCGGCATCAGCACCGCCTCACCCGGCGCAAGATGCACCGCGCTCGCCCGGTTCATGAACCGATCCTCCCACACAAGGTTGCGATGCCCGCCGCGCGCGAAGCTCTCGGCCTGTCTGGGCGGCACGGTTTCCGCGTCATGCGTTGGGAAGACATGCATCGTCTTGTCAGAGCGGATCTGGAGCAGGATGTTGTGCTCCGGGTCCATGTGAAATGGCGTGATGCTGCCCGGCGAGGTGAGGAAGATGAACGCTTCGCGGTGGAGCATCGGCCCGGTCTGCGCCTCGACCAGGGGGCGCAGATCCTCCAGCGCGGCATCGAGCAGCGCGCCATAGGCGGGGTCGCGCTCGACATTTTTGAGCACCGCCCAGCTGCCGTTGCTATCGATCGTGCGGATGGTTTCGCCCAGCGTCAGGCCATTGGCGGGGGTATCCTCCGGCCGGATACCAAGCGGCAGGTCGCCACGATTATATTCCACCCGGTCCGCAGGCATGCGCTCCGCCAGCTGCGCCAGCGCGGTGAGGCTGAGCAGCGGATGCTCCGCCAGCCGGTGATGCAGATGCGTGTGCCGGTCGGGGTAAGCCGCCCCAAAAGCGGCGCGCGCCGCCTCATCAAAGGCGAAGGGCGCGGCTTTGCCCTCGTTGATAGGTTGATGAAGGCTCATGGCCGTCTTCCTTTCATCGAACTGATACTGTCTTCCACTATGCCGATGCCTGCGAAGGCCGCGCGGCGGGTGAGGCGCTGCAAGCCCCGCCCCTTCAGCGCCACACGATACTGCACAATGCGCCGCCGCTCCGCCCAGATGCCGTCGATCATAGGGTGGTTCGGCGCCGCGCAACTATCCGACCAATCGAGGCTTGAGTCGGCCAGTGCCGCGCGCATATTGTCGATCTCGATCAAGATGCCCGGCGAGAAGCGGGCAAATTTCTCGTCAAAGGCAATCTTGTAGCTGAACGCGCCGCGCCCGAGCCGGAAGTTGACAAGCATCGCGATGGGTGCTGCGTCGACATCGATCCGCAACATATCGAGCAGGCCGTCCTGCGCGGCATTGGCAATGGCATCGCGAAAAAAAGCGCGGGTCTCGCGCGCATTGCCGAGCGCGGTGCCCTCCGCGCCCTTCCAGCCCGCGCCTTCCAGCGCGATGAAGTCTTCAGCCCATTGCGATGCGTCGTCTTCGTTGGCGAGACGACGGTGCGTCACATGTCCAAGCTCCGCCAGCCGGTTGATGAGCCGCCGGATCTCCTTGCGCTTTTTTGCGCGGACATGCGTTTCCCAATAGGCATCGGCATCGAGCGAAGAACGCAGCATCGCGCGCTCATGACTGGCAATGCGCTTGCAGCCCCGCCCTTGCGTGGCACAGAGCCGCTCCAGTGCTGTGGCTACCGGCCCGTCTGCGTCCAGCCCGTCGAAATGCAGGAAGTGCCCCGCCCAGCCTGCTGCATCGAGCACGGCCAATATCTCTGACCATGCCTGCGCCTCCGCCCCAGCCTGCATCAGCGGCGCGCCAAAAAAGCACTGTCCGTGCATCCAGTTCGTGCTGTTTTGCACGCGATAGCGCGCGTGATGCGCCTTCGGCACCACCGGCATCAAACCGGTCAGCGCACCGTCCTTGTTCCGCGCCTCGATGATCCGCACATCAGCCGCACCCTCCAGATGGCGGAGCGCAGGAACAAGAATTGCCGGATGATAGAAGGGGTTAGGCTCCGCCGCATGCGCCGCGAGCAAGTGCCACTCCGCAATGGCGGGAGCGCCGGCGACGCGGTTCGCAAGGGGGAGAGAGGCCATATCCATAGCTCCCCATAGCCCGAAAATCTTAGGAAATCCTTGGGGGATGCGCGTGAAGTGCGCCGGTCATCTCCCGGTGGCGGCGCGCACCATCTCGGAAATGTCGGTGAACTTCTCTCGCGGATTGCCCGGCAAGGCACGCGCAATCTCAGCCGTGTCGATATTCTGCCAGTCGCGGAAGGTGACGACATCGACATTGCGCTGGGCCAGCAGCGCATCCAGTCCCTGCCGCCCGGCCTTGCCCGCGCCTTCGCCGATGTCCGCCGCGATCTTGTCGGCTATCATCACACCATCTGGCTTGTTGGTGCCAATCGTGCCGCTTGGCCCGCGCCTTGCCCAGCCGACGCAATAGAGACCCGGCAAAATCCGCCCTTCGTCGCTCGCAAAGCGGCCGCGCCCATGCTCATAAGGCACGCCGTCAATGGCGGGCGTCTGATAGCCGATGCAACTGATGACCAGTGACGCATCGATACTGTAACGCTCGCCGGTGCCATGGCTGTTGCAGCGCTCGTCCAGCGCCGTACGCTCCACGATTACCCGCTGCGCATGCCCCTCGCCCTCGATCGCGACCGGCATGGCGAAGAAATCAAAGTCGATCGTCACAGGCTTCGCCACCGGGTTGGCGGCGAACTCCCTCAGCAGCGTGACGGACTTGCGCATGCCCGGCTCCAGCAGCGCATCTGCCCCGGCTTCGGGAAGGTCCGCAGGGTCGACGCGGGGAGCGGCGCGCTCCAGCTTGCCCAGCTCGCCCAGTTCCTTGGGCGTCATCGCGATCTGATGCGGCCCGCGCCGCCCAAGCAGGGTGACATGGCGGATATGCGATTGCGCCAGCGCTTCGCGCGCATGGGCGACGATATCGCTGCCCGCAAATTCCTCTGGGGTCTTGGAGAGTATGCGCGCAACATCGAGCGCGACATTGCCGTTGCCGATTACCACCGCATGGATGCCGTGCAATGAAGGATTGAGCCGCGCATAATCCGGGTGGCCGTTATACCAGCCCACGAACGCCGCACTGCCCACCACGCCGGGCAGGTCTGCGCCGGGGATTTCCAGCTTGCGATCATGCGGCGCGCCGGTCGCGATCACCACCGCGTCATACAGCGATTGCAGCTCCGCGATGCTGACGTCCTGCCCTATCGATACATTGCCGACAAAGCGCACCGTGTCTGTCAGCGCGACGGCCTCATAGCGCTTGGCCACAGCCTTGATCGACTGATGATCCGGCGCCACCCCGGTACGAATGAGGCCAAAAGGAACCGGCAACCTGTCGATAATATCCACCCGCGCGCCATCGCCGAAGATATTCCGGCATGCCTCCGCGGTATAATAGCCCGCCGGCCCTGACCCGATGATCGCTATATGCCGCATCCGATGCCCCCGCGTGATTATGTTTGCGCCATGCTATCGCGTGTTGGCGGCACCGCAAGCGGGAATCACTCACGCCTGCCGCAAGATGTAAAATCATGTGCTGGAGACTGCTCCGCATGCCGCAATAAACCGGATGGTAAATGTTTCCCGGCAATGGATCAGGCATGACGATCGCGCGAACCAGAATCAAACATAGCGACACCAACATCGACTCGCCAGCTATCCTCGCGTCATTGGGGCTGGCTGACAACGCGGATGGCACCTCGCCGGAATGGGCGATGCAAGGGATGCGCGCGGTATCCCGCGCATGGCCGCTGTTCATAATGGCGCAGATTTGCATCATTGTCGGCGCAGGGCGGACGGCACTGGTCGGGAACATGGGCGAGCTGTCACAGCTCGTGCCGCTGGGCCTGGCCATGCTGTGCAGCCTGTGTCTGTGGCTGCTGCCTGGAGGGCGTCTAGCGATAAGGCTGAAGCCGCAGTATCAGATGTGGCTCATTTGCGCGCTGTCGTTTGCTACAGCGCTCTTAACCGGTCTATGGTTCAACGCGTTGCCCAAACAGATTCCTGGCGGCCTGTTCACACCTTTTGCCGGGCAGGTGACACTGGCGCTGATCGCGCTGAGTATTTTTGGCCATGTCCGTGCGCCGGGCTTTGTCTATTGCGTGGGTCTGGCCCTTTGCACGCTCAGTCTCTCGATGCCGGGCCGCGATATTCTCATCGGCGTCCTGCTGCTCGCCGTTGGCGGGTCTATGGTGCTACAGGCGCGGTACGAGAGCGCGCGCCGCTATTCCGAGCAGGCGAATACCAAGCGCAATCAGCGCGCGGAAATGCTGCTCCACGATTATGAGGAATCAGGCCGCGGCTGGTTCTGGGAAACAGACCGCAGCGGTGCGCTCGCCTATATCTCGCCCACGCTGGAGCGCTCGCTCGGTGCGGAAAAAGGCGCGCTGATCGGCAGGAAACTCACCGATCTCGTCAACATGGGTGCGGCAGACGAGCATGAGGGCAACCGCACGCTTGGCTATCACCTCTCTTCGCGCAGCTCTTTCAGCGATGTCGCGGTGCGCGCGGCCACGCAAGGGGACGAACGCTGGTGGGCGCTATCCGGCCATCCGGCAGTCAACGAGTTTGGCCAGTTTCAAGGTTTCCGCGGCAGTGGCTCAGACCTTACCGAGATGAAGCGCAGTCAGGCCGAGGTCACACGCCTTGCAGAGTTCGATTCGCTCACCGGCCTCGCCAACCGCCTACAGATGCAGCGCGCGCTGGAGCAGGCAGTAGTCGATGCTCGCGGAGGCGCTGGTGAATGTGCGCTGTTCCTCCTCGATCTCGATCGCTTCAAGAACGTCAACGACACCATGGGACATCCGGCGGGCGACGCCCTGCTGCGCGAGGTCAGCCGCCGCCTGAAGCATGTGGTGGGAGAGCGCGGCATGGTGGGGCGCCTGGGCGGAGACGAATTCAAGGTCGTTCTGCCCGGCCGCGCGGACCGGCCCAAGCTCGCCGTGCTGGCCGACGCAATCATCGCCGCTCTCTCTCAGCCCTATATCATTGAGGGCACACAGGTCGTCATCGGCGCCTCGGTCGGCATCGCCGTCTGCCCGGATGATGGCAGCACCGCCGATGCGCTGGTGCGCAATGCTGATCTCGCGCTCTATGCCGCAAAGGACGCAGGCCGGGGCGTTCATCGTTTCTATTCGTCAGATATGCACGCCGAGGCGGAGGACCGTCGCCGGCTTGAGGAAGACCTGCGCACCGCGCTGGCGGACAATGCGCTGCATCTGGTCTATCAGCCGCTCGTCAGTAGCCAGTCCGGCCAAGTTGTGGGTTTCGAGACACTGCTGCGCTGGAACCACCCTGAGCGTGGGCCTGTCTCGCCGACCATATTCGTGCCGATAGCCGAGGAAGCAGGCTTGATCGGCATTTTGGGCGAGTGGGTGCTCCGCACGGCCTGCGCCGCAGCCGCACAATGGCCAAGTACAACGCGCATCGCCGTCAATGTCTCGCCCATCCAGTTCTCAAGCCCCGCCCTGCCCGGCATTGTGATGAACGCGCTTGCCTCTTCCGGCCTCGCCCCACAGCGGTTGGAGCTGGAGATCACCGAAAGCTGCTTCATCAATGAGGGCGAAAAGACCGACAGAATGTTCGCCCAACTGAAATCACTGGGCGTGCGCCTCGCACTCGATGATTTCGGCACCGGCTATTCCTCGCTAGGCTATCTCAAGAAAGCACCGTTCGACAAGATCAAGATCGACCAGAGCTTTGTGCGGGGCGCCGCGATGGCAGGCAACCGCAACGCAGCCATCATCACCTCTATCGTCAGCCTCGCCAATGCGCTGGGTATGGATACCACCGCCGAGGGTGTTGAGACGCATGACGAGCTGGAGCTGTTGCGCTCGCTTGGCGTCTCTCAGATCCAAGGCTTCATATATGGCAAGGGCAGCTCGCGCGAAGAGATCAATATGCGCTTCGCAGAGATGGGCACGACAGCGCAGCCTTCCGGCTTCAAGTCGAGCCGTCCACCCCGCCAGTCCATGCTGCGCTCAGTCGCGATCCATCATCAGGGCCAGCGCTATGTCGGCCGCGTGCGCAATATCTCTGCCGGTGGCGCGATGATCGAGGGCCTGTGGAACGTCCCCCCGGAAACCAACTTCTCCATCGAGATCGCGGAGGGAATGACCGTGAGCGCGGTTACGCGCTGGTCGGTCGATGACAGAATGGGCGTCCAGTTTGCGCAGGCGATCGACGTGCGACAGGTGCAGGCCGGCGCACCCGTCAGGCTAGCGGGATGACCGCGGACCCTTTGCGGCGTTGATCTCTATCACACAAGCGCGGAATCTCAAGCATGTTCACCATGATGCCGCAGGGCGTGACAGCGCGCCCCGCCCCTGCTATTCGCGCGCTCCATGACAGACCTCTCGCTTATCCGCAATTTCAGCATCATCGCGCATATCGACCACGGCAAGTCCACTCTGGCGGACAGGCTGATCCAGCGTTGTGGCGGGCTTACGGACCGAGAAATGACCGCGCAGGTGCTCGATAATATGGATATCGAGAAAGAGCGCGGCATCACCATCAAGGCGCAGACGGTGCGCCTTGATTATACCGCGAAGGATGGCCAGACCTATGAGCTGAACCTCATGGACACGCCCGGCCATGTCGATTTCGCCTATGAAGTCTCACGCAGCCTTGCCGCATGCGAAGGCGCGCTGCTGGTGGTGGATGCCGCGCAGGGCGTGGAGGCGCAGACGCTCGCCAACGTATATCAGTCGATCGAGCATGATCACGAGATCGTTCCCGTCATCAACAAGATAGACCTGCCCGCCGCCGAACCGGAAAAGGTCCGCGCGGAAATCGAGGAAGTGATCGGCCTTGATGCGTCCGAGGCGGTGCTGGCGTCCGCGAAATCGGGCATCGGCATCGATGACATACTGGAGGCCATTGTCGCCAAGATTCCGCCGCCCAAGGGCGACCGCGATGCACCGCTGGAGGCGATGCTGGTCGATAGCTGGTATGATCCCTATCTGGGCGTGGTCATCCTCGTGCGCGTGATGAACGGCGTCATCAAAAAGGGCCAGCAGATCAAGTTCATGATCGGCGGCACCGAGCATCTGATCGACCGCGTCGGCTGTATGCGGCCCAAGATCGAGCAACTGCCCGAGATCGCAGCGGGCGAGATCGGCTTCATCACCGCGCAGATCAAGGACATCAGCCAGACACGCGTGGGTGACACCATCACCACGGTGAAGAACGGCGCGGCAAAGCCCCTCCCCGGCTTCAAAGAGGTGCAGCCGGTGGTGTTCTGCGGCTTGTTCCCGGTCGACGCAAATGACTTTGAAAAGCTGCGCGACAGCATCAGCAAGCTGCGTCTTAACGATGCGTCTTTCAGCTTCGAGATGGAAACTTCCGCTGCTCTGGGCTTCGGCTTCCGCTGCGGCTTCCTCGGCCTGCTGCATCTGGAGATCATCCAGGAGCGCCTGAGCCGGGAATATGACCTCGACCTCATCACCACTGCGCCGTCGGTGGTGTATGACATCCACATGCAGAAGGGCGAGATCCTTCAGCTGCACAACCCCGCGGACATGCCGGACCCGAACCATATCGACATGATCGAGGAACCGTGGATCGAGGCGACGATCTATGTGCCGGACGAATATTTGGGCAGCCTGCTCAAGCTCTGTCAGGACCGGCGCGGCATCCAGAAAAACCTCACTTATGTCGGCGGGCGCGCGCAGATCACTTATGAGCTGCCCTTGAATGAGGTGGTGTTCGATTTCTATGATCGCCTCAAGTCCATATCGCGCGGCTATGCCAGCTTTGATTATCACCAGATCGGCACGCGCGAGGGCGATCTGGTGAAGATGGGCATCCTTGTGAACAACGAGCCGGTCGATGCGCTTTCCATGATCGTGCATCGCGGCGCGGCGGAAGCGCGCGGGCGGCATATGTGCGAGCGGCTGAAAGACCTCATCCCCCGCCACCTGTTCAAAATCCCGATTCAGGCGGCCATAGGTGGCAAGGTGATCGCGCGCGAGACCATCGCCGCGATGCGCAAGGACGTGACCGCCAAATGCTATGGCGGCGACATCAGCCGCAAGAAAAAGCTGCTCGACAAGCAGAAAGAAGGCAAGAAGCGGATGCGGGAATATGGCTCGGTCCAGATCCCGCAGGAAGCATTCATAGCCGCGCTGCGCATGGGGGATGAGGGCTGAGCCGCACGATCGAGCCTTTCCACGCGATCGCGATCAGCCGCCGCGCGCATGAGTTGAAGGCACAGGGCCGCTCGATCATCCACATGGAGTTCGGCCAGCCCTCCACCGGCGCCCCCGCCGCCGCCATCGCCGCTGCGCACCGGGTTCTGGATCATGACCCGATGGGTTATTGGGAGAGCCAGCCGCTTAAAGAGCGCATTGCGCGCTATTACGCCGAGCATCATCAGTGCGCGGTCGACCCGGAGCGCATTTTCCTCACCAACGGCGCCTCGCCCGCGCTGGTGCTGGCGCTCACGACCCTGTTCGAGCCGGGAGCGCGCATAGCTATCGCCCGCCCCGGCTATGTCGCCTATCGCAACGTCACGCGCGGCCTTTACATGGAGCCGGTGGAGATCGACTGCGGCGCGGACACGCATTTTCAGCTTACCGCCGCCGCCCTCGAAGCATTAGACCCCGCGCCCGATGGCGTGATCCTGTCCAGCCCGGCAAACCCGACCGGCTCGGTGATCCCGCAGGCGGAGATGGAAGCAATCCTCCGCCTTTGCGCAGAACGGGCCATCACCGTCATCTCCGACGAAATCTATCACGGCCTGAGCTATGTCGGCCCTTTGCAAAGCGCGCTGAGGCACAGCGACAACGCCTTCATCGTCAACAGCTTCTCCAAATATTACAGCATGGCCGGATGGCGGCTGGGCTGGCTGATCGTGCCGGAGGGATATGCCGCAACCACGCGCGCATTGATGGGCAACCTGTTCCTCACTCCGCCCTCACTCGCGCAGCACGCCGGGCTGGTGGCGTTTGATTGCGCAGAAGAGCTGGAAGGCCATGTCGAAACCTATCGCGCAAACCGGGCGCTGATGCTCGACGCTCTGCCCGCACTCGGCCTTGATCGTATCGCGCCGCCCGATGGCGCATTCTATATCTATGCCGACATCCGCCACCTGACCGACGATAGCCTCGCCTTCTGCGCACAGCTGTTGGAAGACACCGGCGTCGCCACCGCGCCGGGGATCGATTTCGACCCCGTGAACGGGCGCGGCTTCATGCGCTTCAGCTTCGCTGTGTCCACCGCCGAGGTTCAGGAAGCCATCACGCGCATGACACCCTGGTTCGCCGCTCGGCGGTGATTTTCTGGCCTGGCACTTTTTCCGAGTCGCGGCTGTGTGCCAACATAATGCTTTACAGAAACTAGGTGCGATCCGTCCTCGATCGCTCGACTCGTCGCATGATTCGACCTATCCGCCCTGACTCCCCGCCGCGGATTCGATTCCCGCGCGCACGTTTGATAGGCGCACGCACTCGGCCAGCGGGGTCGCAACAGCAATAACGGGGTCGCCTTGAACAGTGTCAGCATGAGCCGCCTTCGGGTAATGCGGGAGCGGCTGGGCAGGATTTTTGCGGACAAGGAAGTGTTCTTCCGTAGCGGGGGCGAAGTGCGTTTTTTGCGCATCAGCCGCACGGTGCAGGTCTCCGTAGCGTCGCTGGTCGTTGCGATTGCGCTGCTCTGGCTCGCAGCCACTGCGGCCATGCTGTTTAATCAGGCGCGCGTTGCAGACGAACAGTCCGCGATGGATGCCCAGGCCAAAGCCATCGCCGCCGAGGCCCGCCGCGTCAATTTCTTCAAGCGTTCCGTCAACGATATCGCTGCCGATCTCGACCGACGCCAGAACGCTCTGGACGACATAGTGCGCAGCCAGTTTGGTCCGGGCGCCGACCCAGCATCGGTTGTAGGCAAGGACCAGACCACGACGACGCCGTCCGCGCCAGAGCCATCTGCACCCAAAAAGCTGAGTCTCGTCGCTCCCGCAGCCAGTTCCCCGGCGCCTGCGTCTCCCGCCTCGGCGGTTGAGAAGCTGCGCGCCATTGAGGGTCGCCAGAGCCGGTTTGCCCGTCGCCTCGCCGTGCTGATCGATGCGCGCGCGGCCAAGGCAGAGGCCGCTATCCGCAGTTTTGGCCTCAACCCGGCGCAGATCGCCAGTGGTGCGCGCACCGGGAAGGGCGGTCCATTCGTCCCGTGGCCGGCCACCGATGCACCTGATGACGCCGCTCTTACAGCGCTTGCGCGCTCATTCGCTCGCCTTAATGCGCTGGAGCAGGGGCTGGCCGCTATCCCATCGGGCCGCCCAACCACCAGCCCGGTTCTCACCAGCTCTTATGGCTATCGGCGCGATCCGTTCAACGGTCAGGCAGCCTTCCACGCGGGTGTCGATTTTCCTGGCAGCTATGGCCAGCCAATCCTCGCCGCCGCCGGAGGCCGCGTCGTCTATGTTGGCGGGCGGCCTGGCTATGGCAATGTGGTCGAGATCGATCACGGCCACGGCATCCTCACCCGCTATGCCCACTTGTCTCGTTTTGGCGTACGGCCTGGCGCGCAAGTGGCACTTGGCGATGTGATAGCCCGTATGGGTTCCACCGGGCGCTCAACCGGCACACACCTGCATTTTGAAGTCCGCGTCAACGGCAACCCCATCAACCCAGCACGCTTTCTGGAGGTTCGGCAAGATGTTCTCCAAGTCCAGCAAATCGCCAAACAACGCATCACCCGCGTCCGCTCAGCCACACTCTAGAATGGCCGTGAGCGGTAAGGGCACCTTCTCCATCCTTGGCGCCGATGTGGCGGTGACGGGCGATATTCGCGCCGGCGCGGATCTGCATATTGATGGACAGGTTGAGGGCGACATCGCCTGCGCATCGCTGGTGCAAGGCGGGGATAGCCGCATCAAGGGCAGCATTACCGCGCAGTCCGCCCGCCTAGCCGGCCACATTGAGGGCGCGATCACCGTGGGAGAGCTGGTGATAGAGGCAAGCGCGCGCATTGCCGGAGACGTGACCTATGAAAGCATCACCGTTGCACCGGGCAGCCAGGTTGACGGACGCTTCACCCATCGTCGCGGGGCAGGCTCAGCCGCCGCCACCACCTCAGCCTCAATGCCGGGTAGCGCTGAGCTGAAGCTTGTGAGCGGCGACGGCGCATCGGCTTAAGGTTTAACCACTACAGTACGAAGATCCAGATCCACCCGCTGCGAAAGGCTCATTCGCGCGTATCACCGAGGCCGAGCATCGTTTCCACCATAGTGATACCGATCATGCACAGGAACAGGAATAGCCATGCCTCCTGATACGATACGTGATCACCGCATCGGAGCGGCCCGACGATAGGCCAAGGCCTCAGCGATGTGGTGTCGGGTAACGCCTGTCGCTCCGGCAAGATCCGCGATTGTACGCGCCACCCGCAGCACCCGCGTATAGCCGCGGGCAGAGAGGCGCATCGCCGCCGCTGCTTGCTCCAGCAAGCGCTGCCCCGGCTCGTCAGGCGTCGCGACTGCTTCCAGAACCTCGCCATCCGCCTCGGCGTTGGTGCGGATGCCATGTGATGCAAAACGCGCCGTCTGCACTGCCCGCGCCCGCGCCACCCGCGCAGCAACTTCGGTCGATCCTTCCGCAGGCGGCGGCAGGCTCAGGTCCGCCGCGCTTACCGCCGCGACATCGACATGCAAATCGATCCTGTCGAGCAGCGGGCCGGAGAGCCTGCCCTGATAGTCCGCCGCGCAGCGCGGCGCGCGCGAACAAGCGAGCGCCGCATCAGCCAGATGGCCGCAGCGGCACGGGTTCATCGCCGCTACCAGCTGAACCCGCGCAGGGAAGGTGACATGACTGTTCGCCCGCGCAATCGTCACCGTGCCGGTTTCGAGCGGCTGGCGCAGGCTGTCGAGCACCGCGCGTTGAAACTCCGGCAGCTCGTCGAGAAACAGCACACCCAGATGCGCGAGGCTGACCTCACCCGGTTTCGCCTTCAGCCCGCCGCCGACGAGCGCCGCCATCGACGCGCTGTGATGCGGCGCACGGAACGGCCGGGCGCGCGTCATCCGTCCGCCTTCCAGCGTTCCCGCCACGCTGGCAACCATCGAGACTTCCAGCGCCTCTGCGGGCGTCAGATCCGGCAATATGCCCGGCATACACGCCGCCATCAGCGATTTGCCGGCCCCCGGCGGCCCGCTCATCAAAAGGTTGTGCCCGCCTGCCGCCGCGAGCTCCAGCGCGCGCTTGGCGCTCTCCTGCCCCTTGACCTGCCGCAGGTCAGGGCCGGATGCCCTTTCCTCCACCGACCCCGGTTCGGGCGGGCGGAGCACCCCCTGCCCTTTCATATGATTGATCAGCCCCAGCAAGCTAGGCGCGGCGACGACCTCGACATTGCCAGCCCACGCCGCCTCCGCTCCCTGCGCCGCAGGGCAGATGAGGCCCATGTCCAGCCCGCCCGCATGCAGCGCGGCGAGCAGCACTCCGGGCGAAGGCGCGATCCGCCCGTCCAGCCCCAGCTCACCCACCACGACATAATGCGATAGCGCCTCGGAATCGACCACGCCCATCGCGCCCAGCACAGCGAGCGCAATCGGCAGATCATAGTGCGAGCCTTCCTTGGGCAGGTCTGCGGGCGAGAGGTTGACCGTGATCCGCTTGGGCGGCAGCGCGAGGCCAATGGCGGCAATCGCGTTGCGCACCCGTTCCTTGCTCTCGGACACAGCCTTGTCTGCCAGCCCCACGACGATGAGGTTCGGCAAACCCGCAACCATCTGGCACTGCACCTCGACGGCGCGCGCCTCCAGCCCCAGATAGGCGACCGTCGATACCGTGGCGATCACGTTGCCTTGCCCCCTTGCTCCGCCTTGTGCTTCTTTTGTTCTTATTGCGAGGGTGGCACACGGAGTCGAGGATTATTTTTTTGTGCTGTAGCGCACCCTGCAATAGCCCTGCCAAGGCGCCTCATCGCCATCGAGCCATTCCCCCACGATGATTTCATAATCACCCGGCGTGTTGAATATACGGCCCAATCGTCTCCTTTCAGGATCATAACCCTGGGTAGCGGCGCCCAGAGTCATCATTTGCATTTTTTCAAATGTCCCGCCTGCCACGGGCGGACCACTGTCTTCGGGATTTGTGCCGCTGTCCCACGCAATATAAAAAGAACGGGCATCTGGTGTATTTATAACCATTGACCGCCCGTGCGGCTTGGGAAGTATTATGTGTACACTCTGGCCATCTGCAAACTGAAGCGGATCACAGGCCATGCTATATGGGTAATTTGGTGCACTTCCGGCTCTAACGAGAGGGGGGAATAGGGTCGTCAGCACAGAAACCAAGCCAAAGAGTCTGAGGAAATGCATAGTAAAGCGTTCCAATCCTAGAACTGCACATGCAAATGCGGCGGTCGCCCTTCTGGATGGACTTTCCCACCTGCCTTCCGAACGGCATCATGCAATGCCTGCCTCTCCCCAGCGGCCAAGCCATTTACCCTTATGTCTATTGCCCGTGCTATCAAATGGCGAGAAATATAGACACCATTTTTAATCTGTCGCTCGATAACCTGCTCCATAGCCAATATTGTGCCGTGTCTGTCTTGCCCGGCCATTCTTCCTGTCACATATGCAGCTTTTATTTCTCTGAGAGCTCGCCGGTTAGAATAGTCTGAACCCGATGCGCCAGCTCCGAATTTGTCATACATCGCAGCGGCCTGTTCACGCGCAGAACGCGTGCCACTCGTAACTACCATTTTCTTGCCGGTATGACGCATGAATTCCACAGCAACCTGTTCTACCTGCCGTTTTATAGACCCAGATATTCTAATAGTTGGTGATTTTAAAGAATAGGAAGGCTCATCATTTTGTCGACGGCCAATTACCACGATCTCGTTCGCAAGCTCCCCACCATCGCTTTGGATGATAAACTCTGATGACAAAGATGTGGCGCGCTGTCGCCCTGATCGTTGCCCATAAGAGGTCACGACATGGCTCAGCGATTTTGGTCCACCCGGCGCGAAGGTGAACTGTCCGTTGCGCGGGTCGTGATAGGGGTTGAACTTGGTTTCAACCAGCGCGTCGACACCAGCATCCAAAATTTTCGGTTCCGGAAGAATCCGGCCGGTGCGCAGATAGTAGGAAAAGCGGGAAATGCTGTTTGGCAGGGAGCGACGATGGTATGTCATGGCGAATCTCCTTGATCCGCCTGCGGTGAAAAATAATATCCAACATTGAAAGGCTATTTATAACCATATAGGTTATAAGTGGTATTTAGGAAAATTCCTATTAATCCTATTAGGATCACTTTTCCGTAGCTTATCGTCTACCGCTCGTTCAGATAATAGCGATCCGTGGCATTGAGCGCGTCATCCAGATCATAGACTATCGGCTGGCCGGTCGGGATTTCGAGGCTGGTGATCTCGTCGTCCGGGATGTTGGAGAGGTGCTTCACCAGCGCGCGCAGCGAGTTGCCGTGGGCGGAGATGACCACCCGCTTGCCTGCCTTCAGCTCCGGCGCGATGCGGCCCTCCCAATAGGGCAATACGCGGGCGATAGTGTCCTTCAGGCTCTCGGTCGCCGGGATAGCGATGCCCGCATAGCGGCGATCCTTGGAGAGATCGAACTCGCTACCGGCGTCAAGCGGCGGCGGCGGGATGTCAAAACTGCGGCGCCAGATATGCACCTGTTCGTCGCCATGCTTGGCCGCCGTCTCTGCCTTATTGAGGCCGGTGAGGCCGCCATAATGGCGCTCGTTCAGATGCCAGTCCTTCTCGACCGGAAGCCACAGCCGCCCCATCTCCTCCAGCGCGAGGTTCAGCGTCTTGATTGCGCGGGTCTGCACGCTCGTGAAGCAGCAATCGAAATCCAGCCCCTTGTCGCGCATCAGGCGGCCCGCCGCGCGTGCTTCCTCCGCGCCCTTTTCGGTCACGTCCACATCCCACCAGCCGGTGAAGCGGTTTTCGAGGTTCCATGCGGACTGGCCGTGGCGGATAAGGACGAGGGTGGGCATGGGAGGATCGGCTCTCTTGTGTTGGATGAAGCGGATGCGCGCCTCCATAGCGGGAAATTTGCCACATGCAACTTGCCTCGGCGCGACCATCTGTGGAAAACCCCGCTGCGACCCCAAATTCCTCAGGAGATTCGGATATGGCAATCCAGCGGCAAACCCATCTGCATACTGGCCACGGCGGGCCCTTCGAATCCATGGCGGTGTTTGACGACGCGGCAGATAGCCAGCCGGGCCTGCTGCTCTTCCCCAATTTTTTCGGCGCGAAGGAGTGGGACTTCGACAAGGCCGAGGTGCTGGCCATGCTGGGCTACAAGGTGCTGGTCGTCGATTATTATGGCCAGGGCAAGCGCGGCACGGACATGGAATCTTCAGCGGCACTGATGCAGGAATTGACCGCAGACCGTGCGGCCATGCGCGACCGCTTGCTGGATGCGCTGGCGGAGCTGAAAAAACTGCGCGGAGTGGATACCAGCCGCCTTGGCGCGATCGGATTTTGCCTCGGCGGCAAATGCGTGCTCGATCTCGCCCGCGCGGGTGCGGATATCAAGGGCGGCGTAGTGTTCCACGGCGTATATGACGCGCCGCCGTTCCCCAATGCGACCATGACCGCAAAGCTGCTCGTCTGCCACGGCTGGAACGACCCGCTCTGCCCACCGGAAGCGATGAATGGGCTGGCGAAGGAGCTGACGGATGCCGATGTTGACTGGCAGATACTGTCCTATGGCCACACCGGCCACGCCTTCACTGCCGACGAAATGCCGATGGATGCCAACAAGACCTTCGGTTTTCAGCCCGACACCAACCGGCGAAGCTGGCAGGCCATGAAGGATTTCCTCTCGGAAATCCTGTGAGCAGTCGGTCTCAGCCGTGGCAGCTATTTAACCGCCGTCAGCGTGTGGCAAAGACCTCCGCAAGCCAGCGGTCGACAACTGGCGTGGCAGGATAGTCCGGCTTGCCCAGCGAGCGGTTGATCTCCATGTGTCCTTTCAACCCGGTGCCCGGAAAGTCCTTTAGCGTCACAGCGACGCCCGCTTTTCCAAGCGCCTCTGCCAGCGCCTTCGACTGACGGGCGCCATCCTCGCGCTCGACATGGAGGATAAGGAAGGCCGGCGCATTGGGGGCCGCCGCGTGCAGTGTGGGAGAGAGCGCCCGCTGGCGTTCGAGATCGGTCCCGAAGGCCTGCGCATAGGTATTGCGCATAATGCTGGCCCCCTCCGTCATCTGCGCAGGCACATCATAAGCGGCGCCATCGATGGGGATCACGCCGCGCAGGTCGGTAAGGCGCAGCCCGGCCTGCTCAAGATAGCGGCCATCCGTGCCGACCAGCGCCACGAGATGCGCGCCTGCGCTATGCCCGGAGAGGACGATGCGACGGGAATCGAAACCCAGACTGCCCGCCTCGCGCCGCAGCCACGCGACCGCATCGGCCACATCCTGCGCCTGTTGCTCTACGCTGTTTGCAGGCACGAGGCGATAGTTGAGCGAGGCCACGGCATAGCCCTGCGCGCGCCAGTGGTTCACCTTGGCCGCACCGGTCGCGTTCCGCTTGTCACCGCGCTTCCAACCGCCACCATGCACAAAGATGACAAGCGGTGCATCGGCGGCGGACGCCTTCCAGAAATCGAGCTTTTGCAACGGATCGGAGCCATAGCTCTTCTCGATCACCCCCTCGGCGGGCGGCTCCTCCAGCTTCTGCTCCATTCGCGCGCGCAATCGCTCGCGCAGGGTCTCGCGCGCGTCGATCGGCGCTGTGCCAAGCGGAATAACGATCGCCGCAATCAGGACTAAAGCAAGGAAACGCATGGAACCCCTCCCCTTCGCTATCAAAGGCGCGCATATCACCGCAAATCTGAACGCCCGCTTGACGCACGACGGCCACGCAGCTAATCCGCCGCCGCACCCTCAGGCGCCTGCAGCCTGACCTGATTCCCGCCCGCGTGCCGAGTCCTGTCGAAGGGCGCGCTGGGTGCTCCCCGGCAGGGTGGAGACCTATATCCAATGGCCAACGTAACCGTGATCGGCGCCCAGTGGGGCGATGAGGGCAAGGGCAAGATCGTCGATTGGCTGGCCGAACGGGCAAGCTGTGTCGTGCGCTTTCAGGGCGGGCACAATGCCGGGCATACCCTTGTCATCGGAGACAAGACCTACAAGCTAGCGCTGCTTCCCAGCGGCGTGGTGCGCGGCACGCTCTCGGTCATCGGCAATGGCGTGGTGTTTGACCCCTGGCATTTCCGCGATGAGGTGACAAAAATCGCCGCACAGGGCGTGAGCATTACGCCAGATGTGCTGCATGTGGCCGAGACGGCTCCGCTGATCCTGCCCATCCACCGCGACCTTGACGGCATGCGCGAGGATGCGTCCGGCGCGGGCAAGATCGGCACCACAAGACGCGGCATCGGCCCCGCCTACGAGGACAAGGTCGGCCGCCGCGCGATCCGCATCTGCGATCTTGCGCATCTCGATGAGCTGGAGCCGCAAATTGAGCGCCTCTGCGCACATCATGATGCGCTGCGCGCCGGTTTCGGTCAGCCGCCGGTAGACCGCGCGCGCCTGCTGGCGGATCTGAAGGACATCGCCCCCTTCGTGCTGCCCTATGCCAAGCCGGTGTGGGTGACGCTCAACGAAGCGCGCAAGCGCGGCGACCGCATATTGTTCGAAGGCGCTCAGGGCGTGCTGCTCGATGTCGACCACGGCACCTATCCGTTCGTCACCAGCTCCAACACCGTGGCAGGCACTGCAAGCTCCGGCACGGGCCTTGGCCCCAAGGGCGCGGGCTTTGTGCTCGGCATCGTCAAGGCTTACACCACGCGCGTCGGCTCCGGCCCATTCCCGACCGAGCAGGACAACGAGATCGGCCAGACGCTTGGGCTTCGCGGCCACGAGTTCGGCACCAACACCGGGCGCCAGCGCCGCTGCGGCTGGTTCGATGCCGTTCTGGTGCGTCAGTCAGCGGCCGTATCGGGCATTACCGGCATTGCGCTCACCAAGCTCGATATTCTGGACGGGTTCGAGGAGATCCGGATCTGCACCGGCTATATGCTGGATGGCAAACGTTTCGATTATTTGCCGCCGCATCCGCAGGACCAGGCGCGGGTAGAGCCGATCTACGAGAGCATGCCCGGCTGGCAGGAAACGACGGCAGGTGCGCGCAGCTGGGCCGACCTACCCGCACAGGCGATCAAGTATATCCGCCGGGTGGAAGAACTGATCGAATGCCCTGTGGCGCTGGTGTCCACATCGCCGCAGCGGGACGACACGATCCTCGTCACCGATCCGTTCGCGGACTGAGCTATCTGAAAAAGAAGATATACAAGAGGATGATAACGGGGATCGACACTCCGATCAGCCAGAGCAAACAGCCTTTTCCCATGATCATCTCCTGTTGCGGGTCAGATCATAAGCGCTAGCCACAGCGGATAGTTCCACAACGGAAAAGGCCCGGCGCTCTTTCGAGCATCCGGGCCTTCCTCCCCTCCTGTTATCTCTTTTCAGGGAAACGGCGGCTTTTTTGTTTTAGTCGTAGTCGCCACCAAGATTCTGGTTGCGCGGCGGAGCGGCCGCGGTGAGGCGCAGCGCTTCTGCCGACTGCGCGATATTGCCGATCTCGTCCGGCATATCGTCGTCATCGATGCGCACCTTCTGGAGGTCACCCACCAGCGCGTCATGCAGATCGTCAGGCAGGACGGTTTCCTCCGCGATCTCGCGTAGGGCCACTACCGGGTTTTTATCGCGGTCGCGGTCCACCGTCAGCTCGGCACCGCCCGAAATTTCGCGCGCGCGCTGCGCGGCGAGGAGGACGAGATCAAAGCGGTTGGGAACCTTGTCGACGCAATCTTCGACGGTAACGCGGGCCATCGGGCCTCCTGAACGAATGAAAATGAGCGCGCCCACTAGCAACCGCGCACCAGCGAGTCAATAATTCCCTGCATCCACCCGGCGGAACCACTGCTATGGCCTGTGCATTGAGAGGTGCAATGAACAATATAGCGCCGATACGCCGCTTGGGGCATGATGAGGGTATTATGGACGCCGACGCAGACACCCCTTCTCGTGCTGTGGCCACGCAGACGCCCAAATATATCGATCAAGAGGTAGCCGGTAACGCGCTTCATGTGCGGGGCGATGGGCCGGGCTGCCTCGAAATGCTGATCGAACTGATTAACAATGCACAATCAAGCCTGAAACTCTATTATTACTCCTTCGCATCGGAATCCAGCGGTCGCCGCGTTCTTGCCGCTGCAATTCGCGCAGCCCGGCGCGGCGTAGATGTGACCCTTATGGTCGATCGGTTCGGCAGTATTCAAACCAGCCGATCCTTTTTCGACTCACTGGAGCGGGCAGGCGGCAAGACGGGCTGGTTCGGAGCAAGCTGGTCGACCCGAATACTCATCCGCAACCATCAGAAAATGGCGATTGCCGACGATGCCCGCGCGATCATCGGCGGGTTCAATGTGGAAGACAGCTATTTCGGCCAGCGCCAAGGCGAATGCTGGCACGACCTCGGTCTGCGAATCGAGGGGCCGGAAGTCGAAACCCTCGCCCGCTGGTATAACGGGCTGTGGCATTGGGTTTCCAGCTCACGCCAACGCTTCAGGCATTTGCGCGCGATGGTGATGGCGTGGCGCGATGCGCGCGGACAGTTCCGGTGGCTCATTGGCGGCCCGACCTACCGCCTCAGCCCGTGGGCGCGGTCTGTGCGCCACGACCTTGAGCACGCACGGCGCGCAGACGTAATAGCTGCATATTTCTCACCCGGAAACAGTATGATAGCGCGCTTGAAGCGTGTCGCGCGGCGCGGCGCAGTGCGCCTGATCCTCGCTTCGAAGTCTGACAACACCACCACGATCGCGGCAGCCCGGCTGCTATACGGGCCGTTGCTGCGCGGCGGCGCCACCATCTATGAATATCGGCCCTGCCGCCTGCACATGAAGCTGCTGGTGATAGACGATGCGGTTTATATCGGCTCCGCCAATTTCGACATGCGGAGCCTGTTCCTCAATCTGGAGATGATGCTCAGGATTGAGGACGCGGGCTTTGCCGACAAGATGCGCATCTTTATCGATGAGTGCGCCAACGACAGCGAACACATTACGCCCGCGATCCATCGTGCCCGCCGTACGCCATTGCGGCTGCTAAAAGGGTGGCTAAGCTACCTTCTTGTCGGCGTCCTTGATTACAAGATCACCCGCCGCCTCAACCTGCCCGGCTGACTTTGATACAGCGTTCACCCATGCCTCCGCAATTACGCAGGGCGGGATGTTGCGCCATATCCTGTCCATTTTGACCTCAGCAAAAAATGGATCGAGCGCGCGAACGAACCGGCTGGAATATTGGTAAATCAGCATCGATCCACCGGGCTGCAATGCACGCGCCGCGCTCTCCATGATCAACTCTGCCACGCCCTGCGGCAGCGTGGAAAGCGGCAGGCCGGAGAGAATATGCGCAGGCCGTTCTCCTCCATGTCGCGTACCTAATATATCTTCCACATCCACGGCAGATCCATTGACCGCCTCCAGTCGGGGATCATCGATCGTGCGCCTCAGATAGGCCGTGAAATCCGGGTTGGTATCGATCGCCACCAACCGCCCATCCGGGCGCAGGCGCTCCAGAATCGGTCGGGTAAATGTGCCAATGCCTGGACCATACTCCACGAACAAACTCGCGCGCTTCCAGTCCACACGCGAAAGCAGCGCATCTATTACAACGGCTGAGGTCGGGATCACTGAGCCGATCATCTTGGGGTGGCGCATAAACTGTCGGAAGAAAATGAGTTTTTCTGCAATGCTGTGCATAGAGCGGGTGCAAACCTTCAGCAGTGAGTGCGCGGACATGCCGCCAGCGCCTGAGCCTGTTCTCTAGCGCGCGACGGCGCAGCAATAAACGCCCAATTTCCGGCTTGCGTTCCCAGGATAAAAAAAGGGCCAGCCGAAGCTGACCCTGGAAAGTTTTAGGAGAGGATGCCTGAAAGGCAGGTTCTTTGTGCATCCGCAGCAAAATTATTGCAAGTGCGAAATTCACTATCGCCGATTGCAAAATATGCAACCATGCCAGCCACAGCTTTCATGCGTGCAAGCTATCTTTGGTTGTCGTTCCCAAACATTTAAGGCATGTTTGCATCTGACAATCCTGCATGGTGACGAGGAAAAATGCGGCGACTGCCCCCTTTGACTGCCCTTGAGGCATTTATACAGGTCGCCCGGTTGGGTTCTGTCAAGGCGGCGGCTGAGGAGCTTGCGCTATCCACACCTGCGTTAAGCCGCAGAATACAGGCATTAGAGCGTTATGTCGGCCGCCCACTGTTCGAACGCAAGCACCAGGCGCTTGAGATCAACGCTGATGGCACAGCACTGCTTAACGATATTGCCCCTGCGCTCGACTCTATCGCGGTGTCGGTAGACAAGCTCATCAGTGGCGGCAACCAGCTCAGGCTACGCCTGGCTGTTATGCCTCTTTTTGCGTCGCAGCGATTATTGCCTATGTTAGGGAATTTAAGGCAGGCTTTTCCGCTATTGCACATCGATATTGAGACTACTCCGCACCCTGTCCCTCGGCTGGGGGAGGGTATCGACGCCGCGATCATTCTTAGCCGCGATCCAGATCCCTCGCTTTATGTGCATGATCTGGGCCGCGAATCAGCGTTTCTCGTCGGCGGACGAACACATCTGCTTGAAAAGCCGGTGAACAGGCCGGAAGATCTTGCCAATCATACTCTTCTCATGCACCGCGACATGCCCACCATCTTCGAGGAGTGGAAACAGGCGCTGGGTATTCCAGACCTTGAGCCAGCCGCAATTGACACCTTCGATTCTGGGCCATTGATGCTTGAAGCCGCTGCACAGGGGCTGGGAATTGCTGCCATGCTGGCCAGCCATTTCAGTCATTCCAACGACGAACGCCTTGAAAAGGTTTTGAATTTCGAGATCGAAAGCTCATATCGCTACTATTTCGTATGCAGGCCACGGGCTTTACAGAACCGAGCAGTCAAAATCTTTCATGACTGGCTTGTCAGCCACGGCATCTAGAATCGCTGAAAACCACAGGATTTTGAGCCGAGTTAACCAAAATTTTGCCTTCTGATGCCTATCATCCCCGCAAACTAGAACGTAGATGGGCAAAGAAATGAATGCACAGACCGGGTTGACCACACGCATTGCGCGCTGGGCCAAGGGCAAGTCAGCAGAGGAAGAAAGCAGCGAGCTTTCCTCTGATACTGGAGCACGTGAAGCGAGCCGAAACGGCTCCAGCCGCGAAGTGGATCGCCGCAGAGATCTGTATAACGATGTGGGATCGTTCATATTCGCGCATGATCTCGATCTCACTGTCGTCAACTTCGGCCTTGCGCTCGATTATCTGACCGGCAACGATCACCAGATCGAAAAGGCTGTACGCGCCATCCTCTCCGAAAAGGGCCAGCTTACCAACGGGGTAGTGGAGCAGATCGTCGCTGAGCGCCACGCCGGCGAGATGACCGCCGAGGGGCTGAGCAACATGCTCTCTACCGTGGAGGAAGACCTCACCCGATTCACCACCCTCGCCAGCGAATCGCAGGCCTCCGCCAATGATTATGGCGAGGCGCTGCAGGCAAAGGTGAAGGACATGGGCGCCGAATCCTCGCCTGAAAAGGTCGTCTCCGCGCTCATCGGCCTCACCCGCTCAATGGTCGAGAAATCGCGCCAGATCGAGGCGGAAATGCGCGAGAGCCAGAAGAAGACCCGCGCCCTGCAACAGAATCTGGAGCAGGCGCGCAAGGCCGCCGAGCAGGATCACCTTACCGGCCTGCCCAACCGCCGCGCGTTCGAGGCGCGCCTCAAGGAAGAGGTCACGCTGGCGCAGGCCAACGGCGAGTCGCTCTCGGTCGCCTTCTGCGACATCGACCATTTCAAGAAGATCAACGACACCCACGGCCATGACACCGGCGACCGCGTGTTGAAGTTCGTCGGCTCATTGCTCGCCAAGATTTCGGGCGAGAAGTGCCATGTCGCGCGCCACGGCGGCGAGGAGTTCGTGATGGTGTTCCGTGGCAAGACCGCCGCCGAAGCCTGCGAGATCGTCGACCAGACCCGCGCGGACCTCGCCTCGCGCAACCTTGTCGATCGCAATTCGGGCGAGCGCATGAACCAGGTCAGCTTCTCCGGCGGCGTGGCGGATGCCTTCGCCTATCCCGACCCGCGCGATGCCCTCAAAGCCGCGGACCAGGCGCTTTACCTCGCCAAGGAACATGGCCGCAACCGTGTCTATATGGCCAAGGGTTCGGTCGCGGCGGACTGATGCCCGCCCATAGGGCAGCCGCATCATAGTCGCGCTTGCCCATCGCGGGGCAGATGTGGCAGGAGCTTGAGGCATGACTGACGCTCTTGACCGCCTTGAGGAAACCATCCGCGCCCGCCGCATGGCCGACCCGGAGTCGAGCTATGTCGCCAAGCTGACGGCGAAGGGCCGCGCCAAAATCGCGCAGAAGCTGGGCGAGGAAGCGGTGGAAACCGTCATCGCCGCCATGGCGGATGATCGCGCCGAAGTGATCAAGGAAGGCGCGGACCTCATCTTTCACCTTGCCGTGCTGCTCGCCGATATGGGCCTCTCGTTCGATGATATCCGCGCGGAGCTGGAGCGGCGCGAGGGGCTTTCCGGCCTCGCCGAAAAGGCGGCACGAAAGCCCGATTAAGGAAGCCTGATGCCGATCGACCCCACCCTGCCCTATGACGATGCCAATATCTTCGCCAAGATCCTGCGCGGCGAGATCCCGTGCAGCAAGGTCTACGAGGACGAATGGGCGCTCGCCTTTCACGACATCAACCCGCAGGCGCCCACCCACATCCTCGTCATACCCAAGGGCCGTTATGTAAGCTGGGATGATTTTTCCGCCAGCGGCTCAGCCGAGGAGATCACCGGCTTCGTGCGCGCGGTTGGCGCAGTGGCGCGGGCGGCAGGGCATGTGGAGCCGGGCTATCGCCTGCTCGCCAATATCGGCATGGACGCGCATCAGGAAGTGCCGCACCTGCATGTACACCTGTTCGCGGGTAAGCCATTGGGGCCGATGCTGGCGCGATGAGGCAGGTGCTATTCCTGTGCCCCGCCCCTTGCACATCTCGATTTAGCCGATAGTCTCGCCTTTCATTTCCGCGGCGCCCACCGGCGAGCGCATGAGGTAAAGGCAAACGCATGATCTTTGGTCGCATCAAGCCGCTGGACGCGATTCTCGCGACGGCGGAGAAAAAGTCCCTGCACCGTTCGCTCGGCGCTTTTCAGCTCACCATGCTGGGCATTGGTGCGGTCATCGGCACCGGCATTTTCGTGCTCACGGCGGAAGCCGCGCAAAAGGCCGGGCCGGGCATGATGCTCAGTTTCGTTATCGCCGGGTTCGTCTGTGCGGTCGCGGCGCTATGTTATGCTGAAATGTCGGCGATGGTGCCCGTGTCCGGTTCCGCCTATACCTATAGCTATGCCGTTATGGGCGAGCTGATCGCCTGGATGGTCGGGTGGGCGTTGATCCTCGAATATGCGGTGGCGGCGGGCGCTGTATCCGTCGGCTGGTCAGGTTATGTGGTCGGCCTCATCGAAAATGCCTTTAATATGGACATACCGGATCTGCTGGTGCGCGGCCCCTATGACGGCGGCGTCATCAACCTGCCCGCGCTTGGCATCGCCCTGCTTGTCACCTGGCTGCTCGTGATCGGTACGCGCGAAAGCGCGATCGTCAATGCCGCGCTGGTCTGTGTAAAGGTTGCGGCGCTCACGCTGTTCATCATCCTTGCCGTGCCGGTGATGAAGATGGAGAATTTTACCCCGTTCACGCCGCTGGGCTTTGCGGGCGTTTCGGCAGCGGCAGCGTCGATCTTCTTCGCCTATGTCGGCTTCGATGCAGTGTCCACGGCGGCGGAGGAAACCCGCAACCCTCAGCGCAACATGCCGATAGGCCTCATCGGCTCGCTCGGTATCTGCACCATTTTCTACCTGCTCGTCGCTGCAGGCGTTATCGGCAGCGTAGGCGCTCAGCCTGTATCCGGGCCGGGCGGAGAAGCGCTGGCACCCGGAAGCATCGAGCTAACCCGGCAGTGCGGCGCGATCGGCGATACGGCGGTGGTGTGTTCCAAGGAGGCACTAGCATGGACCCTGCGCTCGATCGGCTGGCCGCAGATCGGCAACCTGATTGGGCTAGCGGCGGGCCTCGCGCTGCCGTCGGTCATCCTCATGATGATGTTCGGACAGACGCGCATCTTCTTCGTGATGAGCCGCGATGGCCTGTTGCCGCAGGTCTTTTCAAAGGTTCACCCGAAATATCATACCCCGCATGTCATCACGATCCTGACCGGCATATTGGTGGCCCTGTTCGCCGCCTTCTTCCCGGTGGGCAAGCTGGCGGATATTTCCAACAGCGGCACCCTGTTCGCCTTTGCCGCCGTCTCGATCGCGGTGCTGGTGCTGCGTCGTACCGATCCAACACGCGCCCGGCCGTTTCGTACACCCGTCATCGCCTTCACCGCGCCGGTCGCGATTTTGGGCTGCGTCTACCTGTTCTGGTCGCTGGGTCATGAGACCAAGATGATGTTCGCCGGCTGGGCGGCTATCGGCCTCGTCGTCTACTTCCTCTATAGCCGCAATCACAGCTTTGTAGGACGCGGCATCATCGACGTGCACGAGGATGACGCAGATGTTCCGCCCCAGCCGGTCCCCCCACTTCCGGGCGCCCATACCCCAGGCGGCTCAGACGCTTAGTACCGTGGAAATAGCCTTCTACTGACCCACTCTGAGATGCGCATTGCCGGGGCGCGTAAAAAGCTTGCCCCGCTCTGCCCATAATATGAGCAGCAGACTGATGGTGCCGAAACACATGAAACCCAGTGCGATAGGCATTGTGGTTCCATCAAAAGCCGCACCAACCATACCGCCCAGAAAGGCTGAGATGAAAGTCGTCAGTGACGCCTGAAACGATGAGGCAAAGCCCGCACCTCGCGCGAATGGCTCCATGGCTATCGCACTGAAATTAACCCCAGCGAATGAAAAGCACAGCGTCGTCATCCCCTGAATGACTATAAAGACCCAAACATTCTCCAGCCCTGCGCGCGTAATAATGCAATGTGCCGCAGAAAGCAGTATCACAACTATGACAGCGCTCTGGCTCATGCGCCGGGCGCCAAAACGCTGCACCAGTTTTCCGTTAAGCAGGTTGCCTGCCGCCATCCACCCAGAAATTATGGCAAAGCCGATAGGAAGCAGCTCCGGCATATGAAAGACATCAAAGAAAATCTGTTGAACCGAGACAAGAAACCCTATCAGGCCACCCATCATCACGCCGCTCGCCATCATATAGCCAAATGACCCACGGTTCTTGACGACGCGGACGAAGGTATGGGTCAATTCCCGCGGATGCACCTGTATACGGTGAGCCGGGTCCAGAGTCTCCGGCAGCCTTAGCGCCAACCACGCCAGCATCACACAAATCAGGAAGGCCAGTAGACCGAAGATCCAGCGCCAAGGCGCAAAAGTCATCATGGCGGCCCCAAGTGAAGGAGCAGCCATAGGCACAATCATGAATGTGAACATGATAAGCGACATAATCCGCGCCATCATGTCGCCCCGATAACAGTCTCGCACGATGCTTAGCACGATCACACGGCATGCGGCAGCGCCAAACCCCGCAATAAAGCGGCCTCCGAGCAAGAGAGGAAAGGAAGGGGCGAGTGTACAAAGCAAGGTTGACACCAGCATCAGCACCAGTGCGCCTATCAAAACCGGTCGACGCCCGTAATGATCCGCTAACGGCCCATAGATCAGCGAACCGAATGCCATACCGAGGAAAAACAGCGTGATGATTGACTGCCGGTCATTGGAGTTCGTCACAGCCAGATCGCGTCCAATATCAGGCAAGGCTGGGAGCATGGTATCTATGGAAAGCGCAGTCATCGCCATCAACGATGACATCAGCATCACAAATTCGCGCAACCCCAGCGCGCCTGGAAGATGGAGGTGGAGGCTGTGCGGCTTATGATCTGGAGGACTCATGCCCTCGTGCATATGGATGGGTTTGCGGGAAAGCCAGCACGGAAGTCCAAGGCATACGAATTATTCCTGCCAACCCATCATATCTGCAAAAAGGACTCGATTTATCGGACAGATATTGATAATCGTTCGCAAAAATAGGAAACCACCCTTGCGACTTGACAGCCTGCCTCCGCGACGCACCGCCTATATAGACAGAGTGGATTGGGACATCCTCTCTTCGAGCGAGGCGCAACGGCTACGAGAATTTGGTGTCGATGAAGGTTCCACAATAGAGACATTGCACCGCGGCGGCTTGCTTGGGCGAGGCGCGCTTGCATGTCGGATCGGCCGGATGACCGTCGCCATGCGGCGCGAACACGCGACCGCCATCCATGTGCGTACCGGGCCAGACAAGGCACCATCGCAAGAGGCCGCTGCGTTATTATGATGGCGACCCCGCTCGTTGCCTTGATCGGAAACCCTAATGCCGGAAAAAGCGCGTTGTTCAACGCGTTGACTGGCGCACGACAAAAGCTTGGCAATTATCCCGGCGTTACAGTTGAGCGCAAATCGGGTCGCATGGGTCTGGCCGATGGCCGCCCTGTTGAGCTAGTTGACCTGCCCGGCACATACAGCCTCACCCCCACCAGCCCGGACGAACAGGTAACGCGCGACGTTTTGATGGGCAGACAGGCTGGCGAACGGATACCCGATGCGCTCGTTATAGTTGTTGACGCGAGCAATATTGAGAACCATCTCCGCTTCGCGCTGGAGGTGCTGGAACTGGGGCTGCCGACGGTCATAGCCCTCAATATGGTAGATCTTGCTGCCCGCGACGGCCTCGAACTCAGCTCCGATGCATTATCCGAAGCCATCGGAGTTCCAGTCGTACCTACTGTAGCGGTCAGAAAACGGGGTCTAGACCATCTGACAGCAGCATTGACGCTGCTGGTCGGCCCTGAAGCGGTACAGCTTCGCCCGCAACCAGCTGCAATGAGTTTCGAAGAGCGGACTAGCTACGCCAAAGAGCTTGCCCGCACAACGATAGTAAGCGAAACCCCTTCTCGCAGGCTAACACAGACTGTGGACAGTGTAGCGCTGCACCCCGTGTTGGGGCCAATGCTGTTATTAGCCCTTTTGTTTGTGATGTTTCAGGGAGTTTATGCCTGGTCTGAAGCTCCGATCGCTATGATTGAGAGCTGGTTCACCGCATTGAGCGATGCCGCCACAGCAAACACGGCTCCCGGTTATCTGCGCTCTTTCTTGGTTGACGGAGCCATCAACGGAGTTGGCTCTGTTATCGTGTTCCTGCCACAGATCCTCATTCTGTTTCTCTTTATCCTGATACTGGAGGCGACCGGGTATATGACCCGTGCAGCGTTCATCATGGATGGCCTCATGGCGCGGGTAGGGCTGTCCGGTCGGGCATTCATTCCGCTCCTGTCCTCGTTCGCGTGCGCCGTGCCGGGTATTATGGCGACTCGCTCGATTTCGGACCCAAAAGACCGGCTGACGACGATCCTCATCGCGCCTATGATGACATGCTCGGCTCGGCTACCGGTCTACGCCGTGATCATCGGGGCGTTCATTCCGGCGCGCGATGTGGGCTTTGGGATAGGCCTCCAGGGGCTCGTCCTCTTTGGCCTCTATGTCGGCGGGATAGCGGGGGCGATGATCGCTGCCCTGCTACTGCGGCGCACGGTTGCGAGAGGCAAGAGCAGCGGCTTCCTGATGGAAATGCCAAAATATCAGTGGCCCCACGTCGCGGACATCGCTCTCGGGCTGTGGCAGCGGGCGGTGATCTTCCTGCGCCGCGCGGGCACCATCATCTTTGCGTCCACGATAATTTTGTGGGCGTTGCTGAGTTTCCCCAAGCCTCCCACTGGCTCCACAGAGTCGCCTGTCAGCTATAGCGTGGCCGGGCGCATAGCCGAAGGGCTGCAACTGGTGATGGCACCGATCGGCTTCAACCGCGATATTTCCCTCGCGCTCATTCCCGCGATGGCAGCGCGGGAAGTAGCCGTCTCGGCGCTCGCCACGACATACAGCATCGATGCCGGCGACGACGAAGCCAGATTGGAGCAATCCTTGGGCGAACGCCTGAAGTCCGACTGGCCTCTGCCCACCGCACTGGCCTTCCTCGCCTGGTTCGTGTTCGCGCCGCAATGTATTTCCACCATCGCCGTAACGCGCCGGGAAACCAATGGCTGGAAGTGGCCAGCCTTCATGGTGTGCTATCTTTTTGTACTCGCTTATGCTGCGGCAGGCCTCACCTACTGGACGGCGCTTGGCTTGGGGCTATAAGAACGGCCAACCTTTTTCCAAGAGAGAGTCTTTTTCATGGCAGGCAGCGTCAACAAGGTCATTCTGGTGGGCAATCTGGGCGCTGACCCTGAGGTTAAAAGCTTTCAGAATGGCGGCAAGGTCTGCAACATCCGCATCGCGACATCGGAAAGCTGGAAAGACCGCAATACCGGCGAGAAGAAAGAGCGGACCGAATGGCACACTGTCGCCATCTTTTCCGAAGGGCTGGCAGGTGTAGCAGAGCGTTTCCTGCGCAAGGGCAGCAAAGTCTATATCGAGGGCCAGCTGCGTACCCGCAAATGGCAGGACCAGTCCGGCAATGATCGCTACACTACAGAGGTCGTGCTCCAGGGACCGGGCGCCGTGCTGACGATGCTGGATGGCGCGCCGGGTGGCGGTCAAGGTGGCGGGCGCTCTTCCTCTGGCGGCGGAGACTGGTCGGGCGGATCATCGGGCTATGGCGGCGGCGATTATGACGACTATGGCAGCGGGCGCTCGTCAGGTGGCAATGCGGTGAGGGATCGCACGCCTGAACCGAATTTCAGCAACGATCTGGACGACGAAGTCCCGTTCTGATTGTGCGGGATGCGGAGTTAATCGCTGGCTGCTGCCAATTCGCTGAGGCCCGTGCGATAGTCGGGATATCTGGGATGCCAGCCCAATATCCTCTTTGCCCTGCCGTTCGCGACACGGCGGTTTTCAGCATAAAACGCGCGTGCCTGAGGGTTGAGTTTGACATCGTCCAGCGTGTGCAGAGGGGGGTAGGGCAGGCCGAGTAAAATACAGGCGTGCTCAATCACTTCATTCTGGGAAGATGGGGCATTGTCAGCGATATTATAGACGCCGTGCGGCCCGTCGAAGCTAGCTAGCATGGCGGATACGATGTCATCCACATGGATGCGGCTGAACACCTGTCCAGGCAAAGCAATGCGGTGTGCCCGTCCCTCCCGCACACGGTCCAGCGCGCTGCGGCCAGGCCCATAAATACCGGGAAGGCGGAATATGGTGACAGCCGCGCGCAGCATTTGCCATTCCGCATCAGCTCGCGCCCGTGCACTGCGCCTGCCACTGCCTAAGGGCGCGCCTTCATCGACCCAAGCGCCGCCGGTGTCTCCGTATACGCCCGTGGAGGAGAGATAGCCCGCCCACCGAGCTAGCGCGGTGGCAATGTCGGTGCCGTAGCAGGCCAACACAGGATCGTCCCCAGCGGCGTCTGGCGGGACGGAGGACAGGATGTGGGTGGCGCGGGCGATGGCGGCACGGACTCCCGCCACATCGTCAAACGCGAGTACCCCCTCGCTTGCCTCCCGCCGCACACCTGTAACGCGCCAACCGCGCTCCAAAAGTGCTTCGCGCAGACGCGTTCCGGTGTATCCCATGCCAAAAATGAGCATTTCCTGAGCCATATAGTCCCTAAATAGCGTCGTGCCGCACGACGCAAGATGATTGTGCAGCGCCGCACGCCCGCCTAGAAGAGGGGCATGCTTGATATTCAGACCGCCGCCGCCGCACCCGCCACCCCCCCTGTCATCCGCCGCGAGGATTATCGTGCACCGGACTGGCTGGTGCCCGACATCAGCCTTGACTTCACGCTCGACACAGACCGCACGATCGTCACCGCCCGCCTTTCCGTCACCCGCAATGGCGCGCATGACCGGCCTCTTCTGCTCGATGGCGAGGCGCTGGAGCTGCTGTCGGTCAGCGTCGATGGCGTACCGCTGCCGCGCGACCAATGGCCGCAGGGCGACGCGCCGCTCAGCATCCCCCTCCCCGGCGCCACCCACAACATCGAAACGATCGTCGCCATCTCTCCCGCCAGGAACAGCCAGCTCATGGGGCTGTATGCCTCCGGCGGCCTGCTCTGCACCCAGTGCGAGGCGGAGGGCTTTCGCCGCATCACCTATTTCCCGGACCGGCCCGATGTCCTCTCGCGCTACTCCGTGCGCATGGAGGCGGACAAGGCGCTCTACCCCGTGCTGCTCAGCAATGGCGACCCGGTGGAGAGCGGCGCGGGAGACAATGGCCGCCACTGGGCGCGCTGGAACGACCCCTTCCCCAAGCCGTGCTATCTCTTCGCGCTGGTGGCGGGCGACCTTGCCTGCAACGCCGACAGCTTTACCACGATGAGCGGGCGGCAAGTGAAACTCGGCATCTGGGTGCGGGAGAGCGACCTGCCGCGCACACAGCATGCCATGAAGGCGCTGAAAGACAGCATGGGCTGGGACGAGCGCGTCTATGGCCGCGAATATGACCTCGACGTGTTCAACATCGTCGCGGTGGCCGATTTTAACTTCGGCGCGATGGAGAACAAGGGGCTGAACATCTTCAACAGCCGTTACATCCTCGTAGACCCGGAAACCGCGACCGACCTCGATTTCGACGCGGTCGAGGGTGTGGTCGCCCACGAATATTTCCACAACTGGTCCGGCAACCGCGTGACCTGCAGGGACTGGTTTCAATTGAGCCTGAAGGAAGGCTTCACCGTCTATCGCGACCAGTGCTTTTCCGCCGATATGGGCAGCGAGGCGGTGAAGCGGATAGAGGATGTGCGCACCTTGCGCGCGGCACAGTTCCCGGAAGACGCGGGGCCGCTCGCCCATCCGATCCGCCCTGAATCCTATATGGAAATCAGCAACTTTTATACGGCGACCATTTACAACAAGGGCGCCGAGATCATCCGCATGATGGCGACCCTGCTGGGGCACGAGCGGTTCCGGCGAGGCACTGATCTGTATTTCTCAACCCACGATGGCGAGGCTGCCACCTGCGAGGATTTCGTCAAGGCGATGGAGGACGGCGGCGGGATCTACCTTGCGCAGTTCCGTCTGTGGTACTCTCAGGCAGGCACGCCGCGCGTCGCCGCCGTGCTGAGCCATGATGCGGAAAGTCAGTCCGCCACGCTGACGCTGAGCCAGTCCGTGCCCGATACGCCGGGGCAGGTGAACAAGGCGCCGATGGTGTTGCCGTTGCGCACCGCTTTGTTCGACCGGCAGTCTGGCAAGCGGATCGAGGAGCGGCTGCTGGTGCTGGATGGCGCGGAGCAGAGCTTTATGTTCGAGGGAGTGCGCGCCGCGCCGATGCTCTCGATCAACCGCGGTTTTTCAGCACCCGTGATCGTTGACATGCACCGCAGCCCGGATGAGCTGGCGTTCCTCGCGGCGAGCGATGATGATCCCTTCGCCCGCTATGAAGCAATGCAGCTTTTGATGCTCGGCGCGCTGACCGAGGCGATTGCGGGCGGCGAGGCCGATAATGGCGCGGTGATTGACGCCGTGCGCACGGCGCTGTCCAACCCTGCGCTCGACGATGCGTTCATCGCCGAGGCGGTGCGCCTGCCGGGCGAGGCTTATGTGGGGGATCAGATGGCGCTGGTCGACCCGGATGCGATCCACGTAGCGCGAGAGGCGCTGATGGGGGAGATCGGGCGGGCATTGTTGCCGCTGTGGCGCGAGGTGCATGCACGCACGGCGCGGGATGCGTTTAGCCTTGCGGGGGCGGACAAGGGCGCGCGTAAGCTGCGCACGGTGGCGCTGGGCTATATCGTTGCCTCCGGCGCGGAGGATGGCCCCGCGCTGGCCTATGCGCAATATGAAGGCGCGCATAACATGACCGAGCGGCAGGGCGCGCTCGCAGTGCTCGCCAGCATCGACTGTGCGGAGCGCAGCCAGGCACTCGCGGACTTTTACGCGCGCTATGCCGGTGATGCGCTGGTGCTCGACAAATGGTTCCAGACGCAGGCCCTCGCCTTCCATCCTGATACGGTGGAGATCGTGGCACAGCTGGGCAAGCACCCGGATTTCACCCTCTCCAACCCCAACAGGGTGCGCGCGGTCTATGGCGCGTTCGGCGCGAACCAGTGGGCGTTTCATTCTGCCGACGGGGCAGGCTATGCCCTGATGGCGGACCTGATCCTCGCGCTTGACCCCGTTAACCCGCAGACGGCGGCGCGGATGGTTCCGCCGCTAGGCCGCCACCGCCGCTTTGCCGAGCCGCGCGCGGGGCGTATGCGGGCGGCGCTGGAACAGATTCTGGCCCAGTCCGGCCTGTCGAAAGACGTGACCGAGCAGGTGAGCAAGAGTTTGGCGGGATAGACGGCCATAAAAAAGGGCGCCAGCATCAGCGGCGCCCTTTTTACATCACTAGACCGTTTTCAAGATGAGCGTAGAACGCTCATCGGCTCGGAAAACGGTCAGACTCTATGACGAGAGCATTTTCGAACCGAATGACCGTGTTACGGTCATTCTGAAAATGCTCTAGGAAGCGGCGCTTATTCGGCCTTGTCCTTGGCATATTTCGGTGCGGCCTCGTTGAGGATCTCAAGGATCTTGTTCAGCGCGGCGCGCTCGTCCGTCTCTTCCATCGCGGCGAGTTCGCGCGCGAGGCGGCTTGAGGCGGCCTCGAAGATCTGGCGCTCGGAATAGCTTTGCTCCGGCTGGTCATCCGGGCGGAACAGATCGCGCGTGACCTCGGCAATCGACACCAGATCGCCGGAGTTGATCTTCGCCTCATATTCCTGCGCGCGGCGCGACCACATGGTGCGCTTGACCTTGGGCTTGCCCTTCAGCGTATCGAGCGCCTCGCCCAGCGTCTTGTTGGAGGAGAGCTTACGCATCCCCACGCTTTCGGCCTTGTTGGTCGGCACGCGCAGCGTCATCCGCTCTTTTTCAAAGCGGAGCACATACAGCTCCAGATCCATACCGGCGATCTGCTGGCTTTGCAGCTCGATCACGCGGCCTACGCCGTGCTTGGGATAAACAACATAATCGCCAACATCAAAGGACAGGGCTTTTGCAGCCATTGGAAACCTTTCCATAATCTCAAGGGGAGCGTCAGGCTGCGACATGGCACCAGAACATCCGTGTTCCCAGTCCAGCGCACAGCGACGCATAGGGCATTATGAATATACTCCTGACGGGGTGCGACATTCCCGCCTGATCGCCCTTTTAACAGATTCGTAACAAAATTACCAGCCCGGAGCGACACAACGCCCGGACTGGCTTAAGACATAGGTTTATTAAAGGAAGCGAGGGTTAACGCTTAGCCGCCAGAGCCGGGCTTTTCCGAGAAATATTTCTCGAACTTGCCTTCCTCGCCCTTGTGATCTTCCGCATCGTCCGGGGCCGCACCTTTGCTGGTGATGTTCGGCCACTCGGCGGAATATTTGCTGTTCAGCTCCAGCCATTTTTCCAAGCCGTTTTCGGTATCGGGCAGGATCGCCTCGGCCGGGCACTCTGGCTCGCACACGCCGCAGTCGATGCATTCATTGGGGTTGATGACCAGCATGTTCTCGCCCTCGTAAAAGCAATCTACCGGGCAGACCTCTACGCAATCCATATATTTGCAACGGATGCAGGCGTCGGTCACTACATAGGTCATCGGTATCTTCCCTTCTGCTGCGCGGCGACGCAGGCACTTATAGTCTTACTGCCCTGCTATTCCCGCCCTGCCCCGCCGTCAATATCAAGTTGTGACGGAGAGCCGCCAAGCATCAGTTCCTCATAACAGGCTTGCGCCTCTGCGGCAGGGCCGCGCCGGGCGGGCAGCGCGAGTATGCGCACGACACGGATGCGGTCTCCCTGCGCCAGCGTGACCAGATCGCCCACCCGCGCCGCGCTGTGCGCCCGCTCTATCCTTCGGCCGTTCAGGCGCATGATCCCCTGCTCCGCCATTGCCTGAGCAGCAGTGCGGCTTTTGGCGAGGCGCGCGAACCAGAGGAACTTGTCGATCCGCATGGACGGCCCATGCTGGGGTACGAGAGCGGGAGATGCGGCAGGCGAGCGGCTGGCCAACGCCGACTATTCCTTGCCCGCCAGCAAATCGGCAAGACCAGCAAATGCGCCGCCACCGGCCGGACGAGTGGGCGCGGGGTCTTTGTGGGCGAAACGACGGTCTGGCCGTTCGCGCGGCGGGCCGGAGCGTTTTTCATGCCCCCCCTGCCGCGGCTTGCGCGCCGGACCGGCCTGATCTCCCTTGGGCTGGCTAACGCCGAAGCGCCGCTCTGTCCGTTCTTTGGGTTTGTGACGCCCACGAAACGCCCAGTTGGCGCCGTGTGGAGGCGCGGATTCGGGCACGGCCCCGGTTGCAGCTTCCAGCTCAGGCGCGATGGCTTCGGGCACCGAGTCGGGCGTAGGCGACGGGTCTGACAACGGGATTTCTGTCGGCTCGGCGGCGGGAAACTCCTCCGGCGGCGCGGCGGGAGCGGGATCGTCCGGCAGCACCGGCGTTTCGTCAGGGGTCGCGCCCGGCTCGTCCTCTGAAGGCGGGATGGGGGGCAGCTCTTTCGGACTATCCGGGTTTTCGGCTGTCGCGTCTTCTACCACCGGCTCTACCGCCCTCGGCGTGACCGGCCGGAATCCCGCACCACGCATGATCTGGTTGAACAGCGGTTCCCCCAGCCCCAGCGAAACGATGAACGGCGAGGTGGCGTCATAGCGCTCGTTCTTCGCGATCGCCTCATGCCCGCCGCGTGCGATCCGCTCGATCATGTCGATGCGGATCTGCGTGTCGTTGAAGCCGCGATAGCCTGCGCGCGCGGCGCCCATTGCCTCCTCGCGCGCTTTCAGGTTGAGGACAACCGCGCCCGCCTGAGGCAGGGGCAGCATCGGTTTGTTGCGTTGCAATGCCATGAGAGCCAAACGCCACAGGGCCGCTCCGGGTTTCAACAGCGCATGATGGAAAATATCCAGCACGCCGATGGTGAAGCCCGCCTTGCGGATGATCTGGCGCTGGTCCTTGTCCAGCCGGTTGAGCGCATCATCAAGATCGACCCGCGCGATAATGCCGCCCGCGTCACCCAGCTGGATCAGCAGCGCGCGCACCACGGCGGGGGTATCTTCTTGTGTTGCAAGCTCGGCGATCCTGAGCAGCGGCGCGAGGTGGCGCTCATGCTGCGCATGCATCCAGGCGTTGAGGCGCGCGGTGACGCGGTTGGCAACATCCTGCCCCAGCGCGACAATCGCCTTGTCCACCCGCACTTCGGGGTGGAGCAGCGCGGGGCCGACGTGCAGCATCGCGACCTTTTCCTCGCGCCACAACAGGCCCGGCGTCTCGCCCGGCGCGGCGCTCAGCGCGAATTCGCCATCCGGCGCGGCAATCAGTTCCTCGGCCTTCACGGTCAGCATCTTTCCCAGTCGCCGCTCCGCCGCGGCCAACAGCAATTTCCTGTCCCCGCCCCGCGCCTGCGGATCGACGTGAAAGCGGAATCCCTTCAGGCTTCCTAGCGGCTCGCCATCGACATGCACAGACCCATCCGCATCGATATCGACAGGCAGATGTTCATTTTTGCGGCCCAGGTCACGCAGCAGCACCGATGTGCGCCGGTCTACGAACCGCTGGGTGAGCGCGGCGTGGAGCGCGTCGGACAGTTTTTCCTCAAGCGCGCGGGTGCGCTCGGCCATGTCGGCGGGGTTGGCCAGCCAGTCCGGCCGGTGGGCGATATAGCTCCATGTCCGCGCCGCCGCGATGCGCCCGGAGAGCGTATCGACATCGCCCTGCGCATTGTCGAGCCGGGCGACCTGCCCCGCGAACCAATCCTGCGGGATATGGCCATTGCCTTCGCTTAACGACCGCCACAGGCGGGATACGGTGGCGCGGTGATGCTCTGGCCCCAACTTCTGGAAATCGGGCAGGCCGCAGACATCCCACAAGCGACGGAGTTGCGCGGTGGAGCGGACGCGTTCGCGCACGGTCGCGTCATCCGCCATGGCTTTCAGCACGGCGAGGTCCACCGCCTGAGGCGCGGGGCGCAGCTCTGGCCAGTCTGGCCGGGCTTCGAGCGCGGCGATCAGGGCGTCTATGCCCGCGTCCAGCGGCGGCGCGCCATTGCGCCAGTAAAGATGCTCGATGCGCGGAAATTCATGCGCCTCGATCGCCTCGATCTCCTCTGGCCGGAAAGCGCCCTCGCTGTCCTCCCCACCCAGAGAGCCGAAGGTGCCATCCTTCTGATGCCGCCCGGCGCGCCCGGCGATCTGCGCCATTTCGGATATGGTGAGGCGGCGGGTGCGCACGCCATCAAACTTGCGCAACGATGCGAAGGCAACGTGGGCGACATCGAGGTTCAGCCCCATGCCGATGGCGTCCGTGGCGACGAGATAATCGACATCGCCGTTCATGAACATCTTCACCTGCGCGTTGCGGGTGGAGGGCGAGAGCGCGCCCATCACCACCGCAGCGCCGCCGCGCAGCCGCCGCAGCATCTCTGCCACCGCATAGACCTCTTCCGCCGAGAAGGCGACGATGGCCGAGCGTTTTGGCAGGCGCGAGAGCTTCTTCGCTCCCGCATAAAACAGGGTGGAAAAGCGCGGGCGCGAGATGATCTCCGCATCGGGCAACAGCGCGCGGACCATGCCCGAAAGCGCGCCGGAACCGAGGATCATCGTCTCGTCCCGCCCGCGCGCGCGCAGGATGCGATCGGTGAAGATATGCCCGCGCTCCGGGTCCGTCCCCAGTTGCGCCTCATCGAGCGCGACGAAGCTGAAGTCTCTGTGAAGCGGCATGCTTTCCGCCGTACAGAGATACCAGCGCGCGCCCGGCGGCTCTATCTTCTCCTCTCCGGTGATGAGCGCGACTTCCTTCGGGCCTTTGAGCGCCACCACGCGATCATACACCTCCCGCGCCAGCAAACGCAGCGGAAAGCCCATCATGCCACTGGAGTGGGCGCAGAACCGCTCCACCGCGAGATGGGTCTTGCCGGTGTTGGTGGGACCGAGCACCGCGGTGACCGGAGCGCGGGAGAGTTGGGCCATGGCCGCCTTGTCGGCCATGAGCGCTGGAGATGCAAGACCGCGAATCGGGCCGGTTGATCGGTCAACAAACACGTCTCACCCCGAATAATGGCGGAAATCAGCCGCTTTAATTTGACAATAACGCAACATGACGGTTTTCCGTGCCTTTCCGGGTGAGTTTTCCAATCGTTTGAAAGTGCCCTATCTGTTCTTGCTCCAAATCTGCATTGCGGATCTAGCGAGTTTTGCTTGACTGCGCTTTTTGGCGTACAGCTCGATCATCTGAATGGACTGCCCGCTGATGGCCGCTGTCTGCGCCACAGAGCAGCCTAATTCGAGCAGCGTATTGACCGCATTCTTGCGCAAGCCATGCGGTACAACCTTATGCCCGCGCTCGGCCGCCCACTGTTGAATATTGGTGCGCAGCGTCATAGTGGCCAACCCTTTGCCGTGCTGGCCCTTTATGATCGGCGCGAGGTCTCTCGCGTGCTTGGCGAGTTCTTTTTCCAGATCCGGGTGCAATGGGATAACCAGTTGCGCGCCTGTCTTTTGCTGGCGCACCGCGATCTCCCCATTCGCAATGTCTCCCCAGCGCATCCTGACAACATCCCCAATCCTTTGGGCCGTGTAATAGAGCAGATGGACAGAGAGCCGCACTCGCACGTCGCTTGCCTCCAGCGCGGACTGCACCAGAGCCTCCGGCCAGGGATCATGCTCACCGATGTCCATCGGGTCCAGATCATCCGCCGGGCGGTTGTTCACATGCCCATTCTTGCGCGCCCATTTGTAGAGCGCACTGATCGTCGCCAGGATCATGTTGGCGGCCGCGGGGGTCTTCGCTCGCTTCTCCAGAAGGGTGGCCACATCCTTGCGCTCGACCAGTCCGGCGGGCGCGGTGGGTAGCATGGCGGCGAACACGCCCAAATAGAGCGCATAGATCTTGCGGCTCGCCGGGGCCAGCCCCGCAAAATGGCTGCTGTCCTGATACATCTCGACCAACTTCGGGACCGTGAGCAATGCCTGCACATTGGCGCGGCGGGTGCGATGACCGAGCATGGTCGCGTATTTGACGGCAAAATCCCGATCGCTGCGTGTGGGCAGTCGGGCGTAGATCGTCTTGCCCCGCGCATCCTTCTGCCCGGTGTCGAAATAGCAGTATTCCCTGCCCTTCGCTCTGACGATCTTGAGGTACATCATGCTTTTATGCCGCGTCGCCATACAGAGGTTGACCTTTTCGCCAATCATCGAGGGCCGATTCGCCCGTGATATTCTCGATGCTGGCATCAACCGCGGTGCGTGACCAGTGCGGCACACCTCCGATGTCGATAGGCATTGGCAAGCGCCCTGCGATCATCTCTCGCTCGATGTCCACACTGCTCATGTCGAGATAGGCGGCGAGAGTGGCTTTTTTCATGAGCCGGGGCCAATCGGGTAGGCGTTTCATGCGACCTCTCCGTCCGCTGACATTTCGGCCAGCCTCGGCCCGACGATCGAATTCAGGTAGCCTCGGCACAACCGCAACTTGCGTGTTATGGGAATTCCGGATTTGCTCTGCGGATAATCAAAGCCGTGCTCGGATCCGGGCGTCACCGGCACACCCTTGTGGCAATAGAAGGAAGCGCCGAACGACAGCTCGATCATCTTGCTCTCCCAACCGTCTTTGTCCGCCTGCTCCGGTGATCCCTTTCGGAATGCGCAGTTGTTGCAGGGATGTCGGAACGCGGCGAGCGGTTCTTCTTCGCCGTGCGGGAGGGCAGACACCTCGAATGGCTCCCATGCTGTCCCGCAGTTCCCACAGACGCGCAGGGTTGTGGCGTAGAACTTCGTCAAGTCCTGTTGGACATCAGAGTGGCGCCTGCTGGCGCACCTGGGACACTGATCTGCGCCCTTCATAGCTGATCCCCGTGATAAGTCGCCCTAACACCCTCCGGCGCCGGCTCATCCACCTCATCAAAGCGATTGCGAACCCCATCGGCGATAATCCGCATCAGACGGTGGAAATAGCGGCTATGCCGACGCTTTTGGTTCTCCCGATCGATCCATTCGGCGATGCCGTCCCGAGTTCCCATTGCCTTGACGATCGCCTGAGCCGCAGCGTCATCTACGGTGTCCGCGAAGTGAACACCGTTGCGGAGCACTTCCTTGCTGTTGGC
>NZ_SBKP01000001.1 GCF_004122115.1 Sphingobium fluviale
TGCCCAGCAGGCAAAACCCAAAAAGGAGAAAGCACTATCTTGACCCACAGGAATTAATCGAAACATAATCACAAGACGGGTCACTTCTCAGTGAAAACACCGGGTCAACTCTCAATGAAAATCAACAAATAGGTTCCCAAAATCCATTCAATGCTGCTGCCACGCTTCGACTTTAGCTGGAATTCCTGAGAAAACTGGCGGTCTTCATGGTTCAGATCACCGTGCAGCAGGCTCTGGCCAGTAATATCAGCGTCCAGCCGGATCGTGCCTTCGGAATACCGAAAGCCGGTGATCGACACGAGGTCCGCGAAGCCCAGCTCCTGATCAACGCGGAGGGTGGCGCCATAGCCTTCTTCCCTGTTGAACTGCGGAAGATCATTTCGGGTATTGTAAAAATTTTTGCCCGGAACATCTGCAAGCGAGGGGAGACGAACCGGCGGATTTGGATAGCCCGGTGCAACGACATTCGCCGAAGACGCATATGTTCCGCTATGGCGATCGTTCACCATGCCGATGTCGCCCTTGGTGTAGGCATAAAAACCGGTCAGCTTCACGCGGGTCGCATCTGAAGGCTCCCACAGCAGCTTGGAGCGGATAGTGGCGAATTTTTCCGTGAAAATATCATGGCCGGCCGACAGGCTCTTGCCCCAACCATCGCGCTGATCAGTTCCCGCAACAGACAAATTCCACGCCAGTGTGTCACCAATAGGAGCCGACACATACAACTGGCCGCTCAGGCGATCATAGTTCGCATAGCCAAGCGACCCGCTGACTTCGGTATCCCGGCCTGGATCCTTCGTGAACATCTGGATAGCGCCACCCGATGAGTTGCGGCCGAACAGCGTACCCTGCGGACCCTTCAGCACCTCGACGCGCTCGATGCTGTTGATAGCCAGATAGGCGGTCGAGAGACGGGTGTAGTACATATCGTCAATGTAAACGGGCACACTCGACTCGTTGCCGAGGTTGCCGCCCGCCGGGTTACCGATGCCGCGCAAGAACGGCAGATAGACGCCAACGACCTGACCAAAGTTCAGCGAAGGATCGACATGGGCCAGATCCTTCACATTCTCGATGCCGCTAGCCTGCAAAGTGGCGCCGCTGAACGCCGTCACGGCAACGGGAACGTCCTGAAGCCGCTGTTCACGGCGCTGGGCGGTCACGACGATATCCTGAAGCTGCGTCGCCTCCACTTCTTCCGTTGCGGCCGCCGGAGCAGGGGCGTCCTGCGCAATGGCGTAAAGTGGCGTAAGGCCCGTACAAACCATCAGAGCGCATGACAATTTGCGCGCCGATGTGCTGCCTGCCAAACGCAGACTATTTTTAATGCGGTTATTCATAACCCTCCCCTTCCAGTTTCTAAACCGGCCAGCAGCTGCGTCGATCACAGCCTGCATGCCGCACGCAAAATTAACGGCAACTGCCCACGCAAACGGGGCACTCAACCTCTGTGCAGCTATAGTAAGTAAACCTGCCAATACCCTTGGTCTATCGCGATAAAAATTATAGGAGGCATAGGTTATATACTATTAATTAAGCAGGGATCGTAACAATCATACATAATTTCAATATGTTAGAATTTATCCTCAACAGCACCCCCTAACGGCTATCTGCGACAAAAATGCAACTTCCGGTTGTCGTTCTGCATGAACCAGATAGAAGCTCGCACATGAGCGAAGACCATTCCTTCCGTACTCCCACGGCACATGACGTTGCACGGCTCGCCGGCGTATCGCAGTCCGCTGTGTCACGCGCATTTACTGTCGGGGCCAGTATCTCTCCCGACAAGCGCGACAAAATCATCGCCGCCGCGAACGAGCTTGGCTATCGTCCGAACATCCTCGCCCGGTCGCTCATTAAGGGCACGTCCAAGGTCGTCGGCGTGGTCTTCGGCCAATTCGAGAACCCCTTTTTCGCTCATGCTCTCGATCGTTTCTCGGAAGATTTCGAGGGCCGCGGCCTTCGCATCTTGCTGTTTACCGCCAAGACCAACGCGACTGTCGACGAACAAGTCGCCGAACTGCTCAGCTATCAGGTGAGCGCTGTCATCCTGATGGCCGTGAACCTGTCATCCAAGCTCGTGGCCGAGTGCGCGCGGTCCAATATCCCGGTGGTGATGTTCAACCGCACGACAGAGGAAGAGCATGAGGCCTTCGCGGTAACTGGTGACAACACAGCAGGAGCCACAGCCATCGCACAGCATTTTTTGAACACCGGCCGAGCGCGGGTTGCGTTCATGGCAGGCTATGACGACAGCTCCACCAGCCGCCAACGCGAAGCAGCGTTCATGGCCGCCATGTCTGGCACGGGCATACCAGAGCCGCGCCGCGTCGTCGGCCATTATAGCAGACAGGGTGCGATAGAGGCGACTCGCGAGCTTTTCGCCGCCGGGGCTGAGCGCCCTGACGCCCTGTTCTGCGCCAACGACATGATGGCGATTGCTGCCATCGAAACGCTGCGAACAGAATTCGGCATCGAGCCGGGAAGGCAGTGCGCGGTGGCGGGTTTCGACAATATATCAATGGCGGCGTGGCCCAGCTTTTCGCTCACCACTTACTCCCAGCCAATAGACCGCATGGTCGCCCATGCAGTCGCGTTTATCGCGGGGGAAAGCGAAGGTGAGCGCGCCGTTGTGGTGCCCGGAGAACTGATCATCCGCAATTCTGCTTGACCGCCTGCTCTGACGCGCTATGTTTTTGCATACGTATGCATTGCAATCAGCACAAGGAATGAACGATGGCAGTCTATCTGAAAAGAGGAGCAACGGCGGAGGCGAAGGCGGATCGTGACCGCTCTGTGCGTGACACCGTTGAAGCTATACTTGCCGACATTGAGGCGCGCGGCGACGAGGCGGTGCGCGAATTATCCGTCAAATTCGACAAGTGGGATCGCGAGAGCTACCGCCTTAGCCAAAGCGAAATCCAGGACTGCATAGACCAGCTCTCCGGTCAGGATCTCAAGGACATCGAATTCGCACAGACCCAGGTTCGCAACTTCGCCCGCATCCAGCGCGACTCAATGAAAGATGTCGAGGTCGAAACACTGCCCGGCATCGTTCTGGGTCACAAAAATCTGCCCCTCAATGCGGCTGGTTGCTATGTGCCCGGCGGCAAATATCCCTTGCTCGCGTCCGCACATATGAGCGTCATTACGGCCAAGGTCGCCGGCGTGCCGCGCGTTGTCACCTGCGCGCCGCCGTTTAACGGCAAGCCCGCGCCAGCGATCGTCGCGGCACAAGCCATGGCAGGCGCAGACGAAATCTATTGTCTCGGCGGTATTCAGGCGGTCGCAGCAATGGGCATCGGCACCCAGTCGATTGCGCCCGTCGACATACTCGTCGGCCCCGGCAACGCTTTCGTCGCGGAAGCCAAGCGACAGCTGTTCGGTCGAGTCGGCATTGATCTGTTTGCAGGCCCCACCGAAACACTCGTCATTGCCGATGAAATCGGATGTGACGGTGAACTTGCCGCCACGGACTTGTTGGGCCAGGCAGAGCATGGGCCAGACAGCCCAGCTGTCCTTCTCACCACTTCGGAAAAACTGGCGCGCGAAACGATGGCAGAGATCGAACGCCTGCTTCAGATCCTTCCTACCGCCGAAATCGCGCGCAAGGCATGGGAGACCTACGGCGAAGTCATCGTAGCGGAAAATGACGAGGAGATGGTGCGCATCGCCGACGAGATCGCATCCGAGCATGTCCAGGTGATGACCCGCGATCCGGATTATTTTCTCGCCAATATGACCAATTACGGCGCGCTGTTTCTCGGCAACCGTACCAACGTCAGCTATGGCGACAAGGTAATCGGCACCAACCACACGCTGCCGACGAAAAAGGCGGCGCGCTATACTGGCGGACTGTGGGTGGGCAAATTCCTCAAGACATGCACCTATCAGCGGGTGCTTACAGACGAGGCATCCGCGATGATCGGTGAATATTGCAGCCGTCTGTGCGCGCTGGAGGGCTTTGCTGGTCATGGCGAGCAGGCCAATATCCGCGTGCGCCGCTATGGTCACCGTGACGTTCCCTATGCAGGTCGAGCCGAACCGCTGGCCGAGGCAGAATAAAATGGATCTGCCCAAGACACCCAGTTTCCGCCTTGATAGTCGCCGTGCAATCGTGACGGGGGCCGGGCGCGGCATCGGGCTGGCGCTCGCCGCGGCAATGGCCGAGGCCGGAGCCGCGGTCACGCTCGTTGCCCGCACAGCCAGCGAAATCGAAGCCGGGGCGGAGGCTATTCGTGCAGCGGGCGGCATCGCAAACGCGGCCATCCTCGATGTATCCGATATTGCGGCTGTCACCGCATTTTTCGAAGAACGCCCCGCCTATCACATTCTTGTCAACAATGCCGGAACCAATCGTCCCAAGCCGATGTGGGATGTGACAGAAGAGGATTATGACGCGGTCATTGACCTCAATGTCAAATCCGCCTTCTTCGTGGCACAGGCCTGCGTCAAGCGGATGATCGAGGAGCGGGTGGCGGGCAGCCTGATCCACATTGGTTCGCAAATGGGCCATGTGGGCGGGCCGAACCGCTCGCTCTACTGCACCTCGAAATGGGCGCTGGAGGGCATGAACAAGACATTCGCGCTAGACCTCGCCAGCCATGGCATCCGGTCGAACACGATCGCACCTACCTTCATCGAAACGCCTATGACCAGGCCGTTTTTCGAGAATGTGGAATTCAAGGCCAGCGTAATTGCCAAGATCAAGCTGGGTCGTCTGGGCAATGTCGAGGATTTAATGGGTGCAGCGCTGTTCCTTGCGTCTGACGCAAGTGCTCTCATGACCGGCACGAGCATAGTGGTTGATGGGGGCTGGACAGCCGACTGACGTTGGACGCCCCCCTGCGAAACTGATAGGGGACATTCATCACCTCCCCCTTCCTTTTCAAAGGTGCCGGCATGTATGTTTTCTCTTCCGAGGCCCACCTTACCCCGTCCGAACGCCATGAGGCACTGCGCGCTGCTGCACTGGCAATTACAGAGGGCGAGGCGGATGGCATTGCGAACATGGCGAATATCGCAGCGCTAATATGGCAGTATTTGCCCGGCCTCAACTGGGCAGGCTTCTATCGCATGATCGAGGGAGAACTGGTGCTGGGTCCATTCATCGGCAAACCGGCATGCATCCGAATCCCGCTCGATCGGGGCGTCTGCGGCGTTGCCGCGGCAAACGGCAAGACGCAACTCGTTCCAGATGTTCACGCCTTTCCCGGCCATATCGCATGCGATGCCGATAGCCGCTCAGAACTGGTGGTGCCGGTATATGATGACGGCACGGTGATAGCTGTGATTGATCTTGACAGCCCGGAACCCGGACACTTTACACCGGAAGATGCGACAGCGCTGGAGGCGCTGGCACAAGCAATCTCTGGCCGTATCAGGTAACAGGCACCGCCCGAACATATACGACAGGAAGCCCTTATGAATTTTGCCGGATGATCTTGCGCTCCCGCAAGCGCACTTCGCCAAACAATAGATTGAAGCGCACTTCGGCACCCAGAGGAAGCGTCAGAGATGGCGAAGAGACGTGTGGCAATAGGTGCTGTATAGCCTTCAGAAGTCGGATCGCACCACATTCACGATCACATGCCAGCGGATGCCATAACTGATCCACAAACATCTGGTATCAGCCTATAATCCGATAGGACGCTATACCGCAACCGGCGCGGCGATGTGGGCTTGCGGGCTATAGTCCACCACCTCGAAATCCTCTATCGCATAGTCGAACATGCTCAGCGGCTTGCGGGTGATGCGGAGTTTCGGCGCGCCAGCGGGCGTCCGCGCCAGTTGCGCCTCCACCAGTTCCGCGTGGTTCAGATAGAGGTGCACATCGCCGCCCTGCCAGACGATCTCCCCCGCCTTCAGGTCGCATTGCTGCGCCAGCATGCGCGTGAGCATCGCCAGAGCGAAAATGTTGAACGGCACCCCAAGAACGAAATCGGCGCTACGCTGAAACAGCAGGCCGGAAAGCTTCCCGTCCGCGACATGGAACTGATAGGTCATGTGGCACGGCGGCAGCGCCATGCTATCCACCTCATCCACATTCCAGCCGGTAAACAGCAGGCGGCGTGAGCCGGGGTTGCTGCGGATGCCCTCGACCAGAGCAGCTATCTGGTTATGCCCCTGGCTCGCGCGGCGATACAGCCCCTCGCCCTCGCCCGCAGGCTCATAGCGCGGCCAGTTCACCCACTGCGCGCCATAGACCGGTCCCAGATCGCCCCAGCGCGCGGCAAACCCCTCATCCGCCACGATCCGCGCCTCGAAATCGTCGCGGCTGATCTGCTCCCCGGTCGCACGGCGATATGTATCGAGCGGCCAATCCGTCCATATATGCACGCCCTGCGCCACCAGCGCGCGAATATTGGTGTCGCCGGTAAGGAACCACAGCATCTCCCGCGCCGCCGCCTTCCAATAGACCCGCTTGGTGGTGAGCAACGGCACCGCATCGTCGGCCAGAGAGAAGCGCATGCTCGCGCCAAATAGCGCGCGCGTGCCTACCCCGGTCCGGTCGGTGCGCGTGTGCCCCTCGGTCCAGATACGGCGCATCAAATCGAGATATTGCTGCTCATAATGATCGGCCTGGGGCATATGGGGCACGGATTCCTATCGAGAGATGCGACCATTCCTTGCGCGTGAGCGCAGCTATCGTCAAGGGCGCTCAGTCTCATCCATAATGGCGCAATTATTATAGGACACCAAGCAGATCGGATCATCCTATATCTGGCGGTCAGTGGAGCATATTGTGCAACTGCGGCCTATGTATGCGCCGCACTGGTTTGCCCATATTGTTGAGATGCTGGAGCTGCGTGGATCCGCCAACGAGGTTCTGGCCGCGATTTTCCTTAGCCCAACAATCGAGGCCGTCGGCGCTCTGACGATGGAAGGAGAGGCACAGCGGGTTCATCTGCCGATACGGGAAATCGTAGACGCTGCCGCGCAGGCGAGAGCAAAGCTGGTTTTGCTCGTACACACCCACCCTTCCGGAGACCCTCGCCCCAGCAGCCAGGATATTGCCCTGACACGGCGTCTCCATGCCCGTTTGCAGCCACATTCCATGATCCTGTTCGATCATATCATACTGGCGCGTGATCGATATTTCAGCTTTCGCTCATCGGGGTTGCTCAAGGCTTCAGAAAACTGCGTACTTGCCCTTGCCACGCAGGCACCCGCCCCCTATAGGCTGCCGCCTGCCTTGCGGGGATCGTATGATTCCAGCCCGGTCGGGGAGTAGCTCAGCCTGGTAGAGCACTGTCTTCGGGAGGCAGGGGCCGGAGGTTCGAATCCTCTCTCCCCGACCAATTCTCAATTTGCGGAATTTCAGCCCCGTCGCCCTCATTAGAGGGTGGCGGTGGACTGAACATTTCAACAAGCATATCAAATGGTTGCCGGTATTCCGCTCGCAACTCACCATGCTGCCAAATGCAGTTCGATAGTACGAAATTCACCAGTCTGCGCTTCTCGACAGAGGCTTGCGATTCGAACAGCCTGTGGGCCTTACGCGCAAGAGTAAGGAGAGCGACCCCTTCGTCCATATAGGCGCTACTCGCATCCAGATGGCGGGTCATGTCACGCTGGCAACGATCAATCTCGTCGCGCCACTGGATCGACATCCGGCGGTAGAAGTCGTCGCTGACGGCCCCATCAAGCTTGTCGATGTAGACGCCTTCCAGTCGGTTCCGTAGCCGGTCGATCTCGGCACGAAGACGCGCCACTGCCTCATCGTGGTCACGCTTCTCAACGGAGTAGCCGTCGCGAAGCGCCTTGACGATAAGGTCATACACGTCCTCATCAAACCGCAACCGCGACAGAATGGTCGCGAATTGCTCTTCGAGAACTTCTTCCCGGACAAAACGCTCCGGGCATTTCCCGTGATACCCCGTGCAATGATAATAGATGTATTTGCCCTTCTTGATCTCGGCGGTCAGCGCGCAACCGCAGTGCCCACACGAGATCAGGCCGGTGAATGCGAAATCCTTGACGCCTCCGCCTGTCTTGGCGTGGCGGACATTGTTCCTGCCGTCGAGAATGTCCTGAGCGCATTGCCACAGGTCGAGGCTGACCAGCGCTTGATGGCTGCCCTTGTAAATCTTGCCCAACCATTCGAAGTCGCCCGTATAGAGACGACTACGCAGGATTTTATGCACGGTGCTGACCGGAACAGAACGTCCGCTCTTGCGATAGACAAGTCCGGCGCCCCGCGCCATGGCGCCGATTTCCTTCAGGGAATAGTTGCCTGTAGCATACCACTCGAACATGCGGGCGATGGTTGGCCCTTGGTCGGGATCAACCACAATGACTTTCTTGCCGTCCGGCTCTACGCCGTTCCGGTATCCGAACGGCGCGGCGCTCGGCCAAAGGCCTTGCTCTGCCTTTTCCAGCATCCCCTTGCGGACCTCTTCGGAGAGATTGTCGATGTAGTTCTTCGCCATCAGCACTTTGATGCCGTGCATGAATTTTTCCGACGATCGGGATTCCCGGGACAGGACAACGCCCTCCTTCACGAGGTGGATCTCGGCATCCAGTTCGTCGATCGTCACCCAATCCTTGAGATTGCGGTAGAGCCGGTCAGTCTTCTCGACCAGAACGGTGTTAATCACCTTGCGCTTTCGCAAGAACCGGATCATCTCGTTGAAGCTGGTCCGGCCACTTTGCTTGGCCGTTTCGACATCGACATATTCACCAGCCACGACGAACCCATTGGCGACGGCGTGTTCGCGCAGCAGCTTGAGCTGGGCAGGAATCGAAAAGCCCTCGCGCTCCTGCTCGCGCGACGAAACCCGGGCGTAGATGACCGCCTTGGGCGTCTGCATGTCTTCGCGCTTCGCCCGTGTTTTCGACCTCGCCGTTGCCATGTCGATATTTCCTTCCAGTTGCAGGCACCTCGCACCCGTCACTCACGAGGCCATTGCTCTTGCGACGCTCAGGGCTGAGCGGGATTGGCGACAAGCTCCCATGGCATCACAAGTCCGTCGGTGACGGTATCGCAAACCAGATACGGGCTCAATCAACGGGTTGGGAACAATGACGTTAGTAGCTTTCTTGCGCGAGCTGAAATGTGGCCTTCCAAACCAAATCGGTTGCTCGGCCATAACGACAACGCACGATCAACTACAGTATCAGTCGTCCGTTCCGGGAATCTTGTTATTTGAAGCGTCCCGGGTTTCCCGGAGGCGGTTTCATTTGGGTCATGCAACCATATTGAGGTTGTCGGTGGCTGCATAGTAATTGGCTTCGGCCTCGGCGGGCGGGATGTGTCCGATTGGGCCAAACAGGCGGTGATGGTTGAACCAATCTACCCAGCGCAGGGTTGCCATTTCCACCGCTGAAGCGTTTGGCCATGATCGTTGCCGCCAGATGACTTCGGCCTTGTAGAGGCCGTTGATGGTCTCGGCGAGGGCGTTGTCATACGAGTCACCGACACTGCCCACAGAGGGCACCAGCTCGGCTTCGGACAGCCGCTGGGTGTAGCTCATGGCCAGATATTGCACACCCCTGTCGCTATGGTGGATCAGGCCATCCTCGGCATTTGGCCTGCGCGCATGGATTGCCTGCTCCAGGGCATCCAGCACGAACCCTGCTGTGGCGCTGGTGCTGACCTTCCAGCCTACGATCCGCCGGGCGAAGGCGTCGATCACGAAGGCCACGTAGACAAAGCCGGTCCAGGTATGAAGTGGAGTAGGAAGCGCATAAGCGCTTCCCCTCCCCGAACCGTACGTGCACCTTTCAGCGCATACGGCTCTCCATTCAACCTTGGCCCATGGCCATGGCGACATCATGATAGCGGGAAGTGACGGTGTTTCGGAGTTCGTCCCTGAAGATGTAGGGATTTCGCTCCGGGTTCCGCCACCGGAACTGCATCTTCTGGCTGGTGACCAGTCGTCGCAGCGCCTTGCCGACGGCATTGCCCTGATTGCTCCGGTCGTAAATCAGCCACGTCTTTGCTTGGCCGATTGTCGGCACGCGGTACCATTTGCGCATCAAGGGCTTGATACGGGATCGGTACTTCTGCGCCAACCAGTGCGCCATTTTCCAGAACACGACGGTGTCGATGCGCCGGAATGTGCGCGCCGTGAAGTCGGTGAACTTATAGAACGCAGCCCAGCCCACCAGTTGGCGGTTCAGGCTGTCGATCATGTCCACCGCGGCAACCTCATGATTGCCGGAGAGCGCCTCGACCAGTCGGCGAGCGAAGGTCTTGGCTTTCTCCTTGGGTATCGTCGAGACCACGGACATGCGTCCGCTCGATCCCCGCCTGCGGATAATCCGGTGCCCGAGGAACACGAACCCGTCGTTGACGTGGGTGATATGGGTCTTGTCCATATTCAACGTCAGCTTCAGGCCGTCTTCCAGAAAGGCCCGGCATTCCTCGCGGATGGCCTCGGCATGTGCCTTGGTGCCCTTGACGATGACGACGAAGTCGTCGGCGTAGCGGCAGTAGGCGACAGCAGGTTTCCATTGCCGGTTCTCGCGAACCGTGATGGGGCGTCCCTGCTGGATGCCGAAGTTCCATGCCCAGCGATCCTTTCGCGCCTTGGCCCTCAGGTATTTCGCCTCCAGCCACGCATCAAACTCATGGAGCATGATGTTGGACAGGAGCGGCGACAGCACGCCGCCTTGCGGAACACCTTCACTTGAGGCGACAAACAGGCCACGGTCAATGTGGCCTGCCTTCAGGAACCGCCAGAGCAGATCGACGAACCGATCATCCCGGATACGCTGCCGGACGCAGCGAAGCAGAAGCCGGTGGTGGACGGTATCGAAGTAGCTCGCCAGATCACCTTCGATGATCCAGCGGCCCCGCGTTCCGGCACCAGTATCCTGCAACTGTATCTTCACTGTCCGGACAGCGTGATGCACGCTGCGCTCCGGCCGGAAGCCGTAGGAGAGGCGATGGAAGTCGCTCTCCCAGATCGGTTCCATGGCCATCAGCATCGCACGTTGGACGATGCGGTCTTTCAGGGTCGGGATACCCAGTGGACGTTTCTTGCCATTGGCTTTCGGGATATAGATTCGCCTGACCGGCTGCGGGGCGTAATTCCCCGTCAGCAAATCCGTCCGCAGACTGGCCAGATGTTCTGCCAGTCCAGCCTGCATCCGTTGCTTGTCCATTCCGTCGATGCCCGGGGTTTTGGCGCCGCTAGACGCCAGCACGATCCGGGCCGCCTCGGCAAGCCACGCCCTGTCAGCAATGAGCCGGAGTAGGCGGTCGAACCTGCGGTTCGGATCGCTCTCGGCCCATGTCGCGAGCTTGTGCTGCATTTCACTGATTATCAAAGGTCTTCACCTCGTTTGGTCAGGTAGTTTGCACTTCAAGCAGATTGAACTGTCCCCCTTCGCCATGTGACAGGCTTTCCCTGTCGCGGACTACTACGGGGACTCCGCCAGCATGGTGGACATCGGGGCCAACTCCCTTGGCATTCCATCATGCCTTCCCTCGTTCATATGCTGGACTTTCGCGCGCTGGGGAGGCTGCCGGTCGCAGTCCTTGTCCTTGCGTCCCGCAAGTCGATGCCGATGCCATGGTCTGGCTGCATTCTCTCCATGGCTCCCTGCGGGCGACCTACATGTACGCCCGCATTCGGATGCCGCCGACATACGTCTCCGGCGCCATCATCAGCATTCCGCCTGTTAAGCCGTGTAGGCGAAGGCGACATTTCAGCCCTCGGATGCGGATTAACCGGTTCGTGTTCCTCAACCTTCCAGCGCTACAGCCTCGGGGACCATCTCGGCGTAACGGCTTCGTCTCAATCCCCTTTACCTGCGGGCTACGTCACCCTGCCAGTTGACGGCAGGTCACCGCCGCTTGGGCTCATGCCCCCTCACAGCAGGGGGCAAGGCGTTCGTTCAATTCCTCCTTTCTCCTTTGCATTCCAGTCATATGCACCCCGGACCATCCGGGACGAGGCGCACCATAGGTGAAGTCGACGACCCACAGCGCGTTGGGCCGCTTGACCTTGAACGCACGGTTGACCCTGTCCAGCGGGCACGGTGTCTTCGGATTACTGACGGTGGTAACGCAGGCTTTACCGCGCCTTATCCCTGCCAAGCCCATCGCGCGCATCAGCCGCTCCACGGTGCACTTGGCGACGTCGATCCCATCGCGGCGCAGCTGGTGCCAGACTTTGCGGGTGCCGTAGAGGCCGAAGCTGGCATCGTGGACCCGCTTGATCTGCTCTTTGATCTCGTCATCGCGCCGGGTACGCGCCGAGCGCTTGTCAGGGTCGGCAAGCCTTGCGGCGTGCTCGTGGTAGGACGATGGGGCGACCCGCAGTTCGCGGCAGATCGGCTCGATACCCAGTTCCTCGTGATGAGCGTCGATGAACGACATCACCATTTGCCGTGGCGGTCGAGCTCCGCCTGCGCAAAATATGCCGACGCCTTGCGCAGGATCTCGTTGGCACGGCGAAGCTCCTTCACCTCGCGTTCGAGAAGCTTGAGCCGTTCCCGTTCGCTAGCGGCTTGCGCCGCTGGCCCCGTTCGTCGGCTCGCCTCCTCACGGCACCACCGACGCAGCGTTTCCGCAGTGCAGCCGATCTTCCCAGCGATGGAGGTCATTGCCGCCCATTCCGAACCGTAATCGGCACGGTGCTCACCAACCATCCGAACCGCGCGTTCGCGGACCTCAGGTGAAAACTTGTTCCTTGCGTTGCTCATTATAGCTCCTTCTCACAGATAGGAGCCTCCGGGAAACCCGGGACGCTTCAATTCGACGGTCCACCTTCATGGTGAGGCTTGGCGCTCGCATGATCCCACTCGTGCAGGGTCGAAAAGAAGCCCACAAGGTTCTCGAGAATCTGGCGGCCGTCTTCGTGCGTCAGTTTCCGATCGGTTCGCTTTTGGAACACCCTGCAGGCTTCTTCCACGATCTCGTCGGAGAAGCGCCGGCTATGGCGCACTGGCTGATCGGAGGAGCGGTTGTCCCGATACGGTGGAACCGACCGCGTCACTGGGACGCCTGCTTGCTACGGTGAAGACTGATCAGGACACCGCGCACCTCGACGCCCACTTCTTCTGCCCCGACTCCCCTTCCCCATCCATGATCGAACTCGGGCAGGACTTGAGATTGCCCGAAACCATACGTCAGACACAATCCGAACGACGAACGTTCGGCGTAAAAATCGGGCAAAAGGTTGCCAGGGCGCTCCGCATGCATGAGAGGTTTCCAACAGAAACCCTGTCGAGCGGCCAAGAAGCACCCGGACTATACTTCGGCGCGAATATATCGAAACGATAAAAACGAGGTTGGCCGGCCTGAAGCCACTAAGATGGCGAATTTGACGGAAAAGTGGCTATTGCCCCAGCGAAAACAGCTCAAGCTCATAGGCAAGCGGCCTCGCGCCCATGACGCGAGACTGCCTGAAGTTAGTCGAATTGCCGGACAACGCAGACCACGGGGGATCACCCGTTCAGCTTGTCCTTGATCGCCTTGGCGGCAGAGAAGGTGAGCTTCTTCGACGCGGCGATCTTGATAGTCTCGCCGGTCGCCGGACTGCGGCCCTCACGTGCTGCGGTATGCTTCACCTTGAACTTGCCGAATCCATTCAACGCGATCTCGTCGCCCTTGGCGGCGGCATCAGCAATGGCAGCGAATACGGAATCCACAATCTTCTTGGCATCGGCCTTTGTGATGCCGTTGCCGGCTGCAATTTGGTCAACGAGGTCGGAATTGTTCATGACATGCTCTCCATTCGAGGGTTGGGGTCTGTAGAAAATGAGTGGGTAGGGTCGTCAGCCTTTAGCCGCAGCGACGGACAACTCCTTGCGCGGCGCGCTGGCCTTCTTGGCAGGCGCTGGCGCTCGGACTGCCGCGGTCTTGACCTTGCCAGGCTTCCGCCCGAGCCCGATCTTCTTGGCCAGCGCGCGTCGCTTTTCGGCATAATTCGGGGCGACCATCGGATAGTCGGCGGGCAGCTTCCATTTGGCGCGATACTGCTCGGGTGTCATCTGGTAGTGCGTCATCAGATGCCGTTTCAGCATCTTGAGTTGCTTCCCGTCTTCCAGGCAGATGATGTAGTCCGGCTTGACGGAGCGCTTCACCGCGACTGCAGGTTCTTGTGCGACCGTTTCCGGCTCATCTGTCGTTCCCAGACCAGCCAGCGACGCATGGACGCTGGCGATCAGGTTAGCCAAATCGCTGATCGCGACGCTGTTGTTGCCAACGTGCGCGGAAACGATGTCGGCAGTGAGCGTGAGAAGGTTGAGATCCTGATCCGACTGCGCTTCCATGGATATCCTTCCGATGAGAAATGGGGTGAGACGAACTGAACAACGGATTATCGTTTCAGGCGCCAATTGCAAATTCGTCGGCATCGCCAACAAACAGCCTGATAGTTCAGGGACGATTGGTGCCGCGAATAAATCATGCGGGGGCCTGCGGAACGATAGCGGCGGGAATAGCGCCGCTTCGGCTCAGCCGTCCGAGATAGCCCTCCATCAATGCAGTAGCGGCGCCGCTGAGGCTGACAAGGACTCGGCGCGCATCGCGAGGGTCCTTCTCCCGGACCACTATGCCAGCCTTCGCCAAGAGCTTGACCCAGCGAATCGCTGTGCTGTGCGGCACGCGTGCAGCATGGGCGAGACTCGATGTCGGCACCTGCTCGCCCCGTGCGGCGGCACTGTAGAGGTCGAGCAATATATCCCAGGCTGGGTCGGCGAACAGGCCCGGCCCGAACGTCTCCTCACGCAGACGCCGCGCCTTGAGCCACCAACGGACGATAGCGAGACCAGTGTCGCGAAGGGCAGGTTCACCGGTTTCCGGATAGTACCCTGCAAGGATATGTTCGGGCCGTGCAGTCGAGCTTGGTTCATCAGGGCCATCGTTCACCGCCGATGCCTTGGGCGACAATTGCCGGACATCCCCGACACTCTGGAAGGGAGCCACTGAAGCACCGGTTCGCCACACGCCATTGCGTGCGTTGCAAACGACGTGTTTCCAGGCATGTGCGGCTCTCCTTGGGATGGTTGAATTCTGGCGGCGGGCGTATGGTCAATGCGCGCGGAAATCCGTTACACGGAGCTTGTGGGAATATGCTAGTGCGTCGCATTAGTGATAAAAATGCAGATTCCTCCGTTTCGGTCAGAGTTCGCTAGCGCAGTTGCGGAAACGCCGATTCAGATCCTTCGCCCAGGTCAGAACCCAGGCTGCGGCGCATGTCGGCGATGGTGTGGTTGACTATGAACTCGAGCAAATGACATTCGAGTTCATGAAGATTGCCAGCGAGGAGCTGGGGCGGGAAGGCCTTGCCGTGCGCCTTGAACAGCATGGGGATGAGAATGGTACAGGGCGGCATTCCCAGTGCGGTCACGCAGCGCAAATGATCGTCAATCCGGGTCCTGGGATTGCCGGACTCGATCTCGCGGATCCAACTCACGCTGAGACCGGCCCGCTTCGCGAGTTTGGGTTGGGTAAGTCCCTGGCGTCTGCGTTCATCCTCTATTCTCCGGCCTGACATCTGCTTGATTTCGGCAAGCGAAGATTCGTCCGGACCGGATGCCACGCTTTCGTGCGACATCGCCCACTCCTGACTACTGAATCTGGCCCGCCACGGCAGCACGACAGTCGAGGATTGGTGTTTCATACACAATTGGTCAACGCCAATTGTGGCCATTATTGCCCGATCGGGGAAAGCTCTGATCGTCGGACGCGTAATGTCTTGCCGACCTTCAGGCAGTCGCCGGCCTGAACGAGCATCTCGTCATAGGCTGTCATGATGGCTTCGGGCGATGCCAGACGAAATTGCTTCAGCGCGACAATGAAGAGCCGCGAGTTGAGTGCAGCGGGACCTCGCCGCTGTGCCGCGGGGCCGAGCCGGTCTGCGAGTCTGGAAGTCGTCTCCGTCAGCGAGAGCGGCGCGCCGACGAAACAGACCCTGTCGCCGGCCAGACCGGATTCCTTCAAGGTTTTCAAGCCATCGGCAATAATCCGCGTATCGACACGCTCAAGATGAAGCAGCGCGCAGTAGAGCGTATTGCCGAAGGGAAGCAGTTCATTGACAAGATGGCCGAGCCGGCAATGGCAGTCGAGGAATAGCTCGACCCCGGCGGGTGACAGTTTCAGTTTGAAGGTTCTCGAGACCCTTCCCACCGCGCGAATCGTTCCTTTCCATCGCTCTGAGCCGGTCTCTCATTCCTCCTGCCGACCCTGAGGCCGACCTCAATTACAACGAATTGGTAACCAAAAGCGTAACTCGATGGCGCTTGTCAGAATGACGTAGCCCATTGCCCAAGACAATGGCCTGCGCCTTGCGGATTTGAAGTCAAAAACACCATTCCTACCGCCACAGAACGCGGCCGGTTCGGGACAGGTTCCCGGTTCGGCATGCGGAAACTCGCAGGCAGGAGGTAGCCGGTGCTCCGATTTCGACGATCAGCGTTGCATAGCCTCTGCCTCGTGCTGACAGCCAACTCGATTACGGCCTGTGCCCCGGTCCCCGGACCGGTGACGCTTCCCCCGTCCGGCCCGCGCCATCAATTCATTGCCGAAGCCGCCACAGGCTTCGTGATCCGCGTCGACGAGGCCGATGCTTCGGCCACCGCGGCGCCATCGTCCCCGCCGGTCACGCTCGGCAGCACGGTCAGCTTCGACCGGGACGCCCTGATTTCCAACCACCCGAAGGAGGCTCCCCATGGCGAAAGCCGATAAGCTAAAGGCGTTTCACGCCGCGACCGGCGCCCTGGCGCTGCTGATCGGCAGCACCGCTGCGCTCGCGGCGCCCGGCGACAATGGCAAGTCCGAGGACAAGGTGCTCGCCGAGGCGGCCGAAGCCGCGCAGGCCCAACTCCGCCAGAGTTTCACCAACCTTCAGTTCGAGGAATTCGGACGCGCGCCGGTCAAGGGGACGATCTATCAGGCGGTCGCTGGCGGGCGCATCATCTATTATGCCCCCACGAGCGAGCACATCCTGTTCGCAACCGTCTACGACAAGAACGGCGTCAACGTCACCGCGCTCGCGCAGGAAGCGAGCACAGCAAAGCGGTTGAAGTTGATCGATCCGGACAAGGCGCTGGCGATCGGTCCGGCGGATGCGCCCACCGTCATCGAGTTCACCGATCCCGATTGTCCCTATTGCCGCGCGCTCGACAAGTTCTGGGCGGCCAAGGCGGCCGAAGGCAAGCCCGTGCGCCGCCTGATCTATTTCGTCAGCGGCATTCACCCCCAGGCCGCAGCCAAGGCCGAACACATCTTGTGCTCGCTGGACAAGGAGGCCGCGTTCCGCGCGATCTATGCTGGCGCCGCACCCAAGCAGCTCGAAAAGTGCGCCGCTGGTGCGGCGAGGGTCGCCGAAGATGCCGGCATCGTGCGCAAGCTCGGCATCACCGGCACGCCGACGCTGATTGCCGACGGCAAGCTCGTCTCGGGTTTCCAGCAGGCCGAACTCGAGTCGTTCCTCGAAGCGAAAAAGGCCGGCGCCGATGCCGTGCGTTGAAGGCCGTTCCCCTCATCTGGCGGACGCCTGCCACCCGGCCTCTTCGGCCGAAGTCAGGCGGACCGAAATGCCGGCGCTCGCGGCTTATCAGGAGCCGTCCACCGCGCGCGTCGGCCGACAGCGATCATCCATCGATGCCGGCAGGCAGTGTCCCGGGCGGCTCCAGGCAAGTGGAGTTAAACACATGATCAAGAAGATCGGCAACCAGGCAGCGGCTGTCGCCAATGTCGGCCTCCCTTTGGCCCTCCTGGCGTTGGCGGGCGGAGCCGCCCACGCCTTCACCGCGCCGGCCGCTGGCGACCTCGGCTACGACATCTACGACATCGTCGTGAACAAGGGCGTCAAGGGTCCGCTCGGCTTCGTCGGCGGCGTCGCAGCCTTTCTGTTCGGCGTCTCGCGACTGTTTTCCAACATCATGGTGGGCATCCCGACGATCGTCGCGGCGGTCGCCCTGATCAAGTCGGATTCGATCCTGCAGACCTTCGGGATGGTGATCTGAACCCCTTGGGAGTCAGCCGGTCGCCCGAGTGGACCCGCTGCCGGTGAGACCCCCGACACGCTGGAGGCCGATGGTCGGCCTTCGGAAATGACCCCTGACGACGGGTGTCATGAAGCAGGAGGAGAAGGGCATTGGACGAGCGTCTGCCCCAGTATCTGCACGGCCCGGTCCAGATCCTCTGGTTCGGCTCGGACGAGTTCGTACTGGTCATGTCGACCATCTTCGTCGCCGCGATCGTCGGCGGACTGGTCGGCTGGGTGCTCATCTGTGCCCTTCTCCTTTTCATCCCCTGGAAGCGCAGCAAACCGCGCGGCTTCCTGCCCCACCTCGCCTGGCGCTGGGGGCTGGTTTCCTTTCGCCATTACCCGGGTCCGACCCAAACGCGCTTTTTCGAGTGAGACCGACGATGCCGTTCTTCAAATCCAGCAAGACCGAGGTGTCCGACCCGCTCGCCGGCAAACCCGCGAGCTTCGCGATCCACCGCTACCTCCAGGGTTCGGCCAACCTCTTCGAGGAGAACCGGCTCCTGAAGTTCGCGATCGCCGGCATGTTCGGGGTCTCCGCAGTGCTCGGCACGCTGATCTACACGACCAACCAGAACCAGCGGACGGTGATCGTGCCGTTTGGGGCGAGCGGCGATCTCTACGTCACCGGAAATACGCCTTCGGTGGCGTACATGCGCACGATGACCCGCAACGTGGTCAGCCTTTCCGGCACCTATTCCGCTTACAGCGCCGACAAGCAGTTCCAGGAACTGCTGAGCCTAGCGCATCCCAGCGCCTACAATGGCCTGCGCGACAGCCTTAATGCCATTCTCGACGAACTCGCGAACAATCCGACTTTGTCGATCGCGACCTATATCCGGCCCGACCAGCCCGTCACCTGGACCTCGACCGACATCGTCGTTCCGGTCGAGAAGGTCCGCGTCATTGGCGGGGTGATCCGCAAGTTCCGGGGCAATCTCCACATCGGTTACGCCATCGACAACGGCCGGTTCTGGCTCACCCAACTCACCGAGGAAAACTTCGATGCCGAACTCCGGTAAAGGACGCGCCCCGCGCGCGCTCCCGGCGATGCTGCTTGCCGCCGCAATATTGTCGCCAGCTATGCCAGCGCGGGCACAGGGGATCATCGCCCTTCCCGACCAGACCAGCACGATCCGCCTCTCCAACCGCGATATCAACCATGTCGTCTGCGAGGGCGGCGAGATCGAGGACGTCAAGTTCTCCGCCGAAAAGGCGATCGCGGTCGAGAAGGCGGGCGCCGACGCCTGGATCAAGTTCCTGGTCAAGGAGACCGAGGATTTGGGTCAGACGACGCGCAGCTACGTCACCGCCCCGTCGGAATTCTTCATCGCCTGCAACGGCGCGATCTATCCGCTCTATGCCGAACCGGCCGACATCCCGGCGCAGACCGTGACGCTTGCGCCCGGCTCGATCCAGCGCGCCAAGGCCAACAGCGATCTGCTTGGTCCGCTGGTCGAGGAGGACCGTGCGGTCTCGATCACGCTGGCCATGCTGCAGGACCGGGTGCCGGCAAGTTTCGCCGAGGTCGCGCCGCGCTTGGGCAGGATCGTGCTCGAAGGGCTTCCTACCGCGATCCTCACTGAACGGCGGCGCGTCGCGATCGAAGGCGCGGGGCTATCGGCCTCCGAATATCTGGTCGCTGCGAACAGCGATACCACGCTCGACGAGCGGACATTCCTCGACCGCAGCCTCGGCGCAAACGTGTTCGCGGTCTCGCTCGACCGATTGACGCTCAAGCATGGCGAGACCGCACGCCTCATCGTCATCCGCCGGGGAGAGGCACAATGAGCATCGACGATACTCCCATGTCCGGCGCTGAGAAATCTGATGGGGGCCCGGCCCTGCCAGGTCCCAATGGCGAGCGCAGCCCTTACCAGGCACATCTGGCGGCCGAAGCTGCTGGGCCGGAGCGCGGCCCTGCCTTGCTCGGCTGGAAGGCGCGCTGGGATGCGCTCGGCTCAGGCGCAAAGCTGCGCATCAAGCAGGCGGCGCTTGCCGGTGCGGTCGGGGTGCTCGGCTACGGGCTCTATACGGCCAGCACTGGCGGCGAGGAGGACAAGGCCCCCGCACCCGCCGCATCCAAGCTCGACATGGGCGCGGGGCTGCGCGGCGACAGCCTCGAGGAGAAGCTGCGCGGCGATTTCAAGAAGGTCATCGACGGCCAGCAGTTGCTCGGCGACCGCATCACCGCGATCGAGGAAGGCAAGGTCGTGCCCCACGGCGCCACGCCCGGTGGCGACGGCGCCGGAGTCGACGGCGGAGACCTGCCGCCGGCGCTGCCTGGCAGTGCGCCCGCCTTCCCGCCCTCGCCCGCCGGTGTCCCCGGGTCGGAAGCAGGTTTACCGGCCCCACCGGTTCCCCCCGCACCGCCGGCCGCGCCCCCTGCCCCGCCGGTTGAAAAGGTCGTCGGGTCGATTGGCGCGGCGACCAGTCCGATGCTGCCGAAGGACGCTTCAGGAAACGGGCCGGATTCGAAAAAAAAGAATCGGACGATCTATTTGCCGCCTGGTTTCATGAAGGCGCGGCTGCTGACCGGGGTGGACGCACTGGCGAGCCGGGACGCGACCTCGAACCCGGAACCGATCATCGCCCGCGTTCAGGCGCCCGCCGTGCTTCCCAATGACGTCAAGGCGAACCTGTCGGGCTGTTTCGTCATCGGTAACGCGACCGGCAGCCTCGCCAAGGAACGCGTCGAGATCCAGCTTGTGAGCCTGTCCTGCGTCGATTTCGACGAGCATTCGGTGGTCGATCAGCCGGTCAAGGGCTTCTTCGTCGATGCTGACGGCAAGAAGGGCCTGTCGGGCAAAGTCGTCACCCGCGCCGGCGCCGCGCTTGCGCGCAGCTTCATCGCCGGCACCATCAGCGGGATCAGCCAGTCGGTCGAGAGCACCTTCGGCGAGACCTCAACTTCGGCATTGGGCACGGTGCGCACGCTAAACGCGGGCGATGCCGCCAAGACCGGGATCGCCGGCGGCCTCTCCAAATCCTCGGACAAGCTCACCGACTTTTACCTCGATCTCGCCCGTCAGGCCGGCCCCATCGTCGAGGTCGGCGCGGCCAAGGAAGTCGTCGTGGTCATCCAGGAGGGCGTGACCCTCGAAATCAAGCCCAGCGCTGGAGCCAAGTTCTGATGCCCCGGCCTCACCCCAGCTTCGGAGAAACCGCCATGGAGCACCCGCCCTTCGTCCGGCCGCGCCTCAGCCGCCTGCTGCCGCTCACGCTCATTGCAGCAACCCTGCCGCTGGGGGGCTGCGCCACCGTCGGCTCGCTGATGTCGCCCTATCCGGAAAAGTTCTCCTGCAAGAACAGCGATCACGGCCAGTGCATCCATCCCGAGAAAGCCTATGAGGATGCAGTAGCGGGCCGTAGCCCCCGCTCCGATCCTGCGGTCACGCGTGATAAGAAACTGCTGCGCGGAAGCAATGCGACAGCGACCGACGCCACGACCGCGGCAACGCATGGCAAGGCCGGATCCAACACCTATGGCACCTACCGCGACAGCGTCTATCGCGAGCTGCAAGGGCTGATAGACCAGCCCGTCACGCCGATGCTGAAGCCCAGCCAGGCCGTGCGGACGCTGATCCTGCCCTATGCCGACCGGCAGCGCCCCGACCGGCTCTACATGCCGCGCTACGTCTATTCGATCCTCGAGCGCCCGTCCTGGGTGGTCGGCGGCTATCTGGTCGAACCGGTCTCGCCCGCCGCGCAATTGCCCGTGCTCGGCCAGCTGCGCGAACACGGCGGCGACAGCCCTGATTTGACAGCGATACCCGCAGCCGCACCGGTTCCGGCAGCGCTGCCGGGTAAGGAGCTCCGGCGATGAGCGCGCGCCACGAGGAAGCGGGCGGGCTCAGCTTCGCGGCGCTGCGGCGGCATGTCGCGCGCGATTCCTATTCGGACCATCTGCCGCTCGTTGCCTGGGTCGAGGAGGAAGGTGCCTTCCTCACCATCGACGACGGCTGGGGCTATGCCTGGGAGCTGGTGCCATCGGCCTATATGTTCGCTCATGTTCACAGTGCTTTGCTTGGGGTTCTCAACATTCACTTTGAACCCAGCACGGTCCTCCAGATCATGAGTTTCGCCGATCCGCTGATCGACGATGCGCTCGATGCCTTCCTCGATTTGAAGACCCGCGACGATCCGCTGATTCAGGCCTCGGCACGGCGGACCTACGATTACCTGCGCCAGGGACGACACGGCCTTCGCGCGCTCCATGGCATCCCGATCCGCAATTTCCGCACGATTCTGGCCGTCAAGACGCGGAAACCGCTGGGTCAGGATACGCGGCGACAGATCGAAGAGCAGCTCGCCAAGCTGGGTATTGTCCCGCTGCCGCCGGAAGAGATCATGACCTTCTATCGGCGCGTGTTCAACGGCGTGTTCGAGGCGGCTCCGGGCAGCTTCGTCAACGGTTCAAGCGACGGCAGCGAACCGCGCCCCTTGCGCAAGCAGATCATCGATGCCGGACCCGACCTTCTGTTCGAAGGCCCCGAGGTCTTTCTCGGCAACCAGGTCGCGCGCTGCCTCACGCCCAAGGCGCCCGCGCGGCGGATCAGCGCCGAGCGCGCCAATCGGCTGACCGGCGGTATGCGCGGGTCAGCCGAGGACAGCGACCAGATCGGCGGTCCGTTCCTTTATACCTTGAATGTCCTGTTCGATCATTCGGCCTTCGAGATCCACAAGCGCGCGCAGATCCTCTCGGCGCAGAAAGCGGCGGGATCTTTCGCAGTCGAGGTCGGCAAGCAGATCGAGGAGATCGGCTGGGTCCTCGACGAAGCCGGCAACAGCCGCTTCGTCCGGGTGATCCCGACCGTCTGGGTGTTCGGCCAGACCCGCGCCCAGGCCCGCGAAATGGCGGCGCGCGCCAAGCGGCTGTGGGAAGCCGAGCCCCTCCCGTTCATGATGCAGGAGGAGAGCTACCTCAATCCGGTGCTGCTGCCGATGAGCCTCCCCTTCGGGCTCTATCCCGACGGCAAGACCTTGAGGATGCTCGAGCGCGATTTCCGCATGCCGGTGAAAGCCGCGGTACTGATGACGCCGATCCAGACCGACTTTCGCGGCGGTGGCCGTCCGGCGCTGCTCTACACCGGGCGCAAGGGCCAGCTCATCACGCTCGATCTCTTCGATCCCCGCATCAACAACTACAATTTCATCGTCTCGGCCGAGAGCGGCGCGGGCAAGAGCTTCCTGCTCAACAATCTCTGCCAGCAATATTACGCGTCTGGCGCGCTCATCCGCATCATCGATATCGGCGGTTCCTATCGCAAGCTCTGCACGCTGTGTTCGGGCCGCTATATCGACATCGGCGAGGAGCGGCTCGTCCTCAACCCCTTCGACATGGGGTTCGCACTCGATGGCGACGACCGCCAGTCGGCGATCGCCATGGCAGTCGCGATCGTCGCCGAGATGGCCAATGCCTCGACCCGCAAGGGCGTCTCGACCTCGGAATGGAACTTGCTCAAATCCGCCGTCCAGTGGACGATCGACTCCGGCCGGGCCGAGGACGGGATCGACGCGGTGCGCGACTGGCTCGGAGCCTACCCCGTCAATACCGCCAGCGATCTCGATCGGGTCGATCATCTCGTGCCGGTGGCGCGCGAGCTCGCGTTCAACTTGCGCGATTTCGGGTCGGAAGGCGCTTACGGGCACTATTTCAACGGATCCTCGACCTTCGACATTTCGAGCGACGAATTCGTCGTGCTCGAGCTCGAGCGCCTCAAGAACATGCCCGATCTGTTCAACGTGGTCGTGATGGTGGTGGTGAACGCCGTCACCCAGGAGCTGTACATGTCGGGCCGCGACCGACCGCGCTTCGTGCTCTGCGACGAGGCCGCTCAGTTCATGACGCGCACCGACGGGCAGGACCTGTCGCGCCTCGCCGAGGCCTTCGGCCAGGGCTACCGCCGCGCGCGCAAATATCAGGGAAGCTTCGGCATCGTCATGCAGTCGATGAACGACCTCCTCCTGTTCGGCGGCACCGGCCAGGTGATCCTCGAAAACGCCGCGACGCGCTTCCTCTTGCAGGGGTCGACCTACGACAAGGCGGTCGACAACAAGATCCTCGACTATTCGCCCTTCGTCCTCGACCTGCTGAAATCGGTCCGGAACAACAAGCCCAACTATTCCGAGGTGTTCATCGACAGCCCGCTCGGCCTCGGTATCGCCCGGCTGGTGGTCGATCCGTTCAGCTACTGGATCAACACCTCGGCGCCGACCGAAGTTGCCGCCTTCGAAGCGCTGATCCGGCACGGCCGCTCGCCGCTCGAAGCCGTATGCGAGCTTGCCGGGGTGAACCCCCCGGACATTCTCGGGGCTTCCGCGCCGCAGCTTGCCGCCCCGCTCGGACAGGAGGTGGTGTGATGCGCTTCAAACGCTCCCACGCCGACTCCCACTATGGCCAGTTGCCGCTCGACTGGAGCAAGGATGCCGAGATCGAGCGCATCATCGAAGCACGCGTCGCGATCCGTGCCGAGGCGGCGGCGCTGCGCTGGCGGTTCCGGCTGATCGTGATCGAGACGGTACTGATGGCAGCGCTCGTGCTTGCCGCCGGATTGGCGCTCAAGCAGCCGGCCGCCACGGTTCTGCGCGGCGCGGCGATCGTCGGCGCGGCCTGCCTCGCCAGCGGCGTGCTTCTCATCCTGCTGTCTGGCCTCACCGGCCATCTTGCCGCCCGCTATCGCCGCTGGAGGAGCCAATGACGGACGACATACTGCTCAATGGCTCGCATAGCATACGGCCCTGCCCATTCGCGGAACGCCGCCGCGACGAAACGCTGCACGATTTCCTGCTGCGCCGCCATCAGGAAATGGGTGACGAAATCACCACGTTCGAGGCGATCACCAGGCGGCAAGCTGCGATAATCTGGGACGAGCGTGAGGCGCGCATCGCGCACGAATGCTCGCTGCTTGTCAGCCAGGCCTGGATCGCTGCGGTCGTGGCGGGGCTGTTCGGGATCTTTCGCCCGGACGACTGGCTGGGCCTTGTGATCGCCGTCGCTGTCGCGAGCATGATCGGCGGCATCTGTCTCATTCGTCTACCTTCGGCACTCCGGCGCGCCCTTGATCGCATCCGTGGATGGAGGCGGAAATGAGAGGCATCCTCTCCGCTGTGCCCGGTCCTTCGGCGATCCGCCTGATGGTCGGCACGCACCTCCTACTGCTGATCCAGGCCGCGCTGGTGCTGTGGTCGGCCCCGCATGTCGATATGCCGCTGCGCATCCTGGTGGGCATGGTGTTCGCCATCGCAGCGGGCGGGCTGGTCGCCGCGATCCATGGTGGTGGTGACGAACGGCGACAGGACTGGTGGAGGCGCCGCCATGGACGCTGATCGCACGCCTCCGCAAGAAGGCCGCCAGCCAGGCTGGGGCGTTGTCGCCTTTCAGACGAGCATGATCGCCGCGCTGTTGGTCGGTGCCGTGATAGTTGCCGCCAGTGCGCATGCCGCGAGTTCGACAATCGGGCGCACCTGGCCGATCGCCGAACCCGATGCGCTCGCCGAGATCGAGGCCCGCGCTTCGAAGCTCCCCGCCAACATGCGCGCGAAGTTCGGTCCCCGCTCGGGGTGGTCGGCGATGAAGGCGGCTAGCCTGACGCCCGCGACGAAGAGCCAGACCCGCAGCGTCGTGCCTTTCTATACGCTCGATACCGAGATCCGTCTGCCGGGCGGCGAACTGCTTTATCCCAAGGGCTACAGCTTCAATCCCCTCACCTATGTGACGCTGCCGCAGCGTCTCGTCGTCGTCCATCCACGCGATCTCGCCTGGGCGCTCAAAACCGCGCGGCTCACCGACTTCATCCTGCTCGCGGCGGGCGACGCCAAGGATGACGATGCCATCACGCTGTCGGAACGCACAGGTCGGCCCATCTTCATCCTCGAGGAGCGGATCAAGGACCGGCTCGGCCTCACGGTGGCCCCCGCAATCATCGCGCAGGTCGGCCAAAAGCTCGAACTGACCGAAGTCCGGCTCGTGCGCACGGGACAGACGCAGAGCACTCCTCCCATCCCGCGAAAGTCCGCGCCATGAACATGCGTAGCAAGAAAACCTGGCTCGCAGCCGCGTCACTGCTGCTCGTAGGACTCGGCCTGGCCGCACCGGCGCAGGCCTCGTCTTGCCCGGCGGGCACAGTATTCAACCCGATCACCAAGGTGCGCTGGAACTGCATTTTCCCGATCACCATCGGCGGGGTGCGGATCGGGAGCTTCGACAAGCTCTCGAAGGAACTCGACGCGCAGTCATCGTCCAAACCCCTATGTGCCTGCCGCAAGGGCGCGACCTTCTGGTTCGGGGTCAAGGTCTCGTTCTGGTCGCCCAATCGCATGGTCGACGTCGTGACCGAGCCCGGCTGCATGATGGCGCTCGGCGCCGATCTGCTGCCGACGCACGGAAAACTCCAGGGCAGCCAGAGTTCGATCGCTGACGGAACGAACACCCGCAAGATGTTCGCACAGATGCACTATTACGTCTCGCCGGTCTGGAAGATGCTCGACATGTTCACCGACCTGCCGTGCCTCGAGGACGACGGTTTCGACGTCGCGATGATCACCGAAGTGCTGCCGACCTGGCAGTCGGGAACATTGGGCGCGATCATCCAGCCCGAGGGCATCCTGTTCGGCAATCCCGCTGCGGGCCTTGCCTGTATGGCCGACAGCGCCGCGGCGGCCGCGGGCAAGGTCATCGATCCGCTGTTCTGGTGCATGGGTTCGTGGGGCGCGACCTATCCCGTCGCCGGCGACATCCATTTCGACGATTCGGTCGAGGCCTGGGCGGGGCTTGCCGCGCGCGGCACCTTCATGATGGGACGTCTGGGTGCTCTCACCATCAGTTCGGCGGACGGCTGCTCGTTCAAACCGCAGCCGATCTGGACCAAGTCGCGCTACAAGCTTCAGATCATGGAGCCCGTCAAGGGCGGCAAATGCGTCAATATCGGCCGGCCCGGCGCGCTGTGGTCGAGTGGAAAACACGCGCCGGGCAAGGACAACGCCCAGTTCATGCTCTTCGAGAAGGTGATCTGCTGCGCCGGGATTCCGGTGCCATGAGCAGCAGCGCCTTCATCCCCCGGATTTTCGAACGTCCCGCGTGGGCCCTGGGTAAGCCATGGTCTGCCCGCCACAGCCAGCACGGCTGCCAGGGTGCGCGCGCGGCGGGAGCGGTGCCCCAAGCCCCAGGCGGCGTCGCTCCAACCCCGGTCAGCACGGTCGCCCTGCCTCTCTCGGGTGCGGTCCCCCTCTCAGCCGCCCCACAGAGGCTGACGGCCGTGCTGGCCACCTCCAGAAGCCGAGGGCGGACCTGGCCCCTGCTGCTCGCCGGCGCCGTGCTGGTCATGCCTTCGGTCCTGCAAGCGCAAACTGTGGAGGATCGCGCCCGTGCTGCCGCGACCGCCTCGCGCGCGAAAACCGGCGAGAGCGACACGCTGCAGCAGAACTATGTGACGCCGGGGATGAGCGGTCAGCCGATCGCGACGGTCGATGGCCGCAAAAGCTTCACGCCGACCATCGCGTGCCAGAAGACCGCCAATTTGCTCGAAGTGCTGATCCAGCCCAACGGGACCGGCGACATCGGTGTTGTGCGGATATCGCGCGACAAGGATCTCGACGGCAAGTTCGACAGCAGCGCGACATTGCCCGTTCCGGTCTCGGGTATCTGCGCGAACGGCATCATCTCCTGCAATCCCGGCACCTGGAACCAGTGCCGTTCGTTCCGCTGGGACCTGGATGCGGCGAAAGACCTCAAGCTCACCCAGGTCGATATGCCCGAGCTCGCCGGCTGTTACTGCGTCAACGACAGCTGCGGCAGCAATCTCGTCTTCGGCAACCTCGCCTCGGTGCTGAAGGACTTGGGCGGCGGCATGGTCGGCGCTCTCACCACCGCCGATCCCCGCATCGGTGTGGCTGAAGCCCGGATCAATGGCCCGGTCATCGACTATGTCGGCGCGCAGACCACCGCCTGCAGCGCGAGCCCGGCGATTGGCCAGACCGCCTACCGAACCAATCCCGCCGCGATCCAGGGTGATGCCTTCGCGCTGTCGTCGAGCAATCCGGTGTTCCAGGCGCTCGCGGCCTCGCCGGCAGGCACGGGCAAGGCGCAACAGTTGCGCGGCTGTACGGTGACGCGCGAAGTGACGGTCAAGGAAGTCAGGGTCGAGGTTGTCATAGCCCGCACGGCGGGAGGTTATGCGACGATCGATGATGGCGCGGGCAATGTCGACTTCCTTATGGGCTCGCCTAGCAACAACAGCCTTTCAGGCGGGAGCTGCCGCCTGTTCGACTTCAAAATGACGATCCATGTCGAAGATCCCGACCGGCTGAAGTCAGCCACCTTGCCCTATTACTTCGTGGACGATTGGGGACAGCTTCGCATCGATGGCACGCTTGTCACTTATGGTCCGGGCGCCTGGACCGGTAGCGGCTATCCGCCCGGGAAATGCGAACGCAAGCGGACCAGCTATTTCGCGCCGAACATCGATCTGAAGCCTTGGCTCACCAAGGGAGACCATGAGATCTGGCTACGCGTCGCGGTTGGCGGCGGCGGCGAAGCTTTCGCGCAGATCCATGCCGAGGTCGATACCAGTTGCAAGACCGCGGAGCGCCTGGTCGATCTCTGTTCGGGTTACGCTGCCGATCCCAAATGCAGCCTCTCGGAGGAATTGGTCGACGGCGTCCAGACCTTCCGCAATGGCGTTGCTACGGGCTTGAGGCCGTTGCCCCAGACCCGGCTGTTCGGCAGTGCCAACTGCACGCTGCAGATCACGCGCGATTTCTTCGAACGCAACCGGACATATGTCTGCTCGACCGACAGCGCGGCGCTTCCCGAACCCGATCTCTCCCGCGGCGCCTATATCATCGACCATTCGACCGAGACGCTGCTGGCCGACCGGCAGAAGGCGAAGGATGGCAGCGTCACAACATCGACGCGGGCGTTTGCGCTGCCGCCGCAAGCCGCGGTTCCCGTCTGCGAGGCGATCTGCAAGACCCGCGCACCGAAAGCCAACACTGCCGCCGCACCCGACGGCGTAGTGGCGAACCGCCAGAACAGTCCTTCCGGCTACGACACGTTCTATCACACCTGCGATGCCGACAATGCCTGCCCCGCCGGACCCGGCGAGGAAGTGGTCTCGGCCTGCGGCTGTCTCGACGATTTTCCCGAAGCGGTGGTGATGATGCAGACCGTCCGACTCGCCGGCGCCGACATGACCTGCACGACCGCCGTGCCATGAAGCGCCCAGCTATCTCACGCTATGCCATAGGCCTCACCCTACTGCTTGGTGCGACGAGCCTGACGCCGGTAGCGGTCCATGCCGAACAGGTCTGCGCCGCCGATCTCAACGGTAATGGCGATGCCGCCGATTCCGGGGAAACGGCAAGCTGCACCGAGATGCAGGGCGGCACCTGGCAATGCCCACTGCAACAGGTTGCATGCACCGTGACCGGCCCTGGAACCTATGCCTGTCCGTTGGGCGCGCAATATTCTTGCGAAGCGCCGGCCTCGGGCGGCGCGCCAACCTGCTCGCCCAATCTGTGCCAGGACACCGGCGCAGCGCCAATCGCCGAGGAGCCGCCGATTAATGATCCGGGCACGCCCCCGGACGGCGCGGTCGATGGACAAGGCAATTGCACCGCCAATATCGAGATATTCTCCGGGCGCGGCATGCGCTGCCGGCCACCGGGGCTGCTCAACACCTTCAGCAATTGCTGCAAGGACAAGGGCAAGATCGTTAAAGACGGGATGGGCTCCTCGATTTCCTCGATCGGCACCAAGATCGCTGTCGCCAAGGGCGTGTTCACCGGCATGAGTGCCGCCTATGCCGCGTTCAAGGCGGGGGCGACCGCGGGTCAGGCGGCAAATGCCGGGGCCAGTGCAATGATCGCCGGGATCGATCCAACCTCGCTCGCGATCAGCCTTGCGATCAATTTCATGATCGAGGTTCTGCTGCAGGGCTGCGACCAGCAGGATATGGAAACCGGCATGCTGCGCGGCTCGGGCATGTGCCATGAGGTCGGCACCTATTGCGCCTCGAAGATCCTCGGCATCTGTATCCAGAAGGCCAGGGGCCATTGCTGCTTCAACACCAAGCTCGGGCGCATCATCCAGGAGCAGGGCCGCCCGCAGCTCAAATCGTTCAACGGGCTTGGTTGGGGCACGCCCAAGAAGCCCTACTGCCGCGGGTTCACGCCGGAAGAGTTCCAGGCGCTCGATTTCTCCAAAATGGACCTTTCCGAATATTATGCGGAGATCGAGGCCCGCACCCAGAGCCAAATCCACATCGACATGAAGGACAGGATCGATGCCTATATGCAGGCCGTCGGCAAGTAGCGCCGTGCGTGCTGGGCGCACACTGCTGATGCTTGGCATTGCGCTGGGGTGCGCCAATGCCGCTATCGCGCAGAACAGTGCTCCGCCGCCGCAAGCCGCCCCGCACACTTCTGCGAGGCAGCAGGGCGATGCCGCGATGGAGCGGCTGAAGGACGCGGTTGCCCGGCAGAAGGCGGAAACGCCGACAGGCCCGACTGCCCTTCCGGATTTACCCGAGGCCGAGCGCCGCCGCGCTTTCGAGGGTTTGCGCAAGCATGCCCCCTCGCCCGCCATGGACGCGCGTGCGCGCGCCGCTCTCGAGGCCGGCAAGGACGCCTTTGCCGCCCAGCGCGAGGCAATGGGGAAGCGCTTGCGCGAAGCCCTCGGCCTCGAAGCCCCCGACATGGCCGCCGTTGCCAATCACGCCGCATCCAAAGTGGCCAACGACTGGGTGCCGGTGCTGTTCGTCTCCTCCTCTATGCCAGTGACGACGCTCCGCACCTATGCTGTGCAGCTCGAAAAGGCGGGCGGCGTCATGGCGTTTCGCGGGATGCCGGGCGGGCTCGCCAGGGTCGGGCCGATGGCGAAGCTCTCGGCTGAGGTGCTGCGGCTCGATCCCGGCTGCGAGGGTCCGGCCTGCGCCATGCGCAACGTCCAGCTCATCGTCGATCCACTGGTGTTCCGTCAGCACGGCGTGAATGCGGTTCCCGCACTCGCCATGATCCCGGGCGATCCCACCCAGCCCTATTGCGAGCGCGACGATGCAAGTCCTGTCGCAGTCCACGTCATCTACGGCGATGCCGCGCTCTCCGGTTTGCTCGACGAATATGCCCGACTGGGCGGCAAAGAGGAGGTCCGCGATGCTCAAGCTCGCCTGGAAGGCCGCTAGAGCGGCTTGGCCCGAGATCTGGCTGCTGCCCCTGCGCGCTGCGGTCGCACTCGGAAGTTCGGGACTCGGACAGCCGGTCCGCCCGGCGCAGCTGTGGAAAGCCTATGCCATCGTTCTACCCATCGGCCTCGCGACGCTCTGGGCGATCCCGCAGCTGACCTGGGTGATGAGCCCTTCGATCGATGCGGTGGCGGTGCGCGCCGGTTCAGGCCCGATCCGCAAGGGCGACTATGTCATGTTCGAGCTGTCGCATCCGCTTGCCGGACCAAGGCCCGTCAACGTCACCAAACAGGCACTGTGCATGCCGGGCGAGCGCATTGCCCTGATCGAGAAGCCTTCGAACACACCTGGAGTCTGGGACGGCTGGTATTACTGCAACGAGCAGCTGCTCAATGTGTCGAAGCCGATGGGGCGTAACGGCATGACGCTCGATCACTGGCAGCCGAAGCTCGGAACGATCCCTCAAGGCTTCATATTCGTCGGCTCACACCATCCCGACGGGTTCGACAGCCGCTACTACGGCCCGGTGGCACTTCCTCGGCTCAAGCGCATGGAGAAGGTGCTGTGACGCGGTTCTCGCTCCCCCGCGCGGTCGCCATGGGCTTGCTGCTGGTCCTGGCCATACCGGTGCCAGTCAGCGCGCAAGCAAGCCCCGCGACGTCGAGCACGATCAAGCAGGGCTACTGGTGGTACGCGCCGCCGCCGAAGGCGGAAGAGCCAAGGGAGCCCGATCCAGAGGCGCTGGTCCGGCCCGTCATCCCGCCGATGGCCGAACTCGCGAGCTGGACCCCGCCCAAAATTCGCAAGCTGATCGAGCAGCAGCGCGACTATGCCGCGACCGTGCTCACCGTCGATGCAGTCTCGGACTTCTGGCGGCTTCAGGATTTTGCGAGGCGGAAGGCGCGTGCGTTCGCGGGGGTCACCCAGATCGCCATGCTCCAGCATCCCGAACTCAATTCCAAATCGGCCAATCCGATGGTCGGCGATGCCCGGTCCGAGCTCACCGCGTACAAGGACGATGTCCGCCGCCGCTATCTGCGCGCCCATGCAGGCGAGTTCGCGCTGGTCATGTTCTCGCGTTCGACCTGCGGCTATTGCCGGGTGCAGTGGCCGATCGTCCAGCGTTTCCAGGATGAAATGGGCTGGCAGGTGACGCTGATGGACATCGATCGGCGGCCCGAACTGGGGCAGCGCTTCGGCGTCGAGGTGACACCGACCACCATGATCATCCGGCGAAACAGCCAGCAGCGCATGGTGATCGCCGCCGGCATCGAGGCCTATCCCAACCTGACCCAGATGGCCTATCAGGCGGTGAAATTGCTTACTGGCGACATCCGCCCCGAACAGTTCATGACCGGCGCGGGCGAAGAAGACGGGTTCTTCGATGCGCTCGCCAATGGCCCGGTCTCGGCCAGCGACCCGCGCTCCCGCGCGAGCGACATGCTCGGCGGGGATCTCGTCGATCTGCCCGCAGGGCCGAAATGATGCGCTGGTCGAGCTATCTCGCACTTGCCGCACTGGCCTGCGCCGTGGCTGCTCCCAGCGGCTCGGCTCTGGCGCGACCGGTCACGCGCGAGGAAGCGATGCGTGCGGCCATCCATCCGGTCGCGAGCCTCGCCGATATGAACGCCTGGCTGGCCCGTGCGCCTGTCACCCGTGATTTTCCGCCCGATTTTGTCGCGGCTCTGCGCGGGCAGGCTCCCGCCTTCCTCATCGAGATGAGTACGGCACCAGGCTGTGTCCCTTGCGCGGATATGTGGAACAAGCTCGGCCCACTGCGTCGCCAATATGGCTGGCAGGTCCGAACCATCGGCAGCGAGGAGGCGATGATCCGTTCTGGCAGGCTCGCCCTGCCCTGGGTCGGGCATCCGGTCGCTTGGGTACGACCGGTGGGCGATCCGAACCGAATTATACCGATCGCGATCGGTACCGATCATGCGCCCAACCTCGCGCGCAACATCTACCTCGCGGCCAAGATGCTGACCGGCGTTCGCGCCGATGTCGGCGTGCGCGCTCTGTCCAAGTTCACCGGGATCGTCGGCATGACGCCACGCCCGGCACCCAGAACCGGAAGGAATTGATCATGGCAGGCCAGTTCCTTCCCCACCACTATCACATGCAAGGAAGCCCGCCATGGCCAAGCCCCTCTCCCGTCTGAGCATCTCCGCGCTCGCCCTTCTCGCAGCCTGCGGAACGACCGTTCCCGCCCATGCCCAGAGCTGGGCGGAAAGCTGGTTCGACAATGTCACCTACACCTCGCCCGGCAGCTTCGAGGACCAGACCCGCGGCTATGTCACCGCAGGCGGCATGTCGGGGCGGATCGACGTCCACAACGACTATCTGATGAGCCTGACGCTGCCCAAGGTGAAGGCGGGCTGCGGCGGCATCGACATGTTCCTGGGCGGCATGTCGTTCCTCGACCCCGACTATCTCGTCCAGAAGCTCGAGAGCATCCTCCAGGCCGCGCCCGCCGTCGCCTTCCAGTATCTTCTCGAAACATTGGACGAGAAGATGGGTAACATCATCTCGAAGATGGAAGCGGCAACCAATTTCCTGAACTCGATCCAGGTCAACGACTGCCGGCTCGCCAACCGGATGGTCCAGATCGCCAAGGGCGACGACAATATGTCGGGGATCATCGAGGAAATGACCGGCTACAAGTCGGTCAAGGAAGGCTTCGCCAAGAGCTACCAGCAGAGCCGCGAGAAGATCCAGGCGAACCGCAACAGTCCCACCGAGGATCTGAAAGACGCGCTCGCCAACTGCCCTGCCGAAGTGACCGACATCTTCCGTACCGGCTCGCTCCTCGCCCATGCCGCGACCCGCGTCGGCGCGGGCGATTGGGCGAGCGTGATGCGCGCCCGGGTCGGCGACGTCTACATGCGCTGGGATCCGGCCGACAAGGTGCCGCTGTTCTCAGCAATTCCTGCCTGCCCGCGCCAGGATACCGAGAGCCCAGACGATTTCCTCACCGGCAAGGTCCAGCGCCGCGCGCTCAACATCCCCGCGACCGCGGCCGACTGCACCACCGATACCGGCAAGGGCGCGCTCGAACTGGCGCGCATCCGGATGCAGGCGATCACAGTCAAGATCCGCACGCGCAGCGCGCTGACTGTCGAGGAACGCCAGTTCGTCGCCAATGTCCGCACGCTCCCCGTCTATCGCATGCTCGAATGGGGCGTGCGCCAGGGCGTCCCGGATTCGGTGATCGCCGACACCGACGAGCTGGTGGCGCTGACTCTCGCCTACCAGATGCTCAACGATCTCACCCGCTCCATCGACTTCGCCATCGGCAATGCCGAACGCGGTGCCAGCGCGGCGGGCGCGGCCGACGATGCCAACGCCAATGTCTGCCAGACGCGCATCCTCACCAAAGGCATCGAGCAACTGCGCGAACTGCGCGAAGAGGTGCTGCGCCAGCGCGCGCAAATGCGCCAGAGCTATATGGCCGCGCTCAATGCCGCCAATCTCTCGGCGAACTATGCTGGTCTAATCCGCCAGCGCGACCGCGACGCGCGCGATGCCAGCGCGGCCGCCGCTACTCCCAACCGCTGACGCCGCAACCCCAGGAACTCATACCATGCGCCTCGCCATTCGCGCCCTCGCCGCTCTGCTGCTCGGCCTCATCGCCACGCCCGCGCTGGCGGTCGATACCAGCTTCTATACCTATGATGGGTTCGCCGAAACGGTTGACGCTTTCCGCCTCGTCTCGATGATCTTCGCCGATCCGCGCTACGAGACGCTTGTGATGATCATCGCGGTGGTCGGGATTGCGCTTGGCGCGGTCATCGCCAGCGTCCGCGGCCAGGGCATGGGACTTGTCGCGTTTGGCTTCCAGATCTTCGTCGGCGTCGGCCTGTTCGTCGGGCTCGTCGCCACCACGGGCACGGTCCATGTCTACGACAAGGTCAGGAACGCCTATCAGCCGGTCGGCGATGTGCCCAATCTTCTGGTCCTGGTCGCAGGCGTCACCAATCTCATGGAGCGCTCGCTCGCCGAGACGATCGACGACAACACGCTCGACCCCAATGCCAAGCTCGAGTTCGGTGCGGGCGGGCACAGCTTCGACCTGTTCTTGAACGCGGTCAGTCCTCGCGGGCCCATGACCGACTCTTTCCTCGACGCGACGATCAAGGACTATGTCCGGCAGTGCTATCCTGTTGCGCGCGTCTCGCCTGCCTACGGCGTCGACGACGACCAGCTGTTCCGCACGACCACCGACCTCCCCGCCTCCTTTGCCGCGATGGCCGGTCCCGCAACCTTCAGCACGGTCTATACCGCCGCCGACAAGGGCGGGACCACGATGAGCTGCCAGGAGGCCTGGGACAATATCCAGGCGCGCCTTGCCGATCCGACGCTGTTCGAGGGCTACACGGCGCAGGTTTGCCAGCGCACCGGCTACGACATCGGTGATGCCGCGCAGCTCGCGCGCTGCCGCTCGCGGCTCGGGGACATGGGCCAGATGATGTTGGGGACACCGCTTTCGCTGCAGGCGTTCATGACCGACATATTGCTGGGCAACACCGTCGGCGACGTGCTGTTCGAGGACAGCCCTGCTTCGGCCGCACGGGTCATGGCCAATCGCGCGATCGTCTCGAACGGGCTTGCCACCATGTCGGTCGCCAACGAATGGATGCCGACGATCCGGGCCACCGTGTTCGGGATCATGCTGTTCATGGTGCCGATCGCGCTGCTGTTCATCCTCACACCCATCAATCTGCGTGTCGCAAGTTTTGCCCTGGGGCTGTTCGTCTTCGTCGCGCTCTGGGGCGTGATCGATGCCGGCATCTACCAGCTGACGCTCGGCCGGGCGATGGACGTGCTCGCCGAGATGCGATCGAACGCGGTTGCCACTAATGCCTGGATGCTCGCGCCCTCGGCTTCGATGAAGGCGCTGGCGATCTTCGGCACCTTCCGCACCGCCGCGGCAGGACTCGCCGGCGCTTTCGTGTTCACCGTGTTTCGCTTCTCGGGCAATGTCTTTTCGAGCTTCACCGGCAGCGCCTTGCAGGCTCAGGGGCTCGGCAGTGCCGCTGCCGCGCCGCTGGCCACGCGCGAGGGCTATGCCTCCGCCCTCGAAACCCAGGCCTCGGCGGCCGGCACCATGGCTAGGCGGGGCGCGGCCTCGAGCTTCGGCGACTTCGGCGAGCGGTCTTCGTTCGGTGCCAACCGCTCCTTCGGCGCGGCGGGAGCCGTGCTCGGTGAGCAGGGCAGCGGTGTGCCGGGCGTGCCCGCTTTCGGCATAGGCGGGATCGATGCCGCGCGCGAGCTGGGCGGGCTCTCCCCTGCCCTCAATGGCCGTGATTTGAGCGATCCGGCGGTCGCGCGCGCGGTGCGCGCCAATGCCACGACCTCCGCGATCCACAATTTTGCCGAAAAGGACGCGCTGCGCGGCCTCGGCACCAGCTACTTCGGCGCGGGGCAAGCGGGCGAGAAGGCCTTTGCCGCCTTCGCACAGAACATGGTGCAGTGGAAGGCGTTCGGCGACGAACGCGCTTATGCGATGATGTTCCAGGGAGCGAGCCGTCACTTCGAGCGCGGCGGCTACTCCAAGGCGGATGCGGAATTGAAGGCTTCGGGCGTGATTGGCGAGGCGGGCGCCGATCCGACGTTCGCCAAGCTCATCGCCAACAGCTACGACCAGGAGCAGATGCTGAAGAACGACCTGACCGGCGCGCAGATCCAGGTCGGCGCGATGGAAGGCCGCCGCGATTATGCCGGCGACCGCGTCGCCGAGACCGAACGCCGCAATGTCGCGACCGAACAGGCCTGGCGCACCGGCGGCAATCAGGGGCAGCGCAGTGCTGCATCGATGCTCGGGCTCTCGCTCGACGAGACCAGCCGGCGCATCTCGTTCATCAACGCATTGTCCGGTGAGGCGCGTTCCTCCGCGATCACCCAGCTTGGCCGCGCGACAGGGCGCAATGCCGCCCAGGTCATGCGCGCGCTCGAAACCTACAATGCCGCCGTCCAGGTGGGCACCGCCGACGGCGCCACCGCAGAAGCGGCACGTGAAGGCACCAGTGTCTATGGACGCACTCGCGAGGCGGCAGGTTATGATTTTGCCGAACGCTCGGGCAAGCTCGATGCCCAGCGCGAAGTGGGTACGAGCGGCACCCGCAGCGCTGCCCGCATCGGCGAGCAGCGGCGTCAGTCGGATAATTTCGGCTATGCCGAGGGTGCTGCGGCCGCAGGCGTGTCGGTGCGCGAGGCGGCCCGGCTCGACAGCTTCATCCAGGCACTCAGCCGCACTGCCGGGAATCAGGTCGATATGGCCGAAGGCGGCGCCGGCGGGATCGCCGACCGCGCGCGCAACGAGCGGCTCACCCGCATCGTCGACAACGAACGCCTTACGAGGATGCAGGGGCTGCTGCGCGAGCATGGCATCAATATGAGCAAGCGCCAGATCGCCATGGATCAGAACGGCGACTTCAACCTCAACCTGACGCCCGAGTCCGCCGCCCAGATGTGGCGCGGCGGGCTCATCAACGAAAGTCAGCTCGGTGCCGTGGCAAACGGCGGTTCGGCCCGGTTCAGCTTCGCGCACAATGATCTGCTGGTCTCGAGCAGCACCAATTCCCAACGCTCGGCACGCAACGATACCAGCACGCGGTTCGAGGCCGGCAAGCAGGCCGGGCCGGATACGGTCGAGCATTTCCTCGGTGGCGGCGAGGAAGGCAAGGCCGCCATGGCCAACTGGCTGCGCGGCGGGTTCGAGATGGACCGGCAAGGGAACTGGCGGCTCAAGCCGCAGGTTGCCGACACGCTCCAGCGCGACGTTCAGGCGATCATGGCGCAGACTGGATGGACGCGGAATATTGAAAGGTCGGCACAGGATCAGACATCCATGGGCACAGATGTCGGTGCCTCAATATCCGCATCCGCCAATCGTACTGGTCCGACCAAGGCTGGAGATCGAGGCCGTCAGTCTTCAGGCAGTTCGGTTGCAGGCGGCGCTTCCGCCAACCTGGGTTTCGAAAGTTCTGATCGCGGATCGACGTCCGAAAGCGCGAATGCCAATATCGATATTGTGAACTACGATGTGCGAGGAGCCATCGCCGCTGCCGAGCGGGCCGCAGCGCGCGCAGACAGTCCGGCCGACACGTTCTCGAGTGAACTGAGCCGACAAGTACTTGGTCCTAACGGCCTACGTAATCGCTACCTTGAGCAGGCAGATTCCGGGCGCGGTACCGCCGACATCACTGGTCCGCTCACCTCAATCGAGCAATCGTCCGTCCTACAGCGGGGAACCTTCTCGACCGACCTCGATCACAGTCCACAGGACGGAGATCCGAGCTTCAAGGGACGTCGCGACAAGTGATGCCTTCAGCGACGCGACCGGAAATGCCGTCGGTGTAGCGCACCGGACCGCGGATCGAGCGGATCGGAATATGGATCCCGCATGCCGCCGACTGAGCGCTTGGGGAACATCTGCTCGTGGGTCGGCTCGACGAATTCCCAGTCACTCCAAGCGAACCATTCTCGCGCATAACCGAGACCCAGCACCATCAGCGCCAGCGGCGGGAAAAAGGCGATGTTGAGGAAACCGGCCAATGCGCCGGTGTAGAATTCTTCCAGCAACACAACCTTCACTGATGCCGCCATGCCGAGCCAATAGATCACGATCGCCGCCCACCAGAGTTTTGCATACCAGGGGCGCCACAGCCAATCGGACGCATGCGGGCGCTCAACCACACTGGTGGTGGTCGCCGCATCCGCATTCTCGTCTGACTCGACTGCCCGGGCCATCGTCTGATCCTTTCCGAGCCCGACTATAGCACCGGCGCCGAAATGAGGGAATCCGGCTTTGAACGCTTTGGCGGAGAATTCCTGTCCCATGGGCTTGGATCCTTGTCCTGGTTGCCCCCGTGCCACCCGCTCCCCTCCCGGATAAAATACCTCAAGATGTGCGTTCAAAAGCGTGTTAAGGCTCATATCAAGCTCTCAAGGGTGCATATCTTGACATTTTGCGAGATCGTCCGTATTGCCTTGAAAGTAGAAAATCGGCTTTTAGGAGCCCTTGAACGACCATGCCTGCCCGCAATGCCCTTTCTATGGCCCCGCCGCATGCGGTGCTTCTGGCGCTTACTCGTCTCGGTGAGGATTTGCGCACGGCCCGGCTCCGCCGAAACCTCACGATAGACGAGGTTGCCGCGAAGATCGGTTCCGGTCGGCGCGCCGTGGCGGATGCGGAGCGCGGCAAGGCGACCACCTCGATGGCGGTCTATGCGGCGCTGCTATGGAGCTACGATCTTCTGGGCGGCATCGAGCATCTCGCCGATCCATCGCGCGATCAGGAAGGCATGATCCTTTCGCGTTCGAAGCAGCGTTCGCGGGCGCGTTCGAGCCAAGGCCTGAGCAATGACTTCTGAGGCAGGCGGGGGAGAGTGCTACGTCTACATCACGCTTCCCGGATCGACCGAACCCGTCACGGCCGGCCGCTTCCAGATAGAGACCGACCGGGCGGGCAATGCGATCGGCCGGTTCGTCTATGGACGAAGCTATCTGTCACGCCCCGATGCGGTGGAATTCGATCCGGTCGAGCTCAAGCTCTCGACAAAAACCTATGAGACGGCGGCCTTGCGGGGCGTCTTTGGCGCGCTGCGCGACGCTGGCCCCGACTATTGGGGACGCCGTGTCATCGAAAAGCATGCCGGCAAAGCCGAACTCGGTGAACTCGATTATCTGCTTCACTCAGCCGATGACCGCGCGGGCGCACTTGGGTTCGGGCTCAACCAGCAGCCCCCTGCCCCCAGACGCAACTTTAATCAGACCATCGCTCTGGAAAAACTGCAACGCATCGCGGATGCAATCGTGGCCGACGAAGATCTGCCGGCCGATGCCGAGGCGGAACAGATTCAGGAGCTGCTGCTCGTCGGAACATCGATGGGTGGTGCCCGCCCCAAAGCGGTCGTCGAAGACCAGGATGCGCTGTGGGTCGCGAAATTCAACCGCGCCGACGACCGCTGGAACAGCGCGCGCGTCGAGCATGCGATGTTGAGGCTGGCGGCGGCCTGCGGGATCAATGCCGCACAGAGCAAGGTCGTCGTTGCCGGGGGCCGCGATGTCCTGATGGTGCGCCGCTTCGATCGCGACAGGAGCGAAGACGGATACCGGCGCGCGCGCATGGTGAGCGCCCTGACCTTGCTCCGGACGGAGGACAGCCACAGGGACCGGGATCGCTGGTCCTATGTCCTTCTCGCCGAAGAGCTCAGGCGCGCATCGGCCGATCCGAAAGACGACGCATCGGAGCTGTTCCGGCGAATGTGCTATAATGCCCTGATCTCAAACTCCGACGATCATCCACGCAACCACGCCCTCATCGCGCGCGATCGGGATTGGCGGCTGTCACCGGCCTATGATCTGACGCCGACCACCCCGATCAGCCTGGAACGGCGTGATCTTGCCCTCACGATCGGTGACGGCGGCCGCATCGCGACGGCGGCGAACCTTTGCTCACAGAGCCTGAGATTCCTTCTGTCGCCCGCACAAGCGGAGAACATCGTCCGCGATATGGAGCAATGTGTCAGTCAGCGCTGGTATGAGATCGCCCGGTCCGAAGGTGTCAGTGAAAAGGACTGCGGCCTCATCGCGGGCGCGTTCTGCTATCCAGGCTTTCGAGGCTGATCCGAACTGCTCGTAAAGCGCGAAGAATAGACCTTGAGGCGTGTTCGGCGCGCAGCCTGCCGTCTTTCTGGATTAGGCTGCCAGCCTTTTGGCTGTTCGTTCCCAGATTTCGACGAGCGCGGCGGTGAGTTCGCGCATCATCGCCTCGCTGTGCGCGGGGCCGGGGGTGAAGCGCAGGCGTTCGGTTCCGCGCGGCACGGTCGGGAAGTTGATCGGCTGCACGTAGACGCCGTATTCGGCGAGCAGGATGTCGCTGATCCGCTTGGCCTTGACCGGGTCGCCGACCATCAGCGGGACGATGTGCGTGGTCGATGGCATGACCGGCAGGCCGGCATCGCGGAACATCGCCTTGAGTATCGCGGCGGCAGCCTGCTGGCCCTCGCGCTCGACCGAGCTTTCCTTGAGGTGGCGGACCGAGGCGAGCACGCCGGCGACCAGCACCGGCGACAGGCTCGTGGTGAAGATGAATCCCGGCGCATAGGAGCGGATCACGTCGATGATCCGGCTGTCGGCCGCGATATAGCCGCCCATCACGCCGAAGGCCTTGCCCAGCGTGCCTTCGATGATGGTGATGCGGTGCGCCGCCTCGTCACGGTCGGAAATGCCGCCGCCGCGCGGGCCGTACATGCCCACCGCGTGGACTTCGTCGATATAGGTCAGCGCGTTGTACTTGTCGGCCAGATCGCAGATCGCGTGGATCGGGGCGACGTCGCCGTCCATCGAATAGACGCTCTCGAAAGCGATCAGCTTGGGCACCTCGGGATCGGCGGCGGCGAGCAGTTCCTCGAGATGGGCGACGTCGTTGTGCCGCCAGACCTGCTTCTCGGCGCCCGAATTGCGGATGCCGGCGATCATGCTGGCGTGGTTCAGCTCGTCCGAGAAGATCACGCAGCCGGGCAGGATCTTGGCGAGGGTGGAAAGTGTGGCGTCATTCGAGACATAGCCCGAGGTGAACAGCAGCGCGCCTTCCTTGCCGTGCAGGTCCGCCAGCTCGGCTTCGAGATCGACGTGGTAATGCGTGTTGCCGCCGATGTTGCGCGTGCCGCCCGAACCGGCGCCGACATCGTGCAGTGCCTCTTCCATCGCCGCGATGACCTTGGGGTGCTGGCCCATGGCGAGATAGTCGTTCGAGCACCACACGGTGATCGGCTTGGGCCCGTTGTGCCCGGCAAAGCAGCGCGCGTTGGGGAACATGCCCTTGTTGCGCAGGATGTCGATGAAGACGCGGTAGCGGCCTTCGGCGTGCAGGCGCTCGATCGCCTGGCCGAACAGACGATCGTAGCGTGTCACTTGGCGGCATCCGACCTCAGATAGGCGATTATCGCCGCGCGCTCGGCAGGGTTGGGAACCGAGAGGAACATCCGGGTGCCCTTCACCATCTTCTGCGGCCCCTGCAGCCATTGGTCGATTGTTGTCGCGTTCCAGGTGATGTTCGCTGCCCGCAGGGCCGGCGAGTAGTTGTAACCGGGCGCCATGCCGGCCTTGCGGCCAAACACGCCCTTGTGTGCCGGCCCGACCTTGTTGGCGGCGATGGAGTGGCAGCCGCCGCATTTCGCCTGATAGAGCCGCATGCCATCAGCGGCGGACGGCGCGGTCTGCGCGCCGCTCCTTGCTGCCGGCACAAGGACGGCCGCTGCGAGCGCTACGACCGGAAGGACGGAAAGGATGGTCTTGTTCATGGCGCTTACCTGTCGATGATGTCGCGGTGCATCGGCGCGAGTGCGGCGATCAGCCGGTTCTGCGCGGCGAAGGGCACATGCATCGCGTTCATGCTTTTCTGCAGCTCTTCGACGAGAGCGAAGAACGCGCCCTCGTTGACATTCATGCCGCGATGGGCCTCGGCCATGGTGCGGCCCGAATAGGTGCACGGCCCCTTCATGATCACGCAGAACTGCTCGACGAGCAGAGCCTTGATGCGCTCCTGATCAGCCGGTTCGAAGAAAGGGCGAGTGCGCGGATTCTTCACCCAGCGCGGCATGACATCGTCCATGATTTTCACGAGGCCTTCCCGTCCGCCGAAAGCCTCGAGCAGATGTTCGTCATCGGTGATGACGGGGACAGTCGGCGAGCGCGGCTGGATGCTAGGGTCGGACACCGCCGGCTCGCCGACTGCTGCCATGGCTGGGTTTGAAGCGACCAGAAGGGCCATGGCAAGCGGAAGTACGAAGTTTCGCATATCGAATTCCTTGATTTGGAAGAGTGGGTCAGAAGCCGACCTGAAGGGAGGCATAGGCGCCGTCCTGGCGGCGCAGCGCGATCTGGCCGAGCCGCGCATAGGCCAAGGTCACTGAGATATTCCGCGTCGGAGCGTAGGCGACGAAGGCATCCCAGGCGTCTTCCTCGCGGAAGGATGTGCCGCCCAGCGCGCCTTCAAGACGGTTCGACTTGGTGCGGAATTCACCGCCAACGGCCAGCTTGCGACTGATGAGATAAGCGGCCGAGCCTTCGAACTGCGGCTTGTAGTCGCGGTCCTTGCCGCCGAGCCCGCCGAAACCGAGAATGCCATACTGGTTTGCCCGGGTCAGCCGGACCGTGGCGTTGAGCAAGAGGCTCTTGGACAGGATGATCTTGGTCGCCGAAGCGTAGAAATCGAAATCCTCACGATCCAGGCCCAGCGCGCCGCCGACGACGGTCTTGTCGTCGTTGATCTTGTATTGGACGCCAACCGCAACCTGCGGAATGAGGCTGTCCTGCTCGAGAACGGCATCGCCGAACAGGCGGACCTTCGCGCCCAGGATCGTCTGGCTGATGGTATAGCGATTGCCGAGCGCCAGCGCGTTGCCGACCTCGCGTAGGTTGAAATTCTGATGGGCGATCGAAAGCTCCACGCGATTTCGGAAATTGATAGCGCCGCCATAGGAGGCGAGCGTGAAGTCGCGGGTATCGACGCCGGTGAAGAAGGCGCTCGCGCCGAGCTCGTTGCGCGTGCCGTAACCGCCGATCAGGGCCCAGGGCACAAGACCGCCACCACCCGCGCCCTCGATGGTCGAAACGCCGCCGGTGAGAAGCAGGCGTCCGCCATTGGACAAAAGGCCACGTTCGCGCGAACCGTCGTCGGATGACGGCGGTGCAACTTGGGGCTGGATCTCCTGAGCGGGCACCTCCTGCGGCGTGGAAGACGGTTCCATAGCGTCGTTGGCCGTGGATTCCGTACTCTGCGCGTCAGCCGCCCATGCCGCCGACAAGGGCGTGGCCGCCAGAAGCACGACGACGGAGAGGCTGGTGCCCCACCTGGATTTTGCTCGACTTTTCATTGGATCAATCACCCCTTCGGCTTGCCACGTGATTTCCGTCACACCGTCGCGACGGCTTTCGAAGGGGAATTACCGGCGCGATACGCCGGCCGGATGCAGAGCCAAGCAAAGTTTATTTTTTCATATTTCGCCGCTCTGACTGCATCTGATTTGGCAGTTGCCCGCGTAACGCAGGCACGCGCTCGAGCGCGGAGCATCTTGCGACGGGACCATGATGATCACCAAACTCCGGAGCTCAGAGACACTGCTGCGGGATATGGCGGAGGGCGATGAGCGGGCACTGCGCCAACTCTACGAAGCTCATGCCGACTGGGTCTACGCCATCGCGCTGCGGATCCTGCGCGACACCCAGGCCGCCGAAGATGCAGTGCAGGAAGCCTTCGTCAAGCTCTGGCGAACGGCGGGACGCTTCGATGCCGCACTGGGATCGGCGAAGACCTGGATCGGGATCATTGCGCGCAACGCGGCGCTCGATATGGGGCGGCGTCGCCAGCCCACCGAAGAACTGGACGAAGGCACCATGGCCAGCCTTGCAACCGACGTGGTGGAACCGCCAGATCCCAAACTGGGCAAATGCCTCGATCTGTTGCCGCGGGACCAGGCGCGAGCGATCGTCACCATGTACAACTACGGCCTCAGCCATTCGGAATTGTCGCAGCAGCTCGACCTGCCGCTGGGCACGGTCAAGAGCTGGATACGCCGGGGCACGCAATCTCTCAAACATTGCATGGAAAGCTGAATGGCAGATCCCGGATCAGCGAGGAACATGCGTCCGTTCCGGGCATTAGGGCCGTATATCACACTATGACAACACGAGTTCTGGACATGTCGATTGAAGATCGCGCGACGGCCTATGCAATGGGATCGCTCTCGCCAGGCGAGCGTGACGAGATTGCACGCGAGCGTCTCTACAACAGCGAACTCGACGAGCACATTAGCTTGGCCGAGCAGCTTTTCGCCGGGCTCGAAGCTGGTGAGGCGCCGGCACCGACGGCCTCACGGCTTTCCTCGGAAAGCTGGTCCCGCATTGAGGCGGCGATGAGCCGCGAACAAGCTGCGCTGGCGGGCAAGCACGCGCAGGAGTGCAGCGACGGAGACTGGCGGGTGCATGGGCCGCGGATCGAATTCAAGCCGCTATGGTCCGAGAGCGCGATCCTTATCCGCTGCAACCCAGGGGCTGTTGAAGAACGCCACGATCAGCCACCTGATCTCGACGAGCACATCCTCGTCATCGCCGGCGACCTCGATATTGGAGGCCGCAGATTCGGCACAGGAGACTATGTTCGCGTGCCGGCGGGCAGCGTTCATCAGCACATGGAAACCCATGGCGGCTGCCTGCTTTTCACCGAATATCTCGCTGCTGATGGCGCCCCGCTCGTCAGACCTGAGCCATTGGTTGAAGGGCAGCGGGCGTTCGGAAGGTAACTTTCAAAGCTCCTCCAGCTTCAATCTCGTTGAGATAGATGAACTCAACCCAGAAATTGGGCGAAATACGGCGTCGTGAAGCGAGAACGCGCCAGCTTGTGCGGAATGAAAAGATCGCCCTTTTGCAGCCATTGCGTCTGGATCGGCGATGCTCGTCCGCCGAGTTGATGGATGGCGAGTTGATTGTAGCGGCGGGAAAACTCGTGCCATGACGGGTCTGCCGGATTCGAGCAGAAGGGGTCGAACGAGAACGACACTCCCGGCCCGTCTGAATAGAGTCCGAAGGGCTTGCGATTTACCCCTGGCCTTGTGACGAAATAGGTTGCCCAGCCGCCTGGAGCGAAACCCGTCTCTGCCTGAAAGGCCAGAGTGAATGCGTGGCTCTCGGCCACGACCCGTTCAAGCTGCGCGAGATCATGTTCGTAATACTGGAAATCGAGCCGCTTTTCGTCGGCAGTCGGCCGCCAGTATTCGTTGACGAAATCTGCCCGCGAATGGACCAGCCCTTGGGGCTGCGGCACCTCCACGCCATCGAAGCCATATTGGATCGCGAGCCGCTTGGCCAAACGGAACGCCTCGCACTCCGGCTGAGATGCCGTAGGCGTCGTTGAACCGGGACCCACCATATGGCGCTGCTCATAAAAGCCAGCGAGCTTGTCGAGAAAAATGATGGCGAGCAGTGCACCGCACTGAAGGCGCTTTTCGAGCAACCCCGAAACGAGATCCTGAGGCGTCTCATAAGCACCGAATGAGACATCGGTCCGGCACAGGGTCGCGGGCCGCACCTCAACCAAGCATTCGACGACGATCCCGGAAAGCCCGAAAGAGCATTTGAACTCTTGAAAGGCTCTGCCGTCCGCGTGATCGGAAATGATGCGCAAGTCACCTTTCTCGTCGACATAGGTGATGCCGACGACATGGGCGGAAAAATAGCCCGGCCCATTGAGCGAGGATTCCTTGGTATCGCCGACCGCGACCGATCCAACGGATGCTTCGCCGATTTCGGCTTGGAACGGGATTTCGACACCGCGGGCCTGTAGCCACATATTGAGCTTCTTCAGTCGGCATCCCGCTTGGACGCGGACAACGGCGCGGCCCGTCGCATCGGTTTCAAGCCCCAGAATATCGTCGAGCTTGCGCAGGCAAACCAAACTACCTCCGTCATTGACGATTGTGTCGGTGACGGAGGCCATCGAGCCTACCGGGCTGACTGGCGTCGGGAAGCGCGTGACGTCGCGAACGATGGACTGGACATCCTCGTAGCTCAGCGGTTCAGCATAGACCGCGGGCACGGTGCTGCGATGCCCGCCCCAGTTGGTGTAGGTTCTGCCTTCGGTCACGAGAAGGCCATGCACGGGGTTGGCCCCGCCGCTACGCGACGGACGCGAAAAATCCATTTCCATGATATTGCTTTCAACAGGAAGAAGAGATGATGGGGGCAGACTATTCGTCCGCTTCAGACCACATCAAACCGAGCGCGCCTGCTCGATCGCCGCAGTGTCATAAAACTCTTGGAAGCGCGTGAGCTGGCCGCCTTCGATCGTGAAAATGTGCGCCCAGTCGCTGTCGAAAATACCCCTGCCACCGGTCTTGAACTGCGCGCGGCTCCGTCCAAGGACGGTTACGACGTTGCCCGCATCGCAGAACTGGTGCTGCTCGAACATTTCAAAATCCAGGTTATCCCCGAGCGCCTGGAAGAAGGAGGCCACGCCGGCCTCGCCGTCGCGCTTGCCTCCCCACGGGATCGTTTCGTGATTCCCGTTGGAGACCCACTCTATCGCAGGATCGACATTGTCGAGGATGGTTTGCACGTCGCCCCTGCCGAACGCCTCATAGAGCGAGCGGACAAAGTCTGAATTGTCGATCATTGGAATTTCCTTTCCGGGAATTTTTCGAACTCGGGCAGATCGCTAGTGATGCTGCCCCTGCTTTTCAGAGAACATCCGGGCTGGGTGCGCCTGCGGGTGTTTATTGGTCGTATTCCCTGTCACTCAGGCCGATAGGGCTGGATGCCGTGCAGGGGCGCGATCGCCATGACCGTAGCCATGGCGGCCGCAGGGTCGGTTTCGGCCTGCTCCGCCATGGCGAAGAAGAACTTTTCCGCTTCGATGCCCGGCGCTTGCACGATCAGGGCACGGGCGGGCTTGCCGCTTTCATTGGCGAAACCGTGGATGCATCCGGTCGGAAATGCCGCGAACTCCCCGGGACCAGCGACCTTACGTTCATCCGGCGTCGTGAATACGAGCTCGCCTTCGAGGATCTGGAAGCTTTCCGCGTCCACTTCATGGCTGTGCATCGGCACACTGGCGCCCGGCGGCACTTCGATCTCAAAGGTCATGAACGCGCCGCCGGTTTCGCTGGCGCGGGCGAGATAGCGATGTCCTATGCCGAGCACGGAATGTTCGAGCAGATCCTTGCTCTTGCGGAATAGGGGGGCGGCGGTGTCCATGGGCGTTCACTCCTCACAATTTCGTAGGGCGCGCAGCGCCGGATTATTCGTTCTCTGCGATGGCGGGCACGACGATAGATCCGCCCTTCATCGAGATGAGCGAAGGCGTCGCTCGAGTATTTCTGGAATGTATGGCGCAGATCGGCAGGTAACTGCGCATGGCTAAAGCCCGCTGTACCAGTTGTAGCCGTAGGTTTCCCAATAGCCGCCGGTATAGTCGTTGCCGACTTCGATTTCGCCGACATGCTTGGCATTCTTGAAGCCAAGCTTGGTCGGCACACGCAGCTTCAAGGGAAAGCCGTGACGGCGCTCCAGTATCCGGCCGTCCATCCATAGGCAGAGCTGGGTCTGCGGATGGAGCGCGGTCGCCATGTCGATGGAGGTCACATATTCGTCGTCGCAACGGAATGTGACGTATTTTGCGCGGGTGTCCGCGCCGACCACCTTCAGGAAATGCGACAGCCTCACGCCGCCCCACTTGCCGATCGCGCTCCAGCCCTCGATGCAGATGTGGCGTGTGATCTGGGTGAACTGCGGCAGCGCGTAGAGCTGCGGCAGCGTCCAGTCGGCGGTGCGTTCGACCTGGCCGGTGACATTGAGTACCCATCCGGCGGCTTCGATCACCGGGGCGAGATCGGGCGAGTTGGGTGTGTAGAAACTGTTGAACGGGAACGGCCGGGTGATGGCGCTTTCCGGATATTCGCGCGCGAGAGCGGAGGGGTTGAAAAGCCAGGCCTGCGCGCGATCGTTGAAATCGTTCATGCCCGACAGCATCTGCTCGGCGCTGAGCCCGTCGATGACCTTGCATCCGCCAAGCAGGCCAAGCGTGCCCAGGCCCAGGGCATTGCGCAGGAATAGGCGGCGGGTGGGAAGATCGAGCCGTTTGGCCGCCTCCCGCAGAATATAGGGAGTATCGGGATCAGACATGCTTCATCTCCCTCGGATCATCGCGAGCAGGCTGCGCGGCACAAGCAGGGCCATCGGCACGTGGACGGCCGCGAACAGGACGATGCCGGCCATCGCGGCGAAATGGATGATGCGAGCATTGTCGAAATCGCCCATGAGGGCGGTCAGCCAACCCAGCTGAACAGGCTTCCAGATGGCTAGGCCGCTCAGCACGATCAGAATGCCGAGCACGATCACCCCGGCGTAGAGTAGGCGCTGGACGCCATTGTAGACCGATAGATCTTCATGCCCGAGCCGCCCTCGCAAAGCGGAGAGCGCGTCACGGATCGCATCGCGGGGCGATATGGGAGTCAGTTTGCGGCGGAAGCGGCCACTAACAAGTCCATAGGTTACGTAGATGAGGCCGTTAGCCGCGAGCACCCACATTGCCGCGAAATGCCATTGCAACGCCCCGATCAGGCCTCCGCCGAGGGTTATCGCCGAGGGAAACGGGAAAGACGCGATGGGATGCGCGTTGTGGATCTCCCACCCGCTCATCACCATCACGGTCATTGCTGCGGCATTCGTCCAATGGGTCAATCGGACAATCAGCGGATGCAGGGTCATGTTGGCCTCCAGCTACCGGCAGGACGCCCCGGAGGGGGGCAAACGAGGCGTCCTGCCTTCCGCGCTGTCAGGGCATCAGCACGGTATCGACGACATGGATGACGCCGTTGCTCTGGTTGACGTCGGCAATGCTGATCATCGAATGACCACCATGAGCATCGGTCACCACCAGGCGGCGGCCCATCTGTGTGACGGTGAGATTCTCGCCCTGCGCGGTGCGGAGCACGGCGCGGCCCTTGCCGGCCTGGACGCGCTGGCGAAGCTGCATGGCGGAGAACTTGCCGGGAACGACATGGTAGGTCAGGACACTGGTGAGCTGGCCCTTGTTCTCCGGACGCAGCAGGGTGTCCACCGTGCCGGCGGGCAGCTTCGCGAAAGCGGCGTTGACCGGGGCGAATACCGTGAAGGGTCCGGGGCTCGACAGGGTGCCGACCAGGCCGGCCGCCTTCACCGCCGCGACCAGCGTGGTATGATCCTTCGAATTCACGGCATTCTCGACGATGTTCTTGGTCGAATACATCGGCGCACCGCCGACCATCGGATTGCCCGCCGCCATTCCCGCGGCAATGGCGGGAACAAAGGCGGCCGTCGCGCCCATGGCAGCGACAGAAACGGCAAGGGCAGTGAGCACATGATTGAACTTTTTCATCGTGAAATCTCCAGAAAATTGTCTTTCGAACAGCGTTCCGATCGTGGAATTCATTTCCAAAGCATTTCGCTTGTCCGACGCTTCAATTACGAAGCGGGGCCGTCTGGCGGATGCATCGACGACGGAATATTTTGTGATGCGGCGCGCAGGACGAGAAGAATGCAACCGCTGATCGAGTGCAATTCATCAGCAGCGGAATCCTCGGCGGGGCTGAAGAGGTAGTCTCCGGTGGAGAAGCAACGCCCGCTCAGACAGAGATCGCCTGCGACGATCAGGAGATGCTCATCCATTCCGAGCGGGCGAGAGGAGACAGCTACTCCGGGGTCGCATCGCAGCAGCCAGGCATCTTCGGCCATCTGCTTTGCCTCGGTGCCTGGCGCGATGGCCTGCCACTGGCCATCAGGGAAGGTTTCGATCCGCCTGCCTGCTAGCGCCGCCCGTTCCTCGGCCAGCGCCGAGACGATGTTGCGCCACAAGTCAGTCGGCGGAACGGCCCGATCGCCGAGTTGCAGATGCGCCACCATGTGGCGCTCGAAGCTCGCGATCGCATGTTCGAGTGAGCGATCGTAGAGGCGCGCGCGTGTAATAGCGTCCCTTTCGATGGGAGAAAGGGCGCCGAGGACATAGGGTAGGGCCAAATTTTCGTGAGCCATCGCGGTAATTCCACCTGTTCGGATGGAATTACCGGGCGAGGCAGGAAATCGGATGCAGCCGATACCAGCGGATACCCCTCTATTGCAGGTTGGGCGGCATGCCCGGTTCGGCCTTGGCCATGGCCCGCCGAAAGGCGGGACGTTCGCCTATGCGCCGAAGCCAGGCGCAAATGTTGGGATGCTCGGCAACCGTTTCCCCCGTCAGGCTGCGCATCGTGATCAGCGGAAAGCCCATCATGATGTCCGCCGTCGTCAGATCGCCGCCGCCGAAATAGTTCGCCTCGCCAAGACGCTGTTCGGCCATGTCCCACATACGGCGGCGCCTGTCTGTCACGAAGGGAGGCACTGCGACACCGCCGCGCGTGGCGCCCCAATGTTGCATGGTCGTCGGCATGAAGCCGCCGTTCGCAAAATGGAACCAGAACAGATGCCCGGGAAAATCGGGGCTGTCGGCAACGGGAACCAGCCGCCCGCCGCCATGGCGGGTCACGATATAGTCGATGATCGCGCCGCTCTCCGCCAGGACGACCGCGCCATCGGTAACGATCGGGGCCGTTCCCGCCGGATGGAGGACCTTGTAGTCGTCGGGAGCGAGGAAGTTGTCCTTCCTGCGCTCGTAGAGCTTCAACTCGTAGTCGAGGCCGAGTTCCTCGCAGAGCCAGACGATCCGCTCGGACTGCGAGATACGCAGATGATGTACGGTGAGCACAGGCTATCCTCCCGATGTGCAAGGGCGGCAGGCCGTTCCACTACCCATGACAGGCTACGCAGGAGCAGCGCCTTTCGGATGCACGCCGCCGTCAAATTTTTGCCGCAGGTCTCGCCAGTCAGGCCGCCGCGTACTGGATCAACAGGATGCAGCCGTCCTCCGTCCGGGCTTCGCCGTGATCGTTGCCGGCAGGAGAGCTATGCCAGTCTCCGGTGCGGAACGTTCGCCCGCCAACGACGAAGTCGCCGGATATGACCACGATGTGCTCGGTCTGCGCATGGGGGTGCGCTGGCAGGACCGCACCGGGCTGGCAGCGCAGCATCACGGTTCCCGGATTCCACAACCTCTTGATCTCGATACCCGCGAGGAACGGCTGCCATTCGCCCTCTTCGCATGCGATAGCGGTCTTGCCGGCAAGCGCCCTGCTTTCCTTCGCGATCGCGCCGACGATACGATCGAAGAGGCCTGCAGGCGGAGCCAGCGTTCCAGTCAGCCCGGTCATCGGGGCCAGACTCTCCTCCGCTGCGCGGATCTCGTCGTCGAGCACGGGGTCGGACAGGCGGTCCCTCGCCACGGTCTCGCGCTCCAGCGGAGAAAGCGCGCCCATCACGAACGCGTGGACCAGTTCTTGCCGGGCCAGCTCGTCGCGGGTCATGATTCCATGCACTCCTTCAGACTTTGCGTTCCGCGGCGCACCCAGCTCTTGACCGTGCCCAGCGGTGCGACAAGTTGCTCGGCCAATTCCGCATGGCTGAGGCCATAAGTGTACATGGTGACGATGGCTCTGGCCTGATCGGCGGGAAGTCGGCCAAGACATTGCCCCAATCTTGCATCAGGCGGCTCGACCGGCTGCACGGCGAGATCGATCACGTCTATGGCTTCGATTTCCTCGGCCGGGCAGCGGCGGCGGATGTGATCGAGCGCCGCATTGCGTGCGATGATGCTCATCCAGGCGAGCGGGCTGCCCCGCGCGGCATCGTAGCTGCCGGCCTTGCGCCAGATGCGCAGGAATGCCTCCTGGACGGCATCCTCCGCCGCTTCCCGATCGCGGAGAATCTTCATCGCGATGGCCAGCAGACGCCCGGCGGCAAGGTCGTAGAGCGCACGGAAAGCGGCCATGTCGCCCGTGGCGACGGCACTCAGAAGCTGCTCTATATCCTGCATGCCTGAAACCATGGCCATAGCGTTTTCTGGCATCCGGGCCAATGCCCTCCCCCGTCATCGTTCAAGCGGTAGCCGCCTCGACCGGCAATGGTTGGGCGAAGAGCCGGCGCAGCACAAGCTTGTCGATCTTGCCTGTGGGGCCAAGCGGTATGGCAGCGAAGACGATCCGCTCTGGCAGCCAGTATCTGGGCACCAACGGCCGTAGATACTCGCGGATGACCTGGTCCGAAGGCGTTTCGCCTTCATCGCACTCGACGATCAGCAAGGGGCGTTCGCCCCAGCGCGCGTCGGGAACGGCGATGACGGCCGCGCGCCGGACTCCTACACAACCCATGGCATGGTTCTCGAGCTCGACCGACGAGATCCATTCCCCGCCCGATTTGACCACATCCTTGGCGCGATCGACCAGCTTGATGAAGCCGTGGCCGTCAATCACCGCGATGTCGCCGGTATCGAACCAGCCATCAAGAGCGACGGCATCCTCCTGCGCGCCATAATAGCGGCGGACGACAGCCGGCCCGCGCACCTGCAACGAGCCGGGGCTTGCATCGTCATGCGGACAGTCTTTGCCATCGGCTCCCACAATCCGACCCTCGACTGGAAAGAGGGTCCGGCCTTGTCGCGCCTTGCGGGCGACGATCTGCTCTCCATTCAGAGTCGCCTCGTCGGGCATCACACTTGAAATCGCGCCGAGAGGCGAAAGCTCGGTCATTCCCCAGCCGTGCATGACCTCGATGCCGAGATCGTCCCGGAAGGCGCGAACCATTTCGGGCGGCACCGCCGCGCCCCCCACCAGCACGCGGGCAAGGCGGCCAAGCGACGCGCCGGATTCGTGCACGTGGCGCAGCAGATCCTGCCAGACCGTCGGGACCGCGGCGGCGAAAGTCACGTCCTCGATCTCGATCAACCGTTGCAGCGATGCGCCATCGAGCCTGGGCCCGGGCAGCACCAGTCCGGCCCCCGCCATCGGCGCGATGAAGCTCCAGCCCCAGGCATTGGCGTGGAACATCGGCACGATCGGCAGGACGACATCGGTGGCGGCGATAGCAAAGCCATTGGGCTGGTTCGAGCAAAGCGCATGGAGGAAGTTGGAGCGGTGGCTGTAAAGCACCCCTTTGGGATCGCCCGTCGTGCCCGAGGTATAGCACAGTCCCGCGGCCGTCTCTTCGTCGAAGCCGCCCCACGCGGCGGTAGCGGGGCCTCCGGCGCCAAGAAAATCTTCCAGCGACGAGGCCGCTATCGACCCGATCGGCAATGCCGCGCCCCCGCCATTGGCGATGACGATATGTTCCACGGTCGGCAGGCGGTCGGCAACCTGCCGGAGTGTGTCCGCGAACTGCGCATCGATCACCAGCAGCCTGTCACCCGCATGATTGATCAGCCAAGCGAGCCGGGCCGCGTCGAAGCGCGGATTGAGCGTGTGGACCACGGCGCCGATCCCCATCGCGCCATACCATGCCGTCATATGCGGCAGATCGTTCCACAGCAGGGTGCCCACCCTGTCCCCAAGGCCGATCCCATGGCCCGCAAGCGCCGCGCTGAACGCCCTCGCCTGCTTCTGCAATGAGGCATAGTCGCTTGCTGTGATCGAGCCATCCGGCCGCTGTGTAGCGATCCGGCGCGAGCCGCTCGCAGATGCGGCATGGACCAGTATCCGGTCCAGCGTCATCGGCCAGTTCTGCATCAACCCGCGCATTCGCTTTTCCCCCGGAACAGATATGCCATCCCTGCCGATACGGTCCGGCACGGCCGTTCGGATGCACGCCGCCGAAGTCCCGTGTGAAAAATTTTCGTGGCCATGCATCCAGTGCGGCTATTGCGAGCGTATCGCTCGCATGGACTCCGCATATTTCAGGGACGGACAGGTGAAGCAGAGACAATTCCAGCTCGTCAGTGAATGGCGGATCGATGCGCCGCTCGATCGGGTGTGGAATGCGCTCTGCGCGGTAGAGGACTGGCCCCGCTGGTGGCCGTCGGTCAGGCGGGTCGAAGCGCTTGCGCCCGGCGATCAGGACGGCATCGGCGCGGTGAACCGCTTCACCTGGGCTACGGCGCTGCCCTACGATCTGTCGTTCGACATGACCGTTGCCGCCATGGAACCCATGCGGCGCATCGCAGGCCGCGCGACCGGCGAATTGGAAGGCACCGGCATTTGGACGCTGGGCCATTCGAATGGAGGGGCGGAGGGACGGACCGTGGCGCGCTATGATTGGCATGTGGACGCAGCCAAGCCCTGGATGCGCCGATTTGCGCCGCTGCTCGCCCTCGTCTTCGCCTGGAACCACGACGTGGTAATGCGGCGGGGCGAAGCGGGCTTGCGCCGCTATCTGGGCGCGAAGCCGGAATGAAGCGCAGACGCTTGTTTCTGGGCGCGCTCGGCCTTCTGGCGGGCGCGGCCAGTATCGCGGCATGGAAACCGCTCACTGCGTTCAACTTGCTGGTCCCGAAGGACGACACCGCCGGCCGCGTCCAGACCGATCTCGCCTATGGGCCGCTTCCACGCCAGCGCCTCGACATCTATCGCCCGGTGCGGCCCGATAAAAACCTGCCGGTGATCGTATTTCTTTACGGCGGCGCATGGGACAGTGGCCGACGGCAAGACTACGCCTTCGTCGGGCAAGCGCTCGCGTCGCGCGGCTATCTCGTGGTCATTCCCGACTATCGTCTTGTTCCCGAAGTACGCTTTCCCGATTTCTTGCGTGATTGTGCATTGGCGCTGCAGTGGACGCGGGCCAACGCGGCAAAGTTTGGTGGCGACGGTGACCGGGTGGTTTTGGCTGGTCATTCGGCGGGCGCGTACAATGCCGCCATGCTGGCGCTCGACCCGCGCTGGCTGGGCGGTAACCGAACCGCCGTCCGTGGCCTCGTCACGCTTGCCGGACCGTTCGACATTCTACCGCTTGACGATCCCGCCAGTATCGCGGCGTTTTCGCACTGGCCCAGGCTTCAGGAGACCCAGCCGGTTCACTTCGCAAACCCGAACGCCCTGCCCGTGCTTTTGCTGCACGGCGCGGATGACAACCGTGTGCGACCGCGCAACAGCTTGCGACTCAAGGCCGAACTGGACCGCGTCGGCGCGAAGGCGGACCTGCATCTCTACCCGGACATGAGCCACGCCGGGATACTGCTCGCGTTGGCGCAGCCACTGCGTGGGACTGCGCCTGCTCTCAATGATATCGACCACTTCACACGGCGAGTGACGCGCTAGACTGCATCCAAACTCCGCTCGCCCACCGTAATTCGCAGTCAAGGCGGCAATGTTGCCGCGGGTTCAGCGGAGGCTGCGATATGAAGATTTCAAACATTCTGGCGATGGCGGTAATCGCAGCGGCTGGCATGACGACGGCGGCATCGCCGGCATGGGCGCAGACGGACGAGTTGCCCTTTGACGGACCCTATGTGGGTGTGTCGATCGGCGGGGCGCTTCAGGGCAGCGACACGGGATCGAGCATACTGTTCGATCGCAATCTCGATGGCCGCTTCGGTGACACGATCACGACCGCAGCCGGCGCCAATGCCTTCGCGCCCGGATTTTGCGGCGGCGCGGCTAATACCAACGCTCCGGCGGGCGGCTGCCGCGACGACAAGGATGGCGTCGATTTCGCCGTGCGCGCAGGCTACGACAAGCAGATTGGGAACGTGGTGATTGGCGTGCTTGCCGAATTCGGCAAGGCCGACATCCGCGACAGTGTTTCCGCGTTCAGCGTCACCCCGGCAAGCTACACCCTGACCCGCGAACTCAAGCACAACGGGCGGCTCGCGGCACGTGGCGGCTATGCTTTCGGCCGGACGCTGGTCTACGGAACCGGGGGCTTTTCCTGGGGGCGGGTGGAAAACAGCTTCGCCACGACCAACACGGTCAACGTTTTCACCGGCAACGGCAACAGCACCGCCACCGGCTACAACGTCGGTGGAGGCATCCAACACAAGCTCAGCCGGGCCATTTCGGTGGGCGTCGAATATCTCTACACTGATCTCAGGGACGATGACTTTCGCCTGCGGGTCAGCTCCGGTCCCAGCACTCCGCCCACCAACGCTTTCATTCAAGGCAATGCACAGGGCACCGATTTCGCCCGCAGCGACAACCGCTTTCGCTACCAGGCGTTACGGGCGACCTTGACCTACGGCTTCTAAGCCAACGCGCGAGACCGGGGCACGGATGGCGGCCATCGGGCTGCATCCGTCACCGGGCCACGCTTCGTACTGCAGGCAAAGCGGAGTTCGCCATGCCGATCGAAATGCCTCTCGCAGACCTCTTCAATCTCTCGCTGCCGTTTCTCTTCCTGGCTGCGATGGGCGCTGAAGCAATCGGCTCTTCGGGCGGGAGCTTTCCCGCCGTCCGCCGCTGGCGGCTAATCGGCGTGGCCGCACTCGTCGTCACGCTGGCGGTCAACGTCATGGTTGCGCCGACAGTGCTGGGCTTGCTTCCACGCTCATCGCCGTTCGACCTCAAGTCCCTCGGCCTGTGGGCGGCGGTTCCCGCGGTGATCCTGACGACGTTTTTCACCTATTGGACGCACCGCATCCAGCATCGCTTCGACGCCCTGTGGCGCCTCGGCCACCAACTGCACCATTCGGTGCAGCGCGTCGACATCGCATCGGCCATGATGTTCCACCCCATCGACGTCGCCGTGCAGGCGACTGCGACGACGCTCGCTGCCTGGCTGCTCGGTGTGACGGTCGAGGCGGCGGCCCTTGCCGGGCTGATCGGCTTCCTTCTTGCTCTGTTCCAGCACTGGAACGTCGCGACATCGCGCTGGATCGGCCTGATCGTCCAGCGCCCCGAGGCGCACTGCCTCCACCACGAACGCGATGTCCATGCCCGCAACTATGGCGACCTGCCTGTCTGGGACATGCTGTTCGGAACCTGGGCCAATCCCGTGCGCGCAGATGTTCCGGTGGGCTTCGCCGGATACCGCAGCAAGCGCATTGGAACGATGCTCCTGTGCTTCGACGTTCACGCCGGCGGCGGACGCCTCTCCGATGAAGCGGCCATGGTGCGTTCGGGGGTATGTTCGGGGCCAAATCCGGGGATGGTGCAATGAACTTGCGCCAGCACCCGATCGGGCGGGCGACCGCCGTTGCGCTCGGACTGGCATTGCTGCTGCTTGCTCCGCTCCCGCTGCTGCCGGACAGCAGCGTGCAGACCTCGACGACGATCGCCCGACCGCCCGAAACTATCTTCGCCTATGTGACGACGCCCGCAAACTGGCCGCACTGGCATCCCTCGTCGCTGCGCGTCGATGGGCAGGTCGCGCGCTCCGGGCAGGTCGGCGACCAGGTGGACGAGGACTTCCGTGTCGCCGGGATCAAGGGCCATGCCGTCTGGCGCGTCACCGAACGGATTGCGCCCTGGCGCTGGTCGATCAGCGGCGTGACCGGACATGGCGGGCGCGGAACCGTGACCTATCGCTTGCGCCCAGTGGCGGGCGGCGCCGAATTCGTTCGTGAGTTCCGCTATGGGCGGCCCAATCTGCTGTTCGTCCTGCTGGATGCGGTCTGGCTGAACCGGCGCATCTTCGCCGAGTCGGAAGCGGCCACCAGAAACCTGAAGCGCAGCCTCGAAGCTCTCGCTCCCTCCCTCGTCGTCGCTGCTCCGAGAACAATTTCTGCTCAGTTGAAGCCGTGAGCGACCGTGCCGGCTGTCTCGCGAAAGGAAAAGCCAATGAAGATTGTCATCGCCCGCGCCCAGGTCAGACCCGACATGCGCGAGAAGTTCCTGGAAGCCGCCATGACCTGCATCGCCGCGACGCGCCGGGAACCAGGCTGTATCGCCTACGATATGTATGAAAGCGTGACCGGGGCCGGTTGCTTCGTCGCGGTCGAGCAGTGGGACAGCGAGGCAGCGATCGACGCGCATTTCCTCTGTCCGCACACCACTGCGTTTCTGGAGGCCGCGGCGCAATGCGTGAGCGAGCCGCCTCTCATCGAAGAATATGAGACGGGCGAAAGGCGCGTGCGATGAGCGGGCGCGATCACGCGATCGTCCTCGGCGGCGGCATCGGCGGCCTGCTCGCAGCGCGAGCCGCCGCCGAGCACTTCAGGTCGGTGACCGTGATAGAACGCGACCTCGTTCCCGCCGAACCGTTGCCCCGCAAGGGCGCGCCGCAGGGCTATCATACCCACGGTCTGCTCGCGCGCGGCCGGTACGTCATGGAGCACTGGTTTCCGGGCTTTACCGATCAGCTTGCCCGGCAAGGCGCGATGATCGGCGATCTCGGCCAGGCGGTGAGCTGGCTGGGGCACCGCAATGCGTTGCGACCGGTCCATACGGGCCTGACCGGCATTGTCGCGCCGCGGCCGCTTGTCGAACACGGTCTGCGCCAGCGCTTGCTGACCTTACGCGGCGTGTATCTGCGAGATGGATGCAAGGCTGAGGAACCCGTTCATAATGATACGACACAAACCGTTGAGGGCATTGCAATCCGCAATCATGATGGCCAGTCGGAATTGCTGGAAGCCGATCTGGTCATCGATGCACGCGGCCGAGGCGCGCCGGTTGACCGGCATCTTGCCAGTTGGGGCTACGGCGCCATCCCCGAAAGGAAGATCGAAATCGGCCTCGGCTATGTCACACGGCTCTATCGCCGCGATCCGGTCGATCTTGGTGGTCGCCTCGCCATTGTCGTTGCCGGTGGACCGCCGAGTTGGCGCACTGGCGTCATCGCCTGCCACGGACCGGATCGCTGGACCATTTCCATCGGCGGCTATTTTGGCGATCACCCACCGATGACCCACGAAGGCTTCCTTGCCTTTGCACGGACGATGCCGACACCTGACATCGCCGCAGTGGTCGAGCAGGCTGAGCCGATGTCTGACTTCATGACCTTCAAATATCCCAGCAGCCGACGCCGTGATTTTGCTGCAATGAATGAATTTCCGAAGGGCTATCTTCCGTTCGCCGACGCCATCTGCAGTTTCAATCCGGTTTATGGACAGGGCATGTCGGTCGCAGCTGCCCAGTCGCTGCTGCTCGACGCGGCGCTCTCTGACGGTACCGATCATACTCTCGCACTGCGTTTCTTCAGAGCCGCCGATACGATCATCGATCCTGCCTGGAACATGTCGACGGGCAATGATCTGTGGCACCCGAAGGTGGATGCCCCTCGCCCCCTCGCCGCGCGCACGATCAACCGCTACATGACATTGGCACACCGAACGGCAGCAAGGGATGTGCAAGTATCCCGCATGTTCCTCCAGGTTGCAAATCTTGTGGCGCCGCCGTCGAGGCTTTTCGGTTGGGCCACGCTGTGGCGAGTAGCCAGGACGAACCTACTCCTTGCAGTTTCGAGAATTTTGTCATTCGTGGTCGGAAATGACGATACGGCAATTACTGCGGATCGCCGAACCACCGATGGCTCAGGTTTTGAACCTTGTGCGACAGAAACCTCCACTTTGTCGCAATACCGGAAAGCTTCACGCTGACGTACTTCGGGAGGCAAGAATGCCTCCCGAAGTGGCGGAACAAAGAGAATTTGCTATTGGCCAGACTTCGCGATCTTCGTGATCGTTCCAGTCTTACCGTCCCAGTCGATCTCGAAATCGACCTTGTCACCGACCTTGATGTCGGAGAGCTGTTCGGGCTTCACGGCAAAGGCCATCGTCATAGCTGGCCATTGCAACTCGGCAATCGCGCCGTGATCGACCGTGATCGTGCCCTTGGCGGCATCGATCGTAGTAACCATGCCTGCCCCCATGCCGTGCTTCATGGCGCCAGCCATCGGCATCTCTGCCATGTTGTCCGACATCATGGTGGAACTGGGTGCCGGCGCTGGGGCCTCAGCCTCTTTCTTGCAGGCGGAAAGCGCGGCGACGACTGCGAGGGTGGAGGCAATCAACAGGGTCTTCATCACTTCACTTCTCCTTCGGGTTGAACGGGGAATCGGGAGCGCCGGCGCATCAGCAAGTACGCCGCCGGGATGACGAGCATCGACAGCAGCGGCGCGGTGAGCATCCCGCCGACCATTGGCGCGGCAATGCGGCTCATCACTTCGGAGCCGGCGCCGCTGCCGAGCAGAACCGGCAGCAGGCCGGCGAGGATCACCGCGACGGTCATCGCCTTGGGCCGGACGCGCAGCAGTGCGCCTTCGCGCACGGCGGCGGCGACATCGCCGTCGGTTCGTGCTTCGAGCGCCTGCTTGAGGTAGATCAGCATCACCACGCCGAACTCTGCGGCGACACCCGCAAGCGCGATGAACCCGACGGCTGTGGCGACCGACTGGTTGTAGCCGAGCCACCAGAGCAGCCACAGCCCGCCGGTGAGCGCGAACGGCAGTGTGCCCATGATCAGCAGCGCTTCGTCCCAGCGGCGGAAGGTCAGGTAAAGCAACGCGAAGATGATCGCGAGCGTCACCGGGATCACCAGTTTCATCCGCTCCTTGGCGCGCACAAGGAACTCGTACTGGCCGGTGTAGGAGATGCTGACACCGGGCGGCAGGGCGACCTTGGTGGTGATCGCGCGGTTGATGTCGCTCACCAGCGTCTGCATGTCACTGGAACGCCCATCGACATAAATCCAGGTGACCGGGCGTCCATTCTCGCTTCTGAGCATCTGCGGGCCGTCGCTGATGCGGACTGTCGCAACGGTTCCTAGCGTGATCTGCTGGCGCGAGGGTGTCAAAACCGGCAAGTTTGCAAGCTTGTCGACGCTGTCGCGCAACTCACGCGGATAGCGTACACTGATCGGGTAGCGCGCGAGGCCCTCGACGGTCTGGCCGATGCTCTCGCCGCCGATCGCCCCCGAAACCACCGCCTGCACGTCGGCGACGTTGAGGCCGTAGCGCCCGGCGGCGGCGCGGTTCACCTCGACGTCGATATAGCGCCCGCCGGTGAGCCGCTCGGCGATCGCGGACGAGACACCGGGGACGGCTTTCACCACTTCCTCGATCCGCTTGGCGGTGCGGTCGATCTCGGCGAGGTTCGCGCCCGCCACCTTGATCCCGATCGGGCTCTTGATGCCGGTCGCCAGCATGTCGATGCGGTTGCGGATCGGCGGGATCCAGAAGTTGGCGAGGCCGGGCACCTTTACCCGCGCGTCGAGTTCCTCGACCAGCTTTTCGGACGTCATGCCGGGCCGCCACTGGTCCTTCGGCTTGAACCGGATCGTCGTCTCGAACATTTCGAGCGGTGCGGGATCGGTCGCGCTGTCGGCGCGCCCGGCTTTGCCGAACACGCTCTCGACTTCGGGCACGGTCTTGATGATGCGGTCGGTCTGCTGGAGCAGGCGCCCCGCCTCGGCCGCCGAGAGCCCGGGCAGCGCCGAGGGCATGTAGAGCAGGTCGCCCTCGTTCATCTGCGGCAGGAACTCGCCGCCGATGCGCGAGACCGGCCAGAGGCTGGAGGCGAAGACCAGCACGGCGAGCAGCAGCGTCTGCTTCGGCCGGGCGAGCACCCAATCGATCACCGGGCGGTAGATGCGCATCAGCCAGCGGTTGAGCGGGTTGGCCTCCTCGCTCGGGATTTTTCCCTTGATCAGCAGGCCCATCAGCACCGGGATCAGCGTGATCGACAAGAAGGCGGCCGCAGCCATCGCCCAGGTCTTGGTGAAGGCAAGCGGCGCGAACAGGCGGCCCTCCTGCCCCTGCAGCGTGAAGATCGGCAGGAACGAGAAAGTGATGATCAAGAGGCTGAGGAACAGGGCCGGGCCGACCTCGGCAGCGGCGGTGGTGACCAGCCTCCACCGATTAGCTGCATCCGGTTCGCCATCTTCGTGATCGTGGCGCCAGCGTTCGAGGTGCTTGTGCGCGTTCTCGATCATCACCACCGCCGCATCGACCATCGCGCCGATGGCGATGGCAATGCCACCCAAGGAGAGGATGTTGGCGTTGAGGCCCTGAACGCGCATGACGATGAAGGCGATGAGGATGCCCAATGGCAGGGTAAGGATCGCCACCAAGGCCGAGCGCGCGTGCCACAGGAACAGCGCGCAGACGGCGGCGACGATCAGGAACTCCTCGAAGAGTTTGCCGGTCAGGTTCTCGACCGCGCGGTCGATCAGGCCGGAGCGGTCATAGGTGGTGACCAGTTCGACGCCGGGGGGCAGGCTCTTCTTCAGTTCGTCGAGCTTGCTGCGCACGCCTTCGATCACCGCGCGGGCGTTCTGCCCTTGCCGCATGACGATGACGCCGCCCGCGACCTCGCCCTCGCCGTTGAGTTCGGCAATGCCGCGGCGCATTTCCGGGCCGATCTGCACCGTCGCCACCTGGTCGAGCGTGACGGGAATGCCTCCCGCTGTGGTGCGGATCGGCACAGCGCGGAAATCGGCGAGCGATTTGAGGTAGCCGCTGGCGCGCACGGTATATTCCGCGCCCGCCATCTCGACGCTGGAGCCGCCCACTTCCTGATTGGCGCGCCTGAGCGCTTCGGCGACGTCCTCGCCGGTGACGCCATAGGCGGCCAGTTTCTGCGGATCAACAACGACTTGATATTCCTTGACCATGCCGCCGATGCTCGCGACTTCGGCGACGCCGGGGACGGTCTTCAGCTCGTAGCGCAGGAACCAGTCCTGCAAGGAGCGCAATTGCGCGAGATCATGCCGCCCGGTGCGGTCGACCAGCGCATATTCGTAGATCCAGCCAACTCCAGTGGCGTCGGGGCCGAGCGAGGCGCGTGCGCCATCTGGCAGGCGGCTCTGCACCTGGCTGAGGTATTCGAGCACCCGGCTGCGCGCCCAGTAGAGGTCGGTGCCGTCGTCGAACAGGACGTAGACGAAACTGTCGCCAGTGAACGAATATCCCCGCACCACCCGCGCGCCGGGAACCGAGAGCATGGTCGAGGCGACCGGCGTGGTGACCTGGTTCTCGACGATCTGCGGCGCCTGTCCCGGCCAACTTGTGCGGATGATGACCTGCACGTCGGACAGATCGGGCAGCGCATCGACCGGCGTGGTCCGCACTGCCGCCACGCCGATCGCGGTCAGCGCCAGCGCGGCGGCAAGGACCAGATTGCGCGCCCTGACCGAAGCGCGGATGATCGCGGCGATCATTGGCCGCCTCCGATGGGCCGGGCCGCCACGCCGGCCAGGCTCGCTTCGGAATCGAGTAGGAACTGGCCGGAAGCGACAACCTTCTCTCCTGCCGTCAGTCCGGCGATTATCTCCGTCTTGCCGCCGCCCTCGCGCCCGGTGCGGACCTCGGCCGGGCGATAGCGGCCATCGGCGAGCGCCAGCATGACCAGCGTGCGCGTGCCGGTGCGGATCACCGCCTCGCTTGGCACCAGAAGCGCGGGCTTGCCATCTCCGGCGAGCGCGACAGAGGCGAACATGCCAGGACGCAGCCGTCCGCCGCGATTGGCGAGTTCGATCCGCACGGTGAGCGTGCGGCTCTCCGCCTGCGTGGAGGGCAGGATCGCGGTGACTCGTCCGGCGAAGATTTCGCCCGGGAAAGCCGCGAGCGTTGCGCTCACGCTTTGTTCCATACGCACCAGTCCGGCCTGTGCTTCGGGCACGGCGGCATTGAGCCAGACCGTGCCGATCCCGCTGACCTGCGCGAGGCTTTGCCCTGCTGCCAGGGTCATCCCGGCACGCACGTCGAGCGTCTGGATCACACCGCCAATGGGCGAGCGGATCGTCACCGTGCCACTGGTCCGGCCCGAACGCTCGACCTCACCGATCAGTGTGTCGGACATGCCCATTAGCCGCAGCCGTTGGCGCGCGGCGGCGGTGAGGTCAGGCCTACCGAGCCGTTTGACGGCGAGAAACTCGCCCTGCGCGCCGCCCCATTCGGGCAGTTGCAGGTCGGCAATCGGCGCTCCGGCACCGATTACGTCGCCCGGCGCACGGGCGTAAACGCGGGTGACAAAGCCGCCCGAACGTGCCTGGACGATAGCGACTTTGCGCCGGTTGAAATCGATGCTGCCGGTGACGGTGAGGCTCGACGGCAAGGCGCCCATTTCCGCCGCGACAACTCGCATTCCCAGGTTCTGTCGCGCATCGGCGTTGACGCTCACGCCTGGCCCAGTGTCCGGGGCAGCGTCGGCGTATTTGGGGATCGTCTTCATCCCCATCGACGAGAGCGAATTGGGATTATCGTAATGCTCTTGCGGCACCATCGGGTCGTACCAGTAGAGGATCTTGCGGCCATCCTTTCCCGACCCGGATTCGGTCGCGGGTGCCCCCTCTCGTTGCCCGAGCCAGTAACCTCCACCGCCCGCAACCAAGGCGATCGCTAATGCAGCCGCGCCCCTGCGCGCGACGTTCTTCCCGTCCAGCGTCATGGCCGAACTCCCTCATTTGTAATTGGCCGATAGGTGTAATTGATCCGCAACGCGTCGCGCGTGACGTCGGCTTCGCGCGACAGCGCATCGACTTCGGCCTCGGCGAGCGCGAGCGACGATAGCAGCGCAGCTCCAAGATCGAGCTTGCCCGCCGCATAGCTTGCCATGTCGAGCTCGGCCCGGCGTCTAGCGAGCGGCACCAGCACCTTGCGGGCATTTTCGAGCCTCGCCATGTGCATGGCGTGATCGGCAAGATCGCCGTCAAGCGATGCAAGAATCTCGCGCTCGGCGGCGGCGCGCAGCAGGCGTGCCTGCGTCTCGCCGCTCAGGCTGGCAGCAATCTTCGGGTCCTGCCGCCGTTTGCTGAAGAACGGCAGGTCGATGCTGACGCCAACCGAAACCATGTCGCCATAGGCGGGGTCGCGGCGGCCGTAGCTCGCGCTCACCCGCCAATCCGGTCGCTTGTCGGCGCGGGCGAGGCCCGTATCGGCCTCGGCCCCGCTGATGGCGGCATCGAGAGTTTTGAGGCGCGGAAGCAGGGGAATGCCCACGATCAGGTTTGCCTTGTCCACTTCGAGCATCGGCGGATCGCCCGCGACATCGGCGTCGGAATCACCGGTGAACCGGGCCAGCCGCGCCTTTGCACGCACGACATCGGCGGCGAGTTCGCTGCGGCGATCATTGACGGCGGCGCGCAACTGATCGGGCTCCAGCGCCGAGGCCGGGCGCGCCGAACCCGAAGCGAGACGGGCCGATACGGTCGCCTGAAGGCCGGTCAGGCTCTCGTCGAGGTGCTGCAACTGCGCGAGCCGGCGTTTGGCATAGTAAAGGTCGATCCATGCGAGCGCGGTTTCGAGCAGGACATTCTGCGTCTCGACCGCAAGCTCGCCTTCGGCCATGCCGATGTCGGCCTGCGCGCGTGTGCGCTGCGCGCTGCGCTTGGCGGGGTTGGGAAACGGCTGATCGACTCCGATCCGCGCCATCATCATGCTCTCACGGGTGAAGCTGAAGGCAGGCGGGCCGGAAACGGGGTAATTGTCGAGCCCGACGTTGAGCGTCGGATCGGGCAAGCGGCCGGCGGCGATCGCGGCGGAGCGCCTGGCTTCGACACCTGCCTCGCCAGCCAGGATCGACGGCGCATCGCGCGTAGTACGCTCGATCGCAGCGTCGAAGGTCAGCGGCTCGGCCACCGCCGCACCCGAAACCGCTGCCAGAAGCGGAGTCAGTATAAGTATTCGCATGGGAATCTCCCGTTCGGAAGATCACCGGGCCGAAGCTTGACGAGGCCTCCGATTGACGCGACGCCGGCGAAGGGGGGCACCTTCCACCGGCGCCGCGCGCCCGGCCATCGTTCTTGTCGTTATCGGCCAGGCAATCGCCTTAGCTGGCCGAAGGCGCCCGGCGCTGGCCGGACATGCCCATCATGCAATTGGCGCTGTCCGCCTTCATCATGGAGCAGTCGCAACTGGCCATTTCCGAGCCACTGTCCTTGACCCAGACGCGCACGCGCGAGGGCACGATCGACTTGGGGCCGAACGAGGGCTGGGCCCGCCATTCCCAATGACCGCCAGCGGCGTCATGGGCGGAAGCAACGGATGCGCTAGCGAGGGCCGCCACGACAGCGGTGAGCGTGAGAATCGTCTTCATGGAAACTATCCTTGGTTGAACTGGGAAAGGACACGCGAGCGAAGCTGTTCGTGCGTGTCGTCTTGAGTTCAGCCAAGGAAAGTGGGCGGTTCCGGCTCCGGGCCGGTATCGCGGCCGACAAGCGGGGCGACAGGCATTTGCGGCGGCGATGCCGCGCGGAATTGCAGCGTTGCGCCGAACGCGAGCGGCGGAACCAGGGCCACAGGCACAGCGCAACCCATCTTGGCCACGCAGTCGGGCGTCATACCCTCGCACGGCTTCTCGGGCTGAAGCGCCTGCTTGGCGAGCCCCATCATCTCCGCGCAATCGGCGCTCATCTGCGCTGCGGGCGCGGCAATCTGCTCGGCATTCGCGACCGGCATGACATACGCGAACGCAGCTTCCTGGCCGAGAAGGCCAACCAGTGCTCCGGCGAGCAGCAGCAGGGAGAGCAGTCGTTTCACTGCGTACTGCATAGCACATCGCATTGGAACGATGTCAATTGTTCGGTCATTGCCGCGGCGACTATCGTCTCGGCGCGAGTGCATCGATGATCTTGCAATCGGCGATCGTATCGCAGCTGCAACTGTCTAGCACACGTCCAAGTTCGCGTCGCAGTGCCGAAAGATCGGCGATCTTGCGATCGATTTCCGATAGGTGGGAGCGTGCGATGCCGTCCACCGCCTCGCATGACTCGGTGCGATCGTCTGCAAGCGTCAGCAACTCGCGCACGACCTCCAACGAGAAGCCAAGATCGCGGGCGCGACGGATGAAGGACAGGCGGGCGAGGTGCTCGCTGCCGTAGCTGCGGTAGTTAGCCGAAGATCGTGCCGGAGATGCCAGCAGTCCGATCTTCTCGTAATAGCGAACCGTCTCGACTTTCGTCGCGGTCGCCGCAGCCAGTTCGCCGATCTTCATCGCCTTGACCCTGTAGTTACTACAGGGTGCAGATAAGGGAGCGAGTCGGAAATTCACAGAAGGATTTGCCGCATGGCTGACGAATGCTGCGCGAGCGCTTGTGGCGGGGCAGTGGCAACGGACGATGTAAACTGGCGGCGGGTCCTGTGGATCGCGCTTGTGTTCAACGTGGCGATGTTCGTCGTCGAAGCCGCTGCTGGGCATGCTTCCGGATCTCGTTCATTGCAGGCCGACGCGCTCGACTTTCTCGGGGACTCCGCGAATTACGCGATCAGCCTCGGTGTCGCAGGTCTGGCATCAGCGTGGCGTTCACGTACCGCACTGGCGAAAGGCGTGACGATTCTGGCTTTCGCATGCGCCGTCGCCATTTCCGCAATTTGGGGTCTGCTGCGGGGCACACACCCTGATCCATGGACAATGTCAGGCGTGGGAGCCTTGGCTTTGGCAGTCAATGCGATCGTAGCTATTATGCTGTTCCGCTACCGCGTAGGTGACGCCAACATGCGGTCGGTATGGATTTGCTCCCGCAACGATGCGATCAACAACTTGCTGGTAATCGGAGCAGGCATTGCCGTTCTCTGGATGGGTAGCGGACTGCCGGACCTGATCGTTGCGATGATCATGGCGGCACTTGGCATTCAGGGAGGATGGCACGTCGTCCGCCAGGCATTTGCCGAATTACAAAGAGAAAAGGCTGCGGCTTAGTAACGGATAACTATACCGCCGCTTGTTACCATCGCGGGAACGATGAGGTGCGCGGCCCTTTTCGGCCTGCTTCCGCTTCGCTCTCGCTCACTCGATCAAATACTCATGTAGATCATAAGCAGTGGCTGAGAGGCGGACTCCGCTGACACACAAGGCAGATCCGAGCGCCGCTCCAATGGGCTTGTACCCTTCCACCGAGAGCCTTGCAGCGGGGCTGACCTGCCCCATCCACAAGGCTCCCTCCTCGGTCGAACAGAAAAATCTCGTGGGACCGCAATCCAGGACAGAGAAAATCACGTCGAAATTAAACACCTGCGGCGCACTCGGGTCGATTCGGAGCGTCGCCTTGTCGGTCAACGTGATGGACCAACCGACGGGGTCAATCGTGTAGCACCACAGGTTGGAATCTGCCGCACCCACAGCACAGTTTGCGACGAGCAAGGTCGAACCTGCGACTGCCAGGCTGTTGATGCCCCGCTGGGCGGCGGGATTGTAAACAGTCGTTGAAAGGATCGCTCCGTCGGATACCCGCACGATCGTCAGGTTGCCATCTTCCGAGCCGGTGACGACATAGCCCTGGCCATCGCCCAGTTCCACGTTCGCCACACCGCGAACATTGTGAATACCCCATGGATTGGCAGGTTTCGCCGCGCGCACATCGGTGACCATGGTGCAGATCCAATCTGCGATTCCGCTCCCTTGTAGCCAGATGCTGACATAGCCATTGGCATGGCCGATGACGAGGTATTGCGCACCGCTCGCGTCAACCCTCGCACCGCTGTTGGCGACGCCGAGAGCGGCATCGAAGCTGAGCGTGGCGGCAATAGCAAGGTTGCTCCAGTCGCCCGTGGCCGACGCCCAGACGAGAAGACTCTGTTCGTCATTCGATGAGGCGAACGCCAGCGCCGATGCTTCCAGCGGCACGATCATCTGCACGCCTTCCTGCGCCGGGCTGTTGACCGCTTTGGCTATGAGCGGCCCCTGCGTCGGCGAATCCGTAAATGCAAAGAGCGACAATGTTCCGTCCCACCGGCCAACCGCATAATGCTTGTCGTCGATGAAGGCCGCTTCCTGCGCCATGGTGTAAGTCGTACCCGCTGCCTGAATCGGCAGTCCCACAGCGGCCACTGCTTCGCCGGAGAGCGCGGCCAGAGAGCGGATAGGCATTGGAATCTTGTCGGTCATCTCAGCCCCTTGCCATTGGCATTTGCAATATATTCGGCAGTATTGGTCAACACCGAAAGACCACACAAGCCTTCCGAGGGCAGTCCTAATCAACCGGCATGATCACGCTTTTGGCTTCAGCACCAGCGGCAGCCCGGCAACCATCATCACGACCTCGTCAACGGCGGCAGCCACCTCCTGATTGATCCTGCCCGCAACATCGCGGAAGCGTCTGGCCAGAGCGTTGTCAGGCACGATGCCCAGCCCCACCTCGTTGGCGACCAGAATGGCCGGCCCCGGCGCATCCAGAACCGCGCGCAACAGGTCTGCCGTCGCCGCAGTCGAATCTCGCTCCGCCAGGATCAGGTTCGACGCCCAGAGCGTTAGGCAATCCACCAACACCACCGTCCCGGGCCTGCTGTGCGCCGTGATGGCCTCTGCCAGTTCCAGTGGGGCCTCGACGGTCGACCAGCGCGGGCCGCGATCGGCACGATGGAGGGCAATCCGCTCGGCCATCTCCCCATCGAAGGCCTGTGCCGTCGCCAGATAGACCAGTTCACCGGTCAGTGCCTCGGCGCGGAGTTGAGCATAACGGCTCTTGCCTGAACGCGCACCACCCAGCACCAGCAAGTTGCTCATGACCGTGACCCTTTTCGCTCAGCCATGCTCAGTGCGATCAGCGCGTCGATGTCGAGATGCTCCTCCAGCGCAGAGGCAATCTCGTCCAGGGCCGCCTCGACAGAATCGCCATAGTCCAAGCCCTCGGCCACGACATCGATGCGCGCCAGCAATGCGCGGCGCTGATCCGAGTCTGCCAGTAGGCCGTGAACATAGGAGCCCAGCACCATCCCCGCCGCGTTCATCGCGCCATCGCGGCGACCATCGGAGAGCGTGGCGAAGGGCCGCTCGGTGTCTGGACCACAGGTTCGCCCCATGTGCATTTCATAGCCCTCGAACGGCGCGCCCAATGCTGTCCCGCTGACCGGGCGCAGCGCCTTGTGCACATGCAGCGTCGTTTCGACATCGAGCAAGCCAAGGCCGCTGGCGGTGCCGGGCGGACCTTCCAGCCCCTCGGGATCGGCGATGCTCCGTCCCAGCATCTGATAGCCGCCGCACAACCCCAGGATCACTCCGCCACGCCGGTGATGCGCCAGAATGTCGATGTCCCAGCCTTCGCGGCGCAGCGCGGCCAGATCGGCGATGGTCGCCTTCGATCCAGGCAGGATGACCAGCGCGGCCTCCGCCGGGATCGGATGGCCGGGCGGGATCATCCGCAGTTCGACGCCCGCTTCGAGTTTCAGCGGATCGAGATCGTCGAAATTGGAGATGCGCGGCAAGATCGGACAGGCGATAAGCTTGCGTCCCCCGGGCCCCGTTCCGCGACGCTCCAGCACCACGGCATCCTCGCTGGGCAGCCGCGCGGTGGCGGCGAGCCAGGGAACCACGCCAAATCCTTGCCAGCCCGACAGGCTTTCGATTTGGGTATAGCCATCGGCGAACAGCGCGGGATCGCCCCGAAACTTGTTGATGATGAAACCCGCGATCATCGCCGCGTCATCCGGGTCGATGACCGCCTTCGTGCCGACGATGGCAGCAATGACCCCGCCGCGATCGATGTCGCCGATCAGGACCACCGGCACGTCCGCCGCGCGCGAGAAGCCCATGTTGGCGATGTCGCCCGCGCGCAGGTTGATTTCAGCGGGCGAGCCGGCGCCCTCGACCATGACCACATCGCAGGCCTGGTGGAGCCGCGCATAGCTGGCCAGAACCTCGCCCAGCAGCGCGCTCCTTGCCTGCCGGAAATTGCCAGCCCCCAGCGTGCCGCGCACCTGGCCATGCACGATCAGCTGCGAGGTGCGGTCGGCCTGCGGCTTCAGGAGCACCGGGTTCATGTCGGTGTGCGGCGCAACCTTGCAGGCGATCGCCTGCAAGGCCTGCGCCCGCCCGATCTCGCCGCCGTCGCTGGTGACGGCCGCATTGTTGGACATGTTCTGCGGCTTGAACGGCAAGACCCGCAAGCCCCGCTTCACCAGGGCGCGGCACAGCCCCGCCACCAGCACCGATTTACCCACGTCGGAGCCGGTGCCCTGAAGCATCAAAGCGCCCATGCCGCACCCCCCGCAATGATCCACAGACACAGGCAGGCACGGGCGTAGACGGTCAGTGCCCGCCGGATATCCCCTGCCCCGGCCGGACGTTCACCTTCACCGATCCACGGCTTGTCCGAAACAGCGCCGTCATAGGCCATCGGCCCGGCGAGACGCAGGCCCAGCGCTCCGGCCATCGCCGCCTCCGGCCAGCCCGCATTGGGCGAGGCGTGCTGGTGCGCATCTCGCCACATTATCCGCCAGCCGCGTCCCCCGCACAGGCAAATCAACCCAGCGGCGAACCGCGCGGGCGCCAGATTCAGGGCATCGTCGGTGCGGGCCGCCGCCCAGCCAAAGGCGCGCCATCGCTCCTCGCGGTGCCCGACCATGCTGTCGGCGGTGTTGATCGCCTTGTACATCCAGATGCCGGGCAGACCCAGAACGAGCAGCCAGAACAACGGCGCCACCACCCCGTCGCAAAAACTCTCCGCCAGACTTTCGATGGCGGCGCGCGCGATGCCCGCCTCGTCAAGATCGGCCGTATCGCGGCCAACGATCATCCCGACTGCGCCGCGTGCGGCGGGAAGATTCTGCTGTTCCAGCGCCTCGGCGACGGCGCGGACATGATCATGGAGGCTGCGCTGCGCCAGTCCCGGCCAGGCAAGCACCGCGATCAATGGCCAGGCCCAGCCTCCGGCGACAGCTTCGAGCAGAGCTTGCAACGCCCAGCCCGCGCCACCGGCAATCGCCAGCAGGAGCAGCACCGTCGCCACACCAGCCGTGCGCCGCGCGGCGTCGCCCCTCGCAGGATCGTTCCACCGTCGCTCGCCTTCCGCGATGATCCGGGCGAATAGGCCCACCGGGTGGCCGATCCGGAGATACAGCGCATGCGGCCAGCCCATCGCGGCATCCAGCGTCAAGGCCAGCAGGGCTATCGGCTCAGCCATCGGCCCCTCCATGCTCGGCAAGCGCTCTGTCGAGACGGTCCAGCCCCTCTCCGCCAGCAGGCAGACCCAACCGCAGCCAGCGCGGATCATAGTCGAACGGCCGTGTCAGGATCGCAGCCTTGGCGAGGCGCTCGAACAGGGCGGCTGCATCGTCCACTTCGATCAGCCGGAACAGCGGGCAGGCCCCCATCGCCCTGAAACCTCGCCGGGCCAGCACGGTATCCAGCGCCGCCGCCTGTTCACGCAAGCCAATCCGCGTGGCGGATATCCACGCCGTATCCCGATAGGCCGCCGTGCCGATGGCCAGCGCCGCCGCCGACAACGGCCAGCTGCCAAGGCGCCGCCGATATTGCGCGATCACTTCTCGCGGTCCCAGCACGAAGCCAAGCCGCACCCCGGCCAGCCCGAAGAACTTGCCGAAGGAGCGAAAGACGATCAGCCGCCGGGCATCATTCACAAAAGGGGCAAGGCTGATCTCAGGCGAGACATCGGCGAAAGCCTCGTCCACCACCAGCCAGCTTACGCCGCCATCAACGTATCGGGCCTCCAGCTGGTCCAGCAGCGTAGCGGGTGGAATGATACGGCCATCGGGATTGTTGGGATTGGCCAGAATGACGGTCGAAGCCTGTTCCCGATCCAGATCGGTCGGCGGAACCGCACGGCTTCCGGCGATCATATCGCCATGGGTGCGATAGCTGGGCCAGGCATGAACGGCCGGCCCCGGCAGCACATCGCCCAGCATCCGTAGCCCGATCTCGGTCCCCGGCACGGCGCAGACATGGGCCGGGTCCGTGCCGAAAAAGGCGGCCGCTGCGGCTTCCAAATCATTCAGCGCGCCCGCCTCGGGCAGGGCCTGCCAGTCCACCGCCAGCGTCCCGGCAGCGGGCCAGCCATGCGGGTTGATACCGGTCGAAAGATCGATCCACGGCGCATCGCCGACGCCGAACCGCGCCATGGCCTCGGCAAGCTTGCCGCCGTGAAAGGCAAAGCCGGTCATCCGGCCAGACCCCACCGGACGGCAACCGTCAGAGCCAGCAGCAATGCGGTTTCGATAAGCTCGATGCCCGCACCGTGGCCGTCGCCGGAAACCCCGCCGATCGTGCGCCGCACCTGCCAGCCCCACCACAGCACCAGCAGCGGCGTGACCAGCAGCACCGGGCAGAACCACGACACGGCGGCCAGAGCGATCATCCAGAACATAATGTGCAGCGGGCCGATAGCTGAGCGGAATCTGGCGCCCAGCCCCTGATGCAGCGGCACGAGCCACCAGGTCCAAACCAGCGGGCCGATGCGCGCGGCAAAGGGCACAGACACGAGCGCGGCGAATGCGCCCTCATCGATCAGGCAACTGAGCAACACGAACTTGGCCAGCAGTTGCAGCATGATGGCCACGACGCCGAAGCTGCCCAGATGCGGATCGGCCAGAACGGCGAGCAATCGCTCGCGGTCCTTCCCCTGCGTCTTGTGCGCCGCTCCGCCAGCATCGGCGATATCGGCAAGGCCATCGAGATGCAGCGCGCCGGTGACGCCCACCCAGACGACAAGAGCAGCCAGCGCGCCTAGCCGGCTATCGATCAGCGCCCCCGCCCATGCCGAGCCAGCGACAGCCGCGCCGATCACCAGGCCGACTGCGGGAAACCAGCGCATTGACCGGGCGAAGGCGGCATCGTCGACCATGATGGAGGGCAATGGCAACCGCGTCAGGAATTGCAGGGCGATGAGAAAGCCCTTCATGGCCGCAAACCCGTGATTTGCGCGGCAGGATTTGCGCCCGGCCAGACGCGCAGCGACAGCAAGGCGCCATAGGGCAGGTCAAAGGCCCAGGCCTGTCGCACATCGAACCCGCACAGCACCGCCAGCGCTGCCCGCATCGCCCCGCCATGGGTGACGATCAGCGTCGGACACGGCGCAAGATCGGCAATCGCCGCCGACACGCGGTGAACCAGCGCCGACCAACATTCTCCATGCGGCGGCGCATGGGCATCGGGATCGTTCCAGAACCGCGCGAGCGCCGCATTGTCGATATCGGCGGGCGCCATGCCGTCCCATGCGCCGAAGTCCAGCTCGCGCCAGCGCGGGTCGACGGAAAGCGGCAGGTCAGTCGCCCGGCTGATCGCCTCGCCCGCCAGCTGCGCACGAGAGAGATCGGAGGCGATCAATGCCGCAGCTTCCAACCCCCGCGCCTGATCGACGCACACGGAGATACCCGCAGCCTTTGGCGGAGCATCGGTGCGCCCGATCAGCGCCTCTGCTCCTTCGGGCTCGCCGTGCCGCAGCAGATGGAGCGCGAAGCTGCTCACAAGCTGCCCGCCACCCCGGCCTCGGCGAACGTCGCCATGCCGTTATGCGTGGCCAGCGCGGCCCGGATCAGCGACACCGCCAGCGCCGCGCCGCTGCCTTCTCCCAGCCGAAGCCCAAGCGACAGCAGCGGCTCGAGGCCCAGACGCGCCAGCAGGCCCAGATGCCCCGGCTCGGCCGAACAATGACCCGCCAGGCAATGATCGGTGATGGTGGGCGCCGCGGCGGCCAGCGGGGCCAGCGCGGCGCAGCTGATGAAGCCGTCCAGCACCACCGGCACCCGCTGCTTCCGAGCTTCCAGCACGGCTCCGGCGATCGCGGCGATTTCGCGCCCTCCCAGGCGGCGCAGAGTCTCGAAGGGAGTGCGGGGCGCGTCGGCGTGACAGGCAAGCGCCCGTTCGACAACCGCCACCTTGCGCGCGACACCTTCCGCATCGACCCCCGTTCCCGGCCCGACCCATGATGCGGGCGCACCGCCGAAGCTGCGCGCGCAGAGCGCGGCGGCGGCCGTCGTATTGCCGATGCCCATTTCGCCGACGACCAGCAGCTGCAGCCCCGGTTCCACCGTCGCCGCCCCGGCGGAGAGCGCGGCAAGGCATTCGTCCCCGGTCATGGCAGGGGCAGTCGTGAAATCGGCGGTGGGCCGGTCAAGATCGAGCGGTACTACCTTCAGCTCCAGCCCGGCAGCACCCGCCAGCGCATTGATCGCCGCACCCCCGGCCGCGAAGTTGGCCACCATCGCTTGTGTGACGCTGGCCGGAAAAGCGCTGACGCCGTGAACGACCATGCCATGATTGCCCGCGAAGATCGCCGCACGGCCCCGTTCGATCGCGGGCCGCTCCGTGCCCTGCCACCCGGCGAAGAATAGCGCTATATCCTCCAGCCGGCCAAGCGATCCGGGCGGCTTGGTCAGTTCCCCCTGCCGGGCGCGGGCAGCGGCGGCAGCCTCCGCATCCGGCACGGACAGAGATTGGAGCGCCACGTCGAAATCGGCGGGTGAAGCAAAGCTGTTCATTCCGCGACGAAGCCCGGCGGCGGAGTGCGGGTGATGAAATGCCCTTTCACCCCCTGCGGCCACTGTTTGAACGGCACGCGGCCATTCTCACTGGCGGCGTAATGCACGGCATAATCCAGGATGGCGGTGGCGGCCTCTTCATCCGCAGCGAACCGCCCCAGCACATAGCCGACCTTGCCCGGCGCGCGCAGGTGCACGGTGCAGAACTCGGCGCAGGCAAACAGGCAGGGCATCTCCTGCACGGCGATCCCGGCATAGCGCGCATCGCTCTCCTGAACCAAACGCAGCGCCGCCACCATCCGCGCGCCGCCGCGTGATCCGGTCTCATCCTCACGCGCATCGGCACTGTGACGACAGGTGTTGCAGGCGACGATAGCGGGGCCATCCTCCACTGGTGTCAGCATGGTATCATGGTCCTTTGCTTGAAGTTCATCGCTCGAACACCCGGTCGCTCAGCGATTCTCTGGCTTGCCAGCCGCGTTGTTCCAGTTCGGGTGTGTCGGATTCTTCCGCCGGGTAGCCGATGCACAGCAGCGCGATCAGCGACCAGTGGGCGGGCACATCCAGCATGGCGCGAACCGTGTCGGGATCGACGATCGAAACCCAGCCAAGGCCGATGCCCCGCAGCCGGGCCGCCAGCCACAGATTGTGGATCGCCAGCACGCAGGAATAGCGCAGCGTTTCCGGCATGGTGGCGGTGCCGAGGCCGTGCCCTGCCTCGGGCCGTTCGTCGCAGAACACCGCCATCAATTCGGGCGCCTCGCGCAGCGCGTGCAGCTTCAGCGAGAGATAATGATCATGCCGCGCCTGCCCGGCATAGCGCTCGGCCGCGCGAACACTCTGCGCATCGACATGGGCGCCGAGCGCATCGCGGATCGCGGGCGAGCGCAGGCGCACGAACCGCCACGGCTGCGAATTACCGACCGAAGGCGCGAGGGCGGCGCATTCCAGCAGCGCGCGTATGTCCGCTTCCTTCACGCCGCGCGGCGCGAAATGCCGGACATCGCGGCGCCAGCGCAGCAATTCGTTGAACTGCCCGGCAAAGCCCGCGTCGAACAGGGGCGGAACGGCGCTCAGAACTCGATCCCCTTCTGCGCCTTCACGCCGGAACGGAACGGGTGCTTCACCATGGTCATTTCAGTGACGAGGTCGGCCGCCTCGATCAACGCTTCGGGAGCGTTGCGGCCGGTGACGATGACGTGCTTCATCTCGCCGCGGGCCGAGACCACCTCCAGCACCTCGTCCAGCGGCAGATAGTCATAGCGCAGCGCGATGTTCAGTTCGTCGGCCAGGACCATGTGATAGGAAGGATCGGAGATCATCCGCTTGACCTCCTCCCACGCGGCGCGAGTGACGGCGATGTCGCGGGCGCGGTCCTGCGTATCCCAGGTAAAGCCCTCGCCCATCGGCTTGAACTCGACAGAATCGGGAAAGGCACCGAATACCGCCTTCTCTCCGGTCGTCATCGCGCCCTTGACGAACTGGACGACACCCACTTTCATCCCGTGGCCGATCGCACGGACCACCATGCCTAGCGCCGCGCTGGTCTTGCCCTTGCCCTTGCCGGTGTGGACGATCAGCAGACCCTGTTCGCGAGTCTTGGTGGCCATGATCGCGGTGCGTGCTGCCTGTTTTTTGCGCATCTTGTCGGCATGGCGGGTATCGCCATTCGCCGCATCCACGGCGCTATCCTCCTGGCTTTCAGGCTCCATCGGCTTGCTCCTTTCGCATGAGATAGACATCCATGATCCAGCCATGGCGGGCGCGCAGATCGGCCCGGCGCGCGGCGATCCGGGGGCCGGCTTCGGCCAGCGCCCCCTGTTCGAGCGCTTCGTGCGTCATGCCCAGATAGGCGCCCCACCAGATCGAAATGCCCTGCGGCTCCAGCACCTCGAAGGCGCCGCCGCTGTCGAGCATCACGACGATAGTGCCAGCCCCCTCCGGCCAGCCCCGTTCGCGCAGCATCCGCCCGGTGGTGATCGTCACCGACCCTGCCAATCGGTTGAGCGGGATGGCGTGCGCCGCCGTGAGCGCCTGAATGCTCGTGATACCCGGCACTACTCGAACGGCCACATCCAGCCCGGCGCCCTTCAGCCGTTCGGCAATCCTCAGCGTGCTGTCATAGAGCGAAGGATCGCCCCAGACGAGCATGGCCAGCCTGCCGCCATCGGGCAGATGCTCGGCAATCTGCGCGCACCATGTGGCGGCGATGGCATCATGCCAGTCGTGCACGGCATCAAGATAGGCCGGATCATCGCTGCGGGCAGGCAGATCGAACTCCGCAACCTGCACGGGAGCCGTGAGCACAGCTGCGCAAATCCCCCGCCGCAAATCGATAAGATCGGACTTCGCGGCACCCTTGCGCGGTAGCAGAATCAGATCGGCATTGTTCATTGCCGCCACTGCCTGCGCAGTCAGATGATCGGGATTGCCCGTGCCGATGCCGATGAGGTGGAGTTCGATCATGCGCCCTCCAGCAGCGGGCCGTAGAGGATGATCGCAGGTGTCGCTGATGACCGGCCAGTCAGCATTTCTGCCAATCCGGCGACAGTGCTGCGCACAAGATTCTGGTCGGGATGGCCGACATTTTCGGCAAGGATCGCTGGTGTATCGGGCGCTATGCCGCTGGCCAGCAGCCGGTCGGCCAGCAACGGAAAGGTGCGCTTTGCCATATACATGACGGTGGTCGCCGCCGGATCAGCCAGAGCGGCCATGTTAAGATTTTTCGGGAGTTGCCCGTTCACACCATGGCCCGTCACGAACTGCAATCGCCGCGCCTTCTCGCGCCGGGTAAGCGGGATGCCGATGGCCGCCGCAGCAGCGCTGGCGGCGCTGACGCCCGGAATGATCTCGAAGGAAATCCCGGCCTCACGCAACGCGCTGACTTCTTCCTCAAGCCGCCCAAAAATACCCGCATCACCAGATTTGAGCCGCACAACCCGCATGCCCGCCCGCGCGTGCTCCACCAACAGCCGGCTGACCTCCGCCTGGCTGGGCGACGGGCAGCCCGCGCGTTTGCCGACTGGGACGAGCTTCACGCCTTGGCGCGCACGATCGAGCACCGGGCGCGAGGCAAGATCGTCGAACAATATCGCGTCGGCCTCGCCGAGCCGCGTGACAGCTTTCACTGTCAGCAGATCCGGATCGCCCGGACCTGCTCCGACAAAGGATACGAAGCCGCTCATCCCACACTCCCCGATGCCGAAGGCGCGATCAGGTGGAAGAACGTGCCCGTCACAGGACCGCGATGTGATCCGGTTTCGCCAACGGACCCGCCATCGGCGTCAGTCACGCGCGCGAGCGGGGCGTCGGTTTGTTCGACAATGGTGGAATAATGAAATTCGTGGCCGCGCAGCCTGGTTCCGGCGGCAAGGCACGCTATCGGTGCCAGCAGTTCGGCATGGCGATAGCCCAGATGCATCCGGCGCTGGGCATGGCTGGTGACAAGGCCAAGCAGGCCAGCCATCCGGTGCCGCTCTCCCGCCTTGTCGATCAGCGACTCGCCCAGCACCATGTAACCGCCGCATTCGCCGTGGACCGGCCGTGTCCGGGCATGGGCGCGCAGACCCGACAGGAAGTTCGTTGCACCCGCAATTGTGCCCGCGTGCAGTTCGGGGTAGCCGCCGGGCAGCCAGACCAGATCGGCGTCCCCGGCGGGTGCCTCATCGGCCAGCGGCGAGAACGGGATTATCTGTGCCCCCGCACGCCGCCAGCCTTCGAGCAGATGCGGATAGACGAAGGAAAAGGCGGCATCGCGGGCCATGGCGATGCGCTGGGCCGGAGGGGACGGCAATTGTCCTTCCTCGCCCGTCCGCCCGGCAGCGCGGGCCGCCGCGCGAATGGCGCCGAGATCCGCATGTTCGCGCAGGAAGGCCGCGTAACCGGCGATAGCGTGCTCGAGGTCGGGGTGCTCCTCCGCCTGGACCAGTCCGAGGTGGCGTTCGGGCAGGGTCAGGTCGCCGCGCCGTGGCAAGGCGCCCAGCACGGACACGCCCGCCGCTTCCAGCCCTCGCCGCACCAGTCGTTCATGGCGCGAGCTGGCCACGCGGTTCAGGATCACGCCCGCGAATGGCAGGTGTGGATCGAGGCTTTTGAAGCCCAGCGCGGTAGCGGCGGCGGACTGCGCCTGTCCCGATACATCCAGCACCAGCACGACGGGCCAGCCCATACGCCGCGCCATGTCGGCGCTGGCGCCATTGCCCAGCGCACCCGTGCTGGCCACGCCGTCAAACAGGCCCATCGACCCTTCGGCCAGCACCATGTCCGCGCCCGCCGCCTGGCCTGTGATGGTATCGACCAGCGCACCATCCATCGCCCAGCTATCGAGGTTGAACGAAGCCCGCCCGCTGGCGGCCCGGTGAAAGGCCGGATCGATATAGTCCGGCCCGCTCTTGAACGGCTGCACCGCCAGCCCGTCTTCGGTGAGCGCGCGCAGCAGGCCCAGCATCACCGTGGTCTTGCCCGTCCCCGATGCCGGTGCCGCGATCATCAGTCCCGGCGGGAACCCTTGGGGCACCTTCATTCGCTCACCCCCGCAAAGCGTGAAGCGGCATCCTGAGGCCGGAACCGGCGATCATAGCCGGGCGCATAGAGACTGCTTTCGGCAAAATCCTGTGCGGCCAGAACCCGTCCGACCAGGATCAGCGCAGTGCGCTCCATGGTGCCCGCCACGGCCTGTTCGATAGTGTCGAGCGTGGCGCGGACGATCCGCTGGTCCGGCCAACTTGCCCGCCAGACCACCGCTGCCGGGCAATCCGCACCATAGGCGGGAGACAGGTCGGCCACCACTAGGCCCAGATTGTGTATGGAAAGATGAATGGCCAGCGTCGCGCCTGTCCTCGCGAAATTGGCCAGGCTTTCGGCGGGCGGCATGGTGCTCGCGCGGCCCGGCGTGCGGGTCAGCACCAGCGATTGCGCCAGTTCGGGCAGAGTCAGTTCCGCCTCCAGCGCGGCGGCGGCGGCGGCGAAGGCTGGCACACCGGGCGTAACCGTGAAGGGAATGTCCATCGCGCGCAGGCGGCGCAGTTGCTCGCCCATCGCGGACCAGACCGACAGGTCGCCTGAATGCAGCCGCGCCACGTCCTGCCCGGCGGCGTGCGCGGCGGTGATCTCGGCCATGATCCCGTCCAGTTCCAGCGGCGCGGTGTTGACGATCCGCGCGCCGGGGGGGCAATGCGCCAGCACCGCCTCGGGCACCAGCGACCCGGCATAAAGGCACACAGGGCTGGCGGCGATCAGATCCCTTCCGCGCAGGGTCAGCAGGTCGGGCGCGCCGGGGCCGGCGCCGATGAAATGCACGGTCATGTCGAATGTCCTTTGGCGGAAGCCCGGATTGCAAGGGCACAAGTGGCCATGCGATCAGGGGAGATATGACGCGGCCCGAGCAGGCCCGCGCCCACCCCGGCTGCCGCGAGGGCGCTGGCTTCGGCAAGGCTGCCGGTGCCATGGGCGGCAAGGCTGGCGGCGGAACGGGTGATCGTGGCGGCAGCGGCCAGCGCTTCAGGCTCCACTCCGGTCAGCGGCAGGCCCAGCGCTTCGGCCAGCGGAGCCAGCACCGCCAGTTTGCCGCACACCGTGGCGAGATGCGTCACCGGTGGGTACCCCTGCTGCGCCAGAAGGAATGCCGCGCGCAGCGAAGGCAGGCCCGCGCCCGACCGGAACCCGAAGCCCGCGACGATCACAGCGTAACGCTCCACTGCACCACCGGATAGCGCGCGCGCCAGCCGTGTTTGCTTCCCAGCGGTGCGGCATCGGCCAGTTCGATCCGCAGAAGGCTGCCGCCTTTCGCGCCATGCCAGCGGGTCAGCAGCGCCTCGGATTCCAGCGTCACCGCATTGGCGACCAGCCGGGTTCCGGGGGGCAAGCGCGCCCATAGCCTGTCCAGCAAGGCGTCCGACAAGCCACCGCCGATGAACACCGCATCGGGCGCAGGCCCCTCGGGCAGGACATCGGGCGCAGTGCCGGTCAGCAGATCGAGCCGGTCCACCCCGAGCGCCGCGGCGTTGGCCTGCGCGCGGACCGCGCGCATGGGATCGGCCTCTATCGCGCAGGCCCGGTTCGCCGGGTGGGCCAGCAGCCATTCGATCCCCACCGACCCCGATCCCGCACCGATGTCCCACAGCAATTCGCCGGGGCGCGGCGCCAGCGCCGACAAGGCAAGTGCCCGCACCGGGCTCTTGGTCAATTGTCCGTCCGACGCGAACCAGTCATCTGGCCGTCCCGGCGTCAGCGGCAGGGTGCGCCCGTCGCCCGCGCATTCGATCCCGACCGCGACCGGATGGGCCACGTCGGTAAAGGACAGCGCATCGGCCGCCGTCAGGCGAACGCGCTCACGCGGCCCGCCCTGCGCCTCCAGAACATGCAGCGCCGATGACCCGAAACCTTGCCTTGAGAGATAGTCGGCCAGCGCCGCTACCGCCTCGCCGTCACGCAGCAGAGCCAGCACGCGCCGTCCGGGCGAGAGGTGCGGACGCAGACGTTCCAGCGGCGCGGCGTGAAGGCCAAGGCAGGCCACATCCTGAAGCGGCCAGCCCAGCCGCGCGGCGGCAAGCGTGAAGGTTGAAGGCGCGGGGATCGCGGTCCATTCTTCCCGGCTGAGGTGAGCCGTCACGCTGCTCCCCGCGCCGAACCAGAACGGATCGCCAGAGGCCAGCATCACCACGCGCCGCCCGCGATGCTCAATCAACCGGGCGATCCCGTCGGCGAAGGGAACTGGCCATTCGATGACGGGGCAGCTATGCGCGGGCAGCAGCGACAGGTGCCGGGCCGGTCCGATGACCAGTTCGGCCCGCGCCAGCGCCGCCCGGCTCGCAGGGACAAGGCTCTCCGCCCCGTCCTCGCCCACGCCGATGATCGTCAACCATGCATGAGGAACCGTATCAGTCATGCGCCATGTCCTCCTGCTGGGCGGCACGACCGAGGCCAGCGCGCTGGCCCGGCTGCTGGCCGCGCGGGGCATTGCCGCAACGCTGAGCTATGCCGGGCGAACCGAAGCGCCCCGGCTTCAGCCCGTGCCGATCCGGGTCGGCGGCTTTGGCGGCGTGGCGGGGCTGGCGGACTATCTGCGCCAGCACAGGGTGACCCATCTGGTCGATGCGACCCATCCCTTTGCCGCAACCATGAGCGCCCATGCGGTCGAAGCGGCGCGGCAGGCGGGCATCGCCCATGTCGCTCTGACCCGGCCGGCATGGCAGCCCGCCCCGGAAGACCGCTGGACCCATGCGGCCGACATCGACGGCGCGGTCGCTGCGCTGGCCGGCCCAGCCCGCCGCGTGATGCTGGCGTTGGGGCGGATGCATGTCGAGGCCTTCGCCGCCCAGCCGCAGCACCACTATCTCCTGCGCTTCGTCGACGCGCCGGACCGGCCGCCTGCCCTGCCCCGGCACAGTCTTGTCGTCGATCGCGGGCCGTTCACGACCGAAGGTGATCGTACGCTGATGCAGGCCCATGCCGTCGATCTGGTGGTGTGCAAGAACGCGGGCGGCACGGGCGCACAGGCCAAGCTGCTCGCCGCGCGCCAGCTTGGCCTGCCGGTGCTGATGATCGACCGCCCCGCCGTTCCTGAACGAACCGAGTTCTACAACCCGGAGGATGTGATCGACTGGCTGGATCATGACACGGGGTCCGCCACCGGCTCTGGCACCGAGCGGGGCGTATAGAGGATCGGGCCGAGCTTTCGTCCACTTGGGCGCTCGATGATCCGGGTCCGGCTCGAGCCCACAATGACCATGGTGCGCATGTCGGCCATTTCCGGCAGGGCATCGCCCAGCGCCACGATCCGCAGTTGCTCGTCGGGCGTGGACACGGCGCGGGCGAACAGGATCGGGCGGTCATCGCCGCAACACTCGCGCAGTAGCTCCAGCACCCGCGCGAAACCTTCGGGCCGGGCCTGCGAGCGCGGGTTGTAGAAGGCCATGGCGAAATCCGCCTCGGCGGCCAGCCGCAGCCGCTTTTCGATCAGCGGCCAGGGCTTGAGATTGTCCGACAGGTTGATGGCGCAGAAATCATGCCCCAGCGGCGCCCCGGCCCGCGCGCTGGCGGCGAGCATGGCGGTGATGCCGGGCAGCACCCGGATATCGAGATCGCGCCAATGCGCGGGGCTGGCCTCCAGCGCCTCGAACACGGCGGCGGCCATCGCGAAAACGCCGGGATCGCCCGACGATACCACCACCACCCGCCGCCCCTGCGCGGCAAGGTTCAGCGCGTGGACCGCGCGGTCCAGTTCGGCGCGGTTGTCCGACGGGTGCAGCACCAGCCCGTCGCGCGGGGCGATGCGGGCGACATAGGGGATATAGCCGATGACGTCGCTGGCCCCAGCCAGGGCGGCGGCAACTTCGGGCGTCACCAGCGCCTCGTCCCCCGGTCCCAGCCCGGCGATGGCCAGCCAGCCGCTGGTCAGTCCGGCACTCACGGCCGCCTCCGCATTCATGGTCTGCGTCCTTGGCCGTGAATCAGCAGGATCGAGAAATAGGGCGTGACGCTCTCCGCGTCGGCCAACGGGGTCACGCGCTGGCCGGGCATGGCGGCATGTTCGACCAGCCAGGCCACATCCTCGCGCCCGGCCGCGACCACCGCACGGCGCAGCTTGGGCAGGTTGCGCCCGATCTTCATCACCACCAGCGCGTCGGTATCGCGGATGCGCCGGGCCAGTTCCGCTTCCGGCAGGGTCGCCATCGCCACGGTCAGCACGTCGTCGCCCCAAGTGATCGGCTGGCCGGTCGCGTTCCAGGCGCCGGCCATGCCGGTGATGCCCGGCACCACATTGACCGGCACCATGCCCGACAAGCGGGCATGGAGATGCATGAACGAGCCGTAGAAAAACGGATCGCCCTCACACAGCACGACAATATCCTCGCCCGACCGCGCCAGGGCGACCAGCCGCCCGGTGCAATCGGCGTAGAAGGCGGACAGCCGGGCGTTGTAGCGTGGATCGGATACCGGAATTTCCGTCGTCACCGGATATTCCATCGGAATTTCGACTGCGTCCTCGCGCAACATGCCCTCGGCGATGCGGCGCGCCTGTCCCGGCCTTCCCGCCTTGCGGAAATAGGCGACATGGCGCGCCCCGCGCACCAGCCGGTCGGCCCGCACGCTCAGGAGATCGGGCGCACCGGGACCCAGGCCCACGCCATGCACGGTTCCCATCTGCCCGCTCATTCCGCGCGGCTCGCCAGCGCGTTGACCGCGGCAACCGTGATCGCGCTGCCGCCCAGCCGTCCCTCGACAATGCAGCACGGAACCGGCGGCGCAGCCCACAGAGCGGCCTTGGATTCGACCGCGCCGACGAAGCCGACCGGGCAACCGATTATCGCCGCCGGGCGCGGACAATCCGGAGCGTCCAGCATGTTCAGCAGGTGGAACAGCGCGGTGGGCGCATTGCCGATGGCCACGACCGCGCCCGCCAGATGCGGCCGCCATAGCTCCAGCGCCGCGGCGGAGCGGGTGTTGCCGATCACCCGCGCCATGTCCGGCACCTGGCGCTCATGCAACGTGCAGATGACCGGGTTGGCGGCGGGAAGTCGGGCGCGGGTGATCCCTTCGGACACCATCCGCGCATCGCACAGCACCGGCGCGCCATCCGCCAGCGCCGCCCGCGCCTCTGCCACGAAGCCGCCGGAGAAACGGATATGCGCGGCCAGCTCCACCATCCCGGCGGCATGGATCATGCGCACCGCCACCGGTTCCTCGTCCTCCGAAAAGCGTGCCAGCTCGGCTTCGGCGCGGATCGTGGCGAAGGACTGGCGGTAGATCGCCGCCCCGTCGGTTTCATAGACATGCGGCATCAGGGCGCCTTTCGAAGTGGGCAAGCAGTTCGGCAGTGCCGACGGCGGAGCGAACGGCAGGCGATCCGGGGACCGCGTTCAGGGCAAGGTCGAACAGGCCGGTGCTGCCCGTCAGCGTGGCATCGGCCGGGGCGGACCGGGCACAGCCCTTGGCGCAGCCCGACACATGCAGGCTGCCAGTCACCAACGAGGCAATGCGGCGGGCGAGATCGCGGGTTTCGACGGTGGCCTGCGGGCACAGCGGCGCGCCGGGACAGGCATCGACGCGCAGGAGGGGATCGGCGGGATCGGTTATCAGCCCCGCCATGCTGTCGAGGGGCGCATGAACGCCTTCCAGCACGAGCACCCGCCACGGCGTGATCCGCAACGCGCGGGCGGACGAGGCTTGCAGCAGGCAGGCCAGAGTCTCCGCGTGGAGACAGCCGAACGGCGCACCACAGGCGGTGCCTATGTCATGCGCTCCCGGCACGATGCGGGCAGCGGGCGGCCCCGGCGGAACATCGCCATCGGCCCAGCCGGGAAGAGCGGCATCGTGCCGTGCCATGCGGCCGACATGGGCGCCGCCACTTGCCACGAACCAGCGGGCCAGCGCGACCAGCGCGTCGGCCTCCTTGCCGGGAGCGACCGGGGCGCCCGTATCCCGTCCTCCGCCCCGCAGGATAAGCCCGCCCCCCGCCCCGCGCTCGATGCGGAAATCGCCCGCCTCATCGCGCAATACACAGGCCTGCCCGGCATCGATAACAAAGCCCGTCTTGCCCGGCAGATCCGGCAGTTCATCCAGCCGGTCCAGCAGGTCGCAGGCGATCCGGTGGCTGTCGTCGCCCGTCCGGCAGTCGGGCGGCAGCAGCAGATTACGCCGCTGTTCGATAGCAGGATCGGGATGCACCAGACCCTGCGCCAGCAGCCGGTCCAGCAGCCTCTGCCAGCCTTGTTCGGACACCCCGCGTATCTGCAGATTGGCGCGCCGGGTCAGGTCGATCAGGCCATTGCCATGCGCCATCGCGGCATCGCACAGCCCCAGCGCCTGCGCGCGCGTCAGACGGCCAAGGCGCGGCTTGACCCGCACCAGCAGTCCGTCGCCCGCCATCATCGGGCGCCAGGCATCGGGGCACCAGCCTTTCACCGTGCACCCGGTCATGCCCCATCCCTCCGGCTGGAGGAGGTTGGCAAGCTGGCGAGGATGGAATTGCGCCGCGTCCGCCACAGTCCGGCAACGTGAAGCGCGGCGAAGCGGGCCTCCATTGCCGCCAGCGCGCCCGGATTTGCCTGTTCCAGAAAAGCCCGGACCTCGCCGCTGCCCAGCGTCGCGTCGTGATAGAGGTCGAACAGGTGCGGTGGCACTCCGCCCGCAAGGTGCGCAAATGCCCCGAGATGATCCAGCGTCGCCGCCAGTTCCGCGCCCCCGCGAAAACCGTGACGCATCATCCCCGCCACCCAGCCTGGGTGAGCCGCGCGGGCACGCACGACGCGGGCGATTTCCTCGGTCACGGTGCGCGCGGTGGGCTGCGCCGGATCCCGATTATCGAGGTGATAGAGTGCGGCCTCACCCCCGGTGAGCGCCTTGGCGGCGGCAAATCCAGCCTCGTGCGCGGCATAGTCGGCGGCGAGCAGCAGGTCTGTCTCGGGCAGGTCCTGGAGATGGACGAAGGCATCCGCCCCGGCCACGCGCAGGCGCAGTCCCTGCGGGTCGGCCCGGCCGGCTCCTTCGCCGAACACCGTATCCAGCGCATGATCCGATGCCGCCAGCCAGGCTTCTCCAGCAGCCCGCCGCGCCGCATCGGTATAGGTCTCCGCCGCGCTGCCGAGGCCCAGGCCATAGCTGCCCGGAGCGGGACCGTAAACGCGGGGGCTCGCGCCCTGCCCGGCGAAGGGATTCCATTCCGCCGGTTCATCGCGCTCGCACAGCGCCCGCACCGCCTGTCCGAACAGCAACGGCAGCGTCGGGAACGCGTCACGAAACAGGCCCGACACCCGCAAGGTGGCATCGATGCGCGGCCGGTCCAAGACGGCGAGGTTGAGAATTTCCACCCCCGTCACCCGCTCGGAGCCGGTATCCCACAGCGGCCTCGCGCCCAGCAGGTGCAGCGCCATGGCGAACTCCTCGCCCGCCGTGCGCATCGTGGCCGCGCCCCACAGATCGACGACCAGCCCACGCGGATAATCGCCATGATCTTGCAAATGCCGCCGGACCAGTTCCTCGGCGAGGCGAACGCCTTGCGCATGGGCCGCACGCGAAGGCACGGCGCGCGGGTCTATCGCGTAAAGATTCCGACCCGTCGGCAGCACGTCGCTGCGCCCGCGAAACGGCGAACCGGAAGGACCGGGCGGCACCCGCCGCCCATCCAGCGCCGCCAGCAGCCCGTCGCGTTCCGCCGCACCATGTTCCCCGCGCCCAAAGATATGCAGCCCGTCGCCAAACTGGCTTTCCTTCACATCGCACACGAAGCGGTCGATCCGGGTGATCGCCTCGGCCAGCGTGGCCGCGCCATCGAGGCCCAGCTCGGCTTCGAGCCCCAATGCCCGTGCTTCGTCGCGGATGGCATCCTGCAGGCGGCCACGCCGCGCGGGATCGAGTCCGTCGGCATTGGAAAATTCGTCCAGCAGCGCCTCGATCCGTCCCAATCCGGCGCCGCTGCGGGTCGACGCCAGCGGCGGCGGCACATGCCCGATGGTGACCGCACCGATGCGGCGCTTGGCCTGCGCCGCCTCGCCCGGATCGTTGACGATAAAGGGGTAGATCACCGGCATCGCGCCGGTCAGCGCCTCGGGCCAGCAACCGCCGGACAGCGCGACCGACTTGCCCGGCAGCCATTCGAGCGTGCCATGCGCACCAACATGCACCAGCGCGTCCGTCCCCTGCTCGCGCAGCCACAGATAGAAGGCGACATAGCCATGGCGCGGGCAACGGGAAAGATCGTGATACTCACCGTCGCGGCCGGCGGCGTGGCCCCGTTCCGGTTGCAGGGCCAGCAGCGCCGCGCCGGCAGGCAGCGCGGCGAAGCGGAAGGCGCCGTCAACGACGGCCGGATCGTCTTCCGGTTCGCCCCAGGCGGTGAAAAGGTCGGCGCGCAGTTCGTCCGGCAAGGACGCCAGCGCCTTGCGATAGTCCGCCAGCGGCCATCGCAGACAGGCACGTTCGAGATCGGTGGCCCGAACGCTGCTCTCGGCGGCATAACCCGCCTGCGCCAGATCGGCGAGGATGGCCTCTGCCGAGGCCAGCGCGTCCAGACCCACGGCATGCGCCATCTGGTGCGCCTTGCCCGGATAGGTGGACAGAAGCAGCGCCACGCGCCGCCCGCCCACGGGCTTTCGCGCCAGGGCGACCCAGCCCGCCACCCGCGCGGCAATCGCCGCGATCCGTTCGGGATCGGCACGGTGGACGGCGCGGGCGAATTGCAGGTCGGGATCGCGCGCGCCGCTCTCCTTGAAACTGGCGACCCCGGCAAAGACCCGCCCGTCGATCTCGGGTAGCACGACGTGCATGGCCAGGTCGGCGGGGGACAGCCCGCGCGCGGTGCCCGCCCAGGCCGTCCGCGCGCAGGTCGCCAGGGCCAGCTGGAGCACCGGGACGCCAGCGCCATCGAGCGGAGTGTCCCCCTCTTCGCCGCGCGCGGAAAAGGCGGTGGCGTTGATGATCGCGTCCGGCGACAGGGCACGCACCCACTGGTCCACCTGACCGCGCACCGTGGGCGCCTTCAGCGACGGTACGAAAATCGACACCGCATCGAAGCCGCGATGCGCGAATGCAGCGTGCAACACCGCGAACGGGTCCAGATCGTGGGCGGTCAGATAGGAGCGGTAGAACACGATCAGCACCAGCGGCCGGGCGGGATCGCGCACGAAAGCTGCGGGATCGATCACGCCGTGTTCGGGATGCCAGCCGCCCGCCTCGGGTACGGGCGCGCTGTCCGGAAGCGCAGCATCGACCAGTCCGGCAACACGTGCCAAGCGGACGAGTGCGGAACATGCCGCCGCCACCCCGCCCGCATCGCAATTCCGCGCCAGATCGCGCAGTACCGGCACCGGCAGGGTGGAGGCCGCATCGAGGCGCGCGTCGACGCGGCCGTCGCCGGGCAGCACCGCCAGGGCAATCCCGCGCGACCGGGCCAGCGTTTCCACCTGTTGCAACCCATAGCTCCAGTAAGGCATGCCGCCGATCAACCGGATCAGAATCGCCTTTGCGCCAGACAGCGTCCGCTCGACATAGGTATCGACCGATAAGGGGTGCAGGAGGGAGCCCAGGTTGACGAGCCTGAGCGAAGGGAATCCCGCATCACGCCCGCGTGCTTCGCGCCACCCAGCCGCGAAAGCGCCCAGGTCGCTGTCCGAAAAGGACAGGACCACAAGATCCGCAGGCTCCTGCCCCGGATCCTGCGGGACGGCGGTCTCCTCCATCCCGTGGGTTTCGCGGAAGATGACGTGCACGGCGTGCCGCTCAGCCCAGCAGAACCGCGCGGATCGCCTCGGCATCGACATGGTCATGCTCGGCAATGGCGACCAGCATGGTCCGCCGCGCTTCGTCGGGTCGCCACGGCCGGTCATACTGGTGACGCACCCGCGCGCCCACGGCCTGCACCAGCAGCCGCATCGGTTTTCCCGCGACGGCGGCATAGCCTTTCACGCGCAGGATCGAATGATCGCGGGCCAGCGCCTCGATCCGCGAAGCCAGTGCCGCCGGATCGGCGATCTCGCCCAGTTCGATCAGGGCGCTGTCGAAATCCTCGTGCTCGTGATCGTCCTCTCCGTCATGGTGCGAAGGGCGCGCGGCGATGTCGTCTTCGGCGGCGGAGCCGAGCCCCAGGATCACGCGCGGGTCGATGACGCCTTCGGTCAGTTCGATCACCGGCACCTGGCGGGGAGATTCCGCCGCGATCACCGCGCGCGCGGCGGCGACACCTTCGGCTCCTGCCAGATCGACCTTGGTCAGCAGGACCATATCGGCGCAGGCCAGTTGATCCTCGAACACTTCCGACAGCGGCGTTTCATGATCGATGCTGGGGTCGACCGCGCGCTGCGCGTCAAGCGCGGCCACATCGGGCGTGAACCGGCCCGCCGCCACGGCTTCGGCATCGGCCAGCGCCAGCACGCCATCGACCGTGATCCTGCTGCGGATCGCGGGCCAGTCGAACGCCTTCAGCAGCGGCTTGGGCAGCGCCAGCCCGGATGTCTCGATCAGGATGTGGTCCGGGCGCGGATCGAGCGCGAGCAGCTTTTCCACCGTGGGAATGAAATCGTCGGCCACGGTGCAGCAGATGCAGCCATTCGCCAGTTCCACGATGTTTTCCGCCGGGCAATCAGGAATGGCGCAGGACTGGAGAATGTCGCCATCCACGCCCAGCGTCCCGAATTCGTTGACCACCACCGCCAGGCGGCGCCCGCCGGCATTGCGGATCAGGTGGCTGATAAGCGTGGTTTTCCCCGCGCCCAGAAAACCGGTAACAATGGTGACCGGAACCTTGGACAGGTCGGACATGTCAACTTCCCCGTGCGCCGGAGCGAGAACAGGCGGGGCTTGCCGGACATGTCCGGCCGGCACGCGGGCGACGGGCGGGCGCAGCAAGGCACCCGTAACCACGCGGCCGTGCAGCCCCAGCCACACAGCTTCGTCGCCCAGACGGAGAGTTACCGTGCCATGACCATCCCCTGGATCAGGCAAGAGCGACCGGTGCGCCGGCAGGTCTCCTGGCTCGCGGGTCACAGCTTGATGCACGCCTTCCCGGATTTGCGCCTTTGCGCCGTCCAGTGGCTGCTCCTGCATGCAGGAGCATGTGCATCGCGCTATCCGCTTACAGTTGCAGGGACAGCCGCGGATTTGGAAGAAAAGCTTCCGCACCGCATTCCCGATTAAGCCCCTTGCGGGGCACCGGCGCGATCATCGAAGAACGGGCAAGCCCAACCCTTCGGCCCTGCCCCTAGACGATAATGGCGGCCAAGCCAATTGCTGTTGTCGCTTCATCCTCGTCGCGCCACCGCCGGATCACGGCGGGGTTGGCTGCGATCTGCTCTATCGCATCACCAGGATAGGTCCAAAGCGATATCCCGGTTGTACCCTTCCTGATCCTGGACGTCCCCGACAGCGGCAAGCGGCCATCCTTGCCCCACCGTATCCGCTCGCGGGACGTGATGCCGAGAATGTCCTCGACCTGTCGTTGACTGACAGGCTTGCGCGCTATCCGGAAAAGCCGTTCTCGTAAGGCTTCGACGAGATTCTGAGCGTCTTGCCTCGATGCTCGATCAAAAACGCAGCTTCGACTGGTCCTGGAGAAGCTGCCAGTCGAACGCCCCATCAGCAACCTGATCGCGGCGTCGCGCTCCCCGTGGTGGACGCGCAACCCGAGTGGCATGCGGACCTCGAGATTGATCAAAACGACACAGGCCTCGTTCGTGAACTCGAGCAGGACGCACCGATTGATGCGGGACCGGTCAGGCAACGACCGAGACCTCGATTTCGTCGAAGCGCTTCCAGCGGTAGATCGCGAAACTGGCAAGCCAGCAAAGCACGAAGAGGCCGATGATGGCAAAGCCGAGCCCGTTGAAGTTCTCGCCCAGTTCCGCCGCGATACGCCACGGCGTGCCGGTCAGGCCCAGCTTGTCACCAATCAGCGCCAGCGTTTCGATACCACCGATGACGATGGCCACTATCGCCGAAATCAGCGTGATGGTGATGTTGTAGTAAAGTTTGCGGATCGGCTTCACGAAGGCCCATTCGTAGGCACCGAGCATGACCACCCCGTCCAGTGTGTCGATCAACGCCATGCCGGCGGCGAACAGCGCGGGCAGGACGAGGATCGTTGCGATCGACAGACCATTGGCGGCCTGGCTGGCCGACATTCCCAGAATGGCCACCTCGGTCGCGGTATCGAACCCCAGCCCGAACAGAAAGCCGAGCGGCGCCATATGCCAGCTCCGGTTCACCAGGCGAAACATGGGCCTGAACAGGCGGGAGAGCAGGCCGCGCCCTCCGAGCAGCAGGTCGAGATCGTCCTCGGCATATTCTCCGCCCTTGCGGACATGGGCGAAGGTTCGCCAGACGACACGCAGGATGACCAGGTTCATGCCCGCGATGGTGAAGAGGAACAGCGCGGAAACTATCGTCGCAACCACACCGCCCACTTCCTTGAAGGCGCCGAACCGCGCCAGGGCACTTGTCGTAAGCGCGATGCCGACCGAGGCGATGGCGATGATCCCCGAATGACCGACCGCGAACCAGAAGCCGGTTGTCACCGGACGCTGGCCGTCCTGCATCAGCTTGCGGGTCACATTGTCGATCGCCGCGATGTGATCGGCATCGACGGCATGGCGCAGGCCCAGCCCCCAGGCGAGCAAGGCGGTGCCGAGCATCAGGGGCTGCGCGTGAAACAGGCTATAGGCCCAGAGCCAGGCGGCGATGTTCGCGGCGATCAATCCTGTGAACAGAACGCCGATCCGTTGGCGCAGCGCCATGGATGAAGGTGCGGGAGGTGAGGTCATGATCGGTCCGGGGTTTGGGGGGAACGCCGCACGGCGGAATGCACCGCCGCGCGGATTGGCTGGCGTGGCGGTCAGAAAGTAAGCTTTGCGCCCAGTCTTACGGTGCGCGGCTCGACCACGCGGCTGAGCCGGCCTTCCACCGGGCCGCCTGTGTCATAGGCGGGGATGTAGGACTCGTAATAATAGGCGATGTCCTTGTCCTGGCTGCCCAGGACATTGAGAACCTCGCCGAAAAGCTCGACCCGCTTGCCCTTCCACGCAGCACGGGCGTTGACGACCGTGCTGCCGGAATCGCGGATGCTATCGTCCTCGACCAGGGGTGATGGACCCAGGTGGCGCACCCGAATGCTGGCCTCCCACGGAGAGAGCACCAGCGAAACACCGGCCGACGCGGCGTTTTGGAATGCGTTGGGGATATGATCGCCATTGTCATAGCGGGCATGGCTGGCGGTGTAGTTGCCATCGAGCGCGAGCCACGAGACTGGCCGCCAGAACGCGACGATTTCGTAACCGTGACGGCGGCTGGCGCCAGAAGGCTCAACGGCGTTGGAATCGCCCACGAAACGCAGTTCGCTGCCGACATCCAGCCACCAGTATGTCGCGGTCAGGCTCACGCCGGGGAATTGCAGCCGCGCGCCCAGTTCCTTGCCAATGCCTCGCACCAGCACCGGCACGGGCGCGGCCGTGTTCACCGCGCCGCGAACGTCGTTGGAGTGGAAGCCCCTGCCCCAGTTGCCGTAGACCTCCAGATGCGGCGTGATGCGCCAGGCGACCGACGCCTTGGGCGAAAGAAGCGACGCGGAACCGCTGCCTTCGCCCAGTGAAGCGGCCGCCGCATCGCGCGCGCGAACCGAATAGCGGTAATGATCCCCGCGCAGGCCGCCGGTCAGGCGCAGCCCGTCGATCGGCATCCAGGTCGCCTCGCCATAGAGGGCCAGCGACAGCTCCTTGGCGTGATAATGCCCCAGCGATGCCAGGAACGCGCGATCGGCGGTGCGATTGACGCCGACGTTGCCGATCGCGTCAAACCGGTTCTCGGTGCCGATGGTGAGAGTCAGGGCGGGCGTGAGTTCCCACCGCCGCTGCGCCGTAAGGCCAAGCACCCAGCGTCGGTCGAACTGTTCGATCTGTGCGCTGGTTCCGTCGGCATCGGCGTAGGTCGGGTTGGAGAACATCGACCAGTCGTAAAACTGGGCATAGGCGTTGGCCCGCCAATCGGGCTGCTCGACCGCCAGATTGCCGATCAGGCGCGTCGTCTGCCCCCGTGCGGAAGGATCGGGGGAACAGAACACGTCCGGGCACAGCGGCGTGCCGATGATCCGTTCGGGGATCTGTTCGGTCGGACGCCAGGTTGCCCGGTAGGCATGGAGCGTACCCTCCAGCGTACCCGCGCCGACTTGCGTGCCGTATTTCGCAAAGCCCGAGAAATGGCGCATCCGTTCCGGCTGCTGCCATGGCCCGTCGTAGATCTTCGCCTGCCCGACAAGGGTCAGGTCACCCGTGCCGATGTTGCGAAGGGTTCCCCCTGCGGCGATCCGGCGCCAGCCATAGGAGCCGCCCTCAAGTGACGCCCACGGTCGTTCATAGCCATCGATGGTGATCATGTAGGCCGCCCCGGCCAGCGCGAAATCTCCGCCGTCGGCGCGATACGGGCCTTTGCGGAAGTCCTCCCGCGCTACGATTTCAGGGATGAGGCCATTCAGATCGAGATAGCCATGACCGTGGCCATGTGTGCGGAAATTCATTTGTACGCCGTCGATGTAGGTGGTGAAGTCCGATCCGTGGTCGAGGTTGAAGCCGCGCAGGAAATACTGGTTCGCCTTGCCGCTTCCAGAATGTTGGGCCGCCACCATGCCCGGAACCGCCTCCAAAAGTTCAGCCACGCGGAGCAGCGGACGGACCAGCAGGTCGGAGCCGCCCACGCTGCCCTCGCTCGCTGCCTGCGCGGTGCCGATTTTCGCCTCGCCACGTCCGAAAACGACGATGTCGGCACTGGCCAAATCGGCATCCGCGCCTACCTCCGTTTCGTTTGGCGCTTCTTCGGCAAACGCCGGTGTTGCGCAAAGGATCAGCGCGGCGAGCGCGCTGCTGGAAAGGATAGTCTTGATCACAAAGTGTCCCCCGGCGTCTTGCGACGTGGCCGGGGCTTGCCGTTCGCGAACGGTCGGCACGCGCGACGACCGGACGCCATGGGCGGCCGACGCGCGTCTGCCGATGCGGCCCCAGCCGCTCGTTCGTCGCTCAGACGGAATTCACCGTGCCGCGGCCATCCCCTGGGCCAGGGCAAGAGCGACCAGACGCCGGCAGGTCTCCTGGCTCGCGGGTCACAGCTTGATGCACGCCTTCCCAGGCCTCGCAGGACTTAGCGTCCGGCCCAGTGGCTGCCCCGTTCATCGACGGAACGATGTGCATCGCGCTATCCGCTTACAGTTGCAGGGACAGCCGCGGATTTGGGAAGCGAACTCCCGCACCGCATTCCCGATTAAGCCCCTTTCGGGGCACCGGCGCGATCGATGGATGTCGAAAAGCTCAACACCCGACAGACCGCATAGGCCAACCGAACGAGAAAGCCAAGGCCATGCCTATGGGTTGCACTCGGCCGCTATCCAGATGAACCATACACCTAATTGCAACCCCGCAGAGTCGGCACAACCAACTTCGACATGACAAAATGCTATAAGCTGTCCAGAATGAAGGCTGCCGATTTCGGCCAATAATATTGATGAGGTTGCTTGTGGCGCTAGACGTCGTGAGGATTGGCTTCCTGCCGCTGGTGGACGCGGCCGTGCCGATCCTGGCACGAGAATTTGGTTTTGCCGAAGAAGAAGGGCTTGATCTCGTCCTCGTGCGGGATCTGAGCTGGGCGACTGTCCTCGATCGCCTCGTCTATGGCCACAACGACGCCGCGCACATGATTGCGCCGCTCGCCATCGCCACCTCGCTGGGTCTGGGCCGGCCGGCTCACGCCTTGTCGGTGCCGTTCGTGCTCGGGTTGAACGGCAATGCTGTCACCCTCAATCCCGATCTCGCCGCAAAGGTCATGACTCCGGGCGAACCCGGAGATGCCATTGCCATCGGCAGGCGCCTTGCCATCGCGGCGCTGGCTGCGAAGGCAGGTGGCAGGAAGCTGCGGTTCGGCGTGGTCCACCGGTTTTCCAGCCACAGTTACATGCTCCGCTACTGGCTGCGTGGTAGTGGCCTCGATCCGAACGAGGATGTCGAAATTGTCACGGTTTCCCCGCCGTTCGCCGCAGATGCGCTGGCAAGCGGCGAAGTCGACGGGATATGCGTGGGCGAGCCGTGGAACAGCGTTGCGGTGGATCGCGGTGTCGGAGCCATTTCGGTCGTCACCGCGCAGATCTGGCGGCGCGGCGTGGAGAAGGTGCTTGCCATGCCAACCCGCGCGATGGAGGACAATCCGGAACGAACGGAGCGGCTACTGCGCGCGTTATACCGTGCCGGGATCGCCTTCGTCGATCCTGCCCACCAGGACGAGATCGTCCGCATTCTTTCCGGCCCGGCCTATGTCGATGCGCCCGAGGAGCCTGTCCGCCGCGCCGTTTCCGACCGCATCCTCTTCGCACGGGGGCATGAGCCTCACCACGTTCCCGATTTCATGTTCCAGCACCGCGAAGCCGCCAATTTCCCTTGGTCCAGCCAGGCCGCCTGGCTCTATGCGCAGATGTGCCTTGCCGGACACGCGCAGTTTGACGCCGAAAACTATGCCACCGTGCAGCGAACCTTCCGACCGGACGTCTATCGCAAGGCCTTGCGCGGAATCGGGGCGGATCTTCCCGGCGCCAGCGCAAAACTGGAGGGTGCGATTACCGACCCGACGGGTGTGGGAACAATCCAGGGCAGACTGATCCTGGGCGCCGACAGCTTTTTCGACGGCGCCCGCTTCGATCCCGCGAAACTTGGTGACACGCTGGCGGATCGCGCCTGAAAATCAGGCAGGCATGCCTGCCAATGCCACTTAATTGTGCAACGCAAAATTCTGGTTGAATGCTTGCGGCATAACCGACAATAGGCACGCACTTCACCGGAACAACGGCGTTCTGGCGATTCGAACACTGTAACGATCCCGTGTCGCGGCGATGTGGCATGGGATTTGCTTTTCTGACTGTAGTGGCAATGGCGCCGCTCGGCCTGGCTTCCTCGGGAGTGCGGGCCGTGCGGCTTTTTTGCGTTTTGGGGCGGGATGGAACGGGCATTGAAAGCGAAGCAAGCGGACGGACGCAGGGGCTTGATTGCCCTTGCGTTTGCGCGTGTGCGCTGGTCAACGAATGCCCCGTCAGTGGATGAGCGCTGCGATCAGCGCCACCAGCAGGATGAGCGAAACGCCCTGCCAAAACCGAACGGGATGCCTTTCGATCAGGGGAACCGCGCGCAGGTCCACCCGTTCGACCGCCGCACCGCCTTCGAGCGCTCGCAGCAGGCCGATGGCATCGCCGAAACGCTCCTCGGGATCGACGGAAACCGCGCGCATCAGCGCGGCGTCCAACCATGCGGGCAATTCCGGGCGCAGGCTGCTCGGCGCTTCCAGCTTGCGGAAGCGCGGGCGACTGAAAGCCTCGATCTCGCCATAGGGGTAATGCCCGGTGAACAGGCGCCACAGCGTGACGCCCAGCGCGTAGAGGTCGGTCGCCTCGTCACCAAGGTTGCCGGCGAACATCTCGGGCGCGAGATAGCTCGGCGTGCCGGGAATTTCGCTGGCTCCGAACTCGTCGACGCGCGGCAGGCGGGCGACGCCGAGGTCGATCAGTTTCAGCCCGCCATCATGGGTGAGCATCACGTTCTCGGGCTTGATGTCGCGGTGAATGATGTCGAGCTTGTGCAGCGCGGCGACAGCGCGGGTCAGCCGGATGGCGATATCCAGTCCTTCGGCAAGGTTCATCGGGCTGGCAAGCCGCGCCTCCAGCGTCTGGCCCTCGTAAAACGGCTGCACTCCGTAAAGCCGGGTCTGCCGATCCTGCGCCACGGCGATGACATCGCCGACGAAGGGGCTGGACACCCGGCTGCCCACCAGGATCTCACGGGTGAAGGCCAGCCGTGCGCCGGTTTCGGAAAGCAGCGCGGGCTTGGGAAACTTGATCGCGACGACCTGCCCGTTGGCGGTGTCGGTTGCGCGGAACAGGCGGGTGTAGCGGCCATCGGACAGCAGATGATCGAGCCGGAAGCCGTCCACGCTGTCGCCCTCACCCGGCGGATCGAGGATGGGCAGGCGGTCGATGTCGCCGGCCACGCTGTCATGCCCGATCGCGGGCAGGCTGACAACATCGAGCACGATCGCGGTGGCATTGTCCTGGCTGCCCGCCCCCAGCGCCGCCGCCACGATGGCACCGGCATCGGCATCGGCGGAATTGCGCGCGCCAAGCAACTTCTCCAGTCGCCGGTGGGACAGGCTGCCGTGCACGCCGTCGCTGGTCAGCAGCAGCCGGTCGTGCTCGGCCAACGCCACTTCGTGATGATCGAGCCGCAAGCGATCCTCGATCCCGATGGCGCGGTAGAGGATGTGGCGCTGGTCGGGATGCGACCGGGTATGGTCCTGCGTCAGCAGGGTGAGTCTGCCGTCGCGGAAATGCCAAGCCCGACTGTCGCCCGCATGCAGGACATGGCCCCTGCGCCCTTTCAGAACCAAGGCGGTGAAAGTGGTGGCAGCATGGGCCATCGAATCGGTTCGCCCCATCGCCGTCAGCCAGCGGTTGTAGGGGGCCATGACCCGGTGCGCGGCGGCAGGCACGCCGATGGTGTCGGGCTGATCGTAAAGTCCCTCGATCAATGCGCGCACGGCCAGTTCGGCGGCGATGCGGCCGCCCCGATGATCGCCGCCGATGCCGCCGCCTACGCCATCGGCCACGGCGGCGATCATCCCGTGGCGCATCCGCTCCAGTTCGGTCGCGGTATAGATGCCGGCGAAGTCCTGGTTGTCGGCACGGACCCCGGTTTCAGAAGCGTGGCCACCAGCCACCAGCAATCGTCCTTCCGGTTTCAATCCTCGCGCCCCCTCATGCGTGCACACGCGAAGGGGACGACCGGGACCATTCTTCGTCAAGCCATTTCTCATCTCGAAAGGAAGCGGGCCGCATGAGCGGAAAATCCTTCTGGCAATCGGGGCACAGGCCAACGCTGATCATGGCGTTCCTGTATTTCGACATTGCCTTCATGGTCTGGAACCTGCTGGGGCCGCTCGCTCCGATCATTGCCAAGGATCTTGATCTTACCCCGGCGGAAAAGGGCTTCATGGTGGCCGTGCCGACGCTGGCGGGCGCGGTGCTGCGTCTTGTCAACGGCTTCCTGGTCGACCGGATCGGCCAGAAGGTGACGGGCGCGATCGGGCAGGTGATCGTGATCGTCGGCCTTGGGGTCGCCTGGCATTTCGGGGTGGACAGCCTTGAGGGGCTGATTGCCGTGGGCGTGATCCTGGGCTTTGCCGGCGCGGCCTTCGCGGTCGCCCTGCCGCTGGCCTCGCGCTGGTATCCGCCAGAACATCAGGGCAAGGCGATGGGCATTGCGGGGATGGGCAATTCGGGCACCGTGTTTGCCGCGCTGTTCGCACCGCTGCTGGCCAAGGCGTTTGGCTGGAACAACGTGCTGGGCTTCGCGCTGATCCCGCTGGTCATCGTGTTCATCGCCTACATGGTGCTGGTGAAGGACAGCCCGCACCAGCCCCCCGCGAAGACTACCAGCCAGTATATCGCCAGCTACTTCCGCATGCTGGGCGAAGGCGATGCCTGGTGGTTCATGCTGTTCTACGGCGTGACCTTCGGCGGCTTCGTCGGGCTGAGCGGCTCGCTGCCGATCTGGTTCACCGGCGAACTCGGCATGACCCCGATCCACGCCGGCTATGCCACGGCCGCCTGCGTGTTCGCCGGATCGCTGGTGCGCCCCTTCGGCGGCGCGCTGGCAGACAGGATCGGCGGCATCCGCACGTTGTCGATCGTCTACATGGTGGCTGCCGTGCTGCTTGCCGCGATCAGCCTGGCGCCAATTTCGTTCGTGGTCATGTTCCCGCTGTTCTTCGCGGTGATGGGAACGCTGGGCGTGGGCAATGGCGCGGTGTTCCAGCTAGTGCCGCAGCGTTTCCGCCATGAAATCGGCGTGATGACCGGGCTGGTCGGCTTCGGCGGCGGCGTGGGCGGGTTCTACCTCGCCTCCTCGCTCGGCCTTGCCAAGCAGTGGACCGGCAGTGCCTCCACCGGTTTCCTCGTCTTTGCCGTGCTGGCGCTGATCGCGCTGGCCGGCCTCACCTCGGTCAAGAAGCGCTGGCGCACCACCTGGGGCGCGGCGATTCAGGGAGTTCGTATCTGATGTCTCAAAAGCCCCATCTCGTCGTCATCGGCAACGGCATGGCCGGATGCCGCGCCGTGGAAGAAGTGCTCGCGCGCGATGCGAACAAGTTCCGCGTGACTATCTTCGGCGCCGAACCGCGCGTGAACTACAACCGCATCATGCTCTCCCCCGTGCTGGCGGGCGAGAAGACGTTCGACGACATCGTGATCAACGACGCCGCCTGGTATGCCGACAACGGCATCGAACTGGTATCGGGCGATCCGGTGGTGAGCATCGACCGCGCGGGGCGGACAGTTACCGCCAAGTCGGGCCTGAGCGTCGGCTATGACAAGCTGCTGATTGCCACGGGCTCCGATCCCTTCATCATCCCGGTTCCGGGCAAGGATCTGCCCGGCGTCGTGACGTTCCGCGATCTGGACGATGTCGACAAGATGCTGGACGCGGCCAAAGGCGGCGGCGCGGCGGTGGTGATCGGCGGCGGGCTGCTGGGGCTGGAAGCCGCGCACGGCCTGTCGCTCCAGGGTATGAAGGTGACGGTGATCCACCTGATGCCGACGCTGATGGAACGTCAGCTCGACGAAGCGGCGGGCTGGCTGCTCAAGACCGAACTGGAACGGCGTGGACAGACCATCCTGACCGAGGCCGACACCGCCGAAATTTTCGGCAACAACAAGGTCGAGGGCGTGCGGTTGAAGGACGAGACGGAGATTCCGGCCTCCATCGTCGTCATGGCGGTCGGCATCCGCCCCGCCACCGCATTGGCGCGAGAGGCCGGGCTGGAGGTCAATCGCGGCATCGTGGTCGACGATCATATGATCACGTCCGACCCGGATGTGCTTTCGGTGGGCGAATGCGTGGAGCATGGCGGTATGGTCTATGGCCTGGTCGCGCCCCTGTGGGAGATGTGCCGCAGCCTCGCCGACGGCCTCGTCGGGGCCGAAAACCCCTATGGCGGTTCGGTCACGTCCACCAAGCTCAAGGTTTCGGGAATCGACGTGTTCTCCGCCGGCGATTTCGCGGGCGGCGAAGGCTGCGAGGACATCGTGATGCGCGATGCCACCCGCGGCGTCTACAAGCGCGTGATCGTGAAGGCCGACAAGGTAATCGGCGCCGTGCTCTATGGCGATACGGCGGATGGAAGCTGGTATTTCGACCTCTTGAAGAAGGGCGAGGACATCTCCGATATCCGCGACGCGCTGATCTTCGGTCAGGCGTTTGCATCGGGTGGAGGCGCTTCGGCAAACCCTACTGATGCCGTTGCGGCGCTTTCCGCAGATGCGGAAATCTGCGGCTGCAACGGCGTGTCCAAGGGCAAGGTCGTGGCCTGCATCGAAGGCGGCGCGCATGATCTCGATGCGGTGCGCTCGACCTGCAAGGCTTCGGCCAGTTGCGGGCAGTGCACCGGACTTGTCGAAAGCCTGCTGGCGCTGACGCTGGGTGACGAGTTCTCCGGCCAGCGCCAGAACAAGCCGATGTGCAAGTGCACCAGCTTCACCCACGAGGAAGTACGTGAGCACATCCGCGACATGGAGCTGAAATCGATCCCGCAGGTGATGCAGGAAATGTCCTGGTCGACGCCCGACGGCTGCTCCTCGTGCCGCCCCGCGCTCAATTACTACCTGCTGTGCCAGTGGCCGGCCGAACACAAGGAAGACCCGCAGAGCCGCTTCGTCAACGAACGCATGCACGCCAACATCCAGAAGGACGGCACCTATTCAGTCGTCCCGCGCATGTGGGGCGGCGTGACCACCCCCAACGAACTGCGCGCCATCGCCGATGCGGCGGACAAGTACGGTGCGCGCATGGTCAAGGTCACGGGCGGCCAGCGGCTCGACCTGTTCGGGATCAGGAAGCAGGATCTGCCCGCGATCTGGGCAGACCTCAACGCCGCCGGCATGGTTTCGGGCCATGCCTATGGCAAGGCGCTGCGCACGGTGAAGACCTGCGTGGGGTCCGAATGGTGCCGCTTCGGCACGCAGGATTCCACCGGCCTTGGCATCAAGCTGGAAAAGATGACCTGGGGCAGCTGGATGCCGCACAAGTTCAAGATTGCCGTTTCCGGTTGTCCCCGCAACTGCGCCGAAGCCACGATCAAGGACTTTGGCGTGATCTGCGTCGATTCGGGCTATGAACTGCACATCGGCGGCAATGGCGGCATCCACCTGCGCGGCACCGACCTGCTGTGCAAGGTGACGAGCGAGGCGGAGGCGATGGAATACTGCGCCGCCTTCATCCAGCTCTACCGCGAGGAAGCCCGCTATCTCGATCGCACTGCTCCCTGGGTGGAGCGTGTCGGGCTGGACTATGTAAAATCCCGCGTGGTCGAGGACGGCGAGGGCCGCAAGGAACTCGCCCGGCGCTTTTACCATGCGCAGGAATTCCTCCAGAAGGATCCCTGGGCCGAGCGCGCCGCCGGTGCCGAAGCGCACATCCACCAGCACATCGCCGAAATCCGGCCCTTCGCCGTCATGGGAACCAAGTAATGGACAGTGCCAAGTGGCTCGATATCGGGCCGGTCGATCAGTTGCCCTCGCTCGGCGCGCGCACGCTGCCGGTGCAGGGCGGCAAGGAGATCGCGATCTTCCACACCGCCAACGGCGAGGTCTATGCCCTCATCAACGAATGCCCGCACAAGCAGGGACCGCTGAGCGAGGGCATCGTCCATGACACGACCGTCACCTGCCCGCTGCACAGCTGGCGCATCTCGCTGATCGATGGCCATGCGCTGGGCGACGACGAAGGCTGCGTGCCGGTGATCCCGGTGAAGATCGACAACGGCCGCATCTTCATCGGCCGCGCCGAAGCCTTGCAGGGCCAGGGCTGAGCCGGAGACCGGCATGACCACGATTCGCACCACCTGCGCCTATTGCGGCGTCGGCTGCGGCATCTCCGCAACGGTAACAGGCGATCATGCCGTCACCATCGCGGGCGATGCCGCGCACCCGGCCAATTTCGGTCGCCTGTGTTCCAAGGGATCGCACCTTGGCGAAACGGTGCGGCTGGACGGGCGCTTGCTGCATCCGATGATCGGCGACCAGCAGGCGGGCTGGGACACCGCGCTCGATCTGGTGACGCGGGCGATCACCGATACGGTTGCCGAACACGGGCCGGACAGCGTGGCCTTCTATGTTTCGGGCCAACTCCTCACCGAGGACTATTACGCCGCCAACAAGCTGATGAAGGGCTACATCGGTTCGGCCAATATCGACACCAATTCGCGCCTGTGCATGTCGAGCGCAGTCGCCGCCCACAACCGCGCGTTTGGCGAGGATGTGGTGCCCTGCTCCTACAACGATCTGGAGGAAGCGGACCTGATCCTGCTGGTCGGCTCCAACACCGCCTGGTGCCACCCGGTGATCTGGCAAAGGATCGAGGCGGCGCGCGAAAGGCGCGGCACGAAGATCGTCGTCATCGATCCGCGCCGCACCGAAACCGCCGAGCAGGCCAACCTGCACGTTCCGGTGGCTCCCGATGGCGATGTGGCGCTGTTCAATAGCCTGCTGGCCGAAATGCGCGTGCGCAAGCTGATCGACGAGGACTATCTCGGCGCCCATGTCGATGTGCCCGATCACTTCTGGCAAGGGCTGACGATCAGCCCCGCTCTTGCCGGGATCGACGAGGCAGCCTTTGCGGCGCTCGCCGATCTGGTGGCGGCTTCGCCCCGCATGGTCACACTGTTCAGCCAGGGCGCGAACCAGTCGGTCTGCGGGACGGACAAGGGCAACGCGATCATCAACCTGCACCTGGCCATGGGCCGCATCGGCAGACCGGGCACGGGGCCGTTCTCGATCACCGGCCAGCCCAACGCGATGGGCGGGCGCGAGGTGGGCGGGCTTGCCAACATGCTCGCCTGCCACCGGGGCTTCGACCCCGATGATCTGGACTGGGCCAAGCGCTTCTGGAATTCGCCGACGATCTGCTCCGGCCCCGGCCTCAAGGCGGTGGACCTGTTCCGCGCGGTGGACGAAGGCAAGGTCCGCTTCCTGTGGATCATGGCGACCAATCCGGCGGTGTCCATGCCGGACGCGAACTTCGTGCGCGCGGCTCTCGCGAAATGCCCGATGGTGGTTGTCTCCGATTGCATTGCTGACACCGACACGGCCCGCTTCGCCCACGTCCGCCTGCCCGCGCTGGGGTGGAGCGAGAAGGACGGCACCGTCACCAATTCCGAACGGCTGATCTCGCGCCAGCGCGCCCTGTTCCCCCCCGCTGGTGAAGCGCGGGCGGATTGGGCGATCGTCGCCGATGTCGCCCGCCGCATGGGGCACGGCGATGCTTTCGCGTGGAGCAGCAGCGCCGAAGTGTTCGACGAATTCTGCCGCCAGACCGCCTTTGAAAACAACGGCGCGCGCAAGCTCGACCTGTCGGTCTGGGCCGGGCTGAGCGGGCCGGAATATGACGATCTGGCACCGCGCCGCTGGGGCGGGGATTCGCCCTTCGCCGATCGCCGCTTTACCCACCCCGGCGGCCGTGCGCGGATGATTGCGGTGGACGTGCCCCACGCGCGTGAGACCGATCCGGCCTTCCCGCTGACGCTCAACACCGGCCGGTATCGTGACCAGTGGCACACGATGACGCGCACCGGCCTCTCCCCCCGGCTCTCGCAGCATCGCCGCGAACCGCTGCTCGAAGTGCATCCGCTGGATGCCGAGGCGCAGGGCCTGTCCGATGGACGGCTCGCCGCAGTGCGCACGCCGCATGGGCATTCCCTGTTCCGCGTGAAAGTCACCGATGCGCAACGCCCCGGCGAGGTGTTCGTGCCGATGCACTGGACTGACCGTACATCGAGCGCGGGGCGCTGCAACCTGCTGCCCGGCCCGGCGCACGATCCGGTCAGCGGCCAGCCCGGTTTCAAGAACAGTCCGGCGGCGGTGGAGCCGTGGCGCGGTGACTGGCGCGGCTTCCTGGTCTGTGCAGAGCGCCCGGCGCTGCCGGACGGCATCTACTGGACCGCCGTGCAGCAGGACGGCGGCTGGCTGATCGAACTGGAAGGCAAGGGCACGATCGACCTTGACGCGCTGCTGCCCGAAGGCGACCGGATCGAGGCCTTCGACGCCGCCCGTGGCACCCGGCGCGTGGTGGTGCGCGCCCTTCCACAAGCTCAGGATGATCGCGGTGTGGGCCAGCTTGCCGCCGCGCTCTATTTCACTCGCTCGGGCGCCCTGCCCCCGCGTGACTGGATTGCGGGCCAATTGGCCGAAATGACTGAAACCGGCGCCGGCGCGCTGCTTGCCGCCCGCCCGGCCGAACCCGAGCCAGATCGCGGCCCGATCGTGTGCGTCTGCTTCAACGTGGGCGAATACACCATCCGCGATGCCATCGCCCGGCAGGGGCTGGAAAGCGTGGAAGCGGTGGGCGCCGCGCTCAACGCCGGCACCAACTGCGGCTCTTGCCGCCCCGCCATCGCCCGGCTGCTGGCAGAGCATTCCATCCACGAACCCGCCGCGACAATCTGAAGGAAAATCTGAGTATGATGCATCTCGTCATGGGCGGCCGGGTCACGGATCCGCAAGGGGTGGATTTCGAGGATCTTTCGAAGATCGATCTGGTCGGTATCTTTCCCGATTTTGCCTCAGCTGAAAATGCCTGGCGCGGCGCGGCGCAGCGCACGGTAGACGATGCCGCGATGAAATATGTGGTGGTGCACCTCCACCGCCTGATCGAGCCTAATGGCTAGCAGGATGAGGCTGCATGAAATATCTGAGTAGCGTTGGGTAACTTGGTCGGACGCCTCCCCGACTTGAACCCACAGCGTATGGATCGCTACCGCTGTTCACTCTGACGAGTTTCCGTCCAGGAGAAGGGACGCAACGCCGGCTGGAAAGCATCTCCAACCGTTCTCACGCTTCATCCCCTTCAAAAAAGCGAGCAGCATTTTATGAAACCTTCACAGCATAGAGTTCCATGCGGTGGTCAACCAAACGGAAACCTAGACGCTCGGCTATCTGTCTTTGCAGAGCCTCCAGCTCGGGATCGACGAATTCGATGACATTGCCTGTCTCGACATCGATCAGGTGATCGTGATGTGCATCGGGAGCGGCTTCGTAGCGGGCCTTTCCGTCGCCAAAGTCGTGGCGATCGATGACCCCGGCTTCTTCGAACAGGCGGACTGTTCGGTATACCGTTGCGATGGAAATGCCGGGATCGATCGCTGAAGCGCGTGCAAACAGTACATCGACGTTGGGGTGATCGAGCGCTTCCGATAGCACTCTTGCGATCACGCGCCGTTGCTCCGTGATGCGGAGACCTTTGGCGACACAGATCGTCTCGATGTCGATGCTGCCAGGCAGATTTTATCTCCTCGGGTACGAACCGACATGCCGAGAGCAAGCAATGGCTGTCAATCGGCGTCCAATCGGGACCCCCTATCGGCGCGCAAAAGGGACCCCCTTTGCGTTGCGTAGAACGGTTGATGCTGGGCGCGTGTTTCGCGCTGCTGACGGCGTAGGGAGGGCGTAGCCCGACCGGAGGCGGCAGCAGCGCGAAGTCGATTTCTGAGGTGGTCAGCTGCGGTGTTTGAAGCGCCAGCTGTCGTTGCCGGTCTCGACGATATCGCAATGATGCGTGATCCGGTCGAGCAGGGCTGTGGTCATCTTGGGATCGCCGAAGACGGTGGGCCACTCGCCGAAGGCCAGGTTGGTGGTGATGATCACCGAGGTCTTCTCGTAGAGCTTGCTGATCAGGTGGAACAGCAGCTGCCCGCCTGAGCGGGCGAACGGCAGGTAGCCCAGTTCGTCGAGGACCACGACGTCGAGCCGGCTGAGCTGGGCAGCCATGGCGCCGGCCTTGCCGATGCGAGCCTCCTCCTCGAGCCGGGTGACCAGGTCAACCGTGTTGAAGTAGCGCCCGCGGGCGCCGGCGCGCACCACGTTGGCGGTGATCGCGGTGGCCAGGTGGGTTTTGCCGGTCCCCGTGCCGCCAACCGCCACGATATTGCGCCTGCCTGGCAGGAAGGAACCGGCGTGCAGCGAGCGGACCAGTCCCTCGTTGATCGGCGTGCCCTCGAACACGAAGGCATCGAGATCCTTGACCACGGGCAGCTTGGCTGCGGTCATGCGGTAGCGGATCGAGGCGGCATGGCGATGCGCGGCTTCCGCCCGCAGCAGGTCGGTCAGGATCTCGTGGGTCGTGCGTTTGCGCTGAAGTCCCGTGGTGACGGCCTCGTCGAACGCGCCGGCCATACCCCTGAGGCCGAGCCCGCGCATGGCCTCGATCATCTCATGCCGCTGCATCAAGGCCTCGTACCGTATCGTAGCGGGCGCAGTCCGCAATTGGCGGATGGCTAAGCTTGAGGTCGACGACCACGTCGAGAGGCCGGTCAGTCGCCGGTTCGCGGTATCGCGCCAAAATGTTGAGGATCACCTCGTCGCTGGCGGCGCCGGCATCAAGCGCTTCGCGGATCGCGGCCTCGACCGCGTCCAGGCCATCGGTCTGCACGGCCGCCAGCACCCGCACGAAGCGCCGATCGGCCTCATCACCGCTCCCCAGCTTGCGGCGCAGCCGCGCCAGTGCCGGCGGAAGGTCCCAGCCTTGGAAGGGGGCGCCGTTGCGCCAGGCGCCGGGCTTGTTGGCCAGAACGGGGAGATAATGCCAGGGATCGTAGATCGTCCGGTCACGGCCGAAGTGCCGGGCATGTTCGGCGATAACCTCGTCACCGAGGCGCACGACGATCCGGTCGGCATAGGCACGAACCTGGACCGCCCGCCGCGCGGCCTTGGCCATGACGGAATAGCGGTTGCGGTCGAAGCTGATCAGGCAAGTGCCGGTCACGGCATGGGCCGTCTCGTGGAAGCCATCGAACGGCGCCAGCATCGGCTGCAGGGCTGGCCGCTCGAGCTCCAGCGCCTCGGCAACGGTCAACTCCTTCTGCTCGGGATGCGGGTGCAACGCGGCCCAGCGCAGGCACTCGGCCTCCAGCCATCCGTTGAGCTCCTCGATGCTGGCAAAGCGCAGGCGGGGCTGGAAGAAGCGGCCACGGATGGTCTGGACCTGGTTCTCGACCTGACCCTTCTCCCACCCTGCCGCCGGCGTGCACGCCGTGGGCTCGACCATGTAATGGTCGGCCATGACCAGGAAGCGGCAGTTGAACACCCGCTCCTTGCCGACGAAGACCGCGGCGACGGCGGTCTTCATGTTATGGGATGGACGCCTCCCGTCTTCCGACCAACATGTCGGTCAACAAGAAGGAGGAAGGCAATGACAATGGAGATGCTCGCGATCGATCTGGGCAAGCAGTCGTTCCACCTGCACGGGATCGACGCCGATGGGGTAGTTATCTCGCGCAAGGTAAGTCGTGCCAAGCTCGAGAACGCAGTCACCGAACTTGATCCCGCGATTGTTGCTATGGAGGCTTGTGCGAGCGCCCACCACTGGGGTCGACGGTTCTCATCGGCCGGTCGCCAAGTGCGCCTGGTCAACCCAAGGTTCGTCAAGGCGTTCGTGCGCGGGTCCAAGAACGATGCCATCGACGCAGAGGCGATCTTCGATGCGGCCTCGAGGCCGACGATGCGCTTCGTCCCGGTGAAGACGACCGAGCAGCAGGATCTTCAAAGCCTGCACCGCGTGCGAGAGCGGCTGGTCGTCCAACGCACCTCGCTCATCAACCACGCCCGGGGGCTTCTCGCCGAGTACGGCGTAGTTTTACCTAAAGGCCCGTGGCGCTTTCGTCAGCAAGTCCCGTCAGCCGTGGCCGAGGCTGATTTGTCCAACCTTGCCCGCGAGTTGTTTACTGAGCTGATGGATCAGCTCACCGACGTAGAAGCCCGACTTGCGAAGCTCGACGCCAAGCTCGTTAGCATCTGCCGCGAGCATGAAGCCTGTCGCCGGCTTGCAGCGTTGCCGGGCGTCGGGCCGGTTATTGCGACCGCACTTGTTGCCGCGGTAGATGACGGTCGGCATTTCCGCTCAGGCCGGGAGCTCGCCGCGTGGATCGGGTTAGTGCCAAGACAGTACACGACCGGCGGCAAGCCCAGGCTCGGCGGCATCGGGCGACGCGCCAACCATTATCTGCGGCGCCAGCTTATTCATGGGGCCCGAGCGGTGATCAGCCGACTTGCTGCAAAAGACGATGGGCGATCAGTCTGGCTGAAGGGCATTGTCGCTCGAGCAGGCTTCAACAAGGCGCTCGTGGCGCTTGCCAACAAGACCGCTCGCCTGGCCTGGGTGCTGCTGGCCCGGAAGGAAGATTACCTGCCAGCGTAACGCATTGGCTGAACGGGGCTAGGTCCCCGAAGAATTGCGAGGTGGATGTTGATGGTGCAACGGCAAGGGCCGCCGCTTCGAAGCCTGATCTACGACAAGGCCATCGAGGCCGATCATGTTATGAGGCAAGAAGTAGCGGACTCCCATCAAGGCCAGGAGCGTGACCGCTCCGACCACAGGCCGGATAGATTCACGCAACCCAAGCCGGATGCAACGATCAGAACTACCTTGCGGCGGGAGGCGTCCATAGATTGTCATAGATCCCCCGCAGCGGAACGCCGCCGAAGAAGGCGAAGCCCCGGGCATGGGCATCGAACACCATCTCCTGCGTCTCGCGCGGGTAGGCCCTGACGTAGACCGCCCGCGACGCGCACAGCCGCATGTGCGCCACCTTCACCCGCATCGGCTTGCTGGCGATCTCCACGTCCTCGTGGCTCCAGTCGAACTGGTAGGCCTCGCCGGGCTGGAACAGCAGCGGAATGAACGCCGGGGCGCCGTCACCCGCATCCTTGCGCCGCGCTTCGGCCCAACGCCGGGCGTAGCGCCGGACCGCATCGTAGGAGCCCTCGAACCCCTCGCGCTGGAGCAGATCGTGGATCCGCGTCATGCGCAGACGGTCACGCCGGTGCCGCGCCTCGTTCTCCGTCAGCAGTGTATCGAGCCGCTCCTGGAACGGCCCAAGCCGGGGCAGCGGTTGGACCGTGCGGTGATAGTCGAACGCCCCTTCCGGCGCCCGGATCGCCTTGCGCACCACCTTGCGAGACAACCGCAGATCCCGCGCTATTGCCTTGATCGCCTTCCCGTTCGCGTGCTCGCGTCGGATCCGAACAACTGTCTCCACCACCAACATCCCGATCTCGCCACCTGGAAAACCAGGCGGCCCGCTACACCATCGGAATGAGGGGGCCCTTTTAGACGCCGATCACCCCGCTAACGGGGTCCCTTTTGCACGCCGGTCCACAGCGAAGGCAAAGTCACTAAGACCAACACGGCTGCGCAACTGGGCAAGGCACTGCCACAGGTGCCAAACTGGCTGGCTTCGCTGTTCATCGACCAACGGATCAAATCGGGCAGCCTTGCAGGCCTCGGCTTCGGGGGTGGCGTGCGATATACCGGGAGGACTTATGGCGATGCGCTCAACACGCTGACCATTCCCGATTATACGCTGTTCGACTTGTTCCTGCGCTATGATTTCGGGGTTGCGAACCAGAAGCTTGAAGGCCTTTCCGCATCGATCAATGCGCGCAACATCGCCGACAAGCGCTATGTTGCGACGTGCGGTTCGACCGCGAGTTGCTTCTATGGTCAGGGTCGCAGCGTCACTGCGCGGCTTCAGTTCCGCTGGTAATGCGAGCGGCGATCCTGCCGACAGTGGTAGCAGCGATGGTGGCACCGGCTGCCGTCGCTGCGCCATGGCATCTGGAGAACTCCGACGTCCTGACCGTTCGTTCGGACGCGGGTGAGGACTATGCGGTCATGGTCGCCTGGCCCGAAGGTCAGCCACCGTCAAATGGCTGGCCCGTGCTCTGGCTGCTCGATGGCGAGGACAATTTCCCCATGGCTGTGACCAATGCCCGCCGGCTTGCACGGGCGCGGCAAAGGTCCGGCGTCGAACCAGGCCTTATCATCGCGATTGGGTCCGAACCAATGGCCCGGCGGTCGCGGGATTTTACCCCTCTGATCGATGATTACAGCGTGCCACCGGGCGCTCCGGGACATGGCCTGCCGACAGGCGGTGCCAACGCCTATGCCAAGTTCCTAAGCGACAGTGTTCGCCCGGCCGTGGCCGCACGCTGGAAGCTTGATCCGAACCGCCAGACGCTCGCCGGGCACAGCTACGGTGGGCTGTTTGCCGTGCACGAGATGCTCACCAGTGGAGGCTTCCGCAACTATGCGCTTGTCAGCCCCTCGCTTTGGTTTGGTGGAACAGCCGCACGGCCGCAGAATCAGTCTGCCCGCAATCTGAAGGGAACGACCGTGCTGATCGCGGAAGCGACCGGTGACGCGGCGGCATGGGCTCACATAACCAACCTTCAACGACACCTGGTCGCACGCGGGGCGCAGGTGCAAACCCTTGCCCTGTCGCACCAGAACCACGGCAGCACCATGGCTGCCAGCATCGCGCACAGCATCACGCTCGCCTTCGGGCTGGAGAAATTGCCATGATTGTTCTTGCCGGAGGCGTGCTGACCTTGCTGTCAGCCCTGCTGTTCTATTTCGCGTCGCCAAACCGCAAACTGTTCACAGCCAAGAACCGACCATTAATATTCAAGGTGGCTGGTTCGACGGGACTCGTCATCGGGCTTGTCTTGCTCCTTCAGCATTACGGACCGGCCACCGCAGTGTTCGTCTCAGTGACACTCGCCATGCTTGTCCTGTCGATCGCCCCGCTCGCCATCGCGTGGTGGAAAGGTATGCCGGAGGACCGCACATGAAACCGCAACTGACCGCTAAGAACTGGTTCGGAAAGGCGAGTGCGGGCCTGATCCTGGGCTTCCTGATCGCGCTGGGCGTAAGCGGCCTGTTCCGCACGCTGGGCGGCGTCCAGGAGGCATTCTTCTCGACCAAGGGCCAGTTTTCGATGTGGTTGATGTCGCCGGTTTGGGCTCTGGTCGTCTCGCTGGTCTTTCTGTTCAGGACGAGCCTGCGGGCATGGGGCTGGCTGGCGCTCGCCAATATTGTTCTGTGGGGCCTGATCGCCGTTCTGGGAGGGTTACGCCCGTGAAAATGCCGACCGATCTGATCAAGATGTACAAGGAGATTCACGGCTGGGTCGGCATCATATCCGGCCTTGCCCTGTTCATCGCCTTCTTCGCCGGCGCGCTAACGATGTTTGAGGACCACATCCAGCGCTGGGCCTCGCCGCCGACCACGCTCGCTGCTCCGCCCTCGCTGGAGCAAACGCCGGAATTGGTCGCAAAGGTTCTGGCGGTCCATCCGGAAGCGAAGAAGGGATACGAAGTCCATCTCGTCACCGACACCGCCCGCCCGGCACGCGTCAGTTGGGACGTGCGGCAGGGCAAAGACGAACATGCGCCCGCGATCACCCATTATGCATCGCTTAGAGCCCGATCCAAAAGTTGTTGAGCAATACCAGCATGTTATGATTCACGCCGTCCTTGCGAGAGATGGAGTGATCAATGGCATGGACTGGCATTGCTCGAGAGGAGCATAGCCGCAAAGGGTTGCGGTATCCAAGCGACATGACGGACAGGGAGTGGGCGCTGGTGGCGCCTTTCATTCCCCCGGCAAAACACGGCGGTCGGCGCCGCAGCACGAATATGCGCGAAGTGGCCAACGCTCTGCTCTACCTGGCCTCGGCCGGATGTGCCTGGCGCCTGCTGCCCAAGTGCTTTCCACCGGTCTCGACGGTTCGGCGCTATTTCTACGCCTGGCGTAATGCGGGACTGTTCGAGGTGATGAACACGCTGCTGGTCATGAACCTGCGAGAGATCGAGGGGCGCGAGGCCTCTCCCAGTGCGGGCATCATCGATAGCCAGAGCGTGAAAACGACCGAGAGCGGCGGTCCGAGTGGATATGACGCGGGCAAGAAGGTCAAAGGCCGCAAGCGTCATATCCTGACCGACACCTCCGGTTTTCTGATCTCCATCCTCGTGCACACCGCCGATATTCAGGATCGTGATGGCGCCGTCGACGTGCTCAAAAGGATTTGCCAGCGCTTTCCCTGGCTGCGCCATATCTTCGCCGATGGTGGCTACGCTGGTGACAAGCTCAGGAGAGCACTCGCCAGAGCCGGGAATTGGGTAATCGAGATCATCAAGCGTTCCGACAAGGCCAAGGGCTTCGAAGTTCTGCCGCGCCGTTGGGTCGTCGAGCGCACGTTCGCATGGCTGGGGCGGTGCCGCCGCCTCGCAAAGGACTGGGAAGCGACCATCGCTTCGTCAACCGCCTGGGCCATGATCGCATCTATCCGCATGCTCATCCGCAGAACCGCAAGGTATTGCTACGCTTGAGGAACTTTTGAATCGGGCTCTTAGACCGGACGGAAGTCTTCAGGTCGAAACCAAGGGTCCCTCTCCGGTGGCGCAGTTCATTGACGTGCTGCACCAGCAGGTCGGCCTGCCGCTGGACCATGAAGTGGCGATGCCGATCATGGGCGCAATCGCCATGCTATATTTCGTGGCAATCGTTTCCGGCCTGATCGTGCTTCTGCCCAGCCTGGTGAGCGATCTCTTCGCCATGCGCCTTGGCAAGAACGTGAAGCGCATGTGGCTGGATGCGCACAATCTGCTCGGCATCTTCAGTCTGCCCTTCCATATCATCATGGCAGTGACGGCGCTGGTATTTGCTTTCCACGACCAGTTTTACGGAGCTCAGGGGCTGGCTTTCGGCGGCGCGGAGCGGCAACGTCCCGCCGCCGTCGCGCAAGGCGATGCACCGCCGATGCTGACACCGGTGCAGATGGTCGCGCGTCTGCGCCAGCAGGCTCCGGACTTCACGCCGCTCGTACTTGACATCAGCCAGCGCCCTGACGGCTCGCGCTTCGTCCGCGTCGGTGGCCTGAGTGAACGCCACGCGATGCGCGGACCGACTATGGGCTATGGCTCGATCGATCCGGTTACGGGCGATCTCACCGGCAAGGATTATATGCCCGGCCATCAGGATGGCTGGTCGGCTGCTGTCACCAGCTTCTTTACATTGCACTTCGGCGCCTTTGGTGGCGAGCCGATCCGCTGGTCCTACTTCCTGCTCGGCCTTGCCGGAGCGTTCATCTTCTACACCGGCAACCTGTTGTGGATCGAAAGCCGCCGCAAGCGCGAACGCAAGGCAGGTGCAGTGGAACAGACGCGAGCGACAAAGGTGCTCGGTGCGCTGACGGTTGGCGTACCGACCGGCACGATCGCTGGCATCGCGGTCACCTTGGCTGCGGCAAAGCCGCTCGGTGCGAGTGCGACCGAAGGTCTCCACAGCGCAATCTTTTACGCACTGCTTCTGGGCTTTATAGTTGTCGCGCTTCTGCGCGGCGCGGCCCGATCAGGTCATGAGCTCACCTACGCTGCTGCCACCATGACCTTTTGCGTTCCCATAGCAACGCTATTGCTGCGCGGTCTACATCCGGCGCAAGTCCTGGGCGTAGACGCCACCGCCGTTATCCTTGGCTGCCTGCTGATTGTGGCGGGGAGGGCCGCAAAGCGCCGAGCTCGGTCGATACCCGGAGACAGCATTTGGGCCGCTACCAAGGTGCCTCAAACCTCGGCCGCCAGTCTCGCCACCTGAGATTTTTGGACTCGCATCACTATTTTTGCATGGTGCCGGGATGCACAAACCCGTGTTAAGCCCCGCCGAGTCGTTCGCACTAAGATGAGCATTAGTCGATTGAAAACGCTCAGCATTTTTCCTCTCACTCACGCGCGATCAGCAATTGATGGGGACTGATTTCAAGACCCTTGGCAATCCGCTCGATATTATCGATCGAGACATTGCGTTCCCCTCGCTCGACACCGCCATAATAGGTCCGGTCCATGTCGATCTCGTTGGCGAAGTCCTGCTGACTGAGCCCGCGCGCCTGCCGGTAGCGGCGAACATTCGTCGCCACGATGCTCCGGAGCAGACCAGGATGCGTGCGCTTCACGCCGCATATGTCCTCCCTCGATGGTTATAAGGCGACGGGTTTTAAGTATCATTTAACCCCGAACACCTATTCCGCAGGCACAACAATTGTGGCCTGCGTTCCATGATTCGCGAACTGGTTCCTTAAAACCGTACCAGTCGCAGAATTCGGAAAACGGGGCGACACTCAGTTTTTGCACCCCTGGAAAGGCCTGATGCAGCCTTGAAGATGCCCGCGCGTCCGCAGAACCGTCAGAGTTTTAGACTTCTGGCTTCCCGATGTTCCTTTTCCAGTGCCGGTAGTGGCGAACGATAGCCACCATTTAGCAAAGACTTAATCGCAAATACCTATGACCGTCTTGAATCAGCATCAATCCAATTGCGCTTGACATTTGCAGGGACAGGAAGCCGCTTGCTCGACCTACGCAACACCATTCTCGAGCTGATAGCCAAGGGAGCCGACCTCAAGTCGTCGACCGATCGGCTATGCATCGAGATCGAGACGCGCGCGCCGGGAATAGTCTGCTCTGTTCTTACCGTCGACAGCCAGGGATTGCTGCGTCCCCTCTCCGCGCCAAGCTTGCCCCAGGACTATTGCGCTGCGCTTGATGGCCTGGCGATCGGTCCCGAAGTTGGCTCATGCGGAACCGCTGCATGGCTCGGCGAAGCGGTGACCGTCACCAGCATCGCGAACGATCCTCGCTGGGCCGGCTATAAGGGCACCCCTCTCGCCTTGGGGCTGCGTGCCTGCTGGTCGACACCGATCATCGGTGAAAGCGGGCGCGTCACCGGCACATTCGCTCTCTACTTCCGCGAGGAAAGAGGACCGACCAAAGACGAAGCTGCAATGGTCGAGGCCTGCATCCATCTTTGCGCCATCGCAATCGATCGGCACGAGAGAGTGCTGGACCGCGAGCGCCGGGCAAATGTCGACCTGCTGACGGACCTGGGCAATCGTTCCGCTTTCGCGCAGACTCTGGCTCAGCTGGGCTGCGACAATCCTGGAAGCTGGGCACTCCTCATCCTCGACCTCGACAACCTCAAGGTGATCAACGACGGCTTCGGTCATCATGCAGGCGACTTGCTGATCCAGGCTGCCGCTTCGCGGACGAATGCGGCAGCATCACCTGACCGGGTCTACCGGATCGGTGGCGATGAATTCGCGATCCTCGTGCAGTCACCTTCCGCATTGCGCGATCTCGATGCCTTTGCCCGTATGATCCTGAATGACCTCGGAGAGCCACTGGACTGCAACGGCCATGCTGTTGTCCCCAAGGCAACGATAGGTGGTGCGGTGCTCGCTCCGGGGGATCGTAGTGCGGAAGAAGTCCGGCAGAACGCCGACTTTGCGCTCTATCACGCAAAAGAGACCGGCCGCGGCGGTTTCGTACGTTACTGGCCTGGTATCGACACCCGCATCATCCACCGGATCGCAGCCATCCGCGATGTCGATGCAGCGCTGCGCGAGGCGCGGATCGAAGCGCACTATCAGCCGATCGTTCGCTTCGACACGCGCAGGGTCGTCGCGATGGAAGCGCTTTGCCGGCTGAGGATGGCCAACGGCGGTACGCTGGCGGCAGCGGCGTTTCGCGAGGCGACTTCGGATGTCCACATCGCCAGCGAACTTACCGAGCGGATGCTGGAGATCGTGGCGCAGGATGTCCGGGATTGGTCAAGGCAAGGCGCACCGATCGACCATATTGGCGTCAACGTTTCGTTGGCCGATTTTCACGGTGGTCGGCTCGATCAGCAGATTGCCGCAGCCCACTCGTTGCATGGGCTGCCGCTTGAGCATCTCGTGATCGAAATCACAGAAAGCGCCTATCCAGCACTCCGCGACAGGGCAGTGATTGGCGCTATTCAGACGCTGCGCGAAAAGGGGCTGCGCATCGCGCTGGACGATTTCGGCACAGGCGGGGGCCAGTTGATGCCGCTGCTGACGATGCCGGTCGATATGATCAAGATTGACAAGATTCTCGTGGACAGGCTGGCCCCGCAAGGGGCGGGTTCAGCCGTGATCGGCGGTCTTCTGCACACCGCACGGGAACTGAATGTTGTCGTTGTGGCCGAGGGTATCGAAAACGAGACCCAGGCAGCGCAGTTGGCCCAGCTTGGATGTTCATTCGGGCAAGGCTATTATTTCTCAAGACCACTCGACCGGGCAGCGGCCCTGGCCCTGCTCCTGTCGGATTCGCTGGATCAGGTTGTAGCTGCCCGAGCCTGATGGCCGGGGACACAGTCTCAACTTGATCCGCCCGAAACAGTACCAAAGCCATGATATTGCACTTTGGGGTCGGTAGCCCGGCGTTCGTCTTGTGCGGGTTTCAGCGGAACATTCGCTGAAGCCTGATCACGAGCAACCGGCCTAACGAACAGGCCGCGCCCGAACCGCCGCTGCATATGCCGGGCGACGCTCAGGGCGTAGCGGCGCTGCCGCCAAGCGGTCGGGCTGTGGTAGACGCCGACCGCCTTCCAGAAATCCCCCGTTGTCCGCAGCGCCGACAGGAATATCCATCGCGCGGCCCCTGCATTGAAGCAGGGATCGGACGTCAGCCAGGTGCGGACTTCCACCTGCGAACGCCCGACAAGGGCGGAAAGCTTCGGCACCCACCAGCTGTTGATCTGCAATGGCCCCAGGTCGTGCGAACCATTGGTGTTGCGCACCTGGGCGCCGATCCACCCTCCTTCCTGGTCGCGCAGGCCCCAGAGCGTCTTTTCAAGCCAGGGATGGCCGTCAGCCGCCTGACGAATGCACTCGGCCAGCCGCACTTCCCCCTGCGTGCCGCCACGTGCCTGTGCCTGGATCGGCATCATGAAGGAAAGGCCGGCACAGATGATGGGAATGATCGTTCGTCCGCGAGACGCAAATTCGGGCATTGAGGGAGAAGTCTTCATCGCGATATGCCTTTTGCAGTGGTGAAGACCGATCACCGTTCCGGGCCGTGATCGGTTTGATGGTGGGGTTGGGGTTGATGTTCCTGTCGATCGGGAACCGGCTCGGGTTGACTTGCCGACTTTGACGGGCGCGCCACTTCGGGTTCGGTCCGGCGATCCAAAGCGGACCGCAGAATACGGTCGAGAAAATCGCCGATGCCGCGCGCGCTTTCGGCAAGGCGCTCGCCCAGACCGTCCGGCGGCCGATTGCGATCGAATTGGCGCTCCATCACGCGTTCGCGTCGTTCCTGACGGAGATGCTGCTGCTCGTCCCGCTCCTGGTCCAGCCGGTCGGCATGGCGATCGGCATAGGCGCGCGCAGAATCCTTCGTGAGCCGCCCCAGCCCTTCGAGCGCCGAGGTCTTCTCGCCCGAGCGCGATTCCAGCTTTTCGACGAGGCGCTTCTCGTCCTCGGTCCAGAGCTTCACTCCGAGCCGGGCGCGGGTGATCGCGGTGTAGTAATTCTGGCCGTTGACCAACGAAGAATTGACCGGCGCCAGCACATAGACGCGGGCATAGGTCTTCGACTGCGCCGAATAGACCGTCTCGGAATAGCCATGATCCCAGGTCTTGTGCTCGGCGAGATCGACAGTCTGCACCCGCTCGCCCCGGTCCCAGCGGATCGCGGCAAGGGTTCCCTCGAGCTTCTCGACCGTCCCGCGCTCGGCATTCTTGAGGTCGAGGTCCTTGTTTACTAGCCGCCACTGAATACGATCGCCCTCGGCCAAATCGCGTTCTTCGCGGTTGAACACATTGATATGGCGCGCGCTGCCGAGCCTCGGGTCCCAACGGATGATCCGGCCATGCTCGTCGGCAAGGCGGACAATCTGGCGGCCATTGGCATCACGGCCGACACCGACTACGCGATATTCGGTGTCACGTACCAACCCCGCCCCGGCGAGATCGCGCGAAAACGTCACAACCTGCCCACCCGAGTAGAACCGCGCGAACTGCTTTTCCTCGGCGCTCATGCCGGCGGGCGTCAGTACGGAAAGGCGCGTATCCTCGGCGGCGATCGCGCTCTCGGATTTGAGCGTTTCGCGGATTTTCGTGTTGACGATGAGCCGGGTGGCATTCTCAAGGACAAGGATATTGGTGGTCGCGCGCGTCTCTGGCTTGAGGCGGGTCCATTCGGCGACGAGTCCCTTCGCCAGCGTTTCGGCGTCTGCACCACTTGTCACCTTGTCGAGCCTGGCCAATGACGCGGTATAGTTTTCAGCGCGTGCCTCGGTGACCGCGGCCTTCATCGCGCGAGTTTCCTGACGCATCGATTCGGTGAGCTCTGCGGTCGGCAGTCCCAACTTCTGCATCAGCCAGAAGGGTTTGCCCTGCTCGATCGCGCCGGTCTGCCGGTTGTCACCAAGCAGGATCATCCGCGCGCCGGTCTCGCGGCTGATTTCCAGGAGGCGCTGTGCCTGGCGGTTGCCCAATTGCCCGGCCTCATCGACCAGCAGGACATGGGACCCGGTGATGCCATGTCCGCCGCCGGCGAGCAGGCTGGCAACGGTGCGCGACGGGACACCCGCCCCCTCCCCGAGATTGGCGGCGGCGGACGAAGTTGGCGCAAGCGCGAGGAACTCCCTGCCCGATCCCGCAGCTTCCGCCAGAACCCGCATCAGCATCGATTTGCCCGCACCGGCGACGCCGTGAAGCCCGGTCGCCCGATCCGTCGCTGTGGCGAGCGTGACCAGCGCTGCCTCCTGCGCCGGGGTGAGTCCGGCACCTTCCAGCACGGCCAGCAGCCGATCGGACGAAGCGATCGGCCGGGCATCGCCCAGCGCCAGGGCCAGTTCGCGGACCAGCGACTGTTCGAGCCGGGCGCTGCGCCGCGTCGTGCGGCCCCGGGTCAGGGTGCGATCGCCTGTCGGCTCGCGGGTGACGAGGAGTTTCCGGCGCGCTTCATGGCCGTCGATCAGGGGGCGGACGTCGCCAAGTCGCACTTCACCGACATGGCTCGCCAGAGCATGGCGATAGAGCGTGCCGAGGTTCGACACCGCTTCGCGGGTTTCGGCATGGCGGATGCCGAACAGGGCGGCTCGGTTTGTCGTAAGGGGGGCAAGTGCGATCCCCTCCCCTTCCCGGTCGGCTGCCTTTAGCTGGACCTTGGTGAGATCCTCGGCATAGGGGCGGGCGCGTTCGGTCCATTGGCCTTTGAGTTCATCGAGCCCGACCTTCACTTTGGCCCCGCGCGTTTCGTAGAACGACGCACGGCGCGCCGCCTGCCCGGAGAGGCCATGTTCCTTCGCATGGTCCTCGATCTGCTCGGCGCGCTGGGAGGTTTCGCGAATGAAATCCTTGGGCACGCCGGTGATCTCGAACAGTCCTCGACGGGGATCAAAGTCGATTTCGAAGCCCTGTTCCCGCAAATCACCCGCCAGCTCGTTCCGGTAGACCTGCCCCGCTACAATCTGCTCGGCGTACATGGCCCGGGTTTCCAGGCTCGCCATCGGCGCCCCCGCTTCCCCGTTGGTCATGTTGAGAACGACGACATGGGTGTGGAGATGCGGGTCAAGCTCGCGGCTCGCATGCTCGGTGAAGCGCGCGAACAGCAACCGCCCGGTCGTCTCGTGGACGATCTCGCCATTGTCGCGTCGACGCAGCGCGGCATGCTCCTCGAGATAGGACAGAGCGGTTGTGACCGCGCGCTCATGCGCTGCGATGATCCGATCGTCGCCCGCGACCAGCGCCATGATCGACACCGACTTGGGGGCATTGACGGCGAAGTCCCAACCGGGGTGATGCTGGATTTCGCCGCCCACACGGTGACGGCCGAGTTGCTGGCCGGCAACGCGGCCGGCGAGTAGTTCGGCGAAGATCCGGGGATCGACCTTGCCTTCAAGCCCCAGCTCGGGCGCGAGAGCACCGCCCCATAGGCTCGGTTCATCCCCGCCCTTGGTGTAATAGTCGCCCACCGTATAGTAGCGGGCGATATTGGCGGAGGTGCCCTTGAGGCGGCGCGGGTGGATCATGCCGGTTTCGCCTTGCGGGCGGGACCGTCGGTCCGATCATAGACATCGAGCTCAATGCGGCGATGGCCGCGACGAGCCCCAAGCGTGAAGTCCTGCACCGGCCGCGGCGGTTCCGGTGGATGGGTGGAAGACGACTCATTTTGCGGAGCTTCCCCGGCACCGCCTGTATCCTCAGCTCCCTCAGGCGGCGGCGCAAACAGGTCGGTCTGCGGCGCGGGTTCGTCCGATTTCCCGCTGACCTTGCGCTTTGGCTTCGATCGAGGAGTTGGTGCTTTCGTGCTCGGCTCGGTAGCTGCTCCCCCTTCTCCCTCACCATTGATCGCCGCGATGATCGCACGGCCTTCGGTATTGCGAACCGGCGGCGTGTCGCGCTCGATAAAGGCTTCGGCGACAGTATCGACGGTGTTGAACCTGTCCTCGAACCGCACCACGGGGAGGCTGCGCCCGAACCTGAGATAGCCGCAGAGATTGGGAAGATTGGTGACCTCTGTGTGCATGACCAACGGCCGGGTCACCTGCATGCGGCTGAGGTTCACCCCGTCGCGCATGTCGTTGACGCCGTAGGACATGCCTTCGTTTGCCTCGACCTGCTCGACCTGGCCGAGATTCTCCGAGACATGCTTGGCGGTGGGGGTGTCGTTGGCGCGTAGTGCCACCCAGGTCGAGCAATAGCCGGTGATCGCGGCCGCATCCTGGATGCCGTAGGTCGCTTCCAGTTGCGGGTAAGACTGAAACCCCAATATGCCGCAGCCGCCATATTTGCGCGCGCGGGCGAGAAAGTCCGACAACGAGGGCAGTTTCTGGAGCGTCGGCAGTTCGTCGATGACGCAATAGAGCCGCCGCTTGCGATCGGGCGCGAGGCTCATGATCGCCGAGATGGCGATGTCGAGCCAGACGGTGATCAAGGGACGCAGCGAGGGCAGCTGGTCGGCCTTGACCGTGATGAACAGCCAGTTGTCACCGTCCTCGTTTGCCACCCAATCGCGGATCGACAGGCCTTTCGTGGTGTCGTCGAGATAGGAGAAGCTCCTCATCACCGAAGCGAGCTCGGCCTGGATGCCGGCCGAGGTGCGCTCGCCTTCGAGGCTGATGAAGGCTGCCGCATCGGTGCCCGCGGCGAAGGCGGCCAAGTCCTTCAATTTGGAACGCAGCAGGCGATCCAATAGCACCGAGACCAGCATCTCTCCCTCGCGCGCGAGCTTGCGCAGGACAGCGACCAGCGTGCCGCGCGAGGCCTTGGCCCAGAAGGGATCGCCGTGCTTTTCAGGGATCGTCGATTCCGCGATCTGGTCATAATGATAGTCGCGCGGCACGTCGCCCCAGGGCGACCACTCCGCAGTGCGGCAGTCGAGCGGATTGAGGATGATGTCCTTGCCGGGGCGGTAGAATTTTTCGACGAAGGTGCCGGCGGTATCATAGACGATCGCCCGCTTGCCCTTCTTCCGGATGCCTTCGAGCATCTTGATGATGAGGTTGGTCTTGCCGGTGCCGGGCGCGCCGCACAGGAGGATGTGTTCGGGCTCGAAGGCGTCGGGAACGGGTACGCCGCCGATCTTGAAGCTCCCCTTCTTCTGCCGCCAGAGCGCGCGTTTGACTTGACTCACGGTGCCGAAATGGGCCCCACGGATATATTCGTTGGAGCCCAGGCCTCTCCCCGTCCGGGTGAACGAGAACCAGGCGATGCCGAGTGCGACAAGCGCGAAGGCCCCCGACAGGATCGCACCGTGGATCAGGTAGAGCTCGAAGCTGTGGAGGGTCTTCTTCGCGAGATCGGAGGCGACCAGCCAGTCGGCCGAGGTCCAGTATTGTTGCCCCGCCGGGGTCTTGAACAGCACCGGATCGTTGGTGCCGGGCGCGGCGTCGGCCTTGAAGCTCGCCTCGACCAGTTTGGTGAGGACATAGCGTTCGTAGTCGGTGGACTTTTCGAGGGCATACCAGATGATCCCGATCACCCAGATCACCAGCCCGGCGGTGACAGTCTGGAAGAAGACCTGGGTGGTCATGCGGACATTGTGAACGATCGACTGGCCACCGCGCGTCCAGCTTCCCAGCGTGTCGTTGCGGAAGATGCTCATGACCGCACCTCCCGGTCCTGCTCCGGTCCGAGCAGGCCCCGCTCCTTTAGGACTGCCGTGGCATCCGCCATCCCCCGCTCGAGCACCTTCGGAGAGCGTTCGCCGATCGAGGTTGCAACCAGCGTCAGTATCTGGATGCAGATGCCGAGCAACTCATCCTGCGAGGAATAGATATAACGCCCGCGCGGATCGGCGGCCTGGACGAGGATCGACCGGACAAAGTCGGAGAGGGAGAGATTGGCGCCCTGGGCGCGGCGCTGCAGCGCCAAGTAAAGGGTGTCGTCCACCCGGACTGATATTCTGTGCATGCCGTTGCTCCAGTGAGGAGCCCGGCGACAGAATGTCATGAAGCAGGGCCTTAATAGCGCAAAGCCCTGCAAAACTCAAGAAAATCGGTTGTCCGCCATGGCACCCGGGTCAAAGCCGCGGAAATCCGCGACTTCGGCCGAGCCCTTTCTCGTCCGGGGTGACATGGGTGCCAGAAGCCGTGTCCAGCGGGTGCCATGGCACCCATATCAAGCCTCTGATTACGCGCGGTAAATCCGCGCAGCACCCGTGCGTACGGTGCATTACAATACGGCCACGGCCGTGCGTCCTTTCTTGCGCAGCGACTTGATCGCTGCGTCGCCTCGACCCGGAAGGGGCGCGGCCCTTACCCGGCACGGGGAAGGCTCTGTTCTTCCCACCGGCGGCACGCCGGTGAGCTCATTCCGGTGCCGCAAAATTATCAGCGATGACGTCATGATGCCTCCTTGATTTGCACCCCGATCCGGGGATTGCGAACGACTTCAAATCCCCCGATATTGGGGACGGCGGGCAGACCATCTCGAAGGACGATGGACATGCCCAAGATGACCGACAGAGAACGCCTCGCCGACCTCGAAGCGCGCCAGCGCAAGATGGGCGAAGAGGTGGAAAAGGCCCGCCGCGCGCTGCGCGGCAAATATGCCGCGATCGTTCCCGAGCTGGCGGTGGAGACCCTCACCGAGCGCGAATTCCGCGATCTCGTTGTCGCCGCAATCCGGGTGGGAGGCGCCGCCGCGATTGCCGCGCTCAAACCCCTGCCCGAAAGCACCGACACTCCAAAACCGCCCGCGAAGCGGGTCCCTGCGACGAGCATGGCGTAGCCACGCGCAGGAGGCCGCTGCCATCATCAATGGCAGCGCATCGGCCCCGCGACGGGTGCCGAGCCGAAGGCTCGCCGCATCCCTGAGCGGGGACGACATCAACGCCAGCAAAAAAGAAGGACCGGCCGAGCCGAAGCCCGACCGGTCCCGCTTTCCTCACCTGCTCACGCTGCCTCCCGCCCCGTCCGCTGATCCTTCAGGGCAAAGAAATGCGCCGGCACCCCCTTCGCCCTCACCTCGCGGGCGAGATGAGACTGAAGCCCCGAACCTTCGCAAACGATCGCTTCCACCGGACGCAGCGCGAGGAGCTGTTCGTTGCGCGCGAACCCAGCCCGCTTGCCCAGGCGCCGGTCCAGCGTGAAGGCGATGAGCATGGTGCCGGTCCGCGCCGCCCAGGCTGCCGCGATCGCGTCGCAGCCCTTGTCCTGCGCGGTCGTCGCCAGCACCATCGCCGGGATCCGGGCCTTCACCGCATCGAGCCGTTCGGTGATGAGCGCGTGGTCCTCCCAGACCTGTCCGCCCGAAAAGATCACCACCGGGCCTTGCGGGCTATGCGCATCGGCCCGGCGCTGCCTGCGCGCGGCGAGGAAATCCTGCGCCGCGATCACCGAAGCGGTGCGCTTGGAGGAGACCAGCGATCCGCGTGGGCTGGACCAGGGCTGGCCGGTCTCGGCAAGGTAGGTATCCGCAGCATGGTCCCGCATGCAGGCGACCGCCTCGCGCGCTTCGTCGAGCGACTGGCAGAGGAGCTGGGCTTCCTCCAGTTCGGCCATCATCACCTCGCTCCCGTCGGCGCTGCGGATCAGCTCCTTGATCTTGAGCGTGGCTTTGTCGGCTTCCCCGTCGAGCTGCTCCGCGACCTTGTGGAAGCTGTGGACGATCCCCCAGGCAAGCCGTCCGGCAATGCTTTCCATCCGGGTGTCGCGCAGCACGTCGAACATGGTGCGCACCAGCATCTCGGTAGCAAGCTGGGCTTCGGTCGCGTCCGGCATATCCGAGGTCAGCTCCTCCTCGCCCATCCCGATCCGGCTCGTATCGAGCCCCGCCTCGAACGCCGAGCTGAAGCTGTCGCTGGTCGTCATCGTCTCGGCCGCGATGAGGTCGGCGATTTCTGAAAAGTCACGGATTGTGCGGTTTACCTTGGTCATGCCTGCCTCCTTGAATTGACTGAAAAGAGGCATTTCCAAAGGCACGGGCTGTGAGCGCCGGGGTCAAGGATCGCGAAGCGACCGCGTCAGCGGCGATGGGGGTCACGATTTTCTTTGGCGGCCACCAAGGCTGGAGAGGACGCACTGTCGCCCGATCCGCCAAAGAAAATGGTGGGGCCCCGTCGTCCTTGAGGCCGGTGCTGTCCCCGTGCCACACTCGGACTTGTTGTAGAGAGAATTATACACCACCCTCGCCCCACGCACCCGAGGGACAACGCGGGCTCGATGCCCGTGTCGTCCCTGTTGGCACCGCGCAACATGGGCTGGAATAACGCACCGCCACAAACCACAGACCGGACGCGCCGGTCAGGACTACCGCTTTGGGTGGTTAGCCGCCGTTTCGCTTCAGGTGATTATTGATAAGCCAGAGGTGCAGCATGTAGACCGCGACGAATATCCCCCCCATGAAGAGGGTGACCGGAATTTCAAAGCCTTCCTGGCCGGGGCGTGGTGACACGAAGAGCGTCAGGGCGACCGTGACCCAAATGATGGGAATCGCCAGTGCAGGAATGAACGCCAAAGCAAAACGGCGAGGTGCGGTCCAGGTCACTTTGCCGTCCAAAAACCATTGCATAGGCAGACGCGGTTGGTCGGCAAATCGGTCGTTGGCAAGGAACGACATCCGCATCAGGATCGCGGTTGCGATTAAGCCGATAACTATCTGTGCCATTCAAACATCCTTCGTCGGCACGAATAGCATTTCGGCCCATTATCGCAAATGGAGGGGACTGAATTCCAGATTGGAGTGTTCCCAGCCACCGATATTCATCTGTGCAATCCATGCGGCGGCACGGGGGATCCCTCAAACAAAAATAGGCCGGCGCGCGGTGATCGCGCCCGGCCCAGGACCATCATAATCAAACTTAAACGGTGGTGGAGTCGCTCCTTCCCACCCCGCACCAATAAGGAACGATCAGGCGCGCATACGCCGCACCGCCGTATCGGCCACCTGGTCGACCTTGCGGAAGGCATGGATCGGGACATTGGCTTGCCGCAGCGTCTGGTAGAGATTGGCCTGCAATCCCGATCCTTCGCAGAGCAGCGCCTCGACCGGCTGCAATTCGGCGAGCTTTCGGTTGCGCGTAAAGGCGGTCTTGCGGCCGTTGCCGTAGAGCCCATAGGCAACCAGTGGCACATTGTTCTCCGCCCGCGCCGCCCAGGCCGCCGCGATCGCGTCCGCCCCCTTGCGCTGCCCGGTCGTCACCAAGGTCATATGCGGAATGCGCACCTTGATCTCGTCGAGCTTGGCCCAGAGCGTTTCCCAGTCGTGCCATTGGGCAGGCCCCGAAAAGACCACGATGGGGCCGCGCGGCGAATGCTTCTCACGGGCGGCGAGTTCCCGTGCCCGCAGGAAATCGAGCGCGGCGATCTGGCTGGCGCTCGATGCCGAAGACGCCTTGCTGCCGCGCGCCGGCGACCAGGGCCAGCCCGACTGCACCCGGTACATCTCGGCGGCATAGTCGCGCATGCATTCGACGGCTGCACGCTGTTCGGCGGTCGACTGACAGAGCAACTGTTTCTCCTCGAGCTCGTTGTTGTAGATCTCGCTCATGTCGGGATTGCGCGCGAGATCGCCGACTTCCATCGCCAGCGCATCCTCGCGGCGTTCCAGCTTGCCCGCGACGAAATGGAAGCTGTTGACGAAGCCCCAGGCAATTTCGGCGGCGAGCGGTTCGAGCCGCGTGCCGGTGAACAGGTCGAAGATGGTGGCGACGATGCCGCCGCATTCGGCCTGCGCCGCGAAGGGCTCGGGCATCTCATATTCCCCGGGCTGTTCACCCGGTTCGACAATGGACAGGGCAAGCGGATCGCCGAACGCCGCCTGGAATTCAGGAGTGGCGGTCATTTCGGCATAGAGGGTCTTGAGGTCGGCGAAGCGCCCGACGCTGGGGGATTTGACGGTGCTGGTCACGGTGACGGCCTTTCAGAATCTGGGAGAAGAAAAGAAAAAGGCCGGAGGCGCATGCGCACCCCCGGCCCTTCCCGGCTTGCCGTTGCGGATCAGAACGGCAGGTCTTCGCCTTCCTCGGCTCCCGCGCCCATCAGCGCGCCGTCGGCGCCTGCGGTGCTGCCGCCAAAGCCTTCCTGTGTGCGCTCGTCATACGAACGCTGCGAGGTGCCGAACCCGCCCGCGAACTCGGCGCGAACGGTCTCGCGCCGCCATGCGATGGTGTAACCGCCATCCTCGGTCGGGAACAGCGCGACGGGCAGCGGCTCGGGCAGGCCCGGATCGTCGACCGAGCCCGCGAGGAAGGTTTCGCCGGTCTTCTTCGAGAAGGCTTCCCACAGCGCCCCGATCTGCACCCAGCGCCGGGCGACGTTGAGCGCGAGGATCTCATAGACCGGCGCTCGGTCGCTCGCGCTGTCGACCTTGCGCAGGCCAATGCGCGGCAGGTCGATGGTGCGCGTGGCGATCGAGCCCGTGAGGCGGCCGTTGACGTTGCGGATTTCACCAATGTTCATGATCTTCACTCCTAGACGATGTCGCTCTCGAACCATTTCTTCGCGACACCATCTTCAAACCCCCTCTTCTCTGGTATCCCGCCCCCGCGGCCCGCACCGCGCGTGGCCAGGCGCGCTCCCCTTTCCGCATGCGCCGCTCCTCATCCCACCGCCCGCGCGGCCGCGATTGGCTGGCGTTCAAACCGCGCCATGGATATGATGCGGTCATGGACTCGACAACGCTCCGCACCGTGGCCGAGCTCGCGCGCAAGCGCGCCGCACGCGGCTGCTCGGGCGCGCAAGGCGATGGCATGATGCGGCTGGGCGCTGCGCGCGCCCTCAACCAGCTCGCCGCCGATCTTGAAGCCAGCGCGAGTGCATGCGACCCCCGCCCCACCTCCCGACGCTCCCGCGCCTGATCCCGGCACCGTCGCCACGCGCGAGCGCGCGTCCCTCACCTCCTTGCGAACCCGAAGGGCCGAGATTCGGCGTAGCCGAAGCTCGGTCGGAGCGGCGCAACGCGCTGCGGAGATAGAGCGCGGTGCCCGCGCAGCGGGCAGCCGCCCACCCTCAATTCGCTATCCCCATCGACCAAGCTCGTCTTGAAAATCGCGGTTTCCACACCAAATCCGCGAACGAAAAAGGAACAATGGCTTGTTTTGGGCGTTCTTTCTTGCGTCAGGCACCGAACTCTGGTCGGTAAGCGAAGGTCGCGGACGGCGAGCGGCAAAATCCGCAGCCGGAAGGGGGCAAAGCTTCCAGTACGTCCAGACAACGGATACGATTGGAATGACATGACTGATTTCATCACGGCCGTCGGGGTGACGGTCTTTGGGGGTCTCGCAGTCTTCTCGCTGCTCAGCATTCTTCGCGTGTGGAAGAGTGGCTCTCGGGTTGCGGACGATGTTGCGAAGTCGGGCTTCGACCGCCGCGCCTGGTGGAACGGCGCGCTTCCGCCTCAGGGACCTGGCTCGACCATATCGGTCGCTGCGGGTGTGCGCGCACGCGCAACGAAAACCGGCCTCAAGGTAGTGCCGACCAGAACGCTTTCACGCGAAATTCTTTAACGGGTTCGCACCCGCACTGAGGGGAGTGCGCCCGTGTATCCATGGGAAACGGCTGAAGCCGCTTGGGTCGGCTGGATACCGACTGTATCCGGGCACCTGTCCTTCAGTCTCATCGGCAACCACGCGGATGAAGCGGGACATGTTGTCCTGAACGGCGACAAGCCTCGCCCTGATGGCCGCGTGGTCTTGGTCAAGCAGCACCGGCGTAACAAGGACTTCGGCTACTGGTCCTGGATCGCCGAGCAGGTTCTCAAGGACACCGCCCAGGACTATGTGCTGATTGGGCATACGGAAGCTGCAGCGCGCCCCGAGTTCGATCCAAGAACCGGCAGGCTCACCTCCATCTCCGACGCGCGAGGCTGCCTGCGGGGGACGATATACTGGCTCCCCTATGATGAGGACAAAGAGCACCGCAACCAACTGCGGACGGCGCTCTCCGATCTCGCAGCGGAATCTCAGCGCATCGGACGTCTGTTTGAGGCACAGGCCCAGGCAGCCTTGGACGAGATCGAGCCTTGGACAAGAGCAAGGTTCGATCCCTTTGTTGCTGAATTGAAAGCAGAGGACGGCACCAAAATCCGCCGGGCGCTGAAATTCGAATTTGCACTGTTCCGAACGGGAGAATGCCGTCTCTGGTACGACCACAACCATGTCGACGTCGAAGCCCTGCACGAGATCGCACGGCAGATATTCTACTTTCTGAAGGCGATCGCGCACGCGCATTCCCACCATGGGGAAGAAGCCGACCAGATGATCCATCTGGCGCGGACCAAGCCAGGCCTCCACCAAGACCCGAAAAGCAACGAAACTGGCTGGCGTAACGAAACCCAGTGGGGCCTCTCGCGTGTCTTCGAACAATTGCATCGCAAGACGGGACTCATGTCCCAGCGCCGGTCGCTCGGTGTTCTCGCCTATGCCGATGCGTTCCAGGCATCCCTTTCGCGGGTGATGCGGACTCCGGGCGAGGAAGATGTGTTCGAAGAGGATGTCAACGTCGCCCTCTACGACAACAAGCATCGCCGGGACTCGGTCAATGCCCTCATCGAATATCACTCGTTCAAGGCAACGGTTGCGACGCAGATCTATGCGCTGGCGATCACCATCCTGTTCGCCAGCGCCGGACTTTGGTACGGCTTCGTGTCGATCCGGGAAACCCTGTGCAAGCAGGGAGTCGACATCTGCCTCGAACTGCAAGCGCGAAATTCGGCGTTCATGATCTCGCTTATCGTAGACTCGCCGATGACATTTTTCGCGTGTTCCGTGCTGTTCGCCATATTGCTGTTCAACATCGTGACGAAGGACTGGGAAGAGCCGCCGATCTTTGGAAAACCGCAGTCGCACTTTCTCCGGCCGATTTTCGCCATTTCCAACGGGATCGTTTCCAAATTCAACCTCAGCCCGGCATTCATCGTCATATTCGTTCAACTGACGCTGCTGGGCTTCTTCGTCTTCTCCATATTCATGATCTACCATATCCTGCAGTATCAGACTGAAATCAGGGCCTTCGCAGCGGAACTCACCGCAACGAAGCTCCTGCAGTGGCTGCCCTGAAGATTCATCTGTGACCGCAAACGAGGACCGCCGTCTGCTCCTCCTGACCCTGGCGCCTTCGCACTATTGCGAGCGGGCGCGCTGGGCGCTCGATCTGCAGGGAATTGTCTATGATGAGGAGCGACTGGCACCTGGCACTCACGCGCTGCGCGTCAAGCGCTTGGGCGCCTCAGCCACGTCGCTTCCATTGCTCCTGCTCGGCGACGGTTCGCTATGCCAGGGAAGCGACCGAATTTTAGACTGGACGGGCTTGCGAGGCGGAGACCCGGAAATTGAGCGCCGGCTTGAGCAGACGACGGCACCGCTCATTCGCCAGTGCCTCTACGCCGGGCTGCTGTCCGATCCGAAATCAGGCATTCGTGACGTGCTGCTGCGCGGCACGAATGCCCACCAAGCGACAATCGGACGGCTAACCTGGCCGCTGCTGCGGCGAATGATGGCCGCAGGCATGAATGCGCGGCCGCGTCTCCTGCCGGACCTGATCGCGCAAGTGGACCGCGAACTCGACTGGTTCGATCGAGTGCTCGCCGAGCGCGGCGATCATCTGGTCGGCCGAGAATTTGGCCGCGCCGACCTGACCGCCGCCAGCCTGCTGGCCCCCCTCGCCCTGCCGCATGTGGAACCGGTGAAAAGCCTCTCCGCAGGAATTCGGTGGCCGCATTCGCTTGCCCCTTTCCTTGCGGGCTGGTCGGATCGGCCGACCTTGGAATGGGTGCGCCGGATGTATCAGGCTCACCGAGCGCCACTGTGATGCGTGGCCAGCCGGCACGGTTATCAATCGATGTCGATCACCCGGTAACGAAGACGCGCCGCGCCGTTTGCCGGCACCCGGACCCTCCACACAGGTTTGCCGTATCTCTTCCCCAGCTTCACTGAAGCCCGTGCGATTCGATGGCCTTCGTCATCGATCGAGATCAGGCCTTCGAAATCGACGGGCCATGGATTGGCGTTTTGCACCGCCACCTCGCGATCTTCCCAATAGTGCTCATCGTCCGTATCGGTGCTGTCAGCGACCTCTTCCTGCCGGACGGTGACTTGCGTCGCGCTGCCAAGCTCGACCAGGATGTTCTCGGCAAGCGCGGAGTCGACCAGCACGCCTTCGCCAGCGAGAACCGGTCGGCCGCCATGCACTTCGAACAAAGCTAGCCTGCCGGCCGGCATCGAGATGCCTAGTCCATCGCTCTTGGTGTTCCGCATCCGCAGCATCTGAGTGGCCGGCGGCGTGTCGATGTCAGGACCGATATTCGCCTGATAGTAGATCGCCAGCCTGACGTTCGGTTTCACGAACATCGCGACCTGCTTCTGGGCGTTCGAGGCTATCGTCGTTGGCACGGGCAGGCGATAGAGTTTGAGGTCGCCCAGGCCTTCCTCGCTGGCGACCATGGATACGGGCACGTCCTGCAGACTCTCCGAACGCCGCCGCGCGGTGACGATGATCTCGCCCTCGCCACCACCTTCGCCGATCTGGCCATAGTATTTGAGGGCGGAGTAAGGGTTGCTTTCGTAGGGACCGAGATAGCAGTGATAGGTCAGTTCCTCTCCCTTGGAATTGCCCCAGGACGATCGACTTTCGCGATTAAGCTTGCCGCCGACCACCGCCGCCTGGGCATCGGCGAAACTCATCGGATCGCTACTGGCGAGCGTAACCCAGGCCAGAATGTCGGCGTGCCGGCCATCGGGCTTCATGTGGACGACGTAGTTGGTCAACCAGTCGAAACCCCAGGCAAGGTAGGACAGCGCCACGGTCGCGCGCATGGCCTTGGGAGAATCGACCTCAACCGACAGCGTAGGTTTGGCCATGAGCTCCAGCGGCACACCGTCATAGACCAGCGAATCCTTAAGCGAACCGCAGTTGGCCGCTTCGAACCCCGCACGCGTCTGGACGATCACGCTGCCTGCGGGACCGGAGCGGACGACAGCAGGCTCCTCGCGGACCTCGCCGGTTTTGGGATGTCGTCGCCGCAGGGCGACGGGTCTGCCAAGGCTGCGGGCATAGAGGCTGCCCGGTGACAGCAAATCGGCGTCGAGGTTTTTCTCATGCACGCCGCCTGGCAAACCGAGCACGATTGCGCTTTCGGGAAGCATGCCGCCGGCGACGCCCTCGAAGCGGACGACGGCCTCGCCCGCCGGCAGGTCGATGGTGCGGCGTTCCGTGATCAGAGCGTATCCGCGCAACCATTCCAGTTCCAGTTCCTCGCCTTCGCGGTCAGGGTCGCGGTAGATCGTCACGCCTAGCGATTCCGGGGCGGCCGACGTGACCGCGACCTGCGCAGAAGCCGGCCTCAATCCAAGCGCCAGGAACGCTGCGAGGAGGAGTAGCGCCCTCACACTCAGTAGCGCGTATCAAACTGTGCTTTCAGCGTCGTCTCGCCGCTGGCCGGCACAGTGACGAGCCAGGCGCGCTCGTCCAGCGAACGCTGCTCGCCGGGTGTGGATTCGAACGGAACCCGCGTCTCGTGCCAGCGGCCATCGTCGAGCCCGTTCTGCACCACTTCAACCGTCACTGGTTCAGGCCGGGCATTGGTAATCCGATAGGCCATGCTCGTGCGATAGTAAGTCTTCGTATCGTCGCGCTGAACTTCAATATAGGTTCCGCCATTGATGCGAATGCGATAGCGGCTTGTCTGTTCCCATTCGTCGGTGGTGATCCGGTCGCGCTTCTCAACCATCGGCAGAACCTTGACGTCGAAGGCTTCGCCCGTCTTGATCGCGACCTGCGATCCCATCGGCGTGTGATCGATCCGATTTTCGCCGATGAACTGCGGCTGGCCGCGCGCATCGCGCATGTAAACGCGTACCGTTCCCGCCGGCAGCGCATCGCCAAGCCCTCCGGCGGCGGCCGTGTTGGAGAAGCGCAGGACGGTGGAGAAGCTGACAGGCTCGTCGAGTTTGCCGAGCCAGTCGTTTCGGAAAAAATAGCCTTTGGCGGCTGAAGCCCCGGTCACGTCGAGGAAGCTCGCCTGCTTCTGCTGCGCGGCGGCGACGGTGGTGCGGTCAGCGAGCGGGTAAACGTAGAAATCGCCCAGCCGCTCCCGCCGCGCGCTCTCCGTGCCGGGCCGGTTGCCCGATACGCGCTGGTCGTACCCATAATTGTTGTTGTAGCGGTTGGGATCGTTAGGATTGGGTCCCGGCGATCCTGCCACCAGATAGACCCGCGCGCCCGGAAAACTGCTACCGCTGTTGTTGGTCAGCGTGATCCAGCCCTGCATGTCGAGCTTGCCCGATTTCTCATCGAACAGCGCGACATAGTCCGCCTTCCAGCCGAGCCCGCGCGACAAATAGTTGAGCGTGACCGGACGCATGCCGCCAGCCTTCGTCTCGAGCGTCACCGACAACGTCGGCGACGCGCGCAGGGTCTTGGGCAGATCGGCGAATACCACGCGTGCGCCATAGTTCTCGAGCGTCTCGATCCGGTTGCCGATCCGCATGAGCGTGCCTTGGTTGATCGCGAGGATCTGCGCGGTCTCGATCGTCTCGGCACCGGTCGCCGGGTTGGTGCGAACCACGGTGACAGTCTGCCCCACGGCCTTGGCCATCAGCGCGGCCGGGCTGAGCAGATCGTAGTCGAAGTTCTGCTCGACGATCGTCGTGCCGCTGGCGGAGAGGGTTACCGTCTCGGGTCGAATCGCCGCGGAGACGCCGGGAAACTCCTGCCTGCTGCGACCGCCCGGAAGATCGATCTGGCGGATGTCCTGAATCAGTGCTTGATCGTTGTTGTAAATCGTCAGGCTCAGGTCACCCTGACTGGTCTGGGCCGATGCCGCAGACGATGAAATCGCCAGCGCGCCGCCCAGCATCCAGAAGAAACGATACCTTGCCCCGCCTTGCATTCCGCCTCTCCTGAAAACAATGCATGATAGTGTCGGAAAACCAGATGGCTACAACCCCTTGCGATCTGATTACTTCATCGATTGCGGATGAGATCTGGCGCGCTTGCGCTTGGCATACGGCCGATCGGTCATCTATGATTCAGGCAATGGAAGATGATCCCGCCTCGCGAAATGTTTCTAGCGCACGACTGCCCGATGGTCCGGTCATCCTGTTCGACGCCGAATGCGTGCTTTGCTCGGCCAATGCGCATTTCATTCTGAAGCACGATAAAGGAGCACGTTTTCATCTGGCGTCGATGCAGGGCGAAGTTGGCTCCATGCTCTTTCGTGAGCATGGAGTGGATCCGGCAGACCCCAGCACCATAATCGTAGTCGATGGCGTAAATGTCCGGAAAAACAGCGATGCTGTCCTCTGCATCTACGAAGCCCTTGGATTTCCCTGGCGGTTTGCCTCGCTGTTCCGCCTGATTCCTGGTCGCCTACGTGACCCAATCTATGCCTGGATCGCACGGAATCGGTATTGGATCTTCGGAAAACGGCCGACCTGCTGGATTCCGCCTGAAGAATTTCGTTCACGCGTGCTATGATGGATATGGGTACCAGCAGTTCGATGAAGATCCTGATCCTAGGTGGCTATGGCGTTTTCGGCGGCCGCCTCGCTCACTTGCTCGCCGATCTTCCGGAAGTCGAACTCCTCATAGGCGGGCGAGATCTGGCCAGGGCGCAATACTTCTGTGGGGCCTATCTCGGGCAACCAAGCGTTCAGCCGGTAAAGCTCGACCGGCGCACCATTGCCGAGAGCCTGCACAGATACCGACCTCACCTTGTCGTCGATGCTTCTGGACCGTTCCAGGACTATGGAGATCATCGTTATGGCGTGATCGAAGCCTGCATTGCCGCAGGCATCGACTATCTCGATTTTGCCGATGCCGCCGATTTCGTGTTCGGCGTGTCGCAATTCGACGAGGCGGCCAGAAAGGCCGGAGTCTATGCGCTGTCAGGGGTCAGCAGCTTTCCCGTGCTCACGGCTGCGGTCTTGCGCGAGATGGCAAAAAGCATGGATATCGTCTCCGTGCATGGCGGCATTGCGCCGTCGCCCTATGCCGGCATCGGCCTGAATGTCATGCGAGCCGTGGTGGGATACGCGGGGGCGCCGGTAAAACTGTTGCGTGGCGGCGTTCAGACACACGGGATCGGCCTCGCGGAGAGCCTTCGATATACCATCGCCGTTCCGGGGCGGTTGCCGCTGCGCAACATCCATTTTTCGCTCGTCGATGTTCCCGACCTGCAAGTGATCCCGCCCGAGCATGCAACGATGACGGATATCTGGATGGGCGCCGGGCCGGTTCCGGAAATCCTTCACCGCACCCTCAATCTGCTTGCCAAGGCCAGGGCCAGATTTCGGCTGCCTTCGCTGGAGCCATTTTCCCGCCCGTTCTACACCGTCCTCAACCTCATGAAATTCGGCGAGCATCGCGGTGGGATGTTCGTGCGCGCCCGTGGCCTTCGCGATGGTCGCCTGGTCGAGATGAGCTGGCACCTATTGGCCGAGGGTGATGACGGCCCCTTGATCCCGTCGATGGCGATCGAGGCCATCATCCGCAAGGTGTTGGCGGGCGCGAAACCGGAACCCGGAGCCCGGCCAGCCACGCGCGCGCTGAACCTTGCCGACTACGACAAGCTGTTTGATGGGAGGTCAATCTTCACCGGTTTTCGTGAGGATGACGCAACGTCGTCGATCTACCAGAGGGTGCTTGGCCCGGCCTTCGACCGGCTTCCCCTCAGCGTGCGGGCGTTGCATGCCAGCCAAGGCCGGAGGAAATGGAGCGGTATTGCCCAGGTACGCCGGGGCCCCGGATTGCTGGCCAGGCTTGCCGCGTTGCTGTTCCGCTTCCCCAAGGCCGGCGATGGCATCCCTGTTGTCGTCACCTTCAGTCCAGACCGAGGCGGGGAACGCTGGACGCGAAACTTCGACGGCAAACGCTTCGATTCGCATCAGTCATGCGGAATAGGCAAGGATGACTACTTGCTGGTCGAACGGTTCGGAGCGGTCACGGTTTCTCTCGCACTGGTGATCGATCATGGAAAGCTGCTGCTAATCCCGCGCCGGTGGTCGGTTCTGGGGATTCCGATGCCGCAGGCCTTGCTTCCGGTGGGCACCAGCTTCGAGACAGAAGAAGCGAACCGCTTCATGTTCGATGTCGAAATTTCCCTTCCGTTGGTCGGGCTGATCGTCTCGTACAAGGGAACACTCGAGCCAGTGCAGTAGCAGCCTTGGAGCTGTATTCCGTCCGTTAGAATAATGCGCATTCAGTGCCCCGGCGGCGCGCCGCCGACGATCAGGTTCAAGCTCGGGACGAGGTAATAGGTGGAACCGCCGATCTGGGCGTAATATCCTCCTTTCCGGAACATGTGCCGGAGTACATCCTGGCCATCATGATCGAAGTGATCATAGCAATACATGCCAGGCGTGCCGCCGTCATAGTTCCAGCTGGATGTCTGGGACGCAATCCACTCGATCGGCTTTTTCGGCTCCGAAGGGCTATTGTGGGGCGTGAGAAACGCCATACCTCCGCGCCGGAGGCGCTTAGCCGCCTCCGGCGCCATTTCGATAGCGAATGCGTGCCCTCCGAAAAACGGGTCGCACGTCTTGTAATAGGCGAACGAGCCCGCTTCGAGTTGGGCTGGCAGCGCATCGCGCGTGCGGCTTTGCGCCGACCATTCGAGCAATTGACAGCCGCCCAGACCCAGAATCGCGAGGAACAGGATAAAGCCGATCAAAGTGACAAGCAGAGCTGCCAGAAGCTTGAGCAGAAATCTGGCCAATTTCAGCGAGGCATGCACCGCGGTGGTCATCCTGTCTCTCCGCAGATTGTGGTGGGAAGGATAATGCGCTCGTGGTCCGCCGATCGAAGATGCGGCAGGAACACGCTCGCGCCGATCAGCGCTGCCGCCAGGGCGGCGATCAATACCGCGCCGGCCGCCACATCCTTTGCCGCCTTGATCGCTGGATTGTAGCTGCGGCTGATCGCATTGCAGGCTTGTTCGACAGCTGTGTTCAGGGCCTCTATAGCCAGAACCGTTGTCATTGCCACGATCAGCCAGCGCCATTCCGATGGGCCGATCCGCAACCAGGTCCCCATCAGGGTGGCCAGCGTGGCAATGCCGAGATGGATGCGCATATTGGGTTCGTTGCGGACGAGGAAACGCCAGCCGTCGAAGGCATGCGCAAAGCTTTCCAGCCGGCCCGCTGCTCGTATGGCAAAAGAGCCGGATACAGGATTCGCGCTGCTCGGCCGCCACGCCAGCGGGCTCGATCTCCGCGCCAGAAGCGGACGCATGAGGAGGCCAAGCAAGGCCGCGATGATTGTGCAACAAACCATGGGAGTTCCCTCAGATGACCGGATCGAGCGTGATGCGGGTGCGTTCAGCCGGTGCGATACGCAGCAGGCCTCGGCCTTGGCTGTCGGATCTGAGAAACGGGTGCTCCGACATTCCCGTCCGGTAGTGCCGTTCGGGCAGCAGACCGCCAAATTCGAGAAGGGGCGATGCCTCGGGCCGTCCCGGATCGAGGGTCAGGTCCAGACCCCGGTCGCGCTGGACAGCGCGGGCGACGACCACGTCGGGATATGGAGCGGAAGAGAGGTACGGCCCGCCGGGCTCACACCGGCGCGTGGTCAGCTCGCGCAACCCGTCGGCGCGATTGCACCGCGCGACCAGTTCCAGCGCATGTGCCCAAAGCGAGGTGTTCTCGCGGTGGACGACGCCGACACTTTCGCGGGACGGACATTCGGCTTCCAATCGTCGCAGGCACTCTGCCGCCACTTCGTGATCGCCCATTTCGACTGCGGCCGCAGCCGTGGCCGCATAACTGGAAGCTCTGCTGAAACCGTAGTTGCCGACATCGACCGGCCAGAACAGCCGCCGCCATGAGCCGCGGTCGAGGCGCTGGCGGACACGGTGCCACTGCTGCTGCGCCATGCCGGGCGATAGAGCATTTAGGAACAGGCAAGGGAACGCCTGCATCACGATGCCGCCGGGTGCAGGCGGAGCAAAACCTGTCAGCGACGAGCGAAAGGCGATGAACGTGCCGTCCGCCCGCATGCCCTCGCGTTCGAGCGACGCAAGGAACGGCGTCGCTAGCCCTTCCCATCTGCCGGTTCCAAGGCGCGCGTCGGCCGCCTTGATGCCCGCCATGGTGATCAGGTTGCAGAGCGGATAAATCCAGTTCGGTTCACAGTCGAGCAGGCCATAGGAGGACGTCCGATATTGCCGGGCAAGCCGTTCCGAAACATCATCCAGCCCGTAGCTGCGCCACTGTCTGCCCCTCGTGTGGAGGTGAAGCGCCTCGCCGCCGCCCAGGGCCATCTGCAGGGCCGTGAAGCCCGAATACATGATGTTCTGACGCGTCACGGGATCGCCATCGAGCCGCAGATTGCCCCAGGCGTTCTCCAGACGCCAATAGGACCACAGCCGCCGGTCGCCGATCTTGGTCAGCAGGTGCTGTTGTGCATCGCCAAAGCACGCCCGGGCGGCAGGGGCATGGCGCTCCCGGGCAAATGCCAGAGCATAGGCCATGAAGTTCACCTGGTAGCGTAGCGCGGCGGTCTGGAACGGATCGCGCCGTTCGAACCCGTCGAACCTTTCGACCGGCTGCAGCGCGCGATCGAGCAGTAGGCGCAGGCGTTTGCTGTCATCGTGCGAAAGCTCGTTCGGTATCGTATCGACAGGCCCGGGGGATGCAAAGCATGGTGTCGCGGGCGCTTCCGCCGACGATGCCGCAGTGGCCGCGCGACACCAGCCAATCGCGGCCAACAAAAGCACCATGGGGGCGAGCAGCCAGGGCCAATGCCCACCGCCGTCTTGAGGCGGTGCCAGGTTTAATACGCGGGGAGATGCGGCGAGGACTGCGAGCCCCATCCACGCCGTGACCGGAGCCAGCACATTGCCGGTGCCAAACCAGAGCAGGAGCGCGATTCCGAACAGACTGAAGGCACCGGCAAACAAGCCCAGGGCAAATACCGTTTGCCCGCCAGACACCCAGTGCAAGAACCCGGCACCGGGAAAAGCCAGTCCGAGCAGAGCAGCGCTGGTTTCGCTGGAGCAGAGCCCGCTCAGCCCTATTCCCTCCGCCACGATCGCCAAAATTGCGTAGATGAACAGCACACGCGCCTGCCGGGCGCGATGAACCGGTATATCTGCAAAATACAAAGAACTTGGGGTTGTAAAGTTTATGGGCAAAAAGGGGGACACGGAACCGCGCCCGGAAAGGGCAATCCGCACCGATGTCCGCAACATCGACGGGCTCATATGAACTTCTCCTTGAGATTGCCGCCGGCCTCGCCCTTGCGGCGAGCGCTGCTCAAAACCTGTTCCAGGACTGCAAGATAATCGGAGAACCGTACCCGTCCATCATCGGTCAGGGCGCAAGTGGTCAAAGGTCGCCGCCCCTCGAAACCCTTGGTCACCAGAACCATGCCGGCTTCCTCCAGAATCTGCACATGACGGCTGAGGTTGCCGTCAGTCAGGCCAGACAATTCGCGCAGTTCGGTGAAGCTCAGTCCCTTAGGGTGATCCGCAAGCGAAGTCATGATGCTGAGCCGCGCCCTCTCATGGAGGATACGATCCAACCCGTCGAAAGCAAACGGCGCCTTGGGGCGATCAGCCATGCAAAGTCTCCGATGATGCGTGGTGGAGAATGGCCGCCACAAGCAGTTGGCCCAAGCCAAAGGGCAGCGCCATAAGCCACGATATCGACGGCCACGGCGATCCACCCAGCGCGAGCGTCAGCGTGCCGGCGGCGAAATAGAATATGGCCGCAATCACCATCTGTCGCGGCAGATTGGAGAGGACGGCGAAGATGCCGACTCCTATGAGCAATTGCCAGATCCCCGGGAGCAGCCGGCTATGCTCGGGCGCGCGAGCCAGTACCACGATTCCCATGATTGCGCCCGCGGCCGCGACAGGAAGAAATCGGTTTAGAGTCGCGCCGAGCAGCCGGTCTGCCATGGATCGGTGAAGTCTGCGTGCCCTTGCGACGGCTTCGGTGCCGATCATCACGGCACAGACCGCCGCAAGGAGAATCCAGGCAAGAAGATCGTCCTCACCGGCCAGATACTGCCATCCGCCAAGCGCCAGCGCGAAGCCTCCAGTGAGTGCGACGATACCCGGCGCAAGGCCCTGGAAACGACTGCTCGCCGCCAACTGATCGCGCAGCCTTGCAATATCGTGGAGGGCCGATTCGACGTCATTCATGGGTTCATATAATGCCAATAACTTTATACTGCAAAGTTCTTTCATTGGACAACGGTTGACCGGCTTGATTTTCAGCGAGTTCAAGCACCAACGATTGCAGACACGGGGCTTCGCTCACCACATGCAAACCGCCCCGTCTTCAAGTCTGCCGCCCGACGAAAGGACGTCCCGCCATATTCGTAGCCGTCATCTGATCGATTTGCGCCTCGCCCGCCGTTTCTCTGTCGCCAACGGTTGCCGCCGAGATCATGAGCGGGGCTCCAGGGGCGCGATCTGGGTGTCATGTTGATGCGCCATGCCGAAACGCTTGCCATACAGGCGGGCCTGCGCGGGACACGCCTGTACACAAACAAGCTGATGCCCTCGAATATCGCTCTCTACCGGTCACTGGGCTATGCGTTCGAGAAGGAAACCCTGCACGATCATGGAACGGTCGCCGTTCACATGGTTCGATCACTTGCCGAAAGGGCTGTTGACTGAAGCACGGCGGTTCGTGGACTTGTCTTGCAGGCCAGCCTGTTCCATTTCCCGGCACCATGAAATAGGCGCGATCCACTGACTTATCATGGCACATCCAGGCCACGGCGCTGCTGCTGGTGGCGGCTGCCCTTGCCTGCGCATTCATGCTGGCGGACGATGCTTCCGGGCGGGCTTTGCTCGCCGCCCGGTACACTGCACGCGCCGCCTTCATCATTTTCACGGCAGTGTTCCTCGCGGGGCCTGTGACACGCATCTGGCCCAATGCCGCCCTGTCCGGTCTCATGCGCAACCGGCGCCAACTCGGCCTTGCACTGACCTTTGTCATGACCGCGCACCTGGCTGCGCTGGCGGTCAATGTCGGTCTGTTCCGGCCGCGCCGTGTGGGTGCGCTGGCGGCCGGAGGGCTGGTCTATCTGCTGCTTCTCGCCATGGCGCTTACCTCAAATGACCGCGTTCAGCGCCGGATGGGGCGCTGGTGGCGGCGACTGCACCTGGTCGGGCTGTCCGCACTGTGGGCGGGGTTTGCGTTCGGCTACATCGGTCGCCTGTTCCGGGCGGAGTATTTCTGGACCGGTTTGGTCTTCACCCCCGTCGCGATCGGCATTGTGCTGTTTCGCTGGTTCGCTGCTGTCAGGGAAAACGCAAAATTTCCTGCGACAGGTTGAACGGGTCCGGGCAGGACAATCGCGACATGGAAGCGTCGAGCTTGAATGCCCGCCGTCAGCCTATCCAGCAAATGCCGAAAATAGAGTGGCAGTTCGGTAGCTCCTGCGCCCGTAGCACGGGTTCTTCCCAGCCGCGGCGTTGAGCCAACCTGCTTGGGGAGACGCTGGCTGTGTTCTGTGTCATCCCGGCTGATACCGAGGCAAAGACCACCGCGCTGATCTGCGCTGCTTTCTTCACCGGAGCAGCGGCATACATCTCCCTCGTCGAACATCCCGCCCGGCTCCGACTTGAGGATGGACCGCTGCTCGCGCAGTGGCAGCCGAGTTATGGCAGGGCGCTGCCAATCCAGTCAGGCCTCGCCATTGCCGGCGGCGTCTGCGGCTTGGCCGCGTGGTATCTTTCACGCGATTGGCGCTGGATTGCCGGCAGCGTGGCGCTGCTTGGCAATTGGCCGTTCACCCTGCTGGCGATCATGCCGACGAACAAGCGGTTGAAAGCCATTCGACCCGACCCGGCAGGACCGGAGAGCCGGACATTGCTGATCGCGTGGGGCAAACTCCACCATGTCAGGAGCGTGCTGGGGCTGATATCGACGCTGCTGTTCGCATGGTGCCTCGCGGTGGCCACCTGACTGCTGCTATCGCAGCTGCTAATATCGACGAATTGGAGAGTTGCCGTGACGCTGACCGCACCACAAAGAACATTGATTGTAGCGGGAACTCTGCTGTTTCTCCTGGGGTTGCTGCAAGGGGCGGCGGTTCAAATGTTCGCGAACCCGCGCATGGCACTGTCCGCCCACCTCACCGCGGTGCAGAGCGGTACGGCGCTGATGGTCGCCGGGGCGGTCTGGACCTCTGTGTCCCTACGGAAACCTGTCGATGGCATTGCCCGAACGGCGATCCTGCTGGGCATGTTCGGCCTGTGGACGGGCTTGACTCTGTCCGCCGCGACCGGTGCAAGCCAAGCCCTGCCGATCGCGGGGGCGGGGCACAGCGCAGGCCTGGAGACCGAGAAGCTCGTCTCATTTGTCGTGCTGGGAAGCAGCGGTGTTCTGACCGCCGGATGGGCGCTGTTCGTCGTCGGGCTGATACGATCTTTCCGGCAATAGCTGCCTTGTCACCCGGAAAGCCGGGTGATCTTGGCTAGCTTCGAAACGCTGGTCTCATACTGCGCAAGACAAGGCTTCGTTCGCGAAGTGCATTTTCACCGGTCACCTGTCACATTCCGCCAGCCTGCCTCGTCATGGATGCGAAAGGAGGCCTGTCATGCCTGTTCGCATTCTCTCTGCCCTGATCGGACTGTTCAATCTGGGCAACGGCCTGTTCGCCGCTCTGCTGCCAGATCGCTGGTTTCTGCATGCGCCCGGAGCCAGCGCCACCGGCCCGTTCAATCCCCATTTCGTGATCGACATCGGCCTTGGCTTCACCGCGGCGGGGATCGCGTTCCTCGCCTATGCATGGCGGCCGCGCTACCGGCTGCTGGCGCTGGGCGCTTCGGGCTTTGTGGTGTTCCATGCACTGTTCCACCTCACCACCCTGGCGTCCGGCCATCACGCTTACGCTGCTGTCGATCTCCAGATCGCATTGCTCGCCTTTGCCGGGCTTGCCCTGTGCTGGCCGTGGCAGGCGGCGGTGCGGGAGGACGCGGCATGATGCGCTGGCTGGTCAACCGGATGTTCGATGCCTTGGGCCGACGCTATGACTACGACGTGTCCTACATGCACGCGATGTATGCGGCCTCGCCCAAGGCCTGCATGCGGTTCAACAAAGTCGCCGCGCTTGCCCGGCACCGCGAGGCAGTGCCGGTGGAAGCCAGCGAGGCGGCGCGGCTGGCCGGCACCCTCGCGGAGGATTGCGGCCCCTGTACCCAGCTCGTTGCCGACATGGCGCGCGAGAAAGACATGCCTGATGATCAGATCGCCGCCATCGTGGCGGGCGATGTCGCTGCGATGAGTGCGGACACCGCGCTCGGCTATCGCTTCGCCCGCGCCATCATCGCCCGCCTGCCCGAAGCCGACGATCTGCGCGAGGAAGTGCGCGCGCGCTGGGGTGACAAGGGTGTGCTCGATCTGACGCTGGGGGCACAGATGTCGCGGACCTATCCGATGATCAAGGCCGGGCTGGGCTTCGTCAGGAGCTGCGGCCCGATCCGCATCGGCTCGACTTTGGTCGCGCCCGCGATCCATAAGACCGCGCATGCAAGCTGACCCCTTCGGACCTTCGCGGGGGCGCCTGCTCGGCCTCGCCTACCGGATGCTCGGCAGTCGCAGCGAGGCGGAGGATGTGCTCCAGGATGCCTGGCTGCGGTTCAACGCGGTGCGTGAGGTGGATAACCGCGATGCCCTGCTCACTACCATCGTCACCCGGCTGTGCCTCGACCGGCTCAAGAGCGCGCGGGTCCGGCGTGAGGCCTATGTCGGCCCGTGGCTGCCCGAGCCCGTTGCCGATACGCAGGCGCTCGCGCCCGACGCGGCAACCGAACTGGCCGACGACCTGTCCTTCGCGCTGCTGCTGACGCTCGAACGGCTAAAACCGGCCGAGCGCGCTGCCTTTCTACTGCACGATGTATTCGACATGCCGTTCACTCAGGTCGCGGCAACGCTGGGCAGGAGCGAGCCGGCCTGTCGTCAACTCGCCGCCCGCGCCCGGAAGGCCGTGCAGGCAGGTGGTCCGATGGCAAGACCGCCGGTCGAGGCTCACCAGCGGCTGCTGGCCGCATACGGGATGGCCGTCACCAGCGGCGATGTCGCCGCCCTGACCGCGCTGTTCCACGAGGATGCGGTGCTGCTTGCCGATGGCGGCGGCAAGGTGCTGGCCGCACGCAATGCAATCACCGGGGCGGACAGGATTGCGCGTTTCTTCATCGGCACGGTGCGCAAGTATGGTTCGGATATGCCGCCTCTTCGGATCGAGTTGGCCAAGATCAACGGCATTCCGGCCATTGTTGTCCGGGCTGGCGAGGACATCGACCAGATGCTGCAACTGGCTATTCGTGATGACCGGATCGAGACGGTCTATGTGGTGCGCAATCCGGACAAGCTGGGGTGGCTCGGGCCAGGCGATCCTCCGGAGGGATTCAAGATCGCGTGACCGGATTTGAATCCGATAGGCTGCCATTTCCGGGTCTGCGGGAAGCCCCGGTGCGCATCGCGCCCGGCCTGTGGAGCAGCCTGCCACCTGACCAGCAGACCGCGCCAAATGATCGTCACGCCGCGGGCTATGACATGCTGATCGGTAGTCCGCTCTACCATCGCCCAGCATGGGGGGCCTGGCCGTCGTGCCACGCCGCAGCCGCCCGCGATGCCATGGCCGGCGCGCAAGCGGGACCGATCCTCGATTGCGGCTGCGGTTCGCTGCTGTTCACCGCGGACATCTATCGGACGCTTCCCACAGCCCGGATAACCTTCCTCGACAGGTCGCTGGCCATGCTGCGGCGCGGGCAGCGGCGCCGGCCAGACGACCATTTCCTGCAAGGCAGTGCCCTCGACCTGCCCTTTCGAGACGGAACCTTTTCCCAAGTGCTGTGCTGGGGCACGCTGCATGTTCTGGGCACGCCTTCGGGCCTGATCGCTGAATTGCGCCGCGTGGCCATGCCGGGCGGCAGGGTGGCGCTTTCCACGCTGGTTCGGGGTGATCGGTGGCTGGGAGAATACATGCTCGGCATGCTGCATCGCAAAGGCGAACTGGCGGCCCCGGAAACCGAGGCGGCGGTGACGGATGCCTTCACCGGTCATTTCGAATTCGCATCGTCCAGGCGCATAGGCAATTTCCTGTTCCTGACCGGATTCACTCGATAGCCTGATCGTTTGCGTAGCCGAACACTCTGAAACGGGTTGCTTGGGCGGCAAGCGTTCATTAAATGTTCTTATCGTTTTCGCAGGAGTGGTCGATGTCGTTGAGCTATGTGATGATCGGTTCGAACGATGTCGTCAGGGCTCGTTCCTATTTCGATGCCGTGCTCCCGCTGATAGGCGGCATGATCGGCGCCGATTTCATGCCCCACGGCTTTTGCTACGAGCTGCGCGGCGGCGGGCGGATCTGGGTGGCGCCGCCTTATGACAAACAGGCTGCTGCGCCGGGCAATGGCAACATGGTCGGCCTATTGTGCGGCAGCGAGGCGGAGGTGCAGGCGGCGCATGCCGCCGCGCTCGCCAATGGCGGCAACAATGAAGGCGATCCCGGCCCACGTCCGCAATACGGCCCGGATTTCTACGGTGCCTATGTCCGCGATCTCGACGGCAACAAGATGAGCTTCGTCTATTTTGGTGAGGGGACTTGAGGCTGGTTTCGCAGCAGCCACATCAAGCGCAATTGATAGTGATGCAGGCCTCGAATCCTCCGGCGGTTCGCGCGAAGGCAACATGCCCCCCCTGTGCGGTGACGGCGCGCTCGACGATAGCAAGACCGAGCCCGGTGCCATCGCCGCCGCGCGCGGCATCGCCCCGCGCGAAGGGACGCATCAGATCCCCGCTGCTGACGGCCTCGAACCCGGCCCCGGCATCGGTTACGGCAATGATCAGGCTCTTGTCGTCCATGCGCGCCTCGACCCGCACCGGCGCAGCGCCGTGCCTCAATGCATTGGCAAGGAGATTGCCGACCGCCCGTGACAAGGCGAGGGGCCGGACCTTCGCGGTCAGGCCGGGCGCCGCCGCGAGCGCGACCGGGGGCAAGGCCGCGTGGTCGGCCACAACCTGTTCGAGCAATGCGGCGATATCACAGCGCTGAAATTCTTCCGCCTCGAACCCCCGCGCAAAGTCCAGGAACTGGCCGAGCATGGCCTCGATTCTCTCCACCTGGCGCAGCGCGGTCGCTTCCAGTTCGGCGTCGCCACCGCGCATCATCTCCAGGCACAGCCGCAGGCGGGTGAGCGGGGTGCGCAAATCGTGGCTGACCCCGCCCAGCATCACCGCGCGCTCGGCCTCGTGCGCGGCGAGCCGCTCGGTCATCCGGTTGAACGCGGTCGCGACCGCCGCCACTTCCTGCGGTCCCGACGTATCGAGCGGCGCGTGTGCCTGCTCGGGCGTATAACCATCGACCGCCGCGGCCAGGCGGCGCAGCGGTTGGTCGAGACGGCGCTGCAACAGCAACCCGCCGACCGCAGAAACGAGGAAGGCAATGAAGCTGGCCATCAGGAGGCTGGTCATCGCCCCCCGGCTGCGCGGCGGGGTCACGCTGACCCAGTAGTCCTGCCCGCCCAACGTCAGGCTGACCCAAAGGCGACGCCCGGCATCGGTGCGCCAGACCAGGTCACGCTGGGTGGCGAGGCGATCGGCGAGCGCGCGGGTGAACTGCCGTTCGATGAACGAGGGAAAGCGCGGGCCATCGCCGGGCACGTCATGCGCCCGGCGGATCGCCATGGCGCCGCGCCGGTTGATCTGGGCGATGAGCGCGGCACGGCGTGCCGGCGGCAAGCCGTCCATGGCGGAGGACAGCGCCTCGATCATGTCGGCGGTGACACTGGCAACGCGTGCGGTCTGGGGCTGTACCACCAGAGCCATGACGAGCAGGCCCGCGAGCAGCTGCCCGGCGAGCACGACGCCAACCAGCAGGGCGATGTTACGGTGGATCAGGCGCCTAACCATCGTCGCCTTCGGTGAGCACATAGCCCACTCCCCACACCGTGCGGATATGGCGCGGGCTCGCGGCATCGTCGCCGATCGCACGGCGCAAGCGGGCGACGGCGACATCGATCGCACGGTCGGTCACTTCGGCATCGCGGCCCAGTGCCCGGTCGATCAGCTGCGCGCGGCTCAGGGGCCGGCCGATGCTGCGGGCGAGCGCGGCCAGCAGCGCATATTCGCGCGAGGAGAGCGGCAGCACCGTACCGCCGCGCGAGGCAGTCATAGTGGAGAAGTTGATGGTGAGCGGCCCGACCTTCACCGTCTCGTCGCGGGACATGTTCCGTTCCGGACCCAAACGCCGCAGCAGCGAGGCGATGCGCGCCACCAGCTCACGCGGCAGGAACGGTTTTGCGAGATAGTCGTCCGCGCCCATTTCCAGCCCGAGCACGCGGTCCACCGGATCGCCGCGCGCGGTGAGCATGATCACCGGCACCTGGTCGCCGCCCGCGCGCAAACGGCGCAGGATCGCCAAGCCGTCCTCGCCCGGCATCATCAGGTCGAGCACCACGACATCGGCGGGCTGGCGCTGGAGCGCGCCGTCCATCGCCTTGCCGCCATCGACGCTGCGTACCTGGTAGCCGTGCTCGGCCAGGAAGCGCTGCAACAGCGCGCGCAGTTCGGGATCGTCATCGACGACAAGTATCCGGGCGGGCTTTTCGCTCATGGCAGGACTTTGGCAGCGCGGCAACGGCGCGGCCAGAGTCGAAAATGTGACAAGCCGTGACAAAGTCGGCGTTTTGTCATGGCTTGCCGCAACATGGAGCTGGCGCGACATCGCCGCGATGCATCTTCTGGGCATTCACAGGGCGTCCAACGGACAAGTCCTTTCTGCCCAGGAGATTTTTCGATGCTCAAGTCCACCAAGACCCTCACGGCGCTTGCCGCCCTTCTCGCCATCACCCTCGCCACCACCGCCGAGGCCCGCCAGGGCTCGTTCCGGGCACGCGGCGCCAACGGCGTGGTCGCCGGCGCGACCGGCGCCAACGGCAGGGCCGTGCGTGCCCGCGGCACCACGACCAATGCCGACGGTTCGACCACTCGCGCCAGCGGCGGCGCATTCCGCGGTGCCAACGGCAGCTCGGGCTACCGCGCTTCGACGACTACCGCCAATACCGACGGTTCGGTAACCCGTGCCGGTCAGGCTGCCGTCAGCGGCGCCAAGGGCAGCGCGGCCAGCTCGGGCAGCTTCACTCGCGGTGCCGACGGCACTTGGTCGGGCGGGCGTTCCACCAGTGCCACCAATGCCGCGACCGGCAACAGCTATTCCGGCTCGACCACGATCGATCCCGCGACCGGCAAACCGGTGCATTCTGGCACCTGCACCGATGCCGCCGGAAACGTCATTTCCTGTAACTGAGCCCCCCGCCGGCGGACGCGGGTGCCTTTCCCGCGTCCGCCGCTTCAAAGGCCCGAACCGCATGATCCGCCTGACAGTTCTTTCCGCAGCCGCGCTGACGGTTGCGCTCGCCCTGCCGGCCACCGCCGCCCCGGCGCGCGGCATTCCCGACAATGCCATCGAGCAGCTCCGCTCCGCGGACCGCAATCACGATGGCCAGGTAAGCCGGGCCGAACTGGTCGGCTACCGCGCCACGCAATGGTCGCGCTTCGACCGCAACGGCGACGGCCATTTCAGCCGCGACGATCTTCCCGGCTTCGCGCAATCGCGATGGGACGGCGAAAAGCTGGCCGGACTGCGCCACGCCTATGACCGCGACGGCGATGGCATGATCAGCCGCGCCGAATTCGTGAACGGCCCGACCCCGGCTTTCGACATGGCCGATGCCAATCGCGACGGACTGGTCAGCGAGGACGAACTGCGCGCGCTATCCGCAAAGATGAGGAACTGAGCGCCATGCAACTGGCGATGAAGCATCCCTGGGTGCTGCTCGTGATGCTGCTGGCGGTCGCTGCCGAATTTCTCTGGCGGCGCCGTCGCGGCGGCTACGACCTTGGCGGGGCCTCGGCCAGCTTCGGCGTGGCGCTTGGCCAGGCGGTGATCCGCCCGGTGACCGGCGTGGCGCTGATCGCTATTTTCCGCGCTGTGTTCGATCTGGCCCCGCTCAAGCTGGCGGCGGACGACTGGCGCACCTGGGCGGCGGGTTTCGTCGCCCTGGAGTTCGCCTACTACTGGTTCCACCGCGCCAGCCACCGCGTCCGCTGGCTCTGGGCGACCCATGCGGTCCACCATAGCGCCTGCGAACTGGTGCTGCCTTCCGCCATCCGGCTTGGTTGGACTGAGTTCTTCTCGCTGGGCTGGATGTTCTTCGCGGCGGTGATCCTGGTCGGCTTTCCGCCACTCGTCGTGGTGACACTGCTCGGCCTCAACCTGATCTACCAGGTCCCGCTGCACACAGAGGCGATCGGACGGCTCGGGGCGCTCGAATGGGTGCTCAACACCCCTTCGCACCACCGTGCCCACCACAGCCGCGACAAGGCCTTTCTCGACTGCAACTTCGGCGGCGTACTGATCGTGTTCGACCGCCTGTTCGGCACATTCCGCGCCGAGCCCGAAGGCGGCGGGCTGACCTACGGTCTCGTCCACGGCATGGATTCGCGGAACCCGGTGCGCATCGCGCTGCATGAATGGAGCAGGATGTTCACCGACATGCGCGCTGCAAGGGGCATCAAGGCGAGGCTGCGCATCGCGCTGGGCGCACCCTAGCTCTGGTGCAAGAGTGCCATCGCTCCCGCCCGGAGAGCTTCCGCGATATCATCCGACATCCGCGGCGACGCCATGCTGCGAGCCAGCGTAACCCCGCCCGACAGCAATGCCAGCAGGGCGAGTGCCCGGTCATGTGTCGTGCCGCGTTCGAGCCCGGTCAAGCCCTGCGCCACGGCCTGAACGACGGCCAAGAAGGCCGCTTCATATTCGGCGCGCACCGTTTCGTCCGCGCGCATGACGTCCGGGGTAAGGCTTTGCAGCGCACAGCTCTGACCGAGATCGCAGGTCCGGCGCTCGCCCAGATAGAAGTCGATGAAGGGATCGATCCAGGCCGCCCCATGCTCCGCCTGCAATGCCTCTATCGCGGTGGCCAGATCCTTGAGGCCGCCAACGGCGATTCCGCGGAACGCCTCATCCTTGGATTTGAAGTGTCCGTAGAAGGCTCCCGAAGTGACGCCGGCTTCCTTCGCAAGACCATCCACGCCGATGCCGCCGTAGCCGTGGCGGCGGAAGGCACGGCCCGATGCCTCGACGATACGGGCGCGGGCTTCAAGCTTTTGTTCGGCGGAATAACGCATGGGCAGGCCTTTGCATCACGGTCGTTATTTTGCGTTTGCCACGCATAACGATCGCTATCTAATGGATGGATAACGACCGTTATATGAAAGGTCGTGTCCGCTGGCAACCGCTGGCGGCTATCCTGCACGCAAGGAGCATCCCATGCCCTCTGACGCCAAGGCCTTCGTCTACACCGAACTCCAGATTGCGCTTCCCTTCGGCGATGTTCCCTGGGCCGAGCTCAACGCGGAAATCCGCAAGCAGCCGGGCTTCGTCAACAAGACCTGGCTTTCGGGCATCGGCACGGGTTCGGTCGGCGGTTTCTACGAATTCGACAGCGTGGAGAACGCCAAGCGCTTCGTCACCGGCTACTTCCCCGGGGAAGCCCGCAAGTTCGGCGTCGCGCAGACGACCCGCGTGTTCGACGGCTCGGTGGTGGTGGAGGCCAGCCGGTTCCTGAACTCGCTGCATTTCGGCGGAACGCTGGGGACGCAGCCGGCGGCATTCCTCTATACCGAAGTGCAGGTCTCCGCGCCCTTCGATGCCGTCCCCTGGCGCACGATGAACCCAGTCCTGAAGGCGCAGCCCGGCCTGCTCCACAAGACCTGGCTCAGCGGTGCGGACAATCATTCGGCTGGCGGGTTCTATGCCTTCGACACCATCGAGCACGCCGCCCGGTTCGCGACCGACTATTTCCCGACCGAAGCTGCCGGGCTCAATGCCGCCTATACCACCCGCCTGTTCGATGCCGGACCAGTAGCGGATGCCAGCCGCGCGATGGCCTCACCCTATTTCGTTTAGCATCAGCGGTCGCATCGCTGCCGCGTTCTTGCGCCGGCAATGCATAGCCATGATACATGCCGCCGTGGCGCAATGAGCGGAGGGCAATCATGGGCAATGCGATCGAGTTCGAAGTGAGCGAAGGCATTGCCCGGATCGTCCTCAACCGGCCGGACGCGGGCAATGCCTTCAATGCGCAGCTGGCGCGCGAACTGGCCGAAGCCGCGCTCGCCTGCGATCTCGATCCCTCGGTGAGAGCCGTGCTGCTGACCGGGCGCGGCAAGATGTTCTGCGCGGGCGGCGACCTCAAGGCCTTTGCCGGCTTCGGCGATGAGGCCACACGGTGCGTCAAGCAACTCGCCGACGATCTGCACAAGGCGATATCGCTGTTCGCGCGCATGGATGCCCCGCTCGTCGTCGCGGTCAACGGAGCCGCAGCGGGCGCCGGGTTCAGCCTGTCGATCGCGGGTGATATCGTCATTTCCGCCGACAATGCCAAATTCACCATGGGCTACACCGCAGTGGGCATGAGCCCGGACGGCAGTTCGACCTGGTATCTGCCGCGCCTGATCGGCCTGCGCCGCGCGCAGGAAATGGCCTTCACCAACCGCAGCCTGAACGCAAGCGAAGCGCTGGACTGGGGCCTTGTGACGCGGGTGGTTCCCGCGGCCGAACTCGACGAGGCGGCCATGGACCTGTGTCGTCGGCTAGCCGCCGGTCCGCGCGGTGCGCAGGCCATGGTGAAGAAGCTGCTGCTCTGCTCGTCCGGTAACGCCCTTGAGGTGCAAATGGAAATCGAGGGCCGGGCGATCGCCCGTGCCGCTGGCGCACCTCAAGGCATAGAGGGGGTGCAAGCATTCGCGGCGCGGCGCGCACCGGTCTTTCGATAGGTAGAGGGAACGGGCAGGCAGTTGGGCTCGCTGGACAATGGTCCCTTGCCGGGTCAGGCCGGTGAGCCAGCGACAGCTTGCGGAGCGCGAACTTCGGATTCTCTCCACTGCTTGCGGAGCTGGCGAAGTGTGGGGGCAAATCGTTCGGTCTGGATCGTCGCGGATGCGATCCGATCGGAGCGGAAGTTGCGGAACGCGCCGCGCAGTTCGCACCAGCCGACGATGAGCCGTACCCGTTCGAAATAGCCGATATGGATTGGCCAGATGATGCGGGTGCTCGCCCGTCCCTGCTCGTCGCGATAGGTGAGGCTCAGCTTGCGCCGCTCCGGGATCGCGCGGCGCAGGGCCTGCATATCGATGGCGTCGCACGCCATGTCGCGTACGCACCCCGCCGCGAGCAGCCCCGAACTGTCGGTCAGATGCCGCATGTCGCCGGGCAGGACGGCCTCGAGCTTGGCGAGAAGATCTCGGGCGCCACGGGCCAGCGCAGGATCGCCGCGCTCCATGACCCATTGGGCACCGAGCAACGCGGCTTCCAGTTCGTCCGCGGTCAGCATCAGCGGCGGCAACTCATACCCCGCTTCCAGAATGTAGCCGACCCCGGCTTCGCCGCGCACCGGCACGCCGCTGGCGACGAGGTCTGCCATGTCGCGATAGATGGTGCGCGGGTCGCGCTCCATCTCGTCCGCCAATTCCCGCGCGGTCATCGGCCGCCGCGCGCCGCGCAGGATCTGGATGATCTGGAACAGGCGGTCCGCCCGGCGCATTGCGTCTCCCGTCAGGTCGCCATGGCGTGCGCCATCAGTCCTTCAGCAACGGCCACGCCCTTCATCGCCCCCATGCCATCATACCATGCGGAAATCGAGGGCGTCGCTGGGCGTGCCTGCGCAAGCACCAATTGCGACAGACAGGAGAAGACCGCGAGATCGGCGATGGTGGGCGTTGGGCCGGCGACATGAGCGGACTTGCTCAGCCGCTCCTCAAGGATGGGCGCTAGGCCGGCGAGCGTTTCGTGCCCTTTCGCAACCTCCGCTTTGTTTCCTTGTTCCCTCAGAAACACGGTGTTGAACACGATGTCGCGGGTCGCGGGCGCAAGCCTGCATTGCGTCCAGTCCAGCCAGCGGTCTACCTCGGCGCGTGCCCACGGGTCGCCGGGATACCAGTCGTCGAGGCCATGCCTGTTGCACAGGTAACGCAGGATCGCGTTGCTTTCAGCCAGCGCTAGGTCGCCGTCGACCAGCACGGGCACCTGCCCGTTGGGGTTGAGCGCGAGGAAGGCGTCACTGCGATGCTCGCCCGCCATCATGTTCACCTCGCGCAGATCGTGGGGCAGATCGCACTGGGCCAGCAGCGCGATCACGCGGCGCGCATAGAACGACCAGGGATTCATGTGGAGCGTGTACATTGGCGTTGTCCTTTTGTCGGATTGGGCATCCCTGGATTAGCGCAAGGCTCCTGACAGCATTATGTCAGGATGATCGAGCTGCGTCGAGCTTGACCCTTGCCCTTCCTCATCGCAGGCGGGCATGGAATGCGAATGGAAACGATACGACATACCGCGCCGCTGTGGCGCTGGTCGGGCAGTAGCGGCGGAAACTGGTTCTTTATCACTATCGACGGCGAAGCGGGCGAGATGCTTTCGGCGACCAGGCTGATGCGGCGGCTCGAAACCGGGACCGTGCGCGGCTTCGGTTCGATGAGGGTATTCGCCCGGATCGGCGAAAGCCGTTGGAGCACATCCGTCTTCCCGCAGAAGGAGGGCGGCTGGCTGCTGCCCGTGAAGGCCTCGATCCGGTGCGCCGAAGAGATCGGCGAAGGGGACAGGGTGGAATTGGCCTTGGAATTCTGACACGCGGATTATCCGGCTACCGGCAAGCCGGACGAGACGCCCTGCACGATGCCTCTCCCGATCCAGTCACCGAGCATGGCTCCGGCTTCGGCGGCCGCCTGATCGGCCGGCAGTTCCTCCGCCAACGCGGCGCAGATCTCTCCGAACGAGGAACCGGCCCGCATCGCGGCGAGGTGGTTGCCGTCGCGCGCCGGAACTTGGGCAAACACGGGTTCCAGCCCCTCGCGCCAGACGATGCAATGCATCGGAGATTCTGGCAGAGGAGCATTGGCCGGCGGTTCCTCACGCTCCAGCGCCCGCCACAGGGCGCCGCAGTCGCGCGACACCGCTCGCACATGGAGCGAGGGCATGAAGGCGAGCCGCATCGTCGCCCAATCCTCCTCGCCGAAATCGCTCGTCGCTTCGGCAAAGCCGGCCGCGTCCATCGGCGGGCAATCGGGCGCGGTGAAGGCCAGATGCATCGCCCATTCAAGCCAGGCGAGATCGGCCACGTCGGGATCGGCGGCGAACAGTTCCTCCAGCGTTTCGACGAAGCCCTCGCCGATCAGGTCCAAGGTCCAGCCCTGCGGCGGATGGAGGATCAGGCGGTGCGCGGCGGCCTGCGCGAAGGCCTCGTCGCCAACCCATAGCGCCGTCTTTGGGGAGGTTTCGCGCAGGGCATCGATCAGCCGGGTGCGATAGGCGTTGCGATAGATCGCAAGCCCCTCGCCCATGCGCGCATCCCAATGCCGCGGCAGCGGGCGCTCCTCGTCGAGCACATGGCCCATGAACTCCTGCTGGAGCGCGGCGAGGCTCATGCCGCCCGCCTTTCCGTCTGGGCGGCGATGTCCCGCGCGACGTCCAGTTCCGCCAGCAGTACGGGAAGCGGCGGGATCGCATCGTCCCGCTCGATCATGGTGGCGACCGGCCCCGTCATGGCGATGGCCTCGGCATAGAGCGCCCAGACATCGTCGCAGACTTCCCGATCATGCGTGTCGATCAGGATGGCGCCCGGCGTGTGGCCGGCAAGATGGATCTGGCGCACGCGCTCCATCGGTATGCCGGCGAGAAAGTCATCCGCGGCAAAGCCGTGGTTTCGCGCGCTGACATAGACGTTGTTCACGTCGAGCAGCAGATGGCAGCCGGTGCGGCGGCAGACTTCGGAGAGGAACTCCCATTCGGCCATCTCGTCATCGGGAAAGCTACAATAGCTGGAGGGGTTCTCCAGCAACAGTTCCCGCCCCAGTGCATCCTGCGCGCGAGCGAGGTTGGCGCAGACCACGTCGAGTGCTTCCGCCGTATAGGGAAGCGGCAGCAAGTCGTGGCTGTTGTGGGCGCTGGTGCGCGTCCAGCACAGGTGGTCGGACATCCATAGCGGCTCGATCCGCTCTGCCAGCGCCTTCAACCGGGCAAGGTAGTCCCAATCTACCCCCTGCGCCGAACCTACGGACAGCGAAACCCCATGCATCGCTACCGGATAGCGCTCACGCACGGCATCAAGCACCGCGAGCGGGCGGCCGCCGTCGACCATGTAGTTTTCCGAGATGATCTCGATGAAATCGACCGGCACATCGCCTGCCATGAAGGCGGAATAATGGGGACGGCGAAGGCCGAGCCCGAAGCCGTGAAAGGAAGGGATCCCGCTCATGCGATACTCCGTGGCAGCGGGCCGGCTCCAGCTGGAACCGGCCCGCTCTGCTTAGCCGAGGTCGCCGATGGTGCCGCCGCGCGTCAGGCACTGCCCCGCCGCCATAGCCTTGAAGCCCTGCCCCTTGCAGCTGTTCATGCCCTTACATTCGTGCGTGGTGGTCTTGCAGTCAGCGCTGCCCTTGCAACTGTTGACGCCATAACAATGGACGGCATCGTCCTTGCCGATGGCGCGGCCGGTGCTGCCGGCGGGCGGCTCGGCCGCAAAGGCGCTGGCGGCCGAAAGCGCGAGCGCGGCGGCGGCCGAAGCGATGCTGGCGGTCTTGCGGGTGATCGTCATGGAATGTCCTTTCAAGCGAATGGTCTTGCCCGCTGGGCATGACAGGGTTCGCCGGAACGCCGTGCGAGGTTACATCGCCCGAAAATTCATGGACGTGTAACCATTGCCCCGATTTTCGCGAACCACAGGGCAGCCATGGCCAGGCCGTGGCGCAACGCCATGACGAAAGGACGTTCACGATGAACAGAAACGCATCGCTGGCAATCGCCGGTATCGCCCTGTCGGCGGGCATCGCCGCCAGCCTTGCCGCCACTCCTGCCGATGCCGCCAAGCCCGAAATGGAAAAATGCTATGGCGTGGCCAAGGCCGGGAAGAACGAATGCGCCGCCGGACCGGGCACAAGCTGCGCCGGCACCGCAACCCGCGATTACCAGGGCAACGCCTGGAAGTTGGTGCCCAAGGGCAGCTGCGTCCGCACCCAAACGCCGAAGGGGCCAGGCTCGCTGACGCCGATCAACCGCTGATCCTTCGGGAGGGTAACGCCATGCGCCGTCTGATCGACTGGCACGACCGGATCGTTCGCCTGCTTTCCGGCCGCATCCCGGGAGCTGTCGCTCTGCTCGCCACGCGCATCGCGCTTGCCGGCATCTTCTGGCGATCGGGCCGCAGCAAGGTGGTCGAAGGAACCTGGCTGGAGATCAGCGACGCCACGCGTTTCCTCTTCGCCGAGGACTATAAGGGCGTACCGTTGCCGCCCGAACTGGCAGCGCCGCTGGCGGCATGGTCTGAGCACCTGTTCCCGATATTGCTGGTCCTGGGGCTGGCGACGCGGCTTTCGGCGCTGGCGCTGCTGGGCATGACGATGGTGATCCAGATCTTCGTGTTTCCCGAAGCCTGGTGGAGTGTCCACAGCATCTGGGTGGCGCTGTGCCTTGTCCTGATCGCGCGGGGCGGCGGGCTCTTTTCGCTTGATGCGGCAGCTGGCAGGATGATCCCTCGAGCGAGCAAATCCGCATGATGGCCGACGAGCAGACCCTTTCCCGCCTGATGGCCGCCGCGCAGGCCGGCGACCGGCAGGCCTATGCGGTGCTGCTCGCCGAGGCGCGGCGCTGGCTGCTGCGCTACCTTGCGCGCAAGGTGCCGCCCGCCCACCTCGACGATCTCGTGCAGGAAGTGCTGGTCTCGCTCCACGCCAAGCGCGCCAGTTATGATCCGGGCCGGCCCTTTCTGCCCTGGCTTGCCGCGATCGCACGCTATCGCTGGGTGGATCACCTGCGCCGCAGCTACCGGCGAGCGGAAGTCGAACTGGGCGAGTCCGACGCCGCGCATGAAGGCGACGCCGATGCCGTCATGGCGCGGATCAGCCTCGATCGGCTGTTCGGCAGCCTGCCACGCGCACAGGCGCGGGCTATCGAGCTGGTGAAGATCGAAGGCCATTCGATCAGCGAGGCCGCCGCCCGCTGCGGGCAGAGCGAGCCCTCGGTAAAGGTGAATATCCATCGCGGCCTCAAGAGGCTGGCCGCGCTGATCGAGAAAGCGGACTGACATGAAGCACGACAGCAACAGTCTCATCGATGCGCTGGTGGACGAGCTCGTTCCCGTGCGTCCGCTGCGCCGCGCCGAAGGCGGCGCGCTGGTTCTGGCGGCCACAGTGCTGACCGGGCTGTTGGTTCTGGCCATCAACGGGATTGCCGGCAATGTGCTGGCTGGCGCCGTCTCGCCGATGTTCCTGCTGGCGAACGGCCTTCTTCTGCTGTTGGGTGTGGCGGCCAGCGCGAGCACGATCGCCATGGCAAGCCCGCGCGTGGGCAACCGGCATGACGGTACCGGCTGGGCCCTGGCCATGGCGGCCGTCTTTCCCGCGGTTACCCTGGCGCTGCTCGCGGCCCACCGTGCGGACCTGCCCCATCTGCTCGACGTCGCCGCGGGCTGGCACTGCCTGGTCGAGGCGCTGCTATCCTCGCTTGTCGTGGCAGGCGCACTCCTGCTGTGGCTCAGGCGCGGGGCGCCGGTTTCACCGCGAACCGCTGGGATACACCTCGGGGTCGCCGCGACCGCGCTGGGAACCGCCGTCTATGGGCTGTCCTGCCCGGCGGAAACCATCTACCACCTCGGCATCTGGCACGCGCTTCCGGTGTTGGTGGGCGGCCTGATCGGTCGTATTGTAGTTCCGCAGCTACTACGTTGGTGAACTTGGACAGGCTGATCGACGATTGCCTCCACCGGTTATCGCCCCTCGCCTGAACCGTCCACTGCTCAGCGCAGCTATCAAGCTCCACCCCCTGCGGAACCTCAGTCCACATCGGAAATTACACCGCGAGCGCGGACGCAAATGAAGGTTCGACAGGTCGGCATAGGGAGAAGATGCATCGACATCCTCATCTTTAGGGCTTATATACGCTACCAAATTATGATTATGGTCGTATATATGAGGCCTTGAAGTGAAGTCGACTGTCGCTGAAACTCTGCCGATGCGTGTCAGGCGCTCCCTTGCCAAGCTAGGGGCGGACATTGCGCTCGCCCGGCGCAAGCGCAGCCTCACGGTTCAGATGATGGCGGAGCGTCTGGGCGTCGCCAAGAGCACATATCTCAAGATCGAAAAGGGCGATCCTTCGGTGGCACTCGGCACTTATGCCATGGCCTTTTTCGTGCTCGGCTTCAACGACGTGCTCGGCGACGTGCTCGATGCGCGCCACGACGAGCAGGGACTGCTGCTCGACCAGCAGCGCATCCCGAAGCGCGTGCGTCCGCCCAAGACCGCGAGACCCCTGTGAACCGCACCATCCGTATATTCATGGGCGACGAGGCCCGTCCCGTCGGCGTTCTGCGTTATGATCAGCAGGGCGCCCGCGAAAGCGCCTCGTTCGAATATGACGAGGCCTGGCTTACCAGCCCGGACAGGTTCGCCATCGAGCCGGGGCTGCGACTCGTCGCGGGTCCACAGTTTCATCGCAAGCAGGGCAACGGCTCGGTCTTCCATCCCGCCATAGCGGACACCGAGCCCGATGGATGGGGGCGACGCGTGATCCAGCGCGATCACGCCAAGCGCCGGCAGGAGGCAAGGCGGCGCGGCGCGCCTGTCGCCGGACAGGCGCTCAATTCGCTCGACTATCTGCTCGCGGTCGATGACGTCAGCCGTGTCGGCGCGCTGCGGCTCCAGGATGAAGACGGGGTCTTTCAGCGGGCACAGGAGGACGGGCGACGAACGACGCCGCCCCTGATCGAAATCGGACAACTGCTTGCTGCCAGCCATGCGGTCGAGCGCGGTACGGAAACCGAAGCCGACCTTGCCTATTTGCGCGGGCGTGGAACTTCTCTCGGAGGCCTGCGCCCAAAGTGCACGGTGCTCGACGAGGATGGCCGGCTGGCTATCGGCAAGTTTCCGAGCATCAGCGACGAACGTGCGGTGACCAAGGGTGAGGTGCTGGCCATGCGTCTGGCTCGCCGCGCTGGCATCGATGCTGCGCACGCGCGCATCATCGACAGCGACGGGACACCCGTTGCGTTGATCCGGCGGTTCGACCGTCCTGCGACAGGCGGACGGCTCATGTATATTTCAGCAGCGACAATGCTGGGGGCTGAGCCCGGCGATCATGGCGAACATGCCTATACGGAAATCGTCGATGCGTTGCGCCAGAACGGCGCGGCACCGCAGGCTGACAGCGAGGAGCTGTGGCGCCGGATGGCATTCTCGATCCTCATCACCAACGTCGACGATCATCTGCTCAACCATGGCTTCCTGCATGTCGAGCGCGGACTATGGCGGCTGGCGCCAGCGTTCGACATCAATCCGTTCCCGGAGCGCCTGCGCGAGCTCAAGACCTGGATATCGGAAGACACCGGGCCGGAAGCGACGATCGAAGCGCTCCTCTCGGTGATACCCTATTTCAGGATAGCGGCGGATCAGGCGCGTGCCATTCTCGCCGAAGTCGAGGCCGCGGTCGCGGCCTGGCGCGAAGAAGGCGCCCGGCTTGGCATCAGCGCGGCCGAACTGGATGATTTTGCCGACGCGTTCGAGCACGAGGAGCGCGAAGCCGCACAAAAAGCGATCGGAAGAGAGAATTGAAATTGATGGCCGAGGATTGTTCTCCATTCGTTCCATTGCTAGTGTGCAGGCCTCATATTAGGCTGCGCAATGTCTGACGGAACGGCAATCGAATGGACGGATGCAACGTGGAATCCGGTTACGGGCTGCACGAAGATCACACGCGGTTGCGATAATTGCTACGCTGCCCGTTTTGCGGAGCGCTGGCGGGGAGTACCCGGCCACCCGTTCGAGAACGGCTTCGACCTGACGTTGCGGCCAGAGCGGGTGGGACAGCCGCTGCGCTGGAAGCGTCCGCGCATGATCTTCGTGAATTCCATGAGCGACCTCTTTCACAAAAAGGTGCCGCGCCATTTCATCGACAGCGTGTTCGACACCATGGAAGCGGCGCACTGGCACACGTTCCAGGTCCTGACCAAGCGCAGTTCGCCGATGCGCAATTACCTGCGCGCGCGATATGGCGAAGAGCGCGGCCCCAGCCACATCTGGTGCGGCGTGTCGGTCGAAGACACCAGCGGCGTCCCCCGGATAACCCATCTGCGCGACAGCCCCGCCGGAGTCCGGTTCCTTTCAGTCGAGCCGCTCATCGGGGCTGTCGGCGAGATGGATCTGACTGGCATCGACTGGGTCATCGCCGGCGGCGAATCCGGCCCCGGCGCCAGGCCGATTCATCTCGAATGGGTCCGCGAAGTGCGCGATCAGTGCCTCGCGCAAAATGTCGCCTTCTTCTTCAAGCAATGGGGCGGGCTGCGGCCCAAGTCCGGAGGCCGGGAGCTTGACGGTCAGGAATGGAACCAGTTCCCCGAAACGCGGTTGGAGGCGCTGTAATGCCGGACATTGCGGTTGTCGGCCCCTGGGCCCGGGAGAAGCTGGATGCCCTCGCCCGCTATCTCGACTTCTACACCAAGGTTCTCAAGAACCAGCCCTGGCGCACGATCTATGTCGATGCCTTCGCGGGCGGCGGCCAGGCGCGGATCCGCAAGGATGCCGCGCCGGCCAGCGAGGTCATCCCGCTGTTCGAGCTGGATACCGAGGCGGACGCGGACCAGGCCGAGCTGATCGACGGCTCGCCCCGGATCGCGCTCAACGTCGCCAATCCGTTCTCGCGCTATGTCTTCATCGAAAACGATCCGAAGCGATGCGCGGAACTGGAGGCGGTCAGGCGAGAGTTCGAGGGATCCCGTGAAATCGATATCCTTCCCATGGGCGCTGCCGAAGGCATCGAGTGGGTAGCGGCCAAGCCGATCTCCCGATCGAGCCATCGCGGCGTCGCTTTCCTCGATCCCTTCGGCGCGCATCTGGAATGGGCCAGCGTCCAGAAACTTGCAGATACCGGCATTTTCGAGGTGGTTGTCAATTTCGCGCTGAGCATGGCGATCCAGCGGATGTTGCCCAATTCGGGCGAAATCCCAGACGCCTGGGCGAAGACGCTGGATGCCTATTTCGGATCGCGTGCATGGTTTGACGAGGTGTACCGCGAACGCAGTCGCGGCCTTTTCAACAGCGGGGGCTACGAGAAGCGCGAGGATTATGCCGAGCGTCTGCTGCAGCTCTACCGGGCACGGCTCAAATCCGCGTTCGGTCACGTTTCCACCCCGCGGCTGATCCGCAATTCGAAAGGCGCGCCGCTCTATTATCTGCTCTGGGCGGGGCCGCATTCCAAAGGGCTGCAGGGCGCCGACTATATCCTGAGCATGGGCGAGAATCTCGGCCCCAAGCGACGAAAGTCCGCCGCTTCGTGACGAGGAAGCACTACGACTGGCGCCTTGGCGAAGCGCTGCCGATCCTCGGCGACCACAGTGTCGCCAAGCACGAGATCTTCGAGCAGTATCTCGGCATCTACGTCGAACGGCTGACGCGCACGTTCAGCCAGACGATGTTGAACCTGACGATAGTCGACGGGTTTTGCGGCGGCGGCCTCTATCGGCACCGCGGCGGCGATGCCGAGGGCTCCCCCTTGCGGTTGCTCCGCGCGGTCGAGGAGGCAGACAAGACCCTCAATGCCGCGCGGATCAAGGGATTTGAGGTTCGCGCCGATTTCGTTTTCGTCGACGAGAATGCCGATCACATCGCCTTCCTGCGCGATCTCCTGATCAAGCGTGGCTATGGCTCGCGCCTCGGCACGGACATCTTCCTGCAGTGTTCGACCTTCGAGGAGGCATGCCCGGACATTGTCGCGCGGATACGGGCCAAGGGAACCGCGCAGCGCTCGTTGTTCTTCCTCGACCAGTATGGCTGGAGTGATGTCCGTTTCACGACGATCCGGTCGATCCTGAACGAGATCAAGAACCCAGAAATCCTGCTGACTTTCGCCGTCGATGCGCTGATCGACTTCCTGACCGAAAAGCGCGCGGAATCGGAAGCCCTGCTCGGCCTCGACCTTCAGCGGGAAGATGTCCGTGCGCTTCTCGAACTCAAGAATGGGGACGGCTGGCGATTTCTGATCCAGAACGGGCTCTACCGCCATGTCCAGTCCCGCACGGGCGCTCTGTTCTATACGCCCTTCTTCATCCACTCTGTGGAGAGCCATCGGTCTTATTGGCTCCTCCACCTTTCGGGCCACCGCCAGGCGCGGGACGAAATGGGCAAGCTCCATTGGCGGATCAATAACCACTTCCAGCATCATGGTGGCGCGGGGTTCCATGCCCTCGGGTTCAATCCGGCGAAGGATCTGCGGCAGGATCTGATGCAGTTCATGTTCGATGACGACGCGCGTGCCAGGTCCGAGGCGGCCGTGATCGATCAACTGCCGCGCATGATCCATGCGGCTAATCAGGGCGACCTGGGTGGACTCGTGGTTGAGCAGCTCTTCGCCGGCAACTGCAACGACACGCCCGTCACCTCCGAAATCCTGTCCAGCCAGTTGCGGCTGCTGCGCGACGAAGGCGAACTCATGATCGTCTCCAACGAGGGCAAGGAGAAGCCGCGGGCCAAAACCATCGCCTGGGACGATCGGCTGATCCTGCCCCGTCAGCGCAGCATGTTCAGCAGGCTGGGATGACCATGTCGGACTCTTCGGCGATCACTGGCAACGAGGTTGAAGACGACGTCCGGCTATATCGCGCCTATCGGGAGGCCCGTGCCGGACTGCCGCTGATCGGACGCTTCATGCCCTATCGTTGGTACGAATTGCCGGACAAATTGAACGCGGTCTGGATGCCCTACGCGCAGATGCTGGATGAGTTCTCGACCGAGCTGGCGAATACACTTAACGATCTCACCAACCATGTGCAGCGCCTCAAAGCCTGGGCCATTGTCATCGAAAGGATGGATGACGATGCGAAGATGGCGGCCACCCATGAATTCATAGACATTCTGGCGACCAACGCAGTGAACCTGCCCTACGCGATCAAGTCGCGCTTGGCCTTTACTGCGGCTCATCTGTGCCACCAAGCCAATATGACCCGCGATTTTGCGTCATGGCAGGACGATCTGCCGCTCGATGTCGAGATCGATCTGAACACGAGCGGCATTTACGGCCGGGGTTGGGGCAAGACATACAATCGCTTCAAGCGGGCGGTCGAAGCGATTGGCGCCAAAGCGTTTCGGGATGCGACGGGGGATTTTCGCAACGCCTATAATCACCGGTTTTCGCCGCGTTTTGTCATCGGCATGACCGGCATGGTCACGCGCAACAGGAATGAGAAAACCGGCGGGTTCTACTATGGGTTCGGCGGCCGGGAGCCGCTGGCCTTGGCGGATATTATCGGCCTCCTCACTACCGAATGCCAGCATTGCTACACGGCGTTCGAGGCGCTGCAATCACTGGTCGAGGAGCAGATCGGCGCGATCAGGGAATTCGATGCAGCAGCAAATTCGTCCGGGTAGGCCCACTCTCAAGGCATCTATTGCCACCGGCGAATACCGGATTAGGCATGCCCCATGATCTCGGGCAGCGCTGCCAACCGCACGGGGCGATGCGATCCCAGATCGCCGAGCAAGCGGCCTTCGGCATCCGCAAGATCATCGACCGTCTCGAAGACCTCGCTGGTATAGGTACGCCGGGCAAAATAGTCGCCCCGCCTCGGCACCATGGCCGCATAGTCGGCGGGCCAGCGGCATATCAGCAGCCAGGGCCAGCCCGGTGCGGACGGTGCATAGCGCGCAATGACGATGTCGCCGCCGTGCAGTGCAGACGGACGGCGATCCAGCAAGTCCGGGACAATCAACTCCGGGCGATCCCGATCAAGGAAAGCCTCCATTTCAGCATATTCGGCATCGGTCTCGATGATGACTGGATAATAGCGCCCAAGTGGCAGACTGGGTGACGCAAAGACCGGCGGAATATCGATCAGCAGCACATCGGGCATTGTGGCAAGCGGCCGTGCATAGAGGCATCGTCTTGCGGCAAGATGATCGGCGAGGCGCATGACGATGCTGTCACGCTGGGCTGCGCGCCCGGTCAAGGCAAAATGAGGCAGGAATGGCCCGATTACCAGCAGGGAGCATGGGTCAGGCGGCGAGACGATCGGCTGCCGAATTGAAGCGGTCGAGCCAAGTGCGCAACGGCTCCCGTTCAACCAGCGGCACCGAGGCCGCGGCGTCCAGAAATGCGATCAGATCGGCGGGGGCATGCGCGACGATGTCGTCGATTTCGCCGAACGGGAGCAACCGCTCGGTCCGGATGAATTCGGTCATCGAGCCGGGACGGGCCTCACGCCCGCGCATGCCCTTTGTGCCCTTGCGCCATAGCCCCTCGACGGTACGAAGCCGGGGAGCCGCGCGCGCTTCCATCAATATGATGAGGCGCAGGTAGCCGCGCGGAAGCGCGCGAACCTCATTGGGCTTCATGCCGGTACAGAAGAAGCAGGAACTCTTGGCAGGCTGCGGAAGTCCAGCCCATTCGATCCGGCGGATACAGTCGTCGCGCGTCCAACCCCATTCGCGCAAGGGGAAGCGATAGTCGAACAGGTCGCTGACATGACCGTCCTGATGCGCATACCGCTGATTGTCGCGCGGCGAGCAGTCATAACCGATCAGGCGGACGACCTTTTGCCCGCGCTTCCAGGCCTGCCTGACGGGCTCCCACGCCTTGACCCAGCGATCCTGCGGTTCGACCTTCCATTTCAAGCTGCAGCTCGACCTGGAAAAAGCGATCGACGGCAGGGTGCCGTTGGTCAGGCAGTTTTCGAGAAGATCCGCATAAGGCGGCCAATGCTTGAAGCGCCGCGGTTCATAACGAACCACGGCGTACGGAACCCGATGGGTATCCATCCACGCCTGAAATATCGGAATGAAGGACAGGGTTTGCGGCTTTTCCGGCATCTGGGCAATCAGTACCATGTCCGGGGTTTCGCCGCGCTCGACGAGTTCGATGATCATCGCGGTGGAATCGACGCCGGCACCCCAGGCGGCAATGACCGGCGGGTGCGAAAGCACGGCGCGTAAACGCGCATTCTGTTGAGGGCGTGCCATGGGCCACTCCGAAACAGGATTGAGGAGGTCGTCGACTGAGCCGGGTCAATGCGGCCCAGTCAGATTTCGGACCAGGACGGGGCGATCAGGCAACCCGCGCGAGAAGGCGCTCCGGCGACTCGGGCCAGCGGCTGGTCGCGCGAAACGGTTGGACCGGATCGCCCGTACTGACGATGAATTGATCTCGGCCGCTGCTTCGTCGCCGTTGGACTGCAACCCTGTAGGCATTCTCGAACGTCGAGAGGTGTCTGAGCCGGGGTGACAAGGCCGACGGCAGATATCGGTCAGTCATGGTGATACTCCCGTTGACGAGGGCTATGGCAAGGATCGGGAGGTCGGCCGCGCGCCAAATATCGGCAGGCCTTGCGTCGGCGGCTCATCCCGGTCGAACAACAACCACGCTGCGCCCGCCAGGGCAGCCGCGCGCAGGATCGCCCAGAATTCGGGCGAGATGCTGTCGGGTCGCTCGGCCTCGTCCTCGCAAACCCCGGTATGGACGAAAAAACCGAACTGGTAGGGCTCGATTATCAGATCGAGATGCTCGACGATGAGGCGTCCTCCGACATTGCGGGGCGCAGCGAGGATCAGCCTTTCGATGGCTTCGCGCTCCGCCTCGGGCAGATGCACCGTGGAGTAGATATGCAGCGAGGTCCGGCGCATGGCAGGGTTCCTTCCATTGGCAATGGGGTGGTAGATAGCTTGCCCCGCTCGTCAGGCAGACATGACCGCATCTTCGCCCGGCACATAGGAGAGGGTCATTTGGCCGCGTTCGGCGAGGATCGTCACGCGGCGCCCTTCGGGAACAAGCCAGCTCACCTCGTCGAGGAGAACATCGCGGATACGCTCGAGGATCGCGGTCTCTTCCCCGAGCAGCAGTTCATTGGCGACATGGCGTGCGCGCTTCTCGAAATAGCTGTGCTGGGTGTCCCAGCTGTCGTCTCCGCTATCGTCGCCCGGCGTGAAGCACGCATCCTCGATCAGCGAAGCCAGTTCATGCGGCGTAATGACGCTGTCCTGCGTCAGCAGGATCACCGTCTGATCGAGATCGCTGTACCAGCCATCATCCGGTGCGATCAGAACGTCGGCCGTAAAGCTATGGCGATTATCGTCCCCGGTCGCGCTTGCTGACGGCTTGACCGCAACGTCGAGGGTGATGCGGGTGACCCGGCCCGATTCAATGCCGGGAGGAGGGCTCTCGCCGCCGCGATAGACATAGATGCCGGCATCGCTCTCAACGTTGAACGAGATATCCGAGACACGCGGCAGCGCGTCATACCATCCATAGCCTTCGAACCCGGCGACTTCGCGAACGAGAGTCCCGCCAAGCGGCAGCCCCTCGCACAGGATACGGCCCGCACATTGTTCGATAGGAGGCTCCTCGCATGGAACCAGTATCATGGCAGTACCGGCGACAGGATCACCGAGTAAAGTGCCGTCGGCATCGGCAGTGCGCGGCAACCAGCCCGATAACCAGGGCGCAGCTTCGGGGAGGATCACGCCCAAGGCATGGGCGCGCTGCCATTGCTCATGGGCAAGGCGATGGCTGCCGCTGATGGCGATAGCTCTGTAGATCGCCGCTTCGGCGGCTTCGCGCAGTTCGTCGAGGGCAGCATTCTGTACCATCTCCTTGCGGGCGGGCAGAACGAGCTGCAACGCAGGGGCGTCCATGATATCGACCCGGACATACCAGCACCCGTCACCGTCGACCTCGCTTACGCTGGGCAACGGACACGACACGGTAAGCCCGTGAAAATTGATCGAGACTTCGGTTGGCGAACGGTAGTTCCGCCCCCGGAAGATACCGATCCGGCAGCCGTTCCACGGCTCGACCCGGCGTGCCTCGGCAAGAAAGTCCCGCTGCGCACATCGTTCTCCCTGGAAGTGGACGGGAAGCGGATAAAATGTGGCCGCCGTGGCCGCGGCAGCAGGCAGGGCGCTGGCCCAGGCCGCAGGCATATCGATCAGAATCTCGGTGCCGCGCGCAATGGAACAGGGCTCGATTGCCAGCGGAACCCCGCTCTCCCAGGCATCGGGAGCAACGGTCACGCACCAGCCCTTGCCTGCCGCTGGCGAGAAGGAGCGGATTTCGACGCGGTGACCGGCAAGACTGAACACGCCCATGCCGGCGGGATCCTCGCGGTGCACGATCGCGTTGTCCCAACCGGAATCGCCGAGCGTCACAAGCTTGGCTGGATCGTCGATGCCGCTGCCGTCGTCGCGGATGACAAGAATCTGCCGGTCAGCCAGCTCGAAACTGTCGATATCGACGCGCGTCGCACCGGCCCGGCGGCAATTCTGCAGCATCTCGCTCAAAACGTCGGCGACGCTGTTATTGTACAGCCTCGTAATTTTTCCGAGGATGGACTGGCCAACGGCAGTCTGGATGGTGGCGGGAAGGGACATGAGCGCACTCCGGATGGGGCGGTAGGACTATTCCCCTCGCCTCATCCGATCTTCCCGCCTCCCCTTTTTCGCGCAGGCACCAGACCGCCGCCTTCATGCCGCATGCGCGTCGATAAGGCCGGCGAACCTCCGGCGCACTGAAACCGCATCGGGAAAGCGGTTGTCGAGGCCGTGGCGGCGCAATATCCCAGCCCGTGCAACTGCAACAACCTGCGCCTCGACCAGGGTCGGCAGCCGTGGCGGCTTGCGCTTCACAAAGCGCAGGCCGGGCGACATTACCGCCTCGATCGCACGGCGCTATGCGGCATCGCGTTTGGCCTGCACTATCTCCCGGTGCAGCGACGGCGTGAGCAGGCGCGGCCAGCGCCCAGGCTGGAACGAGAAGCTCGAAGCCGCCTCCATGCCGGCCAAATGACGATAGAGATCGCGATTGTCGGCGGCATCGGAGGCAGCGGCAAGATCGTGCGCGGATGCGAGAACGCAAAAGGCGCAGGCAACCGAATCGCTGATCGCGATGGCCCGCGAGCTTGCCGAGGTCTGGCGAAGGAAGGCCTCGCTGTCAGGGCGCGTGTCGCCGAAATTGCTGCCGAACGGTTGGAACAGGAGGGATCGCTGGCGGCGTGGACATGGCGTAGGTGCTCGGGCTTCAGCATTCGTAACTGCGGTGAAACCTGCATTCCAGCGCTACTCAGCTCCTTCCATGGGAAACGGGGCCCAATCCTCGAACCGGGCGGCCAGGTCATCTCCTGGAACGACGCGCCCCTCCGTATCGACAAAGGCGACGCGTATCTCCGATCCGTCCGACTTGCGTATGATGGTCATTGGCGGCGTCCTGCCCTGACCGACCCACTGGTCCGACCACTGGCGCATCGCCAGAAAAGGTAGCCTCAGCGCCTCGCCCATTTCGGTGAGGAGATATTCCTTTCGCGGTCGGCTCCCGTCCGCCTTGTAGTCCTGCTGGACCATCAGCCCCGAGGCGACGAGGCGCTTGAGGCGATCGGCAAGGACGGTCCGCGGTATGCCGATCTCGGTGTGGAAATCATCATAGCGACGCACACCAAAGAGGGCGCTGCGCAGGATGAGCAAGGACCAGCGATCCCCTAGGAAATCGAAGCTTGCTGCGAGCGTGCAGCGGCTGATGTGGATCGGGGACTGACGTCGAAACGGGGGTGTGGGCATGCGTTGGAGAATATCTGGGTTGCAAAAGCAAATCCAGCGTCTATATCTAAGTATGTAAAATGGACTCAGAATAGGTTGATAAGCGAGGAGGCGCGCAGCGATGAGGGACACGAATCTGGCCATTATCTGGCCAACAGTGGCGATGGCTGCAGTGATATTCTCGGTCTGGTCGGTGCTTCTGCGGCAGCGCTTCGCCCATATTGCCGCCAACCGGCCGACGGCTGCCGACTTCGCTAGCGCGGAAGCCGTTGGGCACTATTTTCGCCCCGTCGAACGGCCCGCGCAGAACCTGGCCAACCTGTTCGAAATGCCCGTGCTCTATTTTGCTCTGGTGCCCCTGCTGATCGTGACGGGCAACGCGTCGGGCATACAGGTTGCGCTGGCCTGGGTCTTTGTCGCCCTTCGGCTGGTGCATAGCATCATCCACATCGGCCCCAATACGATCAGGACCCGTGCTCGCGTCTATATTGCCTCGAGCGTCGCGTTGTTCGCCATGTGGCTGGGCTTCGTCGTGGATATCCTAGCCCACACTGGAGTCCGGATGTGACCACCCCTTTGGAAGGCGTAGATGGATTCCATGTCCTCATCATCCATGAGGTCGAGGACTACGAGAGGTGGAAGGCGATCTTCGATGATGCCGCGACGATCCGGCGGGAGGCGGGCGAGATAGCCTATCAGCTTCTGGCCTATGACACGGATGCAAGGCGCGTCGTCCACTTTTCTCGCTGGACCTCGCTGGACGCGGCGCGCGCTTTCTTCGAATCCCCGAGGTTGGTCGAGATCCGGCGTGTCGCGGGCGTTTGCGCGCCGGAATTCCTCTATCTCAACGAAATCGAAGCAAAAATCCTCTGACGCGCGTGAACGTGTCAAACTCTCTTCAAGGAGTGCAGCGATGATTTCCCATGTCTTTGTCGGCGCGAATGACCTTGATCGGGCGAGCGACTTCTATGCCCCGATCATGGGTGAACTGGGGTGGCGCCGTCGGCATTCCGAAGCCCCCTCGCATCTGGTGATCTGGAACCCGGCGGAGTCGACCCGCCCGCTTTTCGTACTTGGTCCGCCTTTCGACGGGCAAGCGGCCGATCCGGGCAACGGCGGCATGGTGGCCCTGCTGGCGCCTGATCGCGCCACGGTCGACCACACCTACGCGATCGCAATAGCAGCCGGCGCAACGAGCGAGGGCGCCCCGGGTTTACGACCACAGTATCACGCCCATTACTACGGTGCCTATTTCCGGGATCTCGACGGCAACAAGATATGCATTGTCTGTCATCAGGCCGACAATTCTTGACGATCACGCGGAGGCAAATCGCATGACCACTTCTCCCCCGGTGCCACGCCGCGCCATGGACATCGCGCCACGCGCGAAGCCCTCCAACTACCCGCCGCAGTTTGCCGCGCGCGTATCTGGTCGGGTCAAGCGCCAGCTTGGCGATGCCTTTGGCCTGTCGCGCTTTGGGGTGAACCTCACCGTGCTGCCGCCGGGCGCGCAATCCGCCCTGCTGCATCGGCATACAGAGCAGGAAGAGTTTATCTACATCCTCTCCGGTCGCCCCACTTTGCGCACCGACGCAGGCGAGGTTCCGCTGGCACCGGGGATGTGCATAGGGTTCCCGGCGGGAGGCATGGCCCATCATCTGGTCAATCTTACCGGGGAGGACGTCCACTATCTAGAAGTGGGCGACCGGAGTGCCACCGACCAGGGCGAATATCCCGAGGATGACCTGGCCGCCGCATGGTCCGAGGGCGGCTGGCGCTTCAACCACAAGGATGGAACCCCATGGTGAGGGAAGTCCCACGAACCGCACGGCTCCCTGCGCGATGGTCGCTCAACCATAGCGCATAATGGCTAGCGACCGTAAAATTCTGATCCGCATGAGCCTTGCCAGCGGCGACAGCCTGGCCCGCGCTGCCAAGACCCATGCCCCCGCGCGGCGCTACCAGGGAAATATGGTCAGGTCGGTGATTTCGCCGGCATCGCAGTCGAACAGCAGATAATCGCAGGCCTGCTCGCGCCCGAGTCGCATGGCGGCCAGCACCTCCTCGGGGATCAGCTGACGATCAGATTCCTCGGGCTCACGGGTGGGAATGAACCAGCCATAATGCGTCGAGGCGACGGCAAGCGGGCGGCTGGACGGCTCGAGCACAGCCCAGGCGTCGAGCAGGTCGGCGGTCTTCATGCAGATATGGACAGTGCTGAGCACGAGATAGCGCCCGAATTCCATGGACGTCTCCTTGTTGAAAAAAGGAAAGCACCATGCCGGTGTGCCGCCACCAAAGGTGTGACACCGGCATGGTGCCGGTCCACTCAGCTCACCCGTTCGAGCAGCTTGCGCGCCTTGCCTTCCAGCTCCAGCCTCGTGTCCTGATTGGTCTTGGTCCGGGCATGGGCGGTAATTCCCTGCACGAAATCATAGAGGCTTTCCGGCGGGTGGCCTTCTTCGACCAACACGGCGGTGATGATCTTCGAGGTCTCCGCCTTGGAGAAACCGCGTTTCCGCAGGAAGTCCTCGCGGTCATCGTCCTTGCGGGCGACGATCCGCTCGCGGGCTTGCTTGATCCCATGGATGAAGCTCTGCGGCGAGGAGTCGGCAAAATGTTCGAGCGCGGGCGCGGCTTCGTGCGCGAAGCGGTTTGCCGCGAATTTCGAGTGACGGATGTTGATTTCCTCGAAATTCTCGACGCCCCAGAGGTTTCGATTCATACACACCGCGCGCAGGTAAAATGTTGCTATTCCCAGCGACTTGGAACCGACTTCTGAGTTCCAACAGTAAAAGCCGCGGAAGTAGAGATCGGGTTCGCCATTGGGGAGCTTGCCCGCCTCGATCGGATGGGTGTCATCGACGAGGAACAAAAACACGTCACGGTCCGAGGCATAAAGGGTGGTCGTCTCCAGGCTGACATCAACATGCGGGTTGTAGACCATGCTACCCCAGTCCAACACGCCGGGAACCTTCCAGCGGGTGTCTCCGACGCCGTCCCCGGCGATCCGCATGACGGCACTCACGAGTTCGTGATCCCAGATACGACCGTAATCCGGACCGGTCACGGCGCGCAGTTCGGTGCGGCTGTCATCGGTCTGGAGCAGTTTGACCTGCTCGCCGCGATGGGAAAGGAGGCCGTGTTGCATATTGATGCCAGCGAGCGCAGCGGGCAGCGTGCGCAGATAGGATGCGGGCGCGCCGACCAAGCTGGCGAGCTGGCCGAATGACCAGTTGGTGGGCGCGATCGGCCGATCGTCGTCGGGCACGATCAGCGACAGGCGTTCGGGATTGTCGCTGCGCGCCTCGACCCGCACTGCCTTGCTTTCAACGATGCGGGTGGTGGCGCGGTCGGCGCGCCTGCGGACGCTGTCGTGCAGTTCGGTGAGCGAAAGGAAACGTTCGTCGTCGGGCCGGGAGAACCATTCGGACGAGACCCGGCTGACATTGCGGCCACGGGAGATATCGACCCGGTAGCCGGTGTTGACTGGGCGGTCGCTAGAGAAGCCGGCAGGCGCCGGATGGTCGAGGACATCGCGGTCGATTATACGGGCAAGACTGGCCATGAAGCTGCTCCTGGGAACTGAGGTGGAAGAGCCGGTGCATCGCCGCATCCGCGCTCACCCTCTCCCACCCCCCTCCCTCCAGCGCTGCGGTCCTCAGGCTGCGATAGGTTGCCATTCATAGAGCAAATGAGCGTCTGGCTCGTGCTCGTTGCCGACGGCGATCCGCACCAGGCGTCCGTCGCAGGCAAAGTTGGCGGCGCGCGGAAAGTCGCAATAGCTGCGCCCCTCGAACACGAAATCCTTCGAGCGAATCTGGATGACCCTGCGGGCCGTACCCAGTGCCCGATGCTTGTAGGGCGCGTGCAGCAGGGTCAGGCTGTCACCAGGTTTCAGGCGCTTTTTGAAGCTCGCCAGGGATACCAGATCGTCGACGGGATTGGCCTTGCCGCGCCGGGCTGCAAGCGCTCCCCAATAGGCCTGCCGAATGGCGACTTCCGAGTAAAATGAGCAGTTCCAGTAGTCCTGCAGGGGATTGGTGCGACAGAAGCCGAAGCGCTCGATCTGGTCGCGCACCCTGACGATGAAGGCTTCTTGCGCTTCCCGTGTGGACAAATCGTCCGGCGCGTCGAGGACTTCGGCAGAGATCTTGCGACCGCCGGAAAAACGCTCGCTACGAATAGTGAAGCGGATTTCGGGGAACTGGCTGACAAGGTGCTTTTCGATCCGGCGACACAGGGTCGGCAAATCGTCGGCCGGGCGATAGAGATCGCCCTGATAGTGAAAATTACCCCGCTCGTCGTGCGCGGTCTCGCTGTAGAGGCGCGCGGGTGCGCCCACGGGCAAAGCCTGTGTCATGATGTTTTCCTTGTTTTGAGAGATTCAGTCGAGCCGCGCGGCGACCCAGGCCCAGTAGCCAAGCCTTGTGTCGCTGGCCGCAACCTCGGCCTGCCAATCGGCAACGGGATGATCGGGATGCTCGCCCCACGGATCACCCAGGGAGAGGTCGGCGTCCATCAGACGATCCCGCCCTCGATCGCGCGGGAAAGCGCCTCGCCGGTCGTCTCGATCTCGATCCGATCGGCAAAGACCGCGCACCAACCGCCGGAAAATTCGCCGATCCGGGCACGTGAGCAGCTACAGGCCCACTCGAAGCCGATCGGGGCCTGCACTGGCAGCAATGCTGGATGAGGTGTGCGAGGGCATCGGGCTGGAAGTCGGTCGTGCTATAGAGATGAACCGTGCTGACCTCCGGCCGGTCAAGCGTGTTGCCACCCTCGAACTCGACCCCGAAGTTCGGAAAATCCGGATCGGGAAAGATGGCGAGGAATCCGCTCCAGGGGGCGTCCGGTGTTACCGGCGGGAAGGCCGCGATAAACTCAGGTGACGGCGCGCTCTGACCATTCCTGTCCTGCAGATCGCAACTCGCCTGGAAGGCTTCTTCGATCAGCGCCATTTCCGCATGGTTGCAGGTGAACGCAAAGCTGCCCTGCGTATGGTAGTCAGCCATGGCAGGCCTCGCATCCCGGGGCGGAAGCCTCCCCGCCCTCTATGATCGAGAACGGCGGCGGCGAAAACTCCGCCGAAGCGAACCAGTCTTCGACCGCCTCAAGCGAGCCAAGATTACGATAACCGAACCGCGTCAAAACGACCTCGTCATACTCGGTCGTGTCGAACTGAACGGTGGGCATCTCGCCGGTATAGATGACCCGCTCGGGTCCGAAGGCACCGGCACAGCTTGCCGAAGAGCGCACGAACGGCAGCCGGTGTTGTTCGCAGAAGCTCTCGGCCTCCTGGAAAATGCCGCCGGGCAATTCGTAGGCAAAGGCTTCCAAGGTCTTGCCGTCGCGGATGGACATGTCGTCCACGGCCTCGCCCTCCCCGTCGGCGCGGCCACCATCCGCCGCGATCGCGGCGATGAGACCCGGAATGCAGCCCCGAGCGATGGCGCCGCCGATCATGATGGATGCACTGGCTCGATCAGCCATAGTCGATCTCCTTGAAAAAGTGGGCGACCACCTGCCGCTATCGCCCACCCCGGCCCTTGTCTCGACTGCCCAATATTTAGGCAGCCATCGTGGTCGCCGGTTCTGGGAACCTGGCCTGAGGGGGGCGGAATGGAATTGAGAAGCGCGGTCGCCGGTTGAGCGATGTTTGCCGTTTCCGGCGCGGGTCAGCGTTCGGCGGCGGCCGCACCGATAAGGTGGCGCAGCTTGGACCAGGCAAGATCCTCGCCCGCGCGAAGGCCGCGATTGAGACCCTGGCCATAGAGCCGATAGGCGGCGGCGGTAACTTCGGGCGTGGCGGACGCCGGGAACAAGGTGACGAACTGGCCCTCGTCATCGAGCAGTTCGAACACAACGGCGCCGGACGACAATTTGGTCATCGCGATACGCGCCGGGCTGTTCAGCGCCTCGAGGTCGGCGTTAAAGCTCTCGACAAAGAGCGGGTCAAGAATGGGATCGTGCTGCGTCATGAGGGTCTCCAGGGATCGCACCCGATCGTCCGGGCGCACTCTCCCTTCCCCACTTCCTCCATGACATTTCGGCCAACGTCGGCCGCGCAAACCCCGGCCGACAGACAGACTGTCCGCCGGGCTGCAGATTCAGGTCTGGTAGTTCAGAAGTTCAGCGTTTCCGGACGAATTCGGCGCGCAGTACCAGGCCCTTGATGCCGTCATATCTACAATCGATTTCCTGGGGGTCGCCGGTGAGCCGGATCGACTTGATGAGGGTGCCGCGCCGCAGCGTCTGCCCCGCGCCCTTGACCTCGAGATCCTTGATCAATGTGACCTGATCTCCATCGGCCAGCACGTTGCCCACGGCATCGCGCACCTCGACCCGTTCGGCCTCGGCGCGGCGCGTAGCCAGTTCGGCCGCCGGCATCCATTCGCCGGATTCGTCGTCATAGACATAGTCTTCGTCGTTCACTTGGCTCTCCAGATTGTGCGTTACGCTCTGCGACTGCCTGCGCGATCCGCGGCAAGGGCAATCGGGATAAGAATTGCGGCGGCAACCGTTCCCAGGCCGAGGCTGGCGCTCGCAAGGACAAAGTGGCTCAGCACTGCTACGATGGCACCGCCGAGGAACGTAAGGCCAAACCACAACGGCGTGGACAGATTCGCCGCTTTACGCCCAAGGCACAGATCGGCCAGTCCTTCACCGAGCCGGACCAGTTGATGCGTTGCCGACATGGCTTGGGCGACAAGGTCATCGGAACCATCGAGCGCGCAGTGCGCCATGCCAATGGCGGCGGAGAGGAAGAGGCCCGGCCAATAGGCAATTCCCCGCAAGACCAAACCGAAGGCAATGGCGAGCAAGCAAGCCACGATCGCGATGATTGCGGCCCGGCGGTTCTGGCCGCTGCGGTGAACGATGCGCGTTCCCGCCATGGCGCCGGACACTACGCCAATGACCAGCAGGCCAATCAGGGCGGCCCTGCCCCAACCACTTCCCAGGTTCACTGCGAACATCGTGGCAAAGGTTTCTGGCGAGGCGACGAAAATCCCGCCGAGAAGGATAAATCCGGTCGCGTCAATAAATCCCGCCAGAAAGGCCAGACCGAGAGCGAGCCTGAACATGCGGCGATCCGCGACCCGACCCACATGGAGGCGTAAATGCCTCGATTTTGGCGATCCGGCCATGTCAGGCTTCTCCAACGACCTTTGCTGCGGCGGCAATCGCTTTGGCATAGTCCGGAGCATAGGTGAGCTTGCCCGAGGATCTGCCAAGACGCGCGCGCTTAAGCATGCTGAATGGCTGCGGCCTGACACCCGACAGGATGACCCGAGCGCCGGCAATACGGGCCTGCTCGACGAACTTTTCGAGCGCCTGCACCCCGCTGGTATCGAGCAGCGGCACGAGGCGCATGCGCAAGATGATGGCCTTGGGCGGCTCACCGACCCGGCGCAGCGTGTCGAGGAGCTCTCCGGCCACGCCGAAGAAGAACGGCCCGTTGATCCGGAAGACCTCGACGCCGGGTGGCAGCGCATCGCGCTGGTGCATGTCCTCGGCGTCGAGTTCGGGATCGTTCGTCACGCCCGCATCGACCTCGACCGCCTCGGCCATGCGCGCCATGAACAGCAAGGAGGCGAGCGTGACCCCAACCCCGATCGCAACTGTCAGGTCGACCAGCACTGTTAGGCCGAAGGTCAGCAGCAGCACGGCCCGATCGGTGCCCGGCATCCGCAGCAGCGCCAGGAAACGTTCGTATTCGCTCATTCCCCAGGCGACCATGAACAGGATCGCGGCAAGCGCGGCCATCGGCACATAAGCCATGAGATCGGTGGCGAAGAGAACGAAGATCAGCAGGAAGGCCGCATGCATCATGCCCGCAATCGGTGTCCTGGCGCCGGATCGAATATTGGTCGCGGTACGGGCAATGGCGCCGGTCGCCGGCAGGCCGCCAAACAGCGCGGATGCGACATTGGCGATGCCTTGTCCGATCAGCTCCTGATTGGACCGATGGCGCGTTCCTGCCATGCCATCGGCCACAACGGCGGAGAGCAGCGCTTCGATTCCGGCGAGGAAAGCAATGGTGAAGGCCGAGGGCAGAACCTCGTTCACCTTGGCGAGGGAAAATGCTGGAAGCGATGGCATCGGCAGTCCGGCAGGGAGATGCGGGAAGCGCGAACCGATGGTATCGACCGGCAGCTTCAAGAGCGCCACGACGACGGAACTCACGACCACCGCGATGAGGAAGCCAGGCAGTTTCGGCGCGTAACGGCGAAGCCCGACAATGATAGCTAACGCCCCCGTCCCGACAGCAACCGTCGTCCACTGGATGGTCGAAATGGCGCCGAAATAGGCCTGCCATTTGGGGAGGAAATCCGCAGGCACCGAATTGATCGCCAGCCCGAGAAAGTCCTTCACCTGGCTCGAGGCGATGATCACCGCGATCCCGGCGGTAAAGCCGGTGACCACCGGATGCGGGATATATTTGATCATCTGCCCGAGGCGGGCGGCCCCGGCCACGATCAGGATTGCACCGGCAAGCAATGTTGCGATCAGCAACCCGTCATAGCCATGCTGGGCAATGACGTTGAAGACGACGACGACGAAGGCGCCCGTGGGCCCGCCCACTTGCACCCGCGATCCGCCAAGCGCCGAGATCAGGAAACCGGCGACAACGGCGGTCACCAGCCCCTTGTCGGGCGATGCGCCGCTCGCAATGCCAAGCGCCATGGCGAGCGGCAGGGCAACGATGGCGACAGTCAGTCCGGCAATGGCGTCGGCGCGGAACGTCGTCGCCGAATAGCCTTCGCGCAGTGCCGTGATGAGCTTGGGCGTATAGGACGTCGTCGTCACCGCTCGGCGTCCTCGGAGGCTGCCTGCTCGATGGGAGCCTTGTCGTAGAGCATCGACGGCACAGGATTGCGCGATCGGCTGCTGGCAGTTTCACGCAGCCGCACGCCGCGTCCCACGCCGGTGCTCGGCGCATTTTCGCCAAGCAGTTCGATGCCAGCGCTCTCGAACGCGGTGATCACCTTGACCAGCGTGTCGACCACGCCGCGCACCTGCCCATCGGAGGATTCCATCCGCTGGATCGTGGGCAGCGACAGCCCCGCCAGTTCGGCCAGCTGGCGCTGGTCCAGCCCAAGAAGGGCACGCGCGGCCCGCATCTGCTGCGAAGTGATCATGCGAACTCCATGATGTTTAATACATCAAATAGCAGTCTTATCAAATCAGAAGGCTATTTGTATATATGACTTATGCCATCCGCTGAATCAGGTACTGTGGGGAGCGATCCCGCTGTCGGCGAAGCGCATTCGCGCTTGCCCGTCAGCAGGGTGACGGCCCAATTGAGCCCGATTTCGCAGGCTCTGCAGAACTTCCGGGTCGTGCTGACACTCCACGAGGCCGATGGTTCGCTTTACGAAGCCGCACTTACCCCGATTGAAGCTTCGATCCTGGTTTCTGAAATTGCCAACGCCCTGGCGGAAGGCGACCGGCAGATCGTCGCTTCGACCAGAGGTTCAGGCGATGAGCGATGACGATCGCAACACGAACGAGCGGCAGCGATATCGGCCGCGCCGAAAACGCCGAGACGAGACGGCTCCATCCCCGGCGCCCATGCTCGCACCCGAGAAGCCGCACCGCCGCAAGCTTTCGCTCAGGTTCGGGTCGTCCCCGGACGATCGTGAAAGCTGATCTGTTTCAATTCAAATTCCGACGTTGAGAGGACAATGCCATGATGCTCACCCCGAGCTTTCCCGAAATCGCTGTCAAATCGGGCGGTGCCCTGCATCGCAACCTCAACACGCCCCAACTCGTCGAAATAGCACTGCGCCGCAGTGAAGGCCGCATGTCCGAGCATGGCGCTCTGGTAGTCGAGACAGGCAAGCACACGGGCCGCTCCGCCCAGGACAAGTTCATCGTCAGGGACGCCGAGACCGAAACGGCGGTCTGGTGGGGCGCGACCAACAAACCGATGAGCGGCGAAGCCTTCGCCAACCTGCGCGAGGATTTCTTCAAGCATCTCGCCTCGCTCGACACGGTGTTCGTGCAGGATCTGTTTGGCGGCTCGCAGGCGGAATATCGCGTCGGGGTGCGGGTGGTCACCGAACTCGCCTGGCACTCCGCTTTCGTGCGCACCATGCTCGTTCGTCCCAGCACCGACGAGCTGGCGGCCTTCGGCGCTGACTATATGATCATCGACCTGCCAAGCTTCCGCGCCGATCCCGAGCGTCACGGCTGCCGTTCGGAGACGGTCGTCGCAGTCGATTTCACGCAGCGCCTGATCCTGATCGGCGGCACCGGCTATGCCGGCGAGATGAAGAAGGCCGTTTTTTCGGTTCTCAATTACGTCCTGCCCGAAAAAGGCGTCATGCCGATGCACTGCTCGGCCAACATAGGCCCTGACGGCGATACCGCGATCTTCTTCGGGCTTTCGGGAACCGGCAAGACCACGCTCTCGGCCGATGCCTCGCGCACGCTGATCGGTGACGACGAACATGGCTGGTCGGATACCGCCGTCTTCAATTTCGAAGGCGGTTGTTATGCCAAGATGATCCGACTCTCGGCCGAGGCCGAGCCGGAAATCCATGCCACCACGCAGCGCTTCGGGACAATACTCGAAAATGTCGTGATGGATCCGGAAACCCGCGCGCTCGATCTCGACGACGCCTCGCTCGCCGAGAATAGCCGCGGCGCCTATCCGATCCACTTCATCCCCAACGCTTCGGGCGAAAACATGGGGCCGGTCCCCAAGAACATCATCATGCTGACAGCCGACGCCTTCGGCGTGCTACCCCCGATCGCCAGGCTCACACCCGAACAGGCGATGTATCACTTCCTATCGGGCTACACGGCGCGCGTGGCCGGTACGGAGATTGGCGTGACCGAGCCCGAGGCGACCTTCTCGACCTGCTTCGGCGCACCCTTCATGCCGCGTCACCCCAGCGTCTACGGCAATCTGCTGCGTGAGCGCATCGCGAGCGGCGGAGTCGATTGCTGGCTGGTCAATACCGGCTGGACTGGCGGTCAGTATGGCACGGGCTCACGCATGCCGATCAAGGTGACGCGGGCATTGCTGAACGCCGCCTTGTCCGGAACGCTCAAGAAATCCGACTTCCGCACCGATCCGAATTTCGGCTTTGAAGTCCCCGTCGCGGTGAACGGCGTCGACAGGGGGATACTCGATCCTCGCTCCACCTGGGTCGACCGCGATGCATATGACCTGACCGCGCGTTCCCTCGCCGACCGCTTCCGGCGCAATTTCATGCAGTTTGCCGCGCATGTCGATGATGCCATCCGGGCCGCAGCCCCGCCCGGCATGCTCGATGCCTGATTTCATGGTGACGCCCTTCGACCGGATACCGGTCAGTCCCGATCCGATACCCGCGCATGAGGCTGGCGACCTGACGGGGAGCCCTGTGCTCCCCGCCTCAGGTTGGAAGGCCATGTTGCGCGGCCTGTGCGGTCGATGCCCGCGGTGCAACGAAGCGAAACTGTTTCTCCGCTTCCTCAAACCCATCCAGTCCTGCCCGCATTGCGGACAGGACTGGATGCATCACCAGGCGGACGATTTTCCTGCCTATGTCTCGATCTTCCTGACCGGCCATTTGATGGCGCCGCTGATCATCGCTTTGCTTCGGGATGCGCAACTGTCCGTGCCCGCACTGATGATGATCATTCTGCCGTTGGCGATGATCCTGATGATCGGGTTGCTCCAGCCCGCCAAGGGCGCGATCATCGCCCTACAGTGGTGGTTCGGCATGCACGGGTTCCGCAAAGAACGGCCCGACATGACGCAGAGTGAGGCGGATACGTGATCGAATTTCGTCCGCTTGTCTCGTCCGACATCGGTGAGGCTGTGAAGCTTTGGGAGGCGTGCGAGCTAACCCGGCCATGGAACGATCCGGTCGCGGATGCCGAGCGTGCGCTCGGTGGACCGTGTTCGACCATCATCGGAGCTTTCGCGGCCGGGCATCTGATCGGAACCGCCATGACCGGATGGGATGGCCATCGCGGGTGGATCTACTACCTCGGGGTCGACAAGGATTTCCGGCGCTGGGGCATCGGGCGCAAGCTGATCCTGCATTGCGAGGAATGGCTCGGGCAGTTCGGTGCGCCCAAGATCCAGCTGATGGTGCGGAGCGAGAACGACGCCGCTGCACGCTTCTACGAGGCCATCGGCTACGAAGAGGACAGCTTTCGCCTATTCTACCGCAGACTTGGCCGATCACGGTCGCAAAGCATCCGACCGGCGGTGATACGGGGCACCAAATCGGGTAAGTCCTGACCTGTCCCAAGCCCCGCCGTCGCACCTCCAGAGAACGCCCCACAGGTCATTGCCATGCTTTCATCCAGTTCTCCTCGGCTCACGCCGCGCAACAGCGAATTCTATCTGCAGCGCCTCAAGGAATGCCTGGCAGAAGCCGAGGAAACCTCCCTGCCCCAGGTACGGGAACGCTGTTTGCGCGCCGCAGCGGCCTGGCAGGAAATGTACGAGAAAGCTTCGACGTTCGACAGACGCTGAGCTTGATTGCCATGCCGCCACACCGCTCAGTAGGCGGCCGGAATCGGAAAGGCCTTGCGCAGCATGATCCGGGTAGACAGCAGTGCCGTCTCGAACGTGCGGCCCATGGCACCGGTGTTCCCGAAGGAGTCCCGGCTCTGCTTCGTGCCTGTGAGGAGATCGAGCAGCAGATCCTCGTCCTGGGAAGCGCCCCCGCCGCGGCCCACGCGCATTGGGCGGCGCAAGACGACCTCATAGAGGTGCATCAGGCTATCGAGCACCGGCGCCATGATGTCGAAACCTTCGAACGCGAGCTCGCTGAACAAGTGAGGCTGGACTGCGAGCCCCGTATCGCGGGCCTCGCGCCAGCGCCGGGCGGAGGACAGAATGAGACCCAGAACGGAGATCGCGCCATGTTCAATGGGCGCTGATAGAGTGGTCATCGGGCGCTCTCCGGGCGACTCATCCACTATTGCGAATGGCTCGCAATTATTGCCAAGTGGCCCGGAGGAAGGCAAGCGATTTGAGCTGGACAGCGACGTATCAGCGGCAGCGGCAGCGGGTTCCGCAAGCCTCACGCTCGCCCCTCCACCAAAGCTGACGATATGGCCGCGAGAACAATTTCAGCCCGGTCCATCGGCACAAACGTTCGCGTCGAATAGGCGATGACCTCGGTAAAGCAGCCCCGCGCCTTCAGCCATTCGCGGTCCAGCGGGTTCTGCCCGCGCAGTTCAAGGCGGCGACTGTTGTTAACGAAGACCGACACCAGGCGCACGCCCTCCAGGCCCGGCACGGACACGCCCTCGTCGTTACGCGCCGCCACGATCAGTTCGGACGGGGTCAAGCGGACAGAAGCGGCGAGCCCGAACTCGGCTTCGAGGTTTTCGACGGCGGCGGGCATGACGATACGGCCGAGCAGAGCCTCCCCCGACGCATCGCCGATCCGCCAGACCCGCACATCGTCAGCGGGGAGTTTGTGCCACACGGGCAGCAGCAGGCCGGTCGCCACGCTGATCGTTTCGACGTCGAGCCTCGCGGAAGCTTCGGCCACTTCGGTTTCCCAAGCTTTGCGAAAATCCTCGCGCTCGATCGGCTTCCAATGGCTGGTCCAGAGCGTGCCCATCGACATGCGGTCGGTGCCGGTCGGACGGACGAGCTGGCACATCGGCACCGGCTTGCCCTCATCATCGGTGACCGACCAGGACGGCACACGCAGTGCCACCCGGCCCGAACGGCCATTGCGCAGGAAGGCGATGTCGTCGGTGCCCTCCCAGATATGCACCAACCGGTTCCACGAGGTCGTCCAGGGGCGCATATGCAGTTCGAGGCGAAGCAGCCGGGTCTCGGCGCCTGTCAGGGGATCGGTGCGCAAGACCTGGTCGGACAGCGGCACGATCCGCTCGGCCCGGATGGTCTCGACGCCGAGATCGAGCGTGCCCGCCTCGCGCGCGGCATCGACGCGGGCCTGGATCAGGCCGATATATTCCTCGAAGATCGCATTTTGCGTCGCGATCCGAGGCGCCAGGATACGATTGAGCCAGCGCTGGATTGGCGGCAGCCGCTCGAGCAGGCCGCCGCCCTGATCCTCGACCAGCTTTAGCCCTGTCATCGCCTGGAAATAATCGAGGTTCGTGCTGGATAGCTTGCCGGCGTGGAGCAGGTGATACCACTGCGTCAGCGCCTCGCGGGCATAGTCGCTTTCCAGATTGTCGGCGGGGTCAAACAGGTTTTGCCCGCCAGTCTGGCGTTGACCGCGGGTCAGGGCGCCGAGGCTGTCGAGCCGCCGCGCGATGGTGCTGATGAAGCGGCGCTCTCCCTTGCAGTCGGTGGTGACCGGGCGGAACACTGGCGGGCTCGCCTGATTGGTACGATGGGTGCGGCCCAGCCCCTGGATCGCGGTTGCCGCCTTCCAGCCCGGTTCGAGCAGGAAGTGGATGCGACGGCGGTCGGCGCTGCCGCAGTTCAGATCCGCATGGTAGGAACGCCCGGTCCCGCCCGCATCGGAGAAGGCGAGAATCGTCTTGCGCCCCGCCATGAAATCGTCGCTGTCGGCCTTGCGGGCACCCACGCTGCGGGATTCGAGCTTCTGGTTGCCGCGTGGATCGAGCACGAGGCGCTTGGTCCGCCCGGTGACTTCGGCGACCGCATCGCTGCCGAAATGCGCAATCAGCGCGTCGAGCGCGGCGGGGATCGGCGGCATGCCGCAGAGCTGTTCGACGAGGGCATCGCGCGCGGCGAGCGCCTCCTGGCAATGAACCGGCTTACCGTCATCGCCCATCATCATTTCCGAGCGCATCGTCCCGTCGCTCGCCCGAAAGGCACGCATCTGCCGCGTGGGAAAGGCGTTCTTGAGGTAATCGATGAGTCCGTCGAGAGGCGAGGTGTCCACGAGCAGTTGCGCCCGCTCCTGAGGGGAAAGAGCGGCAAGCCTGCGACCGAGGACCGCTTCGCCAGTACTGACCAGTTGCACGACTGCCGCGTGGCCCGCCGCCAGTTCCGCTTCGATCGCGCGGATCAGGCTCGGCATCTTCATCGATAGAAGGACGCCTGAATAGAAGCGCTGTTTCGAGCTCTCGAACCGAGACAGCGCCGATCCTTTCGCCTGCGCGTTGAGCGTCTCGCCCGACATGCGATCGACGATGTTCGCCGCTTTCAGCGCCTCCTCGAGCCGCCCGTGTATAATGCTCCACGCATCGCTATAGGTGTCATAGATGGTGATCTGGTCCGGGGTCAGCCGATGTTCGAGCGCCTCATATTCAACGCCGGCGAAGCTCAGGGCCCGGGCGGTGTAAAGTCCCATGGCCTTGAGATCGCGGGCGACGATTTCCATCGCGGCGATACCGCCATTGTCCATCGCCGCCATGAACGCCGCGCGGTCGCGGAACGCCGTGCCCGGTCCCCATAGCCCCAGGCGCGCGGCATAACAGAGGTTGGCAGGATCGGTGGCGCCCGTCGCCGAGACATAGAGCACCCGCGCTCGTGGCAGGGCATGTTGCAGACGCACGCCTGCCAGGCCCTGTTCGGAACCCCTGGCTGCGCCGAATTCGGTCTCGGTGCCGGCGGCGTTGGCGAGCGCATGGGCCTCGTCGAACACCAGCATGCCATCGAAATCCTCACCCAGCCAGGCGCGGATCTGCTGGAGCCGCGAGGCCTCGTCGTGCCGAGACGAGCGCAGCGTCGCATAGGTCAGGAACAGGATGCCGCTGTCCATGCTGATGGGGCTGCCCAGCGGGAAAGCGTCGAGCGGTTGGATGTCGATGGGAAGGCCGCCGAGTGCCGCCCAGTCGCGCCGCGCGTCCTCGACGAGGCCAGAGGCGACCGAGATCCACACCGCCTTGCGGCGGCCCCGGTTCCACTGGTCGAGGATGCAGGCGGCGACCTCGCGCCCCTTGCCGACGCCGGTGCCGTCGCCGATGAAATAGCCGGTGCGGTAGACATGACCGCCCGGCGTCTCACCCAGTTGGTCGCCAGCATCGTTGGGGAGGAAGGTTCCGGGAAGATCGCGCTCGAAGGCCTCGCCAGCATGGATCACTGTTTCGAGCTGGGCATCGGATAGGGCCGAAATTGCGCGCTGCTGCAACAAGGGGTGATAGCTCGGCGCCGGCGGCAAGACCGAGGCCATCGCGACCGATTCAACCAGTTGGTCGGGATGGGGCTTGGCGCCGGAAATTTCGATACGTGAAAGCCGCCAGGGGACATAGATGCCGACGGGATCGCCTGCGGGCAGCGGCATGTCGCGGACGCTATAGTCGAGCGGACACGGCACATCGTCGACGCGCGGTTCGCGCTTGGGCGTAACCAGGCGCGAACCTGCCAGACCCGCGAACAGTGCCGATGGCGAGGGCTTGGGAGCAAGCCGCACATGCGGCTGCGCCATAGCAGGCGCGGGCGGCGGCGATTGTGAGGGATCGAGGCGATCCGGCAGGCCGAGCACAATCGGCAATGCCGCCTCGATGCTGTCGACCGTATGGCGCGCCGTCTGGCCCGCCCAGCCCTTGTCGTAGACGATCAGCCGCACCGCAATGCTGGTGCCGTGCTTGGCGTAGGGATTGCCGAGGATGGTGATTTCGGCGCGCGGCGGCACCACCTCGGCAACCGCCGTGTATCCGGTCGCCGCACTGCCGTCGGAGGCGAAGCCCGGCGACATGATCGCGACGCAGCGGCCGCCATGGGCGAGCCGGAGCAGCGCCGAGCGCAGATGGCGCGCACCGGCATGACGATCCCGGCCCCGCCCCTCGCTGCGGCTGAAGGGCGGGTTGATCAGGACCACGCTCGGGGCGACGCCAGTTGCCAGCTTGTCGTGGATGAACTCGGCGTCATGAGTGGTGACGTCATGACGCAGTGCGAGTGCGAGCAGCGCGGCACGCTGATTGTCGCGTTCGTTGAGCAGCAGGCGCGCTCCCGCCCTCGCGGCATGGGCTGCCAGCATCCCGGTCCCGGCCGAGGGTTCAAGGATGCTATCAGATGCTGCGATCATGGCGGCCCGCGCAGCAAGCCAGGCGAGCGCCAGCGGCGTGCTGAACTGCTGGAGATCGACCTGCCGTTCGGAGCGGTAGGTCTGGGTCGGTAGGCTATTCTGGAAGGCGACCAGCCCCGCGAAGGTGGTCTGTGGATGCTCGCCCTGCCAGTCGGCGCGGCCGAGCAGCAACACCTGCGCCGTCTCCAGCGCGTCATAGGCGTCGCGCAACGACCAGGCCCCATTGGCATCGGACGCGCCGAATGTCTCCGTCATCAGCCGAGTGAGAAACTGGCGGGTAATGGTGTTGGAACGGACGAGCGCCTCCGCGACGATCGTGGCCACCGAAAACAGCTTTTCGGCCTTGGTGGCGCCAGCGTCGAAGAGCGGCTCGGCGAGTTTGAGAAGCGGCATGTTCATAGCAGGTGATCCTCGCGAAATCGGGCGGCCTTCCGCCCCGTCGCCAATCGCCCTCCCCCTTGCTCCCCGTTGGGCGAGCACAAGGAAACGGGGCCACGGCAGGCGCGCCGCGGCCCCGTCGGGAGGATTGGCTTGTCGGTCAGGCTGCGACGGCGAGCGATCCCGTGCCGTTATCATCCAAAGGTTCGGCCACCGGATCGGCATCAAGATCGATGACGATGTCGGACTCGTCCGCCGCCTCGCCGTCCGGCTCGATCATCGGCCTCGCGGCGTCATCGAGCGGTACGAACCGCATGGCATCGGGCAGCCAGCTCAGCGCCCGTTCCTTGGTCTCGGCCTCGACGAGGATGTCGCCCGCGAAGAGCTTCTCCGCCGACGCGGCGAGATCGTGCTTCTTCGACGCGCCGTAGCGGTGCCGCAGTTCGACGCCGCCGACCGCCTCGAACAGGTCGAGGATGGCGGGCTTGGTGATCCGATCGAAGTAGTTCTTCGCGCTCGGCCGCCACCACGCGGCAACATCGATTGCAAGCTTGGAACCGAGATGATCGATGAAGGCACTGCCCGTCCGGCCGGCAGGCACCGCATCGAAAGTCCGCGCGATCGCCCAGCCCAGCCAGGCAGCGCGCGCTTCGTCGGACAACGCGCAGAACGCGTCGTAGCGGTCCCGCACATCGTCATGATCGATCCAGCTGCGGTCGAGCGCGCCGTCGAGCTTCGCCCATTCCTCGGCGGCCGGCGTGCCACTCTCGAAATTGGCGACGCGCGGACTTGGCGAGCGAGCGCGCAGTTCGCTGGCCAGATCCATGCTGCCGTAGTGCCGGGTCGCGGCGTCGGCCATGATGAAGGTGCCGACATCGAGCGCGAAGCGCGGATCGCTCGCGACATGGACGGCGAGCAGCTCAGTCTTCATCATCGCCAGTTCGTCGGCCAGACGCTGGCTGACGACGGGTTTGCTCGGACCGTCGGTTTCGTCGGGATGGTCGAGCCCATTCTCGCCATCCTCACCGTCGCTGTCGTCGCCGTCGTCCGCAGGCGTTTCGACCGGCGCGATATAGAGCTGCTCGTGGATGCGGGGCTGGCCGTCGCGGCCGATCACGACATAGGCGAGCGCGGAAGCCTTTTGCTCGTCAGTGAGCACCGGCGTGCGCGACTGGATCGCGTCGTATTCGGCCTCGAGCGCCTGGACCCGGGCTTCGTCGTTTTCGGTGTAGCCCTCGCCGGTCTCATCGGAAGCGGCTTCTTCGATCGCTTCGAGCTCGTCCTGGATCGCCTCGCAGCGCGCTTCCTCTTCGTCGGTCAGCGGCGGGAGATCGCCCTGCACCTGCCGCAGGCCATAGGTCTCGGTGTAGGGGATGTGGGACGCAACAACCGTGCGGATCTGGGCATAGCCCTCGCGTTCGCGGATCGCTTCGGCGGCGGCAGCGAGCTGTTCCTCGGCAAGGTGATCGAGGATGTCGCCATCGATCCACATCTCGCTGGCATCGTCGGAGAAGAGATCGGCATCGATCCGGCCACCAGCGGCGACATAGGCCTCGCGCCCGACCAGCAGCGCCTTGGGGTCGCTGCCGCGATAACCGCCGGATGCGAGCTGACGACGGATCTCGCCGACATTGGCGCGGTAGTAGCCCTGACCGAGCTGCTCGAACACCGAAGCCTGGCGCGCGGTGTCGGATGTGCTGGCATAGGCCATGGCGATGTCGAGCGTGATCGCGCCTTCGCGCAGCGCCTCGAACACCGGTTCGGCGAGATTGGCGAGCCGCAGGCGACCGAGCACGAACCGCTCGGTGAGCCCGAAGCGCTTGGCGATGTCGGCGGGCGTCTTGTTCTCGGTTTCGATGATATCCTGGAACGCGCGGCAGGCATCAGCAGGATTCATCGCCAATTTGAAGAAATTCTCCGACAGGCTGATCTCGACCGCGTCGTTGGCGTCGGCGAGGACCTTGACCGGCAGTTCGTAGTCGGCGGGCAGCTCGCCCTTCTCGATCGCGCGATGGACGGCGTCGAGGCGGCGGCCGCCGGCGGTGATGCGATAGCACCCCTTCTTGCGCGCGACCGGCAGGCCGATCAGGTTCTGGAGCACGCCATGCGCGACGATGCTGGCTTCGAGCTGGGCGTCGGCCTCGGCGTCGCTACTCTTGCGCACATTGCTCGGCGACTTGGCGAGCTTGCCGGCCGGTACAAGGATGATAGGCTGGGACATGGATATTCTCCGCGCGGACGAGGCCCGACCATTCAGGCCGCTTGCCGCATCCAGTCCCCCACCCCCTTTCCTTTTGCCCGCAGCAGGTCGTTCCAGTCGTTGAAGCCCCGGTGCGGCCAGAGCACATCGATCGTCCGGCCCGGCATCGCATAGGCGTCCATGGCCTTGGCGGCGCCGATCCGCCCGCCGCGGTCGTTGTCGGGAAGCAGGATCAGGCGGGAGACGGTGTCGGGAATGGCAATATGGGCGAGGCGTTCGTTGCCAAGCGTCGCCCAGACCGGGATGTCGAGCAGGAGGATCGCCGAGAGGGCGGTTTCGATGCCTTCGGCAAGGCCCAACGTCTCGGTTGCCGGCGCAAGCATGACCGCACCTTGACCGGGACGCCCCAGCATTCGCCGGGGGTTGGCGAGGTCGCGCGCGCGGCGCGGTTGATGCGGATCCAGGAATGTCCGCTGGAGCGCGACAAGGTGCTGTCGTTCATGCAGCGCCGCGATCATTGCTGGCCGGAACACAGCTAGTTTGCCTCGGCCCAGAGGTGCGCGCGAATGATAGCGCAAGGTCGGAGGCAATAGAGCAATGGCGCGTCGCTGCAAGTAGTGTTCGGCAGGTGTTCCAACCAGCGAGCGCGCGTCGTCCCAAAGATCTACTGCCCGTTGCCGCAACCATGCGGGGCTGAGCGTAGCGTTGGGCGAACGTGCTTCTGACGGACCGATCAGAGCGGTGTTGTGATCAAGCCGATGGATCGCGCGGATCACGTCGATCGTCTCGCAGCCCGCAAAACATTTGAAGAGCAATGCCTTCTCACCCACGCGAACTGAGAGGCTGGGCGTATGATCGTCATGCGCGGGACAGTGGCACATCGCGCCGTTTGGCGACCACAAGCCGCCGAGGCGTTTGACCAGATCGGATGCCTGGGCTTCGAGATCGATATTGCGATGTAAGCAGGGGGTTGCAGGCATGATGCCTCCTTGGAAACACCACCCAGTGCCACCTCCCCTTCGCGCCGTGGCGATCTGCGTTCCCATTTTCGAGAATGTGCACCGAACTGCTTCGGCAGGCGTTGCGATTTCAGGGACGGCCGTCTAATCTGGCAGCGCCGGGGCAATGCAACCTCCCGGTCAGGCGTCACCGCCCAAGCGTTGCCTTGTTTGTCCGCACTCGCGCGGATGGAAAGGCATGGGGACGAGTGACTGAATTTTCCGGATCGACTGTTTCGACCAACCGGCCTGATTTCGGCGAGTTGCTCCGCGTGTTCACGCGCATCGGGTTCCTGAGCTTCGGGGGGCCTGCCGGCCAGATCGCGCTCATGCACCGCGAACTGGTGGATGAGCGCCAATGGGTCAGCGAGGACCAATATCTCCATGCCCTGAACTTCTGCCACCTGCTTCCCGGCCCTGAGGCACAGCAGCTTGCCACCTGGATCGGCTGGAAACTGCACGGACTACGCGGTGGGCTCGCCGCCGGGCTGCTATTCGTCGTTCCCGGCGCGCTGGTTATGCTCGCATTGTCGATGCTCTATGCCTTTGCGGCCAATCTCGACTGGTTTGCGGCTCTGTTCCTCGGAATCAAGGCCGCTGTCCTGGCGATCGTCGTGCAGGCGCTTCTGCGCATAGCAGGACGATCGCTCAATACCGGCTTCAAGAAGGCGCTGGCAGTAGTCGCCTTCGCCGCCCTCTTCTTCCTCGACCTGCCTTTTCCGTTGGTCGTCCTTGGAGCGGGAGGGATCGGTATGCTGGTCGCCGCGTCTAGACCCGATTGGCTGGGAATCAAGCTTGGCGGCGCAACACCGGTTTCCGGGCCTCGCCCGTGGGGCCTGACCATGCGGACGATCGCGATCTGGGGCGCCATCTGGGCGGCGCCGATGGCTGTGGTCCTTGTAACGCTTGGGCGCGGCCATGTGCTGTGGGAGATCGGCAGCTTTTTCTCCCAACTCGCTGTCGTCACCTTCGGCGGAGCCTATGCGGTCCTTGCCTACATGGCGCAGCAAGCCGTGCAGAGTTACGGCTGGCTCTCGCCGGGTGAAATGGCCGACGGCCTCGGGCTTGCCGAGACCACGCCAGGACCGCTCATCATGGTGACGCAGTTCGTCGGTTACCTTGCCGCTTTCCGCTCCCCGGAACCGTTCACTCCGCTGGTCGCGGGCCTGCTCGGCGCGGCACTGACCACCTGGGTGACGTTCGCTCCCTGCTTTCTGTGGATTTTCACCTTCGCCCCCTGGATCGAGCGGATGGAGAACGCAAAGCGCCTAAAGGGCGGTCTCGCGGCACTAACCGCCGCCGTCGTCGGGGTTATCGCCAACCTCACGGTCTGGTTCTTCATCCATGTCCTGTTCGCCCGCGTCAGCGAAGTCGAGACCGGCCCCTTTCGGCTCTACGTTCCGGACTGGACGAGCCTCGACTGGCGGGCAGGCCTGCTTGCGGCCTTGTCCGCCGTCCTCCTCTTTCGGTTCAAATGGAATGTCATCAAAGTGCTCGGCATCACCGCCATTGGCGGACTGCTGCTTGGCCGAATCGCCTGAAAGGAAATGCCCGATGAGTGAAGTTTCACGCCGCACGGCGATGGGAAGTCTTGCCGCCGGAGCGGCCGGTCTTGCCATCGCCAATACAGCGGCAGCCAGTGAGGCCCAGACCATGACATCCCCCACCCTCTCGCCCGCATTCGCCGGCCAGCACCAGCCCAAGCCGCTGCCTTTCGATCCGGCCAAACTCGACGGTCTGTCCGAGCGGCTGATCCGCTCCCATTGGGAGAACAACTATCAGGGCTCGATCCGCGCGCTCAACATGATCGAGGGACGGCTCGCCGCCGCCATGGCCGACAAGGACTTCCCGCCGGTCGCTTATGGCGGCCTCAAGCGCGAGGAACTTCATCGCACCGGGTCGGTGGTGCTTCATGAACTCTATTTCGACGCGCTGGGCGGCAATGGGCAGGCAGCGGGAAGCATCCGCCAGGCGCTGACCGCGTCGCACGGTTCGTTCGAGGCATGGGAGGCTGAGTTTCGCCGCACCGCGATGGCGCTGGCAGGTGGTTCGGGCTGGTGCATCCTGGCCTGGAACCACCACACGGCGTCATTGCACAACTACTGGTGCTGGGACCATACCAATGGTCCCGCAACCGGCACCCCGCTGCTCGTACTCGACATGTACGAGCACGCCTTCCACATGGATTACGGCGCGGCGGCCGCGAAATATGTCGACGCATTCATGCGCAATCTCGACTGGGAGGTCGTCGAGGGCCGGTTCCGTTCGGCAACGAGCGCGAAGGGCTGACGACGATGAAGTGGGTCACCCGCGAACGCCCCAAGATCGACCGGATCGCCTGCCCCTGGTTGATCGCGCGCTTCATCGATCGGGAGGCGGAGTTTCTCTATGTTCCTGCCAACGAGGTTCTTGCTGTCGCGGCCAAGGAGGGAGCGACGCCCTACGATATTCCGGACGTCGAGTTCAGCCACGTCGGCGAGCTATGCAGCTTCGATGCATTTCTCGCCAAATATGCGCTCGATAATCCTGCGCTACGGCAACTTGCGGTCATCGTGCGCGGGGCCGATACGTCCCGGCTTGACCTCGCCCCGCAGTCGGCCGGCCTGTTCGCCATCTCGCTCGGGCTGTCAGCCCGCTACTCCGACGATCACGAGATGCTGAGCCACAGTCTTGTCATCTACGATGCGCTCTATGCCTGGTGTCAGTCCTGTCAGGGCGAAACCCACAACTGGCCGCCTACGTGAACCTAGGAGTTTTCGTCGGTTTTCCGCTAGCGAGCTCCATGCGTGGTAAGTTGGTCGAAACTGAATCCGGCCCATTCGAGATCGCCGTCGAGATGGGCATCGTCGGCAATCATGTAGCGGACCGTCAGGCTGTTGCCGTGCTGAACCAGAAATTGCCGGTTGACCATCCGGGCTGCGTCCGCGGGCATGGCCGAGTTGGTGAACCCGGGCGGCCCACCGGCGACGATGAAAGCGCCGCAATGGCGATCGAGCGTCAGCCACCAGGTCCTCAGATTGTTGAAGAAGGCGCCGAAAGCGGCCTGCTGTTCGGGCACCAAAATCAGCAGCGTCGGGCTGGTCGAGGTGCGCAGGGGGATCGGTGACTGGCAGACCATCACGTTGATGGCGGCCGCATCCTCCGGGATGGTCGTGTCCATCGCGCCATCGCGAAAGAGGGCATGTGCGTTGTCGGCGGCTGCGGCGATCCATTCGTGCATCTCGCGCTCCTCTTCGCTCAGATCAGCGTCGAGCGCGCCGGCCTTGAAGCGCGAGGATTCCGCCTCGATGAAGCGCAGTGTCTCGAGATTGCGCCGCTGGAGGTGGCGGGCAAAGCCGTAAATCGGGATCTTGTCCGTCTCGTCAAGGCGCGCGCAGGCGCCGTCGGTGATCTTCTGCCAGGTCGGGCTGTTGGAGAAGGGCGTCTCGATCACCCGATTGATCGGACCTTCGATCGAGCCGGCTACGCCCTCCGCGACGAAATCGTGCATCGACTCCTCGTAGCCGATACGGTCGATGGACTTGCGATCGGTGGCGAGAATATCCCCGTGCCGTTCGAGGATGCGGACCTTGTTCGGATCGTCCGGGCACGCAAAGCGCCGCAGGTAGAATTGCGGGACATAGTGATGCCTCTTGGGGTGGCCTTCGCTCATTCCGCCGCCGCCTCGCGGGACGCCGGCGCCTCGGCCGAACGCGTCTTGTCATCAATGTCGAAGCCGTCGATCGACAGGCCGACGATCATGTTGATGAACGCCTTGGCCTCCGCGATGATCGCCTCGGCCTCCTTAGTGTTGCTGAACGAGCCCTGGTGGACGACGGCGTTGCGGACCGCGTTGATCGTCGCGGCCGATTTGATGAGGGCCTTGGCGGTCGGGCTCGTCTTGGGCGTTGCGAAATAGACCGGCACGAACAGGCGCTCGACCTTCAACGGCAGGCCGTTGGCCCAACGGAGGAACTGGTCGACGGTCGCGGCGTCGAACTGTGTCTTTTGCGACCATTCGGTCCGCACCGCGTAATTCGCGGCGATTTCGGCCGCGGTGGCGCAGCGCACGATCGCGGCCGAAGGTTCGTCGCGGGTGTGAAGTCCGGAAAGCTTGGTCCATTGGGATTGGAGCTTTTCGAGATCAGTGCGCTCGTTATACGGCTTCTTCGACGTCTTGCGATGCGCATCGCTTTTCGACTTGCTCATGCGCCCCCCGTTCAACTTGTTCCGCTCTTGAACGCCCTACAGTATTTCAGCGGCAGCGGCGAGGCGATGGCATGGCGCTTGAGGAGAAGGACGATTGAGCTCGAATACAGATCAGTTGCCGCGCGTCTTTCAGGCCAATCTCGCCCGTCTGTTCGACCGCATCATTCTACCCGGGCTTGACGCGCTGGCCGTCCATCCCCGGCTCGAGCGCGGCGAGGCGGCGACGCTGGACGCGTTTCTCGACCGTGCCGCGGCCCAGGTCGACAACTACACCGCGAACGAGGCGGCGAAGGCCTATGTCTTGACGCTGGCGGCCATGTTCGAGCGCCAGTTGAGCGTGTGGGCGCGCGCCCGCCAGACCGAAGGCCGGGGCCACTTCTCGCGGATTCGCGGCTTTGAAGCGCTCCTGACCGCCTGCGCGGATCAGGCGGGGATTGACCTGCAGCGGGATCGGTTGGGGTCGGACCTCAGCCAGATGTTCCTGGTCGCCAATGTCGTGCGGCATGGTGACGGCCGCTCCTGCGAGGCCCTCCGGGCCGCGGCGCCGGAGCTTTGGGAGACGGACGCGCCGGATTATCTCGATCTCCTGCCAGGCGAGGCGGTGGTCAGCGAGCATCTCAGGATGCGAAGACGCGACCTGATTCGCTACATCCGCGCGGCCACATGCTTCTGGGGCCTCGCCGACCGGTTGCCGATGGCGGTAGCCGATCCACCCTATCGAGAGGACTGAGGTATGTCGGACGAAGATAGCGATGGATACGCCGATCCCGACGCGCCGCGCTACCGCGACGTCGCCGAAATAGGCCGGGCGGACCTTTACCTATCGCTGATGACGTTAGCCGGGTTTTCCGAGAACCCGATGCTGGTCATGCAAGCCAGCCAGCTCTGCCTAGTCGACAATATGCTGAACGGCATCGAGCAGGAGGTGATGGCCCACCAGCTCGATGATGATCCGCCGCGCGGGAAGATCGCGCTGATCCAGTCGCTCTCGCCGATGTGGATCTTCACCGCCTATGAGTTGCTGCGGACCTGGCGCCAGCGCTGCGAGGAAGTGATCAAGCTGGCCGAGAACGCCGGCTTCAATCTCAAGGCCACCAACCTCGAACGCGATCTCGGCTACCGGCACTATGATCGCGAGCTACGCGCCAAACAGGTCCGCGATGCGGAAGAGCGACCGGAATTGGTCGAGCAGATGCGCATCGACCTGCGTCGGACCGAAATGGGCTTCACCCAACTGGAATTCATCAGGGTGGCGATCGCGAAGCATGAGGTGAGCAAGAAGGGCAACAAGAAGCCCATCGCCTTTGCGCCGGGCCTGGCGTTGATAAACCGGCATTGCGGCTCAATGGAGTATGAGATGAGCAATGGCGGCGCGATCATCGGCTTTGTCACGCGTCGCGACCTCGCCGAGACGATCCGCTTCATCCCCGAGGCACCCAACCCCAGCGACGAGGATTTGGAGAGTTTTCGGCAATATATGAATCCACCCGATGTCGAGCCGCCGGCGAAGTGAACCTGGGCACGGAGAGCCAAGCCGGCGAAATCAGCCCTGTTGCGACCGCGCCCGATGCCGGAGCAAATACACGCTGATGGCCGACGCCACCGTTACGACCAGCTCGGCCTCGGCGAACTGCGGATCGCGGCCTTCCTGGAGGTGCCGGCCCTCCTGCGAGGTGAAGCCCCAGAGCTTATGTAGCGCGGCGTCGAGTGGCGGCGGCAAGGGCAGCCGATTGATGATGGGACCAAGCGTGTCCGAGCTGCCGGAAACCTCGCGCGCGACGCACTCCAGGGCCGCCATCGCGTGCTGGATCGCGCCAGTGGTGTCGGCGTGGGGCCGCCGCGAGATGTCGCGCAGCGCCTCATGGACTTCGTTGGCGGCGGTCGGCGTCCCTGCGGCGCGCATCGTCTCGACGGCATCGCGCGTTGAGAGGGCGAAGGCTTCTGACCCGCGCGCCATGATCTTGCCGTCCTCGATCTGCCAGCCAATACCGTTTTCGCGGAAGAGCTGGTTGAGCCGGCGCGTAAAGTCGTCTTGCCGGGTTCCCGTATAATCGTGCTTGCCGATCTCCGTGTGGAGCCGCTCGGCGATGTCATAGACCTTGAACCAAGGCGCCTCGCTCATGAGGTCGTCGACCTCGCGCGCGACATTCTCCGGGCCCCAGTTATGCGCGTAGTCCGGCCGCTTCAGTAGCACGGCGCAGACGAGTTCGCGCAATGCCTTGCCGCCAAAGTCCGCGGCATAGGCGAGCTGCGTGAGGCCGACGCGGAGAACGTCAGGCGCATCCTCGCGGATTGTGATCTCCGCGTCTGGCGCGTTGTAGTTGAAGCGTTCTGAAAAGGAGTTCCCTGCGTCCGTCATCGACATCGCATAGCATGGGCATACCGGACTGACATTCGAGAAACGAGCGGCTCGGCGGCCGCCGCTCGTTTCAGCGGAATGCACCGAAATCAGCCGCTTCTTGGAGGCGGTCATCTGGCCATCACAGCGTCTATGCTGCCCGCAACCATCCCCACTCATCCCGCCGGATTTCCTCAAATCTGACAGCGAGTTCAGCACTAGGAGCTTCGCACAAAGTTCTATAGGATCGCACGAAGGCCGACCAAATATTTCAACGGTTTATGGATGATTGCGGAGCCTTATAGACAGGGGCCAAGCTATCATTATCAACCTTGGACAGCACGACGACGGAAGAATGAAAACGCTCGCACGAAGCATTTCCATTCAACCTGGCTACAACGGGTAGACTGGAGCAAGGGCGCGCCTCCCCTCCCAACAAAAAGGCCGGCGCATTGCTGCGCCAGCCTATAGCCCCGCTATCGAGTATGTGGGATCGTGCCGGTCAGGCCGCGCGGACTGCGCCGCCTTCCACTTCGGGATCACGCAGCACATAGCCGCGGCCCCAGACCGTCTCGATATAATTCTCGCCGCCGCAGGCCAGCGCCAGCTTCTTGCGCAGCTTGCAGATGAACACGTCGATGATCTTGAGTTCCGGCTCGTCCATGCCGCCATAGAGGTGGTTGAGGAACATTTCCTTGGTGAGCGTGGTGCCCTTGCGGAGCGACAGCAGCTCCAGCATCGCATATTCCTTGCCGGTGAGGTGGACGCGGTTGCCATCAACCTCCACGGTCTTGGCATCCAGATTGACCGAGAGCTTGCCGGTCTTGATAACGCTTTGCGAATGGCCCTTGGAGCGACGGACAACCGCATGGATGCGGGCGATCAGCTCTTCACGGTGGAACGGCTTGGTCACATAATCATCGGCGCCGAAGCCGAAGGAGCGGACCTTGCTGTCCATCTCGGAAATGCCGGAGAGGATGAGAACCGGGGTCTGCACCTTGGCGTTGCGCAGCTTCTTGAGCACGTCATAGCCGTGCATATCCGGCAGGTTGAGGTCAAGGCAGATGATGTCATAATCATAGAGCTTGCCCAGATCGAGGCCTTCTTCGCCCAGATCGGTGGTGTAAACGTTGAACCCTTCCGTGGTCAGCATCAGCTCAATCGCCTTAGCCGTGGTTGGTTCATCCTCAATGAGCAGCACCCGCATACGAAGCCCCTTGTTCCCTTTGCCCAATTAAAGGCTTGACAAAAACGTCCGCCTTGTTCCGCCCTCAGAACGGCAGACGCACGATGATATTAACTAAAAACATCATCAATGCAAAAGGTTAATTTTTCCCTAAGCCCCATTTTTCCACGAGTCGCGACGAATTGAATCTGATTTCAAAGCCTTAACAGCATGGAAATTTAGATGAATCGACTCGGATTTTCGATAAAATCAGGCCGTACCGAGGAACAAACGTCGTCCCATTTTGAAGCGGCTGAGAAGAAAATACACCGCGACAGGAAGGATCACCGCAAGGGCGCTGAGGCTCCAGACGCCGAAATAGGGGCGCAGATAGTGGATCACCGGCACATGCAAAAACATGATGACCAGCGACATGCGCCCCAGCGCCACAAACGGCCGCCACGGCATCCACCGCATCAGCCAGCACAGGCCGAGCGAGAGGACGAGCGCCAGCGGCAGGGTGACATAAGGGCGCGCGCCATAGTCTCCATATTTCATATTGAGCGGCGCGAGCGGGACGTAGAAGACTATCGCAGCCACAGACAGCGCAGCGCACACCAGCAGCAGCCACCGGTCCTGCTTCACCGTGCGCCACAACGCGCCAAGCCAGAGGAAAGCGAGCGCGACCGGCGCGGCGAGCACGCCCAGCGGCGAGAAGTTGCTCTCCCTGCCCCACCACACGCCCAGCGCCATCACCGCCGCCATGCTCAAGGCCCAGCGCCAGTCCCGCGCATCGGGCCACAGCTTATAGAGCATCACCTGCGCCAGCCGCGCGATCATCAGACAGGGCACGAACCAGAAGACGGTCAGCGGCCCGTGCAGCGATGTGCCGCCCATCAGCCCGGCCTGCACCGCGCTGCCCCAATCCCGGAACATCGGCCGCCAGCCGCGCGCGCCCTCGATCAGAGGGTCCGCGGCCATCAGGCAGACGAGGAACGCGATATAGGGCACGCCCAGCGCGCGCCATTGCTTCACCGCGAAGTCCCGGAGCGGCGCGGGCTTTGCCACATAACCCGCCGCGATGAAGAAGAACGGCATGTGGAAGGCGTAGATCGGATCGCGCACCGCAATGCTTTTCCATGCGTGGCCGATGACCACCAGCACAATGCCGATGCCCTTGGCGGCATCGAGCCATTCCATCCTGCCGCCTGCCCGCTTTTCCATTATGCTTGCCCCCCGGATGTATACGCCTATAGCATCCCCATCCTTACCCCTCGCGCAAGAGACAACTGTGAAAACCCCAACGATTTCCCCTTTGACCGAGCGCGTGCTGATGATCGACGGCGAGGCGATCATCCTCGACAAGCCCGCCGGCCTGCCGGTCGATGCGCCGCGCGACGGGTCGCTGAGCCTTGAGAACCATCTCGCCTCGCTCACTTTCGGCTTTCAGCGCTGGCCGCTCGCGGTGCATCGGCTGGATCGAGACACGTCCGGCTGCCTGCTGCTGGCGCGCAATCCCAAGGCGCACAAGCGCTTTACCGCCGCGTTCGAGGCCGGGACGGTTGAGAAGGTCTATGTCGCGGTGGTGGCGGGCGAGCCGCAGGCGCGCGAGGGCGTGATCGATCTGCCCCTCGCCAAGACGAGCAGCGCGGAGCAGGGCTGGCGCATGGTCGTCAGCCCCAAGGGCAAGGCGGCGCTGACCCGCTGGCGACTGATCGCGGTGAAGCATGGACGCTCGCTGATCGCCTGCTTCCCCGAAACCGGGCGCACGCATCAGATCCGCGTCCATCTGGCCGAGGGGCTGGGCCTGGGGATCATCGGCGATCCGGTTTATGGCGCAGAGGCGATAGCGCCGGGCGTGCCGATGCTGCTCCACGCGCGCAGCCTTTCCATGCCCCGCACCGGCAAACCGCCAGTGGAAGCGACCGCGCCGCTGCCGGAACGGTTTGCTACGGCGGGGTTTACAGAAGGCTTGCTCAATGTCTGATCCAAAACAGGCAGCTTCGCTGCGTTTTGGATGTGCGGTGCCAGCCCACTCCCCCTCCCAACCTCCCATAGGATACCATATCGGGAGGTTGGGAGGGGGAGTGGGCCGGAACCGCCGCCGACGGAACAGATAATGCCGGGCTTTGATCGGGACAGCTTCGTAATCCCGGCCGATGCGCTGGAGGAGCGGTTCATCACCGCGAGCGGGCCGGGCGGGCAAAATGTCAACAAGGTCGCGACCGCAGTGCAATTGCGCATCGACGCCACCCGCCTCGGTCTGCCGCTCTATGCCTATCGCAAGCTGCGCGCGCTGGCCGGATCGCGCATGACGGCGGACGGCGTGCTGCTCATCCTAGCGCAAAATTATCGCACACAGGACGCCAACCGGCAGGATGCCCGTGCCCGCCTGATGGACCTCCTCGAAAAGGCGCACCAGCGCGACGCCCGGCGCATCCCCACCAAACCGGGCAAGGCGGCCAAGGCGCGGCGGGTGGACGCCAAAAAGGCGCGCTCCTCTGTGAAGCAGGGGCGCGGTAGAGTGTCGTTCGATTGAAAAATCGCCCGAAGCGATTAATATCGATCCTGTAATCTGAAGGAGCGATCATTGTCGGCTCATATCCCTACCCTCAAGCAGCTCCACTACCTTGTCAGCCTCAAGGAGCAGGGGCATTTCGGCCGCGCGGCGGATAGCTGCTACGTCACGCAGTCCACCCTCTCCGCTGGCATCCGCGAGCTGGAGAGCCTGATCGGCGTGACGCTGGTGGAGCGCACCCGTCGCGTCGTGCGCTTTACGGCGCTGGGCGACCGCATCGTCGAGAAGGCATACCGTGTGCTGCGCGAGGCGGAGGAGCTGGCGGCGCTGGCGCAGGCATCGGGCAAGCCGCTGACCGGCGATCTGCGCATGAGCGTGATCCCTACGATCGCGCCGTTCTTGCTGCCGCGCCTGCTGCCCCATCTGCGGCGGGAGAAGCCGGAGCTGAAGCTCTATCTGCGCGAGGAAACCAGCCAGTCCGCGATGGAATCGCTGCGCCACGGGCATGTCGATTGCGTGCTGATGGCCCTGCCCTATGCCACCGGCGAGGTGGAGCGCGCGCACCTGTTTGACGACCGGCTCTATGTCGCCTTCCCGAAAGACGACCCGCGCGATCCGCCGCCCAGCATCCGCCCGGAAATGATCGATGAGGCGCGGCTGCTGCTGCTGGAGGACGGACACTGCCTCAAGGACCACGCGCTCGCCGCCTGCAACCGGCCGGAGCTGCGCGCCGAGGCGACGATGATGGGCACATCGCTCCATACGCTGGTGCAGATGGTCGATAACGGGCTGGGCCTGACGATCCTGCCTGAGATGGCGATAATGGGCGGGATATTGGAGCATACGCAGATAAGCGCCCGCCCGCTTTCTGCCATTAATGCCGCGCGCGAAATCGCGCTGGTATGGCGCAAGGGCAGCCCGCGTGACAAGGAATTCAACATGTTGTCAGATATTCTTAGGGACCTGTCTCAGGATATGGCGCCCGTCGCAGCGGAATAGCCCTACCCCCACCGCTCCCGCGCGGCATCGTCCTCGGCCCGCGCCTCCACCCATTCCGCGCGGCCATCGGCAAACCGCTCCTTTTTCCAGAACGGCGCGGAGGTCTTGAGCCAGTCGATGAGGAAGGCGCAGCTTTCCAGCGCGGCGGCCCGATGGGACGAGGCTGTGCCGACGAAGACGATGCGCTCTCCCGGCGTAAGGTCCCCTACGCGGTGGATCACCACCACGCCAAGCAGCGGCCAGCGGGCTTGCGCCTCCGCCACGATCCGCGCGATCTGCGCCTGCGTCATCGCGGGATAATGATCGAGCCGCATCGCCTGCAGCCCGTCTCCGCCGCGCACGATGCCGGTGAAGCTCGCCACCGCGCCGCCGCCCAGGGCTTCGAGCCGCGAGAGCTGCGCTGCGGGGTCGAAATCCGCCTCACCTACCGCGATATGCGCTTCGGTCATCCGCCCGTAACCGGCGGAAACAGCGCCAGCTCCCTCGCCTCGCCGAGCTTTGTGTCGAGCGAAACGAAATTCTGATCCAGCGCGGCGCGCAGCCGCCCCGTCTCCGCGAAGGCCTGCGCATAGCCGCCACCGCGCTCCGCCAATTGACCGATCAGTTCTGCCACTGTCATCTCGGCACCGGGATGGTCGATCGTCTCGCCATCCTTGCCGACGCCTTCGCGCACCCACGCGAAATAGAGGATATCGAGCGCCACCATCCGCCTAATCCATATGCTTGAGGCCGACGCGCAGATAATCCCACCCGGTCAGCAGCGTCAAAATCGCCGCCGCCCACAGGGTTATCAGCCCGACCTGATGCACGAACGCCCAGTGGGGAAGCGCACCACCCAATATCAGCGCGCCGAGCGCAACCAGCTGAAACGTCGTCTTCCACTTGGCAAGGCGCGAGACGGGGACCGACACCTGGATGCCGGCCAGAAACTCGCGCAAGCCGGACACCGCAATTTCACGCAGCAATATCACCATCGCGGCGATGATGTGCACCCCCTCGATATCGTGCGTGGCGGCCAGCATCAAAATGACGGCGCCGACCATGATCTTGTCGGCTATCGGATCAAGGAAGACACCGAGGCGCGACACTGTTCCCTTGGCCCGCGCCAGATAACCATCGAAATAGTCCGTGATGCCCATCAGGCAATAGAGCAGAAACGCGAGGCTGTAGCCGGTGCGCCACTCATGCCCCTGCTCTGCCGGCCACAGCAGCGCGACGAGGATCGGCACCGCGAAGATGCGCGACAGGGTCAGCAGATTGGGCAGCGTCAGCATGGTTTTCCGCCTGCCATAGCGCACCCGCGCTGGCAAGAGCCGAGCGGCGGGATGGCATGGCGGGCCAGAGGGTTTTACATCTCGGCTGCTTTCCCTGTTGGACACACCCCCGCGCACCCGCTAAAGCGCAGTCCAGTCGACAACAACGGGAATCTTCCGCTCCATATGAAAGCCTCGCTGCGCCTGCTGACGAAGCGACGTTTCGCGCCGCTGTTCGTCACCCAGCTTCTTGGTGCCTTCAACGACAATCTGTTCAAAAACGCGATGGTGCTGTTCGTGGTGTTCAGCGTCTATAGCGACCCGAAAGCCGAAACCTGGTTCAGCGCGCTGGCGACGGCGGCGGCGACGGTGCCGTTCTTTCTGCTCTCCGCGCTATCGGGCCAGCTCGCGGATCAGCGCGACAAGGCGGGGATCATCCGCCTCGTCAAGCTCGCCGAGATCCCGATCATGATTGCGGGCGCGGCGGGGCTGTTGATGGCGTGGCAGGGCTATGCGGTCGAGATCGTCGCGATCCCGCTGATGATGCTGGCGATGCTGGCGATGGGCATCCACTCCACTTTTTTCGGGCCGATCAAATACGCGATCCTGCCGCAGCATCTGGAAGATGACGAGATATTGGGCGGCACCGGCCTCGTGGAGGCGGGCACCTATATCGCGATCCTCGCCGGCACGATCCTCGCCGGGCTGATCTCGGTTCAGGTGGCGGCGGTTGCGGTGCTGGCGATAGCGTGCCTTGGCTATATCACCGGGCGGATGGTGCCGCCCGCCCCGCCGATAGGCCCACCCGCCAAGCTCGATTTCCACATCATACGCGCGTCGGTCAACCTCGTGAGCGCGACCATGCACATCCCGCGCCTGTTCCTTGCCATCGTTTCGATCAGCTTTTTCTGGACGATCGGCACGGTGCTGTTCATCCAGTTCCCGCCGCTGGTAAAAAATGTGCTGAGCGCGGATAAAGCGATCGCCAGCCTGTTTCTGGCTATTTTCTCTGTTGGTGTCGCGATAGGGTCTATCGTTATCAACCGGCTGTTGCAGGGCAAAGTCTCGGCAAAGTTCGCGCCCTCCTCTGTGCTGGCGATGGGCGGGTTTGTCGTCGCCTTCCACTTCATCTGTCGCATGTGGGATAGCGGCATGCCGCCGGGCCAGTTCATGTCGATGGCCGATTTCATCGCGCACGATCACGCGTTCATTCTGGTGCTCTCGCTGCTGGGCATTGCGGTGTCTGGCGGCATGTTCGTGGTGCCGCTCTATGCCTTCCTCACCACCACGGTCGACAAGTCTCAGGCCGCGCGCACCGTTGCCGCGAACAATATCGTCAACGCCGGCGCGATGGTGATCGGCGCGCTGATTACATTGGGGATGAGCGCTGCGGGGGTGAATGTCGTCAATCAGCTGCTGTTCACCGCCTCTATGTCGCTGCTCTCCGCCTGGCTGGCGCAGAAGCTGCATCTGGCGTGTGACTGATTTGTAGAAATCCGAAACGTCGCAAAGCGACCTGTTTCGGATCAAACTGTCACGCAATAAAGCTGTATGTCGCAACGAAGAACGCGGCAAAGCTGGTGAAGAACAGCCTTATATCCTCGTCGTTGCGCTTGGCCGGATCGGGCAGCGGCTTCAGCACATGCGGCGGCAGAGTCTGCCGGAACGGATGCCGGGCGGATTCGCTGGTGAGGACAAGGGCTCTGCGCTTCATCCCCTCCGGTTAACGTTTTGTTTACCGGTGGAGAAGGTAAATAGATGGTTAAAATGCAACCGTCCCCTTATGGGGCGTTAACCCTATGCGCTATTCCTCGCGTCGCCTGAAGTGAAACACGGTTGCGGGCGGGATATTGAGCAGCACCCGGCCCGCCGGCACCGCCACCAGCCCCGCCTGATCCAGCACCGGCTTGCCAACCGGAGACAGCGCGGAATAGGTGAACTGCACGAATACGCCACCGGGCATCAGCAGCCGGAAGGCATCCTCAAGAATCGCTTTCTGCGTATTCTGGTTGAAGGCCAGCATCGGCAGGCCGCTCACCACGCACTGATACGTGCCTGCCTCGCCTGCCACATGGGCGCTGATCGTCTCGGCGCGGTGGCGCAGGATGCTCACATCGGGAAACTGCCGCTCCAGCCCGTGCGCGAACACCGGGTTGATCTCCGCAACCTCCAGCTTATCCGCCGACAAACCCGTGGAAAGAATGGCGCGGGTGAAGGCGCCTGTGCCTCCGCCCAGCTCCAGCACCCGCCCGGCATCGGGGTCTATCCCCGCCACCATTTCCCGCGCGAGAAAGCGGCTGGAGGGCACGATAGCCGCCGTTTGCCGGGGTTTGCGCAGCCAACCCTTGAAAAACTCGATATTCTCGCGCGCGGCCTCTGCAAAATCCGCCTTTTTCGGCAGGGCCATGATGCGTGCGGGCTTGGGTCTTGGGTTCATCAGGTGCGTGTCTCTTTGAGCCGATTATGGTTTGCGATCTTGTGGAGGCGAAGCGCGCGGAACACAAGATATTAAGAGACAAAAGGGCCGGTCGGGCGTTTCAGCACTGGCCGCGCCGGGCTGAGATTGATAGCATGAACGCCGGTCGGGCTTGTAAAAGGAGCATGACAGTGCGCGGACCCTCTCTCTTGTCTCTTGGCCTGCTGATCGCACTGGCTGCCTGTTCGCCGGGCGGGCAGGAAAATGCCTCATCCATGGCGGACAATGGCGGGATGATCACCGATGCCGAGAGCATCCCCGCCGCGCCAGACAATGCCGCGACCAACGACACGACAGGCGCGCCCCCCGTCGCTGCGGCTCCTGCGCAAGCCGACGCAACGCGCATCCCCCCTGCCCTGCGCGGGCGCTGGGGGTTGACCGCAAAAGACTGCACCAGCCTGCATGGCGACGCGAAGGGCCTGCTCGAAATCTCTCCAAACACGCTGATGTTCTTCGAATCGCGCGGCACATTGAAGCGCATATTGGAGCGGGAGCCGACCCGCATCCGCGCGGATTTTAGCTTTGAAGGCGAAGGAATGACATGGGAGAACGATATCACGCTCACCGTGCAGGATAATGGCACAACCCTGATCCGTCAGGACAAGCAGCCCGAAGAGGGCGCACCTGCGCTCTATCACTACTCGCGCTGCAAAAGCTGAGGGCGCATCCATCGCTTGCCAAGCAGGGCAAAGCGTGGCTACCGGTGCGCACATCTCACGCCCCAATGCAGGAGCCTGCTTTCATGTCCTACGAAACCCTTCTCGTCGAACAGCGTGGCGCCGTCACGCTCATCACCATCAACCGCCCGCAGGCACTCAACGCCCTGAACGCGCAGGTTCTGGCCGATATGAGCGCCGCGCTCGCCGCCTATGATGCCGACCCGACCCAGCATTGCGCGGTGGTGACCGGCAGCGAAAAAGCCTTCGCCGCCGGGGCGGACATCAAGCAGATGGCAGACAAGGAAGCGGCCGATTTCTTCCTTGAGGATTTTTTCTCCGGCTGGACCAGCCATGTCGCTGCCACGCGCAAGCCATGGATCGCCGCCGTGGCGGGCTTTGCGCTGGGCGGCGGGTGCGAACTGGCGATGATGGCGGATTTCATCATCGCGGCGGATACGGCCAAGTTCGGCCAGCCCGAAATCAAGCTCGGCGTTGCCCCCGGCATGGGCGGGTCACAGCGGCTCACCCGCGCCGTCGGCAAGGCGAAGGCGATGGAAATGTGCCTCACCGGGCGGATGATGGACGCGACCGAGGCGGAAAGCGCGGGCCTTGTCGCGCGGATCGTGCCTGCCTCCGATCTGCTGGATGAGGCCTTGAAGACCGCCGCCACCATCGCAGCCATGCCACCGATGGCCGCGATGATTAACAAGGAAATGGTTAACCTCGCGTTCGAATCGACGCTGACGCAGGGCCTGGTGGCTGAGCGCCGCATGTTCCAGATCCTCACCGCGACCGAGGACAAGAAGGAAGGCATGGCCGCCTTTGTCGAAAAGCGCGCGGGCGTCTGGAAGGGGCGCTGAGCGCATGAGCGCGGCGGGGGAAGGCGCGCAGGCAGGCAGAGACGTCAGCGCCCGCTCCCGCCTGCTCTCCATCCTGGGCGGCTCGGCGGGCAATCTGGTCGAATGGTATGACTGGTATGCTTATGCCGCCTTCACCCTCTATTTCGCGCCGGTTTTCTTCCCCGCGCAGGATCAGACCGCACAGCTCCTGAGTGCAGGCGCGATCTTCGCCGTCGGCTTCCTGATGCGCCCCATCGGCGCGTGGATCATGGGCGTCTATGCCGACCGGCGCGGCCGCAAGGCGGGGTTGACCCTCTCGATTTTGATGATGAGCGCCGGTTCGCTGCTGATCGCGGTCACGCCGGGCTATGACGCGATAGGGGTCGCTGCGCCCGCGCTGCTGGTGGTGGCGCGGCTGATTCAGGGCCTCTCCGTCGGCGGCGAATATGGCGCGAGCGCGACCTATCTCTCCGAAATGGCGGGGGTACAGCGGCGCGGATTCTGGTCCAGCTTTCAATATGTCACGCTGATCATGGGTCAGCTTGTCGCGCTGGCGCTGTTGCTGCTGCTGCAGGCGGTCATGAGCGAGACGGCGCTCGAAAGCTGGGGCTGGCGCATCCCGTTTGTGCTCGGCGCGGTGCTGGCGCTCATCGTGCTGGTGCTGCGCAGACGCCTGCTGGAGACGGAGCATTATCTCGCCGCGAAGGAGCGCACCGACGTGCCCCGCTCCGGTGTGCTGACGCTGATGAAGGACCACCCCGGCGCGGCGGGGCTGGTGGTGGCGCTCACCGCAGGCGGCACGCTCGCTTTCTATACCTACTCCACCTATATGCAGAAATATCTCGTCAATTCAGCGGGTTTTGACCGGCAGCAGGCGAGCTGGATCATGGCCGGGGCGCTGTTTGTGTTCATGGCGCTGCAACCTGCTTTTGGCGCCCTGTCTGACAGGATCGGCAGGAAGCCGTTGATGATCGGCTTCGGGCTGGCGGGCACATTCGGCACGGTGCCGCTGTTCCGCGCGCTCGAACAAGCGCATGATCCGATCAGCGCCTTCGCCCTCGTGATGGCGGCGCTCATTGCCGTGAGCGGCTATACCTCGATCAACGCGGTGGTGAAGGCAGAGCTGTTCCCCGCCCACATCCGCGCGCTCGGCGTCGCCCTGCCCTACGCCATCGCCAACGCGCTGTTCGGCGGCAGCGCCGAATATGTCGCGCTCCAGCTCAAGACATTGGGCGTGGAAGGCTGGTTTTACTGGTATGTCTCGGCGCTCTGCGGCGTATCGCTGCTCACCTACATAGCGATGAGCGAGACCAAGGTGGCAAGTTTGATTGACCGGGATTAAGAAAGCAATTTAGCAAGAAGTCATTGGTTCGTTGTAGGTAGATCTACCTTAACCACGTGAGTTTGAGTCGGCCACAACATAAATATCGCCGCACTAACCAAGCCGACAATTCCCCAAATAAACCTGCGAGCTCTAATATCAATTACTGCTTTCGCAATGCAATAAGCACAAGCGATCAACGCGGCTATAGTCCAAGTCCACATAGAAATCAGCTATCATGTCCAAACGCAACGATCAACCTATTCTACCGCCGTTAATCGTCAGTCGTTCTTTCATCCCCCCAAAACTTCCTCCACCCACTGCGGCACCAGCTCCCCCGCCCTGCCCATCCTGCTCTCGCTAAAATACACGCTGCCCGCCGAAGGATCGAGGTTCAGCTCCAGCGTGTCGGCCCCAACATAGCGCGCGGTCTGGACGAAACCGGCGGCGGGATAGACCGCGCCTGAGGTGCCGATCGAGACGAACAGGTCGCAGTTGCGCAGCGCCGCGTCGATCCGCTCCATCTCATAAGGCATTTCGCCGAAGAACACGATGTCGGGCCTGAGCGCGCCAGACCCGCAGGCGGGACAGACGCTGCCCGGCGGCAGGCTTGTCCCCCAGCGCCAGCTCTCGCCGCAGCGCGCGCACAGGGCGGACAACAGCTCGCCATGCATATGCAGCACCTGGCTGCACCCTGCCCGCTCATGCAGATCATCGACATTCTGCGTGACGAGCAACAAATCGCCGTTCCATTCCCGCTCCAGCCGGGCCAGCGCCGCATGCGCCGGGTTGGGCTTTACCTCGGCCAGCTTCGCCCGCCGTTCGTCGTAAAAGCGGTGGACCAGCGCCGGGTTGCGCGCCAGCGCCTCTGGCGTGCACACATCCTCGACCCGGTGCCCCTCCCATAGACCATCCGGCCCGCGAAAGGTGGCAAGCCCACTCTCGGCGGAAATTCCCGCGCCTGTGAGGATGACAATCGAGCGATAGTCTGGCATCGGCGTGTCCTACTTCTGATTCAAAATTCGCTTTACCGCGAATTTTGAGAGCCGCACCAGCCCTCTCCCCCTCCCAACCTCCCATAGGATACCATATCGGGAGGTTGGGAGGGGGAGAGGGCCGGGACCGACCCCTGAAATTCCGCAACAACGGAATTTCAGATCAGAAACTGATGCAGCGCGAAGGGGAAGGACGCAAGCCATGACGGCAATCGGGATCATCGGGTGCAACGGGCGGATGGGCCGGGCCATCCGCACGGAGCTGGAGGCAAAAGGCCTTCCATATGCCGGCGGTGTGGACAAGGGCGAAGGGGATCTTTCCGCGCTCATCCAGCGCAGCGACGTGCTGATCGATTTCTCCACGCCCGCTGCGCTGAAAGACACGCTGGAGGACTGCATGCTGGCGAAGAAGCCGGTCGTCATCGGCACCACCGGGCTGGAGGAGGCGCATCATCATCTGATCGACGCCGCGTCCCACACCATTCCCGTGCTCCAGACCGGCAATATGTCTTTGGGCGTCAATCTGCTCGCCGCGCTGGTGGAAAGCGCCGCCGCGCGGCTGGGGGATGACTGGGACATCGAGATTGTCGAGATGCATCACCGCCACAAGGTCGATGCACCATCGGGCACAGCATTGTTGCTGGGCGAAGCGGCGGCGCGCGGGCGGGGGATCGCGCTGGCCGAACATAAGGAGAGCGGGCGTGATGGTATCACCGGCGCGCGGGCGCGCGGGGCGATCGGCTTCGCGGCGCTGCGCGGTGGCTCTGTGGCGGGGGATCATCAGGTGATCTTCGCGACCGATGACGAGCGCATCGAGATCGGCCATCGCGCCGAAAACCGCGCCATCTTCGCGCGCGGCGCTGTGAAGGCGGCGCTGTGGCTTGGGGCGCAAAGCGCGGGGCGTTATGACATGAAAAATGTTTTAGGGCTTTGATGTCTGTTTCAGTTTCACTGAAACTTTTCGGCGCCGGCCCACTCCCCCACCCGACCTCCCAACAGGGTATTCTTATGGGAGGTCGGGTGGGGGAGTGGGCTGGAGCGGCGCTTTCCGCGCAGCGGAAAGACCAACAATGAAAAAGCCTGATATATTCGAGTTTTACCGGAGGCTGGCGGAGCTGAACCCCGATCCGCGCACCGAACTAGACTATGGCAATGACTATCAGCTGCTGGTCGCCGTGGTGCTGTCCGCCCAGGCGACCGATATTGGCGTCAACAAGGCCACCCGCGCCCTCTTCCGCGACGTCACAACCCCCGCACAGATGGTCGCGCTCGGTGAGGAGGGATTGAAGCAACACATCAAGACCATCGGCCTGTTCAACGCCAAGGCGAAGAACGTGATCGCACTGTCCGAGATTTTGGTGCAGGATTTCGGCGGGCAGGTGCCGCAAGACCGGGATGTGCTCACGACCCTGCCCGGAGTCGGGCGGAAAACCGCCAATGTGGTGATGAACACCGCCTACGGCGCGGAGACCTTCGCGGTCGACACCCACATCTTCCGTGTTGGAAACCGCACCGGCCTGGCCCCTGGCAAAACGCCTCTCCACGTGGAAAAAGCCTTAGAGAAAAACACCCCCGCCCCCTTCCGCCGCGATGCGCATCACTGGCTGATCCTGCACGGCCGCTATATCTGCAAGGCGCGGCGGCCCGAATGTTGGCGCTGCCCGGTCGCTGATCTGTGCCGGTTCAAGCCCAAGACGCCAGCGCCGGCCTGATTCCCGTCATCTGGCGTTCATGCTGCGGATGTTAGATTTACCAAAGGAAAGGAGCCTGCCCATGAGACCATCCCGCCTTGCCGCCTCGGCAGCAGCCCTGTTGATCGCCGCGACCCCCGCCATCGCCAAGGATAAAAAGCCCGACAATCTCGTCGCCGTTGGCGAGCCCATCGACTGCATCAACCCGCGCCTCATCCGCAGCACGCATGTGCGCGATGACCAGACGATCGACTTCGAGATGAACGGCAACACCATCTATCGCAACACCCTGCCTTATAAATGCTCCGGCCTCGGTTTCGAGGAACGCTTTTCTTACAAGCTCTCCACAAGTCAGCTCTGCTCGGTCGACATCATCACTGTGCTGCAATCCTTCGGTGGCGGGCTGAGCCAGGGGCCAAGCTGCGGCCTCGGCAAGTTCCAGAAAATGGAAAAGGCCAAGAAGTAGACGCGCCGATGCGTATCGAATAAAAAGCGCGCCGATCCGCAGTTGCGTCTGGCGCTCCCCTTTGCGCTTTGCTAAGCGCCCCTAGAACAGACGCATATGCACCCATAGCTCAGCTGGATAGAGCGCTGCCCTCCGAAGGCAGAGGCCAGAGGTTCGAATCCTCTTGGGTGCGCCACTTTTCCGTCATTTCCCACTCTGCTCCATGCGCCGCGCGGAAAGAATACGAACCGGGTTGGCCAGCATCTGCCCCGCCATGCCATCCTTGGCGCCAAGCGCGGGGTTGATCGGCCCGCGCATGATCTTCATAACGACATCCAGTCCTTCCGTCACCCGGCCAAAGGCGGCGAAGCCCTGATTGTCACCCGGCTTGTCCGGCTGGGCATCCAGGCTGGACATATCGCCCACAGCGATGAAGAAGTCTGACTGCGCCGTACCCAGCGCGCGCCGCGCCATAGAGACGGTGCCGGTCTGATGCGACAGGCCGGTGAGCGTCGTCGGTTCATGCGCAATCGGCGGGATGGGCTTTTGCCCCGGCTTCATCACGGTAACGCCCGCCTGAATCAGTCCGAAATTTTCGGCCATGTCGAGCGCACGATAAAAGGTCTGATTATCATAACGCCGCTCGTCGACATAGCGCAGGAAATTGCGGGTGGTGATGGGGGCCCGATCTTTCTCAAGCTCCAGCACGATTGCGCCTTCGCTGGTTTGTAACACGACACGAACGGTGGCGGGTTTGGGCTGTTGCGCCGGAGCCGCGACTGTGGGTGAAGGAACTGTAGGCGTCTGTGCCTTAACTGCGCCACCGATAAGGCCAAGCGCCAGCACGGGGGAGAGCATACGCACCCACACCGTCTTCATGGTTTGACCTCCTCCTCCCGTACTGCCGGAGCAGACAGCCTTGCGCGATCAGTGATGAATATTTCCCATACCGAAAGGAAAAACGCGGCGATGACAGGCCCTACGATCAGCCCGGACATGCCGAACAGCTCCAGCCCGCCCAGCGTCGAGATCAGTACCATATAGTCTGGCATCCGCGTATCGCGGCCAACCAGTATCGGGCGGAGGAAATTATCCACCAGCCCAATCACAAAGAAGCCGCAAAATACAAGGATACCTCCCTTGACGACCGCCCCTGACGCAAAAAGATAAATTGCAACAGGAACCCACACCAAGCCCGTGCCCACCGCAGGTATCAGTGAAAGAAACGCCATTAATACGCCCCAGAGCAGCGCGCCGCCGATGCCGAGCGCCCAGAATATCGCCCCTCCCAGCGCACCTTGCACCACCGCAACCACCATGTTGCCCTTGATAGTGGCACGGACCACCGCAGCGAATTTCTCTGCCAGCGCGACACGGCGGGCAGGATGCAAAGGAACGGCGCCAATGACCATGGAAGACAAACGAGGCCCGTCGCGCATCATGAAATAGCTCAGATAGAGCATTACCGTCAGCGACAGTAGAAAGGACGCCGCACGTTGACCCAGGCTAAGCGCATGTGCCGCCAGTGTCTGAAAGCTGCTGGAGAGCAGACTGCCGAGCTGCTCGCGGACGCCATCCAGATTGCCCCATCCCACCCGGTTGAGCTGAAGGCGCGCCCAGCGCGGCAATGCATGGCGTATCTGATCGAAATACTGAGTAAAATCGATCTTGCCTGTCTGGATACCCTGATAAAGAAGTGCGGCTTCCTGCAGCAGAAAGCTGGACAAGATCATCAGCGGTATGATCACGACGGCAATGAGCGTCAGCAAACTGAGCACCGCCATGCTGTTGGGATGATCGGGCCGCCAACGCATCAGGGCTCGCTGCAACGGAGCAAAAATGATCGCGGCCACCACCGCCCACAAAATCGCATCAAAAAACGTTGCGATCAGCCATAGGAACAACAGCGTTGCACCCGCAATCAGCGCGAGAAACATCCGGTCCTCAAAACGACGGCTCATATGGCGCACTCCTGCAGGCTGCCGATTTGCTGATGCGAGAGCAGAGCAGCACAGTCAATGCCGATAGGCGCGTAGCCCGACAAAAAGAAGCCGGAGGCGCATGAAACGCCCCCGGCTCCTGTAACCTATAGCGAATGGGTGTGGATCAGAAGTCCATGCCGCCCATGCCGCCCATTCCACCCATGCCGCCGGGCATACCGCCCATGCCGCCAGCAGCCTTGTCTTCCGGCATTTCGGAAATCGCTGCCTCGGTGGTGATGAGCAGGCCAGCAACCGATGCCGCATCCTGCAGAGCAGTGCGAACCACCTTGGTCGGGTCGATCACGCCGGCGGTGACGAGGTTTTCATAGGTGTCGGTCGCGGCATTGAAACCCTTGGTCTCATCGCCTTCACGCAGCAGGTTGCCCGAAACGACCGCGCCGTCATGGCCAGCGTTTGCCGCGATCTGGCGCACCGGAGCGGTGATCGCCTTGCGGATGATGTCGATACCACGGGTCTGGTCGTCGTTCGCGCCCTTCAGGCCTTCGAGAGCCTTGGTGGCATAGAGCAGCGCTGTGCCGCCGCCGGGGACGATGCCTTCCTCAACCGCAGCGCGGGTAGCATGCAGCGCATCGTCAACGCGATCCTTGCGCTCCTTCACCTCAACCTCGGTCGAACCGCCAACCTTGATGACCGCAACGCCACCGGCGAGCTTGGCAAGGCGCTCTTGCAGCTTTTCCTTGTCATAGTCCGAAGTGGTGTTCTCGATCTGCGCACGGATCGCTTCAACGCGGCCCTTGATCGCGGCGGCATCACCGGCGCCATCGACGATGACCGTGTTGTCCTTGTCGATGCTGACGCGCTTGGCGGTGCCGAGCATGCCGACAGTAACGTTCTCCAGCTTGATGCCGAGATCTTCAGAGATCATCTCGCCCTTGGTGAGGATCGCGATGTCTTCCAGCATCGCCTTGCGACGATCGCCAAAGCCAGGCGCCTTGACCGCAGCAACCTTGAGGCCGCCGCGCAGCTTGTTGACGACGAGCGTGGCCAGAGCCTCGCCCTCAATGTCTTCAGCGATGATGAGCAGCGGACGGCCCGACTGCACAACGGCTTCCAAAATCGGCAGCATCGACTGGAGGTTGGAGAGCTTCTTCTCGTGGATCAGGATGAAAGGATCCGTCAGCTCAACCTGCATCTTCTCAGGATTGGTGATGAAATAGGGGCTGAGATAGCCACGATCGAACTGCATGCCCTCAACGACATCCAGCTCGAAATCCAGACCCTTGGCCTCCTCGACGGTGATGACGCCTTCCTTGCCGACCTTTTCCATGGCTTCAGCGATCTTCTCGCCGACTTCACGGTCGCCATTGGCCGAAATGATACCAACCTGCGCGATTTCGCTGGTGCCGGCAACGGGCTTCGAACGGGCCTTGAGGTCTTCAACGACCTTGTTGACCGCGAGGTCGATGCCGCGCTTAAGGTCCATCGGGTTCATGCCGGCAGCGACCGACTTCATGCCCTCGCGGACAATGGCCTGCGCCAGAACGGTCGCGGTGGTGGTGCCATCGCCTGCCGCGTCGTTCGCCTTGCTGGCAACTTCGCGGATCATCTGCGCGCCCATGTTCTCGAACTTGTCCTTCAGCTCGATTTCCTTGGCGACGGTGACGCCGTCCTTGGTGATGCGGGGAGCACCGAAGCTCTTGTCGATAACGACATTGCGGCCTTTGGGGCCAAGCGTGACCTTCACCGCATCGGCGAGGATATCGACACCGCGCAGGATGCGCTCACGGGCGTCACGCGAAAATTTTACGTCTTTTGCAGCCATGGTTATAACCTCTGCTTTCTGAAAACTGATTTGGGGTGGAGGAAATTCCGGTGCGGCTGATTAGCCAACAATACCGAGAATATCCGATTCTTTCATGATGAGCAGGTCTTCGCCATCGACCTTAACCTCGGTGCCGGACCACTTGCCGAACAGGATGCGATCGCCCGCCTTCACGTCGAGCGGAGTAACCTTGCCGTCTTCGGACTTGGCGCCCGAACCAACGGAGACGACTTCACCTTCCTGCGGCTTTTCCTTGGCGCTATCCGGAATGATGATGCCACCGGCGGTTTTCTCTTCCGCTTCTACGCGGCGCACGAGAACGCGGTCATGCAAAGGACGAAATCCCATATAATTGCCTTTCCCTTTCCAACGGAGATCCGTACCCCCATAACCCATTCACCCGCACGATTGGCGGTGCCGGGCGGAGCGGACCCCCAGACAAACTGCGATCAGCACTCTCGGCCTGAGAGTGCCAGCGGCCCGTATATGGGACCGATTATTGGGCTATCAAGGGGATCGGCATGATTTTTTCTTGGGCAGCGACGTGAGCAACCCTGCCCATCTAATAATATGATTAAAAACAGCAATATTACTGTTTTGCGTCACGAAAATGTACTAAAAACTGCGCTTGACCTTTGGCCTATCAGCGGTTATCTCCCCTGCCGGGGCGCACAATATAATAAATGTCCGCGTTATATTTTGAACAAGGGGTAAATCATGAAGAAATCATTTGCGCTTATCGTCACCACGCTGGCGGCGACCACCTCCGTTGCGGCCTATGCCGCAGAGGACGACAACGCCCGCCTCAGCGTCGGCATCACCGGCGGCACACTGGGCATCGGCCCGGAAGTTGGCTATCGCGTATCCGAGATGTTCGGCGTTCGCGCAAACGCAACGTTCCTCAGCATCAGCCGCGATATCGACTCGTCTGGCATCAACTATGACGGCAAGGCCAAGCTGAAGTCCGGCGGCGTTATGGTCGACGTCTACCCGTTCGGCGGCGGCTTCCGCCTGTCTGGTGGCCTGCGCATCAACGGTAACGAAGCGCGCGTGGTGGCCCGCCCGACCCAGAATGTGCAGGTTGGCAACAACACCTACACACCAACGGACATCGGCACACTGCGCACTGAGACCGACCTCAAGAACCTCGCCCCCACCCTGACGCTGGGCTATGGCGGTGGCCTCTCCAAGGGCCTCACCTTCGGCATCGAGGGCGGCGCGATGTTTCAGGGCAAGATGAAGATCAAGCCGCTGACCTACACGGGTACTGCCCCGATCGGCACGATCGCGGCAGATCTTGAGCGCGAACGCCAGGAAATTCAGGACGATATCGACGGCTTCAAGGTCTATCCGATCCTGCAGCTCACAATTGGCTATCGCTTCTAAACAGCGCAAACAGTCTTTCAAAACCCGCCGATGCCCAAGGTTATCGCCTTGGCGTCGGCGGGTTTTCCTTTGCCGTGGGCGTGGCAACGCGGTAAGCCCTGACCAACCGACTTCAATCACGGCCGGAGCCACCGCATGACCTTCCTCAAAGCCATCTGGCGCATCATCATCGGCGTAAAGGATGTGCTGGTGCTGTGCTTCCTGCTGCTGTTCTTCGGGGGGCTTTACGCGGTGCTCAGTATGGCGCCCGGTGAGCGTCCGCTGCACACGCACGAAGGCGCGCTGCTGATCGACATGGATGGCACGCTCGTTGAACAACCGCAGGAGACGGACCCGTTTTCTGCGCTGATGGGCAGCGAAGCCCCGTTATATGAATATCGGTTGCGCGATGTCGTTCACGCGCTGGAAAATGCGCGCACGGACCCGAAGGTCAAAGCCGTAGTCCTCAATCTTGATGGCTTCGCGGGCGGCGGGCAGGTGGCGCTGATGCGCGTTGGCAAGGCGCTGGATAGCGTGCGCGCTTCGAAAAAGCCTGTGCTTGCCTATGCCACACTGTATACGGATGACAGCTATATGCTCGCCGCCCACGCAAGCGAAGTCTGGCTCAATCCGCTCGGAGGCGTAGTATTCAGCGGCCCCGGTGGCTCGATGCCCTATTTCAAGGGCTTGATCGACAAATTGGGCGTAACGGCACACATCTATCGGGTCGGGACATATAAGAGCGCGGTCGAGCCATTCATGCTCAGCGGTCCCTCGCCAGAGGCGCAGGCCGCGAGCCAGGCGCTGGTCAACACACTCTGGTCTAATTGGCTGGATGATGTGGCCAAGGCGCGCCCGCGCGCGAAAATCGCGACCTACGCGACCAAGCCGGTGCAACAAATTGAGGCGGCAAAGGGCAATCTATCGCAGGCCGCGCTCTCTGCCGGGCTGGTGGACAAGCTGGGCGACATCCGCGCGTTTGACGAACGGGTAACTGCGCTGGCGGGGGAGGCACCATCCGGTCAGAATGGCCCGGCGTTCGCGGCAATTGCACTGCACGATTACACCCGCGCCCACCGCCCTGCAGGCGATGGCCAGATCGGCGTCGTCACGGTGGCTGGCGCGATCATGGATGGCGAGGCTGGCCCCGGCACGGCCGGCGGAGATAGCATCGCCATGCTGATCGAGGACGCGCTGGCGAACGATGACATCAAGGCGCTGGTGGTGCGCATTGACTCCCCCGGCGGCTCCGTACTGGCCTCTGAGCAGATCCGCGCCGCGCTGGGCGCCGCACGCGCAAAGGGTATTCCAGTCGTCGCGTCTATGGGTAATGTCGCGGCCAGCGGAGGCTATTGGGTGGCGAGTGCGGCGGACACAGTGCTGGCCGAGCCATCTACCGTCACCGGCTCCATCGGCGTATTCGGCATTTTGCCGAGCTTTGAGGGCATGCTGAGCAAGATCGGTATCACCACCAGCGCGGTGAAAACAACCCCGCTCACAGGTGAGCCAGACGTGTTGGGCGGAATCGGCCCAGAGTTCAACCGGATCACACAGCTCGGTGTGGAAGACATATACCGCCGATTTCTGAAGCTGGTGGCGGACGCACGCGGCAAAAGCCCTGCTGAGATAGACCGCATAGCACAGGGACGGGTGTGGGATGGCGGCAGCGCGCGGCAGATTGGGCTGATTGATCGCTTTGGCGGGCTGGAGGACGCGATTGCCGAGGCAGCGCGCCTCGCCAAGATCGACCCCGAAATGGCCCGCCCGCTTTATATCGACCCGGAGCCAGACCCCTTTACCGCCTTTTTCGCGCGGATGACTGGCGAGAGCGAGGCGAGAGCAGTCTACCGCTCCGGCGCGCGCGATCTACTCGGCCATCAGGCGGCGATGCAACGGGCGATGCTGCTACGCATCCTCTCAGACGCGCGGATGATGGCGGAAGGCAGCTCTGTTCAGGCCAGGTGTCTGGAATGTGGGGCATTTACCCCACCCTCGCCCGCAGCACATGAGAACACAGGCGTCATGACTCTGATCGCCAAGCTGATGCAATAAGTTGAGAGGCGCTACCGCGCCTGCCTTACATATGGATGGGCTTGCCCTGTACCGCCATCGCCGCCTCTTTCATCGCCTCGCTGTGCGTGGGATGAGCGTGGCACGTATAGGCGATATCCTCGCTCGATGCGCCGAACTCCATCGCCTGAGCCGCCTGAGCGATCATCGTGCCCGCGAGCGACGCGACGATATGAACGCCCAGCACCCGGTCCGTGTCCGCCTCTGAGATGATCTTGACGAAGCCGTCAGTATCGTCATTCGCCTTGGCGCGGCTATTCGCCATCATCGGGAACTTGCCGATCTTGATCGCGCCCTTAGCTTTTGCCTGTTCCTCTGTGAGGCCGACGCTGGCGATCTCCGGGTGGGTATAGACAACCGCCGGGATAACGTCATGATTGACGATGCCGGTAAGGCCCGCAATGTTCTCCGCCACCGCGATGCCCTCGTCCTCGGCCTTGTGCGCCAGCATCGGGCCGGGGATCACGTCGCCAATGGCCCAGACGCCTGAAACGGATGTCGCGAATTCATGATCGGTTTCAATCTGCCCGCGCGCATTGGGGACGAGGCCGATTGTGTCGAGGGCGAGGCCGTCTGTATTCGGCTTGCGGCCAATCGCGACAAGCACAACGTCTGCCTCGATGCTCTCCCCCGCTCCACCAGATGCGGGTTCTACACTGACAGTCGCCTTCTTGCCCTTCACGGCAACGCCCGTCACCTTGGTGCTGGTCTTGATGTCAAAGCCCTGCTTCTTGAAGATCTTCGCCGCTTCCTTGCGGACATCATCATCCATGCCGGGCAGGATCTGGTCGAGATATTCGACCACCGTCACTTTCGCGCCAAGCCTGCGCCACACGCTGCCCAGCTCCAGCCCGATCACCCCGCCGCCGATCACGACCATGTGCCCCGGCACCTTGGCCAGATCGAGCGCGCCTGTGGAGTCAACGATTATGCCCTTGGCGTTGTCGATCTCCACGCCCGGCAGCGGCGTGACAGACGAGCCGGTGGCGATGACGATGTTTTTGGCGGTCACGGTCTTGCCCGCCACCTCGACACTGTGCGCGTCCTTGAAGCTGGCGTGGCCCTTCAGCCAATCGACCTTGTTCTTCTTGAACAGAAACGCGATGCCGCCGGTGAGGCCGGAGACGACCTTGTCCTTTTCCTTCAGCATCACAGGTAGATCGAGCGATGCGCCGGACACCTTTACGCCAAATTTGGCAAGCATGCCGGAGTTGACCTCCTCGAACTTCTCGGATGCGTGCAGCAGCGCCTTGGAAGGGATGCAGCCGACATTGAGGCAGGTGCCGCCCAGCGTCTCGCGGCTTTCGACGCAAGCGGTCTTGAGGCCAAGCTGCGCCGCGCGGATCGCCGCGACATAACCGCCGGGGCCAGCGCCAATCACCAACACATCATAATCAAAGTCGGCCATGTCAGGCTCTCCGTATCTTAAAGATCAATCAGCAGGCGGGTTGGATCCTCGATCGCGTTCTTGACCGCGACAAGGAACGTCACAGCCTCGCGCCCGTCAATCAGACGATGGTCGTAACTCAGCGCCAGATACATCATTGGGCGGATCACGATCTGACCATCGCGCACGACCGGTCGATCCTCGATACGGTGAAGGCCCAGCACTGCGCTCTGCGGCGGGTTGATGATGGGGGTGGACATCAGGCTGCCGAACACGCCACCGTTGGAAATTGTGAAGGTGCCGCCCTTCATGTCTTCCATTGTTAAAGCGCCATCCTTGGCCTTCTTGCCGAAGTCGCCGATGGTTTTTTCGATCTGGGCGACGCTCATGGTTTCGGCATTGCGGATGACCGGCACGACCAGCCCATTGGGTGCGGACACCGCGACCGAGATGTCGGCGTAATTATGATAGACGATCTCATCGCCTTCGATTTGCGCGTTGACGGCGGGAATATCACGCAGCGCCATGCAAACCGCCTTGGTGAAAAAGCCCATGAAGCCAAGGCGCACACCGTGCTTTTTCTCGAACAAATCCTTGTACGTGTTACGCGCCTCGATCACGGCCGACATATCGACATCGTTGAAGGTGGTGAGCAGTGCGGCGGTTTCCTGCGCGCTCTTGAGGCGCTTGGCGACAGTCTGGCGCAGACGGGTCATCTTCACCCGCTCTTCTGCGCGGGCGGATGAGGTCGGGGCTGATGTTGGGGCTGCCGCAACGGGGGCAGCCGGAGCAGCCCCCTGTGCCTTTGCGGTGCCAGCGGCGACCGCAGCCATCACATCGTCCTTAGTCAGGCGGCCATCACGGCCCGTTCCCTTGATGCTGCTGGGGTCAAGCCCATGCTCCAGCACCAGGCGGCGCACAGCGGGTGAGAGGGTGACAGAAGATGCATCTTCGGTGTTGGAGGAAACAGGCGCCGGCGCCGGCACCGACGCTGCCACTGGAGCAGAAGCAGCCGAAGCCGCCGCAGGTGCCGGAGCACTAGCAACGCCACCCGCCTCCACCGTCGCGATGATCGCGCCAACGTTGACGGTATCGCCTTCCTTCACAAGCTGCTGGCCCAGAACACCTGCGACCGGCGAGGGTACATCCACCGCGACCTTATCTGTCTCAAGGCTCGCAATGGGCTCATCGAGCGCGACGGCATCACCCGGCTTTTTCAGCCATGCGCCGACGGTTGCCTCGGTAACGGATTCGCCCAGCGTGGGGACTTTGACTTCAGTAGCCATGACTTCTTGCTCCTGGCCCCCCGCATGCGCGGGGGCTTACGCTTTCTGCTGACGTTTGATTTCGGTGCGAACGCTGTGGCCCAGCGCATCCGCGATGAGCGCGCCCTGCTCGGCGAGGTGACGTTTGGCGAGGCCGGTAGCGGGCGAGGCAGACGCCTTGCGGCCCGCATAGCGCGCGCGCATCGGGGCCTTTCCGGCGGCATCGAGCGCCTGCTCGATATACGGCTCGACAAAGAACCATGCGCCATTGTTGCGCGGCTCTTCCTGACACCAGATCACTTCTTCAAGGTTAGTCATCCGCGCCAGACGGATGGCGAGCGCCTCGGTCGGGAAGGGATAAATCTGCTCAACGCGCACGATCTGCGTATTGGCATCGCCCGCCGCATCGCGCGCCTCGATCAGGTCATAGGCCACCTTGCCGGTGCAGAGCACAAGGCGTTTGGTGTCCTTGTCCGGCGCGGGATTGGTATCAGACAAGATACGCATGAAGTGATGCGCACCCATGAAATCCTCCGCCTTGCTCACCGCCAGCTTGTGTCGCAGCAATGACTTTGGCGCCATGATGATCAGCGGCTTGCGGAACGGACGGAGCATCTGGCGACGCAAAATGTGGAAATAGTTGGCCGGGGTGGTGCAGTTCGCGACCTGTATATTCCCCTCGGCGCAGAGCTGGAGGAACCTCTCAAGCCGCGCGGAGCTATGCTCCGGCCCCTGCCCCTCATAGCCATGCGGCAGCAACAGCACGAGGCCATTGGCGCGCAGCCACTTGGATTCTGATGACGCGATATACTGATCGATCATGATCTGCGCGCCGTTGGCGAAATCGCCAAACTGCGCTTCCCAGATCACCAGGCTCTTGGGATCGGCCATCGCATAGCCATATTCAAAGCCCAGCACGCCATATTCGGAGAGCGGACTATCCAGCACCTCGAAGTTGCCGTGCGGGATAGTGGAGAGCGGAATATAGCGCTTTTCCGTTTCCTGATCGAGCCAGACCGAGTGACGATGGCTGAAGGTGCCGCGCCCGGAGTCCTGGCCAGACAGGCGCACGCCATAGCCTTCTGACAACAGGCTGCCAAACGCCAGCGCCTCACCGGTCGCCCAGTCAAAGCCCTCGCCGGTCTTGAACATCTCGGCCTTGGCCTCGATCACGCGGCGCAGGGTTTTGTGGACCTCATGGCCATCGGGGATCGTCGTCAACGTGCGGCCCAGGCTGTCAAACAACTTGCCGGAAATAGCGGTTTCGACATTCTTGCGCGCGGTCTCGATGTCCGCCGGCTGATGCAGGCCTGACCAACGGCCCGCAAACCAGTCCGCATGGTTGGACTTGTAGGTCTTCGCCGCCTCGAACTCTTCCTCAAGGTGATCGGTAAAGGCCTTGGTCGCGGCAGCGGCAAAGCCCTCATCGATCTTGCCCTCTGCAACCAGACGCGCGGCATAAACCTCGCTCACCGGCGGATGCTGGCGGATCGCCTTGTACATCAAAGGCTGGGTAAAGCCCGGCTCATCGCCCTCGTTATGGCCGAAGCGGCGATAGCACCACATGTCGATCACGATATCGCGATGGAAGGTCTGGCGATAATCCACCGCCAGCTTGCACGCGAAAGTTACTGCTTCGGGGTCATCGCCATTCACATGGATGATCGGCGCCTGCACGCCCTTTGCTACGTCAGACGGATAAGGCGAACCGCGCGAGAACTGCGGGCTGGTGGTAAAGCCGATCTGGTTGTTGATGATGAAATGGATGCAGCCGCCGGTATTATATCCTTTGACGCCGGAGAAGCCAAAGCACTCCCAGACGATGCCCTGGCCCGCAAAGGCCGCGTCGCCATGGATCAGCACGGGCAGCACCTGCTCGTGCTTTTCAAGGTCATCACGGAACACCTGTTGCGCGCGCACTTTGCCGAGTACAACCGGATCCACCGTTTCGAGATGCGAGGGGTTGGGCACCAGGCTCATATGCACCTTGATGCCGTCAAACTCGCGGTCGGTGCTGGTGCCGAGGTGATATTTCACGTCGCCCGATCCGCCGACATCCTCCGGGTTGGCAGTGCCGCCGGAAAACTCGTGGAAAATCACGCGGAAGCCCTTGGCCATCACATTGGCAAGCACGTTCAAGCGCCCGCGATGCGCCATGCCATAGACGATCTCGCGGATGCCGCGAGCGCCGCCATATTTGATCACCGCTTCCAAGGCAGGGATCATGGACTCGCCGCCATCCAGCCCGAAGCGCTTGGTGCCGACATATTTGCGGCCCAAAAACTTCTCATATTGCTCGGCGTGGATCACCTTGGAGAGGATCGCCTTCTTGCCCTCTGGCGTGAACTCGATCTCCTTATCCGCGCCTTCCATCCGCTCCTGCAGGAAGCGGCGCTCCTCCACATCGGAGATGTGCATATATTCGAGGCCGACATTGCCGCAGTAGTTGGCGCGCAAGATGCTCACGATCTCGCGGATCGTCGCCCACTCCATGCCCAGCGTACCGCCGACATAAATCTTGCGATCCAGCGCCTCGCCGGAAAAGCCATGATATTCGGGCGTCAGATCCGCCGGAATATCGCGGTGCGAGAGGCCCAGCGGATCGAGATTGGCGGCCAGATGCCCGCGCACGCGATAGGTGCGGATCAGCATCATGGCGCGGATGCTGTCTGAGGCCGCCTGCTTGATTTCCGCATCGGATAGCGGCTTGCCCGCGCCCTTGGCCGCCGCCTTGACGGCAACCTCCATCTGCGTGGGGTCTAGCGCAGCCGTAAGATCATCGGTGGTATTGAGCGGCCAGCCGGACCGCGCCCAGCTTGGCCCCTGCTCCACCTCGTTTACGCCGTCGAAATCCTGACCTTCATAGCCCATGACGTGTTCCAATCGCCCTTGTGTCCCGCGTGCAGCCGGGGGACGCATTGCTATCCGGCGCGGTGCAGCGCGCCCGGAAGCCTGTCATACATGGTTAACCGTTAAGAACTTCCAACAGCGTCGTGCCCAGCTCCGAGGGGCTGGCGGCAACCTTGATGCCCGCCGCTTCCATTGCGGCGATCTTGCTCTCAGCGTCGCCCTTACCGCCGGAAACGATCGCCCCGGCATGGCCCATGCGGCGGCCCGGAGGCGCTGTGCGGCCCGCGATGAAGCCAGCCATCGGCTTCTTGCGGCCCTTCTTCGCCTCGTCGATCAGGAACTGCGCGGCCTGCTCCTCGGCATCGCCGCCGATTTCGCCGATCATGATGATGCTCTTGGTCGCATCGTCGGCCAGAAACAGCTCCAGCACATCGATGAAGTTAGTGCCGTTAACCGGATCGCCGCCGATGCCGACAGCCGTGGTCTGGCCGAGGCCAGCATTGGACGTCTGGAACACCGCCTCATAGGTGAGCGTGCCGGAGCGCGAAACGACGCCAACTGAACCCTTCTTGAAGATGTTGCCGGGCATGATGCCGATCTTGCACTCGTCAGGCGTCAGCACACCGGGGCAGTTCGGGCCGATCAGGCGGGACTTGCTGCCCGACAGCGCGCGCTTTACCCGCACCATATCGAGCACCGGAATGCCCTCGGTGATGCAAACGATCAGCTGGATTTCCGCGTCGATCGCTTCAAGAATGGAGTCCGCGGCAAATGGCGGCGGAACATAGACGACGGACGCGTCCGCCCCGGTCTTGGTCTTGGCTTCCGCAACCGTATCGAACATCGGCAGGCCGATGTGCGTGGTTCCGCCCTTGCCGGGCGTGACGCCGCCGACCATCTGCGTGCCATAGGCAAGCGCCTGCTCGGTATGAAAGGTTCCGGTTGCACCGGTCATCCCCTGTGTGATGACCTTGGTGTTCTTGTTGATGAGAATGGACATGCTTACCCCTTCTTCAGGTGGTGTGGCATTTCATATTTCCCTCACCGGCTGCACACTTTTCCTGGGGAGGGAGTGCAGCTCGTTCAGGCGAGGCTCGGCTCGATGCCCTTACAGGCGACCAGCAGTTCCTTCACCGCATCGACCGAAACCTGAAGACCGGCCTTGTCGGCCTCGTCCAGCTCGATCTCGATAACCTTCTCCACGCCGCCCGCGCCGATCATCACCGGCACACCGACATAGAGATCCTTCACCCCATATTCGCCGTTCACATAGGCCGCGCAGGGCAGGATGCGCTTCTGATCGCGCAGATACGCCTCGGCCATCGCGATGCCCGATGTGGCGGGCGCATAGAATGCCGAGCCGGTCTTCAAGAGGGCAACGATCTCGCCGCCGCCAGAGCGGGTGCGCTGCACGATCGCGTCGATGCGCTCCTGCGTCGAAAGGCCCATCTTGACCAGATCAGGCACCGGAATACCGTTTACGGTGGAATAGCGCGTAACCGGCACCATCGTATCGCCGTGGCCACCGAGAACGAAGGTATTGACGTCCTTCACCGAGACCTTGAACTCGTCCGCGATGAAATGGCTGAAGCGCGCGCTATCGAGCACACCCGCCATGCCTACGACCATGTGATGCGGCAGGCCGGAGAATTCGCGCAGCGCCCACACCATCGCGTCCAGCGGGTTGGTGATGCAGATGACGAAGGCGTTGGGCGCGTTGGCCTTGATACCCTCGCCCACAGCCTTCATGACCTTGAGGTTGATGCCAAGAAGATCATCACGGCTCATGCCGGGCTTGCGCGCCACGCCAGCGGTAACGATGATCACGTCCGCGCCCGCAATGTCGGCATAGTCGTTGGAGCCGGTGATCCTAGCGTCAAAGCCTTCGATCGGCCCGCACTGGGAAAGATCGAGCGCCTTACCCTGCGGCACGCCCTCCACCACGTCAAACAGCACGACATCGCCCAGCTCTTTCTGAGCGGCGAGATGCGCCAGTGTGCCACCAATATTGCCAGCGCCGATGAGCGCGATCTTCTTGCGAGCCATTGCAGTCAATCTCCTTGTGCCACCGGCCCCCGCCGGCAAGATGAACTGTGCCCGCTTAGGCGTATTTGGTTAAGGATTCAACACTGGTTTTCGCTGCACTGCAACTTATTTGTGATATTGCGAAGTAATTGCAATAAATACGCCCTCGCTATTCGCCATGCCCCTTGGCAAGATACTCGTCAGACTGCATTTCCATCAGACGCGAGGCGGTGCGCTCAAACTCAAACGCGCCATCACCTGTGGGATAAAGCGCATCCGGCTCCGCATCCGCGCTGGCGAGCAGCTTGACCTTATATTCATAGAGCGCGTCGATCAGCGTGACGAACCGCGCGGCCTCGTTGCGGTTTTCCGGCCCCAGCACCGGGATGCCCACGATGATTACGCTGTGATAATGCCGCGCGATAGACAGATAATCGCTCGCCCCCCGCGCCTCCGCGCACAGCCGCTTGAACGAGAATACCGCCACGCCTTTCAGTGACTTGGGCACATGGATGCTCCGCCCGCCGGGGATCGACAGCTCTTCGCTCGGCACATGCGCCTTGTCTTCAGGCGGAAAATCGGTGAGGCGGAAGAACGCATCACGCAGCGCCTGTGTCGCCGCTTCGCCATTGGGCACCTGCCATAATTTCGCGTTGCCGAGCCGGTCCCGCCGGTAATCGACCGGGCCATTGAGGCTCATCACATCGAGCCGCCCCTTGATCAGGTCTATGAACGGCAGGAAAAGCTGGCGGTTGAGGCCGTCCTTATAAAGGTCATCCGGCACACGGTTGGAGGTGGTGACGATCGTTACCCGCTGTTCCATCAGCCCCGCGAACAGGCGTGACATGATCGCCGCATCCGCCATGTTGTTGACGACCATCTCGTCAAAGCACAGCAACCGCGCCTCCTCCGCCAGCGAGGCGACAACGGGCGGGATCGGATCGCCGCTTTCCGACTTTCGTGCCTCGCGCAGCCGCGCGTGGACATCGAGCATAAACTCATGGAAATGCGCGCGCCGCTTGCGCTTCACCTGCACACACTCGAAAAACAAATCCATCAGCATGGACTTGCCGCGCCCTACCCCGCCCCACAGGTACAGCCCACGCGGCGGCTCCGGCACCTTGCGCAAGAGCTTCCAGAGGGTAGACCCGCGCGGCGGCTGCGCCTCAAGGTCGGCCTGCAAGCGTGCAAGCCGCTGGGCCGCTTGCGCCTGATCGGGGTCGGCGCGCAGTTCGCCCGATGCGATCAACGCATGATAACGGCTGAGAAGGTCGGTCATCGACCCGACACTGCGCTCAGATCGCGCGTTCCACCAGCATCTTCTTGGTCTCGGCAATCGCCTTGGCCGGAGACAGCCCCTTGGGGCAGACATTGGCGCAGTTCATGATCGTGTGACAGCGATAGAGGCGGAACGGGTCTTCCAGCTCATCCAGACGCTCGCCGGTGAACTCATCGCGGCTGTCCGCCAGCCAGCGATAGGCCTGCAGGAGGATCGCGGGGCCAAGAAACTTGTCCGAATTCCACCAGTAGCTGGGGCAGCTTGTGGAGCAGCAGGCGCACAGGATGCACTCGTACAACCCGTCGAGCTTCTCGCGATCTTCCGGTGATTGGAGCCGCTCCTTACCCGAAGGCGTAGTGGAAACCGTTTTCAGCCAAGGTTGGATCGAGGCATATTGCGCATAGAAATGCGTGAAATCCGGCACCAGATCCTTGATCACGTCCATATGCGGCAGCGGGGTGATCCGCACCTCGCCCTTGCAATCCTCGATCGCGGTGGTGCAGGCGAGGCCGTTCTTGCCGTTGATATTCATCGAGCAGGAGCCGCAGATGCCCTCGCGGCACGAGCGGCGGAAGGTGAGCGAGGGGTCCTGCTCGTTCTTCATCTTGATCAGCGCATCGAGCACCATCGGCCCGCAAGTGTCTAGATCAACCTCAAACGTGTCATAGCGCGGGTTCTCACCCGAATCGGGATCATAGCGATAGACCTTGAACGCCTTCACATTGGCCGCGCCATCAGCTTTATGGACCTTGCCCTTGCCATTGATCTTGCTGTTCTTCGGAAGCGTGAAAGTCGCCATGCCTAAAATTCCCTAGCCGTTGGCTGCCTGCTAGCGCCTTGATCCGCCGACTTCAATAGCCATCCGCACTAAAGACCTGACGAACCCATGCCCATACAGGCAGGTTATGGAAATTTCTTGACCGACGAAATCTGTTTCGCAGCAGGCCCAACCTGCTTATAGAGCGCCGGTCTTCACCACTTGAGCTGGCTCAAACATGTACGCCATCCATGTTTTCATAATCTCATGGCAGGGCCAGCACGAAAAGGCTGCGGCCATTGCCAAATCTTTAGGCGAGGCCCCAAACAGGCTGTCCATCGTCTATTCTGATCCTGATACGCAGCCGGCATGCCTGAATGAGTATAGCACTATCCGTCGCGATAATCGGCTCTTCTGGGCGGACAAGTTTCAGGCCTGCCTGGAACATTGCGCGGATGATGAGATCATGCTCGTTATCCATGCGGACTGCCGGTGCGACGACTGGCCAGGCGTAATCCAGCGCTGCAGGGAAGGCTTTTCGCGCTTTGCCGAACTGGGTATATGGGCGCCGAAACTTACCGGAACGCCATGGCGACTGCAACGCACCCGCATACGCCGCATATCCGGCACCGCGTATAGCGTTGTCGCGCAAACAGACGGCCTGGTCTTCGCCCTCAGCCCTACATTATACCCGCGCATGAAGCAGGCCGATTATACAGACAACCTCTATGGCCTTGGCATAGACTGGCTGTTCCTCTGCGCCGCCTATGCCGGTGGAATGACCGCCATCACCGATGAAGCCATCACTGTGCATCACCCGATAACGCGCGGATATTCAACACAAGAGGCGCGCGCGCAAAAGAGGGCATTTCTGAAACAGATGAGCGACGAAGAACAGCGGACATGTCGGCGTTTGAAAGCTCATATGCGCCCAAGGAAAATTTTCAGCAAAATAATGTATTGGCTGGAATGTAATTTTCCTAATTTTCTGAAGCAACAGAATTTCGGCGCTTTTTAAGATCAGAAAAAAGGATTTCTACCTGATCCTTCACCGTGTCATATGAATAATTATTTTTGGCGTATTCATACAATTCGGTAGACATTCTACTTAATGCATCAACATCATAATACACTCTCACCAAAGCCATAGCATAATCAGTTGCGTTCATGCTATTCACGCAAAGCACGCTTCTGGATTTGATATCGACACCTTCATATGCAATCCTTGATCCTAGAACAGGGACTCCATAACCGAAGCTCGTTGCCAGCTTCCCCTTCAGACCCGCTCCGTAACGCAGCGGCGCCATACTAAGCCTGACATTTCGGAAGGCATCCTCAGCATTCTCTATATAGCCATGGACGACTATATCATCTGCCTCGAACTCCATGAACTCTTTAGGCATGTCTGCGCCATAAATGTTGAGCACTATCGGAGGAAGACCTTTGGCATCTAGCAATTTTCTCAGCTCTGGCCATATTTCATGTACCATGAAATTTACCGCATCAACATTTGGCAAATGATTATATCCACCTATAAATGATACGCCATTTCTATCTGAAAAATTTACACCTTCCAATATATCAAATTTCCTAATCAATGGTATCGTACTTACATTCTTCTTTCTAAGAACATTAAGAATACTCTTCTCTTTTTTACTCAGTACTATCGTACAATCAACAGAATCTATTATCTTCATTTCTGAATAAAATGAAGATTTAGCTTTTTCATACAATAGATCATTATTCTCAATTTTATACCTACGCAAATCCCTCAAAAAATGGAGATCCACTGTGTAAAATATCAAAATAGAATTTTTACAGTATTTCTTTACATAATCTATTGCTCTTTTGGCATATTTTTTTCTACATAATATCACATATTCAAATATGTCGCCAGTCTTCTTTAGATACTGATCAACACTGCTATAATAAGGGTAATATATACAATTAACGCCAATCCTTTGTAGATTCTTTACATAATTTTTATCATTATAGAAATTGTCGCTAGGTATAAAATGAACCCTGAAATTCAAATCAATTAATATCTTGATTAAATTATACATATCAATCGATCCCGAATCCCTGTCTGGGGTAGGTGTAACGGAATCAATTATAAGAATATTTCCTCTAACCTGCCTGTCCGATGCCTTCAGAGGGTTCTTTCCGTACTTATGGTGTAAACTGAGTTCATTTTTCCATTTCTCTACAAAGATTTCACGGTTGATGACCTGATATCGCTTAGCACCCTTCTTGGGGTCACGGCCGGAAGAAGCTCCTTCATAGTGAATAAGTTGCGAAGTAGGCTGATATACCACTCTATACCCCGCCTTGCGCACCGACATGGCGAGATCAGTGTCTTCGTAGTATGAGTGCTGATAGCGTGAATCAAAGCGACCCAGCGCTTCAAACAAAGTGCGCGAGATCATCAACGACGCTCCCGTGACGTAATCGACATCCCTCATAAAGTTGGCAGACGGATGGCTCGGATCTTTCTTGCGCATCCAGTTCCACGCACTTCCATTTGACCAGACGATGCCTCCAGCCTCTTGCAATCGCTTATCCGGATACACCAGCTTTGAACCAACCAGTCCTATATTGGATGAACCCTCAAATGTTTTAGCAAGCTCAGACAACCAATCCTTATCCAATACAGTATCATTATTTAGAAAAACTATATATTCACCTCTAGAAAACTCCGACGCCTTGTTACAAGATCTTATAAATCCTAAATTCTTTTCATTTTTTATATATTTAATTCCTGGAATTTTATCGAGAATTTCATCAGACTCGTCGGATGAACCATCACTTATTATTATAATCTCACATTTTTCTATAAGATTTATTTTAGTTAAGCTTTTTAAGCATTTTAAAGTTAGGTGAATATTATTGTAAACAGGTATGACTATAGAGTAAACAGGACTTTCCTGTATAAGAAATTTTATTTTATCTGAATTTTCTTTAATATATTTTTTCTTATATTTTTGAAAAATAAAATTCGGTATTTTTATTTTTATAATATAAAATCTTAGTATATCCCTATCAATATATGCTTTTTTCGCATAGAATGATGTTGAAAATATTTTCAGTATGCTTTTTTTGATTTTTTTTATCTTTTTCTTACTAATTATTTTCATTCGAAATTCCCTATCCGCCCCGCTGAGTACGGATCGAAGTGTTAATCCCTATTTCTTCTGGCCCATTGCAGCACAACAGTTCTGTTTTCAAGCCTACCCAGCCATAAGCGCCGCGTCGCGCAGGCCGCGCCAGATATGCACGGCCTGGACGCTTTCGCGCACATCATGCACCCGCAGCATCTGCGCCCCCTGCTCCACGCCGCGCACAGCCAGCGCCAGCGAGCCACCCAGCCGCGCATCCGCCGGCGCCTCGTTCGACAGCGCGCCGATCATGCGCTTGCGGCTCGCGCCCAGCAAGACGGGCACGCCCAGCCCCTGAAACAGCGCCAGCCGGTTCATGATCGCCAGATTGTCGGCCAGTGACTTGCCAAAGCCCAGCCCCGGATCGACGATGATGCGGTCCCTCGCGATACCCGCAGCCTCGCACGCGGCGATGCGCCCCTCCAAAGCGTCATACACATCGAGCAGCGCATCCTGATAAACCCCGCCTTCGTGCGGATCGTCCCCACAGGATGGGCTGTGCATAAGCACGACCGGGCAGGCCGCCCGCGCGACCACTTCCACGCTGCGCGGATCATGCGCGAGGGCCGACACATCGTTGACGAGGCCCGCCCCCGCCGCCAGTGCCGCCTCCATCACGGCGGCCTTGCGCGTGTCGATACTGACGGGCACGCCGCTTGCCGCCAGCCGCTCTATCACCGGCACGACACGGGCGATCTCGTCGCCCTCCCACACCTTGTCCGCGCGCGGGCGGGTCGATTCCCCCCCCACGTCGATGATGGCCGCGCCAGCCGCCGCCATTGCGAAGCCCGCATCCGCCGCTGCCTGCGGATCGCCCAGATTCTTACCGCCGTCAGAGAAGCTGTCTGGCGTCATGTTCAATATGCCCATCACCTGCGGCACATCGAAGCGGATCATGCGGTCCTTCAGTGCAACAGGCGGTCGGATCGCACCGATATTACGCACAAGCTGCGCCACCCGCTCTGCCAGCGGCGCGATCAGATGCGCGCACCAGTCATCGAACTCCGCGACGGAGACACGGTGACGCTGGATCACCCCGCCAGAGCGCGCTGTCACTTCATACCCTTGAAACCAGATCAACCCTCCGCCCATGCGCGCCGTCTGCCCATCCAGCCCTACCGGACTTTCAGCAAACCAGATCGGGCGGAGATAGAGCTGCGTGCCGGCGGTGAGTAGCGAAGGATCAATCATGTCGGCGTTATGGATCGGCACGCGGCACAGCGCAAGCTGGCTGACGCGCCTGCCCCGCCTTGTTCCCGGAACCGTCAGCCCGGCTGATCTGCGCGAGCGGCGCCGTTGCCGTCCAGATTCTGAGCCACAAATTCCCAGTTGATCGCGCTTTTCAGCACTGCTTCGATGTAATCTGGCCGCGCGTTACGATAGTCGATGTAATAAGCGTGTTCCCACACATCGAGAAGGAAGATCGGCTTTACAGCGTCATAGGCGACCGGCGTATCGGCATCATGATAGGATGATACTTCCAACGCACCGTCATATAGGGTGAGCGCGGCCCAGCCGGATGCGAAATGACCGACCGCCTCTGCCTTCAGCGCATCGAGCAGAGCGTCGGTCGAGCCAAAGCCCTCATCGATCAGCTTTTGCAAGTCCGCACTGGGCTGAGTGGGCTTCGGGCTGAGGCATTGCCAGTAAAAACTGTGGTTCCATATCTGCCCCACCTGATTGAACAGTGTGCCAGACGACGAGCGGATCAGCTCTATCAGCGATTTGCCCTGCTGCGCCGGATCCGCAGCGATCAGCTCATTCGCCTTTGTCACATAGGCTTTATGATGTTTGCCATGATGATAGTCGAATGTCTCCGGGGACAGGAGTTCGCCAAAGGCGTCTTTGGGATAGGGCAGATCTGGGAGCGTGAAAGGCATAACATAGTCCTGATTCCTGGGGCTAAGGCAAATGTGCGCAAGGCAATAACGCCTGCGCAACGCGAAGGGTCCGCCATTGCCCCTCCCCTTTGGCATCGAACGACAAACGCCAGCTCCCGCACGACGAAATACATTAAGGGTGTGACAATGGGTTCATCTTGGAATAAACCCTGCCCACGGCGGCGCTGGAGGCCGCGGTAAATTCAAAATCATAGCATGGGGGAAGCCATGACCAAGTTTTTCGGAAATCTTCATATGGTGCTGGTCGTCGGCCTGCTGCTGGCGATCGCGGTGATGTTTGGCGCGCATGCGGACATGGTGACGGTAAGCGCGGTGTTCCGCTGGTTGCATCTCTTCTTCGGAATCGTCTGGATCGGCCTGCTCTATTATTTCAACTTCGTGCAGATACCCACCATGCCGAAAATCCCGGCAGAACTGAAGCCTGCGGTAGGCAAGCACATTGCGCCTTCCGCGCTATTCTTCTTCCGCTGGGGCGCGGCTTTCACAGTGCTGACCGGCCTCGTCGTCGCCCATCTCTCTGGCTATCTGCACCAGGCGCTGGCACTGCAAGAGCCGTTCCGCCTGATTGGCATCGGCATGTGGCTGGCGCTCATCATGGCGTTCAATGTCTGGTTCGTGATCTGGCCGGCGCAGAAGAAGGCGCTGGGCATTGTTGCCGCTGACGATGCCACCAAGGCTGCGGCAGCAACCCGCGCGATGATATTCTCTCGCACCAACACGCTGCTGTCGCTCGCGATGCTCTATGCCATGGTCAACGCCAATCACGGCTAAGCCGGGCTGACAGATCTATCAAAAAAACGGGGAGAAGGCGGCAGATGCTTCCTTCTCCCCGTTTTCATATTATAGCCGCACGCATGACCGACCTTTCCGACATATACGAGGAATATGAATTCCTCGACGCTGACGACCGCTATCGCTTGCTGATCGAGCTGGGCCGTGCGCTTGAAGCCATGCCTGATGCGCTCAAGACCGACGCGACTTTGGTGCGCGGATGCTCTGCTGCTGTCTGGGTTTACCCACAGCGCACAGACGAAAACCGGCTGCATTTTCTAGCAGACAGCAATGCCGCCATCACCAAGGGCATCATCGCGCTCGTGCTAAAAACGGTGCAGAACAAGACAGCGGCAGAAGTGGCAGCCACCGACATTGAAGGCGCGCTCGCACCTTTCGATCTCAAGAACCAGCTCTCCTCCAACAGGACTCAGGGCATCCCCAACATGATCGCGCTGATCCGCGAAACCGCCGCGCGGTATGACTGAGGGGGTGACGCAGAGCGTATCGCGCCCCATATAGCGGCGTATGACCAAACTCTCCCTTCTCGATCTTGTCCCCGTCACCGAGGGCGGCACTGTGCGCGAGGCGCTGATCCGTGCCGCAGACCTGGCCCGGCACGCCGAGGCGCTGGGGTATCACCGATACTGGACAGCCGAGCATCATGGCATGCCCGGCATCGCGTCCGCCGCCACCTCTGTCGTACTCGCCCATATCGGCGCGGCGACCAAGACCATCCGCATCGGCGCGGGCGGCATCATGCTGCCCAATCATGCGCCGCTTCCCATTGCCGAGCAATTCGGCACGCTGGAGGCGCTTTTCCCCGGCCGGGTCGATTTGGGGCTAGGCCGCGCGCCCGGCTCTGACCAACGCGTCGCGCAGGCGATGCGCCGCAATCTCATGAGTGGCGCGGAGAGCTTCCCGCAGGATGTGATGGAGCTGCAAGCCTATTTCGCAGGGGACGCGCGGCTGGGCTTCACGGCGACACCGGGCGATGGCGCGGATGTGCCGATCTGGATCCTGGGTTCAAGCCTCTATGGCGCTCAGCTCGCCGCCCATCTGGGCTTGCCCTATGCCTTTGCCTCGCACTTCGCGCCGGACATGCTCGACGAAGCGCTGCACATCTATCGGCGTGATTTCAAACCGTCAGCGCAGTTGCAACAGCCCTATACGATGGCCGGGTTCAATATCTTCGCCGCCGATACAGCGGAAGAAGCGGAACTGATCGCCACGTCGATGATGCAGACCGTAGTCGCGCTGCGCACTGGCCAGCCGGGGCAGCTCAAGCCACCTATAGCGGGATATCGCGATACATTGCCGCCAATGGCGCAATCGATGCTGGCCAATTTCTTCGCGGCATCGAGCATCGGGACGCAAGCGGACGTGGAACGCGATCTTGCCGCTTTCATCCGCCGCACCCGCGTGGATGAGGTCATTGTCAGCGGGCATATATATGATCCCTCAGTGCGCAAACACTCGCTAGAGATCGGCATGGCGGCGATGAAAGCTATCGCGGCGGTTACGGCTTGAAGGTGCGGCGCTCCTCGGCGGTGCGCAGCACATCATAGGCCGCCTGTATCGCCTGAAACTTGAGCGCGGCGTCCTTGTCATTGGGCTTCACATCGGGGTGATTGGCCTTCGCCAGCCGTCTCCAGCTCTTGCGGACGGCCTCGAAGTCCGCGTCCACTTCCAGCTCCAGTATCTCCAGCGCGCGCATCTCGTCACGGCTTCTCGATCCGTCGCCCGCTGCGCCCCAGCCATAGAAGGCGCCGCCGGAAAAGCCGCCCGCGTCGCGCCGCTCATCATGCTCGCGCCTTGCCCGCTCTTCCTCGTCCAACCCCTGAAAATAGTCCCAGCCGCGGTTATATTCGGCGGCATGAGCCTGGCAGAAATACCAGCGCTCCTTGCTGTTGGGCGATTTGGGCGCAGGGCAATCTCCCCGCTCCTCGCAGCCATGCCGATCACACAGGCGCACCTGGCTCGCCGCGCGATCCGCGCCATATCCGCCCCAGCGGGGAAAGCCCCAATCGTTTCTGCGTCCTGCTCGTGCCATAAGCCGTGCAGTGTAGCCGCCGAACATTGCGGAAGGAAGACGCAAGGACGACACAGGGCAGATTTTTCTCGTCGCCTTTTGCGCCACCCTTTGCTAGGGCGGGCGGGCCAGAGGGTCGGGCGGCCGCGGCGGGGGCAACCCCGGCGAGGAAAGTCCGGGCTCCACGAAACAACGGTGCCGGATAACGTCCGGCGGGGGCGACCCCAGGGACAGTGCAACAGAGAGCAGGTCGCGTCAGCCGCAAGGCTTAAGGCTTCGGCCGCGCGAAGGTGAAAGGGTGCGGTAAGAGCGCACCGCGCCCCCGGCAACGGCGGGCGGCACGGTAAACCCCACCGGGAGCAAGACCGAATAGGGACGGCGCGCTTGCCCGCAAGGGCCAAGCAGGGTGTTTCGCCCCAGATCGTCCGGGTTGGTTGCTTGAGGGGCGGAGCAATCCGCCTCCTAGAGGAATGGCCGCCCATCCGCCCGAACGTCCCTCACGGGAAACGGCGGCGCGGTGGACAAAACCCGGCTTATAGACCCTCTGGCGCTTTTATTCTCAAGAAAAACAGTCCCATACTGAAACAATTGTGGAGCGCCTTCATTTCAGTGTGAATTTTACTTGTCAGGCCGCGTATGTTTTGTGATGAGCCGCGTGTAATACTTCTCTGGGGGACAGCATGAAACTGGCAAAATGGGCAAGCGCGGCGATTGCAGGCGCGATGATGGCGGCGCCGCCGGGGAACGCGGGGGCGGTCGTGCTATTGGATCAGTTGTCGCAGGTTCAGAATGCGCCGAGCAATATTACGGGCTTCTATGCCGCACCAGTAGGATATGCCGATCCAGTTATTTTTGGCTCTAGTCCTTTTACGGGCAGCCATTTTACATCAGCACAAAGCCTGACCGCGAACGCGACAGGGACCCTTGACCATGTCGACTTCTCCGTATTCTTCAATTCTGCAGCTTTTGGTGTAGGTTCTGGCAACCTCACTCTCTCGCTGATTGACGGAGATTATGCTTCGGGCGCACAAAAGGTAGTTGGTCAAGCAGCATATGACTTGGCAGCTCTGCCAAATGTCGAGTTTGACGCTAATATTCTGAATTTTACTTTTCAGACCAGTTCTTTTAAATATCGAGTTAAACAAGGCCAGAAAATTAGCATCGTTTTCAGTACTGAATCAGCGAATACGGGCTTGATATATTTCAACGGAGGATATGCCGAGTATGATTTCAGTACAGGATCACCTGTTCTCTTGAACAGCTATCTTCCTAATTACGCCGGCGGTAAGCTAACTGTTTACTCGGATGGTAACGATGTCACCAGCGCAATGGGCGTAGATAACGACCTGACCTTCGCCAGCTATGTGGATACGAGCAGCGGCGCCCCCGAACCCACGACATGGTCCCTCCTCATTCTCGGCTTTGGCGGCATCGGCGCGGCGATGCGGCGGCGGGTGAAGAGCGCTGCGGCGCTGGCGGCCTGACCCCACCCCTCATCCTCGGATCGAGTCACCAGCCTCAATCCGAGCCGAAGGGGTAGGAGAATATAGCATCAATCCCCCGTCGGCTTGGGCAGCAACAGCGCCAGCAATATCGCCCTGCACTCGCCGCAAATCACCCCGTCGATCACTTCGGGCCTGAACCTCCGCTGGAACGCGCGCACCGCTGCCTCCGGCTCCTTGATGTCATAGCCAAAGCGCTCCAGCGCCAGCATGAAGGCGCTGTCTGACCAGAGCGGGTCCATCAGGTGCTTGGTCGGGCGCGGCAGGGCGAGGCGCAGGCGCGCGAGGCGGCCCCAGGGAAACAGCTCGCCTGGGTCTTGCTTACGGCCCGGCGCGACATCCGAATGGCCGACGATATTGCCGCGCGTGATGCCGTGGCGCGTCACGATGTCGTGCATCAGCGGGATCAGCGCATCGATCTGCGCGTCCGGAAAGGCGCGATAGCCCCATTCATGGCCGGGGTTGACGATCTCTATGCCGATGCTGGCGGAGTTGATGTCTGATATGCCGCGCCACCAGCTCTGCCCTGCGTGCCAGGCGCGATGCTCTTCCGCCACCATGCGCACGACCTCGCCATCCTCGGTCACGACATAATGCGCGGAAACCCTGGATTCCGGGTTGGCGAGCCAGTCTATTGCGCTCTGCGCATCGGGCATGCCAGTGTAATGCAGCACCAGCATGGAAACCGGCAGCTTGCGCACGTCATGATTGGGGGACGGCCGTTCTTTCACCGGATGTTGTGCCCCTGTCCTGCCCTTGTTTCCATGCGATGATGCACAATGACGGACTGCGACGCAACGATCAAGCGGGATCGACTCTCCGATACACTCCGCGATGCTCCGGGCTGGCGGTGAAATCTGTCGTGAGGCCGATTGTCGTCTCGCCTGCACCAAGCAATAGCGCCCCGCCCGATGCGCAATAGCGCGCGAGGGCAGAGAACAGCGCGCGTTTGCGCTCCGCCGTGAAATAGAGCAGCACGTTACGGCACAGGATGAGGTCGTATGTGCCGGTGGGCGCCTGCGGGGCGACGAGATTATCGATGCGGAAGTCAATCATGCCGCGCACCGCCGGGCTGATGCGCCAGTCGTCGCCCTCCGGCTCCATCCAGCGCAGCATATCAGACACAGGCAGGCCGCGCTGCGCCTCCATCTGGGGGATCACGCCAGAGCGCGCCCGCGCTATCGCAGTGTGGGAAATATCGGTTGCAAGGATCTCTATCCGCCAGTCCGGCCAACGAGCGCGGTTGTTCTGGAACAGCATGCCGATCGAAAATGCCTCCTGCCCGGTCGAACAACCCGCACACCAGATGCGCAGCTGCTTCTCGCGCCCCAGCGCCTCGGCGTGGCGCATGGCGGCGGGGATGAGCTGATCGCCGATCAAGGCGAATATATGCGCATCGCGGAAGAAGCTCGTTTCGTTGTTGAGCAAGGCATCGACTGCCTGCGTGCCCATTGCGCCGCTCGCATCCGCGCGGATGGCGTCAGCCAGCGCATCCAGCGTTTTAAGCCCATGCGCGCGCAGCACCGGGCCGAGCGACGTCTCGATACGCCACAGCCGGTTTTCCGACAGGATCTGCCCGGTTCTCTGCTCCAGCAGTTCGGTCAGCATCCGCATGGCGGGGGTAAGGATGATTTCCTTCATGCGCCCACCCCAGACTGCTCTTGCAGATAGCGCGGCATATCGGCGGGAGCGAGGCAGGCAGAGACCAGACCCGCGCGAGCTGCCGAACCGGGCATGCCCCAGACGGTACTGCTCGCCTCATCCTGTGCGATCACCGCGCCACCCGCCTTGACCAGCGCCTTGCTGCCTGCCGTGCCATCGCGCCCGATGCCGGTGAGGATGATGCCGAGTGCGCCGCCGCCATAACAATCCGCCATGCCGGCAAACATCGGGTTCACCGAAGGCAGGGCGGAGGAGAAAACATCCCGCTCCGCGATCAGCCGCACGCGCACCTTGCCACCGTCGCGAATACACGAGAGGCTGGCCTCGCCGGGCGCAATATAGATATGGCCGGGGCGCAGCGCCTCTCCCTCGCGCGCCACGCTGACTGGCAGGTCGCACATACGCGCCACCTGCTTTGCGTAATGAGGGATAAAGGCGGCCGGCAGATGCTGGGTAATGAGGATCGGCGCATCGGGTTTTGCCAGCCCCGCAGACAGCAGTTCCGCCAGCGCGTGAATGCCGCCGGTCGAAGCGCCGATGCCGACGCATTCCAGACGAAATCCTACCGGGAACGGGCGCAGTACCATGGGCCCGCCCTCTGCGTCGCGCGGCGCGCGTGCCGATGCGAGGCGGCGAATACGGCACAGAAGCTGCGCGGCAAACTCGCGGCCGGAGTGCCCGCTCGCAGGTTTGGCGAGCGCATCGCTCGCGCCAATCGAGAGCGCGGCTACGGCCGTCTTGCTGCCACGCTGGCAATGAGAGGAAAGCATGATCACATGCCCGTCATGCGCCGCATCCAGCATATGGGGCAGAGCATCCAGCCCGTTACGCCCCGGCATTTCATGATCGAGCAGGATGATGTCCACCCGCTCACGCGCAAGAAAGGCAAATGCCTCGTCCGGGCTGCCCGCACGGCAGACCAGCTCTATATCCGTCGCATCATTCAGTATGCCGCCAATAACCGAGCGCGTGACCGCCGAATCGTCCACCATCAGCACCCGCACCGGAACCTTGGTTGGGGCGCTGGGCACATGGGCCGGTAAAATGGCGTTCATCGCCCGATCCTGAACGAAAAGCAGGCTATGCTGGCTTAGAGCACACCAACAATCTGAAGCTTGCTTTCCAGCGTGTCACGGTCAAACGGCTTCATCACATATTCGTCCGCACCGGCATCGAGCGCGGCCTTGATATGGCCCAGCCCGTTTTCTGTGGTGCAGAAGATCACCTTGGGGCGGCTGCTATGCGTGGCAGTCAGCTGCTGAAGGAATTCCATGCCGCTCATCACCGGCATATTCCAGTCCAGCAGCACCACATCGTGATTGCCGCTCTGACACTGGCTCAGCGCTTCGCGCCCGTCACAGGCCTCGCTGACCGTAATGTCGAGGGATTCGAGAATATGACGCGCGACCTTGCGAATGACCTTTGAGTCATCCACCACCAAGCAGTTTTTCATAGCGGCTTTTCCTGAAAAGTTGGCCTTATTTCATGATTATAGGATACAAAGCTGAGCGAAAGGTAAACAGGTGGGTCAGGCTGCTTGCGCGGAGAGGCAGGAATCGAGAAAACTCGCGAGCGTCACCACGAAATATGGCTCACCCCCTGTCTCGATCACGCCTCTGGCATAGGATTGCCAGGTCGGTTCTATCCTGCCGCATATGGGGAGCGGCGCAGCTTCCACGGTTTGGATATCGTCTACCCTATCCACCAATATGCCATAACCATGGCCGCCGATCTCGCAGACGATGGCATGGCAATCGCCGTCATGCGCACGCGCATCATCGGGCAGCTGGCGCTCGCTGCGAACCAGAGTGGCTGCATCGATGATGGTCAGCACCCGGCTGCGCAAGGCCGCGAGGCCCGCGACATGCCCAGGCACCCCAGGAACCGGCGAAAGCTCGTGCAGCCGCACCACGGCATCCACCTCATCGGTGCTGATGGCGACAGCGGTGCCCGCGATCCGTGCGAACAGATAAAGCGCGCTCATGCCGTCACGCTCCCCCTGCCCAGCGCAGCAATAGCGCCAATCAGCGCATCCTGATCATAGCGATAGATGCTTGCGTCTTCCGGCCCGCCCGGCTGGCTGGCGCGGCGCAGGCGAACGACAGGGGCATCAAGCGGCATCGCCTCGGCCTGAGCATCGTCTAATGTCAGTACCACGACATCGCCCTGCGCGGCTTCCATGTCCTTGCCTGCCCAGACCACCTCAAAGCCCGCCTGCGTCAGCAAAGGAGCCAGTATCTCGCGGTTCCACGGGTCATCCGCATCGCCGATCAGGCAACGCGTGGGCTTGACAGCGCCCTCCGCAGGAATGTCCTGCATACCGGCGAGTGCCAGCAGCGCCATGCTGTCCACCACCTCGACCTGCCGACCATTGAGCAGCACCAGCCCTGCGACAAGGCCATGGCGGGCAGACATATCCAGCTCGGTAGACACATCCTCGATGTCCAGCACCATACGAATGGGATAGCATAGCTCGTGAAGATCATCGCGGATGCGCAGACATGTCACCTCGCGCATCCCTGGCTGACACTCGGCCTCGCCCACCGCGCGCGCGCAGTTGACGATGCGCCCGCCCAGCGTGACATAGGGCCGCCCGGCCGAAACGCCGAAATGATCGAGCGCGATATCCTCCACCCGCTCCACCAGCGAAAGCCGAATGATCCGCTCCTCGCCGGACAGCTCAATATAGCGCAGGCCGCTATAGCTGGCGCCCTGCAAGGCTGCGCCGGCATGATCCTTGGCCGATTGTTCATTCGTCTCGAAGATCAGCGGCAGCTGCGCCACTTCGGCTATGCCGCCCGCGTCCAGCAGCAGCATTGGCTGGCCGTTATCCGGCAGAGTCATACCCGCATAGATACCAGCCGCCATTACCATCGGCGCAGCAGGGCGGATCACCAGCTCCTCGTGGTTTTCCACGGCGGCGACGCCGAGGATATAGGGGTTTCCGCCAGTCGAACGCACCAGCATCAGCGAGCGCGGCCCATGCCGCTCCAGCATCGGCATGCCGATCACCTCTTCCAGATCGATCATCGAATAACGGGTATCGCGGATCGTGGCGGTCTGGCCGCCGCCCAGCCGCGAAACGAAGACGGTGGGGTTATTGTCGTGCAAAATCTCCACGACCGCCGAGCGCGGAATAGCGAAGTTGATGCCGCCCGCATTCAGGATCAGTCCCGGAATGATCGTGAGCGTGAGCGGCACGCGCATCGTGATGGTAAGGCCGCGCCCCGGCTCGCTCGACAGCGAGATCAGCCCGCCGATCCGCTCGATATTGGCGCGAACGATGTCCATGCCCACGCCGCGCCCGGAAATCGCGGTAACGGCCTGGGCGGTGGAAAGACCGGGGGTGAAGATAAGGTCAAGCTTGGCCTGATCGCCTAGCAGCGCCGCTTCCTGCGCATTCATCAGCCCGGCGGAGACCACCTTGGCGACGACCGCATCGGTATTGATCCCGCGCCCGTCGTCCGCCACCTCGATCACGATCTGGCTGCCGGACTGGTGCGCCGATACCCGCAGCTGCCCTGCCTCGCGCTTGCCCGCCGCGCGGCGCTGTTCGGGCGTTTCTATGCCATGATCGATGCTATTGCGCACGATATGGGTGAGCGGGTCGATCACCGCCTCCACCATTTCGCGGTCCATCTCGACATCGCCGCCTTCGAGCACCAGCTCGATTTTCTTGCCCAGCTCGCGCGAGAGGTCACGCACCATGCGCGGGATTGCCATGAAGAGGCGGTCCACCCGCTGCATCCGCGTTTTGGAAATGGTGTCGCGCATATCGGCGATGCAGCTCGACAGGCGCTCGAACGCCGCCTCAAGCTCAGGCTCAGGCTCGGTCACGCGCAGCTTGCGCGACAGCTCGTTGCGCGCCAGCACCATATCTGACACGCCGTTCATCAGCTGATCGATCAGCATCAAGGGCAAGCGGATGGTCCGTGCGGCGCCGGGCAGGCGCGCCTGCGCCTCTTCATTATCGGCGTTGCCTGCATCCCCATCGCCACCACCCTGGCCGTGATCGCCACGCGATAGTGCAACGCACTGCCGCAGCGTGGCGATAATGACCTCATCATCCTTGCGATCGAGCGTATCGCCAGATTCGATGGCGGCACACAGCTCTGCGATGCGATCCATGATCGCGAGCACGGCGGTGATCGTCGCGGCATCAGGCGTGCCCTCGCCGCCGCGCATTTCCGAGAGCACATCTTCCGCCGCATGGCTCAGCTTTTCAAAGCGCGGCAGGTTGAGGAAGCCGGAGCTGCCCTTGACGGTGTGAAAAAAGCGGAACAGCTCGTCGAGCCGGACGCGGTCAGACGGGTCCGCCTCCAGCGCCACCACTACATTGGCGAGCGCTTCCAACCCCTCCTGGGTTTCCGCTACGAAATCGGAAAGCAGTTCTTCCATTCACCCGCTCGCGACACCTGTTCTCAGGCATGATCGAACAGCCATGGTTAATTCCGCGTTAAAAACGGGGAATAATCGGAAGTTATGTGGGCAAAACCGCGCCAAAAACCAGAGCCGGTTCGCCGGGGGCGGACAGCATCATCGAGCCGCCCGCGCGCTCAACCATCTGGCGCGCCATCCATGCTGCGGCGGAGCGGGATGTCACTGCATCGTCGCGCAACTGGCCGGAGAGCGCGGCGCGCAACTCCTCATCCAGCACGATCTTTTGCCCCTGCCCGCGCACGGCCAGTTCGATGCCGCCGGGTTGTATCTCCACCCCTATATCGAGCTGTCCGCCGCGCACCAGCGCATCGCCCGCAATCAGCGCGAGGTTGAGCAGCACTTTAACCGCGCGCTTGTTGATTGCCTCCTGCGGCACCAGCCAGCCAATCTTCACGCGGCCGGACGAAGCGAACATCCCTTCAATCGCCTGCCGCGCTTCCTCTGGCGGCACAGCGTCGCCATAGCCGCCAGCGGAACCGAAGGCCAAACGGAAGAATTTGAGCTTCGCCGCCGATGTCCGTGCGCTTTCTGCCAACAGATCGAGGCAGCGCGCCCGCATTTCCGGGTCGGTCTCGTCGGCCATCAGCTCCAGCCCGTTGTTGAACGCGCCGACCGGGCTCAAGAGATCGTGGCACAGGCGCGAACATAGCAGCGCCGCAAAATCCAGCGCCGGATCGCCCTGTTGCCCTGTTGACTGACTGCTCATCCCATCCCCCGAAAAATACTTCCCTTGGTCTTTGCCGCCATGCCGTCAGGGAAGCAAGCATTATGGGCTATTGCCCCTCCACTTCAAACCTATTTCGGGTGAAACGGCCATGCAGCCCGTCTGTTCCTGCGCGCCACAACGCATAGCCTCCATTCGGTGCGCAGATGAGCCAGAGCGCGCCGGCAACATCCGCCATTGCTGCGTCACACACCGATGGCTCGGTGTTTCCGCCGGGGTGAGAATGATAATGGCCCAGAATCTGCGCGCCGCCAGCGCGCGCGGCCCTGTGCGCAGCGATCAGCACGGCAGGGTCCAGCTCGAACCGATGGGCAGGATCGTCGGCAATATTGGCAGCGGGGCGCGCCTCGGTAATCCGCCCCTCCCCACCCAGAAGCAGGCCGCAAACCTCCATCTCTGGCGCCGCTGCCGCCTGCGCCAAAATCTGCTCCAGCACATCTCTTGATATATGAACCACCATCCCCACATGGCTAGCCTATGGGGGAAGCAAGTTCCAGTATGACAGCCATCGTAAACGAGGCTCTTTCCGGCGCACGGCTGGACAAGGCGCTCGCCGGGCTTGTGCCGGGCCTCTCGCGCGAGCGGCTGAAGGCGCTTATCCTGGATGGCCATGTATCGGGCAAGCGGGGCCAGCCACTGCGAGACCCGGCGCTGAAAGTAGCGGCAGGGCAGAGTTTTACCGTCACTCTGCCCGAAGCCGCGCCGGCCGAAGCGGTGGCGCAGGACATCCCGCTCGATATCGCCTACGAAGACGCGCACCTCGTGGTGGTGAACAAGCCCGCCGGCCTTGTCGTTCACCCGGCGGCGGGCAATCTCGATGGCACGCTGGTCAATGCGCTGCTGCATCATTGTGGGGGCCAGCTTTCGGGCATTGGCGGGGTCGCCCGGCCCGGCATCGTCCACCGCATAGACAAGGACACCTCCGGCCTGCTCGTCGTCGCCAAGACTGACGCGGCGCACGAGGGGCTTTCCGTTCAGTTCCGTGATCACAGCATTGAGCGCCGCTATCGTGCCATTGTGCGCGGCCATCCGCGCCCGTCGTCAGGCAGGATAGAGACTTGGCTGGGCCGCTCCGATCATGACCGCAAGAAGATGGCCGTGCTGCGCGAGGGGCGCGGCAAAAATGCCATCACCCATTACCGCACGATAGAAGCGCTTAAGGGCGCGGCGCTGGTGGAATGTCAGCTGGAGACAGGCCGTACCCATCAGGTGCGCGTGCATATGAGCCATCTCGGCCACCCGCTGATCGGCGATCCGGTTTATGGCCGCGCTGGGCGGATGAAGTTTGGCAATGGCGCCACCAAGCAAAGCTTTGGCCGGCAGGCGTTGCATGCCGCCGCGCTGGGGTTTATCCATCCTATAACGAAAGAACGGCTTGCGTTTGAAAGCGCATTGCCCGCCGATATGCAGGAACTGTTAAGCCAGCTTCGCGTATAGACGGGGGCTGGCAGTGTGCAACGCCGCCGCCCACACGGGGACGGCAGAAAGGGACCAGGGTTAGAAAACATGGCCAAAGGCAATACTTCCAACGCAGTCGTGCCGGTTCTCGGCTCAGACGCCAGCCTCAACCGCTATCTGGCAGAGATCAGGAAATTCCCGATCCTGACGCCGGAGCAGGAATATATGCTCGCCAAGCGCTATCAGGAACATCAGGATCCCGAAGCCGCCGCGCAGCTCGTCACCAGCCACCTGCGCCTCGTCGCCAAGATCGCGATGGGCTATCGCGGCTATGGCCTGCCGGTTTCCGAGCTGATTTCGGAGGGCAATATCGGTCTGATGCAGGGCGTCAAGAAGTTCGAGCCGGATCGCGGCTTCCGCCTCGCCACCTATGCGATGTGGTGGATCAGGGCATCGATACAGGAATTCATCCTGCGCAGCTGGTCGCTGGTCAAAATGGGCACCACGGCGGCGCAGAAGAAGCTGTTCTTCAACCTGCGGCGCATGAAGAATAATATCGAGGCGTTTGAGGACGGCGATCTTCACCCCGATGACGTGACCAAGATTGCCACTGATCTCGGCGTCAGCGAGGAGGACGTCGTCAGCATGAACCGCCGCATGGCGATGGGCGGGGATACCTCGCTCAATGTGCCGATGCGCGAGGATGGCGAGGGCCAGTGGCAGGATTGGCTGGCCGACGATGGCCCGTTGCAGGATGAGCGCGTGGCCAATGCCGAAGAGCAGGACATGCGCCACCAGCTGCTGCTGGAAGCGATGGACAGCCTTAATGACCGCGAGCAGCATATCCTGACCGAGCGTCGCCTCGCCGAAGAGCCGAAAACGCTGGAAGAACTGAGCCAGGTCTATGGCGTCTCGCGTGAGCGCGTCCGCCAGATCGAGGTGCGCGCGTTCGAGAAGCTGCAAAAGGCGATGATGCGAATCGCTGGCGAACGGCATCTGCTGCCCGCCTGAGCGGGTTCGACTGGCTTATTTTGCGTATCAATCTGATAGAAAAGGAAAAACCCGGCACCCTGTTAGGAGTGCCGGGTAAGGTGATAAGGATAGCCATTGGCAATCCCATCAGGTCGCGGTCATCATAATAAATATCTTGTGCTAATGTTCCGTGACTTCAGTCAAACATCGTAAATTTTGCATCCGGGCCGGGCAGCCCCTATAGGACGTTCATGGCTATCTTTCCTCGCCCCGTCTCTCCCAAAAGCGCAGCAGGAGACCTGTGGGGCTATCTGCTCGAAAAGCGGACTCATCGCTGGCCGCTACTCGGTGTTTCGGCCGCGCTGACATGGGTGATCATCTGGGTGTTCATGGTCGATGCGAACACCAACACGATGCCCAAGCAAAACCAGATCATGTATTTCCAGAACTGGACGGCGGACCGATCCGACGTCACCATTATCCTGCAACAGAAGGCGGATCTGGCGGCACGGGTTAAGGCGCTGCATGCCAAGCAGAAGGAAATGCAAAAGATTGCCGATATGTTCGGCATCGAATGGCGCGAGGATGCCAAGCGCAACGCCGCGCGTGAGGCCGAGGCAGTGCGCTATCTCAACGCCCAGCTCGACAAGAAGCTGGCCGAGGCACAGGCCAAGCTGGACGCGGGCCAGCCGCTTGCGAGGCCAGAGCCTTCCCCCTCCGGCCCGGTGGAATGACGGCAACGCGGAATGACGCGCGCTTCATGCGCGCAGCGATTGCGCTCTCATTGCGCGGGCAGGGCCGCACCGCGCCCAACCCCAATGTGGGCTGTATCATTGTCAAGGGTACTGTCGTCATCGGGCGCGGCTGGACCCAACCCGGCGGTCGCCCCCATGCCGAGGCGCAGGCGCTGGCCCAGGCGGATGGCCTGACCGACGGCGCGACAGCCTATGCTTCGCTCGAACCCTGTTTTCATCTCTCCCCCCGTGGCCCGCGCTGTGTGGAATTGATCGCCCGCGCCGGGATTGCACGCGTCGTCATCGCCGCGGCCGATCCAGATCCCCGTACCAACGGCCAGAGCATCGCCTGGCTGCGCGCGCAGGGCATCACGGTCGACACAGGCGTGCTGGCGGATGAAGCGCGCGCCGCGATGGATGGCTTCTTCGCCCGACAGACTTTGGGCCGCCCGGCGGTCACACTCAAGCTAGGCCTGTCGCTGGATGGGTGCATTGCCTGTGGAGATGGCAGCAGCCAGTGGATCACTTCTGCTCCCGCCCGCCATCATGCACATGTGATGCGCGCGCATCATGACGCGATACTTGTCGGACGTGGAACATGGTGGGCAGACAAGCCCCGTCTCAACATACGCCTGCCCGGCCTCGAAGACCACGCGCCGCAGCGCATCCTGCTGGGCCATGGCGCCCCACCTGATGGCTGGGCAATCATCGACGATCCCACCCGCATAGCGGACATCGAAGGCGCGTCCCGTCTGATGGTAGAGGGTGGCGCACAGACAGCCGCCGCGTTTCTCGCGGCAGATCTGGTCGATACGCTACTGCTTTATCGTGCGCCCATCATCCTTGGCGGCGGCAAACCCGGCGTGGCGGACATCGGCCTGCCCTCGCTCGATGCCGCACACGGCCGCTGGCGGCTTGTCGACAGGCGTATGCTGGGTGTCGACGCGATGGAGGTTTACGCGCGCGCAAGAGCGGGCTAGAGCCAAGCCATGTTTACCGGCATCATCACAGACATTGGCACTATCCTCTCTGCCGATCAGCGCGGAGATCTGCGCCTCGTCATCGCCTGCGGGTATGACATGGACGGTGTGGCGCTCGGCGCGTCAATCGCGTGTTCCGGCGTGTGCCTCACGGTGGTGGACAAGGGCACAGGCGCCGATGGCAAAGGCTGGTTCGCGGTCGACGCCTCGGCCGAAACCGTGCGCCGCACTGCTGTGGGCATGTGGGAATCTGGCCGCCGCCTCAACCTTGAGCGGGCGCTCAAGCTGGGCGATGAGCTGGGCGGGCATATCGTCACCGGCCATGTCGATGGCGTCGCCACCGTGATCGGCGTGTGCGAGGAAGGCGAATCGCGTCGCGTCGGCTTCACCGTATCGCCTGACATAGCGCCCTTTGTCGCGCAGAAGGGCTCTATCACCATAGATGGTGTGTCGCTCACCGTGAACGAGGTCACAGATCACAAGGGCGAGACGCATTTCAGCGTTAACCTCATTCCGCACACATGGTCCGTCACCACACTGGACGAGCTGGTGCAGGGGCGCGCGGTAAACATCGAGATCGATGTACTGGCGCGCTATCTTGCACGGATGAAGGAACGCATCACCGTCGTATGATGTGATTTACCGTCTTGACGATCACATTGTGATGTGATTTTATTCATAAATGTCTATACAGCTTATCGATCGGATCACATCCCTCATCCGCAGCGGCGCCATGTCGCGCTCTGGCCTTGCCCGTGCGGCCGGCCTCCACGCCAACAGCCTGCGCAAGCTGGGCGATGGCGACTGGAACCCCACCGCTGAAACCCTCTCCCGCCTTGAGGCCTATCTGACGAAGCGCGAAAGCGGCACCGCACTCGCCAGCCCGGAGGAAATCATCAACGAGGCGCGCAACGGGCGCATGTATATTCTCGTCGATGATGAAGACCGCGAGAATGAGGGCGATCTCATCATCCCCGCGCAGATGGCGACGCCGGATGCCATCAATTTCATGGCGACTCACGGGCGCGGTCTCATCTGCCTCGCGCTCAGCAAGCAGCGGGTCGATCAGCTTGGGCTGGATCTTATGAGCCGCGCCAACGGCACCCGGCATGAAACCGCCTTCACCGTCTCCATCGAGGCGCGCGAGGGCGTGACCACCGGCATATCGGCGGCGGACCGGGCACGAACTATCGCTGTTGCCATAGACTCATCCAAAGGGCGGCAGGATATCGTCTCGCCAGGTCATGTCTTCCCCTTGGTCGCGCGTGATGGCGGCGTCCTGATCCGCACCGGCCATACCGAGGCGGCAGTAGATGTCTCGCGTCTCGCAGGCCTCAATCCCTCCGGCGTGATCTGCGAGATCATGAAGGATGACGGCACCATGGCCCGGCTCGATGATCTCATCCCCTTCGCGCAGAAGCACAGGCTGAAGATCGGCACGATCCGCGATCTCATCGCCTATCGGCGGCGGCATGATCATCTGCTGGAGCGCCGGGCCGAAGCGAGCTTCACCAGCCGCTGGGGCGGCGAATGGAAAGCGATCACCTTCTTCAACTCCGCCACGCAATCCGAACAGCTGGTGCTGCAAAAGGGCAATATCGATCCTGACAGCCCCACCCTCGTCCGCATGCACCAGATCAACCCCTTCGCCGATATATTCGGCGAGGATATTGAACGCAGCGGCCTGCTGGCCCGTGCGATGGAGATTATCGGCAAAGAAGGCGCTGGGCTTATCGTCGCCATCAATCGACGCGCGCCAGACGATTTTTCCCGCCTGCTGATGATGCGCGACGGCGCACAGCCCCGCGATATGGATGAGCTGCGCGACTATGGCGTAGGCGCACAAATCCTTGCAGAATTGGGCGTGCATGACATGATCTTGCTCACCAACAGCAGCCACAGCCTGATCGCGCTTGATGGCTATGGCCTCGCCGTCGTCGGCCAGCGCACCATCGAGATTTAGGAGATACGGTATGTCGAAATTCCTGATTGTCGAGGCGCGCTTTTACGATCACCTCAACGACCTGTTGATTGAGGGCGCGGTCGCCGCTCTCGCTGCGGCGGGGCACAGCCACGAGGTCATCACCGTTCCCGGCGCGCTGGAAATTCCGGGCGCGGTAGCACTGGCGGCGGAGAGCGGGCGCTATGACGGATATGTCGCCATCGGTGTCGTCATCCGTGGTGAGACCTATCATTTCGAGGTCGTCTCCAACGAGAGTGCGCGCGCGCTGATGGCGCTCTCGCTCGATGGCATCCCCATCGGCAACGGCATCCTCACCGTGGAGAACGAGGCGCAGGCGCTCACCCGCGCCCGCCGCACCGAAAAAGACAAGGGTGGCGAGGCCGCAAAGGCGGCGATACGGATGCTGGAACTGCGCGAGAAATTTGCGGGCTGACAGGTTACGCCTTGCCTCCATCACGACCGGCCCTAAATAGGAGGCATGGCCAGCCCCCCCCTCCCCGATGACCCGACTCTAGACGAAGTGCGCGCCGCACTGGCTCCGCTCGTCGCGCGCAATGCCGCGTTCGATGGCTGGAGCGCAGCGGCGGTGGAGCTGGCGGCGGCACAGGCTGGGGTAGACCCGGAAATCGCCGCCCTCGCCTTTGAAGGCAAGGCGCTCAGCATGATCGACGCCTGGTTCGCACATATTGACGCAAGCATGCTGGCCGCCTGCCCACCAGAACGCCTCTCAGCCATGAAGATTCGCGAGAAAATAGCAGCGCTGGTCGAGGCACGGCTTGATGCGGCATCGGCAGACAAAGAAGCACTGCGTCGGGCGCTGTCCATCCTTGCCCTGCCACAGAATATCGCCCACGCCGCAAAGCTCGGCTGGCGCGCGGCGGACCATATGTGGCGCGCGGCGGGTGATACGGCGGTCGATTACAACCACTACACCAAGCGTACGCTGCTCACCGGCATATATTCTGCAACGCTGCTCGCGTTCGTGAACGACGAGAGCGAGGGCCATGCCGATACCCGCGCCTTCCTGGCCCGCAGAATCGAAGGCGTGATGCAGTTCGAAAAGGCCAAGGCGCGGCTCACCGCCAATGCGGAACACCGCCCCAGCCTCGCGCGCTTCATCGGTCGTCTGCGCTATCGCGCGCAATCCTGATTCACCCCCAGTTCACCCCGCGCCGGATACTGACCCCAGCAATGAAAGCTCTTCGTTCCGCCCTCTTGATGATGTGCTGCGCCTTGCAGGCGCTCACTGTGCAGATGCCCACGCGCGCGCAAACCGGCACCGATGCGCAAGACCTCGCCCGCGTGGCGGACTATATCCGCCAGACCAGGAGCCTCGTCGCGGACTTCGCGCAGACCGACCGTAACGGCCAGACGCTGACAGGTGTGCTCACCCTCAAGCAACCCGGCAAAATCCGCTTTCAATATCAGAAGGGCGTGCCGCTGCTCATCGTGGGCGATGGCAAGGCGTTGACCGTGATCGATTATGAAGTGCGGCAGGTTCAGCGCTGGCCGATCGGCAGCTCGCCACTCGGCGCGCTTATTGATCCCTCGCGCGATTTCACGAAGTTCAGCAAGGTAATCCAGACCGGCGACTCCGCCCTGCTCTCTGTCGAGGCGCGAGACCCCAAACGACCGGAGTTCGGCACGATCACGCTGGTCTTCCAGCGCCAGCCTTCCGCGCCGGCAGGCCTTAGCCTCTATGGCTGGGTGGCGCGTGATGCGCAGGGCAACCGCACCGCCGTCCGTCTCGGCGGGCAGCGCTATAACGCGCCGGTGGCGGATTCGGCGTTCCGCTGGCGCGACCCGCGCACACCCGGCCCGCGCGGAGGCGGTTAAGCGGTCTTCGCAAACGATAAACGGTGCGTTTTTTTCATCCGTTAATGTTGGCGACAGCCAGACTCAGGTAGAAGGGATCAACCGCAGAGGAAGAGGCCGGACTTCCCCCCTGTTATCCGGCCTGCCCCTTTGTGATTGCGCCCAATAGCGCACACTCGGACCCTCGCTCCACGCCCCCGGAGCGAGGGTCTTTCATTAACGTTGAAGCCCTCTTGCGTCGTCCTGCCAAGCCTCCTAGGGGATGGGGCCATGCCTCAAACTCTAAAAATCGCATCGTGGAACATCAACAGTGTCCGCGCCCGTATAGACCTTGTCACCCGGTTCCTCACCGAAGAAGCGCCAGACATATTGTGCCTTCAGGAAACCAAGGTGACGGACGATATTTTCCCCGGCGGAGTCTTCCGCCAGATGGGCTATAACCACCATATTCTTCATGGCCAGCCGATGCACCACGGCGTCGCTATCATCAGCAAGGTGCCTATCCGGGAGGACGACCGGCTGGACTGGCAGGCCAACCGCGAGGCACGCCATGTCGGCGTCAGGCTCGACAACGGCGTGCGGCTGGAAAATGTCTATGTGCCTGCTGGCGGCGAAGTGCCGGACCGGGTAGAGAACCCCAAATTCGGCCAGAAGCTCGATTTCCTTGAGAGAATGATCGAGTGGTCCTCCAATCTCTCGACGCCGACTATCCTGACGGGAGATTTCAACATCGCGCCGCTTGAGTGCGATGTATGGAGTCACAAGCAGCTCATCGATGTCGTCAGCCACACGCCGGTCGAGTGCGAGCTGCTCGGCCGGATGCAGGCCGCGCACAACTGGGTCGATCTGGGTCGCCAGTTCTACCCCGCGCCGCAGCGGCTATATACCTGGTGGAGCTATCGCGCGAAGGATTGGCTCGCGTCTGATCGTGGGCGCAGGCTCGATCATATGTGGGTCAGCCCGGAACTGGCGAGCAAGGCGGTCAGTCATCGCGTCGCTGAAAACTGCCGCAGCTGGGCAAGACCCTCTGATCATGCGCCGCTCATTACCGAGTTCGTGTTCTGATGAGCGCCGAGGCGACCGCGCGGGCTGTCGCCAGAGCGATCGACGCGCTGCGGCGCGGCTGGCCGGTCACGGTTTCGGCGGGCGATCGGAGCCTCCATCTGTTAGCGGTCGAAAGCGCGGACGAGACGAGCCTGCCTGCCTTCGATGCAGACAGCCGGGCAAATATCCTCATCTCCGCCGCGCGGGCGCAGACGCTTCGCCTCGCCAACCAGCGCGAGGCGGCAGACCCTGAAGCCCCGGTGCTGGTGCAGCGGGAAAGCTGGATCGACCTTGGCGGTGCAATGGCAATAGCGGACCCGGTGCGCGATCTCGCCACCCCGTTGAAAGGGCCGTATCGTGCGCTGCCCCTCGCCGACCCTGATGTAGCGTCGGCGGCATTGCGCCTTGCCCGGCTGGCCGGGATTTTGCCCGCCTTCTTCGTCGCGCCCGCTCCCATAATCACAGAGGCAAGCGCAGAGTCGGCAGCGATAGTGGCCTTTGACGGCGGCTCGCAACTGCATATCGCCACGCGCGCGCGTCTGCCTGTATCGGCGGCGGAAAACGCGGAGATCGTCGCCTTCCGTACTCCCGGCGACCCGCGCGAGCATGTTGCCCTCGTCGTCGGTACGCGCGACGACAGCCTGCCTGTCGTGCGGCTGCATAGCGAGTGCCTGACCGGCGATGTGCTCGGCAGCCTCAAATGCGATTGCGGGCCGCAGCTCCATTCCGCGCTCCACCAGATCGCCGAGGCGCGCTGGGGCGTGCTGCTCTATCTGCGGCAGGAGGGGCGCGGCATCGGCCTGATCAACAAGCTGCGCGCCTATGCGCTGCAGGATCAGGGGTTTGACACGGTGGACGCCAACACCCGCCTCGGTTTCGCGATAGATGCGCGGGATTTTTCGGTCGCGGCGCAGATGCTTAAGCTGCTTGCCATCCGCGACATTCGCCTGCTGACCAACAATCCCGCCAAGGTCGCCGGGCTGGAGGCGGAAGGCGTGAGAGTGACGGAGCGCGTACCGCTCAGTATCGCCGCGAACCCGCATAATGCCCGCTATCTCGACACCAAGCGGGACCGCACCGGGCATCAGCTATGAGCATCGCGCGGAAAAGTAGGCACCGGTTTTCCGCACACAGCGATGCGAGCACACTAACATGAGCATGGCTGTGCGCGTGGACACCGCCGCGCGGCTGCTGCATTTCAATGGCGAGATCATCCCCTGCGCCATTGGCAAGGGCGGCGCCTGCGCGGCCGAATCCAAGCATGAGGGCGATGGCTGCACGCCGCTGGGGAGATGGCCAATCCGGGGCGCGCTTTTGAGGGCGGGCCGGGTCACGTTTGCGCAGCCTTTGCACATTCCCTGGCGCTGGACGCGCGACAATGATGGCTGGTCAGATGGCGCGGACGACCCCGCCTATAACCGCCCCGTAACCCTCCCCCACTCCTTTTCGCACGAGCGCCTTCAGCGCGATGACGCCGCCTATGACATCGTCATCGTGCTGGGTCATAATGATGCGCCGCCCGTTCCGGGCATGGGCAGCGCGATCTTCTGGCATATCTGGGTGACGGGAGATGACAGCACCCCCAAGCCGACCGAGGGCTGCATCGCCATATCGCGCGCGGATATGGACCGCATCTTGCCCCTGCTGGAGCCGGGGATGATGATGGAAATCGCCTGACCTCAGGCCGCGATCTGCTGTTCCACCGCCCGCACTTCTGACGCATCGAGCAACCTGCGCTCCAGCGTTTGCAGGCGGGATTTGCTCTCTATCTTCCCGCCGAGCAGATCGGTGATGTAAAACGTATCCACAGCCCGCTCGCCATAGGTGGAGATGTGCGCGCTATGCACCGTCACCTTGGACTGGAACAGCGCATAGGCGAGATTGAACAACAGCGCAGGCTTGTCGCGCGCGTGGATCTCTATCACGGTAAAGCGGTTGGAGGCCTTGTTGTCGATCAGCACCACCGGCGCGATGGCAAAGGCCTCGGCGCGGGTGCGCGAGAGCGGCCGCGCCTCCAGCCTAGGCTGAAGCTTCTGCTTGTTGGCCAGCGCATCCTCGATGGCCCGCTCGATCCGCGCGAGCTGGCTCGGCTCATCAAATGGGCGGCCAAGCGGGTCCTGCACCAGAAAGTTATCGATCGCCATGCCATCGCGCGTGGTGTGGATGCGCGCGTCGATGATACTGGCGCCCGCGAGATAGATCGCGCCCGCAATGCGATAGAAAATGCCGGGGTGATCCGCCGCATAGATGGTGACGAGGCTCGCCCCACGCTCCGGATATACCTGTGCGGCGATGGAGAGCGGCGCCTTGCCCGCCGCCAAAATATGACGCGCGTTGTGGGCCAATATGTCATCCGCCTCTGCGATGAGATAGCTTTCGGGCAGGCGCTTCGCCAACCGCGCGAACTCCGCCTCGCTCACGTTGAGTGCGGACTTAAGCGCCGCGAGCTTGGCGTCGACCTTTTCCTTACGCCCGTTGGACTTGTGGCCAAGGCGCAGCACTTCTTCGGCGGCGTGATAGAGATCGCTCAGCAATTGGCGCTTCCAGCTATTCCACACCCCCGGCCCAACAGCGCGGATATCCACCGTCGTCAGCATCAGCAGCAGCCGCAACCGCTCGGCACTCTGCACCACCTCGACGAAATCCATGATCGTCTTATAGTCTGACAGGTCGCGCTTGAAGGCCGTGGCGCTCATCAGCAAATGATAGCGCACCAGCCAGGCGACCATCTCGGTCTCTGCCGCGCTCATGCCCAAGCGCGGGCAGAGCTTTTCCGCGACCTCTGCGCCGAGGACGCTGTGATCTCCGCCCCGCCCCTTGGCGATATCGTGCAACAGCACCGCGACATAGAGGACCCTGCGCGATACGAGCTTGCCCATAAGATTGCTGGACAGCGGATGATCCTCCGCCAACTCGCCTTTCTCAATTTGAGCGAGCAGGCCGACAGCGCGGATCGTGTGCTCGTCCACCGTATAGTGATGATACATATCGAACTGCATTTGAGCCACGACGCGGCCGAAATCGGGCACGAAGCGGCCAAAGACATTCGCCTCGTTCATCCAGCGCAGCACCGTTTCCGGGTCGCGCGGCGAGGTGAGTACATCCAGAAAAAAGGCGTTGGCGCGGGGGTCTTTGCGCGTTTCGTTGTCGATCAGCGGCGCATCCCGCCGTGCCGCGATCATCGCGCTGGGGTGAATGGCAAGGCCATGCTTGTCCGCCAGCGCAAATATCTCCAGCAGGCGTGCCGGGTCTTTCTGGAAAAAGTCGTCTTCGGGCAGCGCAATGCGCCCCCGCTCCAGCACAAAGCCGTCGAGCTTGCGCGGGCGGCGGAACAATGTCGGCATGAAGCGCCGCCCGCGCACCGCCCACTGGTCATCCAGATGCGCGAGGAACACGCCGGTCAGGTCCCCCACCAGCTTCGCCATCAGGAAGTAATATCGCATGAACCGCTCGACGCCCGATCGCCCGGCGCGCGGCGTGAAGTTCATTGCCTTGGCAACCTCCAGCTGCAAATCGAAGGTCAACCTGTCTTCCTCGCGCCCGGTGAGGCTGTGAAGATGGCAGCGCACGGCCCAGAGGAAATTTTCCGCCTTCTGAAACTGTTTCAGCTCTTGCGGGCTGAGCAGCCCGGCCTCGACCAGCCCGGCGATGTTGTCTACCCGGTTCACATATTTGCCGATCCAGAACAGGGTCTGGAGATCGCGCAGCCCGCCCTTGCCTTCCTTGACGTTCGGCTCGACCACATAGCGGCTATCGCCCATGCGCTTGTGCCGCGCTTCGCGCTCGGCCAGCTTTTCGGCAACGAAGCTCCGCGCACCGTCCTTCACAACCTCGGTGCCGAAGCGCCCGCGCGCCGTGTCATAGACCGCGCGGTCGCCCCAAACATAGCGCGCCTCCAGCAGGGCGGTGCGCACGCTGAGGTCGGCCTTCGCCATGCGGATCATCTCGTCGATCGAGCGGCTGGAGTGCCCGACCTTCAGCCCCAGATCCCACAGCGAATAGAGCATGGATTCGATCACCTGCTCGGTCCAGCTTGTCGGCTTGTAGGGGGTAACGAACGCGATATCGACGTCAGAGCCGGGTGCCATCTCGCCCCGGCCATAGCCCCCAACGGCCAGCAACACCATTTGCTCGGACGTGCTGCGGTTGCCGGGGTCATAAAGATGGCGGAGCGTCGCGTCATAGAGGATGCGCAAAATCTGGTCGGTCAGGAACGCAAATGCCTGCACTGTCTCGCGCCCGTTTGTGGGGTGTGCGTCCAGCCGCCGCATCGCCTCCGCGCGGCCCGAAGCCAGAGCGTCGGCAAGCACCGCGACTATTTTGCCGCGCAACGCCGTCGCGTCTTGCCCCGCCGCCTCGGCCAGCAACTGCTCCAGACGGTCGGCCACCGCGCGGCGGTCTATGATCGCCCGGCGATTGGGCAATGCTGAGAAAAAATCGGTCATAGTCTTATCTAGGGTTTCCTCGCCGCATCCGCTACCGCCTTGAGCTTATATATCAGCTCCAGCGCCTCGCGCGGCGTCAATGCGTCCGCGTCTGTGGCGTTTATCAGCTCTTGTAGCGGATCGGGGTTAAGGTCTTCCTTATCGGGCATTGTGGCAGCGAACAGCGGCAAATCGTCCAGCCCCGCCGCGATGCCGCCAGTCTTTGCCCGCCCCGCCTCCAGCTTTGCCAGCACCGCCTTGGCGCGCGCCAGCACAGCGGGCGGCAAGCCCGCGAGGCGCGCAACCGCGATGCCATAGCTGCGGTCCGCCGGGCCATCCGCCACCTCATGCAGCAGCACCAGATCGCCCTTCCACTCACGCGCGCGGACATTGTGCAACGAAAGCGCGGGCAATGTTTCGGCAAGGCGCGTCAGCTCATGATAATGCGTTGCGAACAGGCAGCGGCAGCGGTTGGCCTCGTGCACCGCCTCCACTACCGCCCATGCCAGCGCAAGGCCATCATAAGTCGAGGTGCCACGCCCCACCTCATCGAGGATGACGAAGCTGCGCTCGGTCGCCTGAGACAGGATTGCTGCGGTCTCGACCATCTCGACCATGAAGGTAGAGCGCCCGCGCGCGAGATTGTCTGACGCGCCAACGCGGCTGAAAAGCCGGTCGACAAGGCTGAGCGTGGCGGATTGGGCAGGCACATAGCTCCCCGCCTGCGCCATCAGCACGATCAGCGCATTCTGCCGCAGGAACGTCGATTTGCCGCCCATATTGGGGCCAGTGACGAGCCAGAGCCTGTCCGTTGGCTTAAGCGCGCAATCGTTGGCAACAAACGCCTGTCCCTCGCGCCGCAAGGCTTCCTCCACCACCGGATGCCGCCCGCCGACGATGTCCAGCCGCTGTTCCGCCACGAAGGCAGGCCGCGCCCATCCCCCTTCCGCCGCGCGCTCGGCCAATGCCCCCGCCACATCCAGCCGCGCCAGCGCCTGCGCCGCGCGGGTGATCGCCTCCTTGCGGGTAAGCACCATCTCGATCAGGCTTTCGAGATGCGCTGCTTCGGCGGCCAGCGCATGCGCGCCCGCCTGAGAAACGCGGGTAGCCTCCTCGTGCAGATCGACAGAGTTGAAGCGCACCACTCCGGCGAGCGTCTGCCGATGGGTGAAGCCGGATCCCTCGCGCATCAGCGCATCGCCATGCTTCCCCGGAACCTCAACATGATAGCCCAGCACCGCATTGTGGCGGATCTTGAGGGCGGAAATGCCTGTCTCATCGCGATAGCGGGCCTCAAGCTGCGCGATTGCGCGGCGACCGTCGCTTGCGAGGCGGCGCAGCTCATCGAGGGCCGCGTCAAACCCTTCCGCGATATAGCCGCCGGAAGACGCCTCGGTCGGCGGCGTGGGCACAAGCGCGCATGTCAGCTCATCCACCAGCGCGCCATGGCCATCGAGAGCGGGAAGCAAGCTGTTGAGCAACGACGGCTGTGCCTCCGTCCTGCCCAGCCGCTCGCGCAGGGTCCGCGCACCGGAGAGGCCATCGCGCAACTGCCCAAGGTCACGCGGCGACCCACGCCCAACCGCGACCCTCCCCAGCGCCCGCCCGATATCCGGCAGCGCCCTCAGCGCCGCACGCAGGGCTTCCCTTCTGCCGCTGTCGTCATGCAGCCACTGCACCAGATCGAGCCGTGCGCCGATCTCGCCTTCATCCAGCAGCGGCGCGGCGAGATCGGCGGCGAGCAGACGCGCGCCCGCGCCGGTCACGGTCCTGTCGATGCTGTGGAGCAGACTGCCCGCCCGGCTGCCGCTCATCGTGCAGACGATCTCCAGGCTCTCGCGCGTGGCGGCGTCGATCGCCATATGGCTGCCTGGCGCGATGTGCACCGGCGGCGCGAGGTGAGGCAGACGCCCCTGCCCGGCATGATCGAGATAACTCAGCAGTCCGCCGATGGCCGCCAGCTCCGCGCGACAAAAGCTGCCGAAGCCGTCCAGCGTCGCCACCCCGAACAGGCTTTTCAGGCGCGTCTCGGCCCGCGCAGAGGAAAATGCCGATTTATCGAACACATGCGCGCCCGGCACATCGAGCGCACAGCCTTCCGCCACCACAATCTCAGACGCGCCAAGCCGCGCCAGCTCTGCCCCCAAAGCTGTGCCATCAACACTCATCGCCTCGAACCGGCCCGTGGAGATATCCGCCGCCGCCAGCGCGATCTCGCCGCCCGCCTCGCCGACAGCGACGAGCATATTGTCCGCCCGCGCATCGAGCAGCGTGTCCTCGGTCAAAGTGCCGGGCGTGACATAACGCACGATCCCGCGCGCGACCAGCGCCTTGCTTCCCCCCCGCGCCTTCGCCTCGGCGGGCGTCTCGGTCTGCTCGGCAATCGCCACGCGATGGCCTGCGCGAATGAGGCGCGCGAGATAGGCCTCCGCGCTGTGCACCGGCACACCGCACATGGGGATCGGCGCTCCGCCATGATCCCCGCGCGAGGTGAGCGCAATATCGAGCGTAGCCGCCGCCGCCTTGGCGTCATCGAAGAACAACTCAAAGAAATCGCCCATGCGATAGAATAGCAGGCAGTCCTCTGCCTGCGCCTTCAGCGCGAAATATTGCGCCATCATCGGCGTCATCGGCACAAGCGTGTCAGTTACAGAGGCAGCGGGGCGGTTCATCGACCAATGCGATAGCGCCTCCAATGCGGTTTGGGAATTGAGCGACGGGTTTGATGCAAACAAAATTGCGCCCTTCCCCTTGTGGCGCGCCTATAAATGAAGCTAGTGCAAAACCGCCTGCACGCATCGGTTCCTATAACTGGAGACATTCATGTCTGACCGCCCCACCATCGAATTTTCCGAGCGTGAAGCCCTGTTTTTCCACTCCACCGGGCGCCCCGGCAAGATCGAGATCATCGCCTCCAAGCCGATGGCGACACAGCGCGATCTTTCGCTCGCCTACTCGCCCGGCGTCGCGGTGCCTGTGCGGGCGATCGCGGAGAATCCCGCCACTGCATATGACTATACCGCCAAGGGCAACCTCGTCGCGGTCATATCCAACGGCACGGCGATACTGGGGCTGGGCAATCTGGGCGCGCTCGCATCCAAGCCGGTGATGGAAGGCAAGGCGGTGCTGTTCAAGCGCTTCGCCGATGTGGACTCAATCGACATCGAGGTGGCGACCGAAGACCCACAGGCCTTTATCGAGGCGGTCGCGCTGCTGGAGCCTACCTTCGGCGGAATCAATCTTGAGGATATCAAGGCGCCGGAATGTTTCATCATAGAGCAGGCGCTGAAAGAGCGGATGAACATCCCGGTCATGCATGACGACCAGCATGGCACCGCGATCATCTGTGCTGCGGGCCTCATCAACGCGCTGCACATCACCGGGCGCGACATCAAGGATGTGTCTATTGTCGTTAATGGTGCGGGCGCAGCGGCGATTGCCTGCACAGAGCTGATCATCGCGATGGGTGCGGACAAATCCCGCATCATCATGTGTGACCGCGCCGGCGTCATCTATCAGGGCCGCGCCGAGGGCATGGACCAGTGGAAATCCGCCCATGCCGCCAAGACGGACAAGCGCAGCCTCGAAGAAGCGCTCAAGGGCGCGGACATTTTCATCGGCTTATCGGCGGCTGGAGCGGTCAAACCCCACATGGTGCAAGAGATGGCGCCCAAGCCGATCATCTTCGCAATGGCGAACCCGGACCCGGAAATCACCCCGCCCGATGCCAAAAAGGCCCGGCCAGACGCCATCGTAGCCACCGGCCGCTCGGATTATCCCAACCAGGTCAACAACGTGCTCGGCTTCCCGTTCATCTTCCGGGGCGCGCTCGATGTGCGAGCCACCGCGATCAACGAGGCGATGAAGATTGCCGCCGCAAACGCCATCGCCGCCCTCGCGCGGGAGCAGGTGCCGGAGGAAGTGGCACGGGCCTATGGCATACAGCATAATTACGGGCCGGATTATATCATCCCCGCCCCGTTTGACCCGCGTCTGATGGAGGTCGTCTCCACCGCCGTCGCCAAGGCGGCGATGGACAGCGGCGTCGCGCAAAAGCCGATCGAGGATATGGACGCCTACCGCCAGTCCCTCAAGGCGCGCCTCAACCCGACGACATCGGTGCTCACCCTCGCCTATGAGAGTGCGAAGGCCCACCCGAAACGCGTCGTCTTTGCCGAGGGCGAAGAGGAAGTGGTGCTGCGCGCCGCCATCCAGTTCCGCGATGGCGGATATGGCATCCCGGTGCTGGTCGGGCGGCAAGATGTGTATGACCGGCTGCGCGCGCTCGGCGTTGCCGATCCGCACAGCTTTGAGGTGCATAACAGCGTCAACTCGCCACTGGTGCCCAGGATGGTGGATGCGCTCTATGAACGCCTGCAGCGGCGCGGCTATCTGCGCCGCGATTGCGAGCGGATGGTGAACCGGGATCGCAACATCTTCGGCTCTCTGCTGCTCAAAATGGGCGAGGCGGACGCGATGATCACCGGCATGACGCGCACCTATGCGCAGACAATGCGCGAAGTGCGCCGGGTGATTGACACCGTGCCGGGCCGCACCAATTTCGGCATCCACATTCTTGTCGGCCAGAGCCATACGGTGTTCATGGCTGATACGACGGTGCATGAGCGCCCCTCGGCCATCGAGCTGGCCGATATCGCCGAGGGCACCGCCGCGGTTGCGCGCCGCATGGGTCATGAGCCGCGCGTCGCGTTTCTGTCTTACTCAACCTTCGGCAATCCATGGGGCAACTGGCTGGAAAATATCCGCGAGGCGGTCGCGATCCTCGACGAGCGTGGAGTCGATTTCGAATATGAGGGCGAAATGGCGCCCGATGTCGCGCTCAACCCGGCTGTGATGAAGAATTATCCGTTCTGCCGCCTCTCCGGCTCGGCCAACTGCCTCATCATGCCCGGCCTGCAATCGGCCAATGTCTCGGCCAAGCTGCTGCGCGAACTGGGCGGAGACAGCGTGATCGGCCCGATGCTGGTCGGCATGGAAAAGCCGGTTCAGGTGGCGACGATGGCATCGAACGCCAGCGAGCTGCTGACGCTGGCAGTGCTGGCGGCAGGCGGAATCGCGGGATAATCAGACTTCCGGGGGTGGCTCAGCCCGCCCCTTGAATCCTTGCGCAATGACATACCATTCGCTGCTGCCCTTGCGGCTGGCAGGGGGTTTGGCATGCTTTACCGTAGCAAAATTGCGCTTCAACAGCACGAGCAGATCCTTGTCCGTGCCGCCCGCAAACACTTTCGCCACAAACGCCCCTCCGGGCTTCAAATGCTCCACCGCGAACCACGCCGCTGCCTCGACCAGACCCATGGTGCGCAGATGATCCGTCTGGGCATGGCCGACGGTGTTGGCCGCCATGTCTGACAGCACCAGATCGGGCGCATCGCCCAGCGCCTCGGCCAGCGCTGCATCCGCCTCTTCGCTCAGAAAATCCATCTGGAGCAGCACCACGCCATCCATCGGGTCCACCGGCAGCAGGTCAATGCCTGCCACTTTCGCATGCGGCGCGCGTTTGCGCACCACCTGCGCCCACCCGCCCGGCGCCACGCCGAGATCCACCACCACGCGCGCACCCTTCAGCAGCCCGAACTTGTCATCCAGCTCCATCAGCTTGAACGCAGCGCGGCTACGCCAGCCTTCGGCTTTCGCCTGCTTCACATAAGGGTCGTTCAGTTGCCGCTGCAGCCAGCGTGTCGATTGCGCAGTACGGTTTTTCGCGGTCTTGACCCGCACGCGCCCTGCGCCCGCGCCCCTCATAGCCGCTGGTCCATCAGGCAGCGCAATATCCCCTCGCGGATGCCCCTGTCCGCTATGCCAAGGCGCGGCGCGGGCCAGATATCGAGTATGCCCTCCAGAATCGCACAGCCCGCCACCACCAGATCGGCCCGGTCCGGCCCGATGCTCGGCAGCGCGCGCCGCTCGTCCAGCGTCAACAGCGAGAGCCGCTGCGAAATCGCGCGCATAGAGCCGGTCGGCACAATCAGCCCGTCGATCAGTTGGCGGTTGTATTTGGGAAGGTCGAGATGGACGCTGGCCAGCGTCGTCACCGTGCCCGATGTACCGAGCAGGCGGGGCTGATCCGCGTCAGGGGGCACCCGCTCGGCAAAGGGCGCAATCGCATCGGCCACGCGCGCCCGCATCCGCGCATAGGCCGCCGCCCGCACATCCACATGGCTGTCTTCCGGCGCGGCCTCACACTCCGTGAGCGACACCACGCCCCACGGCATGCTCAGCCAGTCGATGATGCGCGGGCTTGGGCCGGTGCTATCCACCAGCACCAGTTCGGTAGAGCCGCCGCCAATGTCGAAGATCAGCGCCGGGCCATCCCCCGGCTCCAGCAGCGCATGGCATCCCAGCACCGCGAGCCGCGCCTCTTCCTGCGCCGAAATGATATCGAGCGCGATGCCCGTCTCGCGCTTCACCCGCTCAATGAACGCCGCGCCGTTGGACGCGCGACGGCACGCCTCGGTCGCAACCGAGCGCGCCAGCGTCACCTGCCGGGCGCGCAGCTTTTCCGCGCAGACGGAAAGCGCCGCCACTGCCCTGTCCATCGCCGCGTCGGACAGCGCGCCCGTCGCCGCCAGCCCCTCGCCCAGTCGCACGATGCGCGAAAAGGCATCGACCACCACAAAGCCATCGGCGGAGGGCTTGGCGATCAGCAGGCGGCAGTTGTTGGTGCCCAGATCGATCGCGGCATAGCTGGTGCGCGAGGCGCCGGTGCGGGCGGGGCCAGAGCGCGGGGGAGCAGAACGAACCGGCGGCCTGCCTGAAGCGGGTGCGGCACTGCCCGTTCCCTCATTGGCCCCGGAAGGGCGCATTTTCTCGGCCCTTTGGCGGGTCTGCTGCGCCATGCCTCGTCACTCACTTATATATTCCACGCGGAGCGCGCGGTACTTGGTTCCAACCCTAGGGGTTCGGCGCGCCATGCGCAAGCCGTGCGGGCAGTGAGCGATGCAGCGGCGGGAGAATCCGGCGTCTCTCGCCTTGACAGCGCCGACGCGCCCGCCTAGATCGACGCCTCCGTTGCCCCGTCGTCTAAAGGTAAGACTACGGACTCTGACTCCGTCAATCGAGGTTCGAATCCTCGCGGGGCATCCAACCTTACAAAATTTATGCCGGATTACAGTGCTGTGCGCTCCATTGCGCAGACGGCCTGTCAATACGCCCGCGCAATCGCGAACTCTACCGCCTCGATCAGCGCGTCCTTTGCCTTGCTGGCGGGAAAAATGCCGAGTGCATCCGTCGCGCGCTGGCCATAATGGCGGGCGCGGGCGAGCGTGTCGTCAATCGCGCCGGAGCGCCGCAGCAGCGCTGTTGCATGCGCCAGATCGTCGTCAGAGATCTTGTGCCCGGCAATCGCCGCGCGCCAGAAGGCCCGGTCCTCGTCATTGCCGCGCGCATAAGCGAGGATGACGGGCAGCGTCACCTTGCCATCGCGGAAGTCATCGCCCGCGTCCTTGCCCATCGTCGCCTCGTCAGACGCATAGTCGATAGCATCGTCCACCAGCTGAAACGCGATGCCAAGATGGCGGCCATAGGTATCCAGCGCCTGCTCCTGCGCTTCGTCCTTCTCCGCCACCACGGCGGCGATGCGGCAGGCGGCGGCAAACAGCGCGGCCGTCTTGGCATTGATGATATCGAGATATTGCTCTTCGTCGGTCTCGATCCGGCGCTGGGCGGAAAGCTGGTTCACCTCGCCCTCCGCAATCACGGCGGAGGCATGAGAGAGGATTTTCAGCACCTTCAGCGAACCATCCTCCACCATCAGCTCAAAGCTGCGGCTGAACAGGAAATCCCCCACCAGCACGCTGGCGCTGTTGCCCCAGATGATGTTCGCCGTCTTGCGCCCGCGCCGCATGCCAGAGCCATCGACCACATCGTCATGCAGCAGCGTCGCGGTGTGGATGAATTCCACCGCGGCGGAAAGCTTGTGGTGGCGCGTGCCCATATACTGGATGAGGCGCGCACAGGCGAGCGTGAGCATCGGGCGCATGCGCTTGCCGCCACCCGCGATCAGATGGCCCGCCAGCTCCGGGATCAGCGGGATGCGCGACTGCATCCGGTCGAGAATCACGGCGTTGACGCTGTTCATATCCTCCGCCACGAGGGTCATCAGCGGATCGAGCGAGGGCGGCGTGGCGCGGCCAATGCGGTGAATGGTTGCAGTCATGGCGGGGATTTACGCCCTCATGCGCCAAAGGCAAGTCTTAACCCTTGCGCCCGCGCTTCCCAGCGGCAAAAAGGCGCTTGATCAACAGGGGAGAGTGGCGGTGAGCGAATCGCTGGAGCAGTATCGGCAGAGCATCGACAATATCGACGCGGCGCTCATCTATATGCTGGCCGAGCGGTTCAAGGTGACGCAGGCGGTGGGCCGCCACAAGGCCGAGCATGCGCTGCCCCCCGCCGATCCGGGGCGCGAGGAGCGGCAGATCGCGCGGCTGCGCCAGCTTGCGGCGGATGCGCAGCTAGACCCGGTGTTCGCGGAGAAATTCCTGCGTTTCATCATTGATGAGGTGATCCGCCACCACCAGCAGATACGCGAAGGCTGAGCTAGGCGCCCAGCGCCCTATATCGCGCTTTCTTCGTCCGCGAGCGAGGGGCTTGAGGCTGCATCCGGCTCTGGCTCAGGCGTTTCGGTATCGTCCATCCGGCGGCCGATCATCTGGCTCATCGCCTCTCCGCTGGCGTTCAACAGCGGGAAGCTGCGCGAGGTGCTGATCCAGCCAGGCAGACCGCCCTCCTTGCCAAAGAAGAACTGATAGCCGAGCGAGAAGGCAAGAAAGGCGAGCGTCGCGATCACCAGCCCTTTCAATGCGCCAAAGCCCGCGCCGAGCACCCTGTCCACCGGCCCGACAAGCGAAGAGCGCACCCCCTGCCCCACCTTGCCCGCGATCAGCTTGCCCGCGAAAAAGGTGAGCGCAAACAGCCCCGCAAATGCGAGCAAAGAGGCCGCAGCACCCGCGCCGATCCACAGCCCCGCAAGGTCCGCCACCGGCGCGAGGAACAGGCGCACCGCGATCACCGCCACGCCCCAGGCGAGGAGAGACAGCACCTCCTGCACAAAACCCCGGAGAAAGCCCATCACGGCCATTCCCCCCATCAAAAGCAGCAAGGCCATATCGAGCGCGGTCATGCACCTTCGCTAGCCGCGCCCCAGCACCCGGTCAACATATTGCGAGAGCGCGCGATAGCCTTGTACTTTGAGGCCGCTTTCCTCCGCGCTGATGTTGGCGGGCACGCCCGCCATCTCGAACCCTAGCTTCTTCGCCTCGCGCAGGCGGAGCGGGGCGTGCGAGACGGGACGAATCTCGCCAGACAGCGCCACCTCGCCAAAGAAGATCGCGCCAGTCGGCACCGGCTTTTCCGCCAGCGCGGAGACAAGCGCCGCCGCGACCGCAAGGTCTGCCGCCGGTTCCGCGATCTTGTATCCGCCGGAAACGTTGAGATAGACCTCGCAATTGGCAAAGCTCAATCCACAGCGCGACTCCAGCACCGCGAGCAGCATCGCAAGCCGCCCGCTGTCCCACCCCACAACCGCGCGGCGCGGCGTCGCCCCGCTTTGCAGCCGCACGGTGAGCGCCTGAATCTCGACCAGCACCGGGCGTGTGCCCTCTAGTGCCGGAAACACAGTTGCGCCGGCCACGCTCTCGGCACGGTCGGTAAGGAACAGCGCGCTGGGATTGGGCACCTGTTCCAGCCCCTGCTCCACCATAGCGAACACGCCAATCTCGTCCGTGCCGCCAAAGCGGTTCTTGAGCGCGCGCAAAATGCGATACTGGTGGCTGCGCTCGCCCTCGAAGGCGAGCACGGTATCGACCATATGCTCCAGCACGCGCGGCCCGGCGATGCTGCCATCCTTGGTCACATGGCCCACAAGCACCAGCGCGGTGCCGCTTTCCTTGGCAAAGCGGATCAGCTCCTGAGCCGAGGCGCGCACCTGGCTCACGGTGCCGGGCGCGCTGTCTATCAGGTCAGAGTGCATCGTCTGAATCGAGTCGATCACCAGCAGATCGGGCGCGGCGCCATCCGGCCCTGCCCCGCCCACCGTGGTCAAAATATCCCGCACAGAGGTGGCGCTGGCGAGCAGGACCGGCGCATCGCCCAGCCCCAGCCGCCGCGCGCGCAGCCGCACCTGATCGGCCGCCTCCTCACCGCTGATATAGGCGACGCTGAGGCCAGCCCGCGCCATCTGCGCCGCGGTTTGCAGCAGCAAGGTCGATTTGCCGATGCCCGGATCACCGCCGATCAGCGTCGCGCTGCCCGCCACCAGCCCGCCGCCCAGCGCCCGGTCGAACTCGGCAATGCCGGTCGCCGCGCGTTCGGGTAGGGCAATCTCGCTATCAAGCGTGGTGAGCATCAGCGCCCGCCCGCCCTTTTGCAGATCATGCCGCGCGGCAAAGACGGTAGGCGCGGCTTCCTCAACCAGAGTGTTCCAGCCGCCGCAATCGTCGCACTGCCCCTGCCAGCGCGGCGATGTGCCGCCGCACTGCTGGCATGTGAATGTCTTTTTCGCCTTCGCCATGCCGCCACTATGCAGAACATTTCAGGAACATCAAGGGGAAATCGACATCGCGCTGGAAACGGGACCGGGCTTGGGGCATTGGGCAACGATGCCCCTCTCCACACGCCGACCCGACAGCGTCCGCATTGCCAGCTATAACATCCGCAAGGCCATCGGCACAGACCGCCGCCGCAACCCGGAGCGGATTCTGGCCGTGCTGGCAGAGATCGACGCCGATATTGTCGTGCTGCAGGAGGCAGACCGGCGCTTTGGCCTGCGCACCGCCGCCCTGCCCCCCGTGCTGCTGGAGTCGCACAGCGCCTATCGCGCTGCGCCCCTGAATGTGCAGTCCGACAGTATCGGCTGGCACGGCAACGCGATCCTGCTGCGCAAATCGGCGGAGTTACGCCAATCCGACATCATTCACCTGCCCTGCCTGGAACCGCGCGGAGCCGTGCTGGCCGAGGTCGAGCTGAATGGATTTACACTAAGGCTGATCGGCATGCACCTCGATCTTTCCGGCCTATGGCGCAGGCGGCAGGCAGCGGCGATCGTTCATGCGCAGGCGCATCTGCCCGCAATGCCGACCGTGCTGGCGGGAGATCTGAACGAATGGAGCGCCGAGCGCGGCTGCCTCGCCGATTTCGCGCGCCATTTCCGGTTCGCGGAGACGGGCAAGAGCTTTCATGCGCGCAGGCCCGTGGCGCGGCTCGACCGGATTTTGCACTGCGACCGGCTGGAGGCGGTGGCGGCGGGGGTGCATGACAGCGCCCTCGCCCGCCGCGCGTCCGATCATCTGCCGATCTGGGCGGATTTTACCATCGCCTGAAGCCCGCACCCAAGTGTTCCTGCGCAGGCAGGAACCCAGAGTGCGAGGCGCGGCGTCCAATACCCTGGGCTCCTGCCTGCGCAGGAGCACGCGGCTCAATCTCCCGTCAATATGCGGTCGACGAGCTGCTTCACCGTCGGCACAAAGCCGTTGGAATAGAACGGATCCTGCCCGAACCTGAACGCGCTGTGCCCGGCGAACATCAGGTTGCGGTCCGGGTCTCCGCCATGCGCGATGTCCTGCAGGGTTTTCTGGATGCAGAAGCTGCGCGGATCGGCGAGCCGCCCGGTGGTGTAGTCGTCATAATCCTTCCAGCTCGAAAAACCGCAATGGGAGAGACAGCCCATGCAATCCGTCTGGTCCTTGCGGATTTCGGCGCGCTCGGCGTCGGTGACGAAGACGAGCGTGTTGTCCGGCGTCTTCAGCGCGCTGGTGTAGCCCGCGCCAAACCACTCGCGCGCGCGCAGCAGATCGCCGGGCGTGACCCAGAAATTCTTGCCCTTCACACCCACATCGAGCTGATAGGTATGGTCGCCCGCATGCTCCAGCGAAAAGGCAATCTGCCGCTCTGACCGCCCTTCAAGGCTGCGCAGAAACGGCGTGCGCACGGCGGACGAATAAAAGCCGGTGGGCGAAAAGCGATGGAGGAGGATATCACCCTCCTTGAGCTGGGTCAGCCGGTCTTTCCACAGCTGCGGGATCGGGCTTTCCTGAGTCAACAGCGGGCGAGTGCCGAACTGGAAGGCGATGCTGCCCAGCTCCGGGTTGTCGATCCAGTTGTCCCACTCACGCAGATACCACACGCCACCCGCCATCACGATCGGCACTTCGTCTGAAATGCCGCCTTCGCGCATCACATCGCGCAGCGCCTTCACACGCGGATAGGGATCTTCAGGCTTCAGCGGGTCTTCGGCATTGGAAAGGCCGTTGTGCCCGCCCGCCAGCCACGGGTCTTCATAGACCACCGCCGCCAGCCACTCCGCCGCCTTGGAGTAAGACCGCTTCCACAGCGCGCGAAACGCACGGCCAGAGCTGACGATAGGGAGATAATAGACGCCATAATGCGCGGCGATCTCGCTAAGCTTGTAGGGCATGCCCGCGCCGCAGGTTACACCCGCAACCATGCCGCGCGTGCGCTCCAGCACGCCATGCAACACCTGCTGCGCGCCGCCCATTTCCCACAACACATTGATGTTGATCGCGCCTTTGCCGCCCGCAATCTCATGCGCGCGCGTCACCTGCTCCACCCCGCCCTCGATAGCATAGGCGACCAGCTCGTCGTGCCGCTCGCGCCGGGTGCGCCCATGATAGATCTGCGGGATCGGGTTGCCATCCGCGTCATAGCTGTCTGCGTTGACGGCAGAGACGGTGCCGATGCCGCCAGCAGCCGCCCACGCGCCGGAACTGGAATGATTGGAAACGGCGACACCTTTGCCACCCTCGACCAGCGGCCACACTTCCCGCCCGCCGTAATTAATGGGCTTCAACCCCTTGAACACTATCACCAGCTCCTAACCGCGACCCCGGATACGCCGGGTGAAACGCCGCCTATAGCAACTTTTATGGGACGCGCATGGAAAAAGTGAGGGAAGGCAGAACGCAGCTGCTCACCCCCCTGAAAGCACTCCGGGGCGGCCCATTGCCTGGGTATAAAGCGCCGCATAGCGAGAGAGCATCTCCGCCTGTCCATATTCGGCGCGCGCCTTCTTCCGGTTGGCGGCGCCCAGGGTGGCGCGCAGGTCCGCATCGCCTGCAAGCCGCATCAGCGCACTGGCGAACCGGTGTTCATCCCGCACCGGCACGATGAACGGCAGGTTCTCCTCCGTCACCATATTGCGCACATCGCCGACATCGGTGGACACCGCCGGCAGGCCAGCCGCCATCGCCTCCACCAACGATATCGGGAACTGTTCGCTGTCAGACGACAGCGCAAAAATGTCGAACAGGCCGATGAATTGCGCCGGGTTCGTCATGAAGCCGGGCAGGATGAGGCGGTCTTCAAAGCCTAGCGCGCGCGCCTGCGCGACAATCGCGTCTCGCTCCGGCCCCTCGCCGACGATCACGAGCCGGCCCTTATCCCCAAGCGGCGCGGCGGCGCGCACGAGGCGGGGCAGGTTCTTGACCGCGCGCAAACCGGCGAGCGTGCCGATGGTGACGACGCCCCGTTGCGCCGCAAGGCCGGGGATTGCGTCGGCTTTCGGCGGCACCTCATAGGCGGCAACGTCAATGCCGTTGGAAATCCTCACGACCCGGCGCTTGGGCTGCGCCCATGCGCCCTGTGCGATGTCTTCCAGCACCCGCGAGGGCACCACAAGCGCGGATGCGCGCGCCAGCGCCGCCTGCCGGAACAGGTTGCGCTTGGGGTTCAGGCGCTCGGCTTCGTCCTCGTTGAAGCCATCTTCGTGGTGGATCAGCGGCGGCAGGCACACGAAGGGGCTGAAGATGCGGTGCGCCATCACCCCGTCCATCGAACCCCAGTTATAGGTGAGGATGAGATCGAAATTGCGCATGTATCGCGCCCATTCGAGATAGCGCCGTAATCCCGGCAGGCCATTGAGCGAGGGGGCGGAGTCCATCGGGAAGGCGCAGGGGACTATGGGTGAGATGGCGTCGCGCGCGCCCATCGCGGCGTGATCGGCGCTGATGATCGTGTGGTGCGCCCTCCCGCCCCAGTGGTTCATCAGGCGCACCGCCCGCGCCTCCTTGCCGCCAAGGTTGAAGCCGCTGTGAAGGTGCAGGATGCGCGGCGGCGTTTCCGACCGTTCAGGCACGCGCGAGCACCCGCTCCAACAGCCGGTCGATCGCTGCCACCGCTTCGGGCTCGTCCAGCGTCGGCGCATGGCCCACGCCCGGCACCGTCACCAGCTCCGCGCTATTTCCAACAGTTTCCAACATCCTACACGCGGTCGCCTCGCTCATGATGTCAGAACACTCTCCACGTAGAAAAAGGCATGGAAAATCGCGGAAAGCCGTCAATACCGGCCACATGTCCACTCCCGCCTCGTTGCCCGGCACTTTCAGCGGCTCGGCAATGCGCAAATCATAATCCAGCACGATCCGCCCGTGGTTGTTCAGCCGGTAAAGCCGCTTCGCCATTGCCAGCCAGTCCTCCAGCCCATAGCCCGGATATATATCTCCCTGATTCTCTGCCAGCGCCCGCGCAGCATGCACCCAGGTGGGATAGCCCCCGCCCGAACCGACATAGGCGCGGATGCGATCCAGCCCCGCCTTCTCGATCGTTGGGCCGATGTCGTTGAGCAGCGCGCCCGCCAGCCTGTCCCGATGCGTGGGCGCCATGATCATCGTCATGATCCCGCCAAGCGAGGTGCCGATGGCAACGAACCGCTTGAGCGCGAGGTCAGTCAGCAGCCGTTCGAGATCCTGCACATAAGTGAGCGGCACGTAAGTCATCGGGTCCTTCGCATAGGCGCTTTCGGCCCGCCCGCGCATCTCCGGGCAGATCACCCGCCATGCCCCCGCATAGCGTTCCGCAAGATTGGCGAAATCCCGCGCGTTGCGGGTCAGCCCCGGCAGACAAAGCAGCGCCGGGCGGGCGTCATTCCCCGCGTACGCCGCAAAGTCGCGGTAATGCAGGCGCAGGCCATCGTTCGACCACCAATATTTGTCCTCATAGCGCGCCATACTTGATCCCTGCCTGCCTCGCCCCCCATATTGACGCATGATCCTCAGCCCGCAACCCGCGAAATTCACTCCCGCGCGCGAAATCCTCGATGTCACCGGCATCGGTGATCCGGTCGCTCCCGCATCTTTCCCGCACCACATTCTGCGCTATCGGAACGATCGCTGGGCACAGAGCATCGGGCTTGCGGGGTTGAGCGATACGGAGTGGATCGATCATTTCGGGCGGTTCGCATCGCTTGAGGGCAGTCTGGAGAAACCGCTGGCACTGCGATATCACGGCCATCAGTTCCGCGTGTATAACCCGGATATCGGCGACGGGCGCGGCTTCCTGTTCGCCCAGATGCGTGATCATCTCGGCCGACTCATGGACCTTGGCACCAAGGGATCAGGCCAGACGCCTTACAGCCGCTTTGGCGATGGGCGCCTGACGCTGAAAGGCGGGGTACGCGAGATACTGGCGACCGAAATGCTGGAGGCGCTGGGCGTACATACTTCCAAGACCTTCTCGCTAATCGAGACCGGCGAGGCGCTTGAGCGCAACGACGAACCATCGCCCACCCGTGGCGCGGTGCTGGTGCGGCTGTCGCACTCCCATATTCGTATCGGCAGTTTTCAGCGCGCAGCGGCACTTCAGGACGAGGCTCTGCTGGAGGCACTGACCGATTATGCGCTAACGAAGCTTTACAACACCACGCCGGGCGACAACCCGGCCGCTCAGCTTCTCGGCCTCGTGGTCGAGCGCACGGCAGACCTAGCTGCCAGCTATATGATCGCGGGATTTGTTCATGGCGTCCTCAACAGCGACAATATCAACGTCACCGGCGAGAGCTTCGACTATGGCCCCTGGCGCTTTACGCCGCTCTGGGAGCCCGGCTTTACCGCCGCCTATTTCGATCATCAGGGACTATATGCGTTCGCACGGCAGGCGGAAGCGATCCACTGGGATGTAGCGCAACTCGCGCTATCCTTGCGCACGCTTTCGGAGACAGAGCCACTGGTAGAGGCTCTCAATCTGTTTCCCGATCTCTACGCTGCGGCGATGCGTCGGCGCTTCTGCTGGAGGCTGGGTGTAGCAGAGCGCGATATCAACGTAACTTCTGCTCTTACCGAAAGCGCGGTGCGCGCGATGATGGAGAGCAAGACGCCAGTAGACCGTTTCTTCTTTGACTGGCGCGGTGGCACGCTGCGCAATCCCGAAGCGGCAGGCCGCTATGCCGGGCCGGAGTGGGCGGAATTTCGTCAACAGATCGCGCCGTTCGCCAACCCCGCCGCCGCCAGACATCCCTATTGGCAGGGCAACGCCCCTTGCTCCATGCATATCGACGAGGTGGAGGCGATCTGGGCGGCGATAGACGGGCGCGACGACTGGAGCCCTCTCGACGCCAAGATCGCGGAAATCAATATGCTGCGCGAAGCCATGTCGCAGGCGTAATAGCCCCGCTTCCCTCGCGCTCAAAAATCGGGCATATCATGGGGTAATGATAGAAAATCTCCAGTCCTTTGAGCCCGCTACGGGTGCATTGCTGTGGGAAGGGTTGCAAGGCGATGTCGATACGGAGGTGGAACGCGCCGCGTCCGCCTGGCCGCTGTGGGCAGCGCAGCCCGTTACCACTCGTATGGAAGCGATGCGCCGCTTTGCCAACGCCGTGCGGGGGCGAGAGGATACGCTGTGTGACCTTATCGCGCGCGAAACTGGCAAACCATTGTGGGAAGCGCGGATGGAGGTTTCCTCCGTCATCGCACGGGTGGATATGCACATATCCGCCTATTCCGAGCGCACCGGGCAAAAACGCATGGACGGCGCGATGAACAGCCGCCAGTCCGTGCGCCACAAGCCGCATGGCGTTGTGGCTGTAATCGGCCCCTATAACTTCCCGGCGGATGTGCCTGCAGGCCAGATCATCCCGGCGCTGATTGCGGGCAATGCTGTGGTGTTCAAGCCTTCGGAAAAGACGCCCGCGAGCGGCGCGATGCTCATTGAACTATTTTATGAGGCCGGAGTGCCGCGTGATGTGGTGCGTCTGCTTGTTGGCGGGCCGGATGAAGGCAAGGCCTTGGTGAGGCATGAAGGCGTCAACGGCGTGCTGTTCACCGGCTCGGCACGAACTGGCATCGCCATCAACCGCGCGCTCGGCGCCTACCCGGAGAAGATCGTCGCGCTGGAGATGGGTGGGAATAATCCTCTGATCCTGTGGGACACGCCGGACCTCGCCGCCGCCGCCGCCATCATCGTGCAGTCCGCCTATGGGACATCCGGCCAACGCTGCACCGCCGCGCGGCGGCTGATCGTCAAGGATAGTCTGACCAGCGGTATCATCGCCGAGTTGCGTAAGCTGATTGCGCGTCTGATAGTCGGTCCGCCTCACGCCAGCCCGGCGCCGTTCATGGGGCCGGTGATCGACAACGAAACGGCGGACGGGCTGGGCGAGAGCTTCATGGCGCTGATGAGCATGGGCGGGCGGCCTCTGGTGCATTTGGGCAGGCCGGATGCGACGCGTCCGTTCCTCACCCCCGCGCTTATCGACGTGACTCAGGTGGTTGAGCGGCCTGACATCGAGCTTTTCGGCCCAATCCTGCAGCTCATCCGCGTCGAAAATTTCGACGACGCGATCAAGGAGGCGAACGCCACGCGCTATGGGCTCTCCGCCGCGCTCATAGGCGGCTCACCCCAGCATTATGAGCAGTTCTGGCGGCAGGTTCGCGCCGGGATCATCAACTGGAACGGCCCAACCTTCGGCATAGGCGGCTCCGCGCCTTTCGGCGGCGTTGGTGTGTCGGGCAATCATCGCCCGGCAGGTGGCCACGCTGCGGATTTCTGCGCCTATCCGGTTACGTCCTCGGAGGCGGATCAGCCGCGCGCCAGCATCGGCATTGGTTTGACGCCTATCGACACGAGCGGCATGGGCGATTAAGCGCCCTTATCGCCAACAATAGTTTTGCTTGGCAGTGCCAAAATCATTTTGCGTTGCGAAATGATCCGCATCGCGCCATCTCCCGAACATGGCCGAAGTTCCATCCTCTTTAGTGCGCGGGACGGTATATCTCGTTGGCGCGGGTCCGGGAGACCCGGAGCTACTGACGCTGCGCGCTGCGCGGTTGATCGGCGGGGCAGACCTTATTGTGCATGACGGGCTGGTCGACGAAGCGATTTTGGCGCTGGCACCACAAGGAGCAGAGCTGATCTCGGTCGCCAAAAGTCGGGCGCGCCACACATTGCCGCAGGAAGAGATTAACGCGCTATTGGTGCGCGAGGCGCTGGCCGGGCGCGATGTGGTGCGCCTCAAGGGCGGCGATCCCTTCATCTTTGGCCGTGGTGGCGAGGAAATGGACGCCTGCACCGCCGCCGGTGTCACGGTTGAGGTGGTGCCGGGCGTCAGTGCCGCTGTTGGTTGCGCAGCGGAAGCGCGCCTGCCGCTCACCCATCGTGGCTTGTCGAGCGCCGTCACCTTTGTCGCCGGGCAGTGCCAGGGGCTGGCCGAGCAGAATTGGGCGGGGCTGGCGGGAAAAGACCGCACGCTTGTCATCTATATGGGCATCGCCTCCGCGCCACTGATCGCCGAAAAACTGATCGCTGACGGGCTGTCGCCAGATATCCCGGTCGCTGTGCTCGAAAAGGGCACACGATCGGACAGCCGGGTGCTGCGCGGGGCGCTGTCAGAACTCGCGTATATCGTTGAAACGGAACAGGTGGTCAGCCCGGCGCTTATCGTCATTGGCGAAGTGGCGGGCAGGGCCGAGGAACAATCGCTACGGTCAATGGCAGACCGAGCAAGGGAGAAAGCAGCGTGAAGATTTTAACGGCAAACGATCTCGCGACCGGCGATGTCGTCTGGTGGGCAGGCGATGGCTGGAGCCGCCTGCTGGAGCAAGCGGTGGATACAGGCGCGGATGGCGAGGACATCGGCAAGCGTGAGGAAGCCGCGCGGCATGTCGTCGGCGCTTACGTCGTGGATGCCGAGCAGACCGCAGACGGCCCCCGCCCCGCCCATATCAAGGAGCGTATTCGCGGCCTCGGCCCCACCGTGCGTCCGGACCTGACCCTGAAGCCCGAAGCGGGCGACCTTACAGCGTGGGTGATTTAAGATGTATCAGTATGACAATTACGATCAGGCCATGGTCGATGCCCGCGTGGCGGAGTTTCGCGATCAGGTAGCCCGCCGCCTTGAAGGCAAGCTGACGGAGGAGCAGTTTCGTCCCTTGCGCCTGATGAACGGCCTCTATCTTCAGCTCCACGCCTACATGCTGCGCGTCGCGGTGCCGTATGGCACGCTGTCTGGCAAGCAGATGCGCATGCTGGGGCATATCGCCCGCAAATATGACCGCGGCTATGGCCACTTCACCACGCGACAGAACATTCAGTACAACTGGATCAAGCTGTCTGACGCGCCGGATATCCTGGCCGATCTGGCGAGTGTCGAGATGCACGCGATCCAGACCAGCGGCAACTGCATCCGCAACATCAGCTCCGATCAATATGCCGGTGTTGCGGCAGACGAGGTGGCAGACCCCCGCCCCTGGGCAGAGCTGCTGCGCCAGTGGTCCAGCTTCCACCCGGAGTTCAGCTATCTGCCCCGCAAGTTCAAGATCGCCGTGATCGCCTCGGCGCAAGATCGCGCGGCGATGCGCCTGCATGACATCGGGCTGGAGCTGGTGAAGAAGGACGGCGTCATTGGCGCGCGCGTGTTCGTGGGCGGCGGCATGGGGCGGACGCCGATAGTAGCACCTGAAATCAATGCGTTCATAACCGAAGATGAAATCATCTCTTATGTCGAGGCATGCCTGCGCGTGTACAACCGCTATGGCCGCCGCGACAACAAGTACAAGGCGCGCATCAAGATTCTGGTGCACGAACTGGGCGTCGAGGAATATCGCCGCCAGGTGGCCGAGGAATTTGCGCACATGAAGGCACTGGGCCTCAATCCCCCGCGCGAAGAGCTGGCACGGATTGCGGCGCATTTCGCCACCCCCGCCTATGAAAGCGGCCTGTCGGACGATCTCGACCGTTCGGACCCGGACTTCGCGCTGTGGGTGGATCGCAACGTCACGGCGCACAAGCAGCCCGGCTATGCCATCGCCAATATCAGCCTCAAGCCCATTGGCGGCATCCCCGGCGATGCTTCGGCCGACCAGATAGAGCTGATGGCAGACCTTGCAGAGCGCTATTCGCTCGATGAACTGCGCGTCACCCACGCGCAGAACATCGTGCTGCCTTATGTAAAGAAGGCGGACCTCTACGCCCTGTGGAAAGAGCTGGAGGCGAACGGCCTTGGTGAACCGAATCTTGATCTGGTGACGGATATCATCGCGTGCCCCGGCCTCGATTACTGTTCGCTGGCCAACGCCCGCTCTATCCCGGTCGCACAAAAGATCGCATCCCGGTTTGCTTCGAACGGTAGAGACGCAGAGATCGGCGAGCTGAAGCTCAAAATCTCCGGCTGCATCAACGCCTGCGGCCATCATCATGCCGGCCACATCGGCATCCTCGGCGTCGATCGCAAGGGCACGGAGAATTACCAGCTCCTGCTCGGCGGATCGGGCGCGGAGGATTGCTCGCTGGGCACGATCACCGGCCCCGGCTTTGATGAAAACGGCATTGTCGACGCGGTCGAGAAAGCCACTGATCTGTATCTGCGGGAGCGTACGGAGGGCGAGCGGTTCCTCGATACCTACCGCCGTCTTGGCATGGCCCCGTTCAAGGAAGCGATTTATGGCTGATTTCATTACTCTGCGCTCAGACGAAGCAACGCAGGAGCCCGTCGTCACGCTGGAATCCTTCGCGGGCCAGTCCAACGCCACCGCCGTGCGGATCGAGCCGGGCGAGGATGCGCGCCTGCTGCTGGGTCAGCTTGATCGCATCTCGCTCGTCGAGGTGAACTTCCCGGCCTATACCGATGGCCGTGGCTATAGCGCCGCACAAATCCTGCGCGAAAGCGGATACACGGGCGAGCTGCGCGCCGTCGGCGATGTGCTGATCGATCAGCTTGCCTATATGCGCCGCTGCGGGTTTGACAGCTTCAAGCCCAATGCCCCGCTGGATGATGCCGACGTCGAGGCCGCCTTCGCCCGCTATCCGGATGTCTATCAAAAAACCATTGATGGCCGCACCCCCATTTGGGCCAAGCGGCACGAGGACGCCTGAGCAATGACTGCCACCGCCGCCCGCCAGATTGACGTGATCGACGCCCGCCCCGCCTTCACACAGGCCGATGCGGACGCCCTCAATACGCGCTTTGAGGGTATCGATACGCTCTCGATGTTGCGGGCGCTGTTTTCGGAAAAACTGCTGGGCAAGGTGGCGGTCGTCTCGTCTTTCGGCACGGAGAGCGCGGTGCTGCTCCACCTCGTGGCGCAGGCAGACACAAGCGTGCCGGTGATCTTCGTCGATACGCTGAAGATGTTCCCCGAAACGCTCGATTATCGTGAGACATTGATGCGCGCGTTCGGATTTACCGACAGCCGCGTGGTGACACCGCTGGAGGATGTGCTGGCGGCGAAGGACTCAAACGGCCTGCGCTGGTCGTTCGATCCCGATGGCTGCTGCGACATCCGCAAGGTAGAGCCACTAGCCCGCGCCAAGAGCGGGCTGGATACGTGGATTTCCGGTCGCAAGGCGTTCCAGTCCGTCACGCGCCAGAACATCCCCCGCTTCGAGATCGAGGACGGACGGCTGAAGCTCAATCCGCTGGGCGACTGGACCAAGAACGATCTGGAAGCCTATTTCGCGGAGCATGACCTGCCACGCCACCCGCTGGAGGCTCAGGGCTATCTCTCTATCGGTTGCGAGCCGTGCACCTCAAAGGTGCTGCCGGGCGAAGACCCGCGCGCCGGCCGCTGGCGCGGGTGGGACAAGGTGGAATGTGGCATCCACACTGCCTCTACACCAATCGCGGACCCGGATGATCCCGCCAATATGCCTGTGTTTTGAGGACGTTTTCTAGTTCTCAGTCGTAGCCGTAATCGGCATATTCGCCCTCGGCGAGGTCGCTGAATTTCGTGGTCTTGGCATCGAATTTCATGCGCACCTTGCCGGTGGCGCCGTGGCGTTGCTTGGCGACGATCAGCTCCGCGAGGCCGTGGATGCGCTCCATATTCTCGCGCCAGATGGCATAGGCGCCCTCGTCCTCCATCTTCGGCTCTTTCGCCATCTCGTAATAATCCTCGCGGAACACGAACCACACCATGTCCGCATCCTGCTCGATCGAGCCTGATTCGCGCAGGTCCGAGAGCTGAGGCCGCTTGTCCTCGCGGCTCTCGACCGCACGGCTGAGCTGGGATAGCGCGAGAACCGGGCAGTTCAGCTCCTTCGCCAGCGTTTTCAACCCTCGGCTGATCTCCGAAATTTCCTGCACCCGGTTGTCGCCCGACTTTGATGAGCCTTGCAGCAGCTGGAGATAGTCCACCACAATAAAGCCGACATTGTGCCGCCGTTTGAGCCGCCGGGCGCGGGTGCGCAGCGCGGCGATCGTGAGGCCGGGCGTGTCGTCTATATAGAGCGGCAGTTCCTGCAACTCGCGCGCCGCGCGGGAGAGGTTCTGAAACTCCGCCCGGCTGATCTTGCCCATGCGCAGCGCTTCGCCCGATATGCCGGATTGCTCGGCCAAAATACGGGTCGCAAGCTGATCGGCGGACATTTCGAGGCTGAAAAACGCGGTGCGCGCGCCCAGATTCTTCTCCGGCGGGATGCCATCCGCCTCATCCCGCAGCCAGCGCGATGCGGCATTATAGGCGATGTTCGTCGCGAGCGAGGTCTTACCCATACCCGGCCTTCCGGCGAGGATCATAAGATCCGAATTATGCAGGCCGCCGATCTTGGCATTGAGGCTGTCGATCCCCGTGGTGATACCGGAGACGTGCCCGCCGCTGTTGAGCGCCCGCTCTGCCACCTGAACCGCCATTGTGGAAGCCTGGAGGAAGTTTTTGACCGAGCCGACCTCGCCCTCCCCTTCAGACACGCGATAAAGCGCGACCTCGGCCGCCTCGATCTGCGCCTTGGGGTCGACATCCTCGCTGGTATCGAGCGCATTCTCCACCAGCTCGCGCCCCACGCCAACCAGCTCGCGCAGCAGGGCAAGGTCATAAATCTGTTGCGCAAAATCGCGTGCACCAATCAGCGACGCGCCGCTCGCGGTCAATTGAACCAGATAGGCCGAGCCCCCAAGGCCTCGCAAAGCCTCGTCCTGATCGAGCATAGGCTTCAACGTCACCGGACTCGCAATCATGTTCCTGTCGAGCAGCTTCAGGATCGCCTCATAGATGCGGCCATGCACCGGCTCGAAAAAATGCGCGGGCTTGAGCTTCATCTGCACATCCTCCGCGACTCGGTTGTCGATGAGGAGCGCGCCCAAAAGCGCGGCTTCCGCCTCGATATTGCGCGGGAGTTCTTTCGCAGCGCCGGCAGGCGCCTCTACCAGTTTCAGTGCTTCGGCCATGCGCGCGATTGTCGACCCATGTGGTTCCAGATGCAAGCGCGACATGCGCAATAAACATCATGCCTGTGGGCAGCTTGCGCGATCATGTGGAAAACTATCCGCTTGATCTTTCCGTTGCATCGCAGCACTGCTTGCCAATGGCTGATCCGCGCATCATCGACATCACTCTCGATCAGGAGAGCATCATCTGGCGCAGCGCCGATGTGGAGCAGGAGCGCCGGATCGCTATTTTTGACCTGCTAGAGGAGAATTTCTTCAAGCCGGTGCGGGTGCATGACGATGGCTATGCAGGCCCATACAAGGTGCGTCTCTCTGTGCAGGAGGGGCGGCTGGTGATAGAGATCGACCGGCAGGATGGTAGCCCGTTGGAGGCGGTGATCCTCGGCCTTGGACGGTTCCGGCGCCCGATAAAGGATTATTTCGCGATCTGCGATTCGTACTTTCAGGCGATCAGACAGGCGACCGCGCAACAGATCGAGACGGTCGACATGGCCCGCCGCGCGATCCATAACGAGGCGGCGGAAACGCTGATCGAGCGGCTTGACGGCAAGATTGAGGTCGATTTCGACACCGCCCGGCGGCTGTTTACCCTGATCTGCGTTCTCCACATCAAGCAATGAGCGCACCGGGCAGAGCGAGGATGCGCGCCGTCATCGCGCTCATACTGATTGTGCTATTGGTAGCGCTTGGCGGCATGGGATGGCGGCAGGCTCAACATTGGGCACCCGCCCGCACGGAGTATCCGATGCAGGGCGTGGCGCTTTCGGCCACTCAAGGCGTGATCGAATGGGGCAGCTTGGCGGTCCACAATCCTGACTTCGTCTATATCCGCGCGGTGATGGGACGGCAGGGCCGTGATGCCCGCTTCGCCACCAATTTGGCAGGCGCGCAAACCTCTGGCATCCGCTATGGCGCGGAGATCCTGTTCGACCCCTGCGGTCGCGCCAGCGACCAGGCGACGGTGTTCCTCACCACGGTGCCGCGTGACGCCGCAGCCTTACCCCCCGCGATCAGACTGGATGGCGCGCCCACCTGCACCCCCGCACCGGGGGCAGACAAGGTGGTGAGCGAACTCAACACGCTCATCAACCTCGTCGAGGCGCATATGGGCAAGCCCGCCGTGTTGCACGTCTCCGCTGAGGCTGAAGCTCTCTATGCCATCAGCGCCCGCTTCAACCGCACCCTCTGGCTCGACCGCGCGTTCCTCAAGCCCGATTACGCCAGCCATCCGTGGGTGATGTGGAGTGCGAACAGTGCGCGTCGCCTGAAGGGCATCGAGACGCCGGTAGAATGGGTAGTGGTCGCTCCATCAGCCTGACGGACTTGCGGGGGCAGGCTTTCCTGTTTAGGCACTTGCCATACCCCATCAACGACACAAGAGACCACTTATCGCATGTCGATCCTTTCAGACCGCTGGATACGCGAACAATCGCTGGCACATGGCATGATCGAGCCTTTTGTTGACGGGCAAAAGCGCGATGGCTGCATCAGCTACGGCCTCTCCTCCTATGGCTATGACGCGCGGGTGGCGGATGAGTTCAAGATCTTCACCAATGTCGATAGCGCGGTGGTGGACCCCAAGAATTTCGACGGCAAATCGCTGGTGGATCGCAAGACCGACGTGTGCATCATCCCGCCCAACAGCTTTGCGCTGGCCCGCACGGTGGAGTATTTCCGCGTGCCAAAGGATGTGCTTGTCATTTGCCTTGGCAAATCGACCTATGCGCGCTGCGGCATCATCGTGAACGTCACCCCGCTGGAGCCGGGCTGGGAGGGGCATGTGACGCTGGAATTCTCCAACACCACGCCGCTGCCCGCCAAGATTTACGCCAATGAAGGCGCGTGCCAGTTCCTGTTCCTAAAGGGCAACGAGCCGTGCGAAGTGACTTATGCGGACCGGGCAGGGAAATATATGGGGCAGCGGGGGGTGACGCTACCGAGGCTGTGAGGGGGGAGGATTCCTCGCATTGATCGTCACCCTGAACTTGTTTCAGGGTCCATTTCTCCCAATCGGGTAATGGCGCGTGTGGCGGAATAGATGCTGAAACAAGTTCAGCATGTCAAATGAGGTGGGCGCCTCCCACCCGACCCCCAAACAAAAAGGGCGCCGTTTCGGGCGCCCTCTTCGTATATGCTAAGCGAAAACCGCTTACTTCTTGAGCGTAAGCCCACCGAAGCGCTTGTTGAAGCGGGCAACCTGGCCACCCTGATCGATGTTGCGTGTGCCGCCGGTCCATGCCGGGTGCGACTTGGGGTCGATTTCCAGCGCCATCGTATCGCCTTCCTTGCCCCAGGTCGAGCGGGTCTGGAAGGTGGTACCGTCGGTCATCTGCACCGTGATGAAATGGTAATCGGGGTGAGTATCTTGCTTCATGTCATGCTCCATAAGTGGCCGGTTCCGACCGGCCTCAAGCGTGGGGAACGAAAATTTAAGCGCCGCCCTTAGCGGGAGATGCCGGGAATGGCAAGAAGTATACGCGGAAGCTCAGTTTTTCGGAGCTTCTGAGATCATCGCGGTGCACTGTGCCTCGGCGCATAGCTTGCCCTCGACATAGGCCTTGCCCGCAAATTTACAGATCGAGCCACGCACCTGCGTGAACTCGACATGAAAATCTACCAAGCAGCCTGGCTCCACCGGCTGGCGAAACTTCGCGCCGTCTATCCCCATGAAATAGACAAGCCTGCCTGTACCCGCCAAACTCAGCGACTCGACTGCCAAAATCCCCGCCGCCTGCGCGATTGCTTCGACGATCAGCACACCGGGCATGATTGGCCGAGCCGGGAAATGCCCCTGAAAAAACGGCTCGTTGACCGACACCGCCTTGACCGCGTGGATCGAGGTGTTGGGCACCATCGAGACCACACGGTCAATCAGCAGCATCGGATAGCGATGTGGCAGCGCAGCCATCACGGCGATGATGTCCATCGGGCCGCGCGTGCCCGCGTCCTTGCTTTCCCCTTCGCTCATCTCTGGATCAGCGGCCTGTCGGCGCGGCCTTGCCGGATGCCGGTGCTGCTGGCCGAGGCGCCTGAGCCTGTTGCTGCACGGCCGCGGCGATCATCTGTTGAACGCGCTGATAAACCTCATAGACCTGCTGGTCCGGGTTCCAACCTGCCGGAACGGTGGTGGCGGCCGTGGGCAGCGCTTTATCCAGCTCCGCCGTGATCGCGGCAGTCACATCTACTGTCGGCTGCGCCCAAATGAACGCGTCCGGCGCGAGGATCATGCTGATCTTCTTCGCAGTAACAACCGTTTGCTGAGCTGGTTCATATTTGCCGATGATCTGGCTCAACACATACATCTTGGCCTTGGCGATGGGCTCTTGCAGCGCGACGATCTCCTTCTCCTTCGCCTCGATCAGAACGAGGTTGGGGTCTTTGGCTGCCTCTGCGGCATCCATTTCAGCCTGATCGACATTCTTGTCGCCATTCTTGTCGAGCTTGGCGAGCAGGTCGTTTCGCTCTTTGCCTTTAGCCTGAAGCTGATCGTAATAGGTCTTGTAGGTGGTGTCGATCGTCTGATAGCCCTGCACCATTGCTTTGCTCTTGACGATGGCACCAATGGTGCTGGCAGTTGCAATGCCGCCTATCTGTGCCTGAGCGGGCGTAGCGGCCAGCGCAAGACCGAGCACAGGCGCAGCCGCCAGCGCGAACTTGGAAAAAGTCTTCATCAGAATTGAGTCCCTATATTGAAGGTGATGAGTTTGGTGTCGTCCCCTGGTTTCTTGAGCAGCGCCTTGGCGATGTCGATACGGAACGGGCCGAACGGCGAATTCCAATTGACGCCGAAGCCCACGGAAAGGCGTGGCGAGAGCGTATCGCCGACAAAACCTTCCTGAAAGGGAGAGAGAATCAGGAATTCCGATGCGCTGTTACATCCGGCAGGGGTAGCTGGCTCCCTCCGCGCGCCGCTTGTGTTGTCCTGGCAATAGCCATTGAAATTGATAGTCTTGGGCCGTTTCAGATTTCCTACAGCACCCACATCCATAAAGATTGACGGTCTTAGCCCAAGCTCACGTGCTCCGGAACCCAGCGGAATTTCAATTTCGGCATGAGCAAGATAATAGAAGCGGCCACCCAGCGCATCGTCGGATAGTTGGCTGGTGCGGTTGCCGTTCTGATCGACATTATAGCGGATCACCCGCGGCCCCACGCCACGGATGTCAAAGCCACGCAATTGCGGCTCCCCCAGAAAGAAACGATCCGTAAGGCGCACCTTGTCGACCGTCGGATCAGACGATTTTTTGCCGAGGCCCATGATGTAGCCCGTCTCAGCAGTCAGGCCAAGAACGAACCCACTACCCAGACCAAACCATTTACCGCCATTCACGCGCGAGCGCAGATATTTGACGCTGCCTCCCAGACCCGCAAAATCCTGGCTGAAAACAAGGTTGTGACCACGGGTCGGGCGCAGGCGGTTATCGCGGTTGTCATATATCCAGGAATAGCCGACCGACGATGTCGTCCTCTTGCCGATGGCGTCGCACAGATAGCGCCCCGCAAGCAGAGCATCACACTGGCCATTGGTGTAGTAGATGCTCTCATCGAGCGACACGTCATCAAAGTTGAGGCTATAGCGCAAGGACAGCGAAGTATATTCCGTCAGTGGCACACCCGCGCGGAGCTGAAAGCCGGTTGTCACCTGCTGATAGGTGCGGCTGCGATCATTATTGCTGAGGTAACGGAAGCTGTTCTGGTCTCTGCGATACACATCGCCGCCCAATGCAATATTCCGGTCAAACAGATATGGCTCTGTGAAGCCAATATTCACCGATTTTGAATATTTGGAATAATCGACGCTGGTGCTCAGCTCCTGCCCCTTGCCACGGAAGTTGCGCTGAGTGACGGATGCCGAAAAGATGATCCGCTCCAGGCTCGAATATCCAGCCGAGAGCGACAGCTCGCCTGTCGACTTCTCCTCTACATTCGCTTCCAGCACAATGCGATCCGGCGCTGATCCGGGCTTCTGCTCGATCTCAAGCTTGTCCTGAAAAAAGCCCAACGAGCGGATGCGGTCCTTGGTGCGCTTGACCTGAAAGCTGTTGAAGGCATCCCCCTCTGCAAGACGGAACTCGCGGCGCACCACCTTGTCTTGCGTCAGCGTGTTGCCGTTGATGTCTACCCGCTCGACATAGACGCGGGGTGCGTTGGCAATACGAAACGCGATACCCATCGTCCTGCTGTCTTTATCGCGCTGGAAATCGGGATCAACGCTGGCAAAGGCATAGCCAAACAGGCCCGCAGTCTCGCTCAGCAGATCGACCGTGTCTTCCACCTTCTTGGCGTTATACCACTCGCCCTTTTTCATCGGCAGCGTGGCGCTCAGCCGGTCGCTCGGCAGCTCGCGAATATCGCTCTCCACCTTCACGTCGCCGAACTTGTAGCGTTCGCCTTCCTCCACCACATAGGTGATGATGAAATCCTGCTTGTCCGGTGTCAGCTCCGCCACGGCGGACACCACACGGAAATCGGCATAGCCCTGTGTCAAATAGAACTGACGCATCTTCTGCTGGTCATAGGCCATACGATCCGGATCATAGCTGGTGCCGGAAGAGAAGATGCGGGTGAAACGCGCCTGCTTGGTCGCCATCTCGCTACGCAGCTTGCCATCGGAGAATTTGTCGTTGCCGATGATATTGATCTGGCGAACCTTTGACTTTGGCCCTTCGTTGATCTCGAAAACGATGTCGACCCGGTTCTGGTCGAGCTTTACCATCTTCGGCTCCACCGTGGCGGCGAAGCGGCCCTGACGGCGATATAACTCTACGATGCGGGCGACATCTGCGCGCACCTTGGACCGGGTATAGATCTGGCGCGCAGCCATCTTGATCTCTGGGCGAATCTTGTCTTCCTTGACCCGCTTGTTGCCCTCCAGCACGATGCGGTTCACCACGGGGTTTTCCTGCACGATAACTGTGAGCGCGCCAGCGTTATCGCGGATTTGCACATCTGCAAACAGCTCAGTCTCGTAAAGGTCACGCAGGGCAGAGTCGAGATTCTCGCGAGTGTAGGCGCTGCCAATGCGCAGCTTGGTGTAGGAAAGGATCGTCTCTCCTTCCAGACGCTGGTTACCCTCTACGACAATGTTGCTGATCGTTTGGACCGGCGGCGGAACCGACGTTACCGGCGGTGGCGGAGCGGGAGTTACAACCGTCGTTGCGGCTACAGGCGAAGACAGGACGATGCCGCCGAGGATAGTCCCAGCCAGCAATGCCTTTGCCATATATCTGTCTTGTCTCACGCTAACCCCAATCCTATCCGAAAGCCGATGCCGCCCATGCCCTGCCCGATATGCGTCAACCAATCAAGCGCGAGAGGCTTTTCCACAGCCCGAATGACCCCAAATCGTTGATCGTCACCAGCAACATCAGGCTAAGCAACAGGGCCATGCCAGAGCGATAGGCCCACTCCATCACCTGCGGGCTGACCGGTCGCCGCTGCGCCGCCTCGATTGCATAGAAAAACAAATGTCCACCATCCAGCATGGGGATTGGCAACAGGTTGATGAACCCCAAGTTAATCGAGATCAAAGCCATGAAAAACAGGAAGCTTGCGCCCCCCATCATAGCCGCCTGGCCTGAGATATCCGCGATTTTGAGCGGCCCGCCCATTTCGGTGACGGGTCGGCGACCGGTGATGATCTGGCCCATGCCATCAAGCCCAGTGCGGGTCACGTCCACCGCTTGCTTGAAGCCGACGACCGGCGCTTCCAGTATGCCCACCGGCTGAAGCTTGACCGTGCTGGAGCCGACGCCGAGCAAACCGATGCGATAGATGTTGCCGAAACGATCCTTCTCGATCCGCGCTCCCGCCGCAATGTCTTGCCCAAACCGGCTACCATTGCGCTCTATCTCATAGGGCAGAAGCTCGTCCGGGCGAAGGCTGACGATGGAAGAAATATCGCGGAAATCATCGATCTGGCGGCCCATGATGCTGATGATACGGTCTCCGGGCTTCAGCCCTGCCTTCTCCGCAGCGCTGCCTGCCGCCACCCTGCCGATCACCGGTTCACTCACCGGCGCCCCATAGGTCATGGCGAGGCCACCTAGGATCAGAACCGCGAATGCGAGATTTATGAACGGCCCGGCGGCCACGATCGCCATGCGTTGCCACACGGATTTGGCGGGAAAACTTTGAGCGCGCTCTGCCGCCGGCAAGGCGAGCCATGCCGGGTCGGTCTGGCTGGCAACGCCCATATCGCCCGCAAACTTGACATAGCCGCCCAACGGAAGCGCCGCGATACGCCACCGCGTCCCGCGTCGATCGACCCAAGCCGCGATTTCCGGGCCGAAGCCGATCGAAAAGACCTCCGCCCTCACGCCACACCAGCGCGCGACGAGATAATGCCCCATTTCGTGCACGAACACGAGCGGACCGATCACGGCAATGAACGCCAATACAGTCATCAGGAAACCGGGTGAGGACATCAGGCTCTTACGCTCTCCATCATGCCGAGTGTGCTTGTCCGCGCAGCCCGGTCTATCTCCAGCACATCACCAATCGTGCGCGGGTTTGCGCCGCTATAGCCGCAGAGTACGCGCTCAACAATGGCGGCGATGTCGAGAAAGCCGATGCGACGGTTCAGAAATGCGGCAACAGCGACCTCGTTGGCGGCGTTGAGCACAGCGGGCAACGCCCCGCCCGCCTCTCCTGCCTGCCGAGCCAACCTCAAAGCGGGGAAGCGCGCCTCGTCTGGCTGCTCGAAATCAAGCCTGCCGATAGTAGCAAGATCGAGTGGGGCGCTCGGTCCCTCCATCCGTGCAGGCCAGGCGAGCGCGTGAGCAATGGGAATGCGCATATCAGGCGAACCCAACTGCGCCAAAGTCGAGCGATCACTATATTCCACCAGTGAGTGGATCACGGACTGCGGATGCACCAGTATCTCGATCTTATCCAGCCCGACCGGAAAAAGGTGGCCAGCCTCAATCAGCTCAAGTCCCTTGTTCATCATTGTCGCGCTGTCGATGCTGATCTTCGCGCCCATCGACCAGTTGGGGTGACGCACTGCCGCCTCCGGCGTGACGCGCGCCATTTCGTCCATCGGCATCGCGCGAAACGGCCCTCCGCTTGCGGTCAGGATGATGCGCCGCACCTGGTTCAGATCGCCGCCCGCAAGGCACTGGAAAATCGCGTTATGCTCGCTATCGACCGGCAGCAATGTCGCGCCAGACGCCCGCGCCGTCTCCATCATCAGCCCGCCAGCCGAAACAAGCGCCTCCTTGTTGGCAAGCGCGACGGTTTTGCCACATTCCAGCGCTGCCAAAGTCGGCTCCAGTCCTGCGCAGCCGACAATTGCCGCCATGGTCCAGTCCGCGCCCTGCCGTGCGGCATCGGCCAGTGCCTGCGCCCCCGCCGCAGCCTCTACGCCAGACCCTGCAAGAGCGTTTTTCAATGCTGAATAATGGCCTTCGTCTGCGATAACAGCGACGCTCGCGCCATGCTCTATCGCCAGTTGCGCCAGCCCTTGCGGGTCGCTGTTGGCGGTGAGAGCAAGCACCTCAAAGCTGTCTGGCTCGCGCCCGATCAGATCAAGCGTCGATGCGCCGATAGACCCCGTCGCGCCAAAGATGGAGATACTGCGGCGGGCAGTGCTCATAAAATTGTGGTCCAAGCAAACAGACCGGCAGCGATGGCTACCGGTAGCAGGCCATCGAGCCGGTCAAACAGGCCACCATGGCCGGGGATCAGCGTGCCGCTATCTTTCACTCCTGCCCGCCGCTTCATCCAGCTCTCGAAAAAGTCCCCCGTCTGCGCCAGCACCGCCAGCACCGCGCCCGCCAGCATCATCATTGCCAGGGTTAGCGGAAAATCCCTGAAAACCTGTGTAATCGCGTCAGGCCCGCCCAAAACTGTGGACTTGGATTTTACGAAGGCCGCCAGCATCACCAACATGGCATACACCATGCCTCCATACAGGCCCGCCCATGTTTTCGACGGGCTGATCGCAGGGGCGATCTTCGCGCCGCCAAACTTGCGCCCGGCGAAATAGGCGCCGGTGTCTGTCGCGATCACCACCAATATCACCAGCCAACGCAGCTCAGGCGGACACAGAAGCAGGCCGAAGCAGGCCGCACCGATATAAACGACACCTCCCGCCATCCAGAATGCGCGTTCACCCCAATTCGATGTGATCCGCGCCACCAGCCCGCCAAACTCCCAGAGCAGGCCAAGTCCTATCAGCCAAACGAACAGCGCGAACACAAATCCACCGGCCCATAACGCTCCACCGGCAATGAGGACCATCATCACGGCCGAAACTGTTCGCACGCCCAAGTCCGATAGCTTCGCTGTGGGCGCTGCTTCACTCATCATAGCCCACCATAGCGACGTTCGCGCGCGGCAAAACTCTCAAGCGCGGCTTCCAGCGCCTTCTTGTCGAAATCCGGCCAGAGCAGGTCGGTGAAATAGAGCTCAGCATAGGCCGCCTGCCACAGCAGGAAGTTGGAGAGACGCACCTCCCCCGATGTGCGGATCAGCAAATCGAGCGGTGGCAAGCCCGCCGTGTCCAGTTCGGCTTCGATCGTTTGGGGAGTGATCGCCCCCTTGGCCGCTGCCTTCGCCGCTGCCCGCGCCAGCTCATCTTGCGAGCCGTAATTCAGCGCGATGACGAGGGTACAGGCGGTGTTACCACTGGTCCGCTCCAGCGCCCGGTCGATCAGCTCTACCGCCTCTCGCTCAAACGCGGTGTAATCGCCAATGATACGCAGGCGCACATTGTTAGCGTGAAATTCTTCCAGGTCCGCCCGGATGAAATGTTTCATCAGGCCGGTAAGGTCTGAAATCTCCTGCTCCGGCCGCTTCCAGTTTTCGGAGGAAAAGGCATAGAGTGTGACGCATTCCAGCCCCAGCTCCTGCGCAGCGCGAACCGTCTTGCGCACGGCCTCCACGCCTGCCTTGTGCCCGGCCACGCGCGGCAGGAAACGCTTCTTCGCCCAGCGCCCGTTGCCGTCCATGATGATGGCGACATGGCGCGCGCCATGCACGGGGCCGGAACCTCCAGCAGCGGCGGGAACAGACGCAGGCGCGGCTTTACTGGCCAAGGATCTCTTTTTCCTTATGTGCGAGCGCAGCGTCGATCTCGGCGATAGTGCTGTCGGTCAGCTTCTGCACATCTGTCTCGGATCGCTTGCGCTCGTCCTCGCTGATCTCGCCCTTCTTCTCGTCTACCTTGAGATTGTCGTTGCCATCGCGGCGCACATTGCGCACGGCGACGCGGGCCTTCTCGGCATATTGGCTGGCGAGCTTCGCCAGTTCTTTGCGGCGTTCCTCGGTCAGATCCGGGATCGGCAAACGCAGCGTCTGCCCATCGGTGATCGGGTTGAGGCCGAGGCCCGCCGAGCGGATCGCTTTTTCGACCGGGGTCACATTACTGCGGTCCCATACCTGGACCGAGAGCATGCGCGGCTCCGGTGCGGAGACGGTCGCCACCTGATTGAGCGGCATATGCGCTCCATAAACCTCGACATTGACGGGATCGAGCAGCGACACGTTGGCGCGGCCAGTGCGCAGGCCAGAGAGATCGCCTTTCAATGATTCCACTGCGCCCTTCATGCGGCGTTCGAGGTCTGCCTTGTCAAACTGGGCCATTTCGCTCTCCTTATCGGTAATTCACGCAGCCTCGACAGTAGCCGGGCCGACGATAGTCGCCACGCCTTCGCCGCTCAGCACGCGGGCAAGGTTGCCCGTCTCGCGGATGTTGAACACGACGATGGGGATATTGTTCTCGCGGCAAAGCGCCACGGCAGAGGCGTCCATCACCTTGAGGTTATCATTCAACACTCGGTCAAACGTCACTGATTCATAACGCTTTGCTGAGGAAACCTTCTTGGGATCGGCATCATATACGCCATCGACCGAGGTGCCTTTGTACAGTGCGTCACAGCCCATTTCGGCGGCACGCAGTGCGGCGGCAGTGTCGGTCGTGAAAAACGGGTTGCCAGTGCCCGCCGCAAAGATCACGATCCGGCCCTTCTCCATATGCCGCACCGCACGGCGGCGGATATACGGCTCGCACACGGTTTCCATGGGGATAGCGGACTGCACACGGGTCTGATGCCCCATGCGCTCCAGCGCATTCTGCACCGCAAGCGCGTTCATCACCGTGGCGAGCATGCCCATATAATCGGCGCTGGTGCGGTCAAAGCCCTTGGCGGCGGCGGCAAGGCCACGAAAAATATTGCCCCCGCCCACGACCATGCAGATTTCGAACCCCGCCTCCTTGGCTGCAGCAACCTCTCCTGCAATCCGATCCACAGTCGTGGGGTCAATACCGAACGCCCCCTCGCCCATCAGCACTTCGCCGGACAGTTTCAGCAGAATGCGTTTGGGGGTCGAGCGTGTCATAGGGTGTGTGAATCCGCTTTAGATACAGGAATGGCGCGCACCTTAGTAGGAGCGCGCCACAGTGCCAAGCGCCCATAGCGCCTGTTCAGAATAAATGTGATGCCTTATACGCCCGCAGCAGCCGCGACTTCCGCCGCGAAATCGCTCTCTTCCTTCTCGATGCCTTCGCCGAGTTGGAAGCGAACATAGTCCTTGAGCACGATCGAAGCACCAGCTTCCTTCGCCGCCTTGGCGACAACGTCAGCGATCGGCGTCTTGTTGTCCATCACGAACAGCTGAGACAACAGCGCGTTTTCCTTGGCGAACTTCGCCACTGCGCCATCGACCATCTTGGCGACGATCTCGGCGGGCTTGCCGCTTTCGGCAGCCTTCTCCGCAGCAATTGCGCGCTCGCGCTCCAGCAGGGCGGGGTCGATCAGATCCGCAGACAGCGCCAGCGGGAATGCCGCCGCGATGTGCATCGCGAGTTGCTTGCCAAGCGGCTGAAGCACATCCGCTGAAGCATCGCCCTCCAACGCCACGAGTACGCCAATCTTACCGAGGCCCGGCACAACCGCGTTATGGACATAATCCACGACAAGGCCGCTGCTCACCGACACGCTACCCACGCGGCGAAGCGTCTGGTTTTCGCCGATGGTCGCGATATTGGCGACGAGCTTTTCCGACACCGTGCCACCACCCGGATAGTCGGCGGAAGCGAGCGCATCGGCATCGGCCGCGCCGTTGCTCAGTGCGACACTGGTCACGCTGCGCACGAAATCCTGGAACTGCTCGTTCTTCGCGACGAAATCCGTCTCACTGTTTACCTCAACCGCAACCCCCTTGGTGCCGGCAACGGCAACACCAACCAGTCCTTCTGCGGCGGTGCGGCTCGATTTCTTGGCGGCAGCAGCCAGACCCTTTGCGCGCAGCCAGTCGACAGCCGCTTCCATGTCGCCATTGGCTTCGGTAAGCGCCTTTTTACAGTCCATCATGCCCGCGCCAGAGCGATCACGCAGTTCCTTGACAGCGGCGGCAGTAATCTCGGCCATCATCATTTCCTTTGAAAGAGGTTTTTTACAAACGGGCGGGCGCCTATCGGTATTCCACCGCCAAGCGCCCTGCCCAGAAAATATTGCAATCTGGCGAAACTTACGCTTCGGCGGCGACGGCTTCCTCGGCTGGTGGCTCGGCCAGCGCGCCGATGTCAACGCCCGACGCCTGCTGTGCACCCCGGTTGCCACGGGTGGCTGCAGTCGCGATCGCATCGCAATAAAGACGGATCGCGCGGCTGGCGTCGTCATTCGCCGGAACCGGAAAAGCAATGCCATCTGGCGAGACATTCGAATCGAGAATCGCGACGACCGGGATGCCGAGCGTGTTAGCTTCCTTGATCGCCAGCTCTTCCTTGTTGGCGTCGATCACGAACATCACGTCCGGGATGCCGCCCATGTCGCGGATGCCGCCAAGGCTCATTTCCAGCTTGTCGCGCTCGCGCGTCATCTGGAGCACTTCCTTCTTGGTGAGGCCGTGCGTGTCACCCGACAGCTTCTCTTCCAGCGTCTTGAGGCGCTTGATCGAACCGGAGATCGTCTTCCAGTTGGTCAGCATGCCGCCCAGCCAGCGGTGGTTGACAAAGTGCTGGCCAGATTTGCGCGCGCTCTCGGCGATAGCCTCCGCCGCCTGCCGCTTAGTGCCGACAAACAGCACCTTACCACCGGCCGCCACAGTGCCTGCCACAAAATCCAGCGCGCGCGCGAACAGCGGCACGGTCTGGCTGAGGTCGAGAATGTGAACACCGTTCCGCTCGCCGAAGATATACGGCTTCATGCGGGGGTTCCAGCGGTGGGTCTGGTGGCCGAAATGCGCTCCGGCCTCAATCAATTGCTGTATAGTGACGACAGGGGCCGCCATGGTCTTTCTCCTTCCGGTTGTGCCTCTGGGATTCAGTAACCGCATCTTCCGATCCGGCACCGGTATGTGCGAATCCCATGTGGAATGGGGCGCCATTAGTCGGGCGAGCGCGTGATTGCAAGGTGAAATGGGATGTTGACAGGCGTCAAAGATAAGAACATATAGTGAACATAGAACTGGATAGCGCAAATATGCGTTTGCAGATCAGAATATAACGAACGGGTGTTGACTATGATGATGGCAACTGCACTGATTTTCCCGATTGCACTGGTGATGGCACTGTGCACGATAGGCGCAATGCTGCGTACTTATAGCAGCAAGATGATGGCCGCGTTGCGGATGGAACATTACGTTCCAGAGGCTGCGGCGCCGCTGCCCTCGTTAAGGATGGCGCCCCGCGCCGCATCGCGTCGGGCTAACCTCGCACCTGCTCCGTTGACCCTGGCGGCTCAAGCTGTCGCGGTGCGCGCTGCCATTCGCACCTTGCGATAGCTCATGATGCCAAACGGAATCATCGCTAAATAGAGAGCTGAGATCGCCAGCAGCGTCGCCCATGGCTCCGTGAGCAGCAGCGCGGCAAGCAATCCCGCTACCGCAATCACTTCCAGCCGAATGTTGCGCCGTAGTCTCAGCGCGCTCCAGCTGAAGGTAGCGATGCTGGAAATCATTAGAAAAGCGACAAAACCGGTCCATGGCGCAACGACATAGACGGAACGAAACAGTTCGTTTCCGGTGACAAACCACAAATACATCGGCACGAATACCAGCCCCGCCCCGGTCGGCGCGGGAACGCCGGTCATGTAACCGGCGGATTTGTGCGGCTGCTCGTCCGCGTCGATCGCGGCGTTGAAGCGGGCGAGGCGCAGCGCACACATCAGAGCATGCGCCAGAGCCAGAACCCAGCCGAGCTTGGGCAGATATTGCAATGACCACAGATAGATGATGATCGCGGGTGAAACACCAAAGGCGATACTGTCTGATAGCGAATCCAGCTCAGCGCCAAAACGGCTCTCTCCATGCAGCAGCCGCGCGATCCGCCCGTCCAGCCCGTCCAGCACCCCGGCGAGAATCACGCTGCCAACCGCCAGCTCCCACTGCCCGCTCATGGCAAAGCGTACGCCGGTAAGGCCAAAGCACAGCGCCATCGCCGTAACAGCATTGGGCGCGACCTGGCGCAAAGATATGCCGCGCCGTAACCCTCTTGGAACCGCGCGGCGGCGCCTCACTGCAAAATCCCGCGAATTGGCTCTGCCTCGCCGAGCTTCGCGATCACGGTCTCGCCCGCCACGGTGCGCTGGCCCAGCACCACGCGTGGGACTGTGCCTGCGGGGAGATACATGTCGACCCTACTGCCGAAACGGATGAGGCCAATGCGCTGGCCCGCGGCCACCACTGCACCGGGCTTTACAAAGGGCACGATTCGCCGCGCTACGAGCCCGGCGATCTGGGTGAAGCCAATACGCAGTCCATCCGCACGCTCCACCACGATATGCTGGCGCTCATTATCCTCACTCGCCTTGTCGAGATCGGCATTGATGAACTTGCCGGAAATATAGACCACTTGCTTGATCGTGCCGCTGATCGGTGTGCGGTTGATATGGACATCGAACACGCTCATGAACATCGACACGCGCACCATCGGCGCGGTGCCGATGCCGTCCTCGCCCGCAATCTCGCGCGGGGGCAGCACAGTCTGAATCAGTGTGATGAGTCCATCGGCGGGCGCGACCAGAAGGTCTGTTCCCTGTGGCGTTGCCCGCACCGGATCGCGGAAGAAGGCAAAAACCCAGATACTGACGCCCGCCATCAGCCAAGCCAGCGGTTCCCATCCCACCAGCCACAACAACAAGGTGATGCCGATAGCGATTGCGCCAAATTTGCGCCCCTCCGGATGGATGGCTGGGAAGCGCCATTTGATGCCGGATTGCGAGTCGGCGACCACCGGCGCGGCGGAAAGAGTGTCTGTTTCAGGTTGCATAAGGTACTGTTTAGGCGCTCCTGCACGCCAATACAACGTAGTAGGGCCGTGTGTATGTGGCTTTTGTCAAGGTTTGCCCGCTATAAAGCGATGAGATGTTGAATCCGGGACGCGCTTTGCCTAGAGCGCTCGCATCCTCCCCATATCCAGATAGAAAGCGGAAAGAGAGCCATGGCGAAGATCAAAGTCAAAAACCCGGTGGTCGAAATCGACGGCGACGAGATGACACGGATCATCTGGGAGTGGATTCGCGAGCGGCTCATCAAGCCCTATCTGGATATTGATCTGCATTATTATGACCTTGGCATGGAAGAGCGCGACCGCACCGACGACAAGATTACAGTCGATTCCGCCAACGCGATCAAAAAATATGGCATCGGCGTAAAGTGTGCGACGATCACGCCGGACGAAGCCCGCGTCGAGGAATTCAAGCTCAAGAAAATGTGGAAATCGCCCAATGGCACGATCCGCAACATATTGGGCGGCGTCGTCTTCCGTGAGCCTATCGTCATCCGCAACGTGCCGCGCCTCATCCCCGGCTGGACCGACCCGATCGTCGTCGGCCGCCATGCCTTTGGCGACCAGTATAAGGCGACCGATTTCCGCGTTCCCGGCCCCGGCAAGCTGCGCCTCGTGTGGGAGGGTGATAATGGCGATGTGATCGACGAGGAAGTTTTCCAGTATCCCAGCTCCGGCGTGGCGCTCGCGATGTACAACCTCGACGATTCGATCCGCGATTTCGCCCGCGCCTCGATGAACTATGGCCTTGGCCGCGGCTGGCCGGTCTATCTCTCCACCAAGAACACAATTTTGAAAGCCTATGACGGCCGCTTCAAGGATCTGTTCGCGGAAGTCTTCGAGGCCGAGTTCGCCGACAAGTTCAAGGCAGCCGGCATCGTCTATGAGCATCGCCTGATCGACGATATGGTCGCCTCCGCTCTTAAATGGAGCGGCAAGTTCGTCTGGGCGTGCAAAAACTATGACGGCGATGTGCAGTCCGATCAGGTCGCACAGGGATTTGGTTCGCTCGGTCTGATGACCTCGGTGCTGATGACGCCCGATGGCAAGACGATCGAGGCCGAAGCCGCGCACGGCACCGTGACCCGCCATTACCGCCAGCACCAGCAGGGCAAAGCGACCTCAACCAACCCGATCGCGTCGATCTTCGCATGGACGCAGGGTCTGGTCTATCGTGGCAAGTTCGACGAAACGCCCGAAGTCACCCGTTTTGCCGAGACGCTGGAAAAGGTGTGCATCAAAACCGTGGAAAGCGGTGCGATGACGAAGGATCTCGCGCTCCTTATCGGCCCGGAACAAAGCTGGATGACCACCGAGCAGTTCTTTGAGGCGATCCGCGCCAATCTCGAAGCCGAAATGGATAGCTGGAAGTAAGCCTCAACGACTTTTGGACGCCACGGACATATAAAAACATATAAAAAACGTCCGCGCCTCACCCGCGCGGGCGTTTGTTTATCTGGTCCTTTTTTGATTTGGGCCATGACAGGACCGCTCACGCCTGCTTTATAGATAAGCTATGGCACTGGAGATTCATGGCACAAGCGGGCTGAGCGATACTCTCGTCATTTTGGGGGCGGCGGGCATCGTCATCCCGATGTTCGCGCGCTTCCGCATCAGTCCGGTGATCGGTTTCATTCTGGCTGGCCTGATTGTCGGCCCCTCCGGCCTGGGGGCGATGACGAAGGAATATTCCTGGCTTCATTATGTGACCATATCGCGCCCTGAGGCGATCGCACCCTTTGCTGAGCTGGGCATCATCCTGCTGTTGTTCTCCATCGGGCTGGAGTTGAGTTTCAAACGGCTGTGGTCAATGCGCCGCATGGTGTTCGGCGTCGGCGCGCTGGAGCTGGGCGGCTCGGCGCTGCTGATCGCGATCATCCTGACACTGATGGGCAATAGCGGCCCGGCGGCCATCGGCCTCGGCCTCGCGCTGGCGCTCTCGTCCACCGCCCTGGTGCTGCCTATGGTCGGCACCAAGACGCAGGTCGGCAGCACGGCATTCTCTATGTTGCTGTTCGAAGATCTGGCGCTGGTGCCGATCATCTTCCTGCTGGGCGCCATCGCCCCTGCGAGTGGCGGCGGCGATCTCGCCGGATTGATGAACACTTTACTGATCGGCGGCGCGACCGTTATCGCGATGCTGCTCGCCGGGCCATTTGTGCTGCCGACGATTTTTGCACAAGCGGCACGCACCAAAAGCCCGGAGGTATTCCTCGCCGCCAGCCTGCTTGTAGTCATCATGGCGAGCTTGATAACCGCTCTGACCGGCCTCTCGCCTATCGTCGGCGCTCTGCTTGCCGGGCTGATGATCGCCGAGACGGACTATCGCGGCGAGGTAGAAGGCATTACCGCGCCGTTCCGCGGACTGGCGCTCGGCGTGTTTCTGCTCACGGTCGGCATGAGCCTCGACCTCAAGATAATCGCCGCGCAATGGCCTGCCTTGTTGCTCGCCATATTCGGCGTGGTGGCGATCAAAACGGTCGTGACGGCGGTTCTGCTGCGCCTGAATGGCGCGCGCAGAAGCCTTGCAGCGGAGGTTGGCCTGCTAATGTCTAGCCCTTCGGAAACTACGCTAATCGTGCTCGCCACCGCATCTGCCGCCAACATCATCAATCAGGACGCTGCGGTGTTCTGGCAGATCGCCACTGCAATCGGTCTCACACTGACGCCGTTGCTGGCGCGGATCGGCCATGACGTCGCCCGACGGATCGAGCATCGCGCCCATGCACGAGATGCCACTGCAGACGTTGCGGCAGACGGGCTGGAGAGCGGCCAGCGCACCGTCGTCCTTGGATTCGGGCGCGTGGGGCGGATGGTGTGCGATCTTTTGCGCGGGCACGACCAGCCCTATGTGGTGGTCGATTCAGACCCGGATATCGTGCTGGAAGGGCGGCGCGAGGGATATGCCGTCCGCTTCGGCAACGTCACCCGGCCGCAGACGCTCGATAGCCTCTCACTCGAAAGTGCAAGTGTGCTAATCCTGACGATGGACGATCCGGTGCTGTGCGTGCGCATTACTCAGGCGGTGCGCGAGGCTTATCCCAATCTTCCAATCATTGCCCGTGCGCGCGATGCGGACCATGCCAGCCACCTCTATAAAGCGGGAGCGACCGAGGCTGTACCGGAGACTCTGGAAAGTTCGCTCCAGCTTGCGGAGACGGCGCTGGTAGAGCTGGGTGTCGCGATGGGACCGGTCATCGCCTCCATTCACCAACGTCGCGAAGACCTTAGGCAGGATATCCGCGAGGCTGCAAAGCTCGATTACACGCCTCGTCTGCGCCGGTTGCGCAAGGGGGATGCGGGTTAGTATTTGATCCAAAACAAGCTGCTTGGCTGCGTTTCTTATTTGCAGTTCCGGCCCTCTCCCCCGCCCAACCTCCCGACAGGCTATCTTATGGGAGGTTGGGCGGGGGAGAGGGCTGGTGCGGACTTCCAATCAATGACGCGCGCGCGCCATGGTGATGCCGATCGATTCGCCCTTTTCTGACAGGGCAAGCTTCACGATCTTAACCTGCACGTGCAGCACCTTGTCATCCTGCATCAGGATGGTATCGATAATGTGATCCGCCACAGCCTCGATCAGTTTGAAATGCCGGTCTTTAGGCAGCGCATCCGTCGCCGCGTGCTTCAGGTCCATATAGTTTTTCGAGAGGATCAGTGGCGTATCCGGCTCGTAATGCGCCTCCTGCCGGATCAGCGCGCGAACCGAAATCTTCAGTGGCTGCGGCAAATGCGTCTCTTCGGAGTAGACGCCGGTGAGGATGTCGACATGCAGGTCATCGACCTCCAGTGCCAGAAAATTGTCTTCAGATATACGATAAGCGGCCATGCGTATCCCTGCTCCGGTGCGTTGCGACGCAGAATTGTCTTTCATTTTACGGTTCGCGCGCTAAAGCGCGCGGCTTCCGGGCGCTCATGCCCTTTTAGTGACAGAACAGCAAGCGTGACGACCCTTTTCCCCCTGAACAGCCAGACCGAAGCAGCAACTGAAGCCCTTCTTGATGCTGCCTTCGGGCGAGACCGGCATGGCAGAACCGCCTATGCGATCCGCACGGGCATGCGCTGGCTGCCGGAACTGAGCTATGCACTGCTGGACGATGCGGACGAGTTTGTGGGGCTGCTGCAAAGCTGGCCTGTCGCGCTCCACCGCGACGATGGTGCGCAGACTCCGCTCATCATGGTCGGGCCGGTCGCGGTGATGCCAGAGCGGCAGGGCGAGGGCTTTGGCAAGCTGCTGATGGACAGGCTGATCCTGGACGCCGATGCCCTAGCGGATGCCCCGCTGATGATGATCGGCGATCCGGAATATTATGGCCGCTTCTGGGGTTTTAGTGCAGACGCAACCGCTCTCTGGCGCGCACCCGGCCCAGTGGAGCAGCGCCGGCTGCTCGCGCGCGATGTACCGCGAGCAGCAACACTTGAGACCATCGGCGGGAGGCTGGGGCCAAGGCAAAACCCCTAAGTTCAATGGTTATGCTAGCGCCCCGTGGCAATGTTTATACCGCTTGCCAGAGCCGCACGGGCACAGTGCGTTGCGGCTGATGCCCATATGCGCATAGGGATCACCCCCGCCTGACCCAGCCGAAATGCCGGGAATCCGCGTAGTGACAAAGCCGTTTTCATCGACACCCGCTCCTGCGCCGCCATCCGCGCCATAGTTGGTGATGAAATCAGGCAAGGTAGGCAGCTCAGGCACATCGGCTGCATTCTCAAACTGGAACTGGACCCGCCCTATCGTCTGTGTCACGTCATCGCGGATATTGCTCAACATCCGCTCGAACAGCGCAAATGCCTCCGCCTTATATTCATTGATCGGCGTCTTCTGGGCATAAGCACGCAGATGCACCACCTGACGCAGCGCGTCCAATGTCGCCAGATGCTCTTTCCAGTGATGATCGAGATTTTGCAGCAATATGCTCTTCTCGATATTGTGCCAGCTCACCACATCGAGCGCCGCCGCCTTCTCCGCTGCCGCGGCATCGGCCAGCGCGACCAGCCGCTCCTCTATGATGTCGGGCGCGACTGCATCCTCTGTCAGCCAACCGTCGATATCCGGCTCAAGACTGAGCCTGGCCAACACCGCAGCCTTCAGTCCCGCAACGTCCCATTGCTCAGGGTAGGTGCCGGGCGGGCAATGCGCGCCGACAATGTCGTTCACGCACTCGTGCCGCATGTCGACGACGACATCGTCCACCGTCTCGGCATCCATGATGTCGCCGCGCTGTTCATAGATCACCTTGCGCTGGTCGTTCATCACGTCATCATATTCGACGACCTGCTTGCGCACGTCATAGTTGCGCGCCTCGACCTTTTTCTGCGCGGTCTCGATGGCTTTCGACATCCACTTGGACGGGGGCAGCGCCTCGCCATCCTCAAGGGAAGAGCGCATCATGCGCGCGAAGAGGGTGTCCGGGCCGAAGATGCGCAGCAGATCGTCATCGAGGCTGAGGTAAAAGCGCGAGAGGCCGGGGTCGCCCTGCCGCCCCGAACGGCCGCGCAGCTGGTTGTCGATGCGGCGGCTTTCGTGCCGCTCGGTGCCGATGACGCACAGCCCGCCCGCCTCAAGAACCTGCGCCTTTTCCATTGCTATTTCGATGCGGATGCGCTCTATTGCGGCGTCGCGTTCCGGCCCTTCGGCCAGGTCCTTCAGCTCATCCTCGATGCGGAACTCAAGGTTTCCGCCGAGCTGGATGTCGGTTCCGCGCCCGGCCATGTTGGTCGCGATCGTCACCATGCCCAGCCGCCCGGCCTGCGCCACGATATGCGCCTCGCTTTCGTGGAATCTTGCGTTCAAAACGCTGTGTTTCACGCCCTCTTTGTGCAAAAACTCGGACAACATCTCCGATTTCTCGATGCTGACCGTACCAACCAGCACCGGCTGGCCCTTGGCCTGATGCTCGCGGATCGTCTTGGCGATGCCGGCAAACTTGTCCTCGATGCTCTTGTAGAACAGGTCTTCCTCGTCCTTCCGCTGCACCGGCACATTGGTGGGGATCGTCACCACGTTCATCTTGTAGATCTCGTGGAACTCGGTCGCTTCGGTCGCGGCGGTGCCGGTCATGCCCGAAAGCTTTGGATACATGCGGAAGTAATTCTGGAAGGTGATGCTGGCGAGCGTCTGGTTCTCCGGCTCGATATTGACGCCTTCCTTGGCCTCGACAGCCTGATGCAAGCCATCCGACCAGCGGCGCCCGTCCATCATGCGGCCGGTGAACTCATCGATGATGATGACCTTGCCGTCCTTGACGATATAGTCGATGTCGCGCTTGAACATCTTGTTCGCGCGCAGCGACTGGTTGACGTGGTGGACAACCTGCGTGTTCTCAAAGTCATAGAGGTTGCTGCCCTGAAGCAGCCCGGCGCTCTCCAGCAGCCGCTCGATCGTCTCTGTGCCATCCTCGGTCAGCACGATGTTGCGCTGCTTCTCGTCCTTCTCATAGTCCTTATCGGACAACTGCTTCACCAGCGCGTCTACAGCCATATACAGCTCTGACTTGTCGTCTGTCGGGCCGGAGATGATGAGCGGCGTGCGCGCCTCGTCGATCAGGATCGAGTCCACCTCGTCGACAATCGCGTAGTTGAAAGGCCGCTGCACCATCTGGGCGCGCTCATATTTCATGTTATCGCGCAGATAATCGAAACCCAGCTCGTTGTTGGTGGCGTAGGTCACGTCCGCCGCATAGGCTTCGCGCCGCTCATCCTCGCGCAGGCCGGGAACGATCACGCCGGTAGTGAGGCCGAGGAAACGATAGATCTGGCCCATCCACTCGCAGTCGCGCTTGGCCAGATAGTCGTTGACCGTAACGACATGAACGCCCTTGCCTTCGAGCGCATTCAGATAGGTCGCGAGCGTAGCCACGAGGGTCTTGCCCTCGCCGGTGCGCATCTCCGCGATCTCGCCGCGATGAAGCACAATGCCGCCGATCATCTGCACATCGAAATGGCGCATGCCCAGCACGCGCCTGCCCGCCTCGCGCACCGTGGCGAAGGCTTCGGGCAGCAGATCGTCCAGCGTTTCCTTGCCCTTGAGGCGCTCCCGGAACTTGACCGTTTGGCCTCGCAACTCATCGTCTGTCAGCGCCGATATGGTGGCTTCAAAGCCGCCAATCTGGGCGACCAGCTTGCCCAGCGATTTGACATAACGATCATTGGACGAACCAAAGAGGGATTTGGCGAGCGCGCCGAGCATGAAACCATCCTGACTGACGGGGTGCGCCGCCCCTCGCGGAGCGCGCGCTTAAAACACCGCCGCGATGTAGGATCAGGGCGGCGGGAAGTCAATTGAAGGCCGGGTTATGGGCCGAGTTTGCGCAAGATGCGGTTGATGATCCAGCCGGGGGTGGAAACAGGGGTGCCGGTTGCGTCCTTCAAAGGCGCGTAAAGCTGTTTGACTGCTTGAGAGCATATATTGTGGATCAGCTTTTCACTTCCCCTTTGCCGCTCCATCGCACACTGGGTCATCCTGCCTTCGGCATTGACCTCAAACCGGAACACAAGGAGCGAACGCGTTTGATAGCCGGGTCGATCCTGCATAAGGCGGTCCCGACCCGCACTGCTGAAGGAGGAAGACCATTCCATGTCAACCTCCACGATCGGCTCTTCACCGTATCCCCGCATTTCCAGCCCAGCGAGGGGCGGCATGTTATCAGAGTTCCAGCATGGTTCCTGCGATGTTTCGGCATCCCAGGATTTCACCTTAACCGCGCAGTCTGTCACTACACCCAGCTTGTTGATCTGGAAGGTTGCGATCCCGGTTCCTTCCCTTATCGGCTGCGGGGTGGCGAACGGCATCTTCCACACGACGCGGCTATTCCAAACATCGGCAACTAATTTGCCTTTGCCATCTCGCGCGGGCGTGAACTTTCCATGTTCGATCAGGCGCTCACATGTTGCGTTGTCCAGCACTTCGAAACCGCTGCTCACGGTGATCTGGCAGTGGCTGACCTTCCCCGTGGGATCGATGAACAGACGGAAGGCGGAATTGCCGGTCATCTCATTATAAAGCGCCGCCTTGGGATAGTCATCCGGGTTAATCCATGTGCCCGGCGATTCAGCTGGTTTGGCCCGCACCTTGGGTGTCGGCGGCAGTGGCGGTGCGGGCTTGGAGAGCGCGGGCGGCGGGGCCATGGGGATAGGCGGCGGCGCTGTTACCGGCGCACCCTTGGGAATGTCCGCCTGCGCGCTGCCGATGCAAAGCAACGCAATGGCCACCAGCATGATGCCCCCGATCGCCTTCATAATTCCCCCTGCCCGTTCGCCTTCCCGCCTCATTCGTGCCACCGCCCTGCGCGCGGCACAAGCAGCATGTTGACCCCTGCCCCAAATCCGCTAATCGCGAACCATATGGAACGCTCGCCTCTCGCCCCTGCCGCCTTTCCCGCATTGCCCGATATCGAAGGCGTCACTCTGCGCATCGCGCAGGCGCGGTACAAGGAGTGGGACAGGTGCGACCTTACCTATGCCGAGCTGGCGGAGGGAACGGCTGTGGCAGGCGTCACGACGAAAAACCTCTGCTGCTCCAGCGAGGTGGAGCTGTGCCGCGAGGGCATCAAGGGCGGCCGGGCGCGGGCGCTCATCGTCAATGCGGGCAACAGCAATGCCTTCACCGGCTATCGCGGGCGCGAGGCGGTGGAGCAGATCATGGGCCAGGTTGCGGGGCACCTCGGCTGCGCTCCGTCTGAGGTGTTCGTCTCCTCCACCGGCGTCATCGGCGTGCCACTGCCCAAGGACAAGGCGCGCGCGGGCGTGGAGGCGGCGCTCGCCGCTGCGCCGTGCAGCTGGGAGGACGCGGCGCGGACCATCGGCACGACCGACACCTTTCCCAAGGGCGCAACTGCTTCCGCGATGATCGGCGACAAGAAGGTGTCGCTCTCCGGCATCATCAAGGGGTCAGGCATGATCGCGCCCGATATGGCGACGATGCTCGGCTATATCTTTACCGATGCCGCCATCGAACCGGCCATCTTGCAGGAAATGCTCAACGAAGCGAACGCCGAGAGCTATTCCTGCATCACCGTGGACGGCGACACCTCTACTTCAGATACCGTACTCGTCTTCGCCACCGGCAAGGCGGGCAACGCCCCGCTCGTCAACCGCGACAGCCCCGGCGCGGATGCTTTTCAGGCGGCCTTGACAGACATCTGTACCCAGCTCGCCCATCTGGTGGTGAAGGATGGCGAGGGCGCGCAGAAGTTCATAGAAATCCGCGTGACTGGAGCGGTGTCTGACGTGAGCGCGCGGCGCATCGGCCTCTCCATCGCCAATTCGCCGCTGGTCAAGACAGCGATTGCGGGCGAGGACGCCAACTGGGGTCGGGTCGTCATGGCGGTCGGCAAGGCGGGCGAACCGGCGGACCGGGACAGGCTCTCGATCAGCTTTGGCACCACACAGGTTGCCGCCAATGGCTATCCGGTCGAGGGCTATGACGAAGCGCCCGTTGCCGCGCATCTCAAGGGTCAGGACATCACCATCGGCGTCGACATCGGGCTGGGGGATGGACGCGCCAGCGTCTGGACCTGCGACCTGACCCACGGCTACATATCCATCAACGCCGATTACCGAAGCTGATCAACGGGTGGGCGAAGCGGCACATCTGCTTGCGGTCTACGCGATTACCGATCTGATTGCCTGCCTGATGCCTGGACCGGCGGTGGCATTTGTTTCGGGCATAGCGCTAAGCGGCTCGTTGCGCGGAATGGCGGGCGCGATTGCGGGCATCAACGTGGCCAATGCGCTGTGGTATGCGATGATCGGCACCGGCCTTGTCGCGCTGATCGACCGCGCACCTGTGGTTTTCGCACTGCTCGGCTGGGCGGGCATCGGCTACCTCCTCTGGCTGGGCGTTCAGACATGGCGCGCGCACGCTCATCTGGAAGCAGGACGGGCGCGGAGCAAGATCGGCATGGGGCGCGGCTTCGCCAGCGCGATCGCGGTTCAGCTTTCCAATCCCAAGGCCATGCTGTTTTTCACGGTCTTCCTCCCGCCCTTTATCGACGTGCACAGACCGATTGCGCCGCAGCTTCTGGTGTTGGCGGCAATCGGCATCGCCCTCGAAATATTGGTGCTGACCGGCTATGGTCTGCTTGCCTATCGGCTGGGGGCGCTCTCGCTATCGCCTGTTGCGGAACGGACTGTCGCGCGCGTTTCCGGGGCTGTTTTCATACTGGTTGCGCTTGGCATGGCTTTGATGCGATTGCAGCAATGATGAACCACACGATCCACACAGCCGTTTCCTCCCTGATGCGCACCGTCGCTGAAGAAGTCATTCTGCCGCGCTATCAGAACCTTGCCGCGCATGAAGTGATCGAGAAGGCGAAGAACGATCTCGTCACCATCGCCGACCGGGAGAGCGAAGCGCGCCTGTCCGAAGGGCTGGCGCACTTGCTGCCCGAAGCGCTGATCGTGGGCGAGGAAGCCTGCGCGGCCGACCCGGCCTTGCTCGATGGCCTGGCGAGCGAGCTGTGCTGGATCATCGACCCGATAGACGGCACCGGCAATTTCGCTGCTGGTCGCGCGCCCTTTGGCATCATCATCGCGCTGGCCGAACGGGGCGAGCCGATTGCGGGATGGATCTATGATCCGCTAACCGGGCGCATGTGTCATGCCGCACGCGGGCACGGCGCAAGCATCAATGGCAGGCCCGTCGTCGCGCAGACCAGCGGCGCGGAACTGCCGCTCGCGGGCATCTCGACATTGTTCCTGAACCCGCAGGAGCGCGCAGACATTGAGGCGCGGCTGGAAGGACAGCTCGATATCGTCAGCATCCCGCGTTGCGCGGCGGAGCAATATCCCCGCATCGTGCTGGGGCAGAACGATCTGGCGCTGTTCAAACGGACGCTGGCCTGGGATCATGCGGCGGGCGTGCTGTTCCTCAACGAGGCTGGCGGCATGGCCTGCCGGTTCGACGGTGCGCCCTATCTCGCCTCTTCGGATGCGACCGGCATGCTTGCCGCGGCCTCTCCCGCGATGTGGGACCGGACAGCAAAAATCTTGTTCGGCTAACCGAACAGCCGCGCCAGAGATTTATCCAACACCAGCAGCTGCCACAGCAAGCGACCGTGATCGGCGCGGCCCGCCTTGTGATCCTGCGCGAGCTTGGCCATCGTGGTGCGGTCGAACCAGCCGGTGCGCGCCAGCATCGAGCCATCCGCCACTGCCGCCGCCTCATCCGCCAACGCCGCGCGAAACCACTGCGCTATCGGCGTGACGAAGCCCATCTTGCCGCGATAGAGGATATTGTGCGGCAGATGCGGTTCCATCGCCCGCTTCATCAGGTATTTGCCGGTGTTGCCGTGAATACGCTGGCTGACGGGCAGGCGCGCGGCGAACTCGACAAGGCGATAGTCGAGCAAAGGCTCGCGCGCTTCGAGGCTGACGGCCATGCTCATGCGATCCGTCTTGGTGAGGATATCGCCCGGCAGCCAGATCTTGAGATCGGCATATTGCGCGCGGTCGAGCGGGTCACGCGCGGGAGCGGCGTCCATCGCGGCGACGATCCTGTCCTCGGCGCGGTGGCCGGAGATGGAGCGCGCGAACTCCGCGCCATAGAGCCTTGCCCGCAGTTCCGGCGTGGTGAAGCCGACCGCGCGCGCATAAGCCTCGCCGCCGCTTATGGCCAGCTCCTGAAAGGTCGATTTCGCGCGCAGAAAGCGCGGCGCCCAGTCTGCCTTGGGATAGGCGCGGCCCAGCGCGCCAAACAGCGGCCCGCGCAAGCCCTGCGGCAGCAGGCTGCGCAGCCCCTCGCCACGATGCTGGAACAGGTGGCGGCGATAGCCCGCGAACGCCTCGTCCGCGCCATCGCCGGATAGCGCGACAGTAACCTCTTCACGCGCCAGCTCGCACACGCGGTAGGTCGGCAGCGCGGAGGCATCGGCGAACGGCTCGTCAAAATGGCCTACGATGCGGTCGAGCAGGCCGTAATCATCGGGCGAAACGATGCGCGTGCGGTGATCGGTGGCGAAGCGCCGCGCGACATGATCGGCATAGCCGCGCTCGTCCAGACTCTCGACATCGAAGCCGATGGTACAGGTCTTGACGGCTCTCGGCGATTGCTCCGCCATCATCGCGACGACGGAGCTGCTATCCACCCCGCCCGATAGAAATGCGCCCAGCGGCACATCCGCCACCATGCGCAGCTTCACCGCATCGCGCATCAGCGCGACAAGTTCCTCGGCCAGCGTCGTTGGCTTCGCAGTGGAACGATCGGCAAAGCTCACATCCCACCAGCGCTTGGGGCTTGCAAGCGCCCTGCCCCGCACGAGGCGGAGATGCTCGCCCGCGCCCAGCTTCTTCACGCCCGCGACGATGCAGGCGTCATCGGGCACATAGCCAAGCGCGATATAATCCTCGACCGCGCTCAGGTCCGGCGCGCGGCGCAGCAGCGGATGCGCGAGCAGCGCCTTAAGCTCCGAGCCGAAAATCACGCTGCCGTCAGACACCTGCGCATAGTAGAGCGGCTTGACGCCGAGCCTGTCCCGCACCAGCCAGAGCGACTGCGTGGCCACGTCATACAGCGCGAAGGCGAACATGCCGTTGAACCGCTCCACGCACGCCTCGCCCCATTGGCGATAGGCGTGAAGGATGACCTCTGTGTCCCCCGTGGTGCGGAACTTATGCCCTAGCGCCACCAGCTCCGCGCGCACCTCGGCAAAGTTATAAATCTCGCCATTGTAGGTTACGATGAGGCTGGCGTCCTGGTTCGCCATCGGCTGCGCGCCGCCCGCAAGGTCTATGATCGACAGGCGGCAATGGCCCAGCCCCACGCCCGGTGCGGTCCACACGCCGGTGCCGTCAGGCCCGCGATGCGGCATGGCGTCGATCATGCCCTGCACGCGCGCGGGATCGACCGGCTTTGCCGTTTCGAGATGAAAGATGCCCGCGATGCCACACATGATGCTCTGGCCCTTAGCGGCTTGGCGCGATGGCGTCAGCCAGCGATTGCGGGTTGCCCAAAGAATCAAGGAACGCGCGGATCGCCGCGTCGGCGGGCGCGCCCTCCCTATCCTCAGCGGAGATCAGTATCGCAATGGCGCGCTGGTCGCGCATCAACAGCTTTGCCTTCATGGTGGCGAGCTTGATCTGCGCGCTGCTTCCCGTCATCCCCGATCCGCCGACGCGGTAGAAACTGACGACATGCCGCCGCACCGGGCCGGGCGCGGTGATGATTTCGCCGCGCGCATCAGCTGGCGACCATGCAGGCGATGACCACGCCCACTCGCTCGCGGGATCGGCCGCGCCCTGCCCGAAGCCGATCAGTTCACGACCTTCGGACTGGCGATCATAGGCAATGATGGCCAGATCGACGATATGGCCTTGGCGGTCGGCATAGCGGGCCTGAACCGAGCGGTCGGCCCCGGCGAAATGCGGCGCCCAGACATAGGCCATCGGCGCATCGGTGCGCTGCCAGCCGGGGATGGCTGGAGGTGCCATGGTGGCAAGCTCGCCCCTGCCCGCCAGCGCCGAGACATGGCTCCAAGCCGGTGCAGCGGTCATGACGGCAAGGGCCATGCCCGCCATAATGGAGGCGGGAGGTCCGCGCCGAACGCGCATCCGCCGCAGCGCGCCCAAATCCAGCGTCTGTTCGCCGGGCTTGCGATCAAAAAACGGCCAGGCTGCCAGCATCACCAGCGTCATCACCACCGCGAAGAATAGCCAGCCCCACACCACATGATCGACGCCCACTGCCGTCTCGATGCCGCGCTTGTGCGCGATGTAGATGGTGCCAAAGGCGCGCGCACCGTTCGCCGCTATGCACGCCGCCAGCGCAAAGGCGAGGAAGGCCGCCCGCCGCGCCCATGAGTGGAAACAGACATGGCACACCAGCACGCCATAGGCCGTCATCGCCACGACGAACTTCGCGCCGGAGCATGCCTCGGCCACCTCGAAATAGCCGGTCGGCGTCGTGATGAAGATACCCTCAATATGCGCGGGGATGCCGACAAGGCGCAGCAGCGCCATCGCCATGTCTGCGGTCAGCAGTTGCAGAACGGGTTCCAGCTCGCTGCCCACCGGCACGAGGAAAAATGCGTAAAAGAGCGGGAACAGCAGGGCGCGGCTTACCTGCGGGCCGAGTGAGGCCATCACCACCCCTTGCAGCATCACGATCAGGCCGCCATGGCGCAGCACCCCAAGGCTCGCCGCATCACCCAGCAGCCACAACGACGCGCCCGCGCCGAGCCACGCCAGCCCCGGCGTCCATGTGGCGGGCGTGAGCTGTGCGATCTGCCCGGCGCGTTGCCACACCAGCCAGCCGATCAGCGGCAGGATGAACAGGCAGTGGCCATAAGTTGAGCTGGCCCACCAGATATGCGCCATGTCCGCGGCGTCATGATGGAACAGCAGCAGCACGGCGAGCGCGAGGCCGCCGAGCAGGATCAACTGCCCGCGCCAGCCTTCCCCGCTCATCCGCCCGTCACCATATCCCGCAACGGCGCGAGGGTTGCCGCCCAGTCATAGCGCGCCTCCATGCGCGCACGCGCCGCCGCGCCGATCTTGGAGGCCTTTTCCGGATCACCGAGCAGAGAGATGATCGACAGCGCCTCATAAGCGGGGTCCGGCGCGACCAGCAGATGCTCTCCAGCCGTGGCATCGATCCCCTCCGCCGCCTGCGGAGAAGCGACCACGGGCCGCGCCATCGCCATCGCCTCAAGCACCTTATTCTGGATGCCGCGCGCGATCCGCAGGGGCGCGACGACCACATCCGCCGCCGCCAGCCAGCCGCGCACGTCGGGTACGCTCCCGGTAACGATCACGCCTGGCAGCTCGGCCAGTGCGTTCACCTCCGCCGTGGGGCTACGGCCGACGATCGCGAAGCTGGCCTTTGGATACAGCGAACGGACGGCCGGAAAAACCTCGTGCGCAAAGCTCTGCACCGCCTCGATATTGGGGCGATAGTCCATCTGCCCGGTGAAGACGAGCAGCGGCCCTTCCTGAGGTTCAATCGCAGGATATTTTTCCAACACACTGAAATACTTCAGATCAACGCCGTTATCGAGCGCCCTCACATCCGCGCCATGCACCCCGGCGGTGCGCACGAACATATCTGCCTCCGCCGCGCTGACGAAGGTTGAGACATCCGCCCGCAGCGCCGTTTCCGCCTCAAAGCGCATCAGTACGCGCCCCTCGCGCCGGTTGACCCAGCCCATCACGCCGCCCTGCCCCGTCCCATAAGCCGCATATTTCGCGCTGTCGAAATCGACGAAATCCATCACGAAGCGAACGCCCTCTGGCAGATCGCGCGGCACGAAATGCGCCATTTGCGCCGAATACGCGACCACGGCGCGGATCGGGCGCGTTGCCAGCACATGCCGCACCCAGCGGTGCATCGCCGCGCTCTCGTACATCGCAACCAGCATGGGTTGGCGCCTGAGCAAACCGTTCACGCCCGCCACCGCGCGCGACCGCTCCCGCATCACTACGCACTGGCTGGCCGTCAGCGCCGCCATCTCTTCCGCGAAGCCCATGTCCCGCGCGTCATCGGCGAAGCAGCCGACATGCACCGGCCCGATCTCCCGCAACGCATGAAGGATATGGTGCGAGCGGATCTTGTCGCCCCGGTCCGGCGGGAACGGGATGCGATGCACCAGAAACAATATTTCGCCCCCTGCCGCCATGACGCCTCAGCCCAGCCCGCGCGATATGTAGGGGCCGATGAAGCTCGCGATAGGAAGCGGCAACCTTTTCCACAGCTGAACCTTGCGTTGATATTGCGGCGAAAGCGGGTTGATGTCGCGCGCCTCGCGGCCCGGCGCGGCGCGGGTGGCGTATGTCAGCGGTTCGCCCTCCCAGCCCCAGGTCTTTTTCCACGCCGCCGGGCCGGTGCCGACCTTGGAGCGGCCAAAATCGAAGTGGGTGCATCCACGTTGGCGGGCATGGCTCATCAGGTGGAAATAGCCTGACTCGTTGGAACGCAGCTTGCGCGCGGCGAGCGTCGCGCCCTGCCAATAGGGCATGCAGACGCCATTGTGATAGAGGCTGAAAATGGTGGTGAGCGGCGCGCCGTCCTTGCTCACCAGCACGATGTCGGCATCCTCGCCAAAGGCAGCTAGCACTTCAGCAAACATCGCTTTGGGGAAAACCGGCGTGCCGAGCCGGTGCACATTCTCGGCATAGAGACGATAGTGAATATCGAGTAGGCGCTTGCTGCGGCCGAATTCGATAGCGAGGCCATTGTCCAGCCCCTTGCGCACCTCTGCGCGGTGCTTGCGGGGGATGGCGAGCAATTGCGCCTCGTCATCCGCCTCCAGTGGCTTGGCGAAATTGAGATAGGCGCCGGTCTTGAGCGCCCAGCCCTCGCGTGGCAGCGCCCCGCCGCGCAGCTCCGCCGTGGGGCAGCTCATCGCCTCCGCCAATCGCCAGCATTCGGCGGCAAGAGCTTCCGCAACTGGTGCATCCTCTGCGAGGATCCCGCCATCGACAGCAAAGCCGCTGGATACCAAAGCCCGCCCGAACAGGGGCGAGTGGATGAGATTGAGGGGAAGCACGCCAGCAATGTCTCCGCCGCCATGACGGCACACCAGCATCATCGCCTGCTGGCCGGTGCCGCGCGCCACTGCGCTGATCCACGCCGGGCGATGAAAGGGGGTGGAGTCCGAGCGCGCGCCGATCCACGCTTCCAGCGCGGCGACTTGCGCCGCGTCATCCAGATTGGCGCGCGAGACGATCATGCGGCGGGCCAGCATGGCGCATCTTTTGCCTGATCGGCTGCGACCGCGTCCACCCTGCCCCAGCGAAACGCCGCGATCAGCCGGTCAAGCTTGGCCTCGGTGGTCGCAAGGTTGGTGTAGTGGCGCAGGCGAGACTTGAGCGGCGCGTGCCTCACGCGAGGCTGATCCGCGTCTATCTCCCACGGGTGAAAGTAAAAGATCGCCGGGCGCTGATCGGTGCGGTTCACCTGCCCCACGGCCCAGCGGGTGAAGCCATAAGGCATCAGCCGGAAAAACCCGCCGCCGCCCGCCGCAATGGTGCGACCCAGAAGCTGCGCCGTCGTCACTGGCAGTTCGATCAGCGGTGAATCATTGAGTGGGCGATAGGCAAAGCGCGGCGCTTCCGGCCAGCCATAATGATCGTGGCGCACCGGGGCGACGCTGCTCGAATAGCTATAGCCCTCTTCGGCAAGGACGGAATGCGCCCATGGGGTGCGTGCGTCGATGGAAAAGCTCGGCGCGCGATAGCCACGCACCGGAACCGCGCCCGCCTGTTCCAGCAGCGTGCGTGATTTGCGCAGGTCCGCACGGAATTGCTCAGGGCTGAAAGTGAAGACGCGCTGGTGATCATAACCATGGCTCGCCAATTCATGCCCAGCGGCAACGATGCGCCGAATGAGGTCCGGGTGCCGCTCCGCCACCCAGCCCAGCGTGAAGAACGTCGCCTTCACATCGCGGCGGGCAAACAGATCGAGCAGCCGGTCGGTATTGCCAACCACGCGGGATTCGCAGTGGCACCAGTCAGCGCGCGAGAACGTGGTCTCAAAGGCACCAACCTGAAACCAGTCCTCAACATCAATAGATAAAGCATTGATTATATTTGACATCAACGCCCCTGCTCAGAATCCGCCCTCAGGCCGCGCGGCTTTCCGGGTTTTCATTTTCCACCCAGTCGACCAGCAGGTTCAGCACCTTGCGCAGCGCTGCTTCCTGCTCGTCGCCACGCGCCTCAAGGCCGTGGACCCGCGCCTCGATGGCGTCAAGACGCTCGGCCAGCGCCCGCTGCTCCGGCGCGCGATCGCCGCTGAGGTTGATGACACGGCGCAGCGCGTCCAGCTCCTCGCGGATGCGGTACAGCTCCAGCGGGGCGGCATCTGGCGCATCGTCCAGATCGACGACTGACACATCATCTTCTGTCACATCGGCCATATGCAGCGGCTCGACTTCCTCGGCAAGCGCGTCTGGCGCGGCAACGGGGTCCTCTGTCGCCACGACCTCGGTCGCCACCGGCTCAGACGCAGATGTAGATGCGGCGACGGCACCGCTATCGTCCAGCCCCATATCGGCAGCGACGGCTTGCACCGCCTGCGCGCCGATCTCAGTCAAGTGATCGACCGCTCCAAGCAGCATCACCCGGCTCATCAGCGCGTTGATGCGGCGGGGCACGCCGTCAGTCGCCGCATAGATGGCGGCAAAGGCATCACCCGTGAAATGCGGATTGCCGGTCCAGCCGACAAGCGAAAGCCGGTGACGGATATACGGCTCCACCTCGTTGGCGAGCATCGGCTCAAGGTGATGCGTCGCGATCACGCGCTGGCGCAGCTGCTCCAGCTCCGGCGCGTTCATCAGATCGCGGAACTCCGGCTGGCCGAGCAGGAAGATCTGCAGCAGCGCCTGCCCGCCGAGCTGGAAATTGCTGAGCATCCGCAGCTCCTCGATGGCGGAGACCGAAAGCCCCTGCGCCTCATCGACGATCAGGAGCGTGCGAAGCCCCTTGCGCGCTTGCGCATGCAGAAACGCCTCGATCCTCTGAAGCAGTTGCGCCTTGGGCAGATGCTCTTCGGTGACGCCGAACTGTTGCGCGACAAGGCGGAGCAGGTCATCCCCCTCCACCTGCGTCGAGACGATCTTGACCGCGGTGAGGCGCTGCGGGTCGATGCTCGACATCACATGGCCGACCAGAGTCGTCTTGCCCGCGCCGATCTCGCCGGTGATGACGATGAAGCCCTCGCCCTGCGCCAGCCCATAGCCGAGATAGGACAGCGCCTTGCGGTGCGTGCCGCTCTCGAAATAGAAATGCGGGTCCGGCGTCAGTTGAAACGGGCGGCCCTTCAGCGCGTAAAACTGGTCATACATCGTCGTGTTTCTCCACGGGGCCGCGCCCCTAGAATGTATAGCGCACGCCCACCTGCCCCAGCAGGTTGACGACGGTTTCGATGGCGGTGGTATCGAGCGCATCCAGCCCCAGCGAGGCCTGCGCGCTTAAGTGCCGCCCGAATTGCCGGTTGTAAGTGGTGTACGCCCCGTAATTGGTCACATCAATGCCGCCCACCGGCGCATCGAGATAGTTGGCATAGAGGCTGGCGCCCAGGCTCGACGCGATGTCGATCTTGTGCCCGCCGAACAGCTGCGCGTAATAATAGTCGCTGTGCGCGCCGCTGACGCCGGTGAAGATCGAGCCGCGTGGGGCGAGGAACTTGCGCTGGGACCACCCACCGGCGGCGCCCCAGTTCCACCGGCGCCCTGTCCATCCATATTGCGCCGCTATGCCGCGATGACGGAAGTTGGAGCCGTTGATCGCGGCCAGCGTATCGTTGAGGCAGGTGCCGCCGTTCTGGCCGCTGACGCATCCGGTCAGGTCGCCGCTGAACGGATTGCGTCCGGCGGTAAAATCCGTCGGCAGAGCGACGAGATTGCCGTGCAGCGCGCGGCCGAAGCTGTCGATCCGGTCGAAATAGGCAATCTGCAACAGGCTGTGCGGGCTGGCGCGCCAGGTGAAGCTGCCGATATAGTGCATGCTGTCATAGCGCTCGCCTATGCGCGCCTCCAGCGAAGTGCGGCGGCTGGGGCGCCAGAGTACGCCCGCATCCCAGATGAGGCCTTCCGTGTCATAGGCGATGAGGCGCGGCACGGACGTATCCGAGATCAACCGCCCTTTGCCATCGAGCACCGGGTTGCCCGCGCCATCCACCAGTGCGGCGCGCTGATCGATCTTGATGTCCTCATAGCCAACGCCGCCCACCAGTGCGAGCGTGGGAGAGACGGGCACGGTCACATCGCCCCGAATCCACTTATCCTGATAACGCTGATCGAGCTCGCTCGCGTCCTCGCGGTCATAGCCGACGCCGAGCGCCCAGCCGAAGGGCAGCGGGCCGGGCTGCATGCCGACGGATGCGGTTGCGCTCTGGTAGACGCTTTCGTCAAACACGCCGAACGCCGGGATGCCGCCTACGCTCAGGTTCACATCATCCTCGATCCGCGTATAGCCGATGCGGTAGGCCGCGTTGACCGAGAGATCGTTGACGTGGGTGGTGAGCGTCGGCCCGGCATAGAGCGAATAAAGCTGCGACACAGAGTCGCCCGCCGTGATAAGCGTGCCGCCATTGGCACTCGACAGGCCATCGGTACGCACCCGCGTGGCGAGCGCGCCGCCCTCGATGGACAGTTTGCTGGGGATCACCGCATAGCGGCCACGCAGCATGCCGGAGAGGATATCGCTGTCGGGTGCGCGTTTGCCCCAGCCGAATTGATGCTCATAGCGGGCGTCGGCACGCACCTCGGTGCGGGCGGTCTGGAACGTGGCGTCCACGCCCGCCGCGAGCGAGGTGTAGGTCAGCACATCCTCCGCGCCGCCCTTGAGGTTCGCCACAAAGGTCTGGTTCGCCTCGATATAGGGATGCACCTCGGTCCGCGCCAGCACAGGGTGCGAGGAGGCGGTGGCGGCAAGTGCTGTCAGGGCGAGGAGGGAACTGCGCACGGCGTATCAGCCCTCCCGGCCATAATAGGTGCCGAAGCGGCGTCCGCTGGCGGAGAATTTGACGCCATTGAGCATCAGTTGCACGTTGCGGCAGCCGTTCAGAAGCTCTGCCGCATCGCGCAGCGCCGTCTCGCTGGTGCGATCTGCGCGGACAACCAGAAGCGTCAGGTCAACATGCGCGGCGAGGATAGAGGCAGCGGAAGCGGCCAGCAAGGGCGCGGAATCGATGATGACAATCCGCTCTGGCCGGCCTGAAACCAGCGCCGCAATCACAGAGTCCATCTGCGCCGAGGCAAGAAACTCGCCATCGCGCGTCGTGCCGGTTCCAGCCGGCAGGACGGAAAGGCCGGGCACATCGGTGCGGATCACATAATCCTCAACGCGCAGCGCCGGATCGGCCAGCACGTCGAGCAAACCCTTATGTACTTCCAGCCCCAACACGCGCGGCGCATCGGGCTTGGCGACATCGCCATCGACCAGCAGCACCTCGATATTGCTCTCGGCAGCGAGCGAGAGCGCGAGGTTGACCGCGCAAAAGGTCTTGCCATCACCGGGATGCGCAGACGCAACGAGCACGACGCGCCCATCCTCATGAGGGCTGCCCTCTGACCGCAAACCCGCCTGCAATTCGCGCTTGATGATGCGGAACTCCTCGGCCAAGCCGGTGATCGGCGCGCCGGGGACGATGAAGCCGTTCTCGCCAAGCACATCGCGGTCAAGCTTTTGCACCGGGCCGGTCCAGTCTGCCGCGCGCGGCCTGGGCGCGATGCCGGGCGCGCTCGTCTGCGCAACAGGCGCGGGTGTATAAACCGGCGGCGGCGGAATCAGCTCCTGCGGCACCGCGAGTGGCGGCAGCCCCTGCCCTTTCAGCGCGCCGCCGAAATCGAATATGTCAGACGCGCGCTCCAGCAGCCCCTTGGCCGGGGTGGCAGCGTCGCGGTCGCTATGCGGAAAATCCTGTTTGCCCATGTCTGGCGGCTCCTTCATGCCATGCCGCGCTGGATGAACTCGACGACGATGAGCAGCATGCACGCCGCGCCCAACGCGCCGCTCGCGCCTGCAAACAGCTTCATCTTGTGCTTGCGCTCCGCAATCTGCGTGGCGTTCAGCGTCTCTGTGATCGTGCCGATAACCGGCAGGCCAGCCGCTTTCGCCAGCCGCGCCGCCGTCGGGAAGGTGGGATGCACCTGCCCCAGCATGAACGCGGTGCCAACGCCCGCGCCAATACCGACGATCAGCACACCAACGAGCAGCAACGGCCGGTTGGGCGAGGCAGGCGCGGTCGGCATGCTCGGCGGGTCGATGATGCGGAAGCTCGCGCCCTTGGTCTCGCTCTGCACGTCGCCACGCAGGCGGACTTCGCCCCGGTCAGAGAGCAGCTTGTCATATTGGGCCTTCAGGACGTCATAATCCCTGTCCAGCCGCTCGCCTTCGGAAGCGAGGCCGGGGTCGGCGATCTGCCGCGCGGTGATCGCCGCAAGATCGGCCTCGATCTGGCTCTTGCGCGCCGAAAGCGCATTTACCGCCGCCGCGCGCTCTGCCTGCATCGAACGGATCGAGAGATAGGCCGGGTTGGGCGCGCTGCTGCCTGCGTTCGCCGCGCCACCGCCCGCCGCCTTGATCGCGGCAATCTGGCGCTTCATCGCGATCACGTCAGGGTGATTGTCGGTCCAGCCACGCGCCTTGGCAGACGCCAGTTCTCCTTGCGCCTGAGCCAAGGCCGAGGGGCTGCCGCCGCCAACGCTGCCGCCCGGAATCGTCGCGGGCGTTCCCGCAAGCTGGCCGTTCATCGCCGCCAATGCGCTCTGCGCGCCCATGAGCTGAGACTCGATCTGGTTCAGTTCGGTCTGCGCCGCTGCCATGCGGTCAAAGATCGAGCCTGCGCCGGGCAAAATCCCCGCAAACTGCTGGTTGAACTCCACCCGCTTCTTTTCCGCGTCGGCCAGCGCCTTGCCGGTCTGCGCGATCTGCTGATCGAGGAAGGCGAGGCCTTGTTTCGTCTCATCGCGGTTGCCGGTGATGTTCTCTTCCTGAAAGATGTCGAGCAGCTTCTGCGTGATCTGGTTGGCAAGGCGCGCATTGGCACGGTCAGAATTGCCGCTGTCCGCGATTGTGGTGGTGATCTCGAACAGGTTGTTCTCGCTGGAGACGATGGCGATCTTGTCTTTCAGCGACCCGGCGCGCGCGGCAATATCCGCCTCTGACGCCACCGTGCCTGCCAGATCGGTGCCGCGCACCACCTTTTCCAGATTGGCCGCGCTGCCCAAAGTCTGGCGGATGGCATCGAGGTTTTTCTGCTGTTCAACCGCCGAAATGCCGATCTTGTCCTGAATCACCGACTGCGTGGCGACAAAGACTTTCGCCTTCGATTCATAGGCATTGGGGATCAGCGAGACGGCCAGCCACCCCGCGACACACACGCCCCATGCCACCGCCAGCGCCAGCCAGCGCCGGTTCCAGACGCCGTGGAGCGCGATCAGCAGTTCGTCATAGAGGCTGGGCATAATAGGTCGTCCGGTCTTTCTCGCGGGTCAGAACATGCTCTCTGGGATGATGATCACATCGCCGGGCGAGAGCTGAACATTGGCCTTGATGTCGCCCTGCTTGATGAGGTCGTTGATCCGCACCTTATATTCCTTCTGTTTGCCGCTAGTCTTGTCATAGCGGACGAGGCGCGCACGGTTGCCGGCGGCATATTCGGAAAGGCCGCCGACCGCGATCATCGCGTCAAGCAGGGTCATGTTCGCGCGATAGGGCAGCGAGGCGGGCTTTTCTGTCGCGCCGACGATGCGGATCTGCTGGCTGTAAGTGCCGGAGAAGTTGTTGACGATCACCGATACCAGCGGATTCTGGATATAGTTGGACAGCGCCAGCTTGATGTCTTCGGACAGCATCTTGGGCGTCTTGCCCACGGCGGGCATATCCGCAATCAGCGGCGTTGTAATCCGGCCATCGGGGCGCACCTGCACCTTCGATCCCAGCTCCGGGTTACGCCAGACGAAGATCGTCAGCTCATCCAGCGGGCCGATGATATATTCCTCGCCCGGCGCTTCCTGCGTGCCGACGAAGCTTGCGGGCGGAAGCTGCGCGTTCGTCGAGGGTCCGCCGCCGGAGCAGCCCGCCAGCATCGTCGCGGATGCCGCCAACCCCATGACTAATCTGGAAAATCCCGCTCGCTTCATACCATCCATCCCACGTTCAACACCGTGCTTCCGGGCGTCTTCACTGAAAACGGCCAAAACACACAGGTCAGCAATATTAGCTGCTATTGCCCGGAAACGGTGAACATTGCGTTAGGATTGGCTGTAAAATCTCGTATGCCCGGCGGAATTCCTCATTCCGAGACTAAAATCTCGCGCGCGGGCGCATGACCGAGGAAGGCGGCGGGCGATGCGGTGGCGCCATAGGCTCCGGCGCAGAAGATGGCGACGAGGTCTCCTGCCTCCACCGCGGGAAGCTGCACGCGCTCTCCCAGCCGGTCAAGCGGGGTACACAGGCAGCCCACGATACTCACCGGCTCTTCCACCCCATCTGCCAGCCCATATTTGTTGGCGATGGCAACGGGATAATTGCGCCGAACCACGGTGCCGAAATTGCCGCTCGCCGCAAGCTGATGATGCAGGCCGCCGTCGACCACGGCAAACCGCTCACCGTGGCTCTCCTTCACATCGATCACGCGGGTGAGATAAACGCCCGCCTCGGCCACCAGATACCGCCCCAGCTCCAGCGCGAAGGCGGCTCCTTCCAGCGCAGCGGGCACCAGCGTCAGCCCCTCCTCCAGCGCGAGGCCGACCGCGCGGATATCGAGCGGCAGATCGCCGGGGAAATAGGGCACACCAAATCCGCCACCCAGGTTAACAAGTGGCGGAACCGCGCCCACCTCCTCCGACAGCCGCGCCGCCAGCCCCACAGTTGCCGCCTGCGCCTCTATGATCGCCACGGCATCTAGCGCCTGGCTGCCCGCGAAGATATGCCAGCCGCGCCAGTCCGCCCCGGCGGCGATCACCCGCCGCGCCAGCGCCGCGGCGCGATCCGCATCGACACCGAACGGCTTTGCTCCGCCGCCCATCTTCATGCCGGAGCCTTTGAGGTCAAAATCCGGGTTTACGCGCACGGCAAGGCGCGGAGCAACGCCCACCGCCTCCCCGATCCGCAAGGCCCGCGCCGCTTCGCCCTCCGACTCCAGATTGATCGTTACCCCTGCCTGGATCGCGGCGCGCAGCTCGTCATCCCGCTTGCCCGGCCCCGCGAAGCTGATCGCTTCCGCCTTCATGCCCGCATCAAGAGCATGCTTGAGCTCCCCGCCAGAGGCGATGTCGAACCCGTCGACCAGCTCCGTCATGGCGGCAAGCAGCGGCGGGAAAGGGTTGGCCTTGATCGCATAATGCAGGTGCAGCCCATCGGGCATCGCCGCGCGCAGCATCGTTATACGCGCGCGCACCAGCGCCATGTCATAGACGAAGAGCGGGGTATCCCCCGCTTCATCAGCCAGCGCAGCCGCGCCGCAGCCGCCGATCAAGAGCATGCCGTCTTCTGCTTCGTAACCGGGCGGGATCGGCCCCATCGGCTTCATGCTCATGCTACGCTCTCCCCGGCCAGCATGCGCCAGTCCTGCGCCACCAGCACACGATCGATCTTGCCATTGGCGTTGCGCGGGAAGGCCTCGACCACGCGGATATCAGACGGTATCATGAAATTGGGCAGCTCCTTCTTCAAACTTTCCCGCAGCGCATCCAGCGCTCCCTCCTGTGTTACCCGTACCAAAAGCACCACCGCCTGCCCCAGACGCGCGTCCGAGACACCCAAGGCCACTGCCTCGGCGACACCCGCCACAGACTGCGCCGCTTCCTCAACCTCCGTGGGGCTGATGCGGTTGCCTGCTGATTTGATCATCGCATCCTCGCGCCCCACGAAATAGAGCAAGCCTTCGCTATCCCGCCGCACCGTATCGCCGGACCACACCGCCACTCCGTCATAGCTTGATGAGGGCGGCGCGGGGCGAAACCGCTCCGCCGTGCGCACGGGATCGTTCCAATAGCCTTGCGCCACCAGCGGCCCGCAGTGGACAAGCTCGCCCGGCTCGTCATCTGCCGTCAGGCTGCCGTCAGGGCGGCAGACGAGGATCTCCGCATGGGGTATCGCGCGGCCCATGCTCTCTGGGTGGGTCGCCACCAGTTCCGGCGGCAGATAGGTGGAGCGAAACGCTTCCGTCAGGCCATACATGGGGTAGATGTCGGCGTTGGGAAACAGTGCGGCCAGCCGCCCGATCAGGGCTTTGGTCAATGCCCCGCCGCTGTTGGTGATCCGCCGTAGCCGCCCCGCTGTTTCGGCAGGCCAGTCCGCCTCGGTGAGCTGCACCCAGAGCGGCGGCACTCCGGCGAGCGTGGTAATCTCCTCCCGCTCCACCGCCTTCACCACATCGCGCGCGGTCAGGTAATCGAGCGGAACCACCGTGCCGCCAGCGGCCCAGGTGGACAGGAGCTGGTTCTGCCCATAGTCGAAGCTGAACGGCAGCACGCCAAGCACACGGTCTGCGGGTGTCAGGCGCAGATACTCCGCGACAGAAACCGCGCCGAGCCAGAGGTTCGCATGGCTCAGCATCACGCCCTTGGGCCTGCCTGTCGAACCAGAGGTATAGAGAATGGCGGCGAGCGTATCCGGCCCGGCGCCAGAGGGTGGTAAGGCAGCGCTGGCTTGCGCTCCGGCCAGCGCCGCGTCATCGGCAATTGTCCGGCACTCATGCGGCACATCGCCCGGCTCCAGCGCCGCAAGCCGCGCGCCCGTGCCGATCAATAGTGCGGCACCGCTGTCGGAAAGGATATGCGCCACTTGCGCGCGCTTGAGCAGGGGGTTGATCGGCACATGGATCAGCCCGGCGCGCGGCGCGGCAAGCGGCAGGATGCAGGCGAGCTTTCCCTTCGCGAGCCAACTTGCAATCCGGCTGCCCGGCGCAAAGCCCATTGAACCGAGCCAGCCCGCCGTCCGGCCCACCGCTTCCTCCAGCGCCGCGTAGCTCAGCGCGCCTGCCTTGCCCGCTATCGCCTGCCCCTCTGCGCCAACAGTGGCCATGCCAGCGAGCGGCAGATGGTCTATCGGGTTCAGGGACAAATCACTTAACTCCATGTGCACGACTATACGCTATGCAGACGCATCATGAACCGGGATAGAGACATTTCCCCGCCACGGAAAGACGATAGCACCGCAAACGGCTTTCACCGGCGCGCGTGGTTCGACATGCTGGCGCGACACTGCTTTGCCGGGAGCGACGTCATGATGCCGCAGGCGCGGATCGGCGATGCGTCCGCGGTTCTGCCGCTGGTGCGCGATGCCGACGATGGCCGTCTGACTGCGCTCGCTAACTACTACAGCTTTTCCTATTCGCCGATGTTCGAAAGGGCGAAGGATGTGGGCGAACGCGAGGCGTTGGTCCGCCAGATAGCGGTGGGGTTGCGTGGGTCCGCCGGGCGGGTGAGCCTTTATCCGCTTATCGACAATGATGGCGATGCCATGCCGGAGCTGCTGCGCCGCGCCTTTGCCGCTGCGGGGTGGATCGCGTTGCTGACCGATCAGAACAGCAACCATATCGTTGACATCAATGGGCGATCCTTTGACGCCTATTGGCGCAAACGGCCCGGCGCGCTCCGCACCTCCGTCAGACGCAAAAGCCGTGCCGCGCGATATGAATTTCATATCCACCGGCAGATCGATGAGCGCCTGTGGCAGGAATATTGCTCGGTCTATGGTGCGAGCTGGAAAAATGCCGAGCCATACCCCGACATGATCCGCGCGATCGCGGCCGAGGCCGCACAACGCGATGCGCTGCGCCTCGGAATCGCGCGCAGGGGGGAGAGCGCCATCGCCGCGCAGCTCTGGACATTAGAGGGCACTACCGCCTGCATCCACAAGATAGCGCATGACAATGCGGAGGACATCCATTCCCCCGGCACGCTTCTCAGCCACCACATGTTCGCCCACATGATCGGCAACGAGAAAGTCGCCCGCATCGATTACGGCACGGGCGGCAACGCCTATAAGCGGGACTGGATGGAGCAGGAGCGACCAATGCTGAGGCTCGATTGCTTTGATCCCCGCAGCGCGCGCCAATGGCTGCCCGCGCTCAGAACCCGCATTTCTCAGCTTGTCCGACGCCCATCTTGAGGTTAGAGGCGCGCGGATGCGCAAGAAATCTCAGGAAAAGAACGCGATGCCGCTGCCCGTCAAAGCGCTTCTAAGTGATACATTGCGGGACGTGCTCGCGCTCGCGGAGAGCACAGCGGCGGGGCTGGAGGCCGATACGCCGCTGTTCGGCGCGATGCCGGAACTCGATTCGATGGCGGTCGCGACTCTGCTTACCGAGATAGAGGATCGGTTTGGCATCGTTATCGATGATGACGATGTGGACGGCGAAACCTTCGAAACATTTGGCACACTGGCCGCGTTCGTCGAAAGCAAACTCGCCGCCCGACGCTGAGCGGCGACTGCCTTACTCTGCCGCCTGCGCCGCCTCGAACTCAGCTTCCGCGAGGAACCGCTCGGCATCCAGCGCGGCCATGCAGCCCATTCCCGCCGCCGTCACCGCCTGACGATAGACCTGATCGGCGACGTCGCCTGCAGCGAACACACCCGGTATCGCGGTTTTTGATCCGCCCTTTTCCACGACAAGATAGCCATTATCGAGCGGCAGCTTACCCGCGAACAACTCGGTCGAGGGCTTGTGGCCAATCGCGACGAATGCGCCATCAATCCCCACATAAGACGCCTCGCCCGTCACAGTATCGACAAGATCGACGCCGACCAGTCCCTCCGGGTTGCCACCGCCGACAAACCGCTCGACCCGCTTGTTCCACAGCACCTTGATGTGCGGGTGGGCGAACAGGCGCTCCTGCAATATCTTTTCGGCGCGCAGGCTGTCGCGCCGGTGAATCAGCGTCACGTCCGTGGAATGGTTGGTGAGGTAAAGCGCCTCCTCCACCGCCGTGTTGCCGCCGCCGATCACCACAACCTTCTTGCCGCGATAAAAGAAGCCATCGCAGGTTGCGCATGCGGAGACGCCCTTGCCAGACAGCGCCTCTTCCCCCTCGACATGGAGCCACTGCGCCTGCGCCCCGGTGGAAATGATCAGCGTGTCCGCCGTATAGACGCTGCCGCCGTCACCCGTGAGACGGAACGGTCGGCGGGACAGATCGACATCGACGATCTGGTCCCACACCATTTCCGCGCCGACATGCTCGGCCTGTGCCTGCATCTCCTGCATCAGCCACGGCCCCTGGATCACGTCACGAAAGCCGGGATAATTCTCTACGTCGGTGGTGATGGTCAGCTGGCCGCCGGGCTGCATCCCCTGCACCACCAGCGGCTTCATGCCCGCCCGCGCGCCATAGATGGCGGCAGATAAGCCCGCCGGGCCAGAGCCGAGGATGAGCATGCGGGTATGGCGAGATGTGGTCATGCGGGCGCCTTTTTGCGTGTCTTGATCTTCGCCTGAGATAGGCGCCAGCGGTCCGAACGCAAGGGGAAATTGCCGGTCCATGCGCAGCGGCAACACCCGACCACCCGCACCGCCTGCAAGCAGAGCGGAAAGCAAAACTCCTGCCCCCTCTTGATTTCTTTATTGTCTACTTATATGATAGATTATAAACATGTCATTCAGGAAGGAGATTTCTATGGATTCGCTGCCCGAAAAGCCGCCGCCGACTGCGCTCACCGGGCTGGACGAAAGTCTTCAGTCGATCCACGAGGCGCTTGCCCGGATGCAGTTCGGCACTGTGCTCGTGACGGTCCATGATGGCCGCGTCGTCCAGATAGACGTAACCGAGAAGAAACGGCTCAAACCGAGCTAAACACACAAGCTCCAAACTCATTTTTCAACCACAAGCCGACCGGACCACCGGAGGCATCGTGACCCTCATCCAAAGGACATACGATGACCTCCCGTTCATATTTTCTCGCAGGCGCGGCATTGCTGACGCTCATAGCCACTCCCGCTTTCGCTGCCGAAGCCCCGGCTGCCGCAGCAGAAGATCCCGCATTCGCTCCCGAAGACCAGACATCCATCGGCACCGGCCAGCGCGATGATGAGGTTATCACTGTAACCGCCCGCCGCCGCCAGGAAACCTCGCAGGATGTTCCGCTCGCCATCTCCGTCGTGGGCGGCGAACATATCGACAGCACCGGCAGCTTCAATGTGGGCCGCCTTCAGCAGCTGACGCCGACGCTGCAATTCTACTCATCGAACCCGCGCAACACCGCCGTGAACATTCGCGGCCTCGGCGTGCCGTTTGGCCTCACCAACGATGGCATCGAGCAGGGCGTCGGCATTTATGTGGACGATGTGTATAATTCGCGCGTGGCGTCCGCGACCTTCGATTTTCTCGATGTCGCACAGGTCGAGGTGCTGCGCGGGCCGCAGGGCACGCTCTATGGCAAGAACACGACCGCAGGCGCCATCAACATCACGACCCGCCAGCCGACCTTTGATTTCGAGGGTCGCGCTGAGATCTCACTCGGCAATTATGGGTTCAAGCAGGCCAAGGCGGCAGTCTCCGGTCCGCTGACCGAAACGCTGGCGGCGCGCGTCGCCCTGTCTACTACCAGCCGTCGCGGCACGATCTATAATGTCACCACCAACCGCTGGATTCAGAGCCAGGACAATCTCGGACTGCGCGGCCAGCTGTTGTTCAAGCCCAGCGAGGCGTTCAACCTGACGCTTGCTGCCGACTTTTCCGAGCAGGATGCCGTCTGCTGCGGCTCTGTGTTCGTGCGCACCGGCACAACCCAGCGCGCCACCAACCGCCAGTTCGCGGCGCTTGCAGCCGCGCAGGGCTATGCCGTTCCCAGCCTCAACCCCTTCGCTCGCGTGACCGATCTCGATGCCGCACTTCAGGCGGGCAACAAGATCGGTGGCGTATCGCTGAAGGCAAACTGGGATGTCGGGCCGGGCACGCTCACCTCCGTTACCGCGTGGCGCTTCTGGGATTGGAGGCCGCAGAATGACCGCGATTTCACCGGGCTGCCCATCGTCACCCGATCCCAGAACCCTTCGCAGCAGGACCAGTATACCCAGGAGTTGCGCTTTAACTATAGCGGCGACGGGCTGGATTTCGTGGTCGGGGCGTTCGGCTTTCATCAGCGCATCGATACACAGGGGACCGAAGCGCATGGCAGCGCATCAACCAGGTGGAACCTGGCTCCCACGAACGCGCTGTATAATTCGAACGTGCTCGATGGCCTGACCGCCCGCAACACCCAGTATCTCAAGAACACCAGCCTCGCGCTGTTCGGTCAGGCGAGCTGGAAGGTCACTCCGGAGATCACATTGCAACCCGGCGTTCGCCTCAACTATGACAAGAAGGACGGCTTTTATCAGCGGCGTGTCTTCACCGGCACGGGCACGGAGATAGTTATCGGCGGTCCATCCAGCGCTGTCACAACCGCGCAACTTGCCATCTTCACGCCGCAGACGATCGCGCCCAAGTTCAGCGACTGGAACTTCAGCTATGATTTCACCGCGAGCTATAAGGCCACCCGCGACGTGCTGCTTTACGCAACCTATGCCAAGACCTTCAAGTCTGGCGGCATCAATCAGAACGGCGTGCCTGTCGATGCGGCCAACAACCCGATCCTGGCCGCGGCTACCGTGAAGCCGGAATCGGTGGATCATTACGAGCTGGGCGTGAAGACGGAGTTTTTGGATCGCCGCGCGATCCTCAACGTCTCGCTCTTCCGCACCGACATCAAGGACTATCAGGCCAACGTGAACAACGGCCAGTTCGGTGTGCTGCGCGGCTATCTCGCCAATGCGGGGGCGGTGCGTTCGCAGGGGCTGGAGTGGGACTTCTCGGTGCGGCCGAGCGAGCGCTTCAACGCATTCGTCAATGGCGCTTACACTGACGCGACCTATCGCAAGTTCACTGACGCTCCCTGCCCGCCAGAGCTTTCCGGCGGAACCAGCAGCCCGGCGAACTGCGACATTTCGGGTCAGCGGCTTCCGGGCGTATCCAAATGGTCGTTCTCGTTCGGGGCAGAGGGCAATGTGCCAGCCCAGCTGCTCGGCAAGAGTGGCGAGGTCTATCTCGGTTATGACGGCAGCTATCGCTCCAACTTTTCTTCGAACCCCACGCCCTCACGCTATACATGGGTCGATGGCTATTCGCTCTCGAACTTCCGCGTGGGCTTCCGGACCGAGGAAGGGTTCGACATCTATGGATGGGTGCGCAACGCCTTCAAGAAGGATTATTTCGAACAGCTGTTCGTTGGCCCCGGCAACACGGGCCTGATCGCCGGCCTGCCGGGCGACCCACGCACCTGGGGCGCAACCGTGAGGGCCGTTTTCTAGGGCCGATCGACATTCAGCCCTGACGGCCTGCAAATGGCGATTTTCCGAGCTTCCGGTGCTCACGTACCTGTAGTACGCTGCGCTCCGGGTCACGCAAAACCACCATTTTCGTCACGTCATCATCTGAATGTCGATCGGCCCTAGCACCCCTGAGCCGGGTGTGGGGCCGGGCGATGGCCGGCCCCGCTACTCCACCGTCACGGATTTGGCGAGGTTGCGCGGCTGGTCGACATCCGTGCCCTTCGCCACCGCGACATGATAGGCAAGCAGCTGGACCGGCACGGCATAGACCAGGGGCGCTATCAAGGGGTGGACCTTGGGCATCTCGATCGTCGCCATGCAGCCTTCGCCCGCCTGCGCAATGCCTTCCGCGTCCGAGATCAGCACAACCTTGCCGCCGCGCGCCTGCACCTCCTGCATGTTGGAGACGGTTTTCTCGAACAGCGGACCGGACGGCGCAATGACGATCACAGGCACATTGTCATCGATCAGCGCGATCGGGCCATGCTTCATCTCTCCGGCCGCATAGCCCTCGGCATGGATGTAGCTGATCTCCTTGAGCTTTAATGCGCCTTCGAGCGCCATCGGATAGTCCGGCCCGCGCCCAAGATAGAGTACGTCCCGCGCATGCGCGACCAGATGCGCCATCGCCTCGATCTCCGCATCGTGAGAGAGCGCCTGATTCATCGCGGCGGGCGCTTCGGACAGGTGCCAGACGATTTCAGCTTCTTCTTCCGCGCTCAACCGGCCGTTCGCCCGCGCCAGATTGGCGGCGAGCGCAGCCAGCACGGCCAACTGGCAGGTGAACGCCTTGGTCGAGGCAACACCAATCTCCGGCCCGGCATGGGTAGGCAGCAGCAAGTCGGCCTCGCGCGCCATGCTGCTGGTCGGCACGTTGACGACGACGGCGATGATCTGGCTCTGCGCCTTGGCATGACGCAGCGCGGCCAGCGTATCCGCCGTCTCGCCAGACTGGCTGATGAACAGCGCCAACCCGCCCGGCTCCAGCACCGGGTCGCGATAGCGGAACTCGCTCGCCACATCGATGTCGACCGGTACGCGCGCGAACTTCTCGAACCAATATTTCGCGACCAACCCCGCATAAAAGCTCGTGCCGCACGCCACGATCGTCACGCGCTTCACCTGCCCCAGGTCGAAATCCATATCGGGCAGCGACACCTGATTTTCCATGCGCCGCAGATAGGAGCGCAGCGTCTGCGCGACGACGACGGGCTGCTCGTAAATCTCCTTCGCCATGAAGTGGCGGTGGTTGCCCTTGTCGATCATCGCGCCCGACACGCCGGAGACGGTGACGGGGCGTTCGACAGGGTTGTTGTCACGGTCGAAGATCTGCGCGCTTGTCCGGGTGATGACCACCCAGTCGCCTTCTTCCAGATACGCGATTTTCTGCGTCAATGGCGCGAGCGCCAGCGCGTCGGAGCCCAGATAGGTCTCGCCATCGCCATAGCCCACCACCAGAGGGGAACCCAATCGCGCGCCGATGAGCAAATCCGGGTGCGCGCGAAACAGGATGGCGAGCGCGAAGGCACCATGCAGGCGGGGCAGCACATCGCGCACAGCCTCCTCCGGCGAGGCGCCCTGCTCGATCCGCTCGCTCACCAGATGCGCGACAACCTCCGTATCCGTCTGGCTATCGAAATGCCGTCCGCGCGCGATCAGCTCCTCGCGCAGCTGCTTGAAATTCTCGATGATGCCGTTGTGGACCAGCGCCACCTCGCGCGTGGCGTGGGGATGGGCGTTGGCGGTCGTCGGCGCGCCGTGCGTCGCCCAGCGGGTGTGCGCGATGCCGATGGTGCCGGGCAGCGGCTCGTCGCGCAGTTCTCTGGCCAGATTGCCCAGCTTGCCCTCTGCCCGCCGCCGCTCAATCGCGCCGTCAAACACGGTGGCGATGCCCGCGCTGTCATATCCGCGATATTCGAGGCGCTTCAGACCATCCAGCAGCCGCTCCGCGACATCTTCCTTCCCCACAATTCCGATAATGCCGCACATCGTCTCAAGCCTTCGATTTCAAGTGTTCGTTTTGTTCAGTTGCCGCTGATAAGATCGCCCAGGCTGCCGAGCGCCGATCCCTCACCGCGGTTCTGACCGCCCCGGCTGCCCGCCGCCGCCAGCATCCGCCCGGCAAGCCGCGCGAAGGGAAGCGACTGAACCCAGACATGCCCCGGCCCGCGCAGGCGCGCGAAGAACACGCCTTCGCCGCCGAACAGCATGGACTTGATGCCACCCGCCGCGACCAGATCGAAGTCGACATTGGCGGTATAGGCGGCAAGGCAGCCGGTATCGACATGAATTTCCTCGCCGGGCGCCAGCTCCCGCTCCACCACCGTACCGCCCATCTGCACGAACACCCAGCCATCGCCGGTCAGCTGCTGCATGATGAAGCCCTCGCCGCCGAACAGGCCGGTCATCACCCGCCGCTGAAAAGCTATGCCGATGGAAACGCCTTTCGCCGCCGCCAGGAAACTGTCTTTCTGGCAAATCAGCGTGCCACCATATTGATCAAGCTTGAGCGGAAGGATCGCGCCCGGCGTGGGCGCCGAAAAGGCGACGCGCGCCTTGCCTTGCCCCTGATGGGTGAAGACGGTGGTGAACAGACTCTCGCCCGTCACCAGCCTCTTGCCCGCGCCGAGCAGCTTGCCCATGAAGCCCTGGTCGGCGCCGCCGCTGCCATCGCCGAACACGGTGCTCATTGTGATGGCCGCGTCTTTCCACACCATCGCGCCCGCCTCGGATATGGCGCTTTCGCCTGGATCCAGCTCTACCTCAAGGAACTGAAGCTCCTGCCCCTTGATCTCGAAGTCGATATCGTCGGCCACGCCGGGTTTGCGTTGATGGCTCCACGGGCTGTTCTGCATCACATGCTCCTCGAAACGAATGAGACTGGGGGTTAGGACTTTGTGGCCTTGCGAGCCGTCATGATCTGGCGGAACCTGGCGGCCCAACCCGGTTTCTCCTGTTGCGGCGCGCGGACGAGCGCCAGCGCATCCGCCGCCACGTCCTGCGTTACCACGCTGCCCGCGCCGATAATCGCGCCGTCGCCGATCTTCACCGGGGCAACCAATGCGCTGTTGGAGCCGATGAAAGCGCCCGCGCCGATCTCGGTCTTGTATTTGAGGAAGCCGTCATAGTTGCAGGTGATCGTGCCCGCGCCGATATTCGCCCCCGCACCCACGGACGCATCGCCGATATAGGAGAGGTGATTGGCTTTCGCGCCCTCGCCAAGGCTCGCCTTCTTGATCTCGACGAAATTGCCCACCCGCGCCTTCTTGCCGATATCCGCGCCGGGCCGCAGCCGCGCATAAGGGCCGATCTGCGCGCCCATATGCACCACCGCGCCCTCCAAATGCGAGAAGCTGTGGATCGTCACGCCATCTTCAATCACCACGCCCGGCCCGAACACGACATGGGGTTCCACCACCACATCACGCCCCAGCACGGTATCGTGCGCGAAAAACACCGTTTCCGGCGCGATCAGCGTGGCGCCTTCGCGCATCGCCTCATCGCGCCGCCGCGCCTGCCAGCGCGCCTCGACCGCCGCCAGCTCGATCCGGCTGTTGACGCCCGCCACCTCGTCAGCGTCCGTCTCGATCACCGCGCTCTGGCTGCCGGGCAGCATCACGATATCCGGCAGATAATATTCCCCGGCGGCGTTATCGTTGTTGATCTGATCGAGCAAAATGAACAGATCGGTCGCGCGCACCGCCATCAGCCCGCTGTTGCATAAAGTCACCGCGCGTTCTTCTGCGCAAGCGTCCTTAAACTCCACCATCTTGCCAATAAGCCCCTGCGCATCGGCAATGATCCGGCCATAAGCGGCGGCGTCATCGGGCCGGAAGCCCAGCACCACGCTGCGCGGGGCATCGCCCATGTTCAGCCGCTCGATCATCGCGCGCATCGTTTCGGCGCGCACCAGCGGCACATCGCCATAGAGGATCAGCACATCGCCCGCAAAGCCGGCCAGTGCATCATGCGCCTGCGCGACGGCATGGCCGGTGCCGAGCTGCGGCGCCTGCACCACGATATCGACGCCATGCCCAGCGACGGCTGCCTCGACCTGCTCACGCCCTGCGCCCACGACCACAACCTTGCGCTCCACCCCCAGCGCCTCGACCGTGGCAAGGAGGTGCATCAGCATCGGCCGCCCGGCAATGGTGTGCAGCACCTTGTGCAGGCCGGATTTCATCCGCGTGCCCTGCCCGGCCGCCAATATGATGACCGCCAGCGGCCGTTCGTTCGATGCGCTATTCACGATTCAGTCCCGTGCCTGTATGAAATATGCCCTCTGCCATGTTTGGCTTGCCTTTTCCACATGCGAGAAGGCATGGGCGCGCCTATGGCACAAATTCCTTTCGACATTGTTGGCTTTGACCTTGATGGCACCTTGGTGGACAGCAGCCTCGATCTGGCCGCCGCCGTGAACCACACGCTCTCCACCGTCGGCTTGCCGCTGCACGAGGTAGACGAGATCAAGCGCTTCGTCGGCAAGGGTACGCGCGTGATGCTGGAGCGCGCATTGAAGGCTTCGGGCGATTATACGCCAGAGCTGCTGGACGAACTGACGCCCGTGCTCATGGCGTGGTATCAGGAGCATCTCCATGACCATACCCGGCTCTATCCCGGCGCGGCAGAGGCTATGGCGGAGCTGCGCGGGCGCGGGATCAGGCTCGCCATCTGCACCAACAAGTTCGAGCGGTTCACGCTGCCGCTGTTGAGGGCGCTGGAGCTGGAGCCGCATTTCGATGCGATCATCGGCGGCGATACCGTCGGCAAGGCCAAGCCGCATGCGGAGCCGCTGCACGAGATGGTGCGGCGCGCGGGCGGCGGGCGCTGTGTGTTTCTGGGCGATACATCGAACGACATAGACGGCGCGAAAAATGCCGGGCTGGCGAGCGTTGCGGTGAGCTTTGGCTTTGTGGATGTGAGCCACGAACTGGGCGCGGACGCGATTTTGCATCGGTTCGAGGATCTGGTGACGCTGCTGGAGGGATGGGAGCGTTAGATTCCCGCACCGTCATCCCGGAAGCCGATTTTCTCCAAATCCATTGGGATTTGGTCAGAAAATCGCGCTATCCGGGATCCAAAATCGAAGCCCCGACTACAGAAGCGGGATCCCGGATCAAGTCCGGGATGACGTTGGGGCTAAACCGGCCGATGGCCCTTGCGCCATTTCGTCCACAAATGCCGGATCAGCATCAGCGGCGGCATACGCAACAGGTGCGAGCGGATATAGAAGGCAAGGCCCAGCCATTTGCGGCTGTCTCGCCCCCACGCGTCACGGGATAGCAGGCGGCGGAGGAACACGCGGTCGGCCAAAGTGACGCGCGTTTCGCCCTGCCCATAAACATGATCGGCCAGTCGCCGCGCGCGGGCGAGATGCGCAGTCAGGCCATGGCGCGCGGCCCGACGCTCTAATTCAGATTTATCCTCAATTTCTGCAAACAAGCATTTAATATCCCATAGGTTTCTTAGACCGCCGGATAAATCTCCATCGGCCAGCATATGCGCGACCGCATGGATTATCCTGTCCGCTGGCGACAGCACACGCAGCCCCCCGCCAATCTCCACACTCTGCGCGATCAGCGCCGCTGCGTCTGGCCGGGGCCGCGCAGTGAGGGGAAGGATCGTGTGATGGACGTCGATCATCCGGTCCCGCTCGCGGTGGATAAGCGGCGGCAGCTCGTGCATCCAGCGGCGGTAATAGGCGTCGTCATAGGGGTCCGGCTTCACCCACTCCCATCCTGCGGCCAGCAGCGCGCCCTCAGCCTCCTCCAGCCGATCTCGCGGCACGAGGATATCGAGGTCCCCGATCATGCGCCCTCGCGCTGCGTTCAGACCCGCCGCCGCATAGGCCGCGCCTTTCAGCAATATCGGCTCCAGCCCTAGCGGCGCGAGGGCTTCCACCGCGCGGTTCGCCTCCCACAGGGCGATGCGTTGTTCCCGCTCGGCATCGCGGCGCGCATCGGCAAGGATTGCCCGCACCGCATCGGGCACCGCCACATACTCCAGCAGCGCCGCCAGCGTACCGAGCAGCCGCTCTGCACGCGCGGCAGAAAGGATGCCGTTCCACTGATCCGCGCGCAATGCAGCGGCGGATTCCGGTGTGCGCATCAACTGAACCAGCGCCGCCGCGCTCATGCTACCTCACCCCACAACGCGTCGATGATGTCCAGCGCCGCCGCGCCGCTCTCATAGTCCACGGCCAGCGCCGGAACACCGGTCACGAAACGATGCAGCGCGTCAAATCCTGCCTCGCCCAGCGCGACATAGTTGGTGGACGCCTGCGTCAGGCGCATAAACGCCTCGCCCTGCCCCACCGGCCGCACATCGCGCGCGAAGCCATAGCGCGGGAAAAGCAACAACGCCGGGCGGGCGGGTTCGCGCATCCGCGCAATCGAATCCTGAGGCGGGATGAGGTGAACGATATCGCCCTTCGGCGTCTCGCGCATCATCGGGCCAAAGCGGGTGGCGTCGTTCACCTCGGCGCGCATCACGCCAATCGCGGCGTTCTTGAGCGACACGAGGCGCGGAAAAGGGTGTACGCGCCCGTCCGCAAGATCCAGAAGTGCGAACTCATCGCCCATGAAGCGCCAGCCGCGCTCACCCAGCAGCGCCGCCAGCGTGGACTTGCCCGATCCGGACTCGCCCGTCATCACCAGCGCGCGGCCGCCCTTTTCGACGCTGCTGGCGTGGATCAGCAGATGCCGCCGCCACCCCAGCGCCATTTGCAGGTTCATCCCCATTTCGGCGGCGAGCAGGCCATGCCGCAGCGCCATCGGCGCGGCATCGGGCAGCATATGGTCCCCCGCGATCCGCACCGAGGGCCGCCACCAACGCCGCAGTGGCCCGGCAGGCTCCAGCCGCACGGCATAATCGGCTATAGCGGCGGCGTCTTGCGGATAGGCGGCATAGAGCGCGCGCAACTGCGCAATCGGCTGTTCCCATGCCGAGCCGATGCGAAACGTGGCCGGGCCGATGGCGAGGGTCAGGCTATGGCGCAAGGCTGGCTTCCGATCAGGCCCAGCGCGGCCAGTTCAGCAAGATGCGCCTCCAGCGCCGCCAGTGCATCCCCCTCCTCGCCAAGGTCAAAGCGCGCAGACAGGCGCTCCAGCAACGTCGCCGCCGTTACCGGCTGATTATCCAGCGCCGCGCATATTTCGGGCAAGGGCGAAGTGAGCATGTGGGTAAGGCCGGAGGGACGATGAAAGACAAGGTTCAGCCCGTCCAGCTCCCGCCAGATGCTCTCATCATCAGCGCACCGCACATAGGCCCGCGCTTCGCCCGCTTTCATGAGGCTCAGCGGGGCATCTGCAAAGAGGCGTAGCAGGTAAAGCCGCTGGTGCCGCTTTGCAGGCGGCGGATATAGTTGAGATAGGCGCGGCTCTGCTCATAGGTGGTGCCCGGCAGGGTGCGCCCCCGCAGCGCCGCCTTCACCTCCTCGCCGGTGAAGGGCCGCCCGCTGGCCGGAAAGGCGCCCTGCGTGCCAGCGGGAACCAGCGAGCCATCGGCCGCGATGGCCTGGCCGGAGCGTGAAGGATCGGGGACCGGGATCTGGCAATGGAGCACAGAGGCCGCTGTTTGCGCCAGCGCGGGCCGGATGGAAACAACCGCAGAGGCCGCCGCAAGTCCGCCGCCGAGCAGAAGCCGACGCCTGCCGACGCCCTTGTTGGCCGCGTCCGAAGCCTCCTGCCCGTCAACCGATGGGCAGGCATGGGAGCTGCTTGGGTTTCGTTCGTCCATATCCGTGCCACCCGCCCCTTCAAAAACTGTCATCATTCCATCGCAATTTTTGTGAGATTAATCCAGAGTGCAGATAATGATTCCGGGTAAGAGCCTTCAACTATCCACCGCGCTGACGGTGATTGCCGTCTCGGTTGGTGCGATGCTGATGGTCGGCGCGGGGCTTGATGTTGTCGCCATCTTGATCGCCACCGCACTGGTGCTGACGTTTCTGATGCTCCATCAGGAGGATGAGCGGCTGCCTCCGCCTGCGCTTCAGGCTCCAGACACAGAGTCTGACGACTATCTCGATCTGCCCGCCTTCCGACAGATTGTTCACGGATTGAACGCGCCAGTGCTGGTGATCGCTGGAGGGCGGGTGATGACGGCCAATGCCCCCGCGCTCAAGCTGCTGGGGCAGCATATTTTGGGCGAGGATGTGCGCATCGCGATTCGGCACCCTGCCGCCGCCGAGCGCCTGACCAGCGCCGAGCCAATGGATGCGCCGGTGAAGATCGACATTATCGGTCTGGGCACGCGCGCGCAGCGGTGGGCGATGCGGATCATCCCGCTGGGCCGCGATACGGAGCAGCAGCGCCTCTTCGTCTATCTGGAAGACGAGACGGATATGCACGCCGCAGAGCGTGCGCGCGGCGATTTTGTCGCCAATGCCAGCCACGAGCTGCGCACGCCGCTGGCCGCAATTCTGGGCTTTATCGAAACCCTGCAGGATCCACATGCCGGAGGAGACGCGCAAACACGCGGGCGCTTTCTCTCTATCCTCGAAAGCGAGGCGCGGCGGATGCGCCAGCTGGTCGACGACCTGATGTCGCTCTCGCGCATCGAGGCGGACAAGCACCGCCTGCCGACAGAGCTGATCGCGATGCCAGAGCTGATTGCAGAAGTGCTGGCGGTATCGCGCCAAAACCTTGGCGAACGCGGCGGCGACATCGTTTCCGCGCTTGGCGACGATCTCCCGCCAGTACAGGGGGACAGGCTCCAGATCGGCCAGCTGCTGCACAACCTCGTGAGCAACAGCGCCAAATATGGCCGCCCCGGCTCGCCCATCACCGTTCAGGTGCGCGCAGTAGATTCCGCGATGATTAGGCTGGAAGTGAGCGACGAGGGCGAAGGCATCCCGCCTGATCATCTGCCCCGCCTCACAGAGCGCTTCTATCGGGTCGATTCGGGGCGCAGCCGGGCTTTGGGCGGCACCGGCCTGGGGCTCGCCATCGTGAAACATATTGTCGAGCGGCATCGCGGCAGGCTCGACATCAAGAGCAGCATGGGCAAGGGCACCACGGTTTCGGTGCTGTTGCCCCAGGCCGAGAAGAAGACCGAAGCGACCGAAGTCACTCATGAAATCGACGCATCGGCTCCACTGTCATAAAACTGTAATCGAACCGTCACAATGGATGCTTCACGCGCCGCTATGGCCCCATGAATCGGACATGGCCCAACGGCTTTTTGAGGAGATTATCATGAGCAAAAGAGCACTGTACGCCATTTCCGCCCTCGCCTGCGCCACGATGCTGGCCGGGTGCGGGGATCAGGCCGGCACCAGCGGCGGCGGCAGCGCGCGCGACCAGATTCGCGCGGTCGGTTCATCCACCGTCTATCCCTTCGCCACCGCCGTTGCCGAGCAGTTTGTCCAGAACAACGCCGGCATGAAGTCTCCCATCATCGAATCGACCGGCACTGGCGCGGGCATGAAGCTGTTTTGCGCAGGGGTTGGCCCGCAGCACCCCGATATCGAGAACGCCTCGCGCCGCATGAAAAAGAGCGAGTATGAGAGCTGCCTGGCCAATGGCGTGAAGGAAATCATCGAGATCCAGATCGGTGTCGATGGCCTCGCCTTTGCCGAATCGAACAAGGGCCCCGGCTTCAAGCTGACGCCTGAGCTGGTATACAAGGCGCTGGCGGCCAATCCGTTCGGCAAGGGCGAGAACAAGGCACAGACCTGGGCCGATGTTGACCCAAGCCTGCCCAAGGTCGCTATTTCGGTCTTCGGCCCGCCCTCCACCTCCGGCACGCGCGACTCGCTCTCTGAGCTGATCCTCGAAAAGGGCTGCCAGAGCGATCCGGCGATGAAGGAGCTGAAGGAAAAGGACGAGAAGGCGTATAAGGAAACCTGCACGCGCGTCCGTGAAGACGGCAAATATATCGACTCTGGCGAGAACGACAATCTGATCGTTTCCAAGCTGGGCGCAAACCCCAACAGCGTCGGCATCTTCGGCTACAGCTTTTTGGAAGAAAACCGCGCCACGCTGAAGGATATTCCGCTGAACGGAGTCGAAGCCACATATGACAATGTTGCGAGCGGTAAATATCCCGGCGCGCGTCCGCTCTACATTTATGTGAAGAAGGCGCACATGCAGGCCATTCCGGGCCTTCAGCAGTTTGTGGCTGAATTCCCCAAGGCATGGGCGCCCGGTGGCTATCTCACCAAGCGGGGCATGGTCGCCGCAACGGAAGAGACGCGTGCCAAAAATGCAGAGGTCGCTACATCGCTGACAGTGATGGACGGCGCTGACCTGAAATAATAAGAGCCGGGCCAAACAGGCCGGAAGGAATCGGGCGACGTGAACGGGGTTGCAATTGTTACGCTGATATTGGGGCTGGGGCTGGTCGCCTGGCTGTCCGCACGTGCGAAAGCCGTGCGGCTGGCCCCCGCGCCTTCGGGCGGAGCCAGTCGCAACCGCAGCGGCAGGCCGTTGCTCCACTCGCTCCCGGTCTATCATGGCTGGTATGCCGCCTTGTGGGTACTGGCCCCTGCCCTGCTGTTTCTCGTGATTTGGGCCAATGTGATGCCCGGCCTCGTAACCGAGCGGGCGTTGCAGGATTCGGCGGCGGCCGCGCTGCCGATCGATGCCATGAGCCGCTCGGCCATCCTCACCGAGGCGCGCAATGTCGCGCTGGGCAATGCGCAGGCGGCGTTTGACCCAAGAGCCAACGCCTTGATTGAGCCATACCGCTCCGCCCACCGCTTTTACTCGCTAGGGGGTGCGCTCGCCGCCTTGATGCTGGCTTTTGCGGGCGGCGCCTTTGCCTTCACCCGTATCCGGCCAGATTTCCGCGCGCGCACCAAGGTGGAGCGGGTGGTGATGTCTGCGCTGCTAGTCGCCTCGCTGATCGCGATCGTCACCACAGTCGGCATCGTCGGCTCGTTGCTGTGGGAATCGCTGCGTTTCTTCGCGATGGTCAATCCGTTCGATTTTCTGTTCGGCCTCAAATGGTCGCCGCAATCCGCCGCGATGGGCTATGGCAACGAGGACGCATTCGGCGCGGTGCCGCTGTTCTGGGGCACGATTTTCATCGGCGCGATCATTGCGATGTTCGTAGCCATTCCACTGGGGCTGATGAGCGCGATCTACCTCACCCAATATGCCCGCCCCGCCGCACGTGCATGGCTGAAACCGATGCTGGAGGTGCTCGCCGGGGTGCCCACCGTGGTTTACGGCTATTTCGCAGCTCTGACGATTGCGCCCAATCTGCGGGATTTCGCGGCATGGGTAGGCATCAGCAACGCCTCGTCGGAAAGCGCGCTTGCGGCGGGCCTCGTGATGGGCGTGATGATTATCCCGTTCGTTTCCTCTATGGCCGACGACAGCATTAACAGTGTGCCGCAATCCATGCGCGACGGCAGCCTCGCCATGGGCGCAACCACCAGTGAAACCATCAAACAGGTGCTCATTCCCGCTGCATTGCCCGGCGTGGTAGGCGGCGTGTTGCTCGCGGTCAGCCGCGCGATCGGCGAGACGATGATCGTCGTCATGGCTGCCGGGCTTGCCGCCAACCTCACGCTCAATCCGTTCGCCAGCGTGACAACGGTGACGACCCAGATCGTGCAATTGCTGACTGGCGATCAGGAATTCGAGAGCGCCAAGACGCTTGCTGCCTTTGCACTCGGCCTGGTGCTGTTCGTGGTCACGCTGCTGCTCAACATCGTCGCGCTGCATGTGGTGAAGCGCTATCGCGAGGCCTACGAATGAACGCGCCCATTCCCTCCACCGAGCGTCGCCGCGCCCCCACTGACTGGAAGGGCGCGGATATGCAAAAGCGGATCGCCGCGCGCTATTCCTCGGAGCGCCGGTTTCGCATGATCGGCCTTACCGCGATCCTGATGTCTGCCGGATTTCTGGCGTTCCTGCTAATTTCCATGCTGCACGAGGGGGCATCGGGCTTTACCCGCACCGAACTGGCTGTGCGCGTCGATTTTCCCAAGGCGCCGATCGTGATCGACCCGGCCACCCTGAGGGGCGAAGGCGCCGATGCGGTGCTTGCCAGCGTCAACTGGCAGGCGTTGACCGATCAGGCGGCAACCGGCGCGCTGGGCCAGGATGGCGTATGGATCGCGCCGGGCGCGTGGCTTGTCATGCGGGATGCGGTGAAGGCGGACCCTTCGCTGCTGCAAAAAAGCGTGACGCTGTCTCTTCCCGCGTCTGACGATCTTGATATCGCCGCAAAATCCGATGGCTCGCCAGAGGCAGAGGCGGCCTATGCGCGGCTCGACAAGGCGGGGATTGCAACGCGCGCCGTCAACTGGGATTTCCTCACCTCCAGCGACGCTACGGACCCGACGCAGGTAGGCATCTGGGGTGCATTCAAAGGCTCGTTGCTGACGATGGCGGTCACGCTGCTGCTGAGCTTTCCGGTAGGTGTGCTGGCCGCGCTTTATCTGGAAGAATATGCGCCGCGCAACCGCTGGACGGACATGATCGAGGTGTCGATCAACAATCTGGCGGCAGTGCCTTCTATCATCTTTGGCCTGTTGGGCCTCGCCGTGTTCCTCAATGTCATGCACCTGCCGCGCTCTGCCGCGCTGGTCGGCGGCATGACGCTGGCGCTGATGACGATGCCCGTCATCGTCATCGCCGGGCGCAACGCGATCAAGGCGGTGCCGCCTTCCATCCGCGACGCCGCGCTTGGCATCGGCGCGTCCCCCATTCAGGTGGTGTTCCACCATGTGCTGCCGCTTGCGCTGCCGGGCATCATGACCGGCACGATCATCGGCATGGCCCGCGCGCTGGGAGAGACTGCGCCGCTGCTGATGATCGGCATGCGCGCCTTCATCGCCAGCCCGCCCGGCGGCATCACCGACCCGGCCACCGTGCTGCCGGTGCAGATTTTCCTGTGGTCAGACGAAGTCAGCAAGGGCTTTGTCGAAAAGACCTCCGCCGCGATCATCGTGTTGCTGCTGTTCCTGCTCAGCATGAACAGCATCGCCATCTACCTCCGCAACAAATTCGAAAGACGTTGGTAACGCGCTTATGCCCCAATCCTCCACACCCAAGATGAGCGCCCGCAACGTCAACGTCTTTTATGGCGAGAAACAGGCGATCCAGAACGTGTCGATCGATGTCGATACCGATAATGTGACCGCGTTCATCGGCCCGTCTGGCTGTGGCAAATCGACGTTCCTGCGCACCCTCAACCGCATGAACGACACGGTCGCCAGTGCGCGGGTGGAGGGCGAGATTACGCTGGATGGCGAGAATATCTATTCCTCTGGCATGGACGTGGTTCAGCTCCGCGCGCGCGTCGGCATGGTGTTTCAGAAACCCAATCCGTTCCCCAAGTCGATCTATGACAATATCGCCTATGGCCCGCGAATCCACGGGCTGGCGAGCGCGAAGGCGGACCTTGACGTGATCGTCGAATCCTCGCTGCGCCGCGCTGGGCTGTGGGACGAGGTGAAGGATCGCCTCAAGGACAGCGGCACCGCACTGTCGGGCGGGCAACAGCAGCGCCTGTGCATCGGCCGCGCAATTGCAGTGGAGCCGGAGGTCATCCTGATGGACGAGCCATGTTCCGCGCTCGATCCCATTGCCACCGCCAAGATAGAGGAGCTGATCCACGAGCTGCGCGGCCGCTATGCTATCGTGATCGTGACCCACAATATGCAGCAGGCCGCACGCGTGTCTCAACGCACCGCCTTTTTCCACTTAGGCACGCTGGTAGAATATGGCTCGACTTCCGAAATATTCACCAATCCGCGCGAAGATCGCACCAAGGATTATATTACCGGCCGCTATGGCTGACCCTGTTATCATGCTGGAGGAGTGAACGATGGCCGAACAGCATACTGTCAAAGCCTTTGACGAAGACATTAACCGCCTGCGCGGCCTGATCGCCGAGATGGGCGGGCGCGTGGAAACCGCGATAGACGAGGCGATGACCGCCCTTGTCGAGCAAGACCTCAAGAAAGCCAAGGCCGTGGTGCTCGGTGATGAGCGGATCGACGCGCTGGAGTCTGAAGTCGAGCGGCTGGTGGTGCAGATCATCGCCCTGCGCGCGCCGCTGGCGGACGATCTGCGCGAGGTGATCGCGGCGCTGAAGATTGTCGGCGTGGTCGAGCGCATCGGCGACTATGCCAAGAACATCGCCAAGCGCGTGCCCAAGATCGGCGATCATCGCACGATCGAGCCGATCTCGCTGCTGCCCTCGATGGCCCAGGTCGCGAGTGAGATGGTGGGCGATGCGCTCAATGCCTTCTCGGCGCGTGACGCCCTGTTGGCGGAGGCGGTGATAGCGCGCGATAGTGTTGTCGACAGCTTCTACAACAGCATTTTCCGTACGCTCGTGACCTATATGGTCGAAAACCCGAAGACCATTTCGGAGTGTGCGCATCTGTTGTTCATCGCCAAGAACATCGAGCGCATCGGCGACCATGCCACCAATGTGGCGGAGATGGTCTATTATGCCGCGACCGGGGAATATCTGCCGGAACGCGACAAGGACGTCAAAATCGAAAGCTGATCGGAGACCGTCTGTGAGCCGCGCCCATATGTTGCTGGTTGAGGATGATGCCGCCCTCGCCGAGCTTGTTACCTGGCACTTCCGCAAGGAAGATTTTGAGGTTTCGCATACCGTGGATGGCGAGGAGGCGCTGATCATGGCGCAGGAGCGCATCCCCGACATCGTTCTGCTCGACTGGATGGTCGAGAGCCTGTCGGGCATCGAGGTCTGCCGTCGTCTGCGCCGCAGCCCCAACACTGCGAACGTGCCGATCATCATGCTCACCGCGCGCGGTGAGGAGGAAGACCGGGTACGCGGGCTTGAAACCGGTGCTGACGATTATGTCACCAAGCCCTTTTCACCGCGCGAGCTGGTGGCGCGGGTCGGCGCGGTGCTGAGGCGGGTGCGCCCGGCGCTGGCGGGCGAGACGCTCAGCTTTGCCGATATCGAGATGGATACCGTAGGCCACAAGGTGCGCCGCGCCGGCCAGACGATCCCCTTGGGGCCAACAGAATACAGGCTGCTCAAGCATTTTCTGGAGCATCCGGGCTGGGTATTCTCGCGCGAGCGGCTGTTGGATAGCGTGTGGGGCCATGACAGCGACATCGAGCTGCGCACGGTCGACGTCCACATCCGCCGCCTGCGCAAGGCGATCAACGCGGGCGGGCTGAGAGACATCATCCGCACCGTGCGCTCGGCTGGCTACGCGCTGGATTCCGAAGCGGCGCATTAGAGCGATTTCCAGTCAGATAGCATCATCTGACGATTCAGAAATCGCGGTTAAACAAAGCATTAGAGTAGTCGATCTAACTCGATCAGATCAACTACTCTAGGCAAGGGCGGCTCACTCGCCGCCCCGCCTCACCTGATATCAGAAGCTGAGCTGCGCCCGCGCTGCAAGCGTGTCCACACCATAGCTGCGGTCGCCGTTGATCGCATTGACGACCGTTGCATTGGTGTAGTCCATATGCGCGTAGTTCAGCATGAAACGGATATGATCAACGGGGGTCCAGATCAGCGACGCCATATATCCATCTTGCACGCCGCCGATGACCGCACCGTCGCTTAAATCAAGCCTGTCGTAACGCGCGTTGACCTGCACAGCGCCAATACCACCCGATCCGAGAGGATGCTTGACCTTCATGCTTTTGAACATGCCGCCCTTATAGCTGCGCGTGTCGTCGGTCAGAAACCAACCCGCTTCAACGCTACCGCCGAAGAAGGTGGGGTCGGCAGCACCTGTGCGGCGCACTGTCTGCCAGAATGCCTCACCTGCGGCATGAAAGCGACCGGCGATAACAGCCGCCTCCGCACCATAGCCCGTCTCCTTGGTGGCACCGCCTAGCGAATTGGTGTCGATGAACCGCGTATCGGTTGTATGGACCAGAGGCCGCTGACGATAGCGCACATTCGTGACCGCATCGCCCAGATCGCGCCAGTGCCCGGACACGCCGAAATGTAGCTGGGAATGGCCAAGCATCGGCGCATAGACAAGCCTCAGGTCGCCGCCAACGCCGTTATTCTCATCGTTCGAGAGATCAGCGGCATTGTCCGTGAACAGGCCTGCCTGCGCGAGTACCGGCCCTGCCTGATACTGCGCAGAGACGCCTAGCCGGCGCTCGAACCCAAAGGCGTCGGTAAAGGCCGCTCGCTCAATGAAGCTGGTATCGTTGGAGCTCGACAGTTCCTCCAAGCCTTGAAAGGTGTTGTGCTGCCCCACTGTAACGGTCAAGCCGCCCCGCTTATAATCCAGAAATGCGTCGGTAAGCTCTGCGTCGCCGGTGGCGATGTCGGCTTCAAACTTGTAGCCGAAGCCACCTGGGATCGTGCCCTCTACACCCAGGCGCGCCCGGCGGACTTCGTTGGAAAAGCCAAGCCCGCGGTCCACGATGCCACGGGGCGCATCCACCACCGCCGCATCGAACAAGAGGCGCCCGCGCGGCTTGAAAGACCAGCCTTTGCCATCGCTGATTTCGGGCGCGCCCTTGAACTTGATTGTCGGCGCGGAGCCGGCCTTGTTGGCGAGTTCGACCGCCTTCTGCGCGGTGGTGGTGGCGCTTTGCGCACTGGCGGCGGCCGATGCCGCGCCGCTCTCCGCCTTGTCAAGACGCGCCTGCAACGCCTGCATCTGTGCCTTCAGCGCCTCCAACTCGGAGCGCAGCGCCGCCGCATCCTGAACGCTGAGCGCCTGCGCATGAGCGAGGGATGGAACGACTGCGCAACCGGCGAGAAGCGCCGCGCGCAGCATGAGATGAGGCGTCATTTATTTCTCCATCATGAAACTTCTGTGACGCCGCTATGACGGTTATGTTACAGAAATATGACGGTTTGATGTCATTTATGTTTCATGGAAGGGCACTGCGACCCATCAGGCTATTTCTCGATCAGCCTCAACAGCTTGCGCTCCACAGGCGCGAGTACGCCCGCGAGCTCCTGTCCCCGCTTCAACACCGCGCCTGCCTCGCCGATCAGCGCCCACATGCCCTGCCGGTTGCGCAGCGAGGGGCGCTTCTCGATGCGATATTCCGGCCGTTCCGCCGCCCGGCGAAAGGCGCAAAATATCGCCGCTTCCTTGTCGAAGTTCATCGAATAGTCGCGCCAGTGCCCAGCCGAGACCATCCGGCCATACAGATCCATGATGCGGGAAAGCTCTTGCCGTTCAAACCCGGTCTGCCCCGGCTGCCTGTGATGCGGGAACGGAGAAACCTCCCCCATCAGGCGCGACCGCGCTCCTTGGGTTCATCCTGATCGGTAAACAGCGCTCCGCCCTCTCGCGCCAGATCGCGCTCTTTCTTCAACTCCGCGATCAGCTTGGTCAGCCGTTCAACCTCGCATTGCAGGATTTCGAGCTTTTGAGTCGCGGGATCGAACACTTCGCTGCACGGGGTGCCATAGGGCACAAAATCACGCTGATAGGCTGAGACATCGACCAGCATCTGCCGCGCGGGGATGCCCACCATCGTCGCGCCTTCGGGCACATCCTTGGTGACGACCGCATTGGCCCCCACCCGCGCCCGCGCACCCACCATAATCGGCCCCAATACTTGTGCGCCAGATCCCACGATCACGCCATCCGCCAGAGTGGGGTGCCTTTTGCCGGCAATGCCGTTGGCGGGGTCTGTGCCGCCCAGCGTGACATGCTGATAGAGCGTCACATTGTCGCCGATCTCCGCCGTCTCCCCGATGACCGTGAAGCCATGGTCGATAAAGAGATTGCGGCCGATCTTTGCGCCGGGGTGAATGTCATTCCCGGTCAGAAAGCGAGAGAGATGATTGACCGCACGCGCCAGAAAATAGAGCCGCGCCCGAAACAGCCTGTGCGCTACACGATGCCAGAACACCGCCCAGACGCCAGGGTAAAGGAGAATCTCCATGCGCGAACGCGGCGCCGGGTCACGCGCCTTTATCGAATCCAGATAGGCTATCAATCCGCCAAGCATGGCCAAATTCCCTCAATCGAACCGGCTATATAGCGCATTTCCCGTCAATTTTCCAGTCCGGGACGCACGAAAGCCTATTTGGCATCCCTGGGGCAATATTCAAAGGCTTGCTCAGCCAGCGCCACAACAGCCGGATCAGCATCGGGCATGCCCATTGGCACCCGCTTTTCCAGCGCATCGGCAATGGCGGTAAGCGCGGCGATGCGCCCCGTCTTGCGGTCATTCCCGTCGATCACCGTCCACGGCGCCCAGCGTGTATCGGTGAGGCGGAACATATCGTGCATCGCGTCGAGATAGTCCGCGCGACGCGCACGGTTGCGATAGTCCTCAGCGCCGGTCTTCCAGCGCTTCCACGGGTCATCCAGCCGCTCGGCAAGCTGCTTGTCCTGCTCCTGCTGCGTCACATGCACGAAAATCTTGACGATATTGGTGCCGCCATCGATCTGCTGTGCCTCGAACTCGTTGATCTCGTCATAGCCGCGCTTCCATTCGCGCTCGGTGCAGAAGCCCTCGACCCGCTCTACCAGCACACGGCCATACCAGCTCCGATCAAAGATGCCGATATTGCCCCCGGCAGGCAGGCGACGCCAGAAGCGCCAGAGGAAGTGACGATCGCGCTCCTCCTCATTGGGCGCGCCGATCGGCCAGACCTGATAATAGCGCGGATCGAGCGTGGCGGTGAGGCGCTTGATGATGCCGCCCTTGCCGGAAGCGTCCCACCCCTCGAACAGCACGACGCTGCGCCGGTTATGCACGATATGCGCGACCTGTATGCGCTCCAGCCGTTGTTGAAGCACGGCCAGTGCGTCGTCAAAATCGCCCGCGAAACTGTCGCCCTTTTCATAGTCGGAGAGAGATATCGTCATCACATGAACCTAACCCCGCGGGGCGCGCCCTGTCGAGCGGAGCCTGCGCCCTGTGCTGCCCCAAATGGGGACAGGATCAGCCCTTGTTCGGCTCGACCACCCGAATATGCAGCTCGCGCAGTTGCTTGAGCGCGGCCGGAGACGGCGCGCTCATCAGCAAATCTTCCGCGCGCTGGTTCATCGGGAACAGCGTGACCTCGCGCAGGTTTTGCGCGCCACACAGCAGCATCACGATGCGATCCACCCCAGCCGCCATGCCGCCATGAGGGGGCGCGCCATATTGGAACGCGCGGTAAAGGCCGCCAAAGCGCTCTTCCACATCCGCCTTGCTCAAACCTACCAGCTCGAACGCCTTCACCATCAGGTCAGGGTGCTGGTTGCGGATCGAGCCTGAGGCGATCTCGAAGCCGTTGCAGACCATGTCATACTGATAGGCCTTGATCGACAGCGGATCATTGCCCTCCAGCGCCTCCATGCCCCCCTGCGGCATCGAGAACGGGTTGTGCGCGAAGTCGAGCTTTTTTTCATCCTCGTCATATTCGTAGAACGGGAAATCGACGATCCAGCACAGTTCGAACCGGTCTTTGTCGATAAGGTCAAGCTGCTCGCCCACGCGGATGCGCGCGAGGCCGGCGAGCTTTGCCGCCTGTGCCTCCTTGCCCGCCGCAAAGAATACGCCGTCATTGGGGCCGAGGCCCAGCGCCTCGATCAGCTTTGCGGTGGCTTCGGGGCCGTGGTTCTTGGCGATGGGGCCGCCCGGCTCGCCATCCTTGATGTTGATATAGCCGAGGCCGGAATAGCCCTCGCCCCGCGCCCAGACGTTCATGTCGTCAAAGAACTTGCGGCTGCCCGCCCCTGCACCCGGCGCCGGGATCGCGCGGATCACGCCGCCTCCTTCGACGATCCCCGCAAAAATGCCGAAGCCCGAACCGACGAAATGCTCGGTCACATCGGTGATCAGGATCGGATTGCGCAAATCAGGCTTGTCGGAGCCATATTTGAGCATCGCCTCGGCATGGGGAATACGCGGAAAGCTGCCCGCAGGCGTCACCGGCTTGCCGTCGGCAAACGCCTCGAACACTTGCGCGATCACCGGCTCCATCGTGTTCCACACGTCTTCCTGCGTGACGAAGCTCATTTCGAGGTCGAGCTGGTAGAATTCGCCCGGCAGACGGTCTGCGCGCGGGTCTTCATCGCGGAAGCAGGGCGCGATCTGGAAATAGCGGTCGAACCCGGCGACCATCAGCAATTGCTTGTACTGCTGCGGCGCTTGCGGGAGGGCGTAGAACTTGCCCGCATGGATGCGGCTGGGCACCAGAAAGTCGCGCGCCCCCTCAGGCGAGGAAGCGGTCAGGATCGGCGTCGAATATTCGGTAAAGCCCGCGCCTTCCATCCGGCGGCGCATGTCGGAAATGATTTTGGTGCGCTTGACGATGTTGGCATGGAGCGTCTCTCGCCGCAGATCGAGGAAGCGATAGCGCAGGCGCACGTCCTCAGGATATTCCTGCTCGCCCGCAACGGGAAGAGGCAGCTCGGCAGCAGCGGAGAGCAGCACGGCATCGTCGGCCCTGATCTCAACCTCGCCCGTGGGGAGATTGGGGTTTATCGCCTCCTTGGCGCGGGCCACCACCCTGCCGGTGATCGTCACCACGCTTTCGGGTTTCAGGCTCTCGATCACCTTGAACACCGGCCCGTCCACCTCGGTCACGATCTGCACCATGCCATAATGATCGCGCAGATCGATGAACACCAGATCGCCATGATCGCGCTTGCGGTGGACCCAGCCGGACACCCGGATCGTCTCCCCGGCGTGAGTGAGGCGCGGCTCGGCGCAGGTATGAGTGCGATATGCGTGCATGAGGCTCGTTTCTGAATATGACAAATGAATGTAACCGGGCTATGCGCACCACAACTCTTGTGTAAGAACCGCAGCGCACCCGCGCGCCTGCCCATAATGTGATCGAAGACCATATGCAAATTCATCCGCTGATTACCGACAGCAAAGACCTCGCCGCCCTATGTGAACGCCTTGCCCGCTCCGCCTGGGTCGCGATTGATACCGAATTCATGCGCGAGAACACCTATTGGCCCGAACTCTGCCTCGTCCAGATCGCAGATCAGCATGAGGCCGCCGCAATCGACCCCAAAGCGCCGGGGCTGGACCTCACGCCTCTGCTCGACTTGATGGTCAACAACGAGGATGTGCTGAAGGTATTTCACGCGGGCGGGCAGGATCTGGAGATCATCTACAACCTCACCGGCAAGACACCGCATCCGCTGTTTGATACCCAGATCGCCGCCATGGCTCTGGGGCTGGGTGAACAGATCGGTTATGGCAATCTGGTCGATGCCTGGATGGGCGTAACGCTGGATAAGGGCGCGCGCTTTACCGATTGGGCCCGCAGGCCGCTCGACAAGCGCCAGATCGATTATGCCATCGGCGATGTGACCTATCTGATCCAGATCTTTCCGATGATGCTGGAAAAGCTGAGGGCCACCGGGCGCGGCGACTGGCTCGACGATGAGATGGAGCGCATCGGGGAACCGTCCAACTATGAAAACCTGCCCGAAGAGGCGTGGAAGCGGGTGCGCATCTCCAGCCGCAAGCCCGATGTGCTGGGCAGGCTGAAGGCGCTGGCCGCATGGCGCGAAACCGAGGCGCGCGACAAGAACATACCACGCGGACGCATTGTGAAAGACGAGACGCTGGCGGATATGGCCTCGCATCCGCCACGTCATCAGGATGATCTGGGCAAGGTGCGCGGTTTATCCGCCTCTTGGAAGAGCAACGACATCGGCAGGCGCCTGATGCAGGCGCTGGAGCAGGCCCAACCCCTCTCGCGCGAGGAAATGCCAGAGCGCGATCCCAAGCGCCCCGGCCTTGGCAAGGACGGCGCGCTGGTGGCGGATTTGCTCAAGCTGCTGCTCAAGATCAGGGCGAAGGAGATCGACGTTGCGGCCCGGCTCATCGCCCGCACGGACGATGTAGAGATGCTGGCGGCGGGCGTCCGCGAAGGTTTGTGCATCCTCGAAGGCTGGCGCTTCGAACAGTTCGGGCGCGATGCGCTCGATCTGGTCGAGGGCCGCCTTGCCTTCACCGTGGTTGAAGGCAAGCTGCTGATGACGCGAACCTAAAAGCATCGTGCCAAAAAGTGGGAACCGGTTTTTGGCAAAAAACGATGCGACAACAAAAAGATAGAGCGCGCGTCTTGCGTCAGATTTAACGTAGCGCGCTCTAATTTGCAGAGCTGATCCGCCACTCCAGCCCCATCGCCTGCCCCAGATTCTTGAGGCGGCGGTTCACGGTTTCGCCTGCGAGGCCGGCGTGGTTGCTGGGCAGGATCAAACTGATTGCCCTTTCATCGACTTTCAGTCTGGCGGTCTCCAGCGGGCCAGCGACACCGCCGGACAGCCGCTGCGCCAGCCGGATCGCCAGCCCCCATTGGCAAGCACGGTTCAGATCCTCAAGGCTTGCCAATAGCTCAAGCCCCGGAGCCAGGCTCCCGCCGCCGCCGAAATTGCTATACAGCGCCTGCGCCAGCATTGCCCGGCCCCAGCCGTCTATGCCGACCCAGTTGCCATGTAGCGCGATTTCAAGCCCGCGTTCGGCCCGAAAATCCGGGTTCGCGCGCCAGCCGACATCGCCCAGCAGGCAGGCTGCACGGCGGATTCGGGCATAATCCGCCGCATCTTCCACAAATAACGGCGCAATCCACTGATCGATCAAGGCGCCATGGCCGGAGAAACGCCCCTGCGCTTCGCCTTCCGCCTCCGCCGCGACCAGCAGCGGATCCAGCGCCCTCTCCTCATCGCTAAGGCGCTCATAAAGCAGGCCTTCGCGCAGGCCATGGGCAGAGACGATCATGCCGCTGCAGCCCAGTTGCCGCACCAGCACCCGCAGCAGCGCCGCCGCCGGAGCCAGCGCCGAGATGCGCGAGCCGGAGATCGCCGGAATCTTCTTCACCCGCGCCTTACCTATCGATGCGGTGACGCGGGCGAGCGTTGCGGCGCGCTCTGGCGCCATTGTGTAATGATGGATGACAGGCAGCGGAAAATGAACAAGTTGCATGTCGAGATGCGCCAGCGCGCGCCACGATCCGCCGACGAGATAAAGCGGCAGGCCTTGCTCCAGCCCGGCCCAGCCTGTCTCTTTCAGCGCTTTTGCCACATATTTCGTCAGCGCCATCTTGCCACCCGCACGGATGGCAGCGAGGCGCAGCACGCCCAGCGGCAAGGACACGACCTGATGCACCGTGCCGCCTCTGACCCGCGCGAGTTCAAGGCTCCCTCCACCCAGATCGGCGACAATGCCATCTGCCTCTGGCATAGCGGAAATCACGCCCAGCCCGGCGGCGCGCCCTTCCGCCTCGCCTGACAATATCTCTATGTCCAGCCCGGTTTGCGCGCGCGCTTTTGCCACAAACTCCGGCCCGTTAGTGGCCTCGCGCACCGCCGCCGTGGCGATGCAGCGCATTTCGGCCACATCCATCTCCCGCGCCAGAATGGCGAAGCGTTCGAGCGCCTCCAGCCCACGCTCCATCGCCGCCGGATCGATCCGCCCGGTCTCGGACAGCGCCGCACCCAACCCGGCCGCAACTTTTTCGTTAAACAACAGAAACGGCGCGCGCGCCGGGCCGTCATAAATGACCAGACGCACGCTGTTGGAGCCGATGTCGATTATCGCACGGCGGCGCGGCGGTTTTCCCGTCAAAGCCACTGAGACGCGGCCAAATTTCTCAAGGAGTGTCATGGGGTTATACGCGATAGCGCAGGCTGAGCTTGGGTGCGGAGCCGCCTTGCTCCTGCGCCGCTCCGCGCCCGGAAAGCGACGGGTTGGTCATGAAATAGCGGTGCAGGTTGAAGGGCTTCTCACCAGGATCGAGCCGCATATACCGCCCGTCCGGCCCCAGTTCCCAGCTCTGCTCCGTGTCGATCAGGTTCGCGACCATCACCTGATCGAGCACCTGATCATGCACCGTGGGATTGAGGATGGGGAGCATATATTCCACCCGCCGGTCGAAATTGCGCGGCATCCAGTCTGCCGAGCTGATGAACACCTTCGCGCCGTTGTGCGGCAGCTTCTTGCCATTGCCGAACACCGCGATGCGGCTATGCTCCAGAAAGCGGCCGATGACCGATTTGACCCGGATATTCTCTGACATGCCCGCAACGCCGGGCCGCAGACAGCAGATGCCGCGCACGACAAGATCAATCTCCACACCCGCATTGCTCGCCTGATACAGCTTTTCAATGATGGCTGGATCAACGAGGCTGTTCATCTTCGCCCAGATGCTTGCCGGGCGCCCGGCGCGGGCATGAGCGATCTCGTCGTCTATCAATGTGCAGAGCGTGGGCCGCAGGTCGCGTGGCGACATGGTGAGCAGCTCCAGCTCGCCCGGCTCGACATAGCCCGTGATGTAGTTGAACACCGAGGCGGCATCGCGCCCAATGCGCGGATCGGCGGTAAAGAAGCTGAGGTCCGTATAGATTCGCGCGGTGATCGGGTGATAATTGCCGGTGCCGAAGTGGCAATAGGTGCGGAAGGTATCGCCTTCACGCCGCACGACCATCGAGATTTTGGCGTGGGTTTTCCAGTCGATGAAACCATAGACGACCTGAACCCCTGCCCGCTCCAGCGCGCTGGCCCACAGCAGGTTCTGCTCCTCGTCAAAGCGCGCTTTCAGCTCTACTACAGCGGTAACAGACTTGCCCGCCTCCGCCGCATCGATCAGCGCGCGGATGACCGCGGATTGCTTGCCTGCGCGATAGAGCGTCTGCTTGATCGCCACCACATCCGGGTCCGCCGCCGCCTGTTTAAGAAAGGCGACGACGACATCGAAGCTCTCATAGGGGTGGTGGACAACGATATCCTTGGCGCGAATCGCGGCGAAGCAATCTCCGCCATATTCGCGGATGCGCTCAGGGAAGCGTGGTGCAAACGGCTCGAACTTCAGGTCCGGCCGGTCCTCCTCCACCACAGCGGAGAGATCCCCAATGCCGATGAAGCCGTCAATATCCGCGATCAGCGCATCCTGCCCGTGCATCAGGTTCTGCAACATATCCTCGACCGAATCGGGGATCGCCGCCTCGATCTCCAGCCGGATAACGCGCCCACGCCGCCGCCGCTTGATCGCGCTCTTGAAATAGCGAACGAGGTCTTCGGCCTCTTCCTCGATTTCGATATCGCTATCGCGGATCACGCGGAAGATGCCGCTCTCGCGCACCTTATAGCCGGGGAACAGCCGGTGGCTGAACCGCCGCACCGCGCTCTCCAGCGCCATATAGCGCGCCGGGTGGCCGGGAATACGGAAAAAGCGCGGCAGGGACGACGGGATCATCACCAACTCGCGCACATTTTCGCCATCCGAATTGCGGATGAGATCAAACAACAACGACAGGCCGAGATTGGGTATGAACGGGAATGGGTGTGCCGGGTCGAGCGCCTGCGGCGTGAGGATCGGGAAGATCTGCGTGAGGAAATGTTCCTCCAGCCACGACTCCACATCGGCGCTCAGCGGCTGTGTATCGATCACCTCGACTCCGCTCTGCGCCAGATCTCCGCGCAGGCCGTGCCACACACGCTGTTGCTCGCGCATCAGGTGGTCTGCCTCCACTGCGATGGCTGCGAGCTGCTGGGCGGGCGTCAGCCCATCGGCAGAGCGCAGGTCGACATTGTCGAGCTGTTGCCCCTTGAGGCCCGCCACGCGCACCATGAAGAACTCATCGAGGTTGTTGCCGCTGATCGAGAGGAAGCGCAGTCGCTCCAGCAAAGGATGCGCCGGGTTGCTCGCTTCCTCCAGCACGCGGCGGTTGAACGCCAGCCACGAAAGCTCGCGGTTGAAATAGCGTTCGCCGCTGCCCGAAAAGGCGATGACCGTATCGGCCTCAGACATGTTCAACGATTTTCCTGTCCCGTTGGTGACACCGCATAGGGCAGCACTTAACCATCTTTGTCCTCTATAGAAAAAAGATGACTGTTTTGCAGCGCCTCTTTTGCACTGGCGATGGAAATCTTGCGCGCGGCAGCCAATGAGGCGCGGTTGAGCTGATCCAGCGCAGCAGCAAGCGCGGCATAGCTGCGTTCAATTCGTCGGGACAGCCATTCCGGCACATCGGGCGCATAGGCCGATCCTGCCTGCGCCAGCCCTGTCTCGATCAACGCCAGCATCAGCGCATCGTCTGGCTCCTCGATCCGCACATGCGGCGCGGCGGCAAGGCGTGAGCGCAGGTCGGGCAGCGCCACCGTCCACAGCTCAGGCGCCTCCCGTGCAATGAGCAGCAGCGGCACACCGGAGTCCCGCGCGATGTTCCACTGGTGAAAAAGAGCTTCGTTGGGCTGGCGGTTGGCTTCGTCGATCACGACACCGCCCGAAATCGTTGCGAAATGGCGGGCCAGCGCCGTCTTGCCAGAGCGTGGCGGGCCGGAAAGAATCGATATCGGGATCGGCCAGCTGCGCCATGACTCTATATGCGCCAGCGCGATGCGATTGGCCTCCCCCGCGATAAACTGTCCCTGCCCGCCTTGCTCCTGCCAGTCAAACGGCAGGCCGATCTGGCTCATGGCGTGCTGGCCGAAACGCCGCCCGACGCGCGGCGGCTGATGCGCAGCGTGGTGCCGTTGGCATTCACTGTGTATCCGCGCGCCTGCAGCCCCGCGCGCAGCATCTCGAAGCTGCCTTCATAGCTGACCTGCATGACCGAGACGCCGCCCAGCGCAAGACTGCTGGTGTTGGCAGAGCGCACACCCGGAATGGCGCGCACAGCCGCCTCCCCCAGCGCCACAGAGGCGACATCAGGCGTATCGAACTGGACGCTATAGCCCGTGACCCCGGCCACCGGCGCGCCGCCTGCGATCTCTACCGGCAGATCGCTCAAGTTGCCCAGGTCCAGCTCGCTGGCGTTAAGCGCTTCCTCGATCACCAGAGAGGGGTCTGGCCGCAATCGCCCATCAAGAAGCGCCCGCGTATATATATCATTCAGCTTCTCGATCGCCTGATCGAGCATTTTCGGCACCGCTGCTTCGCTGTCAGCACGGAGCGAAACCTCGCCTAGCAGACGGTTATCCGGGCCATAGCGCGCGGCAAAGCGCCCGATCACCGGGCCGCCGGGCCATTGCCGCTCCAGCCGCGCGATGGGGAAAACGACATCCGCAGCGCCATATTGATCAAGGATATTGCGCCACCAGTTGCGCCCGCGCCGATCTATCTGACCGGCATTGAGAAGCAGGGCATCCGGGCCGGAACCGCTGGTGCGCACATAATCAATCGCGCTGTTGCCGGTGTGATAGCGCGCCCACGCCTTCTGCCACTCGTTGATCGTCTCAAACACGGTCGAGGTGCCGCCCTGTCGCAGGATCGGGATGACGAGCAGCGGCGGAGAGCGCATCGCCGTGCTGGTCACACCCAGTATCTGCCCGGCGCGGGCGCGATCGAACAATACGCGCAGGTCCGCGATATAGCGATTGGGGCCGATCTGCTCAGACTCGACCTCGATGCCGGATACGATCTGGTCTAGCTGCCCGTCTGACAAGCCCAGCGCGCCGCCATTGGTCTGCGCCCACAGTTTTTTCCAGGCCAGCCTTTGCGCCAACCGCCAGCCCGCCGTGCGCGCGGCATCCGCGCTGGAGGCATAAACATCGACATGAATACCGCTTACCTCGAAATCGCCGCTGCTGGCGATGGGGGGCACGCCGCGCTCGCCCTCCATCTGCGCCACCAGATGCGCCGCCGCCAGCCCCAGCGCGATCACTAGCGGGATAGCAAGCAGACGCAACAGCCCCGGAAAACGCAAGGGAAGGAAAAGGCGTTCAGCAATAGTCACGGCGCTCTTTTGGCGGCAAATGACGCGAAATCCAACAGGCAAATGCAGCCGATCCTCATTTCGCCGCACCTTGATAAAATCCGTAAATGGGCTAGGCGCTGAATCCCATGACCAAGCCAACCGACTCCGCCGCGCCTGAGCAGCCGCATAGCTACACCTATTCGCAGGCGGGCGTGAACATCGCCGCGGGCAATGCGCTGGTCCGCGCCATCGCCCCGCTCGCCAAATCGACGCGCCGCCCCGGCGCCAACGCCGATCTGGGCGGCTTTGGCGGCTTTTTCGATTTGAAGGCGGCGGGTTTCAAAGACCCGCTGCTGGTCGCCGCCAATGATGGAGTCGGCACCAAGTTGAAGCTCGCGATCGACAGCGGCAGGCACGACACCGTGGGCATAGACCTTGTCGCCATGTGCGCCAACGACCTGATCGTGCAGGGCGCGGAGCCTTTGTTCTTCCTCGATTATTTCGCCACCGGGCGGCTTGAAAACGGCATTGCCGAGCGCGTGATCGCCGGGATCGCCGAGGGATGCAAACAGGCGGGATGCGCGCTCATCGGCGGTGAAACGGCGGAAATGCCCGGCATGTATGCCGATGGCGACTATGATCTCGCGGGCTTCTGCGTGGGCGCGGTGGAACGCAGCGAAGCATTGACCGGCAATCGGGTGCGGGTGGGCGATGTGCTGCTCGGCCTAGCTTCGACCGGCATCCACTCCAACGGCTATTCGCTGGTGCGCCGCCTCGCGGCCGACAAGGGCTGGAAGCTCGATCGTCCGGCAGTGTTCGATCAGGACACCCTGCTGATCGATGCGCTGATGGCGCCGACCCGCATTTACGTGAAGTCGCTCCTGCCCGAAATCCGCAATGGCCGCATCCGCGCCCTTGCCCACATCACCGGCGGCGGGCTGCTGGAGAATATCCCGCGCGTGCTGCCAGAGGGCTGCCGCGCCTTCGTTGACGCAGACGCATGGCCGCAGCCGCGCCTGATGGCCTTCCTTCAGGCGCAGGGGAATATTGAGCCGGACGAGATGGCGCGCACCTTCAACTGCGGCATCGGCATGGTGCTGGTGGTGGCCGAGGATCAGGCTGCAACCGTGATCAAGGCGCTGGAGCATGCGGGCGAGCGCGTGGAGCGCATCGGCTGCATCGAGAAGGGGCCGAAAGGGTGCACCGTCGCCGGATCGCGCGAGGCATGGTCCGCCCGTGCGGCCTGGGAAGCACAGCATGACGGCTGAACCGGCGCGGGGCGCCAAGGCCCGCGTTGCAGTTCTCATTTCCGGGCGCGGCTCCAACATGGCGGCGCTGGTTTATGCCGCCAAGGCGCTGGATTGCCCGTTCGAGATTGTGCTGGTTGCCTCGAACGACCCTGAAGCCGCCGGGCTGGAACTGGCGCGCGCGGAGGGGATCCCCACGTTCGCTCACAGCCACAAAGGCCTGAAGCGCGCGGAGTTTGACGCGATCCTCGATGCGCAGATTCGCGGTGCTGGAGCGCAGTTCGTTGCGCTGGCGGGCTATATGCGGCTGCTCAGCCCTGAGTTCGTGACTGGCTGGGCAGACAAGATGCTCAATATCCACCCGTCGCTGCTGCCAAAATACAAGGGGCTGCACACGCATGAGCGCGCGCTGGAGGCCGGAGACAGTCATGGCGGCTGCTCGGTGCATATCGTGACGGCAGAGCTGGATGACGGCCCGGTGCTGGGCCAGACGGAGGTGGCGATCTTGCCCGACGACACGCCCGATACGCTGGCCGCGCGGGTGCTGATTGCCGAACACCAGCTCTATTCCCGCACGCTGGCGGACTATGTGCGGCGGAATTGACGGCCAACAAGCCTGCGCGTTTTTCGATAATCTCCCCCTTGCACTTGGCCTTCAAGGCGGCTAACAGCGCGTCTCCTGCTGCGGATGGCATTGCCACTTCGTCAGCCCAAGGAAACAGCGTGGGCGTGTAGCTCAGTGGTAGAGCACTGTGTTGACATCGCAGGGGTCGCAAGTTCAATCCTTGCCACGCCCACCATTCCTTCCCCCTATCCAGAGAGATAGATTGTCACAGCCAGAGCTAGAGCGCTGCGTTAAATCTGGATCAGTCAGCGCGCTCTCAGTTTTTGTTGCCGCATCGTTTTGGCGCAAAACCAGTTCCCACTTTTGCGCACGATGCTCTAAAACCTTCATGCAACGAAAAAGGGCGGCTCCCTGAGGAACCGCCCCTTATTCTATCTGCCCTTTCGATCAGGCGATCAGTGCTTGGTCTCGGCCCAGACATTCCGGTAAGACATATAGGCCAGCGCGGTGGCGACAAGCAGGAAGAACAGCACGGCGATACCGGCCGACTTGCGGTTCTCCATCTTCGGTTCCGCCGTCCAGGTGAGAAACGCGGCGACGTCCTGCGCCATCTGGTCGACCGTCGGCTTGGGCTGCCCTTCGCCATATGTCACCTGGCCCTCGGCCGTCAGCGGCGGCGCCATCGCGAGATTGAGGTTCGCGAAATACGGATTGTAGTGCAGGCCAGCGGGAGTTTTCACGTCCGGGAATTTCTGGAGCAGCTCCGCAGGCTGGGCCTGATAGCCGGTCAGCAGCGAATAGACATAGTTGCTGCCGTCATGCCGCGCCTTGGTCATCAGCGAAAGATCTGGCGGAATGGCGTTGTTGTTCGCCGCAGCCGCCGCCACATTGTTGGCGAAGGGCTTGGGGAACTTGTCTGACGGAACCGGCACGCGGCCTGCCATCTCACCCGTCTTGGGGTCGATATCCGGTGTCTTGATCTTCCAGTTCTTGGCGATCGCCTTCACCTCTGCCTCGTTATAGCCAAGGTCGGCCAGATCACGGAACGACACGAACTTCAGGCTGTGGCAGGCCGCGCAGACCTCGCTGAATACCTGAAAGCCGCGCTGAAGCTGCGCCTTGTCATAATGGCCCAGCGGGCCGTTGAAGCTGAACGCCACCTGTTTCGGGTGTTCGTGAAACTCTTTCTCCGCAGTCGGGGCGGGCGGCTCGCTCACATACGCGACCGCACCCATGATGAAGGAGACGAGAAGCCAGCCGGAAAAGAACAGGCCGACGAGAAATGCACCAATGCGAACCATTTTCGTATGCCCCCTTATTCGGCTGCTTGGCCGTGCTTCGCCAGAACTGCCTCGGTAATCGAACCGGGCAGCGGCAACGGCTTCTCAAACGCCGCGATCAGCGGCAGGATGATGAGGAAATGCGCGAAATAATAGGCCGACGCGACTTGGCTGATCATCACGAACGGCTCTTCCGCCGGTGCGCCACCACAATAGCCAAGCACCAGCACATCCGCGATCAGGATCCAGAAGAACTTCTTGAACATTGGGCGATAATTGCCCGACCGCACCGGCGAATTATCCAGCCAGGGCAGGAAGAACAGCAGCAGGATCGACGCGAACATCGCCAACACGCCGAGCAGCTTCGCCGGGATGAAGAAGAAGTCGAAGGTAAAGGCGCGCAGAATCGCGTAGAACGGCCAGAAATACCATTCAGGGACGATATGCGCCGGGGTCGAGAGCGGGTTGGCCTCGATATAGTTATCGGGGTGGCCGAGGAAGTTCGGGCCGAAATAGACCGCAATCGCCAGCAGGATGAAGAAGATGCCCGCGCCGAAGCCGTCCTTCGCGGTGTAATAGGGATGGAACGGCACCGTATCCTGCGGTCCCTTCACCTCAACACCAGTCGGGTTGGAAGAACCCGGAATATGCAGCGCCCAGATGTGCAGGATGATGACACCCGCAATCACGAACGGCAGCAGATAGTGCAGCGAGAAGAAGCGGTTGAGCGCGGCATTGCCAGGCGCAAAGCCACCCAGCAGCCAGGTCTGGATCGGCTCGCCCACCACAGGAATCGCGCCGAACAGGCCGGTAATCACCTTGGCGCCCCAGTAAGACATCTGGCCCCACGGCAGCACATAGCCCATGAACGCCGTCGCCATCATCAGCAGGAAGATGACGAGGCCCAAGAGCCACACCATCTCGCGCGGAGCCTTATACGAACTGTAATAGAGGCCGCGGAAAATATGGAGATAAACCACGATGAAGAAGAAGCTCGCGCCGTTGGCATGCGCATAGCGCATCAGCCAGCCGCCGTTCACGTCGCGCATCACATGCTCGACCGTGCCAAACGCAACAAGCTCATTGGCGCCATAATGCATCGCCATCACGATGCCGGTGACGATCTGGATCATCAGCGCAAGGCCCGAAAGCACACCGAAGTTCCAGAAGAAATTCAGGTTGCGCGGCACGGGATATCCCGCACCAACAGCATTATAGACAAAGCGCGGCAGAGGCAGCCTCGCGTCGATCCACTGCATCAGTGGAGCCTTGGGGGTATATTCATTTGCCCAGGGAAAACTCATGGATCTGTTCCTCAGCCTACGAGAATGGCGGTGTCAGAAGTGAACGTGTAAGGCGGCACTTCGAGGTTCTTCGGCGCCGGGCCTTTGCGAATACGGCCGGCAGTGTCGTAGTGCGAGCCGTGGCACGGGCAGAAATAACCGCCAAACTCGCCCTTGTTCTCACCCTCGCCCGCGCCTAGCGGCACACAGCCCAGATGGGTGCAGACGCCCATGGTGACGAGCCACTGGGTCTTGCCATCGACTACGCGGTCGGCCAGCGTCTGCGGATCACGCAGGGTTGCAGCGTCGGTCGCATCGGCCTTGGCGATTTCTTCAGGAGTAAGGTGGCGCACAAACAGGGGCTGGCTGCGGAATGTGGTCTTGATCGCCTGGCCCGGCTTGATTCCCGAAAGATCAACTTCGGATGACGCCATCGCCAGCACGTCCGCGCTGGGGTTCATCTGGTTGACCAGAGGCAGCACCGCCACCACGCCGCCCACGCCAGCGAAGCTGACAGCGGCAATATTGATGAAATCGCGCCGACGGACACCGCCGCCCTCTGCCGAAACCCCTTCGTCTGCGGTATTTTCTAGCGTCGCCATGCACTCAACCCTTGTCGTTCAACCCCGATTCACGGAAGCCGTGAAGCCTGTAATGCGCGCTGCATTGCCCGGTCGCCCAGGCTTTTTCAAGAGATTTGACGCGCTTACCCACCGGTTTATCGCGCAAGCCCCCTTGCCGCATCCGCGCGCCTGATAGCGCCCAAAACGCCCTTTTGCCAACTGCAATTTGACGCAACGGTGACAAAGGGGTTCCGGATGGTTAATCAGCCGCCATGCGAATTGCCCTTTATCAGCCAGACATAGCGGGAAATGTCGGCGCGATCATCAGACTCGCGGCCTGTTTTTCGATCCCGCTCGATATCATCATGCCCTGCGGCTTTCCGGCATCCGACAAGCAATTGAAGCGCGTAGCGATGGATTATGGCGGTCATGCCGACATCACCCGCCATGCCAATGCAGATGTCTTTTTCGATACGCGCACGCACGAGGCATCGCGAACCGTGCTGCTGACATCTAAAGGCGAGGACATGCTCCATCAGGTTCATTTCGAGCCGGAGGACACCCTGTTGCTTGGCAGCGAAAGCGCAGGTGTGCCCCCAGATATACATGCACGCGTCGCAAAACGGGTCAGAATCCCGATGGCAGAGGGATTTCGATCCTTGAATATTGCCGTATCCGCAGGCATCGCCCTCTATGAAGCCATGCGCCAGACAGGAACCCTGCCCGAATGACCCCGCTTGACCCGCAGCAACAGGCCGCAAAAGACTGGTTCGAAGCCCTGAGAGACCGCATCTGCGCCGAGTTCGAGGCGATTGAGCGCGAAGCAGGCAGCGACGCGGGCTTTGTCTATACGCCGTGGGATCGGGAGGCCGATGGCATCGCGCCGGGCGAAGGTGGCGGCGGCGTGCGCGGCGTCATGAAGGGTAAGGTGTTCGAAAAGGTCGGCGTTAACGTCTCGACCGTGGGCGGCGCCTTCGCCCCGGAATTCGCCAAGACGATCAATGGCGCAACCGAGGACGCGCCCGATTTCTTCGCCACCGGCATCAGCCTTGTCGCGCACATGGCAAACCCGCATGTGCCCGCCGTGCATATGAACACGCGGTTGCTGGTGACGACGAAGCGCTGGTTCGGCGGTGGGGCAGACCTTAATCCGCCGATCCCCTACGATCAGGACACGTCGGATTTTCATAGCGAGATGCGCTCTGCCTGCGATGCGCATGGTGCCACTTATTACGACCGCTTCAAGAAATGGGCGGACGACTATTTCTACATCCCGCACCGCAAGGTGCATCGCGGCGTGGGCGGCATCTTCTATGACCATCTGGAATGTGGGGATGACGCCGCGTTCGAGGCCAACTTTGCCTTCACCCGCGCTGTGGGCGAAGCGTTCCTCGCTGCTTTTCCGCCGATCGTGCGACGGCGCATGAGGCATGAGGTTACAGACGCGGACATGGCGCGCATGCTCGAATGGCGCGGCCGCTATGCGGAGTTCAACCTGGTCTATGATCGCGGTACGCTGTTTGGCCTCAAGACTGGCGGTAATATCGATGCAATCCTGATGAGCCTGCCGCCTATGGCGAGCTGGAGCTGAACCAGGAATGGCGCTGATCCCGGTCAAGGCGGGCGAGGTAGCCACCATCGTCACCCGGTTCGAGATGACTCAGCGGCCCAAGCCCGCGCCCCTGCTCAGCAGCCCGCTGCGCCTTGTCCAATGGAAAGAGCCGGACCCGGAGAAATACCGCATCCTTTTCCGTCGGGTGGGCGAACATTGGCTGTGGCATTCCCGGCTTGTCATCAGCGATCATGAACTCAAGGCGACGATTCATGATTCACAGGTGAACGTACACGCTGTGCTTGATCCGCGCGGCATTGAAGTGGGCCTGCTTGAGCTGGATTTTCGAGAGCCGGAACACTGTATCATCGCTTTTCTGGGGCTTGTACCGCAACTGACCGGGCAAGGACTGGGGCAATGGCTGATGTCTCAGACCATGGCGCTCAGCTGGCGGAAGGGCGTGACGAAGCTTTTGGTGCAGACAAGCTCCATCGATGACCCACGCGCACAGTCGCTCTATGTAAAGGCTGGCTTCGTACCCGTACACAGGGGAGTAGACGTATTCCCAGACCCACGGCTCAGCGGGCTATTTCCAGCCAACACCGCGCCGCATGTGCCCATCGTACGATAATCAGGACATCGCGATCTGACGATAGACACGCACGGTCAGCACGATCATGAAAAGCTGGCCCAGCGCGAGCGCAACCGCCGTGGCAAGATCGCTCAACTGCTTGCCCACTTCTGCCCCGCCCAGAGCATAGCCCACCAGCCCCAGCAATATGCCCGCCACGATCTGCACCAGCATTATGGGCAGAGTAATCACCACAATGAGCAGCAATATCCGCCCAGCATTGCCGCGCGTCATGGCCCAGGATCGCCTGATTGCGCTGATCGGCCCATCCAGACGATCCACAATCACGACGTTGAGCAACAGGAACCGCACCGAGAAAAACAGGCTGGCGCCCACCATATACAGGCTTCCCACCTGCGGGGACACCATCGTCAGCAGCATGAGCGGCAAGGCGAGCGCGATCCCTATCAGAAAGGCAGCGGCAAAGGCATACGGCACCCTGCGAAAGCCCAAAGCCAGCGCCTCGCGCAGGCTGACGCCCGGTTTCACGGCCAGCGCATAGCAACTCAGCGCGCCGCCCAATATCACCATCGCCGCGGCCGCGATGGCTGCTGTCGCCCCGCCTGAAAGCGCCGGCGGGGTCGGTGGAGGCGCACCGGGCGTCATCTCACGCAGCTGATCGGGCAAAATCTGGAGGATGAGCGCGAGCGGTATGGCGATAAAGAGCAGGGCAACAGGAAAAATCAGCGCGCCCTCGCGCTTCATGAACGCCAGCGTCTCTTCCCACGCAAGACTCAAGGAAACCGGCTTCATAACAGCTTTTATTCTCCATCGCGGCCCAATGCCCGCGTCCGCCACCCATATCCTCTTGATGGGTGCGTCAATTCAAGTCAAGAAAAGCCATGACCATGCTTGCCGATGCAGAGACTGTCGAATGGAGGATCGAGCGCGATCCTGTCCCCTACCCCCAGGCATTGGAGGACATGGAAGCGCGCGCCGCCGCCATCGCCGCTGGAGAGGCGGGAGAGCGCATCTGGCTGATCGAGCATCCGCCGCTCTATACAGCAGGCACAAGCGCCGACCGGGCGGAGCTGCTCGATCCGCGCTTTCCGGTATATGACGCCGGACGCGGCGGGCGCTATACCTATCACGGGCCGGGGCAGCGTGTCGGCTATCTCAGCATCAATCTGGGGCAGCGTGGCAAAGACATCCGCAATTTCGTCCACACTCTCGAAGGCTGGGTGATCGCGGCGCTGGCCGATTTTGGTGTGAGTGCGCGCCGCGCAGAGGGACGCATCGGCATCTGGACGGATGACCGGGATGGGCGCGAAGCGAAGATCGGCGCAATCGGCGTGCGTGTGCGCCGCTGGGTGACGCTGCATGGCTTCTCAGTAAATATAAACCCCGATTTGTCGCACTTCGAGGGCATCGTGCCCTGCGGCATCGCCGAATTCCCTGTCACCAGCTTCAGTGCGCTGGGGGTGAAGGCCAGCATGGCCGATTTCGACGAAGCGCTGCGCGCGCATTTCCCCGCTTTCCTTGCCTCCCTGCGCAAATGCCCCGAAACACCGGCCTGTTCCGCTTGAGCATCGGCCCCGGCGCGGCTAGGGAGTGGAGCGCGAAACCCGTGAGGAGACGATGATGCCCTTCCCCCCTGCCCGCCTGCGCCTTGTTCCTTTCGCGGCTGGACTGGCGGCTTGCCTGATGCTGGCGGCATGCGGTGGTGGCGAGCAGAGCAATACCACGCAGGCCCAACTCTCTGACCTTGAGAAGGCGGACGGGACCATTTCCGACGCGATGACCGATCTGGACGGGGTGCAGACCGAAACGCCCGTCGCCGCGCTGGACAACAGCGCCGCATCAACCCCCGCGCCTTCCTCCAACGCTGCCGCCGCGGATAATGCCGCCGCGCCAGCGGATGAAGAAGTCGTCGCCGATCAATAAGCGCCCTGCCGCGTTTATTTCAGCCCCAGCAGCTTGTGATTTTGCAAGCTCAATCGCCACTTGGGCCGGTCCATCACCACATCGATGCAGGCGCGGGTGTTGGCTTCCTGTTGCGGATCGTCGAGCGGCTGGAGCAGGAAGTTTGCAAACCCCCAGTCTTCCATCTCGTCCATCCCCTGCCCCGGCAGGAAAGCTGCGGGTTGTGGCCAGACCAGCTTCAACTCGTCGCCTGACCGCTGCACCACATCGCTGCCCGCCTTGGGGCTGACGCACACCCAGTCTATGCCGGGATGCACCGGGATAGTGCCGTTCGTCTCGATGGCGATGACAAAGCCTGCTCCATGCAGCGCATCAACCAGCGCATCATCCACCTGAAGCATCGGTTCACCGCCGGTCAGCACGATATAGCGATGCGCCGGGTCCGCCCCCCACAGCGCTTCCGCTGCGCCCGCCAGCCCAGCCGCATCGGCAAACTTTCCGCCGCCGGGGCCAGCAACTCCAACAAAATCCGTATCGCAAAACCGGCAGATCGCGCTGGCGCGATCCTGTTCCCGCCCGGACCACAAATTGCACCCGGCAAAGCGCAGGAACACTGCGCGCCGCCCGGCCTGCGCGCCCTCGCCTTGCAGCGTGAGGAACATTTCTTTGACGGCGTACGTCATGCGTAGATCGTGGGGTCTGGCAGGCCCGCCTCGACAAAACCGCGCGCGCGCAAGCGGCAGCTGTCACACTGCCCGCAATGTTTGCCATCGGGCGTGGGATCATAGCAGGACCAGCTCAAGCCAGCATCCAGCCCCAATCGTGCGGCCTCGCGCGCGATATCCGCCTTGCTCATGAACTGAAGCGGTGTGTTGATCCGCACCGGCGCGCCCTCGACCCCGGCCTTGGTGGCCAGCGCCGCCATATGGGCAAACGCCTCGATGAACTCGGCCCGGCAATCGGGATAGCCCGAATAATCCAGCGCATTGACACCGATGAAGATATCCTGCGCGCCAACGACCTCGGCAAAGCCCAAAGTCAACGAAAGAAAAATCGTGTTGCGCGCAGGCACATAAGTGACCGGGATACCCTCTGCGCCGCTCGCGCCGAGGCCATCCTTTGGCACCGCGATGTCGGACGATGTCAGTGCCGATCCGCCAAACGCCGTCAGATCGAGCGGCAGCACCACATGCCGCTCCACCCCCAGATAGGCCGCTATGCGCCGTGCGCTCTCCAGCTCCACCCGGTGCCGCTGATTATAGTCGATCGTCAGCGCATAGAGGCGCATCCCCGCCTCCCGCGCCAAAGCGGCGGCGACGAAGCTGTCCAGCCCGCCAGACAGCAAGACAACGGCCTTTGGAGTTTCTCTCTCGATCATCGCTGGGCGCTATAGTCGCAAGAGCGGGCCTTGCAAGCCCATAGCCGCGCCTTACTGTCCGTTTGGAAATTGGCTTCTCAGCCAATTTCCTGTTTCGGTTCCAGCCCTCTCCCCCGCCCAACCACCCGATATTCTGCGGCATACTATCGGGTGGTTGGGCGGGGGAGTGGGCTGGAACCGCATTTCCAAACAGCCTCTTAGCGGCAGTCGCCGGTCCTGCGTCCTTCGAGCGAGACGGCAAAGGGCGCGCCATCGGCCACGCCCTGCGAGTCGATCTGGATGAGGCGCGGGGTTTCCACGCGCAGGTCGGTGCGGCCATTGCCCCTGCCATTGCACTGATAGGTCACTACCGCGTGATCATTGGTATCGGCAACGACAAAGCGGCTGCATCCACCATTGCCATGCTTCACCTGCAGGAGCTGGGCAGGATCGCTCACGCAGACGCGCTGGGGCGGGGCGGCCTGCTTTGCGCCGCGCTCGCGCAGTTCCCATTGGCCCGCCTCTAGCTGGCGCAACGCCGTCATGCGGCCTCCCGATGGCGCTGTGCCGCCCGGAGAGACGGCAAACGCCCCCGTCGCCCCGAAAGACAGGGCAGCAGCTACACTCAGGCGCACCCACTTACTCATCACCTTGCCAATCTTGCACTATGCTCCGCCAGGATAATCCCTGCAAAACCTCGTACCCATCCTTCTTAGAGCGCGCTGCGTTTATCTGACGCATGATGCGCGCTCTAACTTTTTGTTGTCGCATCGTTTTTCGCCAAAAACCGGTTCCCACTTTTTGGCACGATGCTCTAGATAATGCCAAATTAAGGCAAAAACAGGGACAGGCCGTCAAGGAAGCTGGTTAACGCTCAATTATTCAGGCTGGCGAGCGAGATCGGGAAGATTTTCGAGCAGAACGCGCAGTCGACATTGATCGAGCCGGCCGCGTCCGCCATCTGTGTGCGTTCTTCCGCCGGGAACTGTGCAATGACGCTGCGGATATGCGCCTCGTCACACCGGCATCCGCGCGACAGGGCGTTGATGCCCTGGACCCGCACCTCCGGCTCCTCATGAAACAGCCGCCAGACGATGTCATCCAGCCCCAGCGAGCGGTCGGTCAGCTCCGCGGCGTTGATCGTGTGCGCCAGCGCCTGCACATGCTCCCACTCCGGGTGATCGTGGCGTACATGGAGCCGCTCACGCCCCACTTCGCCTTCAGGCAGATGCTGCACCAATATGCCCCCGGCGAACCGGCCTCCGCCCTGCCCATGCCGCACGTCAATCTGCACAAAGCTGGGGATCTGCTCGGATTGGAAGAAATAATGCTCCGCCGCCTTGGCAAGGCTCGCTCCCTCCAGCGGCACGATGCCCTGATAGCGGTGCGCCTCTATGCCCTCGGTCGCCGCCTGATCGACAGTGATCGCCAGATAGCCCTTGCCGAACAAGCCGAACAGGCTCGGCTCTGCGCCCTGCATCGCCAGCTTTTCAGCATCGAACTGCACATAGCCGCGCAAAGCCCCACCGCCACCGGGCGCCGCCATATAATCCGCCACCAGCAGGCTGACAACGCCCGCCTCGGTCTGTGCCTGAAGGGTAAGCTGGCCCGCATCGTTCTTCAATGTGCTGCCCAGCAGCGCGGCAAGCACCAGCGCCTCGGCCAGCAGCCGCTCGATCACCGGCGGATAAGCGTGGGCGGAGAGGATTTCCTCCAGCACACCTCCCAGCCGAGCCACCCGCCCGCGCGCATGGCGCGAAGGGATGGTAAAGCCCAGCGCGCTGTCTATCGCGGCTATATCGTTCACACCTGCATGCTCACAGCTTGCCCAATGCCCAGAGCAGCACCGACTTTTGGGCGTGGATACGATTTTCCGCCTCATCCCAGATCAGCGACTGAGGCCCGTCGATCACGGCATCGACCACTTCCTCGCCGCGATGCGCGGGCAGGCAGTGCAGGAACTTCGCCTCCGGCTTCGCCTGCGCCATAAGCGCTTCTGTCACCTGATAGGGCATCATGGCGGCGAGCTTTTCCTCGGCATGCGCCTGGCCCATCGAGACCCATGTATCGGTCACGACGACATCCGCACCCCGAACGACCTCGGCGGGATCTTGCGAGAGCGCAATCTTCGCACCAAACTTCACGGCCTCTGCGATGAACAACGGGCTGGGTTCATACCCCTCCGGGCAGCCGATCCGCACATCGAACTTCATCAGGCCCGCTGCCTCGATAATCGAGTGCAGCACATTATTGCCATCGCCCAGCCACGCCCACTGGCTGCCCGGCAGCGCAAGGCCATGCTCGATCACGGTCAGCAGATCCGCCATGATCTGGCACGGGTGAGACAAGTCCGTGAGGCCATTGATGACCGGCACCGTGGCATGGGCCGCCATCTCCTCGATCTTGGCATGATCATCTGTGCGGATCATGATCGCGTCGGCCATGCGCGAGAGGACACGGGCGGTATCCGCCACCGTCTCGCCGCGGCCAAGCTGCGACGTGCCGCCATCGAGGATGAGCGACGTGCCGCCCAGCTGCCGCATCGCCATATCGAAGCTCACACGGGTGCGTGTGGAGTTCTTCTCGAAGATCATCGCAAGCGTATGGCCGGCGAGCGGCGCGTCAGCATCCGCCGTGCCCTTGGGCTTGGCCGCCCGCGCTGCCTTGCGGTCGAGCGCGTCATTCAGCATTGCGGCGATAGCGTCTCCGCCTGCGTCGGAGAGGTTGAGAAAATGCCGTGTCATATCCACAACTCCATCAGGCAGCGGGCGGGGTATAATCCCGCGCACCTGCAGACAGCTTTTCGATACATTCCGCTATATGGGCCTCGTTGATGACGAGCGGGGGCAGGATGCGGACCACATTGTCTCCCGCCGCAACCGTAAGCAGGCCGTGCCTATCCCGCAGATGCGCCACAAACGCCCGGCTGTCGCTCTTGAGCTTCAGCCCCAGCATCAGGCCCATTCCGCGCACGGAGTCGAACAGCGCGTCGTGATTGGGGATAAGCTGCTCCAATGCGCCACGCAGCCGCTCGCCCATGGCGTTGACATGGCCGAGGAACTCAGGCTGGCTGATGATGCCCCAGACCGTGCTGCCCACCGCCATGCCAAGCGGATTGCCGCCATAGGTGGAGCCATGCGTTCCGGCGACCATGCCCTTGGCCGCTTCCTCGGTGGCGAGACAGGCACCCAGCGGAAAGCCCGCGCCGATGCCCTTCGCCACCGACATGATATCGGGCTTCACGCCATAATGCTCATGCGCAAACAGCGCGCCAGTCCGCCCGACGCCGCACTGCACCTCATCGAGGATCAGCAGCAAGCCATGCTCGTCACATAATGCGCGCAGGCCGGACAGGAACTCAGGCGTCGCGGGCAGTATACCCCCCTCGCCCTGTATTGGCTCCAGCATGAAGCCTGCGGTGCTATCGTCTATCGCTGTCTTGGCAGCTTCCAGATCATTGAACGGCAGCACAGTGAAACCGGGCAACAGCGGCTCAAACCCGTCGCGCATCTTGGGCTGGTTGGTCGCCGAGATCGTGCCGAGCGTCCGCCCGTGAAAGGCGTTGGAGAAGCTGATGATCGTGTGCCGCTCCGGCTGGCCATTGGCGAAATGATAGCGCCGCGCCGTCTTGATCGCGCACTCCACCGCCTCCGCCCCGGAATTGGTGAAAAACACTGTATCCGCAAAGGTCGAATCCACAATCTGCTGGGCGAATTTCTCTCCCTGCGGGCTGCCATAGAGGTTCGAGACATGCATCAGCGTCGCCGCCTGATCGGCAATCGCCTTCACCAGCCGCGCATCGCCATGGCCGAGCGCGTTGACCGCGATACCACTGGCAAAATCAAGATAGCGCTCGCCGCGCTCGCCAAAAAGGTAACAGCCCTCGCCACGCACCGGACGCACGCCGCACCGGGGGTATACTGGCATGAGCGGCGTGATCGACATGGTCTTCCCTTTCCTTATGCGGGCCGTGTGGCCGGTTGAGGCGGCGCATATGCGCCAAACGCAAAAAGGCGACCCCCGCCGGGCCGCCCTTGTTCGCGAGATGCGCCTATATCGTGGCGCACCTGATTTCGTCAACCTTTACCCGATCTTGTTCCAGGCGTCGGCGATTTCGGAGATGATGGCATGCGCCTTGCGCACGTCCGCCGCGTTGCCGCTCTGGTACGCGGAGATCATCAGGCGGCGGCTTTCGCGATAGATTTGCGCAAGTCCAATCGCGATGTCTCCGCCACGATCCATATCGAGGCTGGAATCGAGCGCATGGATGATCGAGAGGGCACGGATATATTTGTCGTTCGCCTTCAGGCGATCACCTTTGTCCATCGCCAGCGCGCAGGCGTCCATTGCCAGCAGCAGTTCATCGAACAAAATCTTGACCAGCCCATGCGGCGTGGCGCTTTCCACGCGGCTGCCCGCGTGAACGGCGGCGTAACGGCGGCTGGCATTTCCTGCAAATCCGGGGGAATAATACATTGAGGGTCGGTCCTGTTATTCTCTTTATGGGTTGGTGCTAATTAGGCTCAGTTGTTGTTGCCGCCGGTCCAGGCGTCAATTTGCTGCGTAAGATAGCTCTGCGTCGCTCTCAACGCCGCCAGCTTGGTGCCCATGGCTGAATAGACCTTGCTGAGCTGCTCCTCATAGTCGGTCATGTCTTCGTTGAGCTTTTCCATCTGCTTGGCGTAGTCCGCCGCCAGCTTGTCATATTTGCTCTTCGATGCAGCGATGGACCCGCCGCTCGCCTCGACCGAAGTCTTGAGATCCGCCACCACCTTGGCGATGCCGGGGGTGGACGCGGTGCTGACCGAGGGGTTGAGCATCTGTGTCACGCCTGCCGGATCGGCCGCGATGGCGGCGTCGAGGCGCGTGGTGTCCAGCGCCAGCGTACCATCCTGATTAGTTTTGACGCCGATGTCGCTCAGCGAACGATAGGCACCGCTGGTCGCGAGGCCGGTAGTGGTAAGGGCAGACAGTTTGCGCATCATATCCCGCACGCCACTGTCACCCGCCAGCGTTCCCGCCGAACTTGTGTCTGTTCCCGGAGCTGTCGCGGTATTGAGCGCGGAACGGAGCGAGTTGTAGGCGCTGACGAACTCGTTCACCAGATCCTTGACCGTGGAGGTCGGCTGGTTGGTGGCGAGCGTCACCAGTGTGCCGGGGGCTGCCTTGTTAAGGTCAATCCGCACATAGGGCAGCGCGGTGTCAACCGTGTTGGTGTTGTTGCGATACTCGATGCCATCGATCTTGATGATGCTGTCCAGCGCTGACTGCGGGCGTATCATGCCGCCAGTGGTGCCGTTAAAGGTGAAGCGGGCAAGGTTGGTGTCCGCTGTGTCGGTCACTTCCTTCGTCAGCGTAAAGCTGTTCGCCGCGCCAGTTGCGCCTTTCAGCACAAGGCGCGCACCGCGATTGTCAACCGCCACGCTGGCGGTAACGCCCGAATTCGCGCCGTTGATCGCTGCTGCCAGACCATCGAGCGTGTTGTTGCTGCTATCGATCGTGATCGTGCTGGCCCCGGATGCGGTGGTCAGCGTCAGCGTGCCCAGGCCAACAGGATCGGTGCGGGCGGGAAGATTGACCGACTCCAGCACCTGCGCGGCGGCGAGCTGTTGCACCTCGATCTGCGCGGGCAGACCTTGCGGCTTGCCGCCTGGCAGAGTGCTCAACGAAACAATTGTCGGATCATTGGAAACGGGCTGGCCAGCGAGGTTCGCATTCTGCATCGCAGCGGTGAGGGCAGCCGAGAAGGTTGCGAGCGAACCGGTGGCAGACGCAAGCGCCGAAACACGGGTGCTGTTGAGCGATTGCTTGCTGGTGATGACCTGCTCACGCGGGCCGCGCGTGGCGCTGACGAGCTGGCTCACCAGTGCACCGGTATCGATGCTGTTGGTGCCGCCAAGAATGGCCGCGATGCTTGACCCTATGTTCGTAGGCATGATCGTTCCCTCCAAGGGGATAGAACGGACAGACGCGACGGAATTTTAGGGCCGATCGACATTCAGCCCTGACGGCCTGCAAATGGCGATTTTCCGTGCTTCCGGTGCTCACGTACCTATAGTACGCTGCGCTCCGGGTCACGCAAAACCACCATTTTCGTCACGTCATCATCTGAATGTCGATCGGCCCTAGAGGAAACAAGCAGTTTTCACGCGTGGGTGAGCAGAATTTGATCCACCGTGTTCCTGTTCACATGGGCCTGCGCCGCGAGCGCGAGTTCTGCCTGCCGGGCGACAGCGCGCGCCACTTCGACTGCATGTTCCACCACCTCGACACTGGCAGGCAGCATCGGGATGATAACAGTCGGTATGGGCTTCAGCGCATCCAGCTTGGTTTCAGCGGTGGACCGCGCCTGCGCTGGCGGCTCGCTGCTGCCTGCTATGTCGGCAAGAATATCTGCTACCCGCGCCTGTACCCGCGCATAATCAAACGCGCTGGCCATCTGCTCGCGCCGGGCCTGATCGCCCCCATCGGGATTGACGCCAGAGCCATTGGGCGCATTGGCGGCAGACGCGCTTGGCTGCACCAGCGGAACTGCCGGGGCCGGGCGCGATGCCACGAGGCGCTCTGGCGCTATCGCATCTATCCGAGGCACAAATTCATTCATGGCACCACCATTATAGGGTGCGTGTAAAGTCTGGGTAACGGAATCCGTTTAAGCCGAATTTAACCCTGTTTCCGCCCATCAGCATCGAACAGCATCGTTTCCGGTACATCGATCGGTGGCAAATCGCTCTGCGCTGACATGCGGTGTTCAACGCGATAGAGGAAGGCGAGGATGGTGGCGACGGCCACGAAGAGCGCCTCGTCAACCACCTGCCCCGCGCGCGAGGTAAAGTAGATGGCGCGGGCAAGCGCCGGATATTGCAGCACCGGTACCTTGTTGGCTTCGGCCAGATCCTTGATCGCGAACGCAATGGCATCGCATCCGCGCGCCACAACCACCGGCGCAAAGTCCTTGCCCGGCCGATAGCGCAGCGCGACGGCAAAGTGGGTCGGGTTCATCAGCACGACGTTGGCCTCGCTCACAGCCTTGCGGGTGCTGCCAGACAGCACCTCCATCTGCTTCCTCCGGATATGGCCTTTCAGCTCCGGCGAGCCTTCGGATTCCTTGTGCTCATCGCGCAAGTCCTGCTTGCTCATCGCGAGGCGCTTGAACCGCTGAAACATCTGCCACGGCACATCGACCCCCGCGATCAGCATCAGCCCGCCGCCCATCACCAGACAGGCAGTGATGAATATGTCGCCAATCTCGCCCGCCGCGCTTTGCAGGCCGCCCGCACCCATGACCGTGATCTCCGCGAGGCGGCTCCAGATCAGCCAGATACCGATCGAACCGAGCACGATCGTTTTGAGGAAGGATTTTCCCAGCTCGACCAATCCGTTCATGCCGAACATGCGTTTGAGGCCGGCGGCAGGGTTGAGTTTTGATGGCTTGGGCATGAAGGCCTTGGTGCGGAACCCCAGCGAGCCAAGCATTGCGGGCGCGGCAATCGCGGCGATGATCGTCGCCAGCATGATCCCGCCCACCGGAAGGGCAAGGCCAGACAACAGGCTGGCCCCGCGCTCCGCCGGGCTGAAATCCATCACATCCCCAGGCCCGAAACGCAGCGCCTGGGTCAGCATATCCTCCATGGCCGTCATGATCATCGGCCCGGCCATCGCGAACCAGCCCGCGCCCGCCATCACTACCAGAGCCGTCGCCAGCTCGCGCGACTGGAGAAGATCACCCTCCTTGGCTGCATCGGCCAGTTTCTTGGCTGTCGGCTTTTCTGTCCGTTCGCCGCCACCATTGGATTGCTCTGCCATGGGCTAATTTCCCTCGGCAATCGACAAAGCCTGATCCAGCCCAGCCTGCAACGAGTCGGCAATCCCCTGCCCCATGATCGGCGCGGTAATGGCGAGCAGGATCAGCCCGCCGATGATCGCCACCGGCATGCCCACGGCAAAGAGGTTGAGCGAGGGGGCGGAGCGCGCCAGCATGCCCATGATCAGCTGGATCATCACCAGCGCAAACGTCACGGGCAGCGCAATCGTCAGCCCGGCGCCCAGCAGTGTGCCCCCAAAGATCACCAGCGAATAGAGCGCGTCGTTGGAAAGCATCGCCCCGCCGGGCGGCATCGCCTGATAGCTCTTGACCACATAGCTGGCGAGCAGCAGATGCCCATCCATCGCCAGCAGGATGAACGTCGCTAGGATCGAGAGAAACTGCCCGATGGCCTGCGTCGACTGGCCGGATTGCGGATCGACCATCGCGGCAAAGCCAAGGCCCATCGCGTTGCCAATCGTCTCGCCCGCCACGAATGCCGATCCATAGCCGATCTGAAGCGCGAAGCCCATTGCCAGCCCGGCAAGAACCTCGCCCATCACCAGCAGCACACCGTCAAAGCTCGCGACGCCACCAGCGGGCATCTCGAACACCACGCTGTTCATCGCTGCCATGCCGATGGCGAGGCTGAGGATGAGCCGCAGCTGCACCGGCACCGCCCGCGCGCCAAAGATCGGGGCGGCGAGAAAGGCCGCGCCAGGGCGGATCATCGCGACCAGCCAGATCCAGAGCTGGTTCTCTACGCCGATGAAGCCTGCGGGGAACATGGGTGCGCCTCTGCCGCCCGGCTCAGGTGCCGAGGACTTCGGGGATGCGCTCAAACACCTCGCGCGTGAAATCCGCGATCAGCATCAATATCGACCCGCCGAATATCGCCAGCATAGCCGCCACGACGATGAGCTTGGGCACGAAGGTGAGCGTCTGTTCGTTGATCGAGGTCGCCGCCTGAATCATGCCGAGCAGCAGGCCCGCCACCAGCGCGGGGATCAGGATCGGCGCGCTGGCGAGCGCCGTTACCCAGAGCGCCTGCTGGGCTATGCCGACGAAGAAATCAGAGTTTTCCATGGTCTCGTTCTGCCTATGTCGCGAACGAGCCAGCGAGCGACCCCATGGTCAGCGCCCAGCCATCCACCATCACGAACAACAGCAGCTTGAACGGCATCGATATGATCGAGGGCGACAGCATCATCATGCCGAGCGACATCAGCGTCGACGCCACCACAAGGTCGATAATGAGGAACGGCAGGAAAATCATGAAGCCGATCTGAAACGCGGTTTTCAGCTCGCTCGTCACAAACGCGGGCAGCAGGATCGAGAAGGGCACCTCCTCCACGCTGCGATATTGCGGCGCTTCGGCGAGGCTGGAGAACATCTTGAGATCGCTTTGGCGCGTCTGCTTCGCCATGAAGACATGAAACACCTTGGCGGAGCGGCTCACAGCCTCCTCGATGGAAATCTGGCCCGCGCCATAAGGCGTGAACGCCTGTTGGTTCACCGCGTCGATCGTAGGGCGCATCACGAACATCGAGAGGAACAGGGCAAGGCCAACCAGCACCTGATTGGGCGGCGTCTGTTGCAGGCCGAGCGCCTGCCGCAGCAGCGACAGCACGATGATGATGCGAGTGAAACTGGTCATCATCAGGATGAGCGACGGCAGCACCGTCAGCAGGCTCATCAGGATGAGAATCTGGAGGCTTAGGGACAGCGGCGCGCCATTGCCGGAGACCTCGCCCAGCGCGCGCGTCAGTGCACCGCCGTTGGCGGTCGCGGGCGGCACGGCGGGCGGCGGCAACGCGGGCGCACCCTGCGCCACCTGCGCCATTACCGGGTGGGTGAACACAAAGGCGGCGAGCAGACCGATCACCGCGAGAACAAGGGCTTTAGCGCGCACGCAAATCGCTCCCTGTCGCAACCAGCCCGGAAAGCCGTGCGCCGTCGGCTATCTTCTCGATCCGCCCACGCGTGACGGAGATGAGCACGCGCTGGCCGTCAAACTCCACAACCGCGAGCTTGCCGAAGGTGCCCATGGGCAGCATTTCCAACACCTTGATCGCGCGATCACCCTGTGCGCCCAACAGTCCGGGCTGATATTTGCGCCACAGCCACAGCGCACCGAACGCCATGCCACCCACGAGCGGCAGCATGATGGCGAGCTTGACGAAGTACCAGAACATCAGCTGCGCCTTTCGACACCCGCCATCACCGCTTCGGTGTTGGCGACATCGACCACGCGGATGCCATAGCGGCCATTCACCGTCACAACCTCGCCACGCGCGATCAGCGCGCCGTTGACCATGATATCGAGCAGGTCGTCCGCCTGCCGGTCCAGCTCCACCACGCTGCCCTCCGTAAGATCGAGGATCTCCGAGAGGCGCAGGCTGGTCGAGCCGACTTCGACCGTGAGGCGCACCGGAATGTTGGAGAGCAGATGATATTGCGGACTGGCATTCATCTTGCCGATCGCGCTCTCCATCTTCGGTGCTTCACTCATATCGCTCATGTCATTATGGTCCTTAGTTCATCTTTTCGATCATGAAGGCCGCGCGGCCGCTCTGCTCGCCGATAGTCCCCTCGGCGAGCACACGATTCCCCACGAGAAGGGGGAGGAAGCGTTCGATGGTGACGGGGATCACGTCCCCGTTCTTGAGGTTCAAGAGTTCATTCAGAGTCAGGCTGGGCCGCGCCAACACCGTCTTGGCGGGCAAGCGGATATTGCCCATCTGCCGGGCGAGGCGCGCCTGCCACAGCGGATCCTTGAGCTGGATCTCATCCGGCGCATTGGTGGCGAGCAGCGGCTCCAGCTGGCGCAGCGCCATAAGCGGGAACATCAGCTCGATCGTCCACTCCTGCCCCTTGCCCATAGTGAGGGTGAAGGTCTGGCTCAGCAACTGGTCTGTCGCTTCTGCAAACACCAGCGCCTGCGGATCATGCTCACGCGAGGCGAGCGACATCTCCATCGGCAGCAGGTCCGCCCAGGCCGCGATCAGCGCCTTCATGACATCGTCGGAGAGCTTGGCGCGCAGCCGGTCTTCGCTGCGGGTGAATTCGTTGCGTTCCGGCGCGGGGCGGGTGCCGGAACCACCATAGAACCGCTCGACCATCGATGTCACCATACCGGCATCAAGCTTGACGAGGATCGAGCCTTTCAGCGGATGCAGCTTGTATGTGGATAGCGAACAGAAATTGGGCGCCATCGCGGACCAGAGGTCATAATTGACCATTTCCGCCGGATTGGTCGCCAGATTGGGCTTGGCGCCGATGATCTGTTCCAGCATCGCGCGCAAATGCCGCGCCACGCGCTCGCCGATCCGGTCCATACCGGAAAGCGATACGGGCGTCTGCGGTTCGGAAGTCCCGAACGTGTAAGGCTGTACGTCGTCCATAACCCAATAGTCCCCTGCCCGCCACCAGAGGACACCTCAGGCTTTGGACAGTGCTATTGAATAATGAAATTGGTAAAATAAACGTTATCAACCCCGGAATAGCCCGTCTTTTCGCGCAATATTTTGTTAATAAGGGCTGTCAGGCGTTGTTGGAGGGCTTCCTTGCCCTGCGGCGTGGACAATTCGATCCCGCTCTGTTGCGAGAGCAGCATCAGAATCGCGGAACGCAGCGCCAGCTCATGAGTCTTGAGCGCGTCGGTCACGCGGGCGTCGTAAAAAGTGGAAATCGCAAGTGCCACCTGCACCAGCGAATCGGTATCCGCAAGGTTGGAGGTGTAAGGCGCGGGCATCTGAAAATAGGTCGCCTGATATTCTGCCGGCTTCTTGGGCCGTGGCAGGTCTATGCCGCCCTTGGGTATCTTGAAGTCGGTCTCCAGATGCGGAATGCCCGCATCCTTCTTTTCTCCTCCGCCTGAACCTTCACTCGGCGTGGCGCCAGATTCCGCAATCGCTTTTTCCGCAGCGGCAACGGGATCTTCGCCCTTTTTCACAAGCACAGGCCGGTTGGGGTCTGTCTGAACGATTTCCTCTTCCTCGTGCGCGCCAAAGGCGCCCGCGGCATACAGGCCGCCAGCAACACCCGCGCCGCTCATCAGCAGCACGATCAGGATGATGATGATCATCCCCTTGCCTTTACCGCTCTTGGCGGGTGCATCGACTATGTCTTCAGCCATCGGTCCGGTCCTGCATTATGCCCGCTTCCCGCTCCGTCAGGCGTAGCGCGCGCTATCGCCACGCCCGGAACGCATCGGGCCGGTCGCCTCGTCGGCGTCCGCGCCTCTCATAACGGTCGTGGTGAACGGAGCTTTAGGACTATTGCCACCCTGATTTTGTCCGGCGAGCGATGCGGCATCAGGCCGGCTCTGCTGCTGCCCGCCATTTCCACCTGTCTGCGCGCTCGTCTGCGACTGTGAGGATTGATTGCCCTGCTGCGGGTTGGCAGGATTCTGCTGTTGGGTATTGCCGCCCATGTCGCCACGTGCGGCCTCCTGAGGCGCCGCAAGCCGGTCTATACGCAGCTCGCCGATGCGGACCGACGCCATGCGCGCATCCTGCATCAGGCGCTCCTTGTCTTCATTCAGCGCGGCGAATGCGGCATCGCTATCAACCCGCATCAATATATCCGACCCGCCGCCCGCAGAGGCGGGTGCGATATCCACCTGCACCGCGCCCAGCTCCTGCGAGGCGATGCGGAAGCTGCCATGGCCGGGATTGGCGCTGATGCTGGCAATCTGCCGGGCGATGTCATTGATCCACTGGCCGCTGATGCCCATATCAACCACCTGCTGACCCAGCGTGTTCGCAATGCTCGGTGCGCCTGCCGCCGGTGTCAAGGCAACCGGGGCGGGGTGTGATGAAGGCTGCCCCGCCGCGTCTGTCCGTGGGATCTGCATGGCAGTGTTGACACCCGGGTCAGGCTGCACTGCGGCGCTATCGCCCTCGCGCGTTTCGGGTAAACCAACCATGTCCGCTCCCGCATCCGGCGCGGCATGGGCAGCGTCTGTGATGATAATATTTTCTGTTATATTATAATGCTTTGTATTATCTTCTTTTTGCACATTATTAGAAACAATGTTCGCCACGATCCGCTCCAGGCCTGAGCCGTCCGGCTGTTTCAGCGCAGCGGATGCCTCACTGCTCACAGAGCTGGCCTGCGGCTGACTGGGCTTCGCGCTGGTCGGCAGAGCCGGGGCGAAATCAGGACCGGACTGAGTAGCTGGCGTGGCGTTCACGCCCTCCGTTTTAGCCCGGCCCTCGCCGCGACGCCGATCTCCCGACCCGCCCTCGGATGAGGGGAGTTGGACCACATTCCGGATCGCTTCCGGCTCTGCCTGTGCCTGCACAATGACCGGTGAGGCGGGTTGGACTGTGGGCGCGATGGCAATTGGCGCTGGCGCGGCTTCGGCCACAGGCACGGTGCCATTCTCTTTCGCTTCCCTCTTACCGCCACTGTCCTCTTCAGTTGTTGCCAAAGCAGCGGCGGCGCGACGTATGGCTGCCTTGCTAGTCGGCGGGGCGATAACGACTTCGGGTTGCGCCTGCTTCTCTACTTTGGTTTCACCCTTATCCTTGGGCGCCGTCGTCTGCGTCGGAGCAGCGGCAGGCGCAGTATCGCCGCCATTCTGAAGCGCCACGGCCAGCAGGGCGATGGCATCATCCGGCTTTTGCGCCGATGTGTCTGGCTCTTGCGGCACTAAGGCAGATGGCTGTGCAAGCTGCGCGGCGGCGACTTTGGCGGCCTCCGACGTTAGCACGGGCTGAATAATTCCGTGCATCAGCGCTGAGAAATCGACGCCATCCTTGCCCATGCCCGTGGCATCGCCGACATCGCCTGTCAGAAACTCAAGCCCGGTGGCAGGCGCAGAGCGGCCCGCGCCATGGGCCTTGCCCGGCGCGCCGTGTGTCGCATTTGAAAGTGCCATGGTCATTCCTTATCCCCCGATTGCGCCATCATGCGCATTCTCAACAATTTGTGCGGCGGTATGGCGGATATACGCGCCTCCCGCTGTGCCTCGACCCGCGCCGATGCCTGCTCGCGCAGTCGCTCGGCAATCTCCTTTTCGCGGCTGGCCTCGACCTGCTTTTCCTGCTTGTGATCGATAACCTTGCGCGCATCATACAGCGCGCCTTCGAGCTGCTTGCCCGCCCGCTCCAGCCGGTCAGCCATTTCACGATAAGCGGCAAGTGTACCACCCATCATATTGCTATCATTATGAAAAAGATCAGATCGAACCCGCGCAACGCGTTGCGCATTATGCTCAATGCTCGCCGCTTCATCGCGGGCGCGAACCGTCTCCGCCACTGCCTGCGCGTGTTGAACCCCGCGCACTCGCACCAGCCGCTGCCGTCGGGAAACGAGCTTGCTGCTCATAGGCCAAACTCCGCCTGCAATGCGGCGATGCTGCTATCGAGATCAACCTGACTTTTCGCGCTCTGGCGCAGGAAATCGAGTACCTGTTGCCGGCGAGACACCGCCTCGTCGATCAGCGGATCGTTGCCGGGGCGATAGGCACCCATCAGGATGAGATCGCGGTTTTCCTCATAGGCCGCCCACAGCGCGCGATACATGGCAGCGGCGCTCAAGTGCGCGTCATCGGTCACATCCGCCATCACGCGCGAGAGCGATTTGCCGATGTCGATGGCGGGGAAGATGCTCTGCTCCGAAAGATGGCGGGAGAGGACGATATGCCCGTCGACAATCGCGCGGGCAGCATCGACAATCGGGTCGTCGGTGTCATCGCCATCGGCCAACACCGTATAGAGCGCCGTGATCGACCCGCCAGAGCGGCTATCCACCCCTGCCCGCTCGGCGAGGCGCGGGATGAGCGAAAGCGCGGAGGGCGGATAGCCCTTCATCGCGGGAGGCTCCCCCAGAGATAGGCCAATCTCGCGCTGGGCATGGGCGCAGCGGGTGAGGCTATCGATCAGCAGCAAAACCTGCTTGCCGCGCGCCCGGAAATATTCCGCGATGGCGGTGGCGCGGGCGGCGGCACGCAGGCGCAGCACCGGCGGATGATCCGCTGGCACGGCGACGACCACGCTCTTGCGCATCATTCCGCCCGACAGCTTGGTCTCGATGAAATCCGTCACTTCGCGGCCGCGCTCACCGATCAGGCCGACGACGACGACATCCGCCTCGGCCCCGGCGATCATCTGGCCCATCAGTACAGATTTGCCGACGCCAGACCCCGCGATGATGGCAATGCGCTGGCCGCGCCCTGCGGTAAGCAGCGCATTGACAGCGCGCACGCCAAGATCGAACCGTTCCGTCACGCGGCCCCGGTCCAGCACATTGCCGCGCACGCCATTCAGCGGCCAATGGCCCTGCGCCATCACCGGCCCCTTGCGATCAAGCGGCTGGCCCATCGCATCGATAATGCGTCCGATCAGCCCCTCGCCCACCTGCACCATGTTGGCGGCGCTATCCGGCTCTACCCGCGCGCCATTTTCCAGGGCCGCGTCCATATCGAGCGGCACGAGCACGGCCTTGTTGCCGCGAAAGCCGACAACCTCGGCCCGCGCAGAGCCGCCGCCGATACCAGAGCAGGCTATTCGCGCCCCCGTGCCGATGGGGCGGTTGAAGCCCGTCACCTCCAGCATGCCTGCGTCATGGCTGACGAGGCGGCCGACATGGCGCGGCGCAGACGGCAGGGCCATATGATCGAGCAACTTTTCGGCGTGGAGCTGGGCAGCAGCGATCATCGCTCGCCCTCCATGTCATCGAGCAACGCCTTGAGGCGAGAAAGCTGCACGTCCGGGCCATGTTCGATCCAGCCATCACCCGCATCAAGCCGCACACAGCCGCGCGATACGGAAGCATCGGGCTGGATGCGATAGCCAATCTCTCGCCCGCCGAGCAGCGCTATATCCTCTGGGTTAAGGCACAGAATGCTGTTCGCTTGATCCTGTTCAATAAACGCAGCGACGGCTTCGACCCGCTGGTACAGCAGCTCTGCGTTGACAGGCGCCTCACCGACAATCTGGCTCACCAGCCGGATGACGGCGGCAGAGAGCATTTCCGACAATGCGCCATTGGCGGCGGGAACGATCTGCTCCAGCGCCTGCGCCAGACGCAGGCTGGCCTCGGCATCGGCGGCGTGGTTTTCCCCTGCGATGCGCATGCCCGCATCAAAGCCCTCGGCAAAAGCATCGGCCCGCGCCTGCTCTATGGGGTCAAGCCGGCCAGCAGGCTGCGCCGAGGCAGGGCGCGTATGATTGACCTCCTGCCCATCGGCAAAGCGCGCGCGAAAGGGCGTGGCGCTTCCACCAGTCTTGCCCAGCATACCGATGGAAACCGTCTGAGCATCGCCCAGTTGCGCCGGCGTGAAAACCCTAGACAAAGTCGTCGCCTCCCGCGCCGAGCATAATAGTGCCCTGTTCGGCAAGGCGGCGGGCTTCGGCCACCACCTTCTTCTGCGCGTCGACCACATCGGCCAGGCGCATCGGTCCGCGCTCTTCCATCTCGTCGACAATAGACTGCGCCGCGCGCTGAGACATACAGCCCAACATCTTGGCCTTCAGCATCTCGTTCGCGCCCTTCAGCGCCACGACCAGCAGCTCTGTATCGACCCCGCGCAGCAATGCGCCCATATTCTTGTCGTCCAGCTCAATCAGGTTGTCGAAGATGAACATCTCTTCCTCGATCGTCTGGCTGATGATCTTGTCGCGCTTGGTCAGCGCCTTCATGATGCGCTGCTCCATATCCTTGCGGACATTGTTCATGATCGCGGCGGCCTCGCTGGTGCCGCCACGCTGCGAGGTGGCGCCCTTTTTCTGCATCGGTGTGCCGCTGGAGAGCATCGCCTCCAGATCATCGAGCGCATCGGCGCTCACCGGCCCCAATGTCGCGACGCGATAGATAACGTCTTCCTGACATTCGAGCGGCAGCATTGAGAGCACGTCGGCAGCAGCGCGCGGCTCCAGATGGGCCAGCACGATGGCCATCACCTGCGGATGCTCGCTTTCTATGATGGCGGCGATTTCGCCCGCTTCCATCCATTTGAGCATCGCGAGCTTGGTGGTGCGGGTGGGCGGCGTGATCCGCGCGAGGATATTGTCCGCGCGCTCCGGCCCCAGTGCCTTGTGCATCGCGCCGCGGATATGGCGGGTCGCGCCATAGCCGATGGTGGTGCGGCGCCGCGCCTTGCTCACGAACTGATCGAGCGCCTGATTGACCTCGTCAATCTCAACATCCGCCACATCATACATGGCATAGCCGAGCTGGCGCACTTCGTCCGGCTCCAGCCGCGAGAGGATCTCGGCGGCCTCGTCCTCGTTGAAGAGCATCAGGAGCACGGCGGCGGCCGCGCTGCCATGCAGCGGCTTCAGGTTCTCTTCGTCAACGTCGAGATCGGGATCAGGCATTTTCTTTGGCCTTGCTGCCTTCTCTCAACAGATCCCGCACCACGAGCGCGGCACGATCAGGATCCTGCTTCACGAAATTGCGGATCAGGTCTGCGCGCTGGGCGTAATCCGGCGTGGAGCTGATCATATCGAGCGTCACCATATGGCTGCCGGGGTTGGCCTGAGCCGCCTTCGCCAGTTCCTGAGACATCTGCATGCCTATTTCCTGTCGTTTCGCGGCGCGCGCGGCGGGCGAGATGGCGGGCGCGGATTTCGCCTCGCCCAGCTTCTTGAGCAGCGGCTTGCCGATGCCCATCACCACGACGATCACCACCGCGAGCGCGGAAAGATTGCGCACCAGCATCTTGAACCATGGCGCCTCATAGAAAGGCGTGGTGGCGTCTGCCCCCAGCGCATCCTTGGCAAAGCCGCGCGAGGTGAGCGCAACGGTATCGCCGCGTGCCTGATCAAAGCCAACCGCGTTCTTCACGAGGTTTTCAAGCTGAGCGATTTCGGCGGCCGGGCGCGGCTTGCCGTTGGGCGCATTATCGAGCGCCACCGCAACCGAGATTCGCTTGACGGTGCCGACCGCATCGCGGGTGACGGACACCTCACGCCCCAGCTCGAAGCTGCGGTTATAGCTCTCCTGCGTGCGCAATGGCGCGAGATTGGGCGTGGTCTGCCCGTTCTGCGCGGCAGATGGCGGTGTCGCCCCTGTGGCTGCCTGCGCATTGGCGGCCTGTGTGCCCACCCCCGGCGCGGGAGGCGCGGTGTTGGACAGCGCACCCGGTATGCCGCCCGGCTCTGCGGGAAGGCCGGGGCCGTTGTTGGGATTGCCCGCCTGCCATGCGCCCTGCTCCACCCGAAGCCGGGCTTCGTCCTGAGGATAGGTTTCGCGCGTCGCCTGGCGCTCATTGAAGTTCACATCGGCGTGGACCTCGGCGGAAAACTTGCCCGCGCCGACAATCGGCGTCAGCAGCGCGATCACCGCCTTGCGATAGCCTTCTTCGATCTTCTGCTGAATCGCGAGCTGGCGATTGGTCTCGCCTTCCACGCCACCCACGCTGGAGAGGAGGTTGCCGTTCTGGTCGACGACGGAAATGGCGTCTGTTGCCAGATCCGGCACAGACGAGGCGATGAGATGCACAATCGCCTGCACCTGCCCGTCTTGCAGCGATTTGCCGCTGGCGAGCTTCAGCATGACCGACGCGGCGGGCCGGCTGCGGTCACGCAGGAAAATGCTCGGCGTCTCGACCGCAAGATGCACCCGCGCGGCGTCAACACCGTCGATCGCCTCGATCGTCCGGGCCAGGTCCATCTCGCGCGCGGAACGAAGCTTCTCGCCCTCAACCGCGCGGCTGGCGCCCATTGGCAGGCTGTCTATCATGCTGTTGCCATCGGGCGCGCTTTTGGGCAGGCCTTCGGAGGCAAGCATGATCTTCGCCTTGAAATAGTCGTCCTCGGCCACCGTGATCGCGCCGGACTGGCTATCGAACTTGTATTTCATCGAATTCTTATCGAGCGCGTCGGCCACGGCGGCCTTCTCGCTATCGGGCAGGCCACGGAACAGATCGCGCTGCGGCGGCTCGCGCAATGCGGTCCAGGCCAGCGCCGCAGCACCCACCACGCCGAGCAGACCCAGCATCGGCAGGCTCTTCGCCACCGCAGGCTGGCTCAATATATCGCCGAAGCGGAAGCTGGGGCGCGCAATGCCGCCGCCTGAAGGCGCAGCGACAGCCGGAAGCGCCGGTGCCGCTGGTGTGAAAGGATCATTCATGGCTTATTATTTCCCTTGGTTCCGTCCGCCATCACACCGGCATGCTCATGATATCGCGATAGGCCGACAGCAGCTTGTTGCGCACCTGCAGCGTCGCCTCGAAACTGATCGAGGCCTTCTGCTTGGCGAGCATCACCGCCGCTATGTCTGTCGTTTCGCCGCGCTCGAAGGCGTTGGTCGCCGCGCTCGCCTCGCTTTGCAGGCCATTGACCTTCTCCAGCGCGCCTTTGAGCGCCGTGGTAAAGTCCGCCGGGCCAGAGGGCGCGCCAATGCCGCCGCCCTTTACGCCATCGACCTGCGCGCCACCGGGCGTGGCAGTGGCATCGCGCAGCGCCGCGTTCTTCTGCAATATGGCGCTTCGGATCGCCATGATGCTGTCTGTGGAAATGCCGTTCATCGTTCAGCCCTCCCTGTGTCTCACGCCATCGCCAGATTGCGCAGCTCGGCGAGCCGATAGCGCAGCGTGCGTTCGGAGATGCCCAGCTTGCGCGCGGCAAGGGCACGGTGCCCGTCCGCTTCGCGCAGCGCATGGCGCACCGCATCGAGCTTTGATGCGCGCGCGATATCCTGAAGCCGGGTCGGCCGCCCGCGCGGGCCAGGAATGATGATTGGCTCGGCCGGCACAGGCGCGAGCGATGGCGAACGGGGCTGCCCGTGAGAAACAGGCGCCATCAGCGACAGGTCGCTCACCATAATCCGCTCGCCCTCGCGCAGCACCAGCGCGCGCTGGAGCACATTGCCCAGTTCGCGGGCGTTGCCCGGCCATTCATGCGCCTTGAGGGCGGAGATGGCGTCTTTCGTCGGCCAGACGAAGTTCGCATCGCCTGTATGCTTCTCGTCAAAGCCAAGCAGCATGGCAGCGGCAATCGCCAACACATCGCCCCGGCGCTCGGCCAGCGGGATCATCCCCAGCGGCATCACGTTAAGGCGCCAGTAAAGGTCGCTGCGGAACCGCCCCTCTTCCGCCTCGGCGGCTAGATCGCGGTTGCAGGCTGCGATCACGCGCACATTGACCGGAACCGGATGCGTCGCGCCGACGGGAAGGATTTCCCCCTCCTGCAGCGCGCGCAGCAGCTTGGCCTGCAGGTTCAAGGGAAGCTCTGCGATCTCGTCGAGAAACAAGGTGCCGCCATCCGCCGCGAGGAACAGACCGTCAGACGCCTGCGCCGCGCCGGTAAAGCTGCCCTTCTTATGGCCGAAGAGCATCGCTTCCATCATCGTTTCCGGTAGCGCCGCGCAGTTGACGGCGATAAAGTCCTTGTCGCACCGGTTGGACCGCGCGTGAAGAAAGCGCGCCATGCCCTCCTTGCCGGTGCCAGTATCGCCCTGGATCAGCACCGTCGCGTCGCTCATTGCGATGCGCGAGGCCAGCAGCATCAGCCGCGCGCTCGCGCCATCGCCAACAGCGGGCGTGCCCGACGGGCGCAGAAGCTCTGCCACCAGTGCACAGGCGAACTCAAGATCGGCGGGGCCGAACTCCACCCGTGCAGGCAGGCCGTCCTTTGCGCGGATATAGCGCGGTTCGCCCTCGCGATAGTCAATCAGGATATCGCGGCAGGTCGCAAACGCGATCTCGCTCGCCAGCATCACATAGATGCTGCCCTTGTCGCGCGGCAGATGCGCCGCGACGGGCGCAATATCAAGATAGGCATGTTCCAGCCATGCCTGCAAAGCAGGCACGCGCGCACAGAGCGCATCGCTGATGCCAAAAGTAGACATCGTTTCCAGTCCCCATCATATCGACAGGTCCGTGCCCCCGCACATTCCTGTCCCTTCGATGGGGTGATTGTGCGTAATAACGCTTAGGATATGGTTAATGGCTGCCGCCTTTATTGCCGGGCGGCAATTTTTTTCCGCATTGATGCATTTTTTGCCGCATCCTTTGCCGTACCCCCATTTATGGCGAAAATCTGCGGGTTTCAGCGCATGGCCGCTGGCCAGTTTTTGCCGCCTTTTTGCCGGTCTGGCGGCAAAACCGGGCCGTTAACGACTTAAGCGAACCCGGCAACAGACGTTTTTTCGCTTCGAGGCCGCAAGCATCAACACAGGCAAGCGACCGAAACATTCTTCAGGAAAGAGGAACGAACATGACTGTTATCGGAACCAACATTGCCGCAATGCGCGCCCAGGCCGCTTCCAACTCGGCCACCAACCAGCTTCAGAGCTCGATGGAGCGTCTGTCTTCGGGCAAGCGCATCAACAGCGCGAAGGACGACGCCGCCGGCCTCGCCATCGCCACCAAGATGACCGCGCAGATCCGCGGCCTCACCGCTGCTTCGCGCAATGCCAACGACGGCATCTCGCTGGCGCAGACCGCAGAAGGCGCGCTCGGCCAGATCAGCAACATCATCCAGCGCGTTCGTGAGCTGGCTGTTCAGTCCGCCAACGGCACGTCCACCAACGCTGACCGCGCTGGCCTGGATAACGAGAGCCGCGCGCTGCTCGATCAGATCGACGCGATCGCCACCAAGACCAACTTCAACGGCGTTGCGCTGCTCGACGGTTCGGCCGCAAGCATCAGCATCCAGACCGGCACCGGCGCAAGCGATACTGTGGCGGTTGGCCTCTCCGACGCCCGCGTTGCTACACTGAACATCGCGAAGGCAGCCTCTCAGGGTACTGCCGGCACCAGCGAGATCGATCTCGCCACTGCCACCAACGCTTCGAATGCTCTTGCCACGCTCGACACCGCGCTCACCACGGTTGCTGCGGCCCGTGCGTCGCTGGGTGCCAGCCAGAACCGTCTGCAGGTTACTGTCGAGAACATCAGCTCGACCGTCACGAACCTGAGCGAAGCCCGCTCGCGCATCGAGGATGTAGACTTCTCGTCCGAGACGACCAGCCTCGCCAAGGCGCAGATCCTGAGCCAGGCCTCCACCGCGATGATCGCGCAGGCCAACCAGGCTCAGCAGGGCGTCCTCTCGCTGATCCGCTAAGATCAACGAGTGACCTGAATTGACCGGCCGAGGTCTTGGTCCGCCTCGGCAAGTCATCGGACCCCCGGCATACTCCAGTCCCCACCGTGCCGGGGGTCTTACCTTCGATCAAATGACCACAAGGCAAAACACGCCAAACAACGAAATACGCACAATTCTCCTCCGCCCCTTCCCCCAAGGGCGGAGGATTTTGTGTGCCTGTGAAAAAATAAAACCTAGTGAAAACAATATGGTAAATAGAATCAGCAGAAAAATTTACCATAGCGATTAAAAGTCCACTCACATCCGCCGTTTTCCCCTTTCGAGGCCGCAATGGTTCCCATGCCAGAGCGACTTACCTGTTAGAAAGGGACCAAAATGACTGTAATTGGAACAAATATCGCCGCGATGCGCGCTCAAGGCGCATCTATGTCTGCATCCATGCAACTGCAGGAATCAATGGAGCGTCTGTCTTCGGGCAAGCGCATCAACAGCGCGAAGGACGACGCCGCCGGCCTCGCCATCGCCACCAAGATGACCGCGCAGATCAAGGGACTGACTGCCGCTTCGCGTAACGCCAATGACGGCATCTCTCTGTCGCAAACGGCGGAAGGCGCGCTCGGCCAGATCAGCAACATCATTCAGCGCATCCGCGAGCTGGCGGTGCAATCCGCCAACGGCACCGTAACCAACGCGGACCGTCTGGGTCTGGACAATGAAAGCCGCGCTCTGCTCGATCAGATCGATACGATCGCGACAACCACCAACTTCAACGGCGTCTCGCTGCTGGATGGTTCGGCCGCCAGCGTGAGCATCCAGACCGGCATCAATGCAAGCGACACCGTGGCGATCACGCTCGCTGACAGCCGCAGCACGACGCTCAACATCAAGAAAGCTGCGGCTCAGGGCACCGCTGGCACCAGCGAGATCGACCTTGCAACCGCCGGCAACGCCTCGAATGCGCTCGCCACCTTAAGCACCGCACTGGCTGCGGTCGCCTCGGCCCGCGCATCGCTCGGCGCCAGCCAGAATCGTCTGTCGGTCACGGTTGATAACATCGCATCGACCGTCACCAACCTCACTGAAGCGCGTTCGCGGATCGAGGATGTCGATTTCTCAGCAGAAACGACGACGCTGGCCAGAGCCCAGATCCTCAATCAGGCCTCCACCGCGATGATCGCGCAGGCCAACCAGGCTCAGCAGGGCGTCCTGAAACTGATCCAGTAATACAGTTCGGCTTGGGAGCATTTTCTGGAAAAATGGAAACCGGTTTTCCGCCTGAAAATGCTCCAAATATAGGATAGACCATTTTCCGAGGCGATGACCGTTCGCGGTCATCTGGAAAATGGTCGGGGACCGGCCCATGGTATTGGTCCGCCTCAAGCCGGTCTGACGACCCCCGGCACTCTCCAGTCCCCCTCTGTGCCGGGGGTTCCCCCTTCGATCGAGTGACCACAAGAGCATAATTTTCTGTAGAAAAATCAAAGCCCTCGCCTCTCCCCCAAGAGCGAGGGTTTTTCTATGGTTGCAAAACATGGCGCTTCATATGTGGCCATACCGCTACAGCTATTCGGCGGCTGCGGCGCGCTCCTCATCCTGGTTTTGGTTTTGGTCCTGGGCGAGGGCGAGGCCAGCATCGGGCGCCAACGCATCCCCTATCAGCGCACCAACGGCCTCCGGCGCAGCGGGGTCTCGCGCCAGCATATCGATCTGTTCCAGCTCCTCTATCTCGCGCCCGCCAGTTTCGATATTGAGGTCACGCAGCTTACGCCCGGTGACGAGCACGCGGCTTTCGAAGCTGGACGTGAACTTGTTATAATCGGCCACAGCGCCATTGAGGCTGCGCCCCATCTTCTTGAGACCAGAGGCCGCGACCGCCAGCCGCTCGTAGATTTCCTTGCCGAGATGGCCGATCTGCTTCGCTTCCTGCGCCATTTTTTCCTGCCGCCACACCGCGGCAACCGTGCGGGCGATCGCGATGAGGTTGGTCGGCGTCGCCAGCAGCACACGCTTGGAATGGGCATATTCCCACAGGCCCGGCTCTGCATCCAGCGCGGCGGTAAGGAAATGTTCGCCCGGCACAAACATGATGACATAGTCTGGCGTATCGGAAAACTGCGCCTGATAATCCTTGCGGCCAAGCGCATCGACATGGGTGCGCATCGAGGCGACATGGCGCATCAGGCACTCGGCGCGCAGGGCTTCGCCATCGGCCTCGAACGCATCCTGATAGGCGTTCAGCGATACCTTGGCATCAATCACCAGCGAGCGGCCGCCGGGCAGGCGAACGATCACGTCCGGTCGCAGCCGTCCGTCCTGCCCCTCGACACTCACCTCGGTCTGGAAATCGGCATGTTCGGACATTCCGGCCATTTCCAATACGTTACGGAGCTGCTGTTCACCCCAGCGACCGCGCGCCTTGGGCGCGGCACGCAGCGATGTGACCAGCCTTTGCGCCTCGGCCTGCACCCGCTCCTGCCCGGCGCGCATCGAATCCATCAGGCCTTTCAGCTCGCCATAGGCCTCGGTGCGAGCGCGCTCTATGTCAGTAATACGCGCGTCATAGCTCTTGATCTGCTCTCCCACAGGATGCAGCAGCGCCTTCAGCTGCGCCTCGGATCGCTCATGCTGCTGCGAAAGGCGCTGATCGGCGCGCTCAAGGAAAGCGCGCTGCGCCTCGCCCAGCAATTTGCCGCCGATCTCGCTGAATTGCGCCGAAAGCTGCTCCTTCGCCTCGCCCAGCGCGCGGAGCTGCGCCTCCAGCCCCTCGGCCCGCGCCAGCGCATCCGCCTCCAGCGCGGCAAGCCGGGTGCGCACGGCATCGCGATCCTCGCGCAGCGCCATAACCTCGGCGCGAAGTCCCTCAGCGCGGCGCTGTTCCTCGGTAATGTCGCGCAGTGCGGCGTTGCGTTGTTCCTCGGCACGGACCAGCCCGTCCGCCGCCTCCCGCTCTCGCCGCCGCAGCTCCGCCACCGGTCGCGCGCCGAAAAACCAGCCCAGCGCAAGGCCTGCAAAGAGCGCAACAAGGCTGAAACCAAAGGCGAGCGAATCCACGCGAGTCCATTTCCGTCAGAGAGAACGAAATGGGAACATATCGCCTGTCATCCCGCCGCGCAAGCGCGAAGATAGACTCACGCCGCCCTGCGCGCTTTCTCCAGTTTTTTCAACAACATATCGCGCTTTAACCGCGAGAGATGGTCGATGAACAGCACACCGTTCAGGTGATCCATCTCGTGCTGGAGGCAGGTAGCGAGCAGGCCATCCAATGTCTGTTCGTGGATGCGCCCTTCCCTGTCCAGCCAGCTCGCGCGGATGGTCGCCGGGCGCTCGACCTCGGCAAACTGATCGGGCACGGAAAGGCAGCCCTCGTTATAGATCGAAAGTTGCTCAGACCCTTCGAGGATCTGCGGATTGATGAATACGCGCGGGTTTTTGACCGGAGGCGCATCCTCCGCGTCGCTTTCCGGCTCCTGCAGGTCCATCACCAGCAGGCGCTTGGGCACGCCCACCTGTATAGCGGCAAGGCCGATGCCCGGCGCGGCATACATCGTCTCGAACATATCGTCGATCAGCTGCTGGAGCGCGTCGTCGATTGACTCCACCGGCGTGGAAATGGTGCGCAGGACGGGATCGGGCGCCTCGATGATCGGTAGAATAGCCATAGCCTTCAGATATGGGAACAAAGCGCGATTATCAAGGGGATCAGGCGATGGGCCTGCGCGCGCGCAACGCCTGCGCCAGCGTACCCTCATCGAGATAGTCCAGCTCTCCGCCCACTGGCAGGCCGTGGGCAAGCTGGGTCAGGCGGATCGGCAGGCCTTCCAGCCGCTCTGCGATATAGTGCGCGGTCGTCTGCCCTTCCAGCGTCGCGTTCATCGCCAGCACCACCTCGTCGATCCCGCCCGCCGATACGCGCGCGAGCAGGCTGTCTATCCCCAGATCCTCCGGCCGCACACCCTCCAGCGCGGAAAGCCGCCCACCCAGCACATGAAAACGCCCCGGAAACAGGCGGGATTTATCGAGCGCCCACAGGTCCGGCACATCCTCCACCACGCACAGCGCGCGCGCATCACGCCGGGGGTCGGCGCAGATGCCGCAGGGGTTGGTGGTGTCGACATTGCCGCATATGGAGCATGTTGAGAGCCGCTCGTTCACCTTTTCCAGCGCATTGAGCAGCGGGCCAAGCGCGCTCTCCCGCTTCTTGAGCAGATAGAGCACCGCGCGCCGGGCAGAGCGCGGCCCCAATCCGGGGAGGCGGGAAAGCGCCTGCGTCAGTGCCTCGATCTCTGGAGATGCCATCAGAGACCGCGAACCTCAGGGCCATTCGGGCCTGCGAATACCAGCTTTCTGCGCTTCCGGTGCTCACCTACCTTAAAGCAGGCTGCGCTCCGGTTCTCGAAATCTACCATTCTCGGCTCCGCCTGACCCTAAATTCACAGTCTCTGGCAACACATAAGGGCTTGCATCGCGAAGGCACAAGAGGTTGAGAGAGGCACATGAGAATAATCTACATGGGCACCCCTGATTTCGCGGTTCCGGCGCTGGAAGCGTTGCGCGATGCGGGGCACGGGATTGTCGCGGTGTATAGCCAGCCGCCACGGCCCGCCGGGCGCGGCAAGGCTCTGCGCCACTCTCCCGTCCATGCCCGCGCCGAGGCGATGGGGCTGGAGGTGCGCACACCGGTGTCGCTGAAAGGCGCGGAGGAGCAGGCTTCGTTTGCGGCACTAGCGGCGGATGTCGCGGTGGTCGCGGCTTATGGCTTGATCCTGCCGCAGGCGATTCTCGACGCGCCCGTGCATGGCTGCCTCAACCTCCACGGCTCGCTGCTCCCCCGCTGGCGCGGGGCGGCACCGATCCAGCGGGCGATTCTCGCAGGCGATGCGGAGACGGGCGTTCAAGTGATGCAGATGGAGGCAGGACTGGATACCGGCCCGGTTCGCGCCACCGCGCGGACATCTATCGACGGCAAGACGGCAGGCGCGCTGGGCGGAGAGCTGGCGCAGATGGGCGCGGCGCTCATTGTGGACGTTTTGGCCGATCTTGCCGCTTACCCGCCGCAGCCCCAATCCGCCGAGGGCGTCACCTATGCCGCCAAGATCACCAAGGACGAAGCGCGGATCGACTTTACGGCGGGCGCTATTCAGGCCGAGCGGCAGGTACGCGCCTTCAACCCGGCGCCGGGCGCGTTTTTCACGCTGGGCGAGGAACGGTTCAAGGTGCTGGCGGCGGACGTGGTGGATCAGGCAGGCGAGCCGGGCCTCGTGCTCGATGAGCGCCTCACCATCGGCTGCGGCGCGGATAGCATACGCCCCACCCTCATCCAGCGCGCAGGGCGCGGGGCAATGAGCGTGGACGAGCTGTTGCGCGGCTTCGCCCTACCTGCCGGAACGCGCCTTTCGTGACGCGCTTTGCCTTCACGGTCGAGTTTGATGGCCGCCCGTTCATGGGGTGGCAACGGCAGGCGCACGGCCCCTCCGTGCAGCAGGCAATCGAGGAAGCGCTGGAGCGGATTACGAGCGAGCGGGCCGTGCTGCACTGCGCCGGGCGCACCGATGCGGGCGTCCACGGCCTCGCGATGCGCGCCCATGCCGATATTGCGAAGGACATCACGCCGTTTAGACTGATGGAGGCACTCAACGCACATCTGAAGCCCGATCCGGTGGCGATATTGGCGTGTGAGGTGGTCGCGGACGACTGGCACGCCCGTTTTTCCTGCGTGGGCCGCGCCTATGTCTATCACATCCTCAACCGTCGCGCGCCGCTGACCTTCGAGAAAGGGCTGGTGTGGCAGGTGCCCCAGCCGCTGGACGCAATCGCGATGGCAGAGGGCGCCGCGTACCTCATCGGGCGGCATGATTTCACGACCTTTCGTTCCGCGCATTGCCAGGCGGAAAGCCCGGTCAAGTCGCTCGATCGGCTGGATGTGGTGCGCGAGGGGGATCGCATTGCCGTCCATGCCGAGGCGCGCAGCTTTCTGCATCATCAGGTGCGATCTATGGTCGGCTGCCTCGCGCTGGTGGGCATGGGAAGCTGGACGCCCGCCGACATGGCCGCCGCGTTGACCGCCAAAGACCGGGGCGCGCTGGGTCTCAACGCGCCGCCGGACGGATTATACTTTGTTAAAGCGAAATATTAAAGCTGACTCTCAAGCCACTGTTTTAGCTGGCTCTTAGGCGCCGCACCAACCTTGGTGGCGACGGCTTCGCCGCCCTTGAACAAGATCATGGTCGGTATGCCGCGCACGCCCAGCTTGCCTGGCATATCCGGGTGGTCATCGATATTATGCTTGGCGATAACGACCTTGCCAGCCAGCTCATCCGAAATTTCCTCAAGTGCCGGGCCGATCATCTTGCAAGGGCCGCACCATTCGGCCCAGAAATCGACGAGTACGGGCACATCGGAGCCGAGCACGTCCGCCTGAAAACTGCTGTCGCTGATCGCTTTGGTCGCCATGGGAATCTCCTTTTCTGGAAAGCTATGTAGGGCTGCAGTCCACGCATCACAACGGTTCGCCGCAGATAGGATTACTGTGGCACCAAAAAGCCGGGCTTGTGGGGCGCAAGGCGGGCCTCGGTAAGGCTGATGAGCTTTGGTCCGGCGGTATAGAGCAACGCCGCCTCTATCCTCCGATCGGGGAACACCGCCGCCAGCGCGGCGACATAGGCGGCCATCTGGCGCAGATGCGGCACCGGAATGGCGTCAGCATTGTCCGGCACCCGCCCGGTCTTGAAATCGATCAGCCGCACGACGTCTGGCCCGATCACCAGCCGGTCGATCACCCCATGCACCACATCCTCGCCCACCACTGCCGCAATCGGCGCTTCGGCGAGGGCATCCGAGCTAAACAGGCCGTCGAGTTGCGGGTCGTTAATGATGCCAAGCGCCAGATCGGCCAGCGCAGCCCGCTCCTGCGCGTCTGCAACGCCGCCCTGCCGCTCCAGCCAGCGCAGGGCGGCGTCACGCCGTTCCTCTGGCACCACATCCGGCAACCGCTCGAACAGGCTGTGGAGCAATTGCCCGCGCTCGGCAGCCTGGCGCATTGCCGGAGATGGTGGCGGGTAAGGCATATCATCCTCGCCCGGCGCTGTGGGCGCAAGCGGGCGCGAGGGGCGTGCCTCGTCTGGCGCGGGACGGTGCGCCCACTTCGGCAAAGGGGTAGGTGCGAGTTGCTCGCGCGCGTCTTTCCGGGCAGGCGCTTTAGATGGAAGCCGCTCTGCACCGTGCCATTCCAGCGCTGCGCCCCAATCTGCATCGGCCTGCCACTCTGCCCCAAGGTTCAGCAGCCCGCGCTCCACGGCGGCATACCAGCTTGCTTCCGCCACCACCCCCTTGGCGCGCGGCCCCAGCGCGCCGGTGACGTAAAGCTGCTCCTCTGCGCGCGTCATCGCCACGTAGAGCAAGCGCCAGTGCTCCTGCCGCTCGGTCTCACTGGCAATGAACGCGGCATCTTCAATGAGTCCCCAGCGTTCCTCCTTGCGCGGCGGCAAGAGCGGCAGCGCGATGTCGTCGCCCAGCGGAATTTCCAGCGCCTCGCGCCGCCGCGCGGCGTCCGGGTCGGCACACGCATCGGCGAGGATAACCACCGGCGCCTGCAATCCCTTCGCGCCATGTACGGTGAGGATGCGCACTGCGTCTCCCCCGCCCTCGCTCTCGCGCTTGATGTCGCCCTGCTCCCTGTCGAACCAGTCGATGAAGCGCTGGAGCGAGGGCTGCTCCTGCTGCTCATATCTCAACGCGGCGTTCAACAGCTCCTCGATGCTATCCAGCGCCTGTGCGCCCAGCCGCTTCACCAGCCTGCGCCGCCCCTGCATCGGGCCGGAGAGGATATGTTCCAGCAAGCGATAGGGCGTTATGAAATCGGCGTTGTTCAATATGTCCTGAAGCGCGGCAATATCCTCCGCCGGGGTCAGTCCGCCCTCGCGCACCTGCCGCCACAAGCTGCCCTTCCGCGGGACCGCGCGTTGCCACAGTTCATCCTGCGACCAGCCGAAGAGCGGCGAAACGAGCAGGCAAGCAAGGCCGAGGTCATCTTCCGGCTGGGCGGCAAACCGCAGCGCTGCCATCAGATCCTGCACGCCGAGCGGCGCCTGAAGCCGCAGCCTATCCACCCCCGCCACCGGCACCCCGGCCTCATAGAGCCGCGCAACGATGAGACGCGCCAGGTCGCCACGCTTGCGCAGCAGGATCATGATGTCTCCGGGGCCAACCGCCCGCCCCTTCGATGCCAGCATCATGCCGTCATCCAGCCAGTCCTTGATCTGTCGCGCGATGCGCTCGGCCAGCAGCCGGTCCTGATCCGAAAGCCAGTCTTCCTCGCCGTCCGCTTCACTGTCTTCCGCCGCGTCGCCCTCCATCGGCACCGCGCTGATCGGCTTTAACAGCGCCACCCGGCCCGGATAGCGGTTGCGGCTTTCATGATGCACCGCCCCTTCCGGCAGGCCGAGCGCCTCTGGTCCGATGGCCTCCACGCAGGCGTCCACCACCTCCAGCACCGCCGGGGTCGAGCGGAAGCTCTCGTCCAGCGAGAGATCGTGAAACAGGTGCCTTGCCGCCTGTGCCCGCGCGCGGAAATGATCACGCGCGTCGGCGAAGGCGCGCGGGCTGGTGCCCTGAAAGCCAAAGATCGCCTGCTTGCGGTCCCCCACCGTGAACAGCGTGCGAAACCGCTCCCCGCGCGCGCCCTCGCCGCTGAAAAACTCGTCCACCAGCGCGCCGATGATTGCCCACTGGCGGCTGTTGGTATCCTGCGCCTCATCGACAAGGATGTGGTCTATGCGTGCATCGAGCTTGTAGCGAATCCAGTCCGCTATGCCCTCGGCGGAGAGGAGCGCGGCGCCATGCGCGATCAGATCATCGAAATCGACCGAGCCTGTGCGCCGCTTCGCCGCCTCATAGGCGCGGGCATAAGCGCGCCCGGCATAGAGCGCTTGCGCCGCACCTTCGGCATAGGCAGCGCGGGTGCGCAGCGCGAGCAGTTCCGATATCCATTCGCAAATATCGGATGCAAGATATTGATATTCCTTATCCGCCTTGATCTGGCCGGCTGTCACCGCGCGCGGCTCTCCTTTGCCGGTCAGGAAAGATTTGCCGAGGTCATCCAGCGTGGCCGCGCGGACCGGCGCCGATGCCCCAAGCCATGCGCCGATGCGATCCGCATGGCCAAGCCCGGTCTTTGTCCCCCAATCCGCATTGGCCTTTGCCAGCCGCCGCAATGCCGCGCCGTCAAACGCCTCATCCGCGCAGGCCGCTGCGATAGCCTCCTCAATGTCTCCCGTCGGCAAATCCAGCGCGGCGAACAGCCAGCCGCGGATGTCCTCCGGTACATTGGTAAAGGCATCATGCGAACGCGCGCAGCGCCGCAGATAGCTCTCCGCCCCCGCCTCACCCAGCCGCAGCGCCAGCGCATGTAGCGCGTCGATCAGCGTCTGATCGCCCAGCGCCTCGGCATCGACCACCATCTCCTCCAGCGCGAGGCGGGCCAGCTCCTGCTGCTCGCGCTCTTCCAGCGCGCGAAAGCCCGGCACAAGGCCTGCCTCCAGCGGGAAGGAGCCGAGCAACTGCTGACAAAAGCTGTGGATCGTCTGGATCGAAAGGCCGCCACCGGTCGCCTCCAGCACCCGCGCGAACAGCCGCCGCGCCCGCTCACGCACCGGCGGGCTAATGTCCTCGCCCAGCGCATGCAGGTCTGCCGCCAGATCGGCGTCGCTCATCTGCACCCAGGCGGCGAGGCGCGCATGCACCCGCTCCGCCATTTCCGATGCGCCCGCCTTGGTGAAGGTGAGGCAGAGGATATGCTCCGGGTCCACCCCGCCCAACAGCAGTCGAAACACCCGCGCGGTCAATACATGGGTCTTGCCCGTCCCCGCCGATGCCGAGAGCCAGACATGGGCATCAGGCGCAGATGCGCGCGCCTGCGCGCCTTTCAAAGGCATCAGGGCGTTGGCGGCGCGGCTCATATTTCGCCCCCCGTTCCACCCGCGCGGCCATACCATTCCTCCAGCCGCATCAGCTGGTCATAATCGCCATAGCTCGGCAGCTCAGGGTTCAGCTGCGCGGTGAACGGCTCTTCGCCGGTAAGCCATTTGCCGGCGGCGATCAGGAATTTGCTCGCCGCATGGCTGACAAGTTCCTCGGTAGCGACGGTCTTTTCGCCGCCGCCCGGCTTAACGGGGCTGATACGATAGCCGAAGCCACTCCTGCCTTTGGCCAGCGACCAATATTCGAAGGCGCTGGCCGTCGCCCCTGCCTTTACCTCAGCAAAGCCGCCCGCCTCCGCAATCGCGCCCAGCAGGCCAAGCTGGAGCGCAAAGCCCTCAAACACCTGTTTTGCGCCCGGAGGCTTGCCGGTCTTGTAATCGACGATACCGAAGCTGCCGTCCGCCAGCCGGTCGATCCGGTCCGCCGTGCCGTTGACGGTAATGCCGCCGAGCATCATCTCGCCCTTCGTTTCGACAGCAACGATATGCCGCCCCTCTGCTGCATCCTGCGCCACCTGCTCCCCCAGCCAGCGCACCGACTCCAGTACGCGCGGCAGCCACAGCGCCCGCACGATGGGGTGAGAGTCGATCCCGCCCACCATATCCGCTGTGCGCGTCACCAGTTTTTCAGGATCGCACTTGTCCTCGCGAAACCACAGCTCCAGCGCCCTGTGCACCAGAGTGCCGCGCCATGCCGGGCCGGGATCGGCATCGACCATCTCCAGCTTTTGCAGTTTGAGGATGCGCGCGGCGTAAAAGGCATAGGGGTCCGCCGCCAGCCGGTCAGCCTGCGTGACCGCGATGCTGGATGGGCGCAGCGCAAGTGGAGGCTGGGGCGCGGGACGCGCGGCAGGCTGAGGCACGCCGGGGTCGTCGAGCGCGTCCGCCCAGTGCAATACCTCGCTGGCATGGCGCAGGTTCTCGCCCGCAATCGCCTCCATCCGCAGCCAAAGGCGGGAAGCGATGGCCGGTGCATTACCCGAACGACGCGAGCGCGTCACCACCACCTCCGGCGCGCCTAAGGCTGAGGCGAAATCATGCGCGGCGAGGCCAATGCGCTGCTCCAGCCCCGGCAGGCCAAGCTCTTGCCGGATGCGCGGCGCGAGCCACGGATCGGGCGCGGGCAGGCCCGGCCAGGTGCCCTCGTTCAACCCTGCAAGGATCATCAGGTCCGCCTGTTGCAGCCGCGCCTCCAGCAGGCCATAGATCGCGACACGCGGATGGCCGCCCTGTGGCGGGCGGACCGCGCATTGCTCCAATATCCGCTCCAGCAGATCGGGCAGCGCACGAACCTCTACCGTTGCTGGACCATGCGGCGCGGCGCGCTCCATCTCGGCAAAACGCTCGGCCAGCGCCCGGCCCTGATAGCCAGCCCAGACCTGATCGGCGGTCAGCACCGAAGCGATCTCGCGTAACAGGCCGATCATCGTAGCGGGCGGACCATCGGCGAGGGTATCGAGCGGGGCGAGGACAGCGCACTCCTGCGCCCACCACGCGCCCGCGCGCGCGCGCAACGCCGCCTGCCGGTCATCATCGCGAGACTCAAGCAACGCCCTCAACCCGGCCATGCCGGGGCCGGGCCGTGGGCCGCGCAGCAGCAAGTCCAGCCCGCGCACCTGCTCCAGCCAGTCGAGCCGCCCCTCCCCCTTGCGCACCAGCGGGTGCTTCAACAGATCGAGCAACGGCACCGGCGCGAAACCTTCCGCCGCCACCCGCGCGATAGCGAGCATCAGCGTGCCCGGCGGGGTGAGATGAAGCGCCTGCCCGGCGCTGTCATCCGCTGCGATGCCCCAGCGCGCCAGATGCGCCGAAACACGGGTCGCCAGCTCCCGGTCCGGCGTTACCAGCGCGGCAGTGCGCTCCGGCGTCTCCACCGCCTCGCGCAGCAGCAGCGCGATCGCCTGCGCCTCCTGCGCCGGGGTCGCGGCCTCCAGCAGGCGCACGCCGTTCAGGGTGCGCTCGTCGGCCTTCAGTCCGCGCCATTTGCCGGTATGGACCGGCGGCAGCATCGCGTTGGAAATGTTGCGGCTGCGCGCGGCGCGGGCGTCATGCCCCCCGCCCCAACGCCATAACGCCACCTCATCCCGCGCCACGCCGATCTGATCGAGCATCAGCTTGAGCTGGAATTGCGGGTGGCTCTCCTCCGCGCGCGGGCGGCGGCCGGTGACGGGGTCAGGCTCGAACGGGCCGATGCTGTCCCACTCTTCCCCGCTCATATGCTGATCGAGCGCCGAGAGCACCACGTCTCCCCCCGGCATAAACGCCACCGTGCGCAACACCGCGCAAATGGCGGGCGCGGAGGTGGCGATGCCCGCCGCGATCACGAACCCGGCAGGCAGCGCCTCACGCCAGCGCCTTGCCACATGGCCGAGCAGCCGGTTGCGCCTGTCCGCCATATCGATCATGCCGAAGCGCGCGAGTTCTTCGGGCCAGCGGTCCAGCAATATTTCCAGCAGCCTCAGCGACGCATTCCAGTGGCTGGAGAGGGCATCGCTCAAATCCAGCTCGGCCAAGGCGCGCGGATCGACCTGCGCGACATAGAGCTGGTCTATCGTCGCGCCCAGCGCCTGCCCCAGCCGCATCGCCTCGCCAGCATCGACCGGCTGGCGGTGTTCAGCGCGCACCTGACTCACCAAGCGGGCGAGGATCATCTGGCGCTCCATCGTGGGAATGGCGGGCGGGATCTCCGCCCCCGCGCCGATAGGGTCAAGCGCATTGCCGAGCCGCTCGCCCAGTTCCTCGTCACCGATTGGCACAAGCCGGGGCATCAAAAGCCCGCCGCCAGACGCGCGCACAAAGGCCTCGCTCAGCGCCCGCACCGCGCGTTTGTTGGGCAGCAGCACGATACCGCGCGCCAGCGCCAGCACATCCTTGCCATGCCGCGCGATAATTCCGATGGCGAGGGCGTCGGCAAAGGCCCGGTGCGCCGGGATCGTATGGATGGAGGGCTTATGGCCCTCAGCCATGCCCCAGCTCGGCCTCGACCACGGGAATAGCCTGCGGCGTGCCGACATCGAACCACAGACCGGGGTGCGAGGCACCGTAAAGCCGGCCCGCCGCCATCGCCCGGTTCCAGAAGATATTGGTCGAAAATATCTCAGCCGGCGGATCAACCAGCACGCGCGGCGAAAGAATCTGCACACCAGTATAGACGAACGGCGCAACATGCCCCGGCTTGCGGCGTGAAAGCCGCCCGTCCGGCGCCATATGAAAATCGCCGGGGCCGGTGTGGCAGGTGGCGCGCGCGTGCGGGATCATCAGCAACAACGCGTCCATCTTCGCGTCGTCCCACAGCTCGGCGAGCATCAGGATCGAGTCGCGCGGGCCATCGACCCACAGGTTGTCGCTGTTGGCGCACAGAAAAGGCTGATCGCCCAGTAAGGACGCCGCCTTCATCAGCCCGCCGCCCGTTTCCAGCAGCTTGTCCCGCTCGTCAGAGATCAGATACTCCGCGCCGCATTTGCGCGCGTTCAGATGGGCGATCACGCTATCCGGGAGATAATGGACATTGACGATAACGCGCCAAATCCCCGCCGCCTCGATCTTTTCGAGCGCATGGTCGATCAGCGCCTTGCCCGCAACGCGCACCAGCGGCTTTGGGCGCGTCGCGGTGAGCGGGCGCATGCGCTTGCCCAGCCCGGCTGCCATCAGCATCGCGGTGGAGAGCTTGGCGCTCATGCGGCGGCGTGGTCCTCTGGCGAACGGGAGCGCACCTCCGCCGGGATGTTATGCGCGAACCATTCCGCCACGGGTGCGAGCGCCGGGTGCGTCAGATCCCGCTCCAGCAAGCCCCACATGCGTGGCAGGAAGGAGAGATAACGTGGCTTGCCGTCGCGCTGCCACAGCCGGGTAAAAATGCCGATGATCTTGGCGTTGCGCTGTGCGCCCAGCACTGCATAGGCGGCGTCAAACCCCGCGCCGGGTGCGGCGAGCGCCTTGTAGTGCACGAGCATCGCCGCTTCCAGCTCCGGCGACACATCGCGCCGTGCATCCTGAAGCAGCGAGACGAGATCATAGGCCGGGTGGCCAATCAGCGCGTCCTGAAAATCGAGCAGGCCGAGGTCGTGACTATCGGGTCGCCCCTCGATCAGCATGATGTTCTCGGCATGATAATCGCGCAGCACCGTTACGCGCGGGGCGTCATCCTGCTCCACCAGCGGCAACACCGCCTCCCATGCGGCGCGATAGCCGGGCAGGTCAACCTCAAGCCCCATTGCCGGGCAATACCATTCGGTCAGCAGATCGACCTCGCGGGTATACGCCGCACGGTCATAGGGCGGGGCGTCAGCGGGAGGCAGCTTGTGCAGGTCTGCCAGCAGCGCCACCGCGCGGGCGTAGATGGCCGTTTCATCGGTCGGATTCGCATCCAGCCAATCCCGCACCCGCGCATCGCCGAAGTCCTCCAGCAGCACGAGGCCGTGGTCCAGATCCTGCCCGTAGATTGCGGGCGCAGCAAATGCATTATCAGAGAGATAGCGCGCAATCTTGAGAAAAGGTCGCGGGTCTTCGTGCGGCGGCGGCGCATCCATCAGCACTGCCTTGCGCGCGCCATCCGTCACGCGGAAATAGCGGCGGAACGAGGCGTCGCCCGCCAAGGGGCTGATCTCCGCCCCTTCCCAGCCAATCGAGGCAAGGAACGCAGGCGCGGCGGCGGGAGGAATCATGGAAAGGGCCATCGGTCCTTCCAAGACGGCGGCAGAGATGCTGTCAAGCGTCGCGCGCCATCATCAAGGAAATCAAGCTGGAGCAAAAGCGCCTCCGGCCACATTCGGTCGCCCATCCGCTCCGGCCATTCGATCAGCAGCGCGCCATCGGCCAGATATTCCTCCAGCCCAAGCTCCTCGGCTTCTGCCGGGTCGTCGAGCCGATAAAGATCGACATGCGCAACAGGCAGGCGCACTTCCGGCGGCGCATAGGGCTGAACAATCGCGAAGGTCGGGCTGGGCGCTTCCTCGGCCAGCCCCAGCGCGGCGAGCAGCCCGCGCGCCAGCGTCGTCTTGCCCGCACCCAGCCCGCCAGAGAGCGCGATAACATCGCCCGCGCGCAGCACCCGCGCCAGCGCCGCGCCCAGGCCAAGCATCTCCGCCTCAGAGCGCGCGATCACATCGGCCATGCCTGCTATTTCCCCAGCCGGGGCAAATCGCCGCGCGGCAGCTCCATCGTGAACACCGTCCCTTCGCCCGGCTCGGAGATCAGCGAGAGTGTTCCGCCATGCGCCTCGACCAGCTGGCGGGCGAGCGGCAGGCCCAGCCCCTGCGCATCGCCGCGCTCGGCATCGTTCATGCGGCTGAACCGGTCGAACGCGCGCGCCTGGCTCTTGGCGTCCATTCCAGGGCCGTTGTCTGACACGATGAGCCGCGCGCCTCCCACCTGTCCATCGGAATGGAGCGAGATGCGCCCCCCTTCGGGCACCACGCGCACCGCGTTTTCCATAAGCTTGTCGAGCGCCTGCACCAGCCGCCGTTCATCGGCCATAATACGCCCGGTGGAGGGCTTGATGTCCACCACCAGCTCGATCTTCTTGGCGGCGGTAGCCACAGCCCACCTGTCACGGCAGGCGGCGATGAAGGCTGACAGATCAAGCGGCGCTCGCTCCATCGGCAATGTGCCTGCCTCGCCCTGCGTGAGGTCCAGCACGGTGTCTATGAGGCCAGAGAGCTTGGCGCTCGCCTCGATGATCGCCGCGACATACTCCTGCGCCGTATCCGGCAGCTCGCCCGCATAGCCCGCCTTCATCATCTCGGCAAAACCGCCGATGGAGGTGAGCGGCGTGCGCAGGTCATAGCTCATATTGGCGAGGAAGGCGGTTTTCACCTTGTCCGCCTCGGCCAGTGCTTCATTCTGCTCGCGCAGCACATGCTCGATCCGGCGGCTGTCGGTCACGTCCAGCATGGTGAACAGCGCATTGCCATCGGGCAGCGGGATTGCCGCGAAATCGAACGTGCGCCCGTCGGCAAAGCCGATGCGGCCATTGCGCTGCTTGCGATCCACGGTGCAGGAGCGCATCAGCTCGCGCACCAGGCTGGCCTGCGGCGGGCGCTCAAGCCGGTTGGCGAGCGACGTCATGAAGTCGTCGATGCGCGGATGGGCGGCCAGCACTTCCTCCTCCACGCCCCAGATAGCGCGGAAGCGGTTGTTCCACAGGTGCAGGCGTCCATCGGCGGCGAACACGCCGCTCCCCTCGAACAGGCTATCGAACGTCGCGGTGCGGACGCGCAGCAATGTGTCGCGCGCGCTGGAAAGCTGGATATGCTCCGTCCGGTCCTCGAACACCAGCAACAACCCGCCATCGGGCATCGGCTGGGCGAATACGCGCAGATGCGTGCCATCGGCCAGCAGCCAGTTCTCTTCGCTCGCCTCCTGCGCCGTGAACCACCCCCGCCGTTCCGATCGCCACGCCGGGAAATCACGATGTTCAGGGATGCGCTCGCCCTCGCGCATACGGTCCAGCACCCGCTCGAACTCCGGCCGATCGACCAGATGCTCTGGCTTCAGCGCAAACAGGCTGACGAACGCCTTGTTCCAGAACACCAGAGACTTGTCTGGCCCAAACTGCGCCACCGCCGCCGTAAGCCGGTCCAGCATGTCGCGTTGCGAGGCAACGGTGCGCGCCTGCTCGGTGCGCGCGCTCTCATAGTCTTGCTTGTCGATGGCATAGCCCGCCACGCCCGCGCGGCCCATCGGCACCTCGACCACCTGCATCATGCGCCGCTCGCCCCCCAGCGTCGCAGGCACCACGCGGGTGAGCACCTCGCCCTTGTCCAGCGCGATGCGCGCGGCTTCGGGCGGCGGCAAACCGTCAATCGTCTCGAACAGCTCGATCTGCTGGCCGATGACATCGGCTGCGCTCTGCGCTTCCACCGCACGGACATAGGCGCTGTTCACAAGGCTGAGCTTCAGGTCGGCAGTGCGGTGCCACATCGGCAAGGGCGCTGCCTCGATCAGGCCCGAAAGCGCCTCCAGCGCGTCATGCAGCAGCGCGCCCTCGCGCTCCAGCGTGGCGATTCGCGTCTGGCTCTCGGTCGCGTCGAACAACCACAGGATCGCGGCGCCGGGGTTGGCGAGATCCGGCCCGGCGGGCGCGCCTTTCACCAGCAGCGCGCGGCTCGACCCCCGCACCGTGACTGCACGGGAAAAGTTCTTGGCCCCGCGCTGGGCAGAGAGAATATCGTCAGAGAGCGCCGCGCTGTCCGCCACATCAAAGCATCCGCCCTCGCTCGTCAGCTCCGAGAGATAGGCGGGCACCGCAGGCAAACCGAGCCACCCCGCCAGCCGCGCAGGCGCCTCTATACGCCCATCGGGCCGGATCAGCATCGGGACGGCGGGGGCGGATTGCAACAGCGCGGCGAGCCGGTCCGCCTGCTCGCGCTGATGATGCCCGCGCCGCCTCAGCTTGAGGCCCGTAACCAACACATAAACGGCAGCGGCCAGCCACAGCGCCATCAATGCGCCTGCCACCACCATCACCGTCGCTGAAACCTGCACCATGCTGAGCGGACTAGCGCAAATGGAAAGGCGCGCAAAGCATCTGCTTCAAGCGGATACGAAAAAGGGGCGAGTGCAGCACCCGCCCCTTGTCTGGTTTGATCCAAAACAGGCAGCTATGCTGCGTTTTGGATGGCCGCACGAAACTCAATAGCGGTAATGATCCGCCTTGAACGGCCCGGCCTGCGAAACACCGATATAGGCGGCCTGCTTGGGCGTCAGCGTCGTCAGCTTCACGCCCAGCTTCTCCAGATGCAGCGCCGCGACCTTCTCGTCGAGGTGCTTGGGCAGCACATAGACCTCGTTCTTATACTGGTCCGCCTTGGTGAACAGCTCAATCTGCGCCAGTGTCTGGTTGGTGAAGCTGGAGGACATCACAAAGCTGGGGTGGCCGGTGGCGCAGCCCAGATTGACGAGGCGGCCCTTGGCAAGGATGATGATCTGCTTGCCGTCCGGGAACTCCACCAGATCGGTGCCGGGCTTCACCTCGGTCCACTTATAGTTGGAGAGCGCAGCGATCTGGATTTCGCTGTCGAAATGGCCGATGTTGCAGACGATGCTCATCGGCTTCATGGCCTTCATATGCTCGGCGGTGATCACGTCCTCGTTGCCGGTGGCGGTGACGAAGATGTCGCAGCGGTTGACCGCCTCTTCCATCGTCACGACCTCATAGCCCTCCATCGCCGCCTGCAGCGCGCAGATCGGGTCAACCTCCGTCACCATCACGCGCGCGCCGCCCTGACGCAGCGAGGCGGCGCTGCCCTTGCCGACATCGCCGAAGCCCGCGACGCAGGCGACCTTGCCGGCCAGCATCACGTCGGTCGCGCGGCGGATCGCATCGACCAGACTTTCCTTGCAGCCATAGAGATTGTCGAACTTGCTCTTGGTCACGCTGTCATTGACGTTGATCGCCGGGAAAGGCAGCTTGCCCTCCTTGGCGATCTGATAGAGGCGATGCACGCCCGTCGTCGTCTCTTCGGACACACCCTTGATGTTTTTCACTGTCTGCGTGAGATAGCCCGGCTTGGCCTTGAGGAAGGCGTTGAGTGCGCGCACGAACTCCTGCTCCTCGGCATTGCCCGGCTCGAACAGCGTCTCGCCTGCCTCCACCCGCGCGCCCCACAGCGCGAACATGGTGGCGTCGCCGCCGTCATCAAGGATCATGTTGCAGGTAGCATCGCTCCAGTCGAAGATGCTGCCGACATAATCCCAATATTCGGCAAGGCTCTCGCCCTTCACAGCGAACACCGGGATACCCGCGGCGGCGATGGCGGCGGCGGCGTGGTCCTGCGTCGAGAAGATGTTGCACGTCGCCCAGCGCACTTCGGCGCCCAGCGCCACCAGCGTCTCGATCAGCACGGCTGTCTGGATCGTCATGTGCAGGCTGCCGGTGATGCGCGCGCCCTTGAGCGGCTGGCTCGCGCCAAATTCCTGACGCAGCGCCATCAGGCCGGGCATTTCCGTCTCTGCAATCGCGATCTCGGCGCGGCCAAAATCCGCCAGACCGATGTCGGCGATCACATAATCCTTCTCAAGCACGGCGGTGGACACGGAATATTCTCCCTGAAATGCGTCAAACGGCGCGCACGGCAAAGTGCGCTGCGGCTGATCGCCCATTAGCAATCGCCGCCGTACCTATCAAGGCAATATAAAGTTTTCTTTAAGTAGGTGGCCGGTTAGTTGCCGGAAGCCATCGCGACAGTAGCGGAACAGCGCGCGATCGGAACCGGCGGCTTCGATCCGATCTCGTTCGCCAGCGTCACCAGACTTGCGCGCACGGCAGGTGCCTCGGCCGCAGTGCGGGCCAGCGCCGCAAAATCCTGGCACGCCATGCCGGTCATGCCGTTGCCATAGCTGTTGGCAATCTTGGTCATGAAGTCGTCATAGGCGCCAAGCGCCTTGGCCTTGCCCACAGACTTTGCGAATTCTGTTTGAATCTCGATATTGGCCGCAGCGAGAATTGGCCGCTTATCGACCACAAATTTATTATAGTCGGTGCTGAAATCCGTGCCTTTCATGCGGCACCGCAGAGTCGCCACCATCAGCATCATGTCCATATCGCGCAGTTGCGCGGCCTCATAGGCCGTGTCGCTCCAACAGTTCGCTGCTGCCTGAGCCTCGCCCGAAACAAGCGCCAGCCCTGCAGCCAGCATAGCAATCATAGATTTCATATCTTCCCCGCTCTGACCGACATGATGCAGATTGGCCCATAACGCCTGACCAGTGGCTGACTAAACACAGTAAACGCAATTTTCATCCGACGAAGTGGTGTCCATCCAAGACGAACGGAAACGGCAATAATGCTCTTACAAGACACATGATCATGCCTGCCCCATGGCCCCGCTAAGCAGCCTGCTATCCACCCCGCAGGCGGCATAACACTGATCCCACCGCTGCCCCGGCGCGAGGCGGGCGAGGTCTGGCAAGACAGGTCCGCCAAGAAACCAGCCATGCGCGTGCATTTCATGCTCAAGCTGGCCTGCGCTCCAGCCGGAATAGCCCAGGGCGACGATATATCGCGATGGCCCCTCCCCCGCTGCAATCGCTTTCAGAATGTCCATAGAGCCGGAAAGATGCCAGTCATCGGCTATGGCGAGGCTATCCTGCCCGCCCCAGTCTCCGCCATGGAGCACAAAGCCGCGCTGCGCCTCCACCGGCCCGCCGCGCATCACCGGCACATGCGCGAGATGCGCCGCATCAATGCCGAAGCCGGCCATCAGCTCGGCAACGCTCAGCCCCTCGATCGCATGGCCGACATCCAGCCCCATCGCGCCATGCTCGTCATGCACACACAGCGCGATAACGGCCCGGCTGAAATTGGGGTCAGCCATACCCGGCATAGCGAGCAGCATCCGCCCGCCATAGAAACGGGGGCTATTCGTGCTGGTGTCTTCATCCTGTGCGGCTGTCATCTCATCATCCTAATCCCGCATCGCCAGCGCGCGCCAGCCCAAATTGCAAACAACCGGCGTATGAACGCTTGACTTGGCGCGATTATCCCCCACTTGAGCCATGCATTCACACCGTAAAAGCCGAGGAGTATTTCCCATGACCATTGCCAAAGGCGACAAGATCCCCGCCGCAACCTTCATCAAGATGACCGAAAACGGCCCGGAACCCGTTGAAACCAGCGCCTTCTTTGCAGGCCGCAAGGTTGCGCTGTTCTCTGTCCCCGGCGCGTTCACGCCGACCTGCTCGGCCAAGCACCTCCCCGGCTTCGTTGAAAAGGCGGCAGAATTGAAGGCCAAGGGCGTAGACGAGATCGCCTGCACAGCCGTCAACGATGCGTTCGTCATGGGCGCATGGGGCAAGTCCGCCAGTGCCGACGGCAGCGTGACGATGCTGGCTGACGGCAACGGCGCATTTGCCAAGGCAGTTGGTCTGGAAATGGACGGCAGCAAATTCGGCATGGGCACACGCGGCCAGCGCTTTTCGATGATCGTCAACGATGGCGTGGTCGAGGAGCTGAATGTCGAAGCGCCGGGCGAATTCAAGGTCTCCAGCGCCGAGCATATGCTGGGTCAGCTTTAACGTTCCAACAGATAATCCCGTATCGCCTGCCCCAGTTCGGGGCGGGCGATGCAGCTCATATGGGTGCCCGGCACCTCGATATAGCGGCCATGCGCCAGCTGGCGCGCCAGTGCGGGCGCGCTGCCATTATCCTGATCCTCATCGCCACAGATAACGCCGATAGGCACATCCGTCGCCACCAGCGCCGCAAGATCAACCTCGATCCCTGCGCACAGCAATAATCGCGCTGCCACCGCATCGATCTTCATCGTCTTCATGAACATCACCGCCATGAAATGCGGATCGTCACGCGTCACGGTCTCGCGCTTGTCTATGGCATCGAGGAAGAATTGCCGCCGGCCGGACCATGCCGAAAGCCCCTCCTGCCCCATGCCCGCCAGAATGGCCCGGCGCGGGCGCAGCCCTTGCGCCAGCAACGCCGCAGTCGTGCGTGCGCCCAGAGAAAAGCCGCCGAGGTCGAAATCTTCCAGCCCCAGCGCCGCGATCAGCGCCTGTGCATCGCGCACCAGCACATTATGCGGATAGGCGGCCTCCTCGTGCGGCGCCGCGCTTTGCCCATGCGCGCGCAGGTCCGGCATGATGACGCGAAAACCCGCCTCCGCGAGGCAGGCCGCATGGCCATATTTGATCCAGTTGACCTCTGCGCTGGAGAACAGCCCATGCAGCAACAGCAACGGCCGCGCGCCCGCATCCCCCACCTCGTGAACAGCCAGCGCCGCGCCATCGAAGCCGGGGAGCGTAGTGGTGTGGAGGTTACTCAGTTGCCCCTCCTGCAAGTGGCCGCACAAGCGGCTCAAACCGCGTTCCTCTGGCTTTCGCCAGAAAGCGTTGATCGGCGGTCACGAGAATATCGTCCTGATTTTCCGCGAGGGCTAGGTAAAGGCAATCATATACAGGGTGCTTGAGCTCGCATGCGATCCTCAATGCATCGCTTGCAAGTGACTTTCCGTCTACCAAGAATACCATGTCCGGGAGCCGCGCGATTTGCTCGATTGCACCCTCAGGGTCGTTCATTTCCCCCCGCGCGATACGCTTCCACAAAGCGTTACCCACCTCCATCACCAGCCAGGAAGGCGCCTGTATATTGTCTTCGGCCAGCAGCGCGATTGCCTCGCTGCTGCCGTCCTCCGTCACCAACCATTTAAACGCGACGCTGGCATCGACGATCATCTGTCGTCGCGATCCTCACGGATCAGCTTCCAACCTTCGGTCTGCGGAACGCCGGGAACCATAGCCTGCTTGCTCCAAGCCTGCATGGCATGCGCCAATGCCACCTTTTCCTCGACAGTGAGCGAAGCTGCACGCTGCACTGCCTCGCGCGCCAAAGCTTCGACAGAGGTACCTTGAGCCTTGGCTCGAGACTTCAGCCTCGCGATGGCGGCATCATCCAGTTGTCGGATCAAAATCTGTCCCATGTCGCCATGCTATCATGATGATAGCACAGTGACAAGGTTTGCCTCACCCCTTCTTGAGGTGCCTGCGCCCCAGCAGCTCCGCGATCTGCACCGCGTTCAGCGCTGCACCCTTGCGGAGGTTGTCAGACACGCACCACAGCACGAGGCCGTTGTCCACCGTCGGGTCCTCACGCACGCGGCTGACGAACGTGGCGTAATCGCCCACGCACTCAACCGGGGTCACGTATCCGCCGTTCTCGCGCTTGTCGACGAGCATGACGCCCGGCGCCTCGCGCAGGATCGACTGTGCTTTCTTCGCGCTGATCTCGTTCTCGAACTCGATGTTGATCGCTTCACTGTGGCCGACAAACACCGGCACACGCACACAGGTGGCCGTCACCTTGATCTTGGAATCGAGGATCTTCTTGGTCTCGACCACCATCTTCCACTCTTCCTTGGTATAGCCATCGTCCAGGAAGACATCGATATGCGGGATCACGTTGAAGGCGATCTGCTTGGTGAACTTCTTCGCTTCTGCGGGATCACCCACGAAGATGTTGCGCGATTGCTCGAACAACTCGTCCATGCCTTCCTTGCCCGCACCGGAGACGGACTGATAGGTGGACACCACCACACGCTTGATCGTTGCGGCGTCATGCAGCGGCTTCAGCGCCACGACCATCTGCGCGGTTGAGCAATTGGGGTTGGCGATGATGTTGCGCGCCTTGTAGCCATCGATCGCGTCAGGATTCACTTCCGGCACGATCAGCGGCACGTCAGGGTCCATGCGATAGAGCGAGCTGTTGTCGATCACGACGCATCCTGCCGCCGCCGCCTTGGGCGCATAGATCTGCGTCGGGCCGGAACCCGCGGCAAACAGCGCCATATCCCAGCCGGCAAAGTCGAAATGCTCTATGTTCTTGACCTTGAGCTTTTTGCCCGTGTCGCCATATTCAATCTCCATGCCGGTAGAGCGCGGCGAAGCGACCGCAGCGATCTCGTCAGCGGGGAACTCCCGCTCGGCAAGGATGTTGAGCATTTCGCGGCCTACATTTCCGGTGGCCCCGACGACAACGACACGATACCCCAATTTCCAAACTCCATTTCGGTCAGGATTGACACTCAAGCGCGCGCCCATAGAGCATTTTCAGCAAAAGTGGAAACCGGTTTTGCGTCTGAAAATGCTCTACTACTGAAAACCGGACCATTTTCCGAGCCGATGACCGCTTTTCGGTCATCTTGAAAATGGTCTGGCCTATTGCGCCTGCGAAAGCAAAGGGGCTATATCGTTCATACAACAGCCAAAAGGCAGGGTCGCATCGTTACTGGGGGTGTATCGGGGGAAGCGCCAGACCATGCGTCGTTCAGCTCTGCTTTTTTTCATGCTGCTTTTGCTCCCGGCCTGCGCAACGCGCGGTTCGCTCGATGTGTCCTGCACGGGCTTCACCGAAGCGGCGCCGGGCACCGTCGCATTCCGGCATCCGCTCCCGCTTTCACCGATCGAGCGGCAGATACGGGGGCTGGATGACAACCCCGGCCCGCTGGGTGACGGCCAGACCGAAAGCGGCCTCCTCACCCGCACCCTCTACGCCTATCAGAAGGCGGCGTTCCGGCAAAAGCTGCATGAGGCGGACCCGCTGAAGGACAACCCTGCTCTGGGCGAACCGGCCGTGCTGCTGCTCTCAGGCGGCGGGCAATGGGGCGCCTTTGGCGCAGGCTATCTCTCGCGCCTCGCCGAAAAAGGAGAGGTTCCGAATTTCTTCGTCATCACTGGCGTATCGACGGGGAGCATGCAGGCCATGTTCGTTGGGTCAGACCATCCCGACAAATGGCAGTGGCTGAAGGCAGCCTACACAATCGACAAGGAGAGCAGGGTCGTGCGGCGCAACGCCAAGTGGCGCGCGCTGTTTACCGGATCGTTCGCGGGGCTGTCTCCCCTGCGCGGGCGGATAGAGGAAGCGCTGTGCGGCACGCCGGACTGCCCGGCAATCGAGGCATTGAGCCGGGCCGATCGCCAGATCCTCGTCGGCTATATCGAGGCACATTCAGGCGACTTCTTTTATTCCGATATCCACCAGATCGCGGCTGGCACTGCGCCCGGCAACGCCCGCGCCTGCATAGCGGGCACCGCCCTCGCCTCCTCAGCCATGCCGGTTACTTTCCAGCAGGTGCGGATCAACGGCCGCGCCTATTATGATGGCGGAGTGCGGCAATCCGTCTTCGCCAACTGGGCAGAGCAACTGGGGCGGGCCGTGCGCGCCTACGAAACGAAGCGCCCGCTGGAGAGCATCAACGATCTGCCCTTCTATGTTATCCGCAACGGGCCCACGGCGCTCTCCAACGACAATGGCGGGGCCGACACCTCGCCCGATGCCATCACCGCCGCGCAACGCGCACAGGCGATCGTCACCAACCAGCTTGAGGTCGGCTCCATAGCGGGTCTACGCCTGCAAAAACCCAGCGGCCCGATCCGTTTCGTCACTGCAGACGGATGGGAACGGCACGAATTTCTGCTGAGGGGACAGCCCGCCACCTGCAAAACGCTTTATGACAGCGCGAAGAAGAAAGGCCGGATCTTCGACCCCGATTTCATGGCCTGCCTGATGAACTATGGCCGCGCCCGCGCCGATCAGCCCTGGAAAGAGCTGATGCCGGTGAGCCAGGACCGCAAAGAGAGCCTGCCACCTGTCCCGCCTTATGTGCCCCCGCCACCTGCCAACGACAACTGAGGGCGGCGAGCGCGGCTATGCGCTCCGGCGGGAAAGCAGCGGCAGAATGAGCTCGGCGAAGTGGGATACAGTTTCGGCCCGCAGGCCGGCAATGTTTATACGGCCAGACAACGGCATATAGACGCCAAATCGCTCGCGCAGGGAGCCTACCGCCTCAGGGCTGAGCGGGAGCGTAGCAAACATGCCGCGCTGGCTGGCCAGGGGAGCGAGCGCTGGATGCGTGGCGGCCAGCTGCGCCCTCAGCCCATTAAGGCGCTGGCGCATGTCCGCCAGCTCTGTCTGCCACAGTGCGGTGAGCGAGGGGTCGGCAAGGATCGCCGCAACCACTGCCGCGCCATGATCTGGCGGCATTGACCAGAAGACCCGGCTCAACGAGATCAGGTTCTCAAGGCACCGCGCCGCCTCGTCCGCCGCATCCGCGATCACGTACAGCGCGCCGGTGCGCTCGCGGTACAGCCCGAAATTCTTGCTGCAACTGACCGCGACGATCGCCTGCGGCACAGCGTTCAGGAAGGCGCGGACCCCTGCCGCGTCTTCCTCCAGCCCGTCGCCCAGCCCCTGATAGGCGAGGTCCACGAACGGCACGAGGCCGCGCGCACCCATGATGCCAGCGATTTCCTGCCATTGCGCCGGGGAGAGATCGGCGCCCGTAGGGTTGTGGCAGCATCCATGTAGCAGAAATATGTCGCCCGGCTGCGCGCACTCCATCGCCTGAAGCAGCGCATCGTACCGGACGGTCATGCCCGCCACGTCATAATAATCATAGCGCTCGATCGGCACGCCCGCCTTCTGAAAGATCGGCGCGTGGTTGGGCCATGTCGGCTCGCCGAGCCAGATGCTTCGGCCCGGACTGCCGCGCACGATCAGCTCTGCCCCCATACACAGCGCGCCCGTGCCGCCGGGCGTCTGTAGCGCTGCATGAAACGGGCGACCGCCCATGTCCGGGCCGAACACCAGATCACCCAGCAGCGCCACGTACGCCTTGTTGCCCTCCGCCCCCAGATAGGATTTGGTGCCCTGCTCTTGCATCAGCTGCTGCTCAGCCAGTTTGACGCTTTGCAGCACAGGTGTGTTTCCCTGCTCGTCGCGATAGATGCCGACGCCCAGGTCCATCTTGTCGGATCGCGGATCGGCGGCATAGCTGGCGATCAGCGAGAGCAACGCATCGCCTGGTTGATGGTGCAGCCCAGCGAAGGGGGATGATGGCGAAGCGGATATCGCCGCTATGGTCGTCATGGTCTTAAATCCATTGCAAAAGCGGATGGGATACTATGCTGGCGGGTGGACCGCTATCGTTTTTCCGGCCCGATCTGGCCCAGAAAGCGCTCAATCATCTGCCATTCATGGATATTCACCCCTTCACCGGCAAAGCGGTGAGTCTGGCCGGGATAGAGCATCAGATCAAACGGGCGCGCTGCCTCCTGCATTGCCGTCATGAACGCGGTGGAGTGTTCCAGCACCACATTGTCATCCGCCATGCCGTGCATCAGCAGCAGCGGGTCCGTGATCCTGCCCGCCTCGGCGATGGCGTTGGCCGCCGGATAGGCGCTGCGCTTGGCGTTGGGGTCGCCCAGATAGCGCTCGGTGTAATGGGTGTCATACAGCTCCCATTTCGTCACCGGCGCGCCCGCTATGCCCGCCGCAAAGACACCGGGCGCCTTTTGCAGCAGCTTCAATGTCATATAGCCGCCATAAGACCAGCCATAGGTGGCGATACGCTCAGGATCGACGAAGGGCTGCCCTTTCAGCCATTCCACTCCGGCGAGCTGATCCTCCACCTCCACGCCGCCCATCGCGCGATATATCTGGTCTTCAAATGCCTTACCCCGGTCAGGCGTACCGCGATTGTCGATAGCGAACACGATCCACCCGCGCTGGACCAGATATTGCTGCAACGCGCCGCCCCAGCCCTTCGTCACCTGACGCCCCGCGCCCGGCCCGCCATAATGGATCATGAAGACCGGAAAGCGCCTGCCCGGCTCCAGCTTTGGCGTCAGCAGCTTGTAATAGAGGTCGCTGCCGTCCTTCGCCTTGATAGAGCCAAAGCGCGTGGCCGCATGGGCGGCGCGATAGGGCGCATAAGGATGTGTGCCATTGATCGCATTTTCCGAGAGCCAGCGCAGGCGCTTGCCATCCTTGTCCGCCAGATAGGTCTGCGCCGGTTGCTCTGAGCTAGAACGGCTGACGATGATCCTGCCCGCCGCGCTGTCCATCACCCCGCCGTTCCACCAGCCCGGCTCAGTCAGAAGCTTGATCTCACCCTTGCCGGAGAGTGGCGCGCTGTAGACATGCTGTTCCAGCGGCGTCTCGCGGTTGCCAGTGAACCACACCACCCCGCGCTTTTCATCCAGCCCGATAACGTCGCGCACCTGCCACGCCCCGCTGGTGAGCGCGGTCCATTTGGCACCACTGACGCGATAGAGATGGCCGTGGCCGGACTTTTCCGACCACCACAGAAAGCTGCCGTCTGACAGCGCACGGAAATTGTTGTGCAGGTTGAGCCACGTTTTCGCCGTTTCGCTGAGGATCACCTTTGCCGCGCCGGTCGCGGGATCGACGGCAAGCAGATCGAGGCGCTTTTGGTCCCGGCTCTGGCGCTGGACATAGAGCGTCTTGCCGTCTTTCGCCCACGCAACGCGGGCGAGGTAGATGTCCTTGTCGTCCCCCAGATCGACCTTGATCTGGCGCTCTCCGAGCGGGTCCATCACATACAGCTCGACCACCGCGTTGGCTGTGCCCGCCAGCGGATAGCGCTGGGGATAGATCTTGGTCCCCTCCGCGCCAATCGCCGCGCGGTTGACGATGGCCACGCCGCTCTCGTCCACCCGCGCCACGACGATATGCGCATCATCGGGCGACCACCAGTATCCCGCCTGCCGGTCCATCTCCTCCTGCGCCACGAACTCCGCCACGCCCCAGCTCACCGTATCGCTCGCGCCATTTGTGAGCTGTTTCTCCTGCCGGGTTGCGATATCGAGCACGATCATGTTGCCGCCGCGCACGAACGAGAGATAGCGTCCCTTGGGGCTGACCGCCGGGTTGAGCGCACCCGCCGCGCCGAGGCGCACCGCCTCCCCCTCCAGCGCGGCGAGGAACAGCTCGCCATCCAGCGGCACAAGGATGCGCTTGCCATCGGGCGACCAATCATAGGACACGATCCCGCGCGTGCCGCCGATGCGCGCGCGCTCGCGCTGCATCTTTTCCGCTTCGGAGAGCGCCGCCCCACTCCCCAGCTTCAGCGAATCGACCAGCATCCGCTCCTTGCCCGTCACCGTATCGATGGCCCACAGATCAAAGCGGTCCTTGTCGTTCGCCCGGTTCCTGAGCAGCGTGACGAGCTTGCCATCGGGCGAGAGCTTCATCGCGCGCGGCTGGCTGCCCGCAAGGTCAGGGCTGGCGAAGATGCGCTCCAGCGTAAGCGGCTTTTGCGCAGGCATGGCGAGCGGCGAAGGCGGCGGCGCGGCGGGCTTCTTGCTCTTCGCGGCAAGCGGTTGTGTCATCAGCATGGCTCCGGCAAGGGAGAGAAGGAAGGCGGCGCGAAACATGGGAGTGTCTCCGGGGGGCGCACCAATTCCTACCCGACATACCGCCCCTGACAAGCGACAAAACGATGCGGCGCACTTCAGCTCGTCGATCATTGACCCTGCTGCCTGCTTGCCGCACATGGAGCATCCCACAGTTTCGAGGTGTTACCCATGTCCGTAGGCCTGATAGCCCTGCTCGATGATATCGCCGCGATGGCGAAGCTCGCCGCTGCCTCGATAGACGATGTCGGCGCCGCCGCCGCCAAGGCCAGCGCCAAGGCGGCGGGCGTGGTGATAGACGACGCCGCCGTCACCCCGCGCTATGTCACGGGCCTGACGCCGGACCGGGAGCTGCCGATCGTCTATCGCATCGCGCTCGGCTCGTTGCGCAACAAGCTGCTGTTCCTGCTGCCCGCCGCGCTGCTGCTGAGCGCGCTCGCGCCCTGGGCGCTCACGCCGCTGTTGATGCTGGGCGGGGCGTATCTGTGCTTTGAGGGGGCGGAGAAGCTGATCGAGAAATGGCTGCCGCACGAGGCGCACGCGGCCGAGGCGCTGGTGCAGCCGACAGACCCGGCGCAGGTAGAGCAATCGACGATCAAGGGCGCGATCCGCACCGACTTCATCCTCTCGGCGGAGATCATGGCAATCGCGCTGTCCACCGTTGCCGATACGCCTTTGTGGGAACAGGGGCTTATCCTCGTGGTGGTGAGCCTGCTGATCACGGTGGCGGTCTATGGCGTGGTGGCGCTGATCGTGAAGCTGGACGACATCGGCCTGCACCTCAGCCGCGACAAGACCGGGGGCGCAGCGCACAGCATCGGCACCTTCCTCGTCAACGCGATGCCGCCGCTGCTCGCTGGCCTCACCGTGGTGGGCACGGCGGCGATGCTATGGGTCGGCGGCGGGATCGTGGTGCATGGGCTAGAGGAGCTGGGCCTTCCCTTCCCCGGCCATCCGATCGCCCATCTGGCCGAGCAGGCCGGGGCGATGGGCGGAGGATTGGGCAGCGTGCTGGGCTGGCTGACCGGCGCGGCGCTGGCGGCGGTGAGCGGCCTTGTGCTGGGCGGGGTGATCGTGCTGGGCTTAAGCGGTATCGCCAAGTTGCGGCGCTGAATCGACAGCGCAGCGCGCACCTCAGGGCGCGATGGTATCCGCCTTCACCTTGCGCACCTCTGGCACCAGCCCTTCCGGCGTCATCACCTCAAGGCAGAGTATGCGGTCATCCTCTTCCAGCTTGCCGAGGTCGACATCGGCATGCGGCAGCACCACGATCGTGCGGTCCGGCAGGCAGACGAGAATCTGCCCTTTGTCCCGCGCCGCCGCGCGCGACCATTGCTTGATCTCGCTGTAAAACGGCTCGGCGCGCCATGCGTTCTCGCGCCCGCCATCGACATGGATTTCCAGACGCCCCACCTGCGGGTTGGGGCAGACGATCATCTTGGAGCGGGCGGGAAACCAGTGTTCGCCCAGCGCCTCGTTGATCACATACAGGCAGTTGAACTCCCTACATTCGCCGGGCCGCTCGGCATAGATGGCACAGCCCTTGCCGACCCCGCAATGCGCGCACCACTGGTGTTTCGCCTTGCCGATGCCATCAACCCCCAGCACCTTGCAGCACAAGGTGCACGTTCCGCAATCTCGCGCGTTCATGCTCATGCGCCGAGCATGACATGCCAATGTTACGCGCCCATGGCAGAGGGGGGGGTGAGGCGCGACCAAGCGGAAGGCGGGGACGATGGACCTTGGGAGGTGGTGTATCAGGGGGGGCGGGCTGTAGAACTGGGTGTTCGTGGTCACTGTGCGCTTATAACGCTTACGCACCTAAAGCTATTCGCAGCTGCCCTGATCATACTTCATCCCTTTAACGCCCATAATAATAGTATACCATTGGCCCTCCCATTCAAATGTATCCAAGTTTAACTTTGGAAATGATTCCCATCCTATCGTACTACCCAAAGGACCGGGTTGAGGGTTAGCGTTGAAGGATATTACGAGATCACGTCCTTCGCGCCGCACATGTCTGACGCCGTTCGCATATCCATCCGAACCACGAATGGTGATCTCGTTGGGCCCTGTGAAGAGCACACGAAACTCATCTGGCTGTGCGTCCCGACGCCGTGTTGCTCCGCCAAATAATTCTTGGTTATAGGTATGCACCGAGCAATACATGGATGTCCCGATTAAATTTGCCGGAACGGCGCCCGAGGACACCTTTCTTTTTTGTGCATATCCAATAACTGGAATTGAAAACGATATAACGGTTCCTGCTAACACTATTAACAGCTTACGCATTTATTTTCTCCATTTTATCTGATCTCGTATGAATTGCGGCGACAGGTGCAATAACCAGCGAATACGTTCCGCTCAGCCATCCCCCCTGACTGTAGAATAATGCCCCGCGATCATATCCCATTACGCCCCAAATTCCTAAGCCGTACTCCCCCCATCCACCGTCATCACCGTGCCCGTAACCCGCGCGGCGGCGTCGGACAGCAGATACAGCACGGCGCCGGCTACCTGCTCCGAGGTCGGCAGGCCCAGTGGCGCGCGGCGGCGGATGGAGGCTAGTGCGTCGTCGCCGAAGCCTTCGGTCATCTCCGTTTCCAGAAATCCGGGCGCTACGCAGTTTACGGTCACTCCATATTTCCCCGCCTCGCGCGAGAGGGCGCGGCTGAACCCCTCCAGCCCCGCCTTGCTCGCGGCATAAACGGACATGGCGTGAAAGCCGCTCTGCGCCGAGATGGAGCTGATGTTGATGATCCGCCCCTCCTTGCGCGCCAGCATGGACCGCATCAGATATTTGGTCAGCGTCATCGGCCCCATCAGGTTGGTGGCCATGATCCGCTCCATATCCGCCTGGTGCATGGTGGCGAGCACGCCCGCGCCGCCGATGGCTGCATTGTTGACGAGGCCATAGACCGGCCCATAGGATTTGGTGATGGTGCGCGCGATGTCGGAGAGCGCGGCGATATCCGCCATGTCGCCCTGCACATAGGCGGTCTGGCCGGGATGCTTCGCCTCCAGCGCGCGGAAGGCCGGGCTTTCCCCCCGCCCAAGGCCAATCACGCCATAGCCCGCTTCCAACAGCGCTTTCGCCAGCGCAAGCCCCAGCCCGCGCGAGACGCCGGTGACGAGTACCTTCTTCATTATGCCCCCGTGCGCTCCGTCTTGCCCGCGATGCTGAGCGGCAGTTCCTGCACGATGCGGATCGTCGCCGGGCGCGCGGGCGGCGGCAGGCGGCTCTTGCACCACAGGGCGATCTCCTGACGCAGGGTGGCGGGGTCAGTCACCACCTCCGCGCGCGGCACGACCGAGAGGGTCAGCAGGCTGCCCATCATCGCGCTCGGCTTGGCGGTGATGCGGCATTGCGCGACCGCCGGGTGGGCGTGGACGATTTCCTCCACCGCCTCGACCTGCACCTTGATGCCGCCGACGTTGAGCGTCGCGTCCTCGCGCCCGGCAAAGCGCGCGCGGCCATCCTCTATGGCGATGCGGTCGCCGGTGCGGATGAACCCGCCATCGTCCCGCACGATATGCGCGGCGGTAGAGCTTGCTTCGCCCGCCGGGCGCAGCCACAACAGGCCATCCCGCACAGAAAGGCGCGCGCCGTCTATCTCCGCATTTTCCGCCAGCCAGTCCGCCGGGAAGCCCGCCTTGCCATCGCGCACGGCAAAGCCGGTGCCCGCCTCGGTCGAGGCATAGATATGGGTGACGCGCGCCTTGGGAAAGCGCGCCCGGAGCGCGCCGAGGATGGCGTCGTCCGCAATCTCTCCGCCCAGCGTGATCTGCCGTAACGGCAGGCGCATCGAGCCGGGGGCCATCAGCAGCCTGCGCCAGAGCGAGGGCGTGGCCGAAACATGGGTGCAGCCCTGTTCCACCAGCCAGTCGACCGTCTCGCCGGTGGTCATGCCGGAGCGCGGGGTGAGCAGGCACGCGCCGCCGAGCAGCGCCTGCGCCATCACCTGCGTGCCCGCGAACCGGCTGGGGTCATAGAGCATGGCCCAGCGGTCAGCGCCTGCGGCGGCGCGAGGCGTTTTGACAGCGCGGAAGATCGTATCGCGCTCATGCCGCACCAGCTTGGGGACTCCGGTGGTGCCCGACGTGGTGAGCAGCCATTGCGTGGCGAGCGGCGCGCCCTCCCCGCCTTCTGCCAGCAGCGCATCGAGAGTCACGGCGCCGGGCAGATCGGTGCGCTCTGTCACTACCCGCTCCACGCCCGCCTCGCGCATCACGGTCTGCGCGGCTTCGGCGGGCAGATCGGGCGCGAGCAGCAACAGCGCCGCCACCCGGCCATCGAGGCTCAGCAGCGCGCGCAGCATCTCGAACGGCTCGGCGATGCACAGCGCCACTCCCATACCGGCCAGCACCACGCCCATCTGCGCGATCAGGCGCACATCGCCCGCGCTCACTTCCCGCTCAGGCGAACGGATCAGCACATGGTCGTCTGGCAGATCGAGCGCGGCAATCGCCTGCGCCAGCGGTGCCGTCACTCCGGCTTGGGCGCGCATTGCGCGTAGAAGGCGACGAATTCCGCGAAGGTCTGAGGATAGACAGGCTCTTCGACCATGGTGAACGGATCAAAGCCCAGCTCGTCGTCCAGCCGCGCGACCAGCACCGCAAAGGCCATGCTGTCGAACCCGGTTTCGAGCAGCACTGTATCATCCACCAGCGCGGGCGGTTCGTCCTCGCGGTCCTCGCGCCACATCTCGTTGAACAGCGCGGTGATGCGCGCGCGCAGCTCGTCTGGCGTGAGGATCAGCGGCTGGCCGTCTCCTGCGAAAGGTGCCCACATCTGGGTCATGACACGGCCTTCAGGTCTGGCTTGTCGGGCGAGGCGGGCACCGCGACATTGGGCGGCACATTCTGCGGATCGCGGATGCGGATGCCCCAGCGCCCGGTCTGGATATTCTGCTCGATCGGGCGGGCGGGATTGCCCATCACCACGGTATGCGGCGGCACATCGCGCATCACGATCGCGCCGGTTGCGACGATGCTGTGATCGCCCACGGTGATGCCGGGCATGATGACGGCATGCGCGCCGATGAAGCAATAATCGCCGATGCGCGTGGTGGAATGGACGTTGTTGACGAAATCATGGCTGAGGATCGCCGCGCCGAAGGTGATCGCGGTCGATTTGCCGATGACGATGCCATCGGGGTTCGCCTTGTCGAGCTTGGCCGAGAGCGAGATGCGGCAATCCGGGCCGATATGCATCCCCCAGACCGTACGATAATACCAGTTGACGCACTTCACGACCAGAAAGCCGTGCATAAAGCGCCGCAAACGCACCAATGGACTATAGGACATTGCCACCCGGCCCGCCTCTTCGAATTCCGTCGTCCCCAAGCATGAGCAAATACCACGAAGTCGTTACCAACTCCATACTGTGCATCGCACCATTACAAACTGTTTCATCCCTGCACATTAACCATGTTTTTCAAGATTTTGATAAGGTTATGGCAAATTCCGCAACTGCTTTGGCCGCGCCTTGCCCATGTGCCCACACTGCGCTGCTGACGGCGATGAAATCCGCACCCGCCCGCACCAAAGGCGCGGCGTTTTCCGCCGTAATCCCGCCTATCGCGACGCAGGGCAGGCCGAACAGCGTAGTCCACCACGAAAGGATGGAAGGATCGGGCCGGTGCTGCGTCTCCTTGGTCTGCGTGGGGTAGAACGCGCCAAACGCAACATAGTCCGCGCCCGCCTCTCCCGCCTCCATCGCCAGATGGCGGCTGTCATGGCAGGTGACGCCGATCTGCGCCGCTGGGCCGAGCAGCGCGCGCGCCTCGCGCGGGTCGCCATCCCCCTGCCCCAGATGCACGCCATCCGCACCGAGTCTTTTGGCGAGCGCCATGCTGTCGTTGATGATGAACGCGCAGTCATGATCGGCACACAGCTTTTGCAGTGGCTCCGCCGCGCGGGCGATGGCGTGTTCGTCCAGCCCCTTGAGCCGCAGCTGAAACGCCGCGACCGGCCCGCCGTCAAACGCGGCCTTTAGCGCATCCTCGAAACCCGCATCGATGTCGGGCGGGGAGATGAGATAGAGCTGGCATGGCGGGCGGCGCATGTCACGCTCGAAACGCGCGGCGAAATCGGGGTCGAGCGTCAGCTCTTCGTCGGTAAAGTCTGTCATGCCGCCTGTTAGCGCGGGATGACCCGCTGCACCAGAGCGCCTGTTGCCTCGCCCCACTTCACCCCGCCCTCTCCTGCCGCTATGCCATCATCCCATGAGCGCCCCACCGATGAGACCCGATGTCGCCGCCTATGTCGCGGCCGATAACGCGATAGCCCGCCCGCGCCTGCACGACATGCCGGTGGATGTCGCGCGTCGCGTCGTGCGCAGGCTGGCGCGCAAGACGGACCTGCCTCTGCAGCCGGTGGCGGTCGACCGCTGGCTGGAGGTGCCGCTGGCGGAGGACGGCACCATCGGCCTGCGCCTGTTCGATACCGTGGCGAATCGCCTTCCCGGCCCGGCGATACTGTATTTTCACGGCGGCGGCTGGGTGCTGGGCGATGTGGACATCTACGCGCCCGTGTGCGCCGAGATAGCCCGCGCGCTCGATCTGCCGGTCCTGTCCGTGGAATATCGCCGCGCACCGGAACACCCTTCCCCCACCGGCCAGATGGACTGCGAGGCCGCGGCGCGCTGGATCGCGACCACCCCCTCCGCGCTACCCATCACCCCCACCTCGCTTATCCTCGCTGGCGATAGCTGTGGCGGCGCCTATGCGATCAGCACCGCGATGGCGCTGCGCGATGCGCCAGCCGCCATTCCGGTCGCCTCACAGCTCATCTTCTACCCATCGGCTGACATCGCCACACGCTATCCCTCCTTTCGCGAATTCGCGACCGGCTATCTGCTCGACAAGCATCTGATGCGCTGGTTCGCCGAGCATTTCCGCCCGGATGATACCGATTTTCGCGCCTCGCCCATGGCGGGAAAGCTCGAAGGCCTGCCCCCTGCCCTCGTGGTGACGACCCAGCTCGATCCACTGCGCGATCAGGGCCGCGCCTTTGCCGCCGCGCTCGAACAGGCGGGCGTGTCGGTCATAGCGCATGAGGCGGCAGGCATGACGCACGGGTTCCTGACGATGCGCGCGGCCATCCCCTCGGCGCAGGCCGAGCTGGAGGCGATCCTCGCTATGTTTCGGAAGCTCATCCCGCCGCGCTGAACGCTCCATCCACCTTCATACCGCACTGCAAAAACTTGTAAGCACCGGCGTCCTGACCTAGAAGGGCGGTAATGATAGAGCTGGTCAAGAACCCGGACGCCCAGATTCTCGCCACTGCACGGCGGGTTTTGGCAACTGAAGCCGCCGCTTTGAAAATGCTGGCGGATAACATTCCCCTCGAATTCGAGCGGGCGGTAGAGGCCATGCGCAATGCGCCGGGGCGTATCATCGTTACTGGCATCGGCAAATCCGGTCATATCGGCCGCAAGATTTCGTCCACCCTTTCGTCTACCGGCACGCCATCCTTTTTTCTGCACGCCGCAGAGGCGAGCCATGGCGACCTGGGCATGATAACCCCGGATGACGTGTGCGTCATGCTCTCCAACTCTGGCGAGACGGCGGAACTGCGCGATATATTGGCCTATGTGCGCCGGTTCGAGATTCCGCTGATCGCTATCTCAGCCCGCAGCAACAGCGCGCTGATGCGGGCGGCAGATTTCAAGCTGCTGTTGCCGGATGCTCCCGAAGCCTGCTCCAACGGCCTTGCCCCTACGACTTCCACCACTCTTATGCTCGCGCTGGGCGATGCGCTTGCCATCGCCCTGATGGAAGCGCGCGGCTTTGCCGTCGAAAATTTCCGCCAGCTTCACCCCGGCGGCCGCCTTGGTGCACAGATGAGCAGGGTGGCGGACCTCATGCACGGCAACGAGGAGCTGCCGCTTGTGCAGCTCGATGAAAACATGGCCGAAACTCTGCTCGCCATGACATCGCGCGGGTTCGGCATGGCGATCGTGGTCGAGCCGGAGCGCGGCAGGCTGGCCGGCGTCGTCACCGACGGCGATTTGCGGCGCAACATGGCCGGCCTGATGGACCGCACGGCGGGCGAGATCGCAACCCGTGCGCCCGCCTCGGTCAAGCCTGACACGCTCGCCGCCGAGGCGCTGGCGCTGATGAACCGGCGCGCCATCTCGGTGCTGCCGGTGGTGGACGACGCCGGGCTTCCGGTCGGCGTGCTGCATGTGCATGATCTGCTGCGCGCGGGCGTGGCCTAAGCTCATCCGGTGAAGCGCGCCGCCATCCTCATTCCGGCGCGTTATGCCTCGACCCGCTATCCCGGCAAGCCGCTCGCGGAACTGACGCTGCCCGATGGATCGCGCAAGACCCTCATCCGCATGAGCTGGGACGCCGCCTGTGCCGTAGCGGCGCGTGAAGATGTCTATGTCGCCACCGATGATGACCGCATCGCCAGCCATTGCGCGGAGTTTGGCGCGCAGATCGTCATGACCGCGCCCGAATGTCGCAACGGCACGGAGCGCTGCGCCGAGGCGGTGACCAATGCGCGGATCGAGGCGGACATCATCGTCAACCTTCAGGGCGATGCGCCACTGACTCCGCCCTGGTTCCTTACCGCGCTGATCGAGGCGATGCAGAACAGCGACTGCGCCATCGCGACCCCGGTGCTGCGCTGCGACGCGCAGACCTACGCGCATTTCACCGAGGATCGCCGCGCCGGGCGCGTTGGCGGCACCACGGCGGTGTTCGGCGCGCAGGGCGATGCCCTCTATTTCTCCAAGGAAGTGATCCCGTGGCTCGACCCAGCCAGGTTGGCCGACACAGCCGCCCCGCCGGTATGGCATCATGTTGGCGTCTATGCCTATACGCGCGCGGCGCTCGCCGCCTATAGCGCGCTGCCGCCGGGCAGGCTGGAGGAGCTGGAGGGGCTTGAGCAGTTGCGTTTCCTCGAACATGGGCACAGCATACGCTGCGTAGAGGTGGAGGCGCGCGGGCGCGTGTTCTGGGAACTCAACAACCCCGCGGATATCCCCCGCATTGAGCAGGCACTGAGGGAGATGGCATGCCCGGCCGTATCGTAACCATTAGCGACATCCGCATCGGCAATGCCGAACCGCTGCTGCTGATCGCGGGGCCGTGCCAGCTCGAAAGCCGCGATCATGCCCGCATGATGGCCGAAAAGATCGCGCAGGCCTGTGCACCCACCGGCACCCGCTTCATCTTCAAGGCATCCTATGACAAGGCGAACCGCACGTCCCTCTCCGCCACGCGGGGGCTGGGCATTGAGGCGGGGCTGGAGATATTGGCGCGCATCCGCGAGGAATTCGGCTGCCCGGTGCTGACCGATGTGCACGAGACAGGCCAGTGTGCCCGCGCGGCGCAGGCGGTCGATGTGTTGCAGATCCCCGCGTTCCTCTGCCGCCAGACGGACCTGCTGCTCGCCGCCGGAGAAACGGGCGCGGCTGTCAACGTGAAAAAGGGCCAGTTCCTTGCCCCGTGGGATATGGCCCATGTCGCCGCCAAGATCGCCTCGACCGGAAACGAGCGCATCTTGCTGACCGAGCGCGGCGCGAGCTTTGGCTACAATAATCTGGTGAGTGACATGCGCGCGCTGCCGATCATGGCGGAAAGCGGCTGGCCGGTGGTGTTCGATGCGACGCACAGCGTGCAGCTCCCCGGCGGACAGGGCGGCTCGTCTGGCGGGCAGCGGCAGTTCGTCGCCCCGCTCGCCCGCGCCGCCTGTGCCGTCGGCGTAGCGGCGGTGTTCATCGAGACGCACGAGAATCCAGACAACGCGCCGAGCGATGGGCCGAACATGGTGCCTGTGCGTGATCTCGCCGCGCTCCTCGCCGATCTTGTGGCGCATGATCGGCTGGCAAAGGCGCGTCTTTCCTAACCGGCAGCGCGCGCTTCCGCCAGATGCCGCTTCACCAGCGGCTCGGCGGGCGCCAGAGATTCCGCCTTTTCCAGCAGCTCAATCGCGCGTTCGTCTCCCGGTGCGGCGTTGAACAGCGCCCAGCCGAGCGCATCGCTGGTCACTGCACTGCCCGGTAGCAAGCGATAGGCATGCACCGCATAGGGAAGCGCCGCCTGCGCGTCGCCCGCGCCGATATAGGCATGCGCCAAGTTCGCCATCAGCAACGCATCGCGCGCGCCCAGCCGCTCACGCAGCCCTTCCAACACCCACAGAGCGCGCTCATGATGGCCCGCCGCCAGCCAGTAGGTCGCGGCCAGCCGCTGGCCCGCCACGGATTCAGGGTTTTGCCAGAGCAGCAGGCGCAGCGCATATTCCGCGCGCTCGCGCCTGCCCGCCCGGCGCCACGCATCGGCGAGCCGCAGCGCGGTGTCTTCATCAAAGCGGAGGTTGCCCGCCGCCGCATAGGCTTGGCCCGCATCGGCGGGCTTGCCGGCGGCGATCAGCGTATCACCCAGCGCGATGGCCGCCGCAGGCGCGCCAGGATTGGCCGCCTGAAGCGCCCTTGCGCGCGCCAGCGCCGCTGGCCCCTGCCCCGCCTCCAGCAGAGCGCGGATATAGCGCAGATTGGGCGCGGCAGCCTTTGGGTTGGCATTGGCGGCAGGCGCGGTTTCGCCCAGCGTTCCTGCCCCGCGATAAACGAGCGATGGCCCCGGCGTCATGGCGGCGGCGCGGGCGCTGAAACGTGTGGCGACATCCGCATTGCCCAGTGCGGTGTGGATATGCGCGGCGAGGGAGAGCGCATAGGTGCCCGCATCCGCTCGCTCCACCAAGGGAAACAGCGTTGCCTCCGCATCCTGATATTGCGCATCGGCGGCATAGGCTCGCGCCAGCAACAGGCGCGCACGAATGTTGAGCGGTTGCGCGGCGAGCAGCGGCTTCAGCTCCGCTATGGCGAGCGTCGCGTTGCCGCCCTCCATATGCAGCACCCCGCGCAACAGGCGGGTCGCCGCCTGCCCGTCGAGCGCGCCATGCGTGCGCGCAAGCAGGCTGCGCGCGAGCGTATAATTGCCCGCGCGCGCGGCGATCAGCGCCTGAATGAAATAGGCACGCGGCAGGCCGGGGGCGTTGCTGAGCGCGCGGCGGGTGAGCGCAACGGCCTGAGACGCGCGGCCCATATCGGCCAGCGTGGCGGCATATTCGGTGAGCGCGGGCACATAATCGGGGTTGCGTTTCAGCGCCGCGTCGAACCAGCGGGTGGACTCGGTGAGGCCATATTGATCGCGCGCCAGCACGGCTTTCAGCGTCAGCGCATCGACGCTTTTCGGGGCGAGGGAAATCGCGCGGTCAGACGCGGCGAGCGCCGCCGCCATGTCGCCTGTGGCGATGCGATAGCGGGCGATGTCCGCCCACAGCGCGCTGTCTTGCGGCGCAAGCGCGAGTGCGCGGTCAAACGCCTGCGCCGCCTCGGCAAAGCGGCCAAGCGCCTGATAGGCCTGCGCCTCGATGCGGGTGCGGAACAGGATTTCGCGCGGGTCGGCATCCGGCGCGGAAGCTTCCCGGATGGCGGCTTCCGGATCGCCGTTCAGAAGCGCCGCGTGGGCGCGCAAATGCCGCATCGGCCCCAGCGGCGCGCCAAGCTGGCCAGCGCGGTCCAGCTCGTCCTGCGCGCCGCGCCCGTTGCCGAGCATCAGCAGCACGCGCGCCTGTAGGATCCGCGCCTCGGCCAGTGTTGGATCGGCCTTGATCGCGTTCATCAGCTCGACCCGCGCCGTCCTTGGGTCATCCTGTTGGAGCGCGGCCTGTGCCCGCGCCAGCCCCGCCCGCGCGTCCTCGCCCGGCCCCGCCTGCACCGGCATAACCGCGAGGCACAGCACCATCATTCCACATGGAAAAAGCCTTCTACGAACCGATATCATAATTGCGCATCAGATCGTAGAGCGTCGGGCGGCTGATACCCAGCATCTTGGCCGCCCCGGAAATATTGCCCTGGCTGCGAGCAATCGCGCGGGATATGGCGGCGCGGTCCGCCACCTCGCGTGCGCTCTTTAAGTTGAGGATGTTACCGCCTGCTTCCTCTGTCTGGATCAGATCGAGATCGGCCGCGGTAATGAGCTTGCCGTCCGCCATGATGACCGCCCGCTTCATCCGGTTTTCCAGCTCGCGCACATTGCCGGGCCAGTTCCAGCTATCGAGCGCGGCCAGCGCATCGGGCGCAAAGCCCGTGGCTGGCCGTTTCATCTCGTCGGCAAAGCGGGTGAGGAAATGTCGCGCCAGCAACACCGCATCGCCAGCGCGTTCCGCCAACGACGGGATGCGCACGACGATCTCGGCGAGGCGATAATAGAGATCCTCGCGGAATGACCCCGCAGCGATCATCTCCTCCAGATTCTGGTGGGTGGCGCAAACGATGCGGGTATCGACCGGGATGGGCTGCCGCCCGCCGATGCGTTCGACCACCCGCTCCTGCAAAAAGCGCAGCAGCTTCACCTGAAGCGGCAGCGGGATGTCTCCCACCTCGTCCAGAAAGAGCGTACCGCCTTCCGCCAACTCGATCTTGCCCGGCGTGGTCTTCACCGCCCCTGTGAACGCGCCCTTCTCATGGCCGAACAGCTCGGACTCAAGCAGCGTCTCCGGGATCGCCGCACAGTTGATCGCGATGAAAGCCCCCTCTTTGCTCTGGCTGGCGTCATGAAGCCCGCGGGCCAACAGCTCCTTGCCCGTGCCGCTTGCACCCAGCAGCATCACGGAGACATTGGCGGCCGCAACCCGCTCGATGGTCCGCGCTACCTTGAGCATCTCCGGCGCGGCGGTGATGATGCGGCCCAGCACCGGCGCATCGCCTGCCCCGCGCGCAGCAAGGCGGGCATTTTCACGCTCCAGCGCATGCACATGAAAAGCGCGGCGCACGATCATGCCCAGCGTGTCTATATCGATCGGCTTCTGATAAAAGTCCCACGCGCCAGATGCGATCGCGCGCAGGGCACTTTCGCGCGCACCATGACCAGACGCTACAATCACTCTGGTGTCGGGCTTGAGCGCCAATATTTCCGCAAGCGTCGCAAAGCCTTCACTGGTGCCATCGGGATCAGGCGGCAGGCCAAGATCAAGTGTCACCACATCCGGCTCATGCGCACGCAGCATCTCTATCGCCTCGGCGCGCGACGAAGCACACACCACGTCCACATCCTCATACGCCCATCGCAACTGGCGCTGTAGTCCAAGATCGTCTTCAACGATCAACAGCTTCGGGCGCGTCTCGATCTCGGTCGCGTCACGCATCAGGCGGCCCTTTCCCTGCCGCCGCCAAGAGGCGGCAAAGAAACAGTTTTATCGGCCAGTGGCAAACGAAGTGTAAAAGTCGTCCCCTTGCCTGGCGCGCTTGTAACGCCGAGACTGCCGCCCATGGTGCGCACCAGCTCCCGCGCCTCATAGGCACCAATGCCGAAGCCGCCTTGCTTTGTGGAGGAAAAGGGCCGGAACAGCTCGTCGCGTACATAGTCAGCGCTCATGCCACAACCATGGTCGATGACATGAAGCACAACACTGCCTTCCTCCGCCTCGGCACGCAGGACAACCGGAGAGGCAGGGTCCGACGCGTCGACCGCGTTTTGGAGCAGATGGCCAATGACCTGCTCCAGCCTTGATCTGTTGGCGAAAACAAGGAGGTTGCGATCTCCCTCGATCAGGACAGGATGGGTTGCTCCATGGCGCCCTGCCACCAACACCAGGACATCGCCTAGCGCTACATCTGCGGCAACAAGAGGCTCGGTAACTCCACCATGCTTTGAAAGTCTTGCCAACAGAGTGTTCATCCGCTCTGCGCAGTCCTGAAGCGTCAGGATCATATCCGCGCGAAACGCAGGGTTGTCAGCATGACGCTCTGCATTGCGGGCGGTGAGCGCAATCTGGCTCACAAGGTTCTTGATATCGTGCATGATGAAAGCAAAGCGCTGGTTGAACTCCTCGAAACGCCGTGCCTCCGCCAGTGCCGCCTGCCCGCGCGCTTCCGATAAATAGCTTGCCACTTGCCGGGCCGCGGCACGTAGCATATCAAAATCTTCCCAGTCGAGTGCACGAACGATAGGAGGATGCCCCAGCAGCATCAGACCGACCAGCTCATCGAAATGCACCAGCGGAACCAAGGCCCAACCGGCCTGCTCATCGCGCAGCCACAAGGGTATATCGTCTGCGCCGCTCCGCGCCTCTGCAAGGTCAGTGATCCAGCCTCTGCTTCGCATCTGGTCAGCCATCGAGCGCGAGAATAGGAGGGTGCGAGGGTGCTCGCCCTTCCAGTTCCAGTCTGTGTGCCACATAAACTGCGCCGGTTCGTCTGCTGCGAGCAACAGCACCCCGCAAGACGACTGGGTGATGTCTGCCATCGCCCGAATGACGCGACTGTGCATGTCGTCCGCTTCACCCATACCCGCGCCGCGTCCCAGAGTATCGGCAAAGGCCATCCATTGTTCGCGATAGTCATAGCGATGGCGGAAAAGATGCTTGGTCGCCAGCACCTTCGCCGCGCGATGCAGCCGTGTGGCCGGCACAAACAGCAGACCCCCCGCAACCGATACAAACAGTGCAGCACTCGCCACCGCTTTTACAACTGGGCTAGCCAGATCATCCAGTGCGAGCATCGCGCCGAGCATCAGCATCGCGAGCGCCAGCCCAATAGCCACGCCCAGCCCACGCAGCGCGAGCGTACGGGATGGAGCTACTATAGCGCTGCGGCCGGTGTGCCCAACAAGCGCGATCACCGGCGTCAACGCTGCCATGTTAAGCCCGCGCAACGCGAACAACAGAGATGTAAGCCCCTCTGCCCGGCTGAAAGCAGTGCTGTAAAGGAAAAGGTCATAGCTCCACATAGCGGCCAATGCGGCCGCGACAGGCGCGATCGTCGCGCGAACCTGCTTACTGCACGCCGTATAAATGCGCTGCGTCAACAGCAACGCGCCGATTGCCCACAGCATGCGCAGCACGATTGTGCTTTCGAAAGATCCGGCAAACACCATTCTGCCCGATGCCCTGATATTCGCAAGAATATCGAGCCCAGATTGCGCAATAAGAAGTAACGCCAACACCAGATACAGCGGCCTTGCGCCGCGAGCCTGCCGCGAAGCCCGGTGGCCGAACTGCGCGGGAAGCACGAACAGACACACCAGCCAACTGCAGTTGCGCAGGCTCTCCAATATGCCGGTCTCAAGCCGGTCGACGCCGGCAAACGCCACGGACAGCAGCCATGTCGATGTGAGCGCTAGCGCGACGACCAGCAGCTTGCCAGCTTGCTGCATGGCGAAGCGCCTGCCGATCCATATTGTGAGCGCCGCAAACAGCCCGGCAGCGAGGGCATGCCCCCAATCGCCGAAAAAGAGGAGCGTTGGGCTCATGCTTTGCCCCGCCTAACGCGCGCCATCATGCCAGAGAATCACACGCACGGTCTGGAGCAGGATCAAAAGGTCCAGAAACGGCGTGTAATTCTTGGCGTAATAGAGATCATATTCGAGCTTGTGGCGCGCATCCTCAAGGCTGGCGCCATAAGGATAATTAATCTGCGCCCAGCCAGTAATACCCGGCTTCACCATGTGCCGCTCAGCGTAGAAACGCAGGTCCTTTTCCAGATCCTTGACAAACTGCATCCGCTCTGGCCGGGGGCCAACGAAGCTCATATCGCCTTTCAGCACTACCCAGCACTGCGGCAGCTCGTCTATCCGCAGCTTGCGCAGCCAGTAGCCGAGCCGTGTGATACGCGGATCGTCCTTTTCGGCCCACACCGCCTGCCCGTCCACCTCGGCATCGGTGCGCATGGTGCGCAGCTTGGTAATCCAGAACTCCACGCCATACAGGCCAACCCGCTTCTGGCGATAAAAAGCCGGCCCCTTGCTGTCGAGCTTCACAAGGATCGCCGCGAAGGCAATCAGCGGCGCGGTCAGCACCAGCAGGATCGCGCTCACGATTAGATCAAACAGTCGCTTGGAAATGGTCGAAAGGCGGCGGCCAGACGAAAAGCCGTCGGAAAAGATCAGCCAGCTTGGGTTGACGCTGTCCAGATCGACGCGCCCCGTCTCGCGTTCCAGAAAGGTCGACAAATCGTTCACATGCACGCCGGTGGTCTTGATCCGCAGCAAGTCCTCCATCGGCACAGCATTGCGCCGCTCCTGAAGGGCGAGGATCACTTCGCTGGCGCCCAGCCGGACGACATAGTCCGCAAGGTTGTGGATCGCCTTGCGCGGGATCGCCTCCTCGATCACATGCTCGCTTCCCTTCTCACTATCGCGCATGGAAATATAGCTGACGACGAAAAAGCTGCCGCCGGGGCGCTTCTCTAGCTGGCGAATACGGTTGGCCCGATCGCCCGCGCCCAGCACAATGATGCGACGGCGAAATACCTCGCCACCAAAGATGGAACTGAGCAGCACTCTGGAGCCGATCAGCGCTGCGGTTGCCAGCACCATCGCGTACAGGGTGTTGGAGCGCCACAGCACCATTCCCGGCAGCATGAAATAGAGGACGCTGTGAAGGATCACCCCCAGCGACACCGCCACCAGCACCCGCGCCACTGAATAGCGCAGCGATTGCAGTGATTCCGTACTATATACCCCGACCGCGACCATCGCCGCCTGCAGCGCCGCCGCGAAGCCGAGCAGCGGCACCGCACGGTTGAAGATATAGTCCACCTCCATGTGGATTTGCTGGGCACGGATAACCCACGCCGCCTCCGCCGCACAGATCAGCAGCACGAAATCGAGCAGGCCCACCAGCAGCACCGCATGCGGCACATAATGTTTGAAAATCCGAACCATGCCCTCTCACCCACTTTCGAGAATATCTTACACTGCGGCAGCCCGCTGTAAGATTTCCCGACAGGGTTAGGAGCTATGGCGCAAATTCACGAACAATTGTTGAACGGTGACGGAATTTTTTACAATTGGGGGCACCCCCAGCGTGATCAATCCGCCGCAAATTCGAACGGTGTCAGGCCTCGCTCCCGCTCGTTGAAGCGGAGCGCGCGTCCGCGTGGCGGGGCGCTGCGTTGGGCGCAGGTTGGGCGGGTGCAGGAGACGCAGCCAAGGCCGATCGGCTGGGCGTCGCCCTTGTCCAGATCAAGCCCGCGTGCATGGAGCAGGGGCCGGGCATAATCGGCCTTCAACCCCAGCGCGATGGAAAAAATCGCCTGCCCTGCGCGTAAGCCCGCGCTCTGCCCCGCAACGGTTCGGTTCAAAGTAAACCAGCGTTCGCCGTCTTCCAGCTCTACCAGTTGCGCCGCGATTTCTCCAGGCCGGTCGAACGCGCTGTGGATAGCCCAGAGCGGGCAGCGGCTATCCGCTTCCACCATAGGCGCGGCCGACGCCCCGGTATAGCGCTTGGACGATTGCCCTGCCCGGTCGATCCGCACCATGAAGAACGGGAGCCCACGGGCGCCTACACGCTGGAGCGTCGTCAACCGATGTGCCACCTGCTCATAACCCGCACCAAAACGACGCTGGAGCAGCAGCGGATCATAGCCGCTCGCCTCGCAGGCGCGCAAAAAGCGTTCATAAGGCATCATGATCGCGGCGGCAAAATAGCTGGTGAGGTGGCGGCGGAACAGGCGCTCCGCATGACGATCCGCAAACGCCGCGCCATGGACCAGCGCGTCGATTTCGGCCCGCGCCTCCAGCTCTGCAATCAAGAAGGCTGCGTGGAAGGTGCGCGAGGCGCTGTCGAGCATCTCTGAAAGCTGGAGCTGGCGCGCATGCAAATCGAGCCGGCGCACATGATCTGGCATCACGTCGGTAGGCAATATGCGGATGGCGAGCTGATGCTTCTGGCGCAGACGCTCTGCAAGGCCCCCGTATAGATCGCCTGTCGCTATGCGTAAGTCATCAGCCATGGCTTCTGCCTGCGCGTCGAGATCCGGGAAATGATTGCGCCAGCGCTCGATCTCGCGCCGCACCTTCATCACCGGTAGCGCTTCTACTGAGGCAGCAGACGGCGCGCCGCCCTCTCCCATGCGATCAAACGCGCGCGCAAACGCCTCCACCCCGGCAGGCGCGGCGGCAAGCCACTCCTCAACCTCCGCTTTATCGATGGCTATATCCACGAAGAGAGGGTCAGCGAGACGGCGCCTTATTCCTTCCACTCCCCCGCCGGGTGCGTCGCCGCCAAGCTTGCGGGGATCAAAGTCAAACCGCTCGGCCAGCCGCAGCATCAGGGCGGCGGAAAGGGGCCGCTGGTTCTTCTCGACCAGGTTCAGATAGCTGGGGGAAATCTCCAACACGTCAGCCAGTGCCACCTGCGTCAAACCCGCTGTACGCCGCAGCCGCTTAACGGCGTGCCCTGCATAGATCTTGCGCTCAGCCATTCGTAAATCCTGTAAATATATTTACAACTTTACAGAATTAACTACCACAAATCCGACTATATTGCCAATATTTTTTACAAAAATGATAGCGCAAATCCATGTTGCGGCGCACCATCGCAACCAAGGGCAGCATAACGCGCCCTATAAAGACACTTATCCAGCGTGAAGGAGGCATCCATGTCCTACCAGGAAACAATCGCAAAGGCCGGCAGCCTGATCCAGAGCAACGGCGCGCCGTGGGACGGCATCAGCGCCGAGTCCGCCGCGCGCATGAAGCTGCAAAACCGCTTCAACACCGGCCTCGATATCGCAAAATACACCGCGAAGATCATGCGCGCTGACATGGCCGCCTATGACGCCGACCCCGCCAACTACACCCAGTCGCTGGGCTGCTGGCACGGTTTCATCGGCCAACAGAAGCTGATTTCGATCAAGAAGCACTTCGGCACCACCAAGCGCCGTTACCTCTACCTCTCCGGCTGGATGGTCGCCGCGCTGCGTAGCGAGTTCGGCCCCCTGCCCGATCAGTCGATGCACGAGAAGACCTCTGTCTCAGACCTGATCGAGGAGCTGTACACGTTCCTGAAGCAGGCCGATGCGCGCGAGCTGGGCATGATGTTCCGTGATCTCGACGCGGCGCGCGAGTCGGGCGATCAGGTCAAGGCCAAGCAGATCGAGCATGCCATCGACAATTACGAGACGCACGTCGTTCCGATCATCGCAGACATCGACGCGGGCTTCGGCAACGCCGAGGCGACCTACCTCCTCGCCAAGAAATTCATCGAGGCGGGCGCCTGCTGCATCCAGATCGAGAACCAGGTTTCGGATGAAAAGCAGTGCGGCCACCAGGACGGCAAGGTCACGGTGCCGCACGAGGACTTCCTCGCGAAGATCCGCGCAGTCCGCTATGCCTTCCTTGAGCTGGGCGTTGACGATGGCGTCATCGTTGCGCGCACCGACAGCCTCGGCGCCGGCCTCACTAAACAGATCGCTTATGTGAAAGAGCCGGGCGACATCGGCGACCAGTATAACAGCTTCCTCGACTGCGACGAGGTTGACCCCTCCAACGTCGGCCACGGCGATGTGCTGATCGCCCGCGACGGCAAGCTGATGCGCCCGAAGCGCCTGCCCAGCAACCTGTTCCAGTTCCGCTCCGGAACCGGCGAGGACCGCTGCGTGCTCGATTGCATCACCTCGCTGCAAAACGGCGCGGACCTGCTGTGGATCGAAACCGAGAAGCCGCATATCGGCCAGATCGGTGGCATGGTGAACCGCATCCGCGAGGTCATCCCCAACGCCAAGCTGGTCTATAACAACAGCCCCAGCTTCAACTGGACGCTGAACTTCCGCCAGCAGGTGTTCGATGCCTGGACAGCCGAAGGACGCGATATGTCGGCCTATGACCGTGCAAAGCTGATGAGCGTGGATTATGACAGCAGCGAGCTGTCTGCCGAGGCGGATGAGCGCATCCGTACTTTCCAGAAGGATGCGGCGGCACAGGCGGGGATCTTCCACCACCTCATCACCCTGCCGACCTATCACACGGCGGCGCTAAGCACCGACAACCTCGCCAAGGAATATTTTGGCGATTCTGGCATGCTGGGTTATGTTCTGGGCGTACAGCGTCAGGAAATCCGTCAGGGCATCGCCTGCGTGAAGCATCAGAACATGTCCGGCTCCGACATCGGCGACGATCACAAGGAGTATTTCGCCGGTGAAGCCGCCCTCAAGGCAGCGGGCAAGGATAACACGATGAATCAGTTCGCCGCGGCCTAAAGGCCACGGTGGGAACCAGTTCGCCGCAGCCTAAAAAGTCAGGCAGACCGGTTCGCATAGACAAAAATTGATGATAATGTGGGATGGTAATCACCAACCATCCTACCATCACACAGGAGAATAGCGATGGACGAACAGCCGACACCAGCACGCTCACGTGCAGTCTTTTCGACCGAGGATTTTGAGCTGATGAAGGAAGCCGTGGCGGACTACATCAAGAAAATTCAGGACGATCCGCGTTCTTCCAAGTTCGCCAACCTCTATCACCGCCTGGGCCGCCTGAGCTAATCACGCAGACCCTCTCGGACACGATCTTTCCTGGGGAGGAAAGTCTTGACCCGTCGCAGCCTTGAACAGGCTGCGGCGGGTCATTTATATGGTACGCGCAACGGCGAGAGGAGCGAGGCCTACTCCGCCGCCTCAACCTCTGGCCGGTCGCTCAGTGGCTGAGCAAGCCGCGCAATCATCTCCTTGGGGCAAACCTGCCAGAACTGCCCGCGACGGCGCTCCCAGTCCTCCAACAGCGCGGCAGACCATTTGCTGCCCGTCCTCTCGACATGCTCTTCAATCAAATCTCGCAGCACGCCTCCCCAATGGGCGCTGTCCAGCCTCTGCCAGACGATGCTTTCCGGGTTGGCATGCGCGGCGAAGCTGCCGTCATCATCCAGCACGAAGGCCATGCCGCCGGTCATGCCAGCGCCGAAATTCGCGCCAACCTTGCCCAGGATCACGGCAGTGCCGCCGGTCATGTACTCACAGCCATTGGCGCCGCAGCCCTCTACCACCACCTGCGCGCCAGAGTTGCGCACGGCGAAGCGCTCGCCCGCCTGCCCCGCCGCAAACAGCTTGCCTGCCGTTGCGCCATAGAGCACAGTATTGCCGATGATGGTGTTGTTCTGGCTTTCGAGCGGCGAGCTGACCATCGGTCGCACCGCGATGATACCGCCTGACAGCCCCTTGCCGACATAGTCATTGGCATCGCCGAACACCTCCAGCGTCACGCCCTTGCACAGGAACGCGCCCAGCGATTGCCCCGCAGAGCCGCGCAGACGGATATGAACATGACCATCGGCCAGCGCGTTCATGCCGAACGTCTCTGTAATGCGCGCGGAGAAACGCGTGCCCACCGCGCGATGCGTGTTGCGCACCGTGTAGGTGAGTTGCATCTTCTCGCCCCGGTCAAACACCGCCTTGGCATCGCCAAGAATCTGGGCATCGAGACTGTCCGGCACCTCGTTGCGATGGGTAGGGATATTGAACCGGCGATGAGCATCCGGCGCATCGACTTTGGCGAGGATCGGGTTGAGATCGAGGTCGTCCAGATGATCCGCACCACGATTAACCTGCCGGAGCAGCTCTGTGCGGCCGACCACCTCATCAAGGCTGCGTACACCCAGCCGGGCCAAAATCTCACGCACTTCCTCAGCAATGAAGGTCATGAGGTTGATAACCTTCTCCGGCGTGCCGGTGAACTTGGCACGCAGGCGCTCGTCTTGCACGCACACACCGACCGGGCAGGTGTTGCTGTGGCACTGGCGCACCATGATGCAGCCCATAGCGACCAGCGCCAGCGTGCCGATACCGAACTCCTCTGCGCCGAGGATCGCGGCAATGACAATGTCCCGCCCCGTCTTGAGGCCGCCGTCTGTACGCAGTTTGACCCGATGGCGCAGGCCATTCAGGGTGAGCACCTGATTGGCCTCGGCAAGACCCATCTCCCACGGCAGGCCGGCGAACTTGATGCTCGTCTGCGGGGATGCGCCTGTGCCGCCAACGTTGCCGGAGACGAGGATCACATCCGCATGCGCCTTCGCAACACCCGCTGCCACCGTGCCGATGCCGGACTGGCTGACAAGCTTGACGCAGACCCGTGCGCGCGGGTTGATCTGCTTCAGGTCATAGATGAGCTGCGCCAGATCCTCGATTGAATAGATGTCATGATGCGGCGGCGGCGAGATCAGCGTCACACCCGGCGTCGAATGACGCAGGCGGGCGATGAACTCAGTCACCTTGAAGCCGGGGAGTTGGCCGCCCTCGCCGGGCTTTGCCCCCTGCGCGACCTTGATCTCGACCTCCTCGCAAGCACCCAGATACTCCGCCGTTACGCCAAAGCGGCCTGAGGCGATCTGCTTGATGTTGCTATTGGCGTTGTCGCCATTGGCGTAGGGCTTAAAGCGCGCCGAATCCTCGCCGCCCTCGCCGGACACCGCCTTCGCGCCGATGCGGTTCATCGCAATGGCGAGTGTCTCGTGCGCCTCTGGCGAGAGTGCGCCCAGCGACATGCCGGGCGTCACGAAGCGCTTGCGAATCTCGGTGATCGCCTCGACTTCGTCGATCGGAACGGCTTCGCTAGAGTAGTTGAACTCCAGCAGATCGCGCAGATACACGGCAGGCAGATCCTTCACCCCGCGTGCAAATTGCAGGTAGGTGGAATAGCTATCCGTCGCCACCGCCGTCTGGAGCAGGTGCATGAGTTGCGCACTGTAGGCATGCGCCTCGCCGCCAGCGCGCTGACGATAGAAGCCACCTACAGGCAGGCGCGCCACGGCACTGTCATAAGCCGCCTTGTGCTTCAGCATCGCGCTGAAATGCAGCGAGGCATACCCCTCACCGGATATTTTCGAGGGCATGCCGGGGAACAGATCATTCACCAGCGCGCGGGAGAGACCCACGGCCTCGAAATTATAGCCGCCGCGATAGCTGCTGATGACGGCGATGCCCATTTTCGACATGATCTTGAGCAGGCCTTCATCCACAGCAGTGCGATAGCGGGCGACGCAGGCGTCGAGGTTCATGTCGCCAAACAGGCCACGCGCATGACGATCCGCTATCGAGGCTTCCGCGAGATACGCGTTCACCGTGGTGGCACCAACGCCGATCAACACCGCGAAATAATGCGTATCAAGGCACTCTGCCGAGCGGACATTGACTGACGCATAGGAGCGCAAGCCCTTGCGCACCAGATGTGTATGCACAGCGGCGGCAGCCAGCACCATAGCGATGCCGATCCGCTCTGGCCCTATTGCTTCGTCCGTCAGGAACAGCTCGCTCTGCCCAGCGCGCACGGCTTGCTCCGCCTCATCGCGAATGCGCGCAATGGCGGCTCGCAGCCCGTCAGCGCCGCTGTCCGCCGGATAGGTGCAGTCGATCTCTGCCACCGCCTTGCCGAACGCAGCCTTCAATCGGCTCCAATCCGCGCAAGACAACACCGGAGAATCCAGCACAAGCACATGCGCGTTTTGCGAACCTTCCTCCAATATGTTGGCGAGGTTGGAGAAACGCGTTCTGAGACTCATCACATGGCGTTCACGCAATGAGTCGATCGGCGGGTTCGTGACTTGACTGAAATTCTGGCGGAAGAAGTGGCTGACGGTGCGCGGCTTGTCGGAAATCACGGCAAGGGGAGTGTCATCGCCCATCGAGCCGACCGCTTCCTTCGCATCTTCCACCATAGGCGAGAGAAGGAGCTCCATATCCTCCAGCGTCATGTTAGCCGCGATCTGGCGCTTGACGAGGTCAGCCCTGTCATAGACCGGGCGCGCATCATCTGCCGGGCCGGGCAGGTCCGCTAGTCCGCGGAAGCCCTTCACCATCTCGCCATAGGGCCGCTCCGCCGCGATGCGATCCTTGATCGCGCGGTCGGTATAGACCTTACCCTCGGCCAGATCGACCGCCAGCATCTGGCCCGGACCCATACGGCCCTTCTCGATCACGCTCGATTCCGGCACGACGACCATGCCGGTCTCGGAACCCACGATCAGCAGGTTGTCGGACGTTAGAGTATAGCGCAGCGGGCGCAGTGCATTGCGGTCCACGCCTGCCACGGCCCAGCGGCCATCCGTCATGGCGAGTGCGGCGGGGCCATCCCACGGCTCCATCACGGAGGCGAGGTAATTATACATATCCTTATGCGGCTGCGGCAGGTCATCTCCCGCCTGCCAGGCTTCGGGCACCAGCATCAGCTTGGTCGTCGGCGCATCGCGCCCGGCGCGGCAGATCGCTTCGAACACGGCATCGAGCGCGGCGGTGTCAGACGCGCCCGCCGGGATCACCGGCTTGATGTCCTCGGACCGCTCGCCAAAAGCCAGTGCCGCCATCTTGATCTCGTGGCTTTTCATCCAGTTCTTGTTGCCGCGAATGGTATTTATCTCGCCATTGTGGGCGAGCGTGCGGAATGGCTGGGCCAGCCACCACTGCGGAAATGTGTTGGTAGAATAGCGCTGATGAAAGATCGCCACCCTGCTCTCGAACCGCACATCCGTCAGGTCCGGGTAAAAGACCGACAGGCTCTCCGCGAGGAACAGACCCTTGTAGATGATCGAGCGGCACGACAGGCTGCAGACATAGAAGTCGTTGATCTGCGCGGCGACGACCTGCTTCTCGATCCTGCGGCGGATGAGATACAGCTCCTTCTCAAACTCCGCCATATCCTGCGCTTCGGGCATCGGCCCGGCGATCATGATCTGCTCGATTTCGGGGCGGGTACGCTGCGCCTTCTCGCCTATGACGGAGACATCGACCGGCACCTGACGCCAGCCATAAATGGTATAGCCCGCAGCAATGATCTCGCTCTCGACGATGGTGCGGCACATTTCTTGCGCGCCCAGATCGGTGCGCGGCAGAAAGATCATGCCGACGGCAAGGCGATTGGGCAGCGGCTTGTGGCCGGATGCGGCGATGGCGTCGTCAAAGAAGCGCACCGGCAGATCGACATGGATGCCCGCACCGTCGCCGGTCTTGCCATCGGCATCGACCGCGCCGCGATGCCACACTGCCTTGAGCGCATCGATGGCCGAGACGACGACCCGGCGGCTGGGCTTGCCATCCGTCGCGGCGACAAGGCCGACACCGCAGGCATCGGACTCGAACTCCGGGCGATACATGCCGACTTCGGCGAGGCGGAGGCGTTCGGATTCGTTGGTCATTTTATAGGTCTCCTAGCGCACGGGATAGGGTGGCGGAGGTGGAGGTGTGATGCGACCGCGCATTGGATCTCTAGGTAGGTTCAAAGTGCGTTGTCGAAACTCTTTAATGTATGGAGCGTCATCCCATTGCCCAACTGGATTGCTGGCCAAGTCGAGGTATGTCAGCTCGGATAAAACGCTCAACATTGCTGAAGCCAACGCCTTACCTTCAACTGTTCTTAAGAACTTTATACCAGCGCTGATTTGATCTTGAGACATCGTTCGTTCAAAATGCAGCGCATAAAAGTGTTGAGCCACACGTTGGTCAAACGCCTTTCGATCTTTGATAAACTTAGCCGCTACTTCTTTTTCAACATTTTCACATTCCGGCACACTGTGGTCACAGGGCTGAGAGGCGAGAATTTCGTTATCTGCCCCATCAGTGGCAATGTGATGGTTGTACAGCGTTTCCTGCGCCAACCTTGACCAGTCTTTGTCAGAACGCGCCGGAGGCACGAGAGAGTCTGGATTGACCAGTCTTGCTAATTCTTTCGCATTTTCGCTTGGCACGGTGGCGGACAAAGATTGGGCATATAAAGGTGCTTGCGTGAAGAAACAGCCCAGTAGCGACCAAAGAAAGATATGTCTCACGCCAGCTCCCTTTCCTGCGCATGTACCCCCGCCTTGGCCTTCGCCTTGAGATAGCGATGCATATGCTCGGTCACATCGCGGCCGTCGCGGATGGCCCAGACGACGAGGCTTGCGCCACGCACGATGTCTCCTGCCGCGAACACGCCGTCAACTGAAGTCATCATGCTCTTGTGATCGACGCGCAGCGTGCCCCAGCGGGTAACGGAGAGGTCCTGCGATCCGAACAGCTTGGGCAGCTCTTCGGGGTCATAACCCAGCGCCTTGATGACGAGGTCCGCCTCCAGCGTGAACTCGCTGCCCGGCTCCGGCTCCGGCGCGCGGCGTCCGCTGGCATCCGGTTGGCCGAGGCGCATCCTCACCGCTTTGACGCCGGACACATGATCGACCCCCTCGAACGCCACCGGCGCGGAGAGCCATACGAACTCGACGCCTTCTTCTTCGGCGTTCTGCACCTCGCGCTGCGAGCCGGGCATATTGTCCCGATCCCGCCGGTAGAGGCACTTGACCGACTTCGCGCCTTGCCGGACAGCCGTGCGCACGCAGTCCATCGCCGTGTCGCCGCCGCCGATGACGACGACATGCTTGTCCTTCGCCAGCAGGCTGCCGTCCGCATGGCCCGGCACATCATCACCAAAGCTCGCGCGGTTGGAGGCGATCAGATAGTCCAGCGCGGCGACAACGCCCGGCGCGCCCACGCCCGGCGCCTTGATATCGCGCGCCTTGTAGACGCCGGTGGCGATGAGGATCGCGTCGTGCCTTTGCCGCAGCTCCTCCAGCGTGACATCGCGGCCGACCTCGAAGCCCTCGTGAAACACGATGCCGCCGTCCTTGAGGCGCTGGACGCGGCGCATGACGACGTCCTTCTCCAGCTTGAAGCCGGGGATGCCATAAGTCAGCAGGCCGCCCGCGCGGTCATGCCGGTCATAGACGTGAACCTCATGCCCCGCCGCGCGCAGATATTCCGCCGTGGTCAGCCCGGCCGGACCCGCGCCGATGATGCCGACGGACTGGCCGGTGGGCTTGCCGGGAACCAGCGGCTCGACCCAGCCTTCCTTCCACGCGGTATCGGTGATGAACTTTTCGACCGAGCCGATGGTGACGGAACCGTGGCCCGAAAACTCGATGACGCAGTTGCCTTCGCACAGCCGGTCCTGCGGGCAGATGCGTCCGCAGATTTCCGGCATGGTCGAGGTGGCGTTGCTCAGCTCATAGGCTTCGCGCAGCCGCCCTTCGGCGGTGAGGCGCAGCCAGTCCGGGATATGATTGTGCAGCGGGCAATGGGTGGAGCAATAAGGCACGCCGCACTGCGAGCAGCGCGAGGCTTGCTCCTCGGCTTTTTCCACGTGGAAAGACCTGGAAATCTCGGTGAAATCATGGGCGCGCTCGCTGGCCGTGCGCTTGGAGGGATAATCCTGCGCGGTGCCGACGAATTTCAGCATGGGATTGTCGCCCATAACACTCAAGCTCCTGCTTACCTTTCGGGTGGAGCCGCGCACATAGGCATGTTTTCCGCGAAAGTCACGCGAAAAATGCGATTTAGGTAAGTTATTATTACCTATTTGCGATTCTGCCAGCGGCTACGCACCACATCCCGTCGCATCGCAGTGGGATAATAAGACCGTTTCGGATCTATCGCATCCCCAGCCACACCAAAGCCGCCGCGCCCGCCACTATCCGATACCAGGCGAACGGCGCAAAGCCGATGCGGCTCACCACCGCAACGAACCCCTTCACCACCAGCAGCGCGACGATGAACGACACAACGAAACCGATGCCGATCGCCTGCATATCGTCGTTCGTCAGCTCTGCGCCATGCTTGTAGAGCTGGAGCGCGGTCGCGCCGCTGAGCGTTGGCACCGCGAGGAAGAAGCTGAACTCCGCCGCAGTCCTGCGCTCCACGCCAAAGGCCATCGCGCCCAATATCGTCGCGCCCGAACGGCTGACGCCCGGAATCATCGCGATGCACTGCACCAGCCCGATCAGCAGCGACGTGCGCGCGCCCACATCCGCGATGCCGCCCGCATGCCTGGGCCTGGCGATCCGCTCCACCCACAGGATTGCGAAACCGCCAATAATGAGCGCCCACGCCACCACCACGGCATTTTCGAGCAACAGCTCAATCACATCGCCAAAGGCCAGCCCCAGCACCACCGCCGGGATGAAGGCGAGCAGCAGGTTGATGACGAACGCGAAGGCATGCCGCTCCGCCTTCATCATGCCGATCAACACTGCCCAGAAGGTGCGCCAATAGAGCACCAAAATCGCCAAAATCGCGCCCGGCTGGATCGCTATGTTGAACAGCGCCCATTTCTCGGCGTTATATCCCAGCAACTCGGTCGCGAGGATCAGGTGCCCGGTAGAGGAGACGGGAAGATATTCCGTCACACCCTCGACAATGCCCAATATGATGGGCGTCGCAATATCCTCGGCCATGCGGTTCAGGCCTTGGAGCGCGCGGTGAAGCGGCCGTGCTTGCGATATTGCACCAGCCACTGGTCCGCCACGGCGGCAAGCGGCGTGGGCGATACGCCCAGATCGGTCAGCCCTTTCGCCTTGGGCGCGACCACATTGTCCGATTGCAGCATGCGCCACTGATCGAGCGTGATCGGCGCGGCGGGCAGCCAGCCGGTGAGGCGCGCCAGCCATTCCGATGCACAGGCCGGCATCGCGAGCATCGTGGGCTTGTGGCCAATGGCGTCCGCCAGCCAAGCATTGATCTGCGCCATGCTCATCACCTGCGGCCCACCCAGCTCATAGGTCTTGCCCGCATGCGCGGCCGCATCCGCCACCGCCGTCGCTATGCCGCGCGCAACATCGACAACATAAACCGGCTGAAATTTCGTTTCCCCCGCGATGATCGGCAGCACTGGCGCCATGCGGATGAGGTTGGCGAAGCGGTTGGTGAACTGATCCTCCCGCCCAAACAGGATAGACGGGCGGATGAGCGTTGCCGCAGGGAACGCCGCGCGCACCGCCTGCTCGCCCTGCCCTTTCGAGCGACCATAAGCAGACTGGCTCTGCGCATCAGACCCGATGGCCGAGATGTGCACCAGCGTCTTCACGCCCGCTTCCGCCGCCGCCTTCGCCACATTGGCCGCGCCCTTGTGGTTGATGCCATCCATATCGCCCTTGAGCACCGCGACGAGATTGACCACCGCATCCGCACCCGCGACCGCGCGCGCCACGCTGGCGGGATTGCGCACATCCGCATGAACAAGCTGGCTCTGGCCGAGATTGCCGAGCGGCTTTACCCGCAGCGCGTTGGCGGGATCGCGCTCTGCCACGCGCACGCGAAAACCCCTGCCCAGCAGCTCCTGCGCCACATAGCGCCCCAGAAAGCCGCCCCCGCCGAAAACCGTTACCAGCATGAAATCACCCTGCTCTTTGCAAATGCCTGCCCTGCCAATGCACCATGGCCGCGCGCGAGACAATGGCCCAGTGTGCAGACATGGCGCGAAAGGGATAATTTTATGGGATGCGCGATTGACAAGCGGCGGCCCGAAAGGCTAAGCGCGCCGCCTACCCCGTGCCCAGATGGCGGAATTGGTAGACGCACCAGCTTCAGGTGCTGGCGCTCGCAAGGGCGTGGAGGTTCGAGTCCTCTTCTGGGCACCATTTGTTCTTCTCAGAAGAACCCAGCAAGTGTATTAAACCCGCAGAAATCCAAGGGAATTGGCCCTTGGATCGTGCCGGATCGTCCCGCCTTTTCTCGGGGGTTCCGCACATTTTTGCGGGCCTTTTACGGGCCTTTGCGAAAACCACATTGGGAAAAGGCCCGCCCATGCCTCTGACCGAAACCCGGCTTCGCGCACTCAAGCCAAAGGACAAACCGTACAAGGTCGCCGACGACCGCGGATTGTACATCGAGGTGTCCCCATCGGGCGGAAAACTCTGGCGATTCCGCTATCGAATCGGCGCCGTCGAAAAGAAGCTCTCAATCGGCTCCTATCCCGAAATCAATATCAAGGACGCACGCCAAGCGGCCTATGAGGCGCGGGTCAAAGTCGCGGCGGGCGGTGACCCGGCGATGGAGAAGCGAAAGCAGAAGATCCGTTCGGAATTCCTTTCCGCCCAGACGTTCGAGGCGGTGGCACGCGAGTACATCGATGAGATGATGGTGCAGAACGGTCGCGCGGATGCGACCATCATCAAGGCCAACTTCTTCCTCGACCAGCTGACGGCCGCCATCGGCAGCCGTCCGATCGACGAGATTGAGCCGTTCGAAGTGCTGGCTCCCCTCAAGCGCCTCGAGGCGAAGGGGAAGCATGAGACCGCCAAAAAGACCCGGTCCTTTGCGAGCCGCGTGTTCCGCTATGGGGTTGCTACGACGCGCTGCAAAGGCGACCCAACGAGCATGCTTCGCGGGGCGCTGATCACGCCTAAGGCAAAGCACTATGCAGCGATCCTTGAGCCGAAGGATCTCGGTGGACTGCTGCGCGCAATCCAGGACTACACTGGCAACTTCATCACCCGGTACGCCCTGCTCATCGCACCCCATGTCTTTGTACGCCCTGGCGAGCTGCGGCATGCCGATTGGAAAGAGATCGACCTAGAAGAAGGCGTCTGGCGCATCCCAGAGGGAAAGATGAAGGCCCGCCGCCCTCATGCCGTGCCTTTGTCCAAACAGGTAGTCGGGTATCTCAAAGAGCTTGCCGAGATGGTCGGCACTGAAGGGTACGTGTTTCCGTCAGCCCGCGCGTCCGTCCGCCCGATGAGCGAAAACACCTTGAACGCCGCTTTCCGGCGGATGGGTTTCACGAAGGACGAAGTCACCGCGCATGGTCTTCGGGCTACGGCCTCCACCATGCTGAACGAAAGCGGCCTCTGGAATCCAGACGCGATTGAACGCGGTTTGGCCCACGGTGACAGCAATGCCGTTCGCGGCGTTTATCACCGCGGCAAACACTGGGATGAGCGCGTCCGCATGGCGCAATGGTGGAGCGACCATCTCGATACGATCCGGGAGGGCGGCAAGGTCATCAAGGGCGCGTTTGCGGGAACAGCCTGACGAGGATTTGGCACATCTGTAGGGTCTAGCTGAAATAAGGGTGGAGCCGTCTTCCCGGCACGTGGGTCATCTGTCGCCGCGTCGCGAAATCATCTCGAGCGCCACGTTCTCGATGTCGTGCTCGGCCAAATCGGCCGCGTCGACGACATTGATGTCGCGTTTCAGGATCACCAGGTCGGTCAGGATGTCCGGCTGCCTCGCCGACAGGACAGCGGGGGCGAGGATGAAGCTGCCGACGGCGCGGCGCTTGGAGAGGAACGTCTCGAGGTTCGTGTTATCCGCCGGCTCCATGACGTGGACGCGGTTCACGATCTGGTACAAGACGTTGCGCTCCCACGAGACATCGTCCGGTGGGCGGCTCGTGATCTGGACCGCGTAATGCGATGCGGGGTGGCCGGGCAGGTTGCGGATGATCGACATGTTTATGTCATGGTTCACGTCTTTCGTCCCGAACCGCTCCCGCCAACGCTCGAAGATCCGGCGGGCGCCCGCGGCGTTGGTGAACGTCAGCGCGAAGATCGGCGGCATGTCGTCGCCGTAGCTCGCATACAGGATGCCCTTCCACCGCGCCTCGTCCCAGGTGTGGACATCGATCACCGACTGCACCTTCATGCCGCGGTGACGGCCAACGGTCGGACGCCCATCGCCGGACTTCGGCGCGGCGAGAACGTTCTCATCATCGCCACCGTCCGCCGGACGCTCCATCTCCACCACTGCCGGACGGTCGCGCATAGGATATTCCTTCTCGGCTCGATCCAGGCAGACAACCGGCCGACCGACGATCCGGTGAAGCGCGCTCAGGGACGCCAGAACGCTCGAGACACGATCGTGCGCGCTGCCTTTCGCAACGAGCCGCTCCATCGTGTCCTTGAGCTCGGGCAGGACGAAGGTAGCCGCCATCACCTCGCCGACCACCCGCATCAGGAACGCTCCCACATCCGGTTGGCACGCGAACTCCGAGACCGGGAGCGAGCGCGGCCACGCGACGAGCGAGCGCATCGCCTTGGGGTCAGTCCGGACGCTCGGCTCATCCTCGCCGGTCTCGACGATGTCGATTCGAAACCGCTCGGTGTGCGCCCCGACGCCATCCTCAATCATCGTCGCCAGCATCGCCTCGACCGCTGCCACGACGGCCTGGGCGGTGATGGTTCCCGCATCGTCTCCAGGCGCAGCGACCTCGACGGTCAGGCCGCAGATGCAGGTCTCGATGACCTGTCCAGTGGGCGCGTTCAGGATCAGAGGGCCGAAGAGCTGCCCGGAAACGGGCTGCGCCTTCATCAGCGCGAAGAACTCCCCGGCACCGCGCTCGTCCATCTCGTCCGGTATGCTTCCGTCCTCGCGCAGCGCATCCTCATAACCAAGGGCGTAAAGCAGGGCGATCCGCGACATCGGCATCCCCGCTGCACCCAGTTCGTCCGGAAGGGCGGAAAGCGATCGGAGCTCGCCGTCGTCCATGTTGAGGATGTTGCTACCGAAGGCGATGTCGATCTCCTGTAGGCCCTCCGCGACGCGGTCCTTGGATTCCTCGTTCAACGGTAATGTCTCCGACGACATCCTGAGTAGGCGGACCGCCAGCAGCAGTTCGGGTACGAGGCGGAGCTGCAGAGCGATCCACGCCCAGATCTTGACCGTGGGGACGAACCCGACCGGGAGTTCACTCGTTTCCTCCCCCTCGGCCGCTAGCCCGGCGGCCGCCATCAGGATGGATGACCGGGCCGCCCACAGGAGGTCGGCGCTGCGGTAGGCGATGGCGAGGTGCTGGTGCGCCTCGATAAGCTGCTCGGCATGCTCCCGCTTGGCGAGACGGACCGCTGCGCGCCCCAGGAGACGGATGCGCTCGCACTGCTCGTCGTCATCGAGGTTGAGCGCCTGGCGGAGCAGGATGAGAGCGCCTTGCGCGTCCGACGTCCGCTTGGCGACGAAGTCGGCAAGGCGCTCGGCAACGGCGCGGTAGGTCGGGTCGCGCCCCGCTGGCATGGCCACGACCTCGATCAGCCGTACCAGCCGGTCGGCGTCGAACTCTGCGAGCCCCGACGCCTCGTCCAGGATTGAGCCCAACTCCGACCAGACGCGCGGCAATTCGTCCAGCCGGCACTCGGCGAAGTAGCGTCCGAGCCTGACGATCGCCAGCGACGTCCGCGCCTCCAGCCGGTGGTTAGGCCGGTGCTCGTCGCGCGTCATGGCCACGAGGGCGGCCTCGAGCCTGTCCGACCGGGCCGACAGATCCGCCTCCTCCGCCGCCAGCATGCGGTGGAGCACTCCGTTCACGAGCAGCTGGTGCAGCTGAACTAGGAATTCAATGTTGCGGGCGTGATGCGCGCCCAGCGCCTCGGCCTCGATCGTCCCGTATCCGTCGGCCACTGCCGCCGCGTCATCGAACCACCAGAAGGCGGTCCACAGCGCGTCGTGGCGGGCCTCCAGCTGCTGGCGCGCCGACCCGTGCTTCACCGCGAGGCGGATCGCCCGCGCGTGCCGGCCCTCAGTCTCGTGGCGCGGCAGCTCCAGGTTACGCGACAGCTGCGCGGCGATCATCGCCTCGGTCACCAGCTGCCGCTCCATGCCCGCGAACGTCGACGGATCGGCGAGCCCGCGCTCGATGTCGTCGAGGCGGCGGCGCCTTGAATAGTCCTCCGGCCCCATGCGCATAGGGTCGGACACCATTTGCCCAACACCGAGGTAGTCGTGCGCGATGTCTTTGCGCTCGTGGTCGATCACCTCCTCGACGATCCAAGCGCGGTCGAGGATCTTTACCGGGACGCCGTGCGCCTGCTCGAGCTCAGCCTCGATGCGGGCGCGGTCGGCCGCGCGCGCTGGCTGGCTCGTGACGAAGTAGATACGCTCAAGCTTTCGGCCCGTGGCAGCGATCCCTTCGATGTCCTTCACGACCTTCCGCTTCCAGTCCTTCATGGCGCTGAATGCGAAGCCCCAGTCGCCCAGCCCGGGCCCGGGGCGCCCGATGTAGGTGAGGTCGGCGATCGCCTCCGCAACCGGGAATGTGTCGGCGTCTGTCTTGCCGTCGCCACCGCCCTCCGGCCCGCTTTGCGGGCGGATGTTGGGACAGATCACGCGCTGACAGAGCTTGCGGCAGAATATCTCGAAGCGCTGATGCTCGTTGCGCGAGGTCATCGTCTCGAGCTGGAACTCGAGCATGGGGCGGTCGAGGACGTAGAGCGGCCGATCCACCGTGTCGGAATACAGCTCCGGCCGCAGCTTGCGCATGAATCCCGCAGGCGTTGGGCGTTCGACTGCGGGCTCACCCGTGCCGTTTTCGATTCTTTCGTCGCTCATGCGAACGAAGCTAGAACAGCGCGCGGTCCGAAACCAGTCCTGACGACGGACACCGCCACTGACTGCCGCCTAAACCACGCCGACGTCCCGGGCGGCGCTGCTCCGATATGCCCGACCGATCCCGCGCAAGTCACTTCGCGATCAGATTGAGGTTCAGCGCCCCGCACTGGCACCGGACGCCGCCCTTGGGACCGCGCTCGGGCGTTACCGAATACATTTGCTCGCAAGTCGGGCACTCGAAGGTGGCGACGAGCGCGCGGAAAGCCGTGACGACCGGAGCGAAGTCGCCTTTCCCGAGGTCCGCCCAGGCGTTGTAGTGCACGCCGGTGTTAACCTGCCATTGATCGACGTTCGTCGCCTGCTTGGCCGCTGTGAAATCTGCCTCGCGCGCGACGATGGCGGCGACGACGTCGCTCTGCCCCCACGAGTTCGCGACGTCCTTCGCCTTCCTGAGCAACTTCCCGAATTCGCCTATCGCCGCAGGCAGCGTGTCGCCGAGCATGAATAGGGCGTCACCCCTGAACTCCACCGGCGCGCGCAGCCGATGGCAGGTCTCTGCCGCGTAGTATTCCAGGAAACGCCGCAGCATGCCGGCGGCCTTGCTTACCTCGTTCAAGGCGAGATGAGCGTCGATCTCGTCCCACACCGACGCATTCGTCCACTCCGTAGGTCCGGTCTCGACCGTCCAGGTCCGGAAGTGGGCCAGCCCCTTCGACTTGATAATGCCCTCGGCCCGCATGTGCCGCAGCCACACGTCGTCGTGCGTCGTGAAAATGAACTGCGTATCTGGGAAACGGTCCTTGAGCAGCGTGCAGACCTCGCGACGGTGGCCCTTATCGACCGACATGAGCACGTCGTCGAGCACCGCAAACGTGAAACCGGTGCCCAGCAGATGCTTCATCAACGAGAGGTAAAGGCACAGCCCCATCCCATCTTGGTGACCCTCGCTGTGATAGGCGCCGGGCGGGAACTTGCCGCGGCCGTAGAAGTCGACGTCAAACGCCAGTTTGCCGATTGAGGGGAGCAGGGCGGCGGTGAAGCCGGACTCGTCGTCACTGTTGATGACGCGGTAGCATTCGGCGAACTCGTCCTGGACCTCCTCGTAGATCGTCTCCAGCGCCTTCGTCGTCGTGGCCCCAAATATCTCGAAGGCCTTGGCGGAGCGCTCGGCCCTCGCCCTGCCAACGGCGAGCGCCTGACGGGCCCTGCGGAACTGGTCGAGCCGCTCCTGCCCGACCGTCAGGAAGTCGCGGGCCGCGTCTTGCACGCTGGGTTCCGGGAGGGCCGCCACCGCCGCGGACAGGGTCCCTATCGCCCCATCCAGATCGGGCACGCTGCCGGCGACGCCCAGCACCGCCACCGTGTCCTCGATCGGAAGGAACGCCTCCAGCTGTCGGTAGCGACCCAGAAGCACCTGCTTGAAGTCGACCAGCGCCTTCACGTCCAATGGCGGTGTGAACCCCTGCGAGTCCGTGATCGTGGCGGCAATCGCCGTCCCGGCCTCCCGGATCAGATCCAGGACGGGCACCATGCGCTCTTGGATCGCGCGCTTTCGCGCGGAGATGTCCGCGAGGTGGGACAGCTTGCCGCGAAGGTGGGCGACGAAGCCTGCCTCGTCGAACGCCTTGTCGCACACCGGGCAATTCTCGCCGTCGTAAAGGTCGAGCGCCGTCGTGAGCAGACCCTCCTCCTTCACGCCGCTCACCGTCGACGGGTCGGCGGCCAACTCCGTCAGCGATCCTGCGATCGCCGCGCACTCCGTGGACACCGTTAAGGCGATCATGGCCGCGAGCGCCGCCCGCAGCGTGGCGATGTTCTCGAGGGCCTGGACCTTGATGACGCGCGACCTGATGCCACTTGTCCCCGTGGTCGCGAGTCCGTCGACGAGCGACGTGGTGGCGAGGAGGTCGTCGAGCGGACCGAGCCCCAGTATCGCCCGGCTTGGGTTGACCGCAGCGAGTATCGCGACCTTGCCGACTTGGGTCAGCCCGAGCGCGGTTCTGAGAAGCTGGGTCGCCTCGGCCTCGTGCCGTTCGAGCGGCTTCATCTCCCTTGCATAGGCGTTCGCGATCTTCTGCAGCACCACCCGCAACTTCTCGACGTCGCCGAGCTGGAGAAGGGCCTGAACCTCCTTGGCGCGGTCGCCCGGCTCGGAAAGCACGAATCGTATGAGCTCGCGTCTCGACAGCACGAACTCGGGATGCGCCTTCACTTGTTCGAAGACCGCAAGGACGTCGGGATCGGCCGGCGTGATCGTCGGGGCGTTGAGGCCCTTCACCGACCGGTGGATCGATGCCTTCTTGCCGTTGAGCGAAGGGATGGTGACGTCGATCGTGACCGTCGCGAGGTCGGGCTTGTTCTGCGAGTCCACGTGCGGACCGTGCTGCTTGACCGAGAGGTTGCCGGTGCCCCGGCCCGACAGGCGGGAGATGTTCCCGGTGAGTCCGAACTCGATCGCGTCGACGATCCCGCTCTTGCCTGTCCCGTTCGGCCCGCAGGCGGCGAAGTTCTCGCCGTTGAGCGCCAGCGTCAGGTCGCGGATGCCGCGAAACTCGCGGATCGAGATCTGCTGGATCCGGATCATTGCGAGTCGGGGAAGAGGGCGTTTCGCACAGCCGGCTCGGCGAACACGCCATCGACGAGCACGAGCTTTCTGAGCTGCTCCGCACACTCGCCGAAGTCGTCGACCCGCTCGAGTTCGTCAAAGAAGGAAGACAAGACCGCACCGGCGACGTTCGTCACGCGAATCTGCTCGCCCTCAGGTTCAAGCTGATCAGAAGTCTCCATGCTGTCTCAATCCTACCGCCGCGGCCCCGCTGGAGTAGTCCGCAAGACAGCCTCCGAAGAATGTAACTTCGAAATGCCCGATCAAACAAGCGAGCACGGATTCAAACTTACCAAAATACGAACTTAGCCGGGGCCCTGTCCCATAAAATGGCCGATTCCGACATAACACGACATTCCTGCTGCCTATGGGAACGGCATATTTTGGTCGGATCCTGCCGATCAATCCCGCAACAAATGTTGACCGGTCAGTGGCACGGTCACTGTCAGCACCACGGTTCCCGACGCCCGGTCCATGTGCGAGCCAGCCCCTCACGCACAAGCTGATCGCCAAGTGATTGGCCGCCCCGAACAACGACCCGAAGCTTACGCCCAAATCGGTCTTCGTCGCGGTTTCCGATCGGCCGGACCTCGAAAGCGCCTTCGTTCAACAGGTCGCGAAGCCGGTAAGTCGCCTTCATACCAAGCTGATACTCAGAATCACACTTGGGTTCGCTGATCTCGGGGGTGTCGATGTCTGCGATCCTGATCTTCTCGCCCTCGAGCCAGAAGGTATCTCCATCAACGACGCAGGTGCTGCGTGTGATTCCGCAGACCTCGAAGCGCGGTGAGGTGCTTCCGGCCATCAGCGAAAGCTTATTTGCGAGTTCTGAGGGGCCGATCGAGGTCAGACCGGACACTGGCCAGTTCAATGCCAACATACCCCCAGCGAATACGATCGAGAACGCGCCTAGACTCAACATCCACTCCTTGCGCCGACGTTTGTCGTGCTGCTTCTTAAGTCTGTCGCGGAAATCGAAGCGAACGACATTGTCATCCTTTGTGCCTCGACCTTCTTTTCGAGCCATCAAACTTGGCCTTCCCTACTCAAGCAATCGCTTCTTCATTTATCCATAGACGAACGCCTTTCATATGCGCGAGCCAATTGCTTGCCATCGTTCAAGCACGCTGCGGACATAGCCGGGCGTCTCGCTGTTTCTGGGAATGCCGCCAGCTCGCGAAACCGCTCCAGGTCCAGCATTATAGGCAGCGAGGGCGAGATGTATCTGCCCAAACTTGTCCAGCATCTCGCGCAAGTAGCGTGCCCCGCCATCAATGCTCGCAACAGGATCATGCCGGTTAGTTATGCCGAGGTAGCGAGCCGTGCCTGGCATCAGCTGCGCCAGCCCCGCCGCGCCAGCGGGGCTGATCGCCATCGGATTGAAGCGCGATTCAGTCCAGATCAACGCCTGCAGCAAGCCAGTGGGTAGGCCATATCGAAGCTCTGCCTCCCGCACATTCGCCAAATAGATCACCTCGCGGAACGAGGGCGCGAACGCCGCCTTGCGCAGACTCAAGTTCATCTCACCGTGTGCCGGAATGGCCGGCTCGACAGCCTCAGGCTCTACAGGGGTCGGTCGATGTTCGAATATCGCGAAGGATGGCGTGTCTGCTTGGGCTGAAACCTGCACCGCGGAAACGCCCATCAGGAGCATCCCGATCCTTCCAAATCTGATCATCATCCATCTCGTCGCATTGCCTCGAATCGAAACGGAACGTAAAGTGAACAAATGGGTGTAGGAAAGTTATATTACGCGCGCGATTGGGAGGAGAGGTCGCTCGCAAGGGGGCGGTATTTAGAGCTTGAGGAGCCCCGCATGTCCCACGCGTTATCCAGTCCTACTAGCTTGTCCCTTGCTTCAGCAGCAAAGCAGCTTTGCGAGGAGCTGGGAGGGTATTGGTCCGGCTCCAAGGGCATGGCGCGATGTCCCTCCCACGATGATCGAACGCCCTCGCTCAGCGTAACTTTGGGACGACGCGCGATCCTCTTTCATTGTTTCGCGGGCTGCAGCCAGCATCAGGTGCTGACTGCACTTGCCGCTCGAGGTGTTTCGCCGGGGAGCTTCTTTGCTGGGAAGGTCGAAGTCGAGCCAGGTGCCAATGTCGGCAAGCCAGCATACCACGTGTTTGCAGAGCGAATTTGGCGTGAAGCAACGCCAATCGACGGCACTCCCGCCAAAACCTATCTCCAGGCCCGCGGCATCCGTGCCGTCTCTCGCGCGCTCAGATTTCACCCTCGTACCCCGCTCGGACCGAAGGGGAACACGCAATACCTGCCTGCTCTGATCGCGGCAGTGACGATGGATCATGGGCTGGTCGGAATTCACCGCACGTTTCTCAACCCTCTGAGGCCCGCAGTGCCCCCTTTCGCCAACCCCAAGCGCGCACTCGGGAGCTTGGCATCAGGCGCAGTTCGCCTCTTCGAACCTGTCGACGGGCGGCTCGGCCTTGCCGAAGGGATCGAGAGCGCGCTCGCTGCCAAGGCCTTGACCCAGATCCCTTGCTGGGCCTCGCTCGGCAATGAGCGTTTTGGCCTCGTGTCGATCCCGGAAAGCGTCAGCGAATTGCATCTGTTCGTCGACCATGATGCAGGCGGCGACATTGCCGAGGAACGCGCGCGCAGCGCCTACGCCTGTGAGAACCGAACGATCGTCACGCGTCGCCCGCGCGGTCACGGGAAAGACTGGAACGACGCCTTGCAAGCGTGGCTGCGGTCCAAGTCCTGACGAGAAGAGAGGGGAGAAGGCTTTTGACCTGATGAAGCCCGGCCAGTGGACTGGGCTTCGTCAGGAGGTTCCAAATGCTCAGCTCTGTTCCCGCTCTGTTGCTTCCCCCACCATCTGAACCGCTAGTTCTGCTAGCTGCTCGCACCATCGCCGCACACCTAGCATCCGGCGAACCGATCACGCGTCGGCTGTTGCATACGCTTTTGACCGATCATTTCGGGGGCACAGACGCAGATGGGCGCTGGTCAGTGCGCGATGCGCATATCGCGTTGGAATTGGCTCAGACCAAATTCCTGCAGGCCGCCCCACAGATCGACCTTGCCGCTTCGGCAGCCGACGCCGACCGGATGTTTACGGCGTTGGAATCCGTGCTGCCGACCCAGATCAATCGCAGCGACGAGCAGATCGAATGGCAGCAGTTCGCAACACCGCCGCGCCTTGGCTGGCTTGCCGCCCGGGCCTGTGCCCTGGCCACGGGCGAGCTCGTCCTGGAACCCTCGGCCGGAACCGGGATGCTCGCGGTCTGGGCGGCCAAGGCTGGCTTGAGCCTTGATCTCAACGAAATCTCGCCGCTTCGCCGCGATTGCCTGAGCGCCTTGTTCCCTGCGGCCCGAGTGACCGGCCATGACGCTGAGCTGATCGACGAACTGCTCGATCAAGCCATCATCCCGAGCGTCGTCTTGATGAACCCTCCCTATTCCCATGGCATTGAGCGAGGGCACGATAGTCGCACTGGCTCGCGCCATCTGCGGTCAGCCTGGAACCGTCTGGCGTCCGGGGGGCGGCTTGTCGCGATCATGCCTGAATGGTTCGACTGCGCGAAGTTCCTGGCGGGGCTGAAGGGACCGATCTCGCTGCGGCTCAATGCCGCCGTCGAACGCGCGTTCGTCAGGCAGGGCACCGGCATCGCCACGCGGCTGTTGGTCTTCGACAAGGTGGAAGGCTCCAATGAACCTGTCGCTATCCGCACAAACGACTTTCGCCAGCTGGTCGATCTTGTCGATGCTTTGCCGGCTCGCGCCAGCTTGGAGGCTGTTACCGAGCACTCGAGCCTTCCGGCTCGTGCGCCGTTTCGTCTGGTCGCCGCACCGCGCAGGCCGATGCCATCACCAGGCAGGGTCACTCCTGCAGCCTCCACCATCGGCTCGCTCACATACCGGTCGCTCGAAACCCCTGCGCCGCTTGCCCCTCAGGTCGGCCACTATCTGCCTTATCGCCCCAGCAGGATCGTGATCGATGACGCAGCCGAGCATCCAACGCCGCTCGTCGAGTCCGTCGCTATGGGGTCGATCGCCGCACCGATGCCCGAAGCGGTGCCGCAGCTGCCCGACGGGCTGGTTGCCAAGGGGCTGCTGTCTGCTGCCCAGGCAGAGACTCTGATCTACGCGGCAAGCGCCCATGCGCGCGAACTTCCCGGCCGGTTCGACCCCGAGGACAAGGGCTGCTCGCTCAAGGCATCGGCGGAAGGCCAGACCTACCGGCAGGGCTATTTCCTTGGGGACGGAACGGGTGCCGGCAAGGGCCGTCAGGTTGCCAGCGTCATCCTCGATCGCTGGGTGCGCGGTGAACGCCGCCATATCTGGATTTCGAAGAACGAGGCACTGCTGGAAGATGCCCGGCGCGACTGGGCAGCGCTCGGCGGCCTGCCGATCGATATCCAGCCTCTGGTTTCCTGGAAACTCGGCACCCCCATCGCCATGCGCGATGGCATTCTCTTCGTGACCTACCCGACCCTGCGTTCGGGCCGAAACGATGCAACCCGCCTCGACCAGATCCTGGCTTGGGCTGGTGAGGATTTCGACGGCGTAATCGTGTTCGACGAGGCGCACGCCATGGCCAATGCCGCTGGCGGGGAAGGATCGCGGGGCAAGGTAAAGGGTTCCGAGCAGGGTATCGCCGGCGTGCGCCTGCAGAACCTCCTGCCCTGCGCACGGGTGCTCTACGCTTCGGCAACCGGCGCATCCGACGTCAACAATTTGGCCTATGCGACGCGCCTTGGCCTGTGGGGGCCGGAGACCGCCTTCGCCAATCGTGAGGCCTTCGTCGCAGACATTCGTGACGGCGGGATCGCAGCGATGGAGCTGGTTGCCCGGGACCTGAAGTCGCTAGGCCTATACACCGCGCGTGCATTGTCCTTCGCCGGCGTCGAATACGAGATCCTCGAGCATCGCCTGAGCGAGGATCAGATCGCGGTCTATGATGCCTATGCCGAGGCCTGGGCGATCATTCACGCCAACCTGCGCGACGCGCTGGAGGCTACCCGCATCGTCGACAGCGAAACCGGAGGGACGCTCAACTCCGGTGCCAAGTCCGCAGCGCTGTCGATCTTCGAGGGAACCAAGCAGCGCTTCTTTGCGCAACTGCTTCTGTCGATGAAACTGCCGAGCCTATTACCAGCCATCGACGGTGCGCTTGCCGATGGGAAGGCCGTGGTCGTCCAGCTCGTCTCGACCGCAGAAGCCATGCTTAACCGACGGCTTGCCGACCTCTCGGACGAAGAGCGCGAAGCGCTGGAGATTGATCTGTCCCCGCGGGAATATGTGATCGACTATCTCGCAAAGAGCTTTCCTGTTCGCCTGATGGCGGTGTTCACCGACGAAAACGGCAATCCTCGCTCCGAGCCGATGAGCGACGAACACGGCGCGCCGGTGCTCTGCCGATCGGCACTCGCCGCGCGCGACCGGATGATCGAGCAGCTTTGCGCTTTACCGCCCATCGCGACCGCGCTTGATGCCATCATCGAACGCTTCGGCGTGGATCAGGTGGCGGAAGTGACCGGCCGGACACGCCGGCTCATCGTCGGCCGCGATGGTTGTCAGAAACTCCAATCCCGGTCACCGCGCGCCAACGTCGCTGAAACGCAGGCTTTCATGGACGGCAGCAAGCGCATCCTCGTCTTTTCCGACGCCGGGGGAACGGGGCGTAGCTACCATGCCGATCTCGCAGCCAAGAACCAGGCCCGCCGCGTTCATTTCCTGCTCGAGCCAGGATGGCGGGCTGACGCCGCAATCCAGGGGCTCGGACGGACCAATCGCACCAATCAGGCATCAGCGCCGCTGTTCAGGCCAGTGACGACCGATGTGCGCGGCGAGCGCCGTTTCATCTCGACGATCGCGCGGCGCCTCGACAGTCTCGGCGCTCTGACGCGCGGGCAGCGGCAGACCGGTGGCCAGAACCTGTTCGACCCGGCCGACAATCTCGAAAGCATCTACGCCAAGGAAGCGCTCCACCGCTGGTTCGGCCTGTTGTTCACCGGTAAGCTCGAAGCGGTTAGCCTCGGGCGCTTTCAGGACCTGACAGGCCTCAGAATTGAAGCACCCGACGGGTCGATGGTCGATGATCTTCCGTCGATCCAGCGCTGGCTCAACCGCATCCTCGCACTTCCCATCGCCTTGCAGAACGCGATCTTCGATGAGTTCATGGGGCTGGTCGAGGCGCGGATTGATGCCGCGCGTCAGGCCGGCACGCTCGATCTCGGCCTTGAGACCATCGCGGTCGAGGACTTCACGGTCCTGTCGGACACGCTGCTGCGGACGGATCCGGCGTCGGGCGCGACCACCCATCTGCTGGAACTGGAAATCGCCCGGGCCCTGAAGCCGCTGACGCTGAAGAGGCTCGAAGAGCTCCACGGCCTCGCTCGGCAGCGGCAGCGACCTGTTCGGAACGCCCGTTCAGGCCGGGTTGCCTTGCTCGTACCCGCCCGCAGCATTCTTGCCGATGACGGCAGGCGCGTGTCCCGCTTCGAGCTGCTGCGCCCGCTGAAGCGCAGCCACATCACCGAGGATCAGCTGGCTGAAAGCAGCTGGGAGCACATCCCTGTGGGCGAGTTCCGCGAAGCCTGGACCGCCGAGGTCGATGAAGCGCGGTCGAGCCACAAGCGCGAGCGCCTCTATCTTGCGACAGGCCTCCTGCTGCCAGTCTGGGACAAGCTCCCGTCCGATTTCGTAAGGGTCAGCCGCATCTCAGCGGCGGATGGCCGGTCGCTCCTTGGCCGGGAGGTTCCTCTCCATTGTGTTCCGGAACTGTGCCGGGCGCTGGGTCTGGAACGCGAGCAAACGCTTTCCGCCGACGACATCGTCCAGACCGTTCTGGCGACCGGCCGCCCCATGGAATTCGCCGGCCGTGAGCAGCTCATGGCCAAGCGCAGCCTGGTCAATGGCTCACAGCGAATTGAACTGACCGGATGGAGCGTAGCCCGTCTTGACTGGTACAAGGCTCAAGGGTGTTTCACGGAAATCATCCGCTACCAGACGCGGCTGTTCGTACCTATCGAACGGGCGGCGAGCGTGATTGCCAGATTGGCATCATCCTCATAGGCTGTTGCCAAATGGCATTATCTAGCATATATGATGCCAAATGGAGAATTGCCATGCTGGCTCTACAACCCGTTGATACTGCCGTTACCGCTTTCCGTCCCGATCCGATTACCCAGGACGAGGCAGCTGCCATGTTCCGGGCAGTCCTCAATCTGTTCGGCAAATGGGAGCTCACCGACGAGCAAGCCGCCACGCTGCTCGACATGCCAGTGCGCTCCTATCGTCGCTGGAAGGCCGAAGGCCCCGGGCGCGTTTCGCGTGATGGGCGTGCGCGTCTCTCCAACCTCTTGGGCATCCACAAGGCGCTTCGGATCATCTTTTCGGAGGTAACCCGCGGCTATGCCTGGATCAGGTCGGCCAACGATGCCTTTGGCGGATCCAGCGCGCTTGATGTGATGCTCGGGGGTGAACTCACCGACATCATGCGGGTGCGTCGCTACCTCGACGCCGAGCGTGGTGGCTGGTGAGCGGAATAGCGGATATCCCCGTTTCTCGAGTTGAGTGGAGGGGCGCTGTCAGGATCATCCGCAGCGCTTTTCCGCCAATCGATCTGTTCGAGGACATCGCTGATCCTGCCGACTGGCCGCTGCTGATCTCGGCAGAGCAGAAGACCAATCCCCGCATCATGGCGACGATTGGCAATCTCGACCTTGTTCCAGTCGACAGACGCGTCGGCGGCAATGGGGCATCCTACCTCATGGCGCCATTCACCCATGTCAGCACTGACCGGCCGAGCCGATTTACCGATGGCAGCTATGGTGTGCTCTATGTCGGGGACCGGTTTGAAACCGCACTGTTCGAGACGATCCACCACCATGCCCGCTTCATGGCCCGGACGAAGGAAGCACCTGGCTGGACCTCGCAGTTCCGGGAGATCATCATGTCAGTCGATGCTGACCTGCATGATCTCCGAACTTTGCCGGGGGAGCAGGTTCCGACGCTGGATCCTGACAGCTACGCAGCATCCCAAGCGGTCGCGCGGCACCTCAGGGGCGGGGGATCAAACGGGATTGCCTACCCGAGCATCCGGCATCCCGGTGGGGAATGCGTTGCTCTCTTCTACCCGGACTGCGCGTCAAATCCCTTACAAGGGCGGCATCTCGATTACCACTGGGATGGCGAGCGGGTTGACCTTGTCCGCGATGCCGGCTCAGGGGCTGTTTTCCGGATCGTCGATTTGCCCATCGATCCTGTCTGACCGCATAGGCTGGGTTTCCAGCCGAGTGCTGTAGGATCTCCCAGCGCAATTGACGGCCAGCAGGCTCATACCTGCGCGCCAGCCTTCACGAGTTCATGAAGGGCTTTGTCTGGCGAAACTGGGCCCTTGTACAGCGGACTACATGGCGTCTCTGCTAGCTTGGCGGAAATCGCCAGGAGGTCGTCATTATCGCCCTTTTCATAGGCATAGGCGGCCAGCCAGAATTCGGCCTGCTTAACGAACTCATTGAGGATGCCGACGACGCTCCGGTTCGCAGTTTTTGCGTATTGGACCTTGTCCATCCGCCAGACTTCTTGGGCGATGAATTCGCTCGGGACGCCGTGCTCCTTCAGAACCAGCGCCAATTGTGAGGGGAATCTTGGAGCAAGCGTGGCCGCCGGGGCCAGCGGCAAAAGCACGGGAAGCAGCGTACGCTCAGAAACCAGCAAAGCCACCTGCGGCTTCCAGAACATCACCGTGGCATACCAATTGCCCAGGGCGGTGTCGCTTGGCCCAGGGACAACGATTTCCGGATTGATCCGATCGAGCAGTTTCTTAGTGCAGTGGAGGTGGAACATTGCGTCGGCAAAAACCATCACGCACATAGGTTGGAGCGAAAGATCCAGAGGATCACCCCCGCAACGGCAGCGACGGCTACTACTACGATCGTGATCCGCGCTGAAACCGGCCACTTGTCCTTCCAAGTGAACTGCCGCTGTTCCTCCAGCCAGTCGATCTGCGTCTCGGCAAAAAGCTTGTAGTGAGCATACCAACCACTCAGAAAAATCTGCTTGCTCATCGTGGTTGAGTAATAATTGGCGTCGATGGCGTCATACTCAGTCTTAGCCGCTACTGGGTCCGATCCCGATTGAACGCTGAGATAGAGTGATTTTAACTTATTGTAGATGCTCAGCTGACTGTTGGCCGATCGCTCATACTCCTCGGCACGATAGAACGATATGTAGAGGCTGGCGATGCCCGCGATGACAAGGATCGCGGACGGCAGCTTGGCCGACAATGGATCATAGATCAGCGCGAACACACCAACGGCCAGAGATATGAAGCCGATCCAGCCCGGCCCCTTGCTCACAATGTCGTATGTCGCAAACGTCTTCTTGACGCCAAACAGGACATCGTAGCCCTTTTCAGCGATCAGCCTTAGCAGCCGGTCCTTGTCCATCAGCTTTCGCTCTCGTCTACGATCGGCACGTGAATGCGGTCTTTGGCCACTACCACACCATCCTGTACCGCGTAACAATCCACCACATGCTCACCCCGGAAGTCGGAGCGCTCGTTCTTGGTCTTGCTACCGCTATCCGGTTCAATCTGGCCACGTATCTTGTCGAGCCTGATCGCCTCAGGCCCCCGATTGAGTACCTTCCAGTAGACGTGATAGATGCCCTTTATGTTCTCATTTGTGATGTAGAACTTGAGCGACTTGGACCGGTAGACGTTCAGGCGCTTCATGCCGACACCACGCATGGCGCGCAGAAGGATTGTCCTGAATCCATTCTGCTTGACCTCGCATTCGAGGCGCAGCGAGTAGCGAATGTCCACAGGGAACATGTCCTCGATGAACTCCTCAGTGTTGGTAGCGGTGTAGCTGGCTTCGGTAATGTAGGCCTTTGCGACTTCAGTGGTATCCGAAAGCGGGTAGCCATTGCCGAACAGCTTACGCCAGCGATTGTTGGCCTTACCGTCTTCGCCCGCCGCGAGGGCCTTGTCTGCGAGTTCGAGGCCCTTCTTCGCCTTACCTTCAAACCGTTTATGCACCTTGACGTGCTGCCCGGAGCCGAGAGCGTGATATCGCTCCTGCTTGGGCTGGTTCGAAAGGTATTCCAGAAAGTCGCGCATCATCTGCCCGCACGTTGAGAACGCCGTCTTGTCGAAATTCGTCGTGGTCAGCAGGAAGTTATGTGCAAGCGTGTCGATCACGAGGCCATTCATCGCGACGCCGTGCTTGTTCTTCCAGGCACGGGTCATCTTGCAGAGCCGCCGCAAGTTGCCATTCTTGTCGGCATCTACAGTGCGGGTAGCATTGATCTCCTCGCGGGGCTTGGTCAGCCGATAGCACCCGCCATTCTTGGTGTAGGGATACCAGAACCCGTCCGAATCCTCGAAGACAGGCTGCACTTCAACCTTGAAGTTCTTGTACTTGCAGACGACCACCAGAGTGTCGACGTAGATCTCAGTTGTCGTGTAGCGGGCCTGAATAGCGTCCGCCGTGTCGCGCAGTAGCTTGTAGGGGTTGTCCTTGTAGGTATCCCACTTCCCACTTGGCATGATGTAGAGCATGTCCAAGTCGGAGATGCCACGGATGCCAGTCCAGCGTCCATAGGAGCCAACTTGAAGACTGTTGGCCGTGCGGCTGTCTGTGTTGCGAAACTCAAGGTTGCAGGCCCTAGTGACCTCACCATACCGCAGCGCGATGGTTTCTTCGTTATCGATCGCAATGTTCGAGAACAACGTCTTAAAATCGTCCGCCCTGCTGATGGTCGCCTCCCGTTCCTGCGCCGCTTAGTGCCCCACCACGACGCTGCTGTCGCAAAAAATATGGTTAGCGGTCCCGGTTTGTTCAACCATCGAAATGATCGACGGTCTCAAAAACAATAATGGACTAAAATACCATGTGACCAACCGATAACCTGCGCGCACCGCACCCCCGATGGCCCATTCACTCCTGATGTCGCCCAAACAGGCGTAGATCGAGCGAGCTGGGCGCGACCGATCAAGGCGGTCACAACAGATGCCCGCTTTCAAGAATTCGCTTACTTAACCGAAGTGACGGCGCGTTACTGCCAAGTGCTTCGCTCTGAGCGAATGGTCAGTTTTGACAAAAACTGCCGTTCAACAGATCGCTGGGAAACGGCAGTAAAGTCCCAACCGTAGAATTTCGTCCTCGTCCGTGCCTATCGTGAGATCTGCTGCGAACGCACAAGAGGGGAGTGGGCTTTGCCCTGATTGAGCCAGTTGGGCGTCGAAGGTCGATGCACCAGGCTCACGTCAGGAGTGTGTCCCATGATCAAATCGATCCCGCTGAACAAGCTTGTCCAGTCTCCCCGCAATGTCCGCCGTCACGGCGATCCAGCCGCCGATGCCGAACTCAAGGCCAGCATCGCAGCCCATGGGCTGCTGCAGAATCTCATCGTCCGGCCTGCCGCGAAGGGCAAGTTCGAGGTCGAAGCCGGCGAGCGCCGTCGCCGCGCAATGCTCGCGCTCACGGATGAAAAGATCCTCGCCCGCGATCACGAAGTCACCTGCCTCGTGCTTGAAGACAGCGCGGAAGCCGCCGTTGAGACCAGCCTCGCGGAGAACTTCCACCGCCTAGCCATGAACCCTGCCGATGAAGCCCAGGCCTTTGCCGCACTCGTGACAGGCGGTGCGACTGTCGAAGAGGTTGCCCGCCGCTTCGGTCTGACCGTCCGCTTCGTCGAGGGGCGCTTGCGTCTCGCGACGCTTGCGCCAGTCGTGTTCGAGGCTCTGGCCTCGGGCCAAATCACTCTCGACATCGCCAAAGCGTTCGGTGCGACTTCGGACCAGGAAATCCAGGCCCGCGTATTTGAGCAGGTTTCCTCAGCCTACTATGCCCCCAATCCGGACAGCATCCGGCGCATGGTTCTGTCCGGGACTGTCCGGGGCAGCGATCCGCGCGCCCGTCTCGTTGGCCGCGATGCCTACATCGCAGCCGGCGGCCGGATCGAGCGCGAGCTGTTCGACAACGACGACAGCGAATCCTGGGTCGATGTTGCGCTGCTAGAAAGCCTCGCGGCGGCAAAGATGGAAGAGCAGGCCAAAGCTCTCGCCGCCGAGCAGGGTCTCGCCTGGGTCAAGCCAACGCTAGATCCCTATGCCAGCCACGATCTGGTCGAAGGGCTGGTCCGGCTTCCCGCCGAACCGGCGCCACTCACCGAAGCCGAATTGGCGAGGCTCGACGAACTCGATGCCTCCTACGACGAGCATGCAGCGATCCTGGAAGATGAGGATAGCGCCGAGGAGGCCGTGGCGGCAGCCGAAGCGGCTATCGAGGCCATCGAACGCGAATGCCAGGAAATCCGCGCACGCCCGCCAGTCATTGCGCCCCAGCTGAAGGCCGAGGCGGGCATGATCCTGGTGCTTTCACGCGACGGCACTCCGGTACTCCAGCCGGTTTTCTATGGTGAAAGGCAGGCTGAACCCGCTGAAAGCGACAGCGGGATCGAAGTCGTTGCTGGCGAAGAAGGTTCGGACAAGCGCCGGACTACCGTGTCCAAGCGCCTGGTCGATGAGCTCGCCATGCAGCGTCGCGACGTCCTTGCGCTGCATGTTGCCTCTGACCCGGGGCTTGCGCTCGACATAATGGTCTTCACGCTGGCCGATGCCGATACGCACGACTGGCGGGCGCGGGCCGCAACCACACTGCGTGCGCCTCTTCCGGCAGGGCCGATCATCGGCTTCGAAGCCAAGGATGCTCCGGCCAGCAGCGCGCTCGCTGAGCTCAGGTCCAATCTCGACGAAAGCTGGCGCGCGGGCACCGATGCGACTTCCCGCTTCGACTTGTTTCGCGCGCTATCCGATGACAGCCGCGCCGCTTGGCTCGGCTTTGTCGTTGCCCGGTCGCTCGAGGCGAGCCTTAACATGACCGGCGAACGTCAGCTGCCGTTCCAGGACCACCTCGGCCGCCTGATCGGCATCGACATGGCGCAGTGGTGGCGACCGACTGCGGCCAACTATTTCGACCGGGTGTCAAAGCAGGTTATCCTCGACGCGCTGACCGATGTCGGCGGCCTCGAGCTTTCCTCGCGCTTTGCCTCGGTCAAGAAAGGCGATCTCGCGATGAGTGCCGAGCGTGTCTTCGCCGGCACCTACATCACAGAAGTCGAAGTGCGCGAGAAGGCTCTGTCCTGGGTGCCTGAGGTCATGCGCTTCGCTCCTGCTGCGCCGGATGCTGGCGAGCCCGAGATTGACGCCACTGACGCTGAGCCAGGCGTCGATACCGAACATCAGTCCCCCCGCGAGCTGGCCGCCTGACCTCCTCCTGACAGGCAAGGCCACTCGCACCTCGAGAAGCGGTCCTTCGGCTTACGCCGGAGGGCCGCTTCCTTTTTGGAAGGAGAGCAGAGGGGGCTCTGGACCCTGTGGCACTGACCGGCGAACCCGTTGCCGACTGACCAGATGCCAAGATCAGGAGAACCAGCATGGCCTATCGCAAGGGGCAGAGCGGCGGTCTGTCGCCCGCCACCCGCATCACCCTGGAAATCATCGCGCGTCTGGAAGCCGGCACGAAGCCGTGGATCAAGCCGTGGCGCGGCGTGCCCGTTTCGCGGCCCCTGCGGGCCTGCGGGATTCCGTACCGCGGCATGAATGTGTTCTGGCTGTGGATGGTCGCTGACATGTGCGGCTACGCCTCGCCGTTCTGGATGACCTACAATCAGGCCAAATCGCTCGGCGCCCAGGTCCGCAAGGGTGAGAAGTCGACCATAGCGATCTTCTACAAGAGCTACACCAAGGAGGTGGAAGCTCCCGATACCGGTGAAAAGACCGACGAGGCCCGCCGGGTGCTCAAGGCCTATCCGGTCTTCAATGCCGATCAGGTCGAAGGTCTGCCCGAGCGCTTCCATCCGGCTGCAACGCTGGAGCTAGTCGAGCCTGAAGGGCGCGAGGCCGAACTCGACGCCTTCTTCGCCGCCATCCCCGTCAACCTGCGCCACCAGGGCTCTGAAGCCTATTACGAACCTACGGCTGATCGCGTCACGATGCCGCCTACCAGCCTGTTTTCCGGCTTCGACCACTACTATGCGACGCTCGCCCACGAGTTGTCGCACTGGACCGGCCATGCCAGCCGCCTCGGGCGTGATCTCAAGAACCGCTTCGGCACGGCGGCCTATGCCGCCGAAGAACTAGTAGCCGAGCTATCGAGCGCCATGCTCGGCGCTGAGCTGGGCCTGCCCGTCACGCACCTCGACAGCCACGCGAGTTACATCGAGCATTGGATGAAGTTATGGCGAGGTGAGCATAACTTGAGTAATCGCGAGGTGTCGATAATGTGAAGGAACGCGGTTTCAGTGTCTGAAATGCGCAGAATTCCGACGGTATCTGACGGGCTTTGCTCCGCATTATTTCTCGACGAACCTCTGCGGTCGTTT